>JBAZWD010000032.1:0-2557 GCA_041660525.1 Legionellales bacterium | reverse complement strand
AAGAACAGGCCGAATTTAAAAAGTATCAAGATTATTGTGCTAATAAATTCGCATATTTAGTTAATATAAAGGCTGCCAAATATCGCAGATTTGCTAATCATCCTGATTTAGAACAGGACGGTTTTGAGGCGTTGATATTAGCGTTTAATACGTTTGATCCTAATAAGGGAAGTTTTTCATGGTGGGCTGATAAATATATTAGCACCCGCATTTCGAGAGCGGCCAATACACATTCTACTATTAGGTTCCCAATTAAAAAAGCCAAAGAATTAAAGCCGTATAAAACAAATACAATGCCAATTATGATGGATGAGCGGCCAGATCCCCTGAGCCTAGCGGAAAAAGATGAGAAACATTCCGCAATAGAAGGCGCGGTAAATTCTCTTTCTGATCCACATAGGAGTATTATTAATAT
This sequence comes from Legionellales bacterium, assembly GCA_041660525.1. GTDB lineage: Bacteria > Pseudomonadota > Gammaproteobacteria > JABCZS01 > JABCZS01 > JABCZS01. The sequence goes on along the minus strand of JBAZWD010000032.1, from coordinate 2,142 downwards.
GACCTATGGATTTAATGGCGTTAGAGAACGTACCGTTAGGGCGGTATTAAAAGACCTAGATATAACAAGACAGCAATATGCTAAATTGTTACGAGAGGCAAAAGCGCAAATCAAACAACAATTAATGGTATTGAAGTAAATATGACATATACATATAAAGAAGCTTTTGAGGCATCAAAAGAGTATTTTTATGGCAATGATTTGTCTGCAAAAGTATTTGTAGATAAATATGCTTTGCGGGATGCCGATGGGAATTATTTAGAATTAACCCCACATGATATGCATGATAGATTGGCAAGAGAGTTTGCTAAAATTGATGCAAATTATGGCGAAAATTATGAAGAGAGGTATACGGTTTATAGAGATTCGTTAGATAGGTTTGCTCGTATTGTCCCAAGCGGCTCTCCTATGAGTGTAGTTGGTAATACGCAGCAATTAATGAGTGCATCTAATTGTGTTGTAATTGCCAGCCCACAAGATAGTATGGGTGGAATCATGGATAGTGGTAAAGAGATGGCGCAATTATTTAAACGCCGTTGTGGTATAGGAATTGACATTTCAACATTACGACCTGAGGGTGCGCACGTTAATAATGCCGCTAGAACCACTACTGGGGCTTGGTCGTTTGCTGATTTTTATTCATATGTTACGCGTATGGTTGGACAATCGGGGCGCAGGGGCGCTTTGATGATTTCAATGTCCGTTCATCACCCGGATGTAAAGCAATTTGCTACCATGAAGCATGACCTCACCAAGGTAACTGGAGCTAATATATCTTTGCGATTAAGTGATGAATTTTTAAATGCCGTCGAGGCCGGCACGGATTATCAAGTTAGGTGGCCGGTGGATTCTGTCAGTCCATCAATATCTTATATGATTAGCGCAAAAGAAGTTTGGGATATTATTGTTGATTCGGCGGCTAAAAACGCTGAACCGGGATTATTAATGTGGGATAATATTATCAATAATCTTCCCGCACATTTTTATGATGAGTTTTTTACTTGTAGTACAAATCCTTGTGGTGAGGCACCGTTGTCTGCATATGATAGTTGCAGGTTAATTTCTATTAACTTAACCGGATATGTACGATGCGCATTTGAACCCCACGCGTCATTTGACATGGAAGCATTTAAACGGGATGTGGCGCTAAGCCAACAAATGGCTGATGATTTAATTGATATAGAATTAGGCTTGATTAAACGAATTATGGGCGCATGTGATGTTGAAGAGAAGATATTATGGGAGAAATTATATAGGGCCGGCGAACAGGGCAGACGCACTGGTGTTGGTACCCATGGTTTAGGTGACTGCTTCGCTCAATTGTGTATTAAATATGACAGTAAAGAAGCTTTAGAATTAACGAGTAATATATATAAAAATTTACGCGATCAGGCATATAATACCTCTGTAGATTTGGCAGAAAAACGTGGGGCGTTTCCAGTTTATAATTTTGAAAAAGAATTAAATTGTGAATTTATTAAACGTTTGCCACAAAATTTGCGTAATAGAATGCGAATACATGGTCGTAGAAACATCGCATTGCTTACTCAGGCCCCGACCGGATCAGTTGCTTTGGTAAGCAAGGCGGGTGAATTTAATAGATATAATGTGTCTTCTGGTGTTGAGCCTGTATTTAGAAATTCTTACACAAGGCGCAAAAAGATAAACTTTAGTGATGGCAATGTAAAAGTTGATTATGTTGATGCAATGGGAGATTCTTGGCAAGAATTTATTGTATACCACTCAAATGTGGCTAATTATTTTCAAAAAATGGGCGGCACAAAATTGCCGGACTATTTTATTACGTCCGACCAAATTGATTGGCGTAAACGTATAGACATTCAGGGCGCAGAACAAGTCTTTATTGACCATAGTATAAGTTCGACTATAAATTTGCCTAAAGGTACGGATGCCAATGTTGTTGGGGCGCTTTATCTTTCAGCTTGGAAACAGGGATTAAAAGGTGTTACTGTTTATGTGGATGGGTCACGGGATGGGGTGTTAGTCACCGATGGCCCCGTGGTAGATAAGAGCGGAAGACCAACGAAAATTGTACACACAGAATCACCCAAACGGCCAAAAGAATTATGTGCCGAAATTCATCACGCAACTGTTAAGGGGGTTAAATGGGCCGTCATTATA
>JBAZWD010000031.1:0-2679 GCA_041660525.1 Legionellales bacterium | reverse complement strand
TTATGTTGATGCTAATTATAATTTGGGAACTTTGTACCTCAAATTAGGCAACTTAACCCTTGCAGAAAAATATTTTGTTGCAACAATTCAAATGCAACCGACGCATGATGGCGCGCATTATAATTTGGCATACTTGTAGCAGCAAGTGCAACAAATTGATTCGGCTATTAAACACTATCAAAAATCATTACGCATTAATGCGGCGAATGTTAGTGCTCACAATAATCTCGGTGCACTTCTGATTGATAGAAATAAATATACGGCAGCGATTAGGCATTTTAAAAGGGCGCTAAATCTTAATCCATTAAATCCTGAAGCATTTTATAATCTTGGTTCAACGTTTTTATTAATGAGTAATCCTGAGGCGGCACTAAAATATTTTTTGCGCTTGTCACAAATAAAACCCGAGTTTGACGTTTATTATAATTTGGGCGTTATTTATCGGCAATTGCATAGGCATCGTGATGCGATTATTTATTTTGCTAAAGCATTAGAGCTAAAGCCAGATGCGATTGAGGTGAACGTTAATTTGGCAGAGATTTATTTGGATATCCAAGATTATGCGCAAGCGATTAATCATTATCAGGTGCTGCATGCAATAGACCCGCAAAATAAGGAGATTGATTACATGCTTGCTGCGCTATCCAATGATGAAAATCTTTCGTTGCAGAAAGCGCCCAAAGAATATGTTACACATTTATTTGATCAATATGCTGATCATTTTGAAAAGCATTTGGCGGCATTGCAGTATCAGGCGCCGCAATTGCTTTATGCTGCGGTGACGGAAATCATAGGATTTTGCCGGGAAAAGCTAAATATCTTAGATTTAGGGTGCGGCACTGGGTTGGCTGGAGAAAAATTTCGGGTTGCTGCTAAAAAACTAATTGGTGTTGATTTATCGCAAAAAATGTTAGATGTGGCGCAAACAAAGCAAATTTATGATGAATTGCTATGTGCCTCCATGGAAGACGTTATTGGTGAATATTGCGATCTTGATTTAATTATTGCCGCTGATGTTTTAGTTTATGTTGGTGATCTTGTGCTAATTTTTGCTTTATGTGCAAAAGCGCTTAAAAAGCACGGGATTTTTGTTTTTACCTTAGAACGAACCGATACTCATCCATATTTGCTGCAAAAATCAATGCGTTTTGCGCATAATGAAAAATATATTGAAAATTTAGCGCAAATTCATGGTTTTGAAGTTCTACGGCACGAGCATGTGGTATTGCGAAAACAGCGCAATATTCCAGTAGCAAGCGTTATATATGTATTAAAAACACCTTAAAATTGCTGCATTTTTTTACAATTTAGTGTCTCATGTAACAAAAAAAGCACAAAATATAGGGGTAAAAGTGAAAAAAGCAGTGTGGGGGTCGACTTTTACAGTATTTCTGGTATAATGCACGTTCTTGTAACTATTGAAGAGGTGTGCATGTATCTAAAATTACAAAAAGGTGTGGTATTAAGTTCTATTATATTTTTTTGCCTCGCGCAACTAAGTGGGTGTAGTGTTAATCATACCAATGGTTTGCATCATGATGGCCCACCTCGATATGATTTTGATGCGTCGAAAATACCTGATGCTGTGCCAAAAGTTGAACCGCGCAGTCCTCACGGCAATAAGTCATACACGATCGGGCACCATCGTTATGTTGTGCTGCATAGCGCACGTGGCTATCATACGCGCGGGACGGCATCTTGGTACGGTGCTAGTTTTCACGGCAAATATACTTCAACTCGTGAACGCTATAGCCTTTATAAGATGACGGCCGCTAGCCCAACTTTGCCATTACCGTCATACGTTATGGTCACCAATCTTGGGAATGGTCGACACGTGATATTGAAAGTTAACGACCGCGGACCTTTCCGTTGTCACCGTATTTTAGACGTTTCTTATGCTGCTGCGAAAAAACTAGGCTTTTCCGGTGATGGTACCGCGCATGTTGATGTGCGTACGATAGATCCGAAGCGTTGGGCGGCTGACCATAGTGTGGCAAATGATCAAAAATTTGCACAGAATCAGTACGACAAAAAGCAACAAGCGTAGTGCGGCATGATGCTTGTTTGTAATAACTCAGTTCTTCGTCATTGAGCGTTTTTGCGAAGCAACCATAATCTCAAATTCTTGATTGCTTCATCGCTCGCGCAGCTTCCGCACCTTTGTTGCTGGTTTTGGCTCCTGCGCGCTCTGTTGTTGCCTGCTCTTTGGCTTTTTGTCTGCTGTGCAATTTCGAGAATAGAAGGCTGGGGCGGTGTTTTAGTGAAAAAAAGTGCCAAAAAAGCGAAAAGATCAAAATAACCCTTTCATTTTTCACTAAAATTTAATATAATAGGTTTTGTTTGGTTTAATTTAACTCTTTATTGCACTTTTTGTTGGAATACGCTTTCGGAGGATAAAATGCAAGTCTTATTGATTGAAGATGATGAGGTTTTAGGTAGTGCCTTAAGTTCAGGTTTAGAGCTGCATGGTTGGAAAGTTAATTGGGTAAAAGATGGTGCTGCTGGCTTAAAGGAAATGGTTAGCAAGCAATTTAACGCCGTAATACTCGATTTGATGTTACCTAAAATTGGTGGCATGGAAGTATTAGAATACGTTCGCTCGCGCAGCATTAATGTTCCAGTTATGATTTTAACTACGCGAGATAATCCTGAAGATAAAATAAAAGGCTTCAACAAAGG
>JBAZWD010000030.1:0-2862 GCA_041660525.1 Legionellales bacterium | reverse complement strand
CCTTTTCACAAGGCAATGCTTGCATCTCCAGAGCTTAATTCTTATTTAAAAAATTTACAAAATACTGCTATTAAAAATGATATAAATACTTTTAGCATAATGTTTAGTCAATTACTATCCGCTATAAATAATAATCAATATGGCCACAATTTCTCTTTATCAACTAATGATATGAATAAAACAATGCAAGATATTGCAAAGATGCAACCTATAAATTTTGATACTTTTTATGCCTATGTTAAACAATTACAACAACCTGTACAAAAAGGCAGGAGGTAGGCTTTAATTTACTATAAAATATAACTTTCATAAAAAATAGCGATATGCCTTAAAAAGATGTCGCTATTTTCTATTTTTTACTGATACTGAATTTCATACAAATGCGCAAGTTCTTTACTTGTCGTCGCATCATGAGCTGATTTATCAATACGATACTGCACAAATCGGGGGAAGCGCAATGCAAAACCTAAATTCTCATCAGTCTTGCCTGCAGTGTGTAATGGTGATTTTGTAATATCATCTGCACGAATTTCGCACACAATTTCAGGGTTCACCCACACATCAGGATATAAACTTTTAGCAACTGAAACATTGTCTAATTTTTTCTGAATCATGACGTTATCGCAGCGAATCTTTAGATCGATCCATTCAATATCCGTCATGCCCGTACCAACTTTGGCAACCGATTCAAACGCATCAGTTTCAGGGTTATACACCCCTACTAAAAATGCACCAATTCCCAAGTATGTTCTTCTTCCCTGCCCAACATAATAACCAAGCACAACCGTATCGATCGTATCACCAAGCTTTTGTCCTGTTTGTCGTTTAAGCTTAATCCAATTAAAATTACGCTTACCTGGCTGGTAGATTGCATCCTGTTTTTTAACTACAAGGCCCTCAAGCCCAGCGCCAATTGTCTGTAAAAAATAGTCTTCAAGCTCTTTACCGGTCGAAACAATTTTCTCATCAATTAAAAAAACGTCAGAATTGTGCATCGATGCTACAACTTGCCCAAGCTTTATTCGACGTTGTTCGTGTGTTAATCCAAGTGTTGATTCGTTATTTAAATACAATAAATCAAACAAATAAACTCGCAATGGAATATCGCTACTTGCTTGTTCAATATTGTGTTTTCGTTTTCGTTTTACCGTTTCTTGAAATTGCATAAAAGTATCGGTCTCAAGATCATACCCAATCGCTTCACCTTCACAAATTAAATTTTGTACAGGAAGCTGTATAATTTGCTGAGCAATGTCAGGGAACATATTCGACATATCAATTAAATTACGAGAATAAAATTTAACGATCGGAGTTGGACCGGTTTTATCTAAATGAATTTGTAAACGAAAGCCATCTAATTTTGGTTGAGCTGCACAGGTTCCAAGTTTATCAACCACTTCTTGTGACGTTGCAAGTCTTTCTGCAGCAGATGGACGAACAGGCACACCGACAATCGATGTCATTTTTTCAACGGCTGCAATGCCATCTTGTTTTAAATTTTTTGCTACAAGGCCTAAGTCTGCGCAAATATTGTATGCATTTTCTAACATCGGGCGAATCGACTTATTCCCCACAGCCATGCATGAAAAAGCATCCAGCAGCGTCATGTCCGAAAAACCAAGTCGTAACGTCTTGGTAATCATGCGAATAATATATTTTGCTGATAAACTATCAACTTGTTTAAGCAATGCAACGAGATTGTGTAATTTTAATTCTGTTGAACCATTGCCATGTAGATTTGCACACACAACCAGGTCATTGTACACCTGATCAATTGATAATCCGTTATCGATTCCGTGCCAACCATGTTGAATCACATCGCCTAAATCGCCTGCATCTTTATATTCTTGCAAAATATTTGATGAACTTTTATCTAAAAGTACCGCAATGATTTCGATCAAGCCTTTATCAGCAATATTAAATTGAACATTTTCGTATGATGAATACAAATCACCCATCGAAATATAGGTAACAATTTGAGCTTCGTGCGGGCTCATATCTTTTAAACAACTTGCAAGCAGATCTGTTTTTGCTGTTCTGCTTGAAGTGGTTTCAATCGTCTCAAAAAGTTGTGCGACATGAGAAAAATTCATTTTTTACTACCTACTTTTTAAATTAAGAGTACAACATTACATGTATCTATATTATAACATGCAGTATTAAGTTAAATAATAATATAATTCACCGACTTATTCACCTTAATCTTAAGTCCCGCGACAACTATAGTCAGTCGTCGCTAGCTTCATACACCGGCAATTCCGCCTTCGCTTCATTGCCGGAATCTAGTGGGCGGCGGCCCATAACGCCCAGCCGTCGTTAAAACTATAGCGGGCATGCTTTTAAGAAAAACGGATGAGGCCCATCGGCCTCTCGGACCCCGAAATTTTCGTAGAAAATGTAGGGTGAAGCTATTCAAAACAACAAGCTCTTTTCTATTATTTCTTAAATTGAGAAGACAACTTACCGACATAATCAAAAGCCGATCCCCAGGAAATGATAACACTTGCTGCCAGCAATAGTATCTGAATAGTATTAAAAATATAGCTCTCAGCACCCTGCAGCGGACTCATAATTAACCATATAATCAACATAATGTGAATAACTGTTTTTAATTTACCCCACGGCGAAACTTTAATTTTCACATGATTTTCTAATGCAATTTCACGAAGACTCATCATGAAAAATTCTCTGCCAATAAGTGCAATGACCCAAACATATGAAATTTTACCGACCGCAAGCAAAGCAACCAATGCTGAAAATATTAAAAATTTGTCTGCAATGTGATCAAGGGCGGCACCAAGCTTCGTTTCTTGTCCATATTTACGAGCAAAAAAACCATCTAAAAAATCAGTGAAACCAAAA
>JBAZWD010000029.1:0-3000 GCA_041660525.1 Legionellales bacterium | reverse complement strand
CTCAACATCTTAATAAACAACGATTTTTTATTTACATGAGCCTATGCTTTGCGCGACATTTTTTATATTACAATTATCGCGTACTGGCCGCACATAACAAAAAAGGTAAACCATCAAGAATCCCCCACTTGTTAAGGTAACAGGGTTTGGCATAATTTATTTTCTTATTGATAATAACGAGGAAATAAAAATGTCAACTATGCAGAGAAAAAGCAGCAGCAAAGAAGAGCGGCAGCAGATATGTGAAGAATGGCGTAAAAGTGGCTTGAGCCGGACGGATTTTTGCAAGCAGCGCAACCTGAATTTAAAAAAGCTCTGTCGCTGGCTATGGGAAGAAAAGCACAGAACGCAATCAACTTGTGCGCCGACTATAAAATTTTTTCCGGTATCAGCGCTTGCAAGCGTTCAATCTAACTATCTGGAAGTGCAGCTGCCAAATGGTATCGCATTAAAGTTATCATCACAGACAGTCAACGTTGTGGGTTTAATAAAGGAGTTATTATGACGCAGATAACGTTGGAGTCGGTAAAAATTATGATAGCAGATAAGCCCGTGGATTTTCGCAAAGAGATTGATGGCTTATGCCAAATAATCGAGGGGCAATTAAAAGATAATCCAGCAGAAGGGGTTTATGTTTTTTATAACAAAAGTAAAAATAAGCTAAAGATATTAGGCTGGCATGGTAGTGGTTTTATTTTGCTGTATAAAAGGCTGGAGACTGGTAAGTTTAAAATAACGTATCAAGGCGAGACGATAAAAATTGATAACAAGCAATTAAATTGGTTGCTGATGGGTTTAGATTGGGAGTTATTGTCTAACTGGGAAGGCAAAAAATTTTCTGCATTTTTTTAGGTATTTTTACGTGTTTTATGCTATATTTACAGTATGAAACGTGAGATAAAAAACAGTAATTCTTTGCAAGAAAACATTTTATTATTGCACGCCTATCAGAATCTCAACACAGAAAAACAAAATCTCGCTGAAGAAAACTCCCAACTCAAAGCTAAGCTCGATTACGCCAACAAAGTAATAAATGTTTTTAAAGAGCGCGAAGCCTTAAACAAGCTAAGAAAGTTTGGCAAGAAAAGCGAAGCGCATCTTGAAGAAAATTATGGACTACAACAGCAACTGCCGTTCTTTGATGCGACAGAAGAGGAAGCGGGAAAGGTTCCTGCAGAAGCTAAGCCCGAGCAAGAAACCATAACTTATACTAGGAAAAAGCAAAAATCTAACGGTCGCAGGATAGATACCAGCAAGCTGTCAAGAGAAAAACAAAACCATGATTTAACCGATGCAGAAAAACATTGCGATAAATGTGGCAAATTAATGGAACAATTTGGCGAAGATATCTCTGAACAACTAGAATATATTCCTGCGCAGGTAAAAGTAATCGAACACGTTTGTCCCAAATACTCTTGCCGCTGCTGCAACACCGCGAAATCTGCGAAAAAACCAGAGACTCCGATAGCAAAAAGCATGGCAACGGCGAGTTTATTATCAGAAGTTATCATCAGCAAATATGAACATCATATGCCGCTTTATCGACAATCTAAAATATTTATGCAGCAAGGGATAGATATACCTGCCAATACATTAGGAAATTGGATAATGCAATCTGGCGAAGCCTTATCACCGCTTGGCATAGCGTTAAAAGCAGAAATAAATAATACGCATAATTTACAGGCAGACGAAACGCCGGTTACGATGTTAAGTCAAAAAAGCAAAGGTTATATGTGGTGCTACAACAGTTTAGAACCTGAAAATCGTTTTGTGCTGTTTGAATATAGTAGCAATCGTAGCAGTGATACAGTCAACAAAACTTTAGCTAATTATAGCGGTATTATGCAAACTGACGGTTATGATGGATATAATCAGATGCGGAAAAAAGAAGGAATTATTAGCGTAGGTTGTATGGCACACTGTCGTCGCAAGTTTGCAGAAATTATAAAAATTGGTATAACTGGAAAAGCGGATGAAGCGCTCGCTTTCATCAAGAAATTATATGGGATCGAAGCAAAAGCGCGCGAAGAAAAACTAGATTTTAATGCGCGCAAAGAATTGCGGCAAAAATATGCCAAGCCAATATTAGATGAAATGTTAGTTTGGCTACAAAAAACTGAGCCATTAGCTCCGCCCCAAAGCGCGCTTGGCAAAGCAATTACTTATGCATTAAATCAGTGGAAATATCTGTGCCGCTACATCGAATATGGCGAAGCAGAAATTGATAATAACTTGGCAGAAAACCAAATACGACCGTTCGCCTTGGGAAGAAAAAACTGGATGTTTATCGGCAACGAAGACGCAGCAAATACTGCAGCTTTGCTGTATAGCTTGATACAAACCTGCAAGCTGCATGGCATTAACGCTCGAGCTTACCTAACTTATGTTCTAAATCAAGCTGGCAAGATGCTGCGCAAAGAAATTGATCCAAGATCGCTGCTGCCTCAGTTCATTGATAAAACCTTGCTTCTCTAAGCAAACCACCATCGAAACAAGTAATCCGGCTACCCCTAAAGCACAACGCGGGATTTTTAGGCGTTTACCAAAAAAGCCCCTATTACGATTTCGCAATAGAGGCTTTTTGATTTTACAAGCTAATGTTTATTCTTCGCCATCAGCTTTGGTTACGTCTTCCGCTTGCAATCCTTTTGGACCATCCTTAACCCTGAATTTCACTCGTTGACCTTGTTTTAATGTCTTATAACCGTCTCCAGTAATGTTCTTATAATGAACAAACACATCAACGCCATCATTAGACATAATAAAACCATAACCTTTTGCAGTGTCAAACCATTTGACAGTACCCATTTCGTAATCAGCCATAACTCAAACCTTCTAAAAAATAATAATAAAAATGTCACAATTAAATTGTAACACTCTAAGGCTAGCACAATTCGAGGCAAATAGCTAAAATAATTTAGCCTGGGATACTTAGTATAACCGGTTTACATGCAGCAGTACGGTTGTCTAGGGTTCGCCATGAGCCGTTAGGACGTTGCT
>JBAZWD010000028.1:0-3002 GCA_041660525.1 Legionellales bacterium | reverse complement strand
GAAAAAAAACAAGGTTAAGATCGATATCGCCCTCGCGAAAGGAAAGAAAATGTATGATAAACGGCAAGACATAAAACGCCGCGAATGGGAACGCGATAAACAGCGCGCATTTAAATACAAACGTTGACACCACTTATCTCCGCAAAGATAGAAAGATTACGAGGCACTCGCATTATTCACTCCTTGGCCACACTTTAAGTAAAATATTGCACAAAGTTAACAAAGGAATTGCAAAAAATACGCCCCAAAATCCGCCTAAACTACCAAACACCAATATGCCAATTAGAATTGCAGCTGGATGCAAGTTCATCGCTTCAGAAAACAAAAGGGGAACTAATACATTTGCATCTAAAGCAACGATCACTCCGTACGCAATCATTAAATAAAGAAAATGCGCAGTCAATCCCCATTTCACCAAGCCTACGATAACAACGGGGATCGTAACTACGATCGCCCCAGCATAAGGCACAATTACGGATAACCCCACCAATGCACCAAGTAACAGAGCATAATTCAAACCAGCAAAAGAAAAAACAACCCATGAAACAAAGCCCACAATAAGTATTTCGATCACTTTGCCCTTAACATAACTTCCGATTTTTTCGCCCAGCTCAACCCAGACTTTACTCAACACATTATGTTTCTTTGGTAAAAAATGTTCCGCCCATTTAATTAATATCGTACTGTCTTTAAGAAAGAAAAAGATTAAAATCGGGACTAAAACCACATAAATAGTTAAAGAAAGGATTCCGGTAATAGATGCTCGTGAAAATGTAAACACAAATTTACCTAAATCTGTTACTTGTCCTGCCGCGCCTGAAGTCATTTGCTTGAGCCAAGCCAAAGAAATAAAAGCGGGATATTTATTATGTAAACTAACTAGCAGAAGCTGCCCATTATTAATGATTTGAGGCAAATTACTGAAAAAAGCCACCAACTGTTGCCATAATAATGGCAATAACCAAAAAGAAATAAGAAACAGTGCACTAAAAAAAATAATATATACAGCAATGACAGCAAGCAAATGCGGAATATAAAATGTATGTTATTATGATGCTTATAATAATTGGCGCAAACACTGAACCAATGGTTTTTAAAGCAATGATTGCAATCAAAACAATTGCCAATATCGCAAAAGCTTCTGGATCAGAAAAATATTTATTGCACCAATTAGATAATATGGTTCGCATGCTTATTCTCACGGATTACTTGATTAAATTCATTATCATGGTACCTTGCGAGACCATACGCGTCAAGAATGTAATTAGGACGTCTCGCAAGACGCTCTACATAAAAAGGTGTTTTTTACATTATCTTATTTTGTCATGCGCTGCCGCACCATCTCAAACAAGCAAACTCCTGCAGCAACCGAAACATTCAAACTTGCCACACTGCCATACATAGGAATTTTCACTAAAAAATCACATTTTTCTTTCGTTAAGCACCGCAAACCACTGCCTTCAGCACCAAGCACCAGAGCCATGCCGCCAGTCAACTTTGCCGCATAAATACTTTGCTCTGCATCAGCATCAGCCCCGCACACCCAAATATTTCTCTGCTTTAATAAATCTAAAGTTCTCGCTAAATTAGTCACCTGGAAAAAATTCACTTCTTCAGCAGCACCGCACGCGACTTTTTTCACAACGCTCGTCATACCTACGGCATTATCCTTAGGAACAATAACTGCATCTACACCTGCTGCATTAGCCGTACGTAAACACGCTCCTAAATTATGCGGATCCTCTACCCCATCTAAAATCAGCAACAGCGGTTCGTGCTCAAGACTATTTAGAAATCCTTCTAGATCTTCGTTGCCATACTGCATTTTGTGCAACACATCTTGTTTACTTTCTGCAACTAGCCCTTGATGTTTCGCGCCGCTTACCAAAAAATCTAGTTTTTCGCGAGATACAACTTCAGTTGCAATATCGCCATCTTTTGCCAACCGCAGCGCCTTGTGCACGCGTGCATCATCGCGTCCGCGCTGTAAATAAAGCTTAATAACTCTGTCAGCATTATGCTCAAGCAGTGCTAAAACTGCATGATAACCAAAAATATATTCTTCATTCATTATTGTTTATTCCACAAGATCAAAATCTATTTCATGTGCATCAACATCAACACCCGCCACAAGAACTTTAATTGGATCACCTAAGTTATAACTTATTCCCGAGCGCTTACCGCGCAAGCTATAACTAATCGGATCAAATCTATAATAATCATTATGCAAAGAAGTAATATGCAGCAACCCTTCAACATAAATATCTTTTAGCTCAACAAATACGCCAAAATTAGTAACATTAGTAATTACGCCGTTAAAAGTTTTTCCCAATTTGTCTTCCATAAATCGACATTTGAGCCAATTGATTACGCCGTTAACGGCTTTATCTGCGCGACGTTCCGTCATCGAACAATGTTCACCAAAATTATGCATATCTTTGTTGTCATAAATAAATTCGTTAATTGCTCCACGCTGCAATATCCAACGAATCGCACGATGATTAATTAAATCAGGATAGCGCCGAATCGGCGAAGTGAAGTGCGCATAACTTTTATACGCCAAGCCAAAATGTCCAATATTTTCTGGAGTATAAATAGCCTGCCGCAGGGATCGCATCAGCAACTCTTGAATTAAATGCTGATCAGCATGGCCATCAATTTCTGCCATCAGTTTTTGATAATGTTCCGGCTTTGGCTTTGCGCCGCCACCTAAAATTAAACTCCGATTCTTTAAAAATCGTCTTATATTTTCGACTTTTTCTGGATCTGGCTCTTCGTGTACTCGATACAACGCAGGAATATCAGCACGCGCCAAAAACTTTGAAGTACACACATTCGCCGCTAACATGCATTCTTCAATTATCCCATTTACATAATTGCTGATTGCGGGCTCAATATTTTTGATATTAGAATCCGCATCAAAAATAATTTTTGTCTCTACCGTGTTGAATTCTAATGCACCACGTTTGCTGCGCTGCGCAAGTAATACTTTGTAGATATCA
>JBAZWD010000027.1:0-3022 GCA_041660525.1 Legionellales bacterium | reverse complement strand
TTGATCGTTTGCATCGTCCGTATTTATTGACTTGTCTTCGCAATATTTAACAAGCGCTGTCATCTCTGCGATACCTATATCATCAATTTTAGCTTTTAAAATTTCCTCAACAGATTTCGTGTGGTTATTTTGGCTGCTCGTTGTAGTAATTTCCATTTGCGGCTGATTGCTCCCTTGTGTTGAAGTAAAAAAGCTGGAGGAACTTGATATGGTTGTAGAACACGTCGATGCCGGTGCAAAGGAACTATTACAGCTAGAGCTAGAAGATGCAAGCTGAGGTGAAGTGCTTTGTCTTGGTTGAGAGTTTTTTTGGCCAGAGGTATTGCACAAATTGAGCAGATAACTATAGTTATCTGTACTAATACTTACTCCAGAGCAAGGAGTAGGCGTCTGCGTTGAAGATATATTAAGATCGAAACACGCAAGTACTGCTTTGTTAAATTGGTTTGCAATTTTTTCTGCGTCTAATGGATTTTTAAAAATGAGCAATCGGAATGTTATTTTTTTTGTTATTGAATCAAGGTATTCAGCGATCGTAACATCATCTATTAAATTAAAGATATTTTTTAGCCTTGCGCTTATAGCCTTGTATGCGGATAATTCAGAAGATTGAATACGATCCGGGTAGCTTAAATAGCCATTTATTCCAAGTGATTTTACCCAAACATCACCGTTGCCAGGCTGTAATTGTAACGCAGTGGCAGTTTTAGCAGGAATAGCACAGCTGCTACTGCTTGAGCAGGAAGAGCTTGTTTTTGAAGAGCTAGAAATTTGCTGGGTTTGCGCTGAAGACAATTTAGTAAGCTGCATGTTTCCCATCGAATCTATTAAACTTGTCTTTGACGCCAGCGCAATTAAATCTTCTCGGCTGAGATAAATGGTATTATTAGAATGAATACGTTTTTCTTTGGCGCTGTCACTTTTACTTTTTACACCAAATCCGCTTAACATCTCGCTAAAAATTTCAGCATCATTTAGATTGTTAAAGGAAAATTTAAAAGCAAGCCGATTAGTTTTCGACGACACAAACTGAATTTCCTTTATTGCTAACTTTGCAGCTATAATGTTTTGCTGCAATAATGTAATCTCTTTAAAAATAGGAATATATCTGATTAAAAATTTAAGAAGCAAAGTTCCCTTTGAAACTAAAAGTTGTTTAATAGGTAAAGTGCGTATTTCTGCCGTATCCAACTTCATTGTTGAATCAGCATACGAGCCATTAAACATTATTTTTAGCCCAACTAAATTGTTTTCACTCGTAATTAATGGGTTATCCTCAATCTCTCGCTTTTTAAGAACCTCCTTAATAGCAAGCAAAAATGCATCGTCAACATTATGTTTGGCTTTAGCGCTTGTATATATCACGGGCGAATCTAATCTTTCTGCCAGCGCGGCGATCTCTTGTTCGCTAACTACCCTCGCTTCTGCAAGAGGAAGATCATCTTTTGTTATAACAAGCACTCTGGCGATGTTTTTTCCCGCAAGGGTATGGGTATTATCTAGAAAAGTATTAATATTTGTAAAACTATTGCGGTCTGTAATATCCATACATAATAGCACCGCATTTGTACCTCTGTAGGTGTCGCCCATAGTCCTGTATCTCTCGTGCCCCCAAACATTCCAAACACTCAGTTTTGCATCGAAAGCATTTAATTGAAGAGTTTTACTTTTATAATCTATGCCAATTGTTGAGATGAAGGTTTCGGTAAAGGTATTATCTGCGAATCTTAAAAGTAGAGAGCTCTTGCCAACACCAGGGGATCCAACCATGTGGAATTTAAACGAGCACGATTTACGTTCTGCGCTCAGTGACTCTATACAAAGAGATTCTGCTATTGAAGCATTATTTTTATCGCTAGATATATTTCTATTTTGCATTGTATTACTCCGGTTTTTTAATAATGTTTCCGATATGCTCTTAAAACAAATAAACAGCATGGTTCAATATTATTATAGATCAAGTTGATTAAGGCGTTATTAAGTCATCCAAAATAACGAATATGTTCTAGCAGCTTGAGTCATTGTGGTATTATGGCATTCAAGACAAATATGATAGTGATGTTGTAAAAATTCGTTATTTATCAATGAGTTATAAAAAATATGAAAAAAATGGATGATTTGAGCGATAAAAGCTGGCGCAATGATGCTGCCGCTAAAGTCAGCGGGCGAGCTAAATATGCGGACGATCTAAAATTCCATAACATGCTGTATGCCGTGCCGGTTTATGCCGATTATGTGCATGCCAGAATAAAAAATATTGATATCGCTGGCGCCGTACAAATGCCAGGAGTTGTAAAAGTTATCACAGCGAAAGACGTTTTGGGGAATGCATATTTTGGTCAGATCAATAAAGATTACGCCATGTTTGTCTCTGATAAAATCCGTTGCCATAGCGATGTTGTTGCGCTTGTTGTGGCAAAGACGCGTGAAGAAGCTATTCTAGCCGCACAAAAAGTTACGGTGGATGCCGACGAATTGCCTGCAGTATTTGACCAGGAAGAAGCAATGCAACCTGGTGCGCCATTAATCCACGAAGAGCGCGGCACCAATATTATAAATCATCACAAAATCCGTCGCGGTGATGTCGATCAAGGATTTAAAGAATCCGCGCATATTCTCGAACATGAATTCAAAACCCAATTTATTGAACATGCATACATTGAGCCGGAAAGCGCCGTATGCGTCCCGCGCGCGGATGGCGTAATGGAAGTTTATGGTAGTATGCAACATCCGTTTAGCACGCGCCGGTTTGTCGCAACAATCTTGGGCGCACCGCTTGCCGATGTTGAAGTGATTACAATTCCAATGGGCGGCGGTTTTGGCGGCAAAGACGATACGGCTGCCATCGTGTGTGCGCGCGCAGCACTCGCCGCGAAATTAACTGGCTATCCGGTAAAAATAACTTATGACCGCGAATGGTCAATTCGTGAAAGCTACAAACGTCATCCATACAAAGTTTATTATAAAATAGGATTTACTGCTGATGGCAAAATTAACGCCGTAAAATGCAAAATTATTGCCG
>JBAZWD010000026.1:0-3272 GCA_041660525.1 Legionellales bacterium | reverse complement strand
GGTTTGGTTGGTGAACGAGTTACTCATTACAAAGCTTGGGTGGCCTGTAGCGCAACCTAAGTTTACCAAACGGCCTTCTGCTAATACAATAACATCTTTACCGTCGATAGTATATTTATCAACCTGTGGTTTAATTTCAATTTTGTTGTTGCCATAAGCACCGTTTAACCAGGCCATGTCAATCTCGTTATCAAAGTGGCCAATGTTACAAACGATGGCTTTGTCTTTCAACGCGCGGAAGTGCTTTTCGCGAACGATGTTTTTGTTACCTGTTGCAGTAACAACAATATCAGCTTCTTTAATAGCGGTATCCAGTTTCTTAACTTCAAAACCTTCCATAGCTGCCTGTAACGCACAGATAGGGTCAATTTCGGTAACGATAACACGCACACCAGAATTACGCAGTGAATCGGCAGAACCTTTACCCACATCACCATAACCACAAACAACAGCCACTTTACCGGCCATCATTACATCAGTAGCACGGCGGATGGCATCAACCAATGATTCGCGGCAACCGTATTTGTTATCAAATTTTGATTTGGTAACCGAATCGTTCACGTTGATAGCGGGCATTGGTAATGTACCGGCTTTCATACGCTCATATAAACGGTGTACACCTGTAGTAGTTTCTTCAGATAAACCTTTTATCTCGCCGATCAGTTCGGGGTAACGGTCTAAAACCATATTGGTTAAATCGCCGCCATCATCCAAAATCATGTTTAATGGTTTGCGGTCTTCACCAAAGAAAAGGGTTTGCTCAATACACCAGTCAAACTCCTGCTCGTTCATACCTTTCCAGGCATAAACAGAGGTACCTGCAGCAGCAATAGCAGCGGCAGCATGATCTTGTGTTGAAAATATATTACATGACGACCAGGTAACTTCGGCACCCAGCTCTATCAAAGTTTCAATTAAAACAGCAGTTTGGATAGTCATGTGTAAACAGCCTGCAATACGTGCGCCCTTCAATATCTTAGCCGGACCGTATTCTTTACGCAGTGCCATTAACCCCGGCATTTCTGCCTCTGCCAATTCAATCTCCTTGCGCCCCCAGGCGGCCAGTGAAGGATCCTTCACTTTGTTTTTAACGTATGCAGTTTCTACTGATGACATATTATTCTATTTTTTGAAATGCAAAAATAGTGAATATAAATATTTTAATGAAATTGGGGATATATGATTACTCAGGAATGGCACAAGATTTTTGCCATAGGCGAGTATTAAAATGAAGTATATTATGTTTCTTTTGTAGAAAATTTCTCAGATTCAAAAGCAATAAATATAAATAGCACTATTAATGCGCATACCCAGAATATATTGAAGGTAAATAAAAAAGATTCGTTACTTCTTCTCACCTCGGGTCCGAAAAAGGGATACAACATTATACCTGCGAAAGACAGGCAATAGACAATTGTGAATATAATTACACACCTAATTTTAGGAGATAACTGCTTATTATAGAATAACAGTAAAAGCCCGATTACGCCTAAATATTGGCAAATGTCTTTTAAGTTACTCATTTGCATATAATATAGCCCCTCGTGGGTACCCTGTATTAAAAAATAATAACCAACACGTGTTAAAATAATCCAAAAACAAAGTATAGCTATTTTCATTATGCGCAAGCAGTAAAAATTCCGTCTTTATCGCAAACCCCGCATCGGCCAACATTATTATACTCACATCTTTCCTTTGGTGTCATATCACCTACTTTTTTTAATAAAAGTGCTTTTGATGCTACAATAACCTGCCTTTTTTGGGGTTGTTCTTTTTTTGTCTGCTCTTCCATTTTTTTGCAAAAATTTAAATTGTGCAGCTAATATAAGTAATATTATAATTCAAAAATAGTGCACTAAAGTGCTTTAAGAAGCACTCGAAAAAGAATATTTAATCTTCTCCTGACCTAATTCTTTAAACTACAAAGAATAAATCCAAAGGCAATAAATTAAACTTAATTACGCAATTAAGTAGTATTGATAATGTCCTTTATGTTTTTTTATAGCTCTATTGGTTTAAAACAAACACCCCAGTTCTATAAAAGTGACGCAACCTATGCACAAGCGGTAAAAATTCCGTCGTTATCGCAAGTTCCGCACCTGCCAACATTGTTATATTCACACCTTTCCTTAGGTGTCATATCACATTCTCCGCCGCCTATTTTGGCCATTTCTTTTTTTGTAAGGGTGCTAATCTTTATCTTTTGAGGCACCCGGTTTAAAACTGTTCCCATTTTGGCAAATATTAAAGTTAAGCTAATATAAGTATTTATTATAAACCTAATATTGCGGCATCTTAAAAATAAAAAAAGGACACGCTCAATACCTAAGTATCTAGAGTATCCTTTAAACGTTACCCTTTTGATGTACCTATTCGTCGCCCTCCTGAATTTTTAACAAGACAACATTAAGCGCAATCAAAAAACAATATTATTTTAGTTATGCGCAAGCGACAAAAACCCCGTCTTTGTCGCAAGCCCCGCATCTGCCAACATTGTTATACTCACATCTTTCTTTAGGTGTCATATCAGCAGGTACACCTCCACCACCAATTTTTGACATCTCTTTTTTTGACAATACGCTAAACTTTAAATTTGATGCTTGTTGAGGTGAGTTTGTTTTCATTTTATTTAGATTTAAAAATGCTCGCTATGTATGCGTTTACGATAAACCAAATAGTATGCCAATATCTTTCCTCATTTTCATTAAACAAAAAAGGACGTCTACAATATCTAAATATTGATAGCGTCCTTTAAGTTGCTCATTTTTTAATATTATGTTGTTACTGTTCTTGTTATTAAAAAAATCAGCATGCGCTAATGTCAAAAACAAAGCATGATTATTTCATTAAGCGCAAGGGATCCACGTTCCATCTTTATCACAAGCCCCACAATAACCAACATGATTATACTCACATCTTTCTTTAGCTGTCATATCACCGGGTAAGCCACCGCCGGCTATTTTGGCCATTTCTTTTTTAGTAAGCGCTGTAAATTTCACTTTCTGTGCTGGTTGGTTCAAGTTTGTTTTCATTTGGTTTATAATTAAATTTTAAACAATATAAGCATTTATTATAACCAGGATGTTTGCTGTATATTAAATATTTAACACCGCAAAACTGCTTACATATTTAAGCTTAAATACTGCTTAGGGTTTACGGGCTGCCCGTTTTTACGGATCTCGTAATGCAAGTGCGGCCCTGTTGAACGGCCGGTTGAACCTACCTTACCTATCATATCGCCTACGGTAACACGCTGACCTTCTTTTACATTT
>JBAZWD010000025.1:0-3533 GCA_041660525.1 Legionellales bacterium | reverse complement strand
CTCTTAGCCATGCGCGCGCTAATAAAGCGCTCATAGTGACCTAAATCTAGGTCCGTTTCTGCGCCGTCGTCGGTGACAAACACTTCACCGTGTTGAAATGGAGACATAGTGCCAGGATCCACATTGATATATGGATCCAATTTAAGCATAGTCACTTTGATACCGCGGGATTCAAGGATCGCGCCTAAACTAGCAGCTGCGATACCTTTACCAAGTGAAGATACAACACCGCCAGTTACGAATACATATTTGGTCATGGGAGAGCTTTTCGAAACATTGCAGACGGGATGAAATTTTACCGTAAAGGCAACATAACCACAATCAATGCCTTAATAAATAAAATAAAAATTAAGATTGCATAAAAGCGTTTTATTTATTATGCGCGCGCATAATCCGCCCTTTTTCGCGTTCCCAATCACGCTCTTTTTCGGTATCGCGTTTGTCATGTTGCTTTTTACCTTTAGCCAAACCGATTTGCACCTTCACTCTGCCACGGGTAAAGTGCATATCCAAAGGCACTAAAGTATAGCCAGAACGCTCGACCTTACCGATAAGTTTAGCGATCTCTTCGTTATGCAATAATAGTTTGCGCGTGCGAATTGCATCAGGGCGAATATGCGTAGAAGCCGCACCCAAAGGCGTGACATGACAGCCGATAAGATAAACCTCGCCACGCATAATGACGACATAAGCCTCTTTGATATTAATACGATTATCACGAATCGCCTTCACTTCCCAACCTTCGAGAACGATTCCTGCCTCATATTTTTCTTCGATAAAATAATCGAAAAAAGCTTTTTTATTTTGTGCGATGCTCATAAATCTGTTTTTTAGCTTTGAATCACTTAAAATAGCATTTTACTCTAATACGCATTAATAGAATGGCACAAGTTGAAAAATCGGTTTTAGTCATGCACACTTGCACGCAAATGTTTAATTTGGTGGATGCAGTAGAAGATTACGCTAAATTTCTACCTTGGTGTGGCGGCACCGACCTGCACGAAAGAAACGACAGCCTGACCCACGCCACCATACATATCCATTACCACGGCATCAAGCAACAATTTACCACGCAAAATAACAAACAGTTTCCGTCACATATGGAAATCAAGTTAGTGGATGGTCCATTTAAACAGCTAGAAGGACATTGGCATTTTATTGAATTATCCAAAGAAGCTTGTAAAATTGAGTTTAAATTGTCATATGAGTTTTCAAATAGCTTACTAGAAAAATTAATCGCGCCCGTGTTTAGCCATATCGCCAATACCTTTGTTGATAGCTTTGTCAGTCAAGCTGATAAAATTTACCGTTAGGAATCATTATGCCGTCCACACCAGATCAAGTCATTACCGTAGAAATCGCCTACGCCCTACCACAACAACAAATGATTATTCCCATCAAAGTGGAAGATGGCTGCACTGCCGAAGATGCGGTTAAAATTTCTGGGATATTACAAAAATTCCCTGAAATTGATTTAAGCCAAAATCAATTGGGTATTTTTGGCAAACTCACCAAAAACGACACCCCATTGCGTCACTTAGATCGCGTAGAAATCTACAGGCCGCTAATTGCCGACCCCAAAGAAGTCAGACGACAACGCGCCGCCGATGGCAAAATCATGAAAAAAGGTGGTGGTGATTTACCTACGGAAACCACTGAGGCATAGATCGCAGCATGGTCTACGTGATTTTGTGGTTTTCCATGCTAAGGACTGTAAACAAGTCCGCCCGCGTGCTCATTAATGGTAAAGCTTTGGTCTGATTTATATGGATATTAATAATTACCAAAGACTAGAACTGGGCTTTTTGATGGTTTTTATAATATGTTTTTCAATTATAGGAATATTTAGAAATAAAAAATACTCATTGAAAACGTTGATTTTTTCTTATTTGAGTAGTGGTGTTGTTATTACTGTAATTAGTGCACTAATATCGATTTTTTATATAAAAGGAAGTATATATAATTTTTTGTTGTTTAAAGAGTATTATTTTACTTTAGGTTTTGCTAAGTATTATATGCTTGGTGGATCAATACTGCTATCAATTCCCATTATTGTTTTTTTTGAGTTGGTAAAATACTTTATTAAAAAGTAACGAGGTGGATTTACCTTTAAACAATAAGGGAAAGGCCACCGTTAATTCATGTTAATTAGCGAGTAGGGTGTGCAAAATGATTTACCTTGCACACCATAAGTCTGAACTTCAATAAAACGGTGTGCAAATAAAATCAATTTCCACACCCTACAACTGCCCATTGTTTATTGCCAGTGTAGCCCGCACCAAGTAGGGCGATACTCGCGCGAAGCGCAGTACGCCGAAAAAAAGTTTTCTCTGCGACTCCGCGCCTCAGTGGCAAATTAAAACTCACAAAACACCCCCATCCCAACCTTCCCCCTTGATGGGGAAGGCGTAATACGACTTTTGTTTATCTCAATGACTTGGTTGTAAAGATAACATCAACCCAATATTACATACGAGTTACGCCAGCCTAAAATATAAGCGCCGCATTAATTACAATACTTTTGTATATTTTGTTTAGCTTGTGCCAAGCCATCAGCTAAACCTTGGTCGCTGTAATACTCGCGCTCACCTTTATCGTTCATTTTATAAATACGACCGCCTTGGCTATAAGTTTGCATATTAGCTCTTGCTGATGCACAGTTGAGACGATTACTTTCTGCCTCAGCATCTTTCTGCTCTTTATTTTTCTTTTCTATCTCAGCCAGTTCACGGCGTTTTTTAGCTAGAGCCTCAGGCGAAGTATCTTCTGCAGTGGGTGCCGTTTTTAGCGCATCGGATTTAGGCTGCGGTGCGCTGACAGCGGGATCTTTTTTATTGCTAATCGTTGTTACTTTTTTCACACTGTTAGGCGGCGGAGTGTCGGTATATCGTACACTGCCATCTTTATCTACCCATTTGTAGATTTGCGCATTGGCATTGATTGAAAAAACAGCAATCAATGATAGCAAAACCAGCCATTGACATTTCATAGTCATCATACCTCTCTAAAATTATAGCGCTCAGTATTAAAAGCAATCATAGTAACAACGCGCTTAACAGCACTGAGTTTACTGCAAAATAAACATAAACCCAATGCTATCAGCTGTTTGCTGATAAAAAATATACGTGGCTCTTTGAATAAGTTAAACAAAGTCGGTATAATCGCGTTTTGGAAATTAAGGATTTCACATGCGTTTGTTGCAACAAGCCCTAACCTTTGATGATGTTTTATTAGTTCCTGCGCATTCTAACGTTATGCCGCGTGAAGTAAATTTAAACACGCAACTCACCCGTAACATCAAACTCAACATCCCTTTGGTCTCTGCTGCCATGGATACCGTAACCGAAGCACCGCTTGCTATTGCCTTAGCACAAGAAGGTGGTTTAGGTATTATTCACAAAAATATGACTGCGATTAAACAAGCAGCGCATGTTTCACGTGTTAAACGTTTTGAGTCTGGTGTGGTACATGACCCAATTACCATACATCCGCTGATGTCTGTGCGCGATGTAATTGCGCTGACCAACCTACAT
>JBAZWD010000024.1:0-3907 GCA_041660525.1 Legionellales bacterium | reverse complement strand
AAGAGGAGAGTAGGGGCTGTTTACATTTCTACTAATATGGCTGTACTGCATTGATTTTTGCGATCCAGGCTCACATAACAAAAAAGTATGCTGCGCTACGTTGCTCAAAAATCAATGCCCTACAGCTCATCTTAGCGAAATGTAAACAGCTCCTAGCTCTACATCCACTTTTTTCTATGAATTAAATTATTTTTCGTAATTTTTGCAACGCTTTGATAAATAACGAAATTTTTATCACATAAACTTTATAAACTCTGGTAATCTATGCAAAACACTATGTCGTCGACGTTTATAATTAATAATCAGGCCGAGCAAGATACTTCGATCATTAAATTGGTTGATGGGATTTTGCATACCGCGATTGCGCAGGGCGCGTCAGACATTCATTTTGAGCCGTATGCTGAAAAATATCGCATTCGTTTGCGCATTGATGGCATGCTTTATCTTGCGGCGGAGCACGATCTTGCAATCGCGCCGCGCGTGAGCGCGCGTATAAAAGTCATGGCGAAATTAGATATCGCAGAAAAGCGTTTGCCACAAGACGGACGTTTTACTTATGTTTTAGATCACGATCGGACGCCATTGTCGTCGCTGCAGTCGCAATCGCAACGTCGCCTCGATTGTCGCGTTGGCAGCTGTCCAACTATTTGTGGTGAAAAGATTGTTATTCGAATTTTATCGCCGCCTGACACTTCGCTTAACATAAATCAATTGGGTCTAGATGTTAAACAACAGCAGCTATTTCTAAAAGCAATTCAGGCAACGCAAGGCATGATTTTAGTTACGGGACCAACTGGCAGCGGCAAAACAGTTACGCTTTATACCGCACTCAATTTTTTGAATACTATGGAACGTAATATTTCGACTGTAGAAGATCCTGCGGAAATTCATCTGCCAGGCATTAATCAGGTTGAAATTAATAATAAAACTGATTTAACGTTTGCAACTACGCTTCGCGCTTTTTTGCGGCAAGATCCCGATGTAATCATGGTTGGTGAAATACGCGATTTGGAAACCGCGCAAATTGCAATTCATGCAGCACAAACTGGACATTTGGTTTTAGCAACACTGCATACGAATACTGCCGCGGAAAGTATAACGCGATTATTAAATATGGGTATTTCAAAATTCAATCTTGCAACTTCAATCAAGCTGATAATTGCGCAGCGCTTGTTACGTGTATTATGTCCGAGCTGCAAGAAGAAGTCGCAGGTAGTGGGATGCTCGTTCTGTAAAAATGGTTATAAAGGCAGAATTGGTATTTTTGAGTTGCTGCCAATTAGCCAAGAGATCAGCAATATCATTCTGGAAGATGGCAATGTGCTAACTCTAGAACAATGTGCGTGCCGCAATGGAATGGCTTTGCTACAAGAAGCTGCTACACAAAAAATCATCTCTGGTATAACTAGCGCCGAAGAAGTTAATCGCGTGCTAGGATTTTCTTTGGAATAAAAGGCATGGGTGATACAAAAATTTTTTTATGGCAAGGCATAGACAGAAATGGTAGCAGAGTCCAAGGTGAAATTTATGGTGAGAATGCTGGAATATGTAAAGTTCAGTTAATTAACCGCGAAATTACTCCGCTGCAAATACGCATTAAAAAAGTTGCGTGGAGCGCGTTAAAACCACATCAAAATAAAATTAAACACAAACAAATTATTGACTTCAATAAACAGCTGGCAATCTTAATCAACGCGAATATCCCATTGGTTACAGCGTTAGAAATTATAAGTAATGAAGCAGTGCCACAATCTGCATTGCATAAATTAATTATTACAATAAAAAAAGATGTGGAAAACGGAACCGCGCTTAGCGAAGCGATTCACAAATATTCGCGCTATTTTAGCGCTTTATTTTGTAGTTTAGTTAATATTGGTGAGACCGCCGGCGTTCTTGATAAAATCCTTACGCAGATTGCAGAATATGATGAAAAAATGTTGGTGCAAAAGCACAAAATATTTAAAGCCTTATTTTATCCCGCAATGGTATTAACAGTCGCGCTAGCCGTAACTGCAATTTTGCTGGTTTTTGTAATTCCACAATTTAAAAGCATGTTTGCAGGTTTTGGTGCCGCGCTGCCTTATTATACGCAATTAGTTATCCATATCGCCGAGTTTGTTAAAAGCAAAGGTATATTTATCATTCTCGCGATCGGCGTTCTCCTTTTTTTAATAATTAAATGTCGCAAAAGATATCAATATTTTTCTAACTGGACTGATAAAATCATTCTACATGTGCCGATAGTTGGAACCATATTGGAAAAAAACTTGCTTTTGCGTTATGTCCAAACTTTAGCAATTACTTTTCATGCTGGTTTGCCTTTATTAGAAGCACTTAATACGGTTGCCGCAATTATGCATAATTGGGTTTATCAGCAGGCGGTGCATAAAACCAAAAATTTAATTGCGGATGGCGAATCTCTGCATAGCGCTATGCAAAAGCAGAATATATTTCCTAAGCGCATGCTGCAACTGCTTGCAATTGGTGAAGAGTCTGGCAAATTGGATGCGATGCTCGATGAACTTGCTAAGCATTACGAACGTGAACTCAATAAAATTATCGAAACAATGAATGATTTGCTTGAACCTGTCATTATGTTGGTATTGGGAATAATTGTCGGTGGTTTAATTATAGGCATGTATTTACCAATTTTTAGATTAGGCAATATAGTTTGAAAAAATAGTACGAGATGTTATATTGTATACGGAATAAGTCAGGAGATTAAATCTTATGACACGTAGTATAACTTTTTTTTGCATGATGTTTTTTTTGATTTACGCAATGAAACTAATGCTTTCTAGTCCCGGCAATTCTTTATTCTGTTGTGCAAGTCATAGTAGCGTGCAATATACAAAGAAATAGATAATGCCGCGATTATATATGTTATTTTTATTTTTTTTACAACTCTTTGATAAATAATGAAATTTTTCTCACATAAGCATTGCTTTGTAAATGACGATTTTTATTTTTACTAGAAAAACAAAGCGAGTTTGATGATGGACAGCACGTTGTGCCCCTACAATCTCAAAATTTTGTACAGTAGGGCGTCGTGCGGCCGAGCCAATATGCGCATTTCAACGAAACCAAAAAATTGTCTGTACAAAGAAAACTTCCACCAGATTTTTATAAAACTACTGTATTGAGCCCAAAGCATAACTTTTGTAGCCTTAATTAACACAATTAAATTATTAATAACAAAAGTGTCGTTTTTATGCTACAGTCAGAAAATAATAAAGAAATCCAAATTTACACGACCGAGTCGGGCAAGCAGCCATTTTCACAATGGTTGTGTAGCATAAACGATGACAAAGCATATGCGAGAATTTGCTCACGATTAGATAGATTAGCCAATGGACATTATGGAGATTGTAAAACACTTGGCGGAAGTATCTGTGAGTTGCGTTTATCTTTTGGTCCTGGATATCGGATTTATTTTGGAGAAATTAAACCGCGAATTGCTTTATTGCTTTGCGGTGGGAATAAAGATTCCCAAGTGAAGGATATCGCAAAAGCGCGTGGCTATTGGAAAAGAATAAAATGTGAGAATTTATGAAAAAGACAAAAAAAAATATTTTAAAATACCCTTTGTATGAAGATATGCTAATTTCTGAGTTAAAGCAAAATCCGCGTCGAGCCGCTGCTTATTTAGAAGCGTCACTGGAGGCTTTTTATGAAGATGGCAATACAGACGCATTTTTGTTGGCGCTAAGACATTTGGCGGCGGCGCAGGGTGGTTTTTCAGCATTAGCAAAAAAGACTTCTCTGAATCGGCAAGGGCTTTACAGAATGCTTTCTCGATCAGGCAATCCACGTTTAGATACTTTAGGGGCAGTAATTAATGCTCTAGGGTTTCAGCTAACTATAAAACCAAAAGCAAATCGTGCTCATGGTGCTTAAAATAACTGAG
>JBAZWD010000023.1:0-4037 GCA_041660525.1 Legionellales bacterium | reverse complement strand
TTGAAACGTCTGCGGTAAATCGGCTTCTTGCCAATGTAAACGCAGCATGCGATGCGCGAGACCATGAAAAGTGCCAATCCAGGATTGGCGTAAATTCAAGCCTAACATTTGTTCTAAGCGTGCACGCATTTCGGCAGCAGCCTTGTTGGTGAATGTTACTGCAAGAATATTAAGCGGATCAATGCGGTTTCTGATAAGCCACCAAATGCGGTACGCTAGCACTCGGGTTTTGCCGCTGCCGGCGCCAGCAAGTACTAGAATATGCGCCGAGGCAGAAATCACGGCTTGGCGCTGGATACTATTTAATTGGTCAAGCGAATATTGGTCAAGTTGTTGCATAGGTTTTTATTTCTTTAATTTTTGAGATCAAACGATATGGACGGGCGCCTCGCGAGACGCCCATACAATATGAAATAATTATTTAAAATTTAGCATGTTTTTGTGTGCGCGGAAATGGTATTACATCGCGAATATTTTCCATTCCGGTTACATAGCGTACTAGACGTTCAAAGCCAAGGCCAAATCCAGCATGTGGCACGGTACCATAACGTCGCAAGTCTAAATACCATTGATATAAGTCTTTATTCATGCACATAATTTCTAAACGCTTACCTAGGACATCAAGACGCTCTTCACGTTGGCTGCCGCCCATGATTTCGCCGACACCTGGCACGAGCACGTCCATTGCCGCTACAGTTTTCCCATCGTCATTTAAACGCATATAAAAACTTTTTATTTCTTTGGGATAATTCATCATGATTATCGGGCCTTTAATAACTTCTTCCGTCAGATATCTCTCGTGTTCCGATTGCAGATCACAGCCCCAATAAACAGGAAATTCAAATTTTTTATTTGATTTTTGTAGCTCAGTAATTGCGTCAGTATAATCCATATGCGCAAACTTGCTGTTGCTTAGGGCTTCTAAGCGATTGATACATTCTTTGTCGATACGATCGGCAAAAAAGCTCATATCATCAGCGCGCTTCTCTAAAACATTGATAGCAAGATATTTTAATAAATCTTCTGCAAGCGCCGCATTAGCATTTAAATCAGCAAAAGCAATTTCTGGTTCTAACATCCAAAATTCTGCAAGGTGGCGTGCCGTATTAGAATTTTCCGCCCGAAAAGTTGGGCCGAAGGTATACACTTTTGACATCGCAAGCGCATAAGATTCGGCTTGTAGTTGTCCCGATACTGTCAGAAAAGTTTCCGTGCCGAAAAAATCTTGGGTGTAATCAATATTGCCATCTGCTGTGCGTGGTAAATTTGCTAAATCTAATGTGCTGACACGGAATTGTTGTCCAGCTCCTTCGCAATCATTGGCAGTAATTATTGGTGTGCGAATCCAAAAAAAACCGCGCTCATCAAAAAAACGATGCATCGCTTGCGCCAAGCAATGTTGTACCCTAGTAACTGCGCCAATGACATTCGTACGTACGCGCAAATGCGCATATTCTCGCAAGTACTCAAGTGTATGATATTTTGCTGCAATCGGATAAGAATCAGGATCATCAACTAAACCAACGATTTCAATTTTGAGGGCTTTTATTTCTACTGATTGACCTTTGCCTTGTGACGGCACCAGTTCGCCGGTTGCAGTTATGGCGCACCCTGTGGTTAAGTGCGAAATTTCATTATCATAATTTTCTAAGCTTTTTTCGGCGACAATTTGAATTGGATTGAAACAAGAGCCGTCGGATAACGCGATAAAAGAGAAGCCAGCTTTTGAATCGCGTTTTGTTTTCACCCATCCGTGTATAGTTACTATAGTTCCGGTAGCTACTTTGTTGGTTAGCAGCGCCGCGATGTCGTAAATTTTTATAGCTGAAGTCATGTTTGCCTCATTTTTTAATTCTGCATTTATGTCCTAATTACTTTAGCAAACTAACAAATTATTACAATTTTCATGTAAATGCTAATATTAAATAGCCATTCGGGCACAAAAACAAATAAAGGATTTTAATATATATCCAAATTTCTATGGTTTTTCTCTCGCGTTTTATACTTTATTGATAAATAATGAATTTTTTATGACTAAAGGCACACGAATTGTATACTTATTATACTAAATTATATTACTCTGAGCTGTCCTACTAAACCCCAGCTGTGTCGCTTTTTGTTGCGTTAATATAAATAATTATTGGGCGGCGACTGGCTAAGTACGATTTATAATTTAATTTTTGAAAAAACAAAACAGCAAAAAAAATTGTGCCGTTATAAAAAATGGTTATCTTTTTGGCAAATTTAAGCACACTTTAACTTATTTTAATACTAAATATGGTATTGTATATCATTGCGAAATTTCACGTGAGTAAAACTTTATGACTCTCTCAAAGTTTACCAATGATCACTATTATCAGAAATATGGCGAAAACGCTTTACATCAAGCAGTAAACGATGGGAATTTAGCTGAGGTCGAAAAACTTGTTAGACTTGGCTGCGATATAAATAAACCGTATACAATTTATGGTTCATATCCAATTTTTTTTGCCGCTAGAAAAGGACACGTTAAGATTGTAGAACATTTATTTAAATGTAGATCAATTTTATACTCAGATAATGACGATTTATTATTTTCTGCTTCCTACTGTAGTAACCCTGAAAGAAGAAATGATTTAATCAAATTTATTTTGGAAAATAAAATTCACGAACAAATTAATCTCACAGAAATACAAAAAGCCGCATTTTTAGGAGATAATCAAAAATTAGAAGCGTTACTAAAACAGGAAAAAACTACACGCATATACATAGCCGAATTAGCTTATGCTGCTGTAAGTAATAATATGGAATGTTTTAAACTAATAGAGCAAAGAATCGAGGATGGTATTAGTATAGCAATTTGTAAAGATCTGCGAATTATCATCGAATGCTATATCGAAAAACTTGAAATAGATCCCAGTGAAGCTATAAAAACAGGTGGAAACTCAGGCTTGCAGCCAATACATATCGCGGCATATTTCGGCCGAGTAGAAATAGTTGATTACCTAGCGCAACAGTTAAAAAATCGTGGAAAGTCTACAAATCCGGCGGCAAAAGAGGGAGATGGCTTAGGCCTCACTCCTTTATGGGTTGCAGCAAAAAATAATCAATTAGATATTGTCAAATATTGTGTAGAAAAACTTGGGATTGATCCCAGCGAAACCATAAAGACTGGCATATACGCAGGAATGCAGTCAATACATATCGCGGCATATTTCGGTCGAGTAGAAATAGTTGATTACCTATCGCAACAGTTAAAAAATCGTAGAAAATCTGCAAATCCGGCTGCAAATGATGGAGAAAGTTTAGGCTGCACTTCTTTATGGTTTGCGATAAAAAATAATCAGTTAGATGTTATCAAATATTATATCGAAAAACTTGGAATTGATCCCAGCGAAACCATAAAGACTGGCATATACGCAGGAATGCAGTCAATACATATCGCCGCATGTTTCAGTCATGTAAGAATAATTGATTATTTAGCGCAACAGTTAAAAAGTCGTGGAAAATCTGCAAATTCGGTTGTAAGCGAGGGGGATGGCTTAGGCTATACCCCTTTAGTGTATGCGATCAAAAATAATCAGTTAGATGTTGTCAAATGTTATGTAGAAAAACTTGGAATTGATCCCAGTGAAAATATAGAGGGTGGTGAAAATGCCAAATTGCAGCTAATACATATCGCAGCATATTTCGGCCGAGTAGAAATAGTTGATTACCTAGCGCAACAGTTAAAAAGTCGCGGAAAATCCACAAATCCGGCTGTAAACAGTGGATACCGCTTAGGTTATACCCCTCTATGGTATGCGATAAAAAACGATCAATTAGACGTTGTCAAATGTTATATAGAAAAACTTGGAATTGATCCCAGTGAAACTATAAAGGTTGGTGAAGATGCGGGAAAAGAACCGATACATATCGCTGCATGTTTCGGTCATGTAAGAATAATTGATTATTTAGCGCAACAGTTAACAAGTCGTGGAAAATCCGCAAATCCAGCTGTAAGTGATGGAGATGACTTAGGCTATACTCCTTCATGGTATGCGGCAATGAAAAATCAA
>JBAZWD010000022.1:1130-4180 GCA_041660525.1 Legionellales bacterium | reverse complement strand
ATCGAGGCGAAGGTCAAGCTTGGGCAAACGCATTGTTTGAAGATAACGCTGAATTTGGTTTTGGCTTCCGCGTTGCTATTGATAAAGAACAAGAATATGCATTGGAATTAGTAGATCAATTAAAAGATAAAATCGGCAATGATTTAGCTGGTTCAATTAAAACGGGCGTTTTGGGTAAAAGCGATAAGGAAATTAGTGAACAACGTGCTCGCATTTCCGAGATGAAAGGTAAATTACAGCAAGCCGCGGATGCGCAAGCCAAACAGCTATTGTCGGTTGCAGATTATTTAGTGCCGCGTAGTGTGTGGATGATTGGTGGTGATGGTTGGGCATATGATATTGGTTATGGCGGTTTAGATCATGTATTAGCAAGCGGTAAAAAAGTACGTATTTTAGTGCTTGATACCGAAGTTTATTCTAATACTGGCGGTCAATCTTCAAAAGCTACGCCGCGTGCTGCAGTTGCAAAATTTGCAGCAAGTGGTAAGGGTACGGCACGAAAAGATCTAGGCATGATTGCAGCGTCTTATGGCAGTATTTATGTCGCGCAGATAGCAATGGGTGCCAATCCAAATCAGGCACTTAAAGCGATTATGGAAGCCGAAGCGTACGATGGTCCATCATTGGTTATTGCTTATAGTCATTGTGTTGCCCATGGTTATGATTTGAAACTTGGTATTGATCAACAGAAACTTGCAGTAAAGAGCGGTTTCTGGCCGTTATATCGCTACAATCCAGATCGTGCTGAGCAAGGTCTAAATCCATTCCAGCTTGATTCGCAAGCTCCGAGCATTCCGGTTCAGGATTATGCGTATAACGAACCACGCTTTAAATCGTTGGTTGCGAATAATTCTGAGCGTGCAGCTATGTTGCTTAAAGATCTGCAGAACGATGTGAATAAACGTTTCGCGGTTTATCAAAAGATGGCAGAGCAAAAGGAATCTAAATAGTTTTTATTCATTATAGTTTTTTTTAGAGGATTTAAAACGGGCGGCTCGCATGCGTTTCTACATCAAATTTTGTAGATCGTTTCGAGAGTTGCCCGTTTGAAATTATTGCAGTTAAACGTGTATATGTAAGCAGCGAGTTAAAAATAAAAAAATGAGGCGTCGCTATGCTTGATCAAAAATCTAATAAGACTAGTTATAACAATGCGGATAGCCAGAGTAATAAAGGTAAGGAAAAGGTGCAAGCGCCAGAGAGCGCAATTGAATGGGAACCAATATTAGAGATAGAAAATCCGACAGGACGAGTGATTATTGGATCAGATGTACACGGTGAGCTTCGCGCCTTTGAAGAATTTCTAGCTGATGCAAAATGACATCATTGTTCTTGCAGGTGATTCCATAGACAAAATGGATGATCATCATAAGAATGAATATCCTTCATACGATTTGATACACCGTATCATTACGATAAATGCCCAGCATAAAAAAGGAGAAAAGGTTCCCAAAATTTATAGCGTATTAGGAAATCATGAAGCCATGTTTCTTTGCTGGGCAGCAAAACGTTATTTCCCTGAGGAGATTCCTGCATTAAAAGAACGTTTTGGGAGTGCGGTTTTTGAGAGTCTAGCGGATTGTTATTTGCTCGATGGTAACGGCGGTGGGTGGGCTTTATATGGCAACTTAAGCCAAAAGAAACTTCGCGAATTATTTAATTACTTTAAAACATTACCCTTAGTTCTAAGTGGTGATAATTTTATAGTAGTACATTCTTTGTTACCAATGGATGTCCCTGATAATTTTTTCACTTCCAATTCTTATTACAATTCTTTTGGAGAATACAAAAAAATTTATGCTACATTATGGTGGAGGGGTAATGTAAACAAAATTATTGGTTATTATAAAAATATTCGAGAGAAATATAATTATATAATTTATAATGGACACACATTTTTTGGCGGAATATATTTTATAAATAAACATTTATATTTTACGCTCGATATAAAATCTTATAGTACGAATATGATTGCTTTTGTTGATCATACAAATAAAATTCCTTATCTTTGTGATCGAGATGGTATTGTCGCAGTGCCTGATCGTGTCTCGTTGGAAGTCGCAGTTTTAAGTAGGGTGTTGCAGCGCTTTGACGCATCGCATGGAAGTACGCAAATCGCGGATGCTGAAATTGATACCGATCTTCTTTGCAGTGTTATTGCCGAAGAGATTAGAAATAAGAATAGTTCTATAATAGTGGGCAAATCAGTAGATTGTAGTGTTAGTTCCAGCTCTAGTTCTAGTTCCAGTTGTTCTAGTAGTACTTCGAGTATATCTAAAGCTTTATCTGCCAATATTAATAGCCACGGGGATGGAAAAAATAAAAAAGAATGTTTCAAGCAAAAGAGACTGTCTGCGATCTTAAATAATCTGTTTAATGAAAAACGCTATTTGGCTGTGCAGAAATTAATGATGGAACTGCTTGAAATCAACATGTCAGATGAACTTGATAAAGGCTATAAAAAGTTTGCGAAAAAAAAATTGTGTTTTCTTTTAAAAGAGCTTAACCAGAAGCAGAAACTAGATGTTATTGCTAAGACTTTATCTCAGATTGCAACAAATGCAAATAAGCCTTATGAAAATGAGAATCTGTTGGAAAAATTTATAGCTGTAATTGAGTCTTGTTTAGGTAAAGCAGTTTGTGATGAGATTAAGAAAATAAAAAGCGAAGGCGATGGAATAACAGATTATGACTCTGATGAGGCGGATTCTGCGGATGATTTAAAAAGTCTTATTGGTCATTTACCTACAATTGCGCTTAATTTAAAAAATTTTCAGTAAAAGTCATTTTTTCTTTATGGAGGTAAAAAATGAATAAGTTAATTTTGCATGAAATTGGAAAAAATATTTTGACGAATATTCATAGTTGGATAGTTACAGTTATTAGCACCGAAGGTTCAACTCCTGGAAAAATTGGGTCAAAAATTCTGATCAATGCGAGTGGCGATATAACGGGAACTATCGGTGGTGGTGGGATTGAGAAACGCGTAATTGATAAAATTATGCAAGAGAAACCGCGAAATGTTGTTAAATGGAATTTTGATTTAGGTG
>JBAZWD010000022.1:0-1120 GCA_041660525.1 Legionellales bacterium | reverse complement strand
ATTTTGTGCGCATGAACTTTATATTATCGGCGGTGGACATTGCGGACGTGCATTATCAGAATTTGCGGCAAAATGTGATTTTAATGTTACTGTTATTGACGATCGTAAAGACTGCGCGACGAATGATCTGCACCCGTACGCGACTAAACTTGTCTGCACGCCTTATGCAGGGATTGAACAGCATATTGATTTTTCTTCATCACCGTTTATTGTGATTATGACGCAAGGGCATAAGCATGATGAACTTGCAATGCGTAAGATTTTAGGTAAGCCGTATAAATATCTTGGTGTGATTGGTAGCAAAAAGAAATCTGCCATTATTTTTGATCGCTTATTAAAAGATGGTTATGCTCGCGATGAGTTGCAGCGTGTGTTTATGCCGATTGGATTAAGTATAGGTTCGCAGACGCCGTACGAAGTTGCGGTTAGTATTTTGGCGCAGCTTTTGGCAGTTAAGGCGGGGATTAATTAGAGGTCTGGATTAGATTTTTTTCTTTGTATACGCAAGTTTATCTTTACATAAAAAAGAAGCAAGTTTGGCATGGGCACAGCATGCTGTGCCCAATACGCGTAATTTTGACGAAAACAAAAAGTTGTCATATACAAAGCCAACCAGGTTTTATGTGAGAGAAATTTATTTATTTATCAATATGTTGCAAAAAATTTAAAAAAATTCGCTTTTAATCACTATTTTTTTAATTAGCATATACGCAGAAAACAACGTAGTGTCCAACTCATTCATTGTATATAATATTCGCATTGTTTTAAAAAATATCTGAAAAGGGAGGTAAATTATGACGCAAATTTTAACAATTCATCCTGAAAATCCACAGGTGCGCTTGCTGCGGCAAGTTGTTGCGGTATTACAAATCGGAGGAGTTATCGCATATCCGACTGATTCTGGATACGCTCTTGGCTGCCAGATCGGCAACCGAGATGCTGCGGAGCGGATTCGTGCTATCAGGGGTTTGGATAAACATCATCATTTTACATTGATTTGTCGTGATCTTTCGGAGCTTTCCAAGTACGCGATTGTTAATAATTTAGTATTTCGGATGCTTAAAACTAATACGCCGGGACCGTATACATTTATTTTGCCGGCAAGCAAAGAAGTGCCGCG
>JBAZWD010000021.1:0-4723 GCA_041660525.1 Legionellales bacterium | reverse complement strand
TATGTATCTCGCAAAAAACAGTAGAGACTTATGTTGCAAGAATAAAAATTAAAATGCAATGTAAGACTAAGGGCGATATTATTTATCAATCAGTGGTTTCTGGTTTATATCATAAATTCTTTATAAATGAATAACGCAGTCGTACTTCCAGGCAGTGCTATACAAATTGATTAACAATAAAAATTTTAAATCCAATCATTAATAGCCAAGCCTATCCCAGCAGAATTGGTATGGTGATTGTATTCTATTAAACTTTGTCCATAACCTGAAAACCCTTGAACATAGACGCTTAAGTTATCTGTTATTGGATGGCTCCAGGTAGCTTCGAATGCAGCATGATCTATGCGTTCTAAATTTCTAGCAGAAATTATAAATACATTTTTATTCCATTTATAACCGACTAACAATTTTTCATGACCCAAATAATTGGCAATATCTGGATTATAAATGTCGCTGGATTGTTCTTTGAAAATTAATGTCCAAACGCGCAAGGCGACTATCCAATTATTTTCAGATGCAGCAATATCAATATATGCTCTATTCCAGCTACGTTCTTCATCACCGCCTCTGCCGTTGGATTGGTGATTAAGCCCATAATTGATCAACCAATTCTCATGGGGGCGTGTCGTTAAAAATAATTCAGGTTCATAATTGGTTTCACGAAACCATGCAGATTCTGCATATAATTGCCAATAAACCAGCTGGGTGTAAGCTGCTTGCAGTTCATAATCCGTTCCGAAAATCTGAATATCTTCCCATATAGGCATACGTAAACTTAACTGTCCTTTAAATTCGCTATGCATCAGTGTTTGATCATCGGGAATGTCGCCGGCATAAACTGCATAATCAGGTGAACCTGTATAATAATAAGGTAAGATATAATTGGGTCGATAGGTGTGTAATACAAAACGATTTTTACTACTCTCATTTTCAAGCTCAACACGTTCTTTAAGCACTGAGTTTTCACTTGGAGTAATCTTGTCTAAGAATTCCGATTCTTGTATGTCTTCTGCAGGGCTATCTTCTATTACTGTTTGCGCAAATGCTTGGCCTAAGAACAGGCTTATCACACATAACACTAAATATTTCATTAAGTACTTCTTTTATAATGCAAGGTTATATATTAGTCATCGCCGCTATACTTGCTTTGGTATTCTCAATCGTATGCTGTAACTCTAGCAATTTTAGTTTTTCTTCAGCCAATCCTTCTTCGCTTTGATGTGCACAATAATGCGGATTATTTAATTTTTGTGCTAGTTTATCGTATTCTTTTTGGGTTTTAACCAATAATCTTTCAAGGCGACTGATTTCAGCTTGTTTATCAATAAGACCTGCAAGCGGTACTAAAATTTCCATTTGACCAGAAATAACGGTTGCACAAGCGGTAGTTAATGTTTCATTTTCAAGCCAAGTAATATTGTCAATAAATCCTAGTTCTTTTAATAAATTTTCTTGGGCTTGAAAAATTTGCTTATCTTCGACGCTTGCTTGTTTTATCAAAATTTCAATGGGTTTACGCGGCGGAATATTCATCTCGCCTCGCATATTACGAAGACCCGTAATAATATTTTTCACAAATGTAAGTGTTTTTACACTGTCATTGTCGACAGTAAAATCATTCGCATCAGGATAACGTGCAACCATAATCGATTTTGTGGTAATGCCTAACATGGGCGCTACGCGTTGCCAAATTTCTTCACTCATATAGGGAATAAAGGGATGTAATAAACGTAAGCTGGTTTCCAACACTTCTAATAATGTATAACGTGTCGCAAGTTGTACATCTTCGTTTTCATCTTTTAATAAAGAACGCGTTAATTCTAAATACCAATCACAATATTCATGCCAGACAAATTCATAACAAGCTTGCGCCGCTAAATCAAAGCGGTATTGGCTTAAATGTTGTTTAACATTCGCAATGGTGAGTGAAAGTTGAGTGAGAATATAACGATCTGGCAAACTTTGCGGCAGATTTTTAGGTTTATCGGAAGTAATCAAACCTTCGGTATTCATTAATACAAAACGCGCGGCGTTCCATAATTTATTGCAGAAATTGCGATAACCTTCAAAGCGATTTAAATCAAATTGAATATGTCTGCCGGTGGAAGCTTGTGCGCAAAATGTAAAGCGTACTGCATCTGTGCCAAAGGCGGGTATGCCATTGGGGAATTGTTGACGTGTTTGCTTTTCAGTTTTTTGTGCTTGTTTAGTAAGTAACATATTAGCAGTGCGTTTTTTCACTAAACTTTCAAGATCGATGCCGTCAATTAAATCAATCGGGTCAATGACATTGCCTTTTGATTTTGACATTTTCTGACCATCTTGGTCAGTGATTAAACCATGAATATATACTTCTTTAAATGGGACTTGTCCTGTGAATTTTAATCCCATCATCATCATGCGTGCGACCCAAAAGAAGATAATATCAAAACCGGTAATTAAAACGGTTGTTGGATAAAACACATCCATTTCAGGTGTTTTTTCTGGCCAACCTAAGGTTGAAAAAGGCCAAAGCGCGGAAGAGAACCATGTATCTAAAACATCTTCATCTTGGTGTAAGGCAATATCCTTAGCAATATTATATTTTTCGCGCACAGTTATTTCATCTTCAGCAACATAAATATTGCCTTTATCATCATACCATGCCGGTATGCGATGTCCCCACCAGAGTTGACGGCTAATACACCAATCTTGAATATTATCCATCCAGGCAAAAAAAGTATTTTCCCAATTTTTAGGCACAAATTGCATATCGCCACTGCGAACAGCTTTGGATGCTTCATCTGCAAGCGGTTTAATATTCACATACCATTGATCGGTTAACATCGGCTCGATAATGACATTGGAGCGATCGCCTCTTTCAATCATGCGCTTATAAGGTTCAATTTTTTCAACAAGCCCAATGGTTTCTAGATCAGCAATTAATTGTTTACGCGCAACAAAACGTTCCATACCTTGATATTGTGTGGGCACGTTTTGATTTAAATGTGCTTCTAATGTAAAAATATTCAGTGGTGTTAAATTAAATTTTTGGCCGCGTGCATAATCATTAAAATCATGTGCAGGTGTCACTTTCACAGCGCCTGAACCAAATTCTGCAATAACTGTTTCATCGGCAATAATGGGGATCGTTCTACCGGTTAAAGGTAATTCCACTTCTTTACCAATTAAATGTTGATAGCGTGAATCATCGGGATTAACCACAACCGCTTGATCACCAAATAATGTTTCGGGGCGTGTGGTCGCGACAATAATATATTGCGTTGGATCATCTTTTAGCGGATAACGTAAATGCCATAAAAAACTATCTTCTTCAGCGCTTGCAACTTCCAAATCAGAAATCGCCGTTTTAAAATGCGGATCCCAATTGACTAAACGTTTTTTACGGTAAATTAAACCTTCATCAAATAAGCGAATAAAAACTTCACGTACCGCTTTTGATAAACCCGGATCCATAGTAAAACGCTCGCGTGTCCAATCTGTGGATGCACCCATGCGGCGTAATTGATTAGTAATCGTATTTCCAGATTGTTCTTTCCATTGCCAAATACGTTTTTCAAATTGTTCACGACCTAAATCATGGCGCGATAAATTTTCTTGTGATAACTCCCGCTCCACCACCATTTGTGTGGCAATACCCGCATGATCGGTTCCGACTTGCCAATGGGTATTTTCACCTAACATACGATGATAACGCACCAAGCAATCCATAAGACTTGCCTCAAGTGCATGTCCCATATGCAAACTGCCAGTAACATTAGGTGGTGGAATCATTAGGCAAAAAGGTTTGCCTCTGCCACTGGCTTGAAAATAACCCGCATTTTCCCAGGTTTCGTACCATTTATGTTCAATGATTTTGGGGTCGTATGTTTTATCCATAAAATTATTTTGCTTGATCAATTAAAAATTGGCTTAAGAGCGGAACAGGGCGGCCAGTGCCAAAGGCTTTTTTCTGTCTTACGTGTGCAACGCCTGCGATATCTAAATGTGCCCAGTGAAATTTTTCAGTAAAACGTGCGATAAAACAAGCGCCTGTAATAGTGCCTGCTTCACCACCGACATTATTCATATCAGCGAATTGGCTATCTAAACCGTCTTGATATTCTGGCCATAACGGTAATTGCCAAGTTCTGTCAAAACTTTCATTACCTGCTTTTAGGAGTTCATCAGCCAAGTCTTGATTATTACTTAATAAGCCGCTGGCTTGTGTGCCAAGCGCAACAATGACTGCGCCTGTGAGTGTCGCCACATCAATAACGATTTCAGGTTTAAAACGTTCACAATAAGTCAATGCATCGCAAAGTACCAAACGTCCTTCCGCATCGGTATTACCAATTTCCACAGTAATTCCCGCCATCGTTGTAATAATATCATCAGGACGTGTAGCCGTACCATCGGGCATGTTTTCTGCGCTGGCAATGACAACTTTAATATTCAAAGGTAAATTTAATTCAACAGCAACTTGCAAAGCAGCAAATACACTGGCTGCGCCGCACATATCGTATTTCATGCCATTGATTCCGGTACTGGGTTTTAAATTAATACCACCGGTATCAAAGGTAATACCTTTACCAACTAATACGATAGGCTTTTGCGTTTTTTTGCCGCCGTTATATTCTAAAACAATTAATTGTGATTCATTCTCGCTACCACGTCCTACGGCCAAAATAGCGCCCATGCCTAATTTCGCCATTTCTTTTTCGCCTAGTACAGTACATTTTAC
>JBAZWD010000020.1:0-15374 GCA_041660525.1 Legionellales bacterium | reverse complement strand
TGCGGGGGTATTGCTACTACTACTATTATTGTTATTGTTATTGTTATTGTTATTGTTATTGTTATTGTTATTGTTATTGTTATTGTTATTGTTATTGTTATTGTTATTGTTATTGTTATTGTTATTATTACTGTTCAGCATTAGTTTTCCAGTACTTGCAGTACTTGCAGTATCTACAATTCTTTCAGGGCCCATTGCTCCCCCAGTAGCAGGAACAGGTTCTGGATTATTCGCTTTCTTTCTCTCTTTTTCTTTTGTATTTTCTTGCCCTAAATAAAAATCACTACGTGCTTGATCTCTACCATCGGCATTGTTGCCAGCCATCATTTGCGGTAGAAGAATTTCA
Organism: Legionellales bacterium; assembly: GCA_041660525.1. Classification (GTDB taxonomy): domain Bacteria; phylum Pseudomonadota; class Gammaproteobacteria; order JABCZS01; family JABCZS01; genus JABCZS01. Next base: position 15,028 of record JBAZWD010000020.1, on the reverse strand, counting down.
GCATTGACTACATTTTTGCGGGTTTTTCGATTATCCATGTTGGGTGCGCTTGGATTATCTTTTTCATATTTATCTTCTATTGCACTGTACCTTGCTGTTGCTTTAGCGAGTTGATTTTCATATGCTTTGACATCTTGCATTTCTTCTACTTTATCAAAAGCAGGTCCTGTTAGCTTGATGTTAAATCTTCCTGCGAGTACGACAAGTGCTGCGCGTGTTTCGATGTATTTAGCTGTAGGAATATTCGTAATACAAAGAGTTTTCTCACCTGTATCCGGATCTGTTTCTACAAGGCCGTTAAACATGCACTCACCTAAGAATTGTTCTACTTGTTTATAAATATCTTCTTCTGATGACCATTTGGAAATGTACATGCAAATATTTAAAACGTCTTTCTCGCCTTTCTCATTTTTTTCTGTAGATACAGTGCGAGTCAGTGCATTTGTACCGGCAACACGTGCGATTAAAAATTCTTCTTTACCACCTTCGCTGCTAAAAGGTTTTTCATGCCATTCATTCCATTTATCACCCAAATATACAATATAGCGAGGGGTGTTATAGGCTGCGACAATCACCGCAGCAGCCGGTATTAATATAAAAGAGGTGGAACTGCTACTGATGAGAATGTTAGGGCAGCGGCGATTGATGCTCCTACACTATTGGTCGCAAAGGCAGCAGTAGCGACCGATGCTCCTACAGTGGTCGTAGCGGCAGCCATCGGGCCCACAATACCTGCTATAACAGGTACAGCTACGGCAACTCTTTTATAGTTAGACCAGCTTTTATAATCGATGATGTATTCTTTAATAAAGTCATGATAGCCTTCGTTAAGTGGCTTGTTTGCTTTTTCGAATAATTCTTTAACTGTTTTTTCAGAAGCTTCTATTTCGATTTTAATTCTTTTGAACTGAGCGTTCATACGTTCTTCTGCTGCTTCCAGGGTATTTAAACTTTCTGGTTGATCTCCAAATTTTCTTTCATACCAGCCTCTTGAATGGTTTTGGGCTTGTTTTTGTAGTGTTATAGCTTTTTCTACAGATGTTAAATCTTTTTCTAGTTGATATAATTCTTGTTTTAATTTTTGATTGTTTTCTACAGCAGGTTTGAGAACATCATTTACTAAATCCGCGTGAATACCTTCAAGTTTTTCACCATAAGTAACGAATTCTTTTTTAAATATTTTCTTTTGCTCTGCTTGCCACTTGTCATTCCAGAGCGCCATCTGATCTTCAAGCGTGGCTTCGGCAAGTTGTTGTTTGTTGTCGAGTCTTGCAATTCTACGCTCGGCTTTTTCTATTAGTACTAATGTGTCATAAAGCGGTTTTTGATAGTCGGGAGCCTTAGGATCTGTTGCTGCTTTTTCTAATGAGGCTAAGATTTGCCGAGGTCTTTGTATTCTATCTTGTGCATGCTTTGCAAGAGAGTACGCAAGAGCTAAATCAGGATATTGCTTTTTATATGTTTCTATTTTTATTTGTGCGTCGTCCAGATCTTGTTTCGCCTTGTTAATATCGGCTGGCACAGGTGGCACCGTAGTATTTGCTTTATCAGACGCTTTTTGAGCATTAGAAAAATTGACGAGTAATGTCTCGTAACCTACAGGAGGTTTAGCTTTTCGTTCCTCGTCTTTAAATGTTTTAAGCCAAGCACGGTAATATTCTACGAGCTCATATCTACTTTCCGTACTTTGGCTATAGTAATTACGGCTAGGGGAGTCGTTGTATCTTTTTAAGGCTTCATCAAAAGAAAGTACTTCATTGCTAGGCTGTGCTTTTTTATCTGCTGCTTCGAGAGCGTTTTCTGTCTCAAGAGCTGCTTCAACTTTCAAGAGCTTCTTTTTATCTTTGGGCTCTAGTTCTTTTTTTAGCTGCGTTACAGGTGTAGCAACCATATCAATTTCAGGTTTCTTAGTAAGTTCGGTAACCTTGTTAGCGATCTCACCGAATTTATTTGCTGGTGGAGTTTTAGCTTGTTTAGCAGTTTGCTTTTTTTCTTCTTCTTTTTCTTCTTCTTTCTGCCTTGCCTCTCTTTTATTTTTTATGTCCTGAGTAATCGGCTTAGCTGCTGGTACGTACGCCTGTTCAGCGGCGCCAAGCTCTTGAGCGTTTTGTTTTAGTGCTGCTGTTTCCTCTGCAGTAGGAGCTCTTTGGCCAGGCATTTTAGGATCCTATATAGTTAAGTTCATCTACTTATTTTTTTATTGTACCTAGATTCGCTCCTAAAAGCAACAGGATAACTTATTGAAATATAAGAAATTATAAAGTTTAAGCGCTGACCATCCTTGCCTTAGGATATAGGTCAGGAACCTGTTTTTTATTATAGACCTTGACAAGCGTTTAATCGGCCCCATATCATTGGCACTCGAAGTTTAAGAGTGCTAATTCAATCAACAATTAATTCAATGGAGAGACACTATGGCAGAAGTTAATATTCGTCCACTGCACGATCGTGTATTGGTACGCCGTCTTGAAGAAAATGAAAAAACAGCCGGTGGAATTTACATTCCTGATAATGCAAAAGAAAAGCCTAGCCGTGGAACTGTTGTGTCTATAGGCAAAGGCAAGTTACTAGAAAGCGGCGATATTCGTCCATTAGACGTGAAAGTCGGCGATACTGTGCTATTTGGCAAATATGCGGGCACAGAAGTTAAAGTAGCAGAACAAGATTATCTCGTGATGCGTGAAGACGACATCATGGGTGTAATTGAAGGTTAATTCATAACATAAAAAGGTGAAAATAATGGCGAGTAAAGAAATTCGTTTTGGGGAAGACGCACGTTCACGTATGGTGAATGGCATGAATATCCTAGCTAATGCAGTAAAAGTAACATTAGGACCTAAAGGTCGTAATGTCGTGATAGAAAGATCATTTGGTGCACCACTCATAACTAAAGATGGTGTCAGCGTTGCTAAAGAAATTGAACTTAAAGATAAGTTTGAAAATATGGGCGCGCAAATGGTTAAAGAAGTGGCTTCGCATACAGCTGATGAAGCTGGCGATGGTACAACAACCGCAACGGTATTAGGCCAAGCAATATTGCTTGAAGGTATTAAAGCTGTGGCTGCCGGTGCGAATCCTATGGATCTTAAACGCGGTATTGATAAAGCTGTGGTTAAATCTGTAGAAGCGCTAAAAAGTTTGTCACAACCTTGTAAAGATGATAAAGCCATCGCACAAGTCGGTACTATTTCTGCAAACTCAGATTCAGTCATTGGCCAAATTATTGCTGATGCTATGTCAAAAGTAGGTAAAGAAGGCGTGATTACCGTTGAAGATGGTTCTGGTTTTGAAAATGAACTCGACATCGTTGAAGGTATGCAATTTGATCGTGGTTATTTATCACCTTATTTTGTAACCGATCAACAAACCATGGTTTGCGAATTAGAACATCCTTATATTTTATTAGTCGATAAAAAGATTTCTAATATTCGTGAAATGTTACCTGTGCTAGAAGGCGTAGCTAAATCCGGTAAACCTTTAGTGATTGTTGCTGAAGATGTTGAAGGTGAAGCATTAGCAACGCTAGTGGTTAACTCTATTCGCGGTGTTGTAAAAGTATGTGCAGTTAAAGCACCTGGCTTTGGCGATCGTCGTAAAGCGATGTTACAAGATATCGCTGTATTAACAGGCGCAACTGTGATTGCAGAAGAAGTGGGTTTAAGCTTAGAAAGTGCAACTATCGAAAGTTTGGGTTCTGCAAAACGCGTTATTATTACCAAAGACAACACGACTATCATTGATGGTGCTGGCAGTCCTGGTGATATCGAAGCACGTGTGAAACAAGTGCGCGCACAAATTGAAGATACTTCTTCTGATTATGATCGCGAAAAATTGCAAGAACGTGTTGCTAAATTAGCAGGCGGTGTTGCAGTGATTAAAGTAGGCGCGGCTACAGAAATTGAAATGAAAGAGAAAAAAGCGCGTGTAGAAGATGCATTGCATGCAACGCGTGCAGCTGTCGAAGAAGGTGTTGTACCTGGCGGCGGTGTTGCATTAATTCGTGCTTTGCAAGCAATTACTGATCTAAAAGGCGATAATGACGATCAAACTATGGGTATTAATTTAGCCCGTCGTGCGATGTCAGCGCCATTACGTCAAATTGTAACGAATGCTGGTGATGAAGCTTCTGTTGTATTAAACCGGGTGATGAATGAAAAAGGCAGCTTCGGTTATAATGCATCAACAGGTGAATTCGGCGATATGTTACAAATGGGTATTTTGGATCCTACAAAAGTAGTACGTACTGCATTACAAAATGCAGCCTCTATTGCAGGTTTGATGATTACTACTGAAGCCATGATTGCGGAACTGCCAAAAGCAGATAATGCAGGGTCTGATATGGGCGGCATGGGTGGTATGGGCGGAATGGGAGGCATGGGCGGCATGATGTAATCATGTTTTCCTAGTTTCTTATCTTAAAAAAGGGGGATATATTCCCCCTTTTTTTATGACATAATATAGAGAGTTAATTAGGAGTGAAACATTATGGGATTACCACCGTTTTCTGGAGTTGTTTGGTTAAATGGCCAATATTTGCCGATTGAGCATGCGAATGTGAATGTCATGACGCATACCTTGCATTATGGATTTGGGGTTTTTGAGGGGGTGCGGGCTTATGAAACGGATAAAGGCCCAGCGATTTTTCGCTTGCAAGCACACACTGATCGGTTGTTTCGTTCAGCGCATATGCTCAACATGAAGCTTCCTTATACCAAAGAAGAACTCAATGAAGTACAACAAGAATTATTGCGCAAAAATAATTTAAATTCTGCTTATATTCGCCCCTTGTGTTTTACCGGACCAGAATCTTTAGGTTTACGTTTAAATAAAGACACAACAGTAAATGTCATGGTTGCTGCTTGGTCTTGGGGTGCTTATATGGGGAAAGCATCTTTAGAAACGGGGATTAATTTATGTGTATCTTCTTATAGTCGCCATTCTCCAAATAGTACTTTAGGTAAAGCTAAAGCGTGTGGCAATTATATTAATTCTATTTTGGCAACCCAAGAAGCCTTGGCGAATGGTTATGATGAAGTGTTAATGCTAGATGTTCAGGGTTATGTTGCAGAAGCTAGCTCTTCAAATTTCTTTATGGTGGTCAATGGTGAATTAATTACACCGCCGACGGAGTCTTGTTTGCAAGGTATTACGCGTGATTCGATTATGCATATGGCGCATGATTTAGGTATTCCTGTTATTGAAAGACGCATTACGCGCGATGAAGTTTATGTTGCCGATGAAGCATTTTTAACAGGAACCGCTGTAGAAATGACGCCCATTTGTTCCGTAGATAAACGTACTATTGGTCAAGGTAAACCGGGTCCTATTACACTGCAGTTGCAAGAAGGTTTTTTTGCAGCGGTTTCAGGTAAAGGCAGCGCTTACCCCGAATGGTTGACTTTGGTATAATGAAGAATCGGAATCGCCAAACAGACTGGTTTTCATTTTGTGCTCATGGCTGCGCAAAATCGCTCAAAATGAAAACCAGTCCATTTGGCGATGCTTTTATTAAATGGGGTTCATCATGTCTGAAAAATTAATTCTAGCTAATGCGTCGCACAATTATAAAGTGAGGGCTTCGGATTTACCTTTGTGTTGTCCTATGCCTGATATGACGTTGTGGAATAGTCATCCGCGTGTTTATTTGCCGATAGAAGAAACCGGGCAAGCAGACTGCCCTTATTGCAGCGCACATTTTGAATTAATATCATGAGTACACCTAAAAAAATATTAATTATTGGCCCCAGTTGGGTTGGCGATATGATTATGGCGCAAACTTTATTTAAATTATTAAAGCAGCGCGAAGATTGTATTATTGACGTTTTAGCACCTGCGCACAGCGCGCCGGTTGTTACGCGTATGCCTGAAATTAGACAATTAATTCCATTGCCTATAGGGCATGGTGAATTTGGTTTAATGAAACGTTATCAGCTTGGCAAACAATTACGCGCCGAACATTACGATCAAGCGATAGTCATGCCGCGTTCTTTTAAATCTGCTTTGATTCCTTTTTTTGCACGTATTCCTAAACGCACTGGTTGGATAGGTGAATGTCGCTTTGGTTTATTAAATGATTTTCGTCGTTTAGATAAAAAAGCATTGCCATTATGTGTGCAACGTTTTGCTGCGCATGCGTTTGCAAAAAATGAAAAAATGCCAGAAAAATTACCTTGGCCAGAATTAACACGCGGCGATAAACCTGATTATATTACTGAAAATCGGCCTATTTTAGCATTATGTCCGGGTGCCGCTTTTGGAGAAGCAAAACGTTGGCCTGCAGAATATTATGCTGTGGTCGCTTCAGAAAAATTAAAACAAGGTTGGGCAGTATGGTTATTTGGATCAGAAGCCGAAAAACCGCAAACGCAAGCAATACAAGATTTATGTAATAATCAATGCGTAGATTATGCAGGGCAGTTGGTATTACCACAAACAATTGATTTAATTTCTTGCGCAAGTGCAGTGGTTGCTAACGATTCGGGTTTAATGCATATTGCAGCTGCATTAAATCGTCCACTCGTAGTTGTTTATGGTTCAACCAGTCCAAGATTTACACCACCTTTATCTGATCGTGTGCAAATGGTATCTTTAGGTTTATCGTGTAGCCCTTGTTTTAAACGTGAATGTCCATTAGGCCATTTGAATTGTTTAAAACAATTAACGCCTGATTTAGTATTAAAAAGTCTTAAGGAATTAGACGTTTGATGTTGCGCATGCTTTATTCCATATTATTTGCATGCTTAATTCCTGTGATTTTGTTACGTTTATATTGGCGTGGTTGCAAAGCACCTGATTATCGCAAACGCATTGCACAGCGATTTGGTATTTATTCGCAAGATTTTATAAAGCATGGCATTTGTTTGCATGCGGTATCGGTAGGTGAATTAATGGCAGCGCGACCTTTAATCACAAAAATAAAAAATGAATACCCGCACTTACTTTTAACCATAACAACAACGACACCCACGGCGTCTAAACAAGTTGAAATCATTTTTGGTTCATCGGTACAACATGTGTACCTTCCTTATGATTATCCTTTTGCAGTGAAACGTTTTTTAGCTGCATTTAAACCGCGTTTATTTATCATTATGGAAACAGAAATCTGGCCTAATCTTTTTTATTATTTAAAACAACAACAAACCCCTTTGGTTATTGCCAATGCGCGTTTGGCTGAAAAATCATTACGTGGGTATAAGAAACTTAAATTTTTCTTTGCGCCTGTTTTACGTAATGTAACGTGTATCGCAGCACAATCACAAATGGATGCCGATCATTTTAAACAACTGGGCGCAACGTCAGTACAAGTAATGGGAAATTTAAAATTTGATGTCACCGTTCCTGAAGATTTAGTCAAGCGGGCACATCAAATCAAAAAAAGTTTTCTGCAGAAAAATAGTTGGATAGCGAGCAGCACACATCCAGCCGAAGAAGATTTAATTATTGCCACAGCAATTGCTGTAAAAAAACAAATACCTGATGCGTTATGCATTATTGCACCGCGGCATCCTGAGCGCTTTAATGCCCTAGCAGACAAATGCTTAGCGCAAGGTTTAAAAATTGCGCGTCACAGTCAAGCGCAAAGCGTTGTTGCAGATACGGATATTTTAGTAGCTGATACTTTAGGTGAATTATTTTATTTTTATGGCTTGGCGGATATTGCTGTAGTGTGCGGAAGTTTTGCGCCGATTGGTGGGCATAATGTTTTAGAGCCAGCCAGTTTAGGTATGCCCATTATTGTGGGGCCGCAAATGTTTCATTTTAAAACGATACTCCAGGATTTTCTGCAACATGACGCGTTGTTACAAATACCGTATGGTGATGATTTATTGCCGACATTATTGGAATTATTTTCAGATAAAGTAACAGCAGAAAAAATGGGTATGCGTGCACATGATTTAGTATTAAAAAATCAAGGCGCAGTTTTAAAAGTTTTCCAAATCTTGCAACCACTCGTTGATTTGAATTAAATCCATCACTTCTAAAACGCCCGTCGCTTGTTTGAGTGATAATATGCTTAAAATATAATTATATTTTGCATTGGCTAGGTTTTGTTCTTGTTGGTATAACAATGAAATACTGTCTAAGACATCAACGGATGTTTTAATCCCGACTTCATAAGAAGCTTGATTAGCATCTAATGCGCTTTTTGCAGAAATAACGGATTGTTCCAGCGCTTTCACTTGGCTAATCGCAGTTTCAATGGCGCGATAAGCTGAACGTGTTTGATTAACCGTATTGCGACGTTGCTCTTCATAGTTATCTCTTGCGCTTTGGTATTGGTATTCCGCTTGTCTGACTTGCGAGATAATTTGTCCGCCAGAAAATAAATTTAAATTAGATTCCACCGCAACTGCCCAACCGGTTGAACTGCCTGATTGTGGATCAGTTACTTGACCATTAAATTGATTACCATATTCGCCGGTGACTTGTAAATTAGGATAAAGTAAAGAGCGCTCAGTGCTGATGGTTTCTTCGGCAGCTTGCATGTTAAAACGTGCTGCAGCTAAAGTTGGATTATCATATTCTGCTTGTTCTACCCATGCATTCATATCCATAGGATTGGGACTATGCAAAGGAATAGAAGGTAATAAAGCGGCTACTTCATCTACGGGAATGCCAGTAATGACTTGTAGCGCTTCTTTAGCATTGGCAACTTCATTGTAGGCTGAAATTTCTTCTGCAACTTGAGAATCATATTGTGCTTGGAAATCATACACATCAGTAATAGCAACCAAACCTACATCAAAACGTTGTTGTACTTGGTTTAATTGGCTGCCCAGCGCTTCTTTTTGTGCAGTGGCAAAAGTCAGCGTATCTTGTGCGGCTAAAACATTAAAATAGGCATTAGCAACGCGGGTAATTAAATCTTGTTCGTTTGCTAAAAATGTTGCATCGGCTTCTTCTGCAAGACGACGCGCTTCTGAGATTAAACTCCAGGTATTAAAATTAATTAAATTTTGTGTAGCACTAGCAATATAACCGTGAGAGCGTTGAATGCCCGTGCCTATATCTTGCGGAACGCTACCTGGAAAAAGAAATGCGTTTTGACTTTCACTATAAAATTGGACGCTAGCTTGCGGCAATAATTGCGATGCAGCAATTGGCACGCCTTGCTTAGTGGCCAATTGATTGGCAATAGCTTGTTGTAGCACCGGATCATTTTCCAGCGCTTGTTGATATGTCATCAATAAATCTTGATCTTCAGCAAAGACCAAGCTTGATAACGTCAACGCGCAAAGCGAAAAAATGAATTGGTATTTGTTCATTAAAAGTCAAATTCCTTAAGACGGTTGGCATGTTCCATCATCGGCACCACAGTTTCATATAATACAATTTCTTGCCAAACTTCAACCGTCGGATGATTGATTAAAGTAGCATACATGAGCGGTGCTTGGCCTATTATAACGAAAATTCGTCCTTTTAGGTTTAATATATTCTTATAAGATTCGGGTAATCGTGGCATGCCACCCGTAATCACGATGACATCAAAATGACCGTGTTGATCAAAACCTTGGCTAGCATCTTGTGTCACTAAGCTTACGTTTTCAATATGATGTTGTTCTAAGCTTTTTTTGGCCTGCGCTTGCAGCGTAGGATTAATATCGACACTCACAACTTCTTTGGCAAATTCTGCGAGTAAAGCGGTTAAATAACCCGTGCCTGTACAAATTTCTAACACACGTTCATGCGGCTGAATTGCTAAAGCCTGCAATATGCGGCCTTGTTCTTTAGGCTGTAACATAGTTTGTGTGCTATTCAAAGGTATAGCCATATCCGCATAAGCGAGATTTTTAAAAGGCTCGGGCACAAAATCTTCACGCGGGAGTTTTTCCATCGCGTGCAATACGCGTGGATCAGATACATCCCAAGTCCGCACTTGACTGGCAACCATATTATAACGTGCGCTTACAAAATCCATAATGATACTCTTAGTGGCAGTTGTTGAGAGTGCTAAGCATAAAAGCTTTTTGTATTTAAGACAAGGGTGGGGTATCATAATATCCCAAAAGAGGTGAGTATGTCAGACACAACGCTATTATCCGATCAAGTTGAAGAACTTAATCAATCCGTAACAGAGCCTTTCCCGCAATCTAAAAAGATTTATGTGGAAGGTTCGAGTCCAGATATTCGTGTTGGCATGCGAGAAATCACGTTAACACCGATACAAACCAAGCAGGGTTTTCAAGCGCCTGCGCCATTTGTGGTTTATGATACTTCGGGCCCTTATACCGATCCCAATATAAAATTAGATTTAAAAAATGGTTTGCAAGGTATACGCAATGCATGGATAGATGCGCGCAATGATACGCAAATTCTAGAAAATATTTCTTCCGAATATGGCCGTCATCGTATGGAAGATCCACATGTTGCGCATATTCGCTTTCCTAAAAATGTTAAACCGCGCAAAGCATTACCAGGTCGTAATGTGACGCAAATGCATTATGCACGTCAAGGTATTATTACCAAAGAAATGGAATTCATTGCTATTCGCGAAAATATATCTGCAGAATTTATTCGTGATGAAGTAGCCCGTGGGCGTGCGATTATTCCTTGCAACATTAATCATCCTGAATTAGAGCCGATGATTATCGGTCGAAATTTTTTAGTAAAAATTAATGCCAATATTGGTAACTCTGCGGTCACCTCTTCTATTGCTGAAGAAGTAGAAAAATTAGCATGGTCTGTGCGTTGGGGTGCAGATAATGTGATGGATTTATCCACCGGAAAATACATTCATGAAACGCGCGAATGGATTATTCGTAATTCGCCTGTTCCAATTGGCACCGTGCCGATTTATCAAGCACTCGAAAAAGTGGATGGTAAAGCACAAGAGTTAACTTGGGAAATGTATCGCGATACCTTAATTGAACAAGCCGAACAAGGCGTGAGTTATTTTACAATTCATGCTGGCGTATTACACGAACACGCACTTTTAACAAAAAATCGCGTCACAGGTATTGTTTCTCGTGGCGGTGCAATTATGGCGGCTTGGTGTATGGCGCATAAAAAACAAAACTTTTTATACACACATTTTGAAGAAATTTGTGAAATCATGAAAGCGTATGATGTTGCATTTTCTTTAGGAGACGGTTTGCGTCCCGGCTCTATTCATGATGCCAATGACGCTGCACAATTTGCAGAATTAAAAACCTTAGGCGAGCTTACCGAAATTGCTTGGAAACATGATGTGCAAACCATGGTTGAAGGCCCAGGTCATGTGCCCATGAACTTAATCAAAGAAAACATGGACAAACAATTAGAATATTGCCATGAAGCACCGTTTTATACATTAGGTCCTTTAACAACAGATATCGCGCCCGGTTATGATCACATTACCTCAGCCATTGGTGCTGCAATGATCGGCTGGTTTGGTTGCGCGATGTTATGTTATGTCACACCCAAAGAACATTTAGGTTTACCCAATCGCGAAGATGTGCGCGCCGGAATTATTGCTTACAAAATTGCAGCGCACGCCGCCGATTTAGCAAAAGGCCATCCAAGAGCGCAAGAGCGTGATGATGCCTTATCTAAAGCACGTTATGAATTCCGTTGGCACGATCAATTTAATTTAAGTTTAGATCCCTTGCGCGCAAAAGAATATCATGATGAAACGCTTCCTAAAGAAGCAGCGAAAGAAGCACATTTTTGTTCGATGTGTGGACCTAAGTTTTGTCCTATGGAATTGACTGCAGAACTTCGAGAAGAAGCTTAAGCTTGAATAATCCTGCGCATTAACACGCAGGCTTCTTGCATCACATGAATATTATGTATGCATGCTAATTGGTGATACAAGGCGCTTTGCTGTTTGAATAAAAAATGTAAATAAGCTTTTGTGAATTGCTGACATGTGGTGCATGTACAATCTTCCATGATCGGTGTTTCATCTTTTGCATAAATAGTTTTTTTAATTAATAAGCGATCGGAATTATTAATGCCTGCAAATTTGAGCCAACCATTTTCTTCAATGAATTTTCCATGATATAAAGCGCCGTGACGTGCATTGCGAGTCGGTGCTACGCAATCAAAAATATCAATGCCGTCTTTTACCACATCAATTAAATCTTGCGGGCCAAGGCCTACGCCCATGGTATAACGCGTTTTATTTTCAGGTAACATCGGGCGTATCCATTCGATGACTTCCGCAGTTTTTTGCATATCAAAGCCAATAATTTCACCGCCAATAGCAATGCCATCCATGTTGGCGTTAATAATAAATTCTGCACTTTTTTCACGTAATTCTCGAAAGCTGCCGCCTTGAATAATGCCAAATAAAGCTTGCGGATAACCGTATGCAGAATTTGGAGAAGCATCATGCACGGCTTTAGATTCCAATAACCAGCGATGTGTTCTTTCCATGGCTTTAATTGCAGCAGCTATGCCACCGCTTTCGGGGGTGCATTCATCAAAAGCCATAATAATATCGGCGCCAATTATTTTTTGTGCATTAATAGAAGTTTCAGGCGTTAAATGAATGACTTTTCCATTGATGGGATGTTTAAAATGTGCACCGTTTTCATCTATTTTACAAATTTTTTTATTTTGTGATAAGGAAAAAACTTGAAAGCCGCCGCTATCGGTGAGCATCGGGCCTTTCCAATTCATAAACTTATGCATGCCGCCAGCAGCGATGATAATATCCATGCCGGGATTGACTAACATATGATAGGTATTGCCGCCTAAAATAATTTGACTGTTGGATTCAATTAAATCTTGAGGCGTCATATGATTCACAAATGCACGTGTGCCTACAGGCATAAATGCAGGTGTTTCAAAGCTGCCATGTGCTGTGGTGACGCGCGTGACGCGCGCATGATTCACTGTGGATTTTGCAAGAACTTCAGTTTTAAAAGCTACCAATGCCTTGTCCCATTTTTATTTTTGTATTATTTTTTAAATCATCCTGCCATTGCATACGGTTTTGCCCAAACAAAGTAATAACGGTTGAACCCGTGAGGAAATAGCCCATTTCATCGCCTCTGGCTAAATGAATAGCTTTATCATCGTAAGACCAAGATGTTATTTTTTTATAATTATTTGGCGTGACAACACCGTCCCAGGCAACAGCCATGCTGCCGACAAAAATGGCGCCGACCATGATCACGGCCATAGGGCCTATTTTTGTATGGAATATACAGATGACGCGTTCATTTTTTGCGAAAAGATTATTGACATCATTCACCGTATTTGCGTTAACAGAAAATAATTTTCCTGGAACATAGATCATTTGTTTGAGTGTGCCGGTCAGTGGCATATGTACGCGATGGTAATCGCTAGGGCCTAAGTAAATTGTGGAATAGTGACCGTTAGCAAATGTTTGCGCGAGCGTGCTATCGCCACCTAATAAATCTTGTAGCGAAAATGAATGGCCTTTGGCTTGAATTAATGCATTTTGTTTCGCAATGCCGATTTGTGCAATGGTGCCATCTGCTGGTGAGGCAATGGCTTCAGGCGATGATACTAAAGGACGAGCGCCTTTTTTAAGTGTACGGGTAAAAAATGCATTAAAACTGGGATAAGCATCTAGATTTGGATTCGCGACTTCATCCATATTCACGTTATAATGGGCAATAAATTTGCGTATTAGGCGGTTTTTAAGCCAGGCGTTGTGTGAGTTTAGAAGTTTGCCAAAAAGGCGTGAGAAACAATGTTGAGGAACGCAGTATTGAATGAATGTAGTTAGCTTCATGGTTTCGCTTAATAAAACATAAATTTTACCATAATGGTGGGGGTTTATGCTATACCTCTAAATGGTTTTTAATGACTTAAGGATAAATAATGGTTAATAGAGATTGGAATTTAATCTGGGTAGATTTGGAAATGACCGGCTTAGATCTGCGCCAGGAAGTGATTATTGAAATTGCAACTTTGGTCACGGATAGTGAATTGAATGTGATTGCCGAAGGCCCCAATCTAATTATTCATCAAAGCGATGAAATTTTAAATGGCATGAATGAATGGAATACTAAACAGCATACTAAGACAGGTTTAGTGGACGCCGTTAAAAAAAGCACAGTCACCGCTGAGCAAGCCGAGCAAGAAACTTTAGCTTTTTTAAAACAACATGTGAATGCGCAAAAATCCCCGATGTGTGGGAATACGATTTGTACGGATAGACAATTTCTAAAAAAATATATGCCCCAATTAGAAGCTTATTTCCATTATCGTCATATTGATGTCAGCACCTTAAAAGAATTGGCGAAGCGCTGGGCAAAAAACATGGTTTTCGAAAAGAAAGACAATAATCATCGCGCATTGGATGATATACGCGAATCATTGGCTGAATTAAAATATTACCGTAGTGAATTATTAAAAATTGATAATGGTTAAACTGCTTGCGGATGCACAACAAACACTCGACTTTGGCAGAAGAATTGCTGCACAAAGTGATAAGTTGCACATTATTTATTTAAACGGTGTTTTGGGTGCGGGGAAAACAACGTTAACACGCGGCATATTACAAGGCTTGGGTTATAGCGGTAATGTTAAAAGCCCCACGTATACCTTAGTGGAAACGTATGTTTTAGGTGCGCGTACGGTGCATCATTTTGATTTATACCGAGTTCATGATATTCATGAACTTGAGGACATTGGTTTTCGAGATTATTTTACGCAAGATACGCTATGCTTAATTGAATGGCCAGATAAAGCTACGCATTTACCACCTGCGGATCTGGTTTGTGATTTAGAAGTGGTAGGCAGTGAGCGTAAAATAATCTTGCGCGCAAATACACCTGCAGGGATGCAGGTTATAGAGGAAGTAAAACAGTGAAGTTCATCGTATTTTGTTTAATGTTATGTTCATTGACCGTGCAAGCGGCAGTGATTGAAAATATTCGCATATGGCCAGAACCTACAAAAGTACGTGTTGTATTGGATTTAAGCGCGGGCACAGAATTTAAGCAATTTATGCTTGAGAATCCTGACCGCTTAGTGATAGATCTTCCCGCAGGTAAATTTTCAGCTGACATGAGTAAAGTAACCTGGCCCATGCCCATTAATTCCATGCGCCATGCGCAACATGATGCAA
>JBAZWD010000019.1:6468-28553 GCA_041660525.1 Legionellales bacterium | reverse complement strand
GCACGATTAAACCGCACACCCACTTTGAAGCAGAAGTTTATATTCTGTCCAAAGAAGAGGGCGGCCGTCATACACCATTCTTTACAGGTTACCGTCCACAGTTTTACTTTAGAACGACAGACGTAACAGGTTCAGTGACATTACCTGAAGGTATTGAAATGGTAATGCCAGGGGATAACGTGAAACTAGTTGTTAAATTGGTGGCACCGATTGCGATGGAAGATGGTTTACGCTTTGCGATTCGTGAAGGTGGCCGTACTGTTGGCGCCGGTGTTGTAACTAAGATTATTGAATAACCCTGAGGAATTGTGATGCAAAAACAGAAGATTCGCATACTCTTGAAAGGGTTTGATCATCGGTTGATTGATTCATCAACCAGTGAAATTGTTGAAACAGCAAAACGTACAGGCGCGCGTGTTATTGGGCCTATCCCATTACCGACACGCGTCAGTAAATTTAACTTGCTTGTTTCACCACACGTCGATAAAGATGCACAAGATCAGTTTCAAATTAAAGTGCATAAGCGCTTAGTTGATATTTTAGATCCGACAGATAAAACCATTGATGCTTTAATGAAGCTGGATTTATCTGCAGGTGTTGATGTGCAAATTAGCTTGGATAGTGAATAAATACAGGGGAATAGGTGATGGCTACGGGTTTAATTGGTACTAAATGCGGAATGACGCGTTTTTTTAAAGAGGATGGCGTAACTATCCCCGTGACAGTGTTGAGCATTGCTGATCATTTTGTTGTGCAAGTAAAAACACCAGAAAATGATAAATACAGTGCGATTCAAGTAACTACAGGCAAAGTTAAGCCCAGTCGTGTGACCAAGCCATTAGCGGGTCATTATCAAGCGGCAAACGTTGCTGCTGGTGAAGGTCTGTGGGAATTTCGTGTAACTGAAGAAGAAGCAACACACTTTAAAGCAGGTGATGCTTTAACGCTAAACATGTTTTCTGTAGGTCAAGTAATTGATGTAACGGGATACTCCAAAGGTAAAGGTTTTGCTGGTACGATTAAACGTCATAACTTTGGTATGCAAGATGCAACTCACGGTAACTCACGTTCACACCGTGTCCCAGGTTCTATTGGTCAATGCCAAGATCCAGGCCGTGTATTCAAAGGTAAGAAAATGGCTGGTCGTATGGGTAATGAAAAAGTGACTATACAAGCTCTCGAAATTATCGATATTCAAGCTGATAAAAATGTAATATTAGTACGTGGCGCATTGCCAGGTCCTACAGGGGCAAAAGTAATCGTTAGTCCCACAGTTAAACGCGTAAAGAAACAAGAAGGTGACGCATGAATTTAACTCTTAATGCAAAGGGTAATGCAGGTCCACAAATCGAAGTCTCTGATTTTGTATTTGGCGCAGCATACAATGAACCTTTAATCCATCAAATAGTCACTGCTTTTTTAGCAGGTGGCCGTAGTGGTACAAAAGCACAAAAATCTCGCGCTGATGTGAGCGGCGGTGGAATTAAGCCATGGCGTCAAAAAGGAACAGGGCGTGCACGCGCAGGTAGTAGCCGTTCTCCTATATGGCGTAAAGGTGGTGTAACTTTTGCCGCAAGACCACGTAGTTTTGAACAAAAAGTAAATCGTAAAATGTATCGTGCAGCAATGTGCAGCATTTTATCTGAGCTCATTCGTCAAGATCGTTTAATTGTTGTAGATAATTTAACGATTGAAGAGCCAAAAACAAAAAAAATGCTTGAACATTTGGCGCAATATGGTTTTAATGACGGATTGATTATTTTGTCTGATCTAGATGACAATGTATTTTTGGGTACACGTAATATTCCTCATGTGCAAGTCACTTTGTCGCAATATATCGACCCAGTTTGTTTGGTTGCCTATGAAAAAATAATGCTAACACAAGACGCGTTAAAAGCGATTGAAGAGAGTTTAATGCCATGAAATCAGAAAATTTATACACGTTAATTCATGCGCCTATTTTGTCTGAAAAAACCATGCGTTTAGCTGAGCAAGCAAATCAGTATGTGTTTAAAGTCGATAAAAGATCGACGAAATTGCAAATTAGAAGCGCAATAGAAAAAATGTTTGATGTGAAAGTCGCTGCTGTAGGTACAGCCAATTTGCAAGGTAAAGTAAAACGCACAAAAAATCGTATCGGTAAACGTAGTGATTTTAAAAAGGCCTATGTGACTTTGGTCGCTGGACAAACCATCAACATTACTGAGATGCAGTAACTATTTATTCGTAGGTGAGAGATTATGTTAGAAACATTTGTACGCCCAAAGAAACCGAATACTCCGGGCACACGTCACGCAGTCGATGTAGTCACAAAAGGATTACATAAAGGTCGCCCTCATTCGCCTTTAGTCGTTGCCTTAGAAAGAAGTGCCGGCCGTAATAATGAAGGCCAGATCACTATGCGGTATCGTGGCGGCGGTCACAAGCGCTTGTATCGTTTAATTGATTTTAAACGTAATAAAGATGACATTCCTGCAATCGTGGAACGCTTTGAATATGATCCTAACCGTTCAGCGCACATCGCATTATTGTTGTACAAAGACGGTGAAAGAAGGTATATTATTGCTCCCAAGCAGCTAAAGCAAGGTGCTGAATTAGTTTCTGGTGTAAATGCACCTATTAAAGTTGGAAATACCTTGCCTTTATCATCAATACCGGTAGGTACTGTGATCCACTGTATTGAGCTCAAACCTGGTAAAGGTGCGCAAATAGCGCGTAGTGCAGGTGCAGCTGTTCAGTTGATTGCTAAAGATGGGGCTTATGTCACCGTGCGTTTACGTTCTGGTGAAATGCGTAAAATATTAGCATCTTGTCGTGCAACGGTAGGTGAAGTAGGACATTCTGAATATGGCTTACGTCAATTAGGTAAAGCGGGCGTCAAAAGACATATGGGTATAAAACCACATGTCCGTGGTGTGGCTAAGAATCCTGTTGATCACCCACATGGTGGTGGTGAGGGTCGTACGTCTGGTGGACGTCATCCTGTATCTCCAACAGGTGTGCCAGCTAAAGGTTATCGTACACGTTCGAAGCGGAAGTCAAATAAACATGTGGTGCGTAGTCGCCACTCAGTGAAATAGCGAGGATTATTGTGGCGCGTTCAGTTAAAAAAGGCCCATTTGTGGCGCATCATTTGATGAAAAAAGTATTAAACGCTATTGAAACAAAATTGCGTAAACCAATTAAAACTTGGTCTCGGCATTCGATGGTTATTCCAGAGATGATCGGTTTAACGATCGCTGTGCATAATGGCCGTCAACATGTTCCTGTGTTCGTCAGTGAAAACATGGTCGGACATAAATTAGGCGAGTTTGCGCCAACGCGCACATTTAAAGGGCACTCAGGCGATCGCAAAGGCAAAGAATAACATTAGGAATTGATGACTATGCAAGTTTCAGCACATTTAAGAGAAGTTCGTATTTCTCCACAAAAAACACGTTTAGTGGCCGATATGGTGCGTGGTAAATCAGCCGCACAAGCGCTAAGTATTCTGCGTTATTTGCCGCATAAAGCCAGTTATTTTATAGAAAAGTGTTTAAGTTCAGCGATTGCGAATGCTGAAAATAATTTGGGTGCAGATGTTGATGATTTGAAAATCAGCGTCATTTATGTGAATCAGGGAATGAAATTAAAGCGCATTCGTGCGCGTGCTAGAGGGCGTGCAAATCGCATATTAAAACCTTACAGCGCAATTACCATTACAGTTTCAGACGAGTAACAACGAAAGAGAGATAGACCATGGGGCAAAAAGTTAATCCAATTGGAATGCGTTTAGGCAAAGGCAAGATTAAATCGCCGATATCCAATTGGTATTCCGATAAAAAGAATTTTTCTATGCATGTTTTTGGTGATTATCAAGTGCGTGAGTATTTGAAAAAACGCTTAGCACAAGCATCAGTAAGCTATATCAAAATTGATAGGCCCGCTAAAAATGCAGTGGTAACTATTTACAGTGCAAGACCTGGAGTAGTGATTGGTAAGAAGGGTGAAGACATTGAAAACTTACGCAATGAAATTAAGCGAATTATCAATGTACCTGTGCAATTAAAAATTGAAGAAATACGTAAGCCTGATCTCGATGCAAACTTAGTGGGTCAATCCATTGCATCGCAGCTTGAGCGACGTATTATGTTCCGCCGTGCGATGAAACGTGCGGTGACTAATGCGATGCGCGCTGGCGCGCTTGGCGTTAAAGTTTGTATCAGTGGTCGTTTAGGCGGCGCTGAAATTGCGCGTAGTGAATGGTACCGTGAAGGACGTGTTCCTTTGCATACATTACGTGCAGATATTGATTATGGATTGTCTGAAGCCTTTACGACTTATGGAATTATTGGCATTAAAGTCTGGATCTTCAAAGGTGAAGTGATAGGACAAAATAGACAAGAAGAAGTTACGGAAACAGCAACAAAGGGTTAAGGCATGTTACAACCTAAACGTACAAAATATCGCAAGCAGATGAAGGGCAAAAACCGTGGTCTAGCTTTGCGCGGCAGTAAAGTGAGTTTTGGTGACTATGGCCTTAAGACCATAGAACGTGGTAGAATTACCGCTCGTCAAATTGAAGCAGCAAGACGGGCTATGACGCGTGAAATTAAGCGTGGCGGCAAGATTTGGGTACGTGTTTTCCCAGATAAGCCGATCACTAAAAAGCCTTTAGAAGTGCGTCAAGGTAAAGGTAAAGGTAACGTAGAGTATTGGGTCGCACTTGTGCAGCCGGGTGCTGTATTGTATGAAATGCAAGGCGTGCCTCTGGACGTCGCGCAGCATGCTTTTGCGCTTGCCGCAGCTAAGTTACCGATTAAGACCACTTTTGTTCAAAGAACGGTGATGTAATGAAATTAGTAAAAGATTTACGTGAAAAAGATATAAAAGTGTTGGTTGAAGAGCTGGTCGGTTTGCGTAAAGAGCAGTTTAATCTGCGTATGCAATCTGCAAGCAAAGCCACACATGAGAAAAAGCGCATTAGAAGAACGATTGCGAGAATTAAAACGATTTTAGTTGAGAAGGGGCTGCAGGTATGACTCAGAAAGTAACGCAACAGCGCGAAATTACAGGTGTAGTCACCAGTAATAAAATGAATAAAACAGTGGTTGTTTTACTGCAAAAGAAAGCAGCGCATCCTCTTTACGGAAAGTATGTGCGTCGCGACACCAAGTTTTATGCCCATGATGAAAAAGGGGTCTGTAAAATAGGCGATCTCGTACGTATTTTACATACGCGTCCTATTTCAAAAACCAAATGCTGGGTCGTCGATAAAGTGATCTTGGCAGCACAGGAAAGTAAATAAATGATTCAAATGCAAACGGAAATGGAAGTCGCTGATAATAGCGGCGCACGTAGAGTAGAGTGCATCAAAGTTTTGGGTGGCTCTAAAAGACGTTACGCAGGTATTGGCGATGTGATCGTTGTAACCATTAAAGAAGCGATCCCTCGGGGTAAAGTGAAAGCAGGCGACGTGATGAAAGCAGTTGTTGTGCGCACTAAATCAGGCGTTCGTCGTCCTGATGGCTCAAAAATAAAATTCGATAGCAATGCTGTCGTATTGTTGAACAATCAATTACAGCCTTTAGGCACACGGATTTTCGGACCCGTAACACGTGATTTACGTGGTGAAAAATTCATGAAAATTATTTCTTTAGCTTCGGAAGTATTATAAATGACAATTTTAAAATTTAAAATAAAGACCGGCGATGAAGTGATTTTGATCGCAGGTAAAGATAAAGGTCGCCGTGGTAAAGTGGTGGCTATCGATAAGCAAGCTCAACGTGTACGCGTTGAAGGCTTGAATTTAATGAAAAAACATGTGCGTCCCAACCCGCAGCAAGGGCAGCAAGGTGGCGTTGTGGAAAAGGAAGCTTTTATACATATTTCTAATGTTGCTATTTTTAATCCGCTGACGCAAAAAGCAGATCGAGTAGGATATAGACATCTGGAAGACGGTACTAAAGTAAGAGTTTTTAAGTCTGATAATGAACGCATCGAGGTTTAAATAAATGGCACGTTTGCAAGCAGTTTATAAAGAAAAAGTTGTACCCGAATTGATAAAACAATTCGATTATAAATCGATCATGGAAGTCCCTAAGATATTGAAAATCACTTTAAATATGGGCGTAGGTGAGGCTTCTGCAGATAAGAAAATATTGAATTTTGCGATTGAAGACATGACACGCATTGCAGGCCAAAAGCCATTGACGACAATGACGCGTAAATCTATAGCAGGATTCAAAATTCGCGAAGATTGGCCGATTGGTTGCAAGGTCACATTACGCAAAGAACGTATGTATGAATTTTTAGATCGTTTGGTTAGTATTTACCTACCAAGGGTTAGAGATTTTCGTGGTGTATCCAAGAAAGCATTTGATGGTCAAGGTAATTTTAATCTAGGTATAAAAGAGCAGACTATTTGCCCTGAAATCCCTACAGATCAAATCGATAAAACACGTGGTTTTAATATTACGATTACAACGACTGCACGTACAGATGAAGAAGGTTTTGCTTTATTAGCAGCCTTTAATTTCCCCTTTAAAGAGAACAGGTCATAAGATGGCAAAAAAATCAGTTGTAGCACGTAACAAAAAACGTCAAGCACTAGTCGCTCGTTATGCTAAAAAGCATGCCGAACTTAAAAAAATTGCAAGAACAGCAGCCAGTTATGATGAAAAAATGGCTGCTTTAGAAGCGCTTCAAAAATTACCACGAGATGCGAATCCGACGAGGGTGCGTAACCGTTGTCTTATCACAGGTCGTCCGAGAGCTGTAATGAGCCGATTTGGTATAAGTCGCATTAAATTGCGTGAATTATTAATGCGGGGCGAAGTCCCTGGTGTAGAAAAATCTAGTTGGTAAAAGGTGTAAGATAAATGGCGATACAAGATCCTATATCTGATTTATTAACACGTGTTCGTAATGCGCAACAAGCTAAACATCAAAGCGTTTTAGTGCCTGATGCAAAAGTGAAAAGAGCCATTATAAAAGTGTTGATTGAAGAAGGTTTTATTATGGATGCTCAACCTGAAGTGGTAGAGAACCGTTCATACATGCGTATTTTTTTGAAATACCATGAAGGCACAGGTGTGATTGATTTGATTAAAAGAGTCTCGCGCCCAGGTCTACGTATTTATAGAGGCAAAGACGAATTGCCAAAAGTTCGCTCAGGCCTAGGCTGTGCGATAGTATCTACAGCAAAAGGCGTGATGACTGACGCTAAAGCAAGAGCAATTGGTCAAGGTGGGGAAGTGTTGTTTATTGTTGCTTAGTAACCTTGTTTGAATGAGATTAAAGATATGACATTTAGAGTTGCACATAAAATCATTGAACTTCCAAGTTCAGTGAAGATAGCCCAGAGTGATAATCAAGTGACTGTCACTGGGCCTCAAGGAAATTTAATACAAGATATACCTGCGCTTGTCACTGTGACAGTGGAAGAAGGTAAAATTATTGTTAAAGAGAATGTAAACAGTAAAACTGCGATCATGCTTTGTGGAACGATACGATCACTGCTTAATAATCATGTGATTGGTGTAACAAAGGGTTTCGATAAAAAATTGCAACTCGTTGGTGTAGGTTATCGTGCTGCAGTGCAAGGCGATATTTTAAATTTAAGTTTAGGATTTTCACATCCCGTTAAATTTACGATTCCTAAAGGCATCACGATTGAAACACCTACGCAAACTGATATTGTGATAAAAGGTATCAATAAGCAGCTTGTGGGGCAAATTGCCGCGAATATTCGCTCATACCGTCCACCTGAACCTTATAAAGGTAAAGGCGTTCGTTATTCGGATGAAACTATTATTTTGAAAGAAACTAAGAAGAAGTAGCAAGACGATGAAAACTAGTAAAAAAATTGCAAGATTAAGACGCGCACGACTCTTTCGTGCTAAAAACCGTCGTTTAGATGTGCCTCGTTTATGTGTACACAAAACTTCACGCCATATGTATGCACAAATTATTGTTGCAGACATTAGCGATAAAGTGATAGTTAGCGCTTCTACTTTAGTAGAAAGTGTTACGCAAAAAATTAAATACACGGGCAATGTTGATGCTGCCGGTGTCTTGGGTGCAGAGATTGCGCGTTTAGCGATTGCTGCAGGTATTAAACGCGTTGCCTTTGATCGTTCTGGTCATAAATATCATGGGCGCGTGAAAGCGTTAGCAGACAAAGCGCGCGAAGCAGGTTTAGATTTTTAAAGTTTTTAAGGATTAAGTAATGGCGAACCCTACAACTGGTTTTGATGTTTCAACTAAAACCGACGGTATTCAAGAAAAACTTGTGAGTGTACGTCGTACAGCACAGGTCGTAAAAGGTGGACGTATTTTTAGTTTTTCTGCGATAACAGTCGTAGGCGATGGCAAAGGTCGCGTAGGTATTGGTTTAGGTAAATCACGTGAAGTGCCAGCCGCTATTCAAAAATCATTGGAAAGTGCCCGCAGAAGTATGGTTTATATCCCATTAAATGGGGATACTTTATTCCATGAAGTCATCGCAAATCATGGCGCCTCAAAAGTGATTATGTTACCAGCCTCTAAAGGTACCGGTATTATTGCAGGTGGTGCAATGCGTGCGCTATTTGAAGTGGTTGGTATACAAAACGTGCTTGGTAAATGTATTGGTTCTACCAATCCAGTGAATGTGATTAAAGCAACACTGAAAGCGTTAAGAAAAATGTCTTCGCCTACACAAGTAATGGAAAGACGTGGTATTGCGCGTGAACGTTTAGTGCTTGACCACGTAGTTGCAACAGATTAAGGAATTAAATATATGCGTCTTCATACATTATCACCTGCTCCAGGTTCTCGTAAAAAAGGCAAACGTTTAGGCCGTGGCATTGGATCCGGTTTAGGTAAAACATCGGGTCGTGGTCACAAAGGTCAGAAAAGTCGTTCTGGCGGTTACCATAAAGTTGGTTTTGAGGGCGGTCAAATGCCTCTTCAACGTCGTTTACCAAAATTTGGTTTTACTTCACATAAAGGTCGTGTAACAGAGCAAGTGACTTTAACCGAAATTGCTAATTTGGAAGAATCTATCATCACTTTTGATTTATTAAAAGAAAAAGGTCTGATTAGAAAAATAACCCAATATGCAAAAATATTTGCTTCCGGAAAAATTGAGAAACCCGTTACGATAAAAGGCTTAACAGTGACTGCAGGTGCAAAACTTGCCATTGAACAAGCTGGCGGCGCAGTGGAATAAACATTCATGGTACAAAGTAGCGCGCAATCTTCGCTGTCTACACTGAAGCGAAAAATATTTTTTGTGCTGGGTGCGATTTTAGTTTTTCGCATTGGTGCACATGTTCCTGTTCCTGGAATAGATCCCATTCGTTTGCATGATTTTTTCAGCCAACAGGGCGGAAACATTTTTGATTTATTTAATATGTTTTCCGGCGGCGCGTTAACACGATTTACATTGTTTGCCTTAGGTATTATGCCTTATATTTCAGCTTCTATTATCATGCAAATGCTGACAGTTGTTTCTCCCGCATTGGCCGAAATTAAAAAGCAGGGCGATCAAGGTCGACGAAAAATTAACCAATACACCCGCTATTTCACCTTGGTTTTAGCAACATTTCAAGCGTTGGGCTTTGCAAAATATTTATTAGGTGCTGATGTTGCCTTGTTTGGTGGTTTTGCATTTTATTTTGTAGTTGCAGTGACACTTGTTACAGGCACTATGTTTTTGATGTGGCTGGGTGAGCAAATTACCGATCGCGGTATTGGTAATGGTATTTCTGTTATTATTTTTGCAGGTATTGTTGCTGGATTACCTACAGCGGGTGTTCGCGTGATGGAACAAGCCAGAGAAGGTCAGCTGCATTTACTTACCCTATTTATATTAATATTAGCAGTGATGGCGATTACGGCATTTGTAATATTTTTTGAAAAAGCGCAGCGTCGTATCACAGTAAATTATGCTAAGCGACAACAAGGTCGCAAAATTTATGCGGCACAAACAAGCCATTTACCGCTTAAAGTCAACATGGCAGGTGTTATTCCGCCTATTTTTGCATCGAGTATTATTTTATTTCCAGCAACCATTAGCCAATTATTTGCAGGTGGTGCGGGTCCAACGTGGTTGTCGGATATCAGTTTATTGTTATCTCCTGGACAGCCTCTTTACATATTATTATTCGTGATAGCGATTATTTTCTTTTCATTTTTTTATACGGCTTTGGTTTATAACCCACAAGATACAGCAGAGACTCTAAAACGCTCAGGTGCTTTTATCCCTGGTTTGCGACCTGGTGAACAGACAGGTAAATATATTGATACTGTAATGACACGGTTGACGCTGGTAGGTGCTTTATACCTAACCTTTGTCTGCTTAATACCGGAGTTTATGATTTTGGCTTGGAATGTACCGTTTTATTTTGGTGGTACTTCTTTATTAATTATCGTGGTTGTCATTATGGATATTATGCAACAGATTCAAACGCATTTAATGTCGTATCAGTACGATTCTTTGATGAAGAAAGCAAATCCGCGAAAATTATAGTTGAAAATGGTGAATCACAGGTTATAATACACTGCTTATTTATGGATGGGACTAATCATGAAAGTAAGGGCTTCGGTTAAGAAATTTTGTCGTTATTGCCGAATCGTTAAACGCAAAGGCGTGATTCGTGTGATTTGTGAGGATGACGCTAAACACAAACAGCGTCAGGGCTAAGAGTGCTTGACTTAAAAGGTCAAAATCGGTACCATATCTTGTTTATTATTTTCTAAGTGTTGGTAAAACTTGAATTTTTTTAGTTTAGGGATGTCGTGAGTTATGGCTGCAGCGCTTCGCATTGATGGGGTCAATATCCCCGTAAACAAACATATTTCCATTGGTTTAACCGCTATTTATGGTATTGGTCGCCCACTTGCTTTACGCATTTGTAAAGAATTAGGGATTGATCCAGAAACTAAGGGTTCAGAAATTACCGCTGATCAAGAAAAAGCTCTGCGTGCGGTTATCTCTAAAATAGAAACCGGTGGAGATAAAAGACGGACACTGATCGCTGCGAACCAGCGTTTAATGGCCATTAAATGCTACCGTGGCTTACGTGCACGGCAGAAATTACCTAGACGCGGACAAAATACGCGTAATAACTCAAAAACTGTTAAACGCGTCAGTACAACAGGCCGTGTCTCAGCAGAAGAACAAGGATAAATATGGCAGATGTAAAACAAAAGAAAGGCAAAAAAAGAAGCGTGCTTGAAGGCGTCGCTCATGTTTTAGCCTCATTTAATAACACTATTATTACCATTACAGATCGTCATGGCGATACACTCGCTTGGTCAACTGCAGGTGCTTGTGGTTTTAAAGGTTCACGTAAAAGTACACCTTATGCTGCTAAATTAGCTGCAGAAAAAGCTGCGCAAAAAGCGCTTGAATATGGCCTCAAAAATATTAGTGTGATTGTTAAAGGCCCTGGTGGCGGACGTGATTCTGCTATACGTGCATTGAATGATTTTTTTGTGATTACTGAACTAGCCGATAAGACACCTGTTCCACATAATGGATGTCGTGAACCGGGTGAGCGTCGCGTTTAACAAAATAATTTATATCTAAATTTAGTTGGAGTGTTGATTTTATGGCTGATATTCGTGGCTCACAATGCAGACAGTGCCGCCGAGAAGGTGAAAAGTTATTTCTTAAGGGAAGCAAATGCTTCTCTGCAAAATGTCCTATTGAAAAACGTAATGCAGCACCTCCGGGTGTACATGCAGCGCGTCGCGGTCGTTTAAGCGATTACGGTGTGATGTTACGGATGAAACAAAAAGTCCGTCGTATTTACGGTATCTTTGAAAAACAATTTCGTCGTTTTTATCAAGAAGCTACACAGAAAAAAGGTGCTGCTGGTGTTAACTTACTGCAAATGCTAGAAGCGCGCTTAGACAGCGTAGTTTACCGCATGGGCTTTGGTATTTCACGTCGCCAAGCCAGACAATTAATTTCTCATCGGTCCATTATGGTCAATGGGAAAATAGTGAATATTCCTGCTTATTTTGTGCAACCCGGCGATGTTGTTGCCATTGCACCTAAAGCGAAAGCGCAGCTTCGCGTGCAGGAAGCTTTAGCATTTTTTGCTAACCGAGCAGAAGCTGAATGGATTGCTGTGGATAAGGAAAAATTAGAGGGCACATTTAAGCGCGTACCTGAGCGTGATGAATTACCTGCCGATATTAATGAGCAACTTATTGTTGAACTTTATTCCAAGTAATAATTGAACTGGAGCCCATAGATGCAAAATTTAGCTACCGATTTTTTAAAACCCCGTATTGTTGATGTTGAACATATCGGTTTTAATTGTGCGAAAATAACCTTAGAACCTTTAGAGCGTGGTTTTGGTCATACTTTAGGTAATTCCCTACGTCGTATTTTATTATCATCCATGCCAGGTGCAGCTGTAGTAGAAGCGCATATCGATGGCGTACTTCATGAATACAGCGCATTAGAAGGCGTGCAAGAAGACGTGATTGAAATTTTATTAAACTTAAAAGGCATTGCGATCATTCTTCATGATAAAGATGAAGTTACTTTGAAAATTAGCAAAACCGGTAAAGGCGTTGTTAAAGCCTCTGATATTCAAGCTGATCCTAATGTTGAAATTGTAAATCCAGATTACGTTATTTGTCATATTACAGGACAAAACACCAGTATCAATATGACCATTAAAGTGGCCCTTGGTCGTGGTTATGTTCCTGCACATGCAAACTTACATATGGAAGAAGGCAGTAAAGAAGTGGGTCTATTACGTTTAGATGCAACTTTTACACCTGTATTAAAGGTCAATTATGCTGTTGAAAGTGCACGTGTTGAGCAACGCACGGACTTAGATAAATTAATTATTGACTTACAAACTAACGGTGCCATTGATCCTGAAGAAGCTATTCGTCGCGCTGCAACAATATTGCGTGATCAATTATCCGTATTCGTAGGCTTAGAAGCAGAACAAACACCTAAAACTAAAAAGAAAGAAGCAGAAATTGATCCTTTATTAATGCGCTCAGTCGATGATTTAGAATTAACAGTACGTTCTGCAAATTGTTTGAAAGCGGAAAATATTTTTTACATTGGTGACTTAATTCAACGTAGTGAAGTTGAATTATTAAAAACACCTAATCTAGGTAAAAAATCATTAACAGAAATTAAAGAGGTATTGCACGCTCGTGGTTTGTCTTTAGGTATGAAGATAGAAGGCTGGCCACCGAAAATGTTGCAAGGTAATGACTAAGAATTAAAGAGAGGATAGAAACATGCGTCATCGTAAAGCCGGCCGGAAACTTAATCGCACCAGTTCTCATCGTAAGGCGATGTTTCGCAACATGGCTGCATCTTTGATTGAGCATGAGTTGATTCGTACAACAGTGCCAAAAGCAAAAGAATTACGCCGCGTAATTGAGCCTTTAATTACTCTAGCAAAAAATGACTCTGTGGCTAACCGCCGCTTAGCATTTTCACGCTTACGTAGTATTGAAGCTGTGAAAAAATTATTTGAAATCACAGCACCTAATCATTCAACAAGACCCGGCGGTTATACCCGCGTACTTAAATGTGGTTTTCGTGCAGGCGACAGTGCTCCGATGGCATATGTTGAACTCGTTGATCGCGTCATAGATACACAAGCTTCAGAATAAGAACGCCTGGATATTGCCTGATACTCTGATGCTATTTTTTTAATAGCCAGTAGAGTTCAGGAAATATCCATGGTGCTTTTTTTAATCAATCATTTTTCAGTTGGGTCATCGTGGTCATGGCTGATGCGTTTTTTTTAACACTAACTATCGTCATGTATTTTTTCAGATGCAAATCCTCAAACCACGCGCCCATTTTGATTATGGACGCTTAATAAAAGCAACCAATCTTATTGCAAATAATTAATAATCCACACATGGAAAGGCACGCCAACTATATCAACCAATACAGCGCCAGAGAGTGGTACGATTAAAAAAGCTTTATAGGAAAATGCATTAAAGTCTTTACATACAGCATCCATATTTGCAACCGCACTCGGTACAGCGCCAAGGCCATGTCCCATAAGTCCGGAACACATAACAGCTGCATCGTAATCTTTACCCATCAATGGGAACACTATATAAAGTGTTATTAATAACATGAGTACGACTTGAATGATAACTATGCATGTTAATGGTAAGGCTAATGAATAAAGATCCCAAATTTTTAAATTCATAGTCGCTTGGGTTAAAAAGAAACCTAATGATAAATCTGCTATGACATCAATCGCAGTATTATTTAATTTAATCATGCGGAATTTATCATTTAAATTACGAAATACAATAGCAACAAACATGGCGCCTACGTAAGTCGGCAACATAACATGAAAATAACTTGTAAATAAACCGCTGATCCAAAATCCAAGTGTCATCAGTACTAGAATCAAACCACCCGAGGCAATAAGTTGATAACTGGTGAGTTGTAGATTTTCTTCTCGATCATAAAGTTGTACAGGTGCTTTTACTGTTTCTGGAGAATTCGTTGGAATAGTCAGCTGATGTTTTCTGATTAAATAGCTGGCCAAAGGTCCGCCTAATAAGCCGCCGGCTATTAATCCAAATGTTGCGCAAGCCAAAGCCACCATAGTCGCATCTTGCACACCTAAACTTTCTGCTAAGTTACCAAATGCAGCCGCAGTACCATGACCGCCTTGTAGCGAAACACCGCCCGCCATAACTCCATATATAGGGTTAAGCCCAAAAAGACTGGCCATACTTGCGCCTAAAATATCTTGAAATATCACTAATATCCAGCAAATGACCAAATATCCGATGAGTAATTTACCGCCTTGCCGAATGGATAGAAAGCTGCCACCTAAGCCAATAGTGGTAAAAAAGGCTACCATGGCGGGCACTTGTAGGGTGGTATCAAAGTGAAAAATACATAAATCTGCTTCTTTAAGGACAAGATTTAGCAAGGCTGCGGTAAAGCCACCTATAACTGCTACGGGAACACAAAATCGCTCTAGGCACTTAATGCGGTGCTTTAATTGAAATCCTAACATAACCAGCATAACGGTTAATGCGCTGGTGGTAACTAAATCTAATGACCATTCTTGCATCGGGTACTCCAGGTTTTTATGAGTTCCATAGTTAAATAGGCTGCAAGCCGTGCCGTATGGTTTTGAATATCATAGGCCGGGTTACATTCTGCTATATCGGCAAGGCGTACTTTTTTACTTGAAAAAATAACTTGCAGTAATTGTTCAACGATCTCAAGTCTCACCCCTAATACTGCGGGAGCACTCACGCCTGGCGCTTGTATATAAGAGAAGACATCCAGGTCGATCGAAACGTAGATTATATCTACTTTTTGCAAAAAGGTCTCTATTTGTTGCACAGTTACTGACATATTATTATAAGTTAGCTGTTTATCTAAAATATGGGTCGCGCCTAGATCTTGGGCGCGTTTGAATAGAATACGCGTATTACTGTTCTCACAAATACCCAAACATAAGTAATGAAATTCTTGATGGTGCATTTTTAAATGCTGTGCGATTTGAAGAAAAGGCGTGCCCGATGTAGCAACGGTATTTTCCCGCAAATCAAAATGCGCATCGAAATTTATAATACCAATACGGTTCTTATCATGCAGTGCATTAAATAAACCTAAAAAACTGCCATAAGCCATTTCATGCCCACCGCCCAAAATAATAGGAAAATGTTTCTCGAGCAATAAATTTGTAACAGTGTTAGCCAATTGCGTCTGGGCAGATTCTAGATCCTGATTTTTACAAACAATATTACCCGCATCATATAAAGAAAAATCTTGATGCACGGCCATATTCGCCATTTGCTGACGAATGATATCGGGCGCTGCCGCTGCGCCAATACGACCATGATTACGCGCAACGCCTTCATCACATTCAAAACCAAGCAACACCGCGCCTGATTTTTGTGAAGGTTTATAAGTCTTAATAAGCTGATGTATTCTTAAATGTTCAGGGCCTTGCCCATCTATTCTGCCTTGCCAGGTCATGGTTTCCTTTTATTTTTAAGTTATTGAAATAACAACTAAAGAATGGTATTATGTTTTAAGTATATAGAGGCTTATTAGAGATGATACCAAATATTATTTTATTCTACTTTCACAGATTATATCTATTAATTATCTATGAGTTATCGCTAGAAAGAAGGTTTTCAGCAAAATCTGCTGCCATAGTGCTTAGCAGTACAGTAATCCTGGCGCAAGATACTTTAACCTTGCTGGGGCTTCATATGGATGGACTCAGAGATCAGTTTCGACAAATTAGTTTTGAGCGAGATGGGGTGTTCGCCTTAATTAAATGGCCATTTGTAGCGTTCGATTATTTTTGCTTACTTGTTTATAGTTTAATATCATTTTTTTGGTTAGGATGTATGGGCTTGGCTGTGATTTTTTTTGTTGGCTTATATGTAGTGATAGCCCACTGCGTTGAAAGTGCATGGGATTTTTCTTGGCCAAATTTTAGCGAATTATTTCGTCATGCCTGGACGGATGCTGCGCGCGTAGTGCTAAACCTCTTTGATGATATTGTCCTTTTCCAACCTCAAAATCAGCATTTTCATGATTTAACAGGTCCACAAGGCGTACACAACCCTGAATTAGAGCAAATGCGTTTGGCATTTATTCGAGGCATGCAAGGCTCACAAACTTTATTACCTAGAAAATACCTACGTTATAATCCAGATACAGAGACATATGATCAATTAACTCCTAAACAAATTGATTTTGAAATAGAGGATTTTTTTTCTCAAATGAAAGAAGGCCTTTATCCGGAGTTAAAAGAAAATAATGAAGAGGATAAAAAGGATAAAAAAGATGCCTTAACTTGGGCAGAAAATAAAGGTCTTTTAAGTTTAACAAAAACTGTTAATTCCATCTTAAAAAATACATTTCGAAAATACGATGGCATTGATGTTCATGAAGCGCTCCGTTTGCTTTGGGTTTCGATGCATGATGTTCCTAATTTTAAAGCGAATGCCAACCCTATAGGAGCTGTTTCTGATTTATTAGTTGGCATGGCCCAAAATCTTCGTATAAGCGGTTGCCTCGAAGGTCAGTTGGAACGCCTATTGGATTCTCAAGCGCTCATTCATAACTTTTATCCATCCCAAGAAAATGAAGATTTACATCCGGTAGATAGTGCTGCTTGCGGGCAGTATTTTATGAGAATTACAAAAGCGCATGCAAAAGCTGCATTATTGGATTTCAGGACGGATTTGACCATCATAAAAGAATGTAGAGAAGAAGACGGTGACTATATGGTTAATCTGGCATTATGGGCAGTGATTAAAGAAAATGTTTTAGCGGATGTTACCAAAGAATGTACCCACCCTAGAAAGGGAACAATGACCGAAGAAGCACGAGCACACATTGATACATATGCGAGACACTTTGATCGCAGCGTTGCAGTGCTGGCGATTTGTCCGGAACTTTCCTTGGATGAAAAAAGATCAATCATAGAAAGGGAATATCTTAATCTAGAAGATAAAAGCGAGTTAAACGCTTGGTTGGATGAAGAAAAAAATGAAAACCAAAATCCCATTGTACAGCAGCCGCTTGTTCCTGCATTCCAACTTTTATGCAAGGGAGAGGGATATGGAACATTTAATCCAAGCTCAAGCGATTCTTCATTTACTTCGAACAGGCGTGTTATTTAAATATTCAATAACCTGCTCATCGCTCACTTGCGGAAAAAAAGAAAAAAATTGTGCAACCGCATAAAAATCATCTGGAAATGCTAAACAAATAATTTGCTCAACCAATGGTCGTAATGAATCTATCGTATCTGCAGGACCCACTGCCGTAGCCACGATTAGCTTTGCAGGATGTTGTGTACGTAATGATTGTATCGCCGCTAGCATAGTGGAACCGGTTGCTATACCATCATCAACAATAATAACAATACGATCTTTTATTAAAGGCACAGGTTTTGTTGGCGTATAAAGTGCGCGGCGCTCGCGTATCAAGGTTAATTGTTTTTGTGCTTCTTCTTCAATATAAGTTTTAGAAACATTCTGCGCATGAATATTCAAATATATTTCACCATTTTGCGCAATGGATCCAATCGCTAATTCTTTATTATGGGGATCACTGAGTTTATGAACCAAGATGACATCCATTTCACCTTCTAAAAAATCAGAAATTATTCTAGCCATGGGCACGCCACCACGGGGAATGCCGAGCACTAAAGGATTTTTTTCTTTATAAGCAATTAAGGCATGCGCCAGTAAATTGGCGGCTTGTTCGCGGTTTTTGAAAATCATAAATGTTACCTTTAAAATGAAAGGTTAGCATAGAGCTAATGTTTGCGTTACTGCTACATTGTGTTAAAGTTAACGTTACTTTTTATAGTCAGTGGATTGCTTAAAACATGGCCAGTCAGAAATATACAGCCGAATCGATAGAGGTATTAACCGGATTAGATCCTGTCAAACGGCGTCCCGGTATGTATACCGATACTACACGTCCAAATCATTTGGCGCAGGAAGTCATTGATAACAGTGTCGATGAAGCCATAGCTGGCTTTGCGAAAAGTATCGAAGTTATTTTATATAAAGACGGTTCTTTATCCGTTTCTGATGATGGCCGCGGTATGCCGGTTGATAAACATCCAGAAGAAAAAATCTCTGGTGTAGAATTAATTTTAACGCGCTTACATGCGGGTGGAAAATTCTCCAATAAAAATTACCAATTTTCAGGTGGTTTGCATGGTGTGGGTGTTTCTGTTGTGAATGCTTTATCCAGCAATCTGGAAGTTATCATTAAACGTGATGGTCAATCTTATAAAATGCATCTACAAAATGGTGATGTGACAGAAAAATTACACGTCACCGGGAAAGTAAAAAATCAAGAAACAGGTACCTTTATTCGTTTTTGGCCTAATGCGCATTATTTTGATACGCCTAAATTTTCAGCTTCTCATTTAAGGCATGTGTTGCGCGCTAAAGCGGTATTATGCGCAGGTTTACATGTCACATTTCATGATGAACAAACAGATAAAACTGAAGTTTGGCATTATGAAGATGGTATTAAAGAATATTTACTCAGTTTCTTAAAAAACGAAAATTATTTACCCGATGCGCCTTTTATCGGTCAATTTGCTGCACAAACAGAAACAGTTGATTGGGCGCTCGTTTGGCAAATCGATGGCGGTGAAAAACTAACCGAAAGTTATGTGAATTTAATTCCAACCGAACAAGGTGGAACACATGTCAATGGTTTACGCGCAGGTTTATTAGAAGCGTTACGTGAATTTTGTGAAGTACGTAATTTATTACCACGCGGTGTAAAACTCGCACCCGATGATGTGTGGGAACAATGTGCTTATGTTTTATCGGTAAAAATGCAAGAACCTGCTTTTGCATCACAAACCAAAGAACGTTTAACCTCACGTCAATCTGCACCTTTTGTGCAAGGTGTTGTAAAAGATGCCTTGAGTTTATGGCTGCATCAACATGTACATGAAGGTGAAAAAATAGCGGCGCTTGCGATTGAACAAGCGCAAAAACGTTTGCGCGCAGGTAAAGCCGTTGCACGTAAAACAGTCACCAGTGGCCCAGCATTACCTGGTAAATTAGCCGATTGCGTTTCCAATGAACCTAAACTGTGTGAATTATTTTTAGTGGAAGGGGATTCTGCAGGTGGCAGTGCAAAACAAGCACGTAATCGTGATTATCAAGCAGTCATGCCATTACGCGGCAAAATCTTAAATACTTGGGAAGTGGATGTTGATCAAGTATTAGCATCACAAGAAGTACATGATATTGCAGTTGCAATTGGTGTTGATCCGGGTTCCGATAAAATTGACGGTTTACGTTATCACAAAATTTGTATTTTGGCGGATGCGGATTCAGACGGCGCGCATATTGCTACGTTATTGTGTGCATTATTTTTACAACACTTTAAACCTTTAGTTATGGCCGGCAATATTTTTGTAGCGATGCCACCTTTATACCGTATTGATTCGGGTAAAGAGGTTTTTTACGCACTGGATGATGCGGAGAAAAAAGGTATTTTGGATAGATTAAGCGATAAAAAAACGAAAGTATCGGTACAACGTTTCAAAGGTTTGGGCGAAATGAATCCCTTGCAATTACGTGAAACTACTATGGCTACAGAAACAAGACGCTTGATACAGTTAACAATAGATGATGCGCCCGCGACACAACAAATGATGGATTTATTGCTTGGCAAAAAACGTGCGGCGGATAGAAAAACTTGGCTCGAAGAAAAAGGCGATTTAGCGGAAATTTGACATGGCACAACAAACATTAAATTTTGAAGGCATCGAACAACAACCTCTGCGCGAATTTGCAGAAAAAGCGTACTTAGATTATTCCATGTACGTTATTTTAGACAGAGCATTGCCGCACGTCGGTGATGGTTTAAAACCCGTGCAACGGCGTATTATTTATGCGATGTCTGAATTAGGCTTAAAAGCCACAGCAAAATTTAAAAAATCCGCACGTACTGTCGGTGACGTTTTAGGTAAGTTTCATCCGCACGGTGATAGTGCTTGTTATGAAGCCATGGTATTAATGGCGCAACCATTTACATATCGTTATCCACTTGTCGATGGACAAGGAAACTGGGGATCTGCAGATGATCCAAAATCATTTGCTGCGATGCGTTACACTGAATCACGTTTAGCACCTTATGCTGAAGTCTTATTAAAAGAATTAGATCAAGGTACGACCAACTGGCAACCCAATTTTGACGGTACATTAGATGAACCGCGTTTATTACCCGCAGAATTACCCAATATTTTATTAAATGGCACAACGGGTATCGCTGTAGGTATGGCCACCGATATTCCGCCACATAATTTGCGCGAAGTCGTTGATGCTTGTATTTATTTATTATCAAATCCAAAAGCCAGTATCAAAGATTTATGTGGATTTATTCCAGGCCCAGATTATCCAACCGGCGCTGAAATCATAACAAGTAAAGCAGATTTACAAACAATATATGAAACTGGAAATGGTTCCGTCAGAATGCGCGCAGTGTATCAAGACAATCGTGATGAAATTGTGATTAGCGCATTGCCACATCAAACTAGTGGTGCAAAAGTATTAGAACAAATAGCGCAGCAAATGAACGCTAAAAAATTACCGCAGATCGTGGATTTACGCGATGAATCTGATCATGAAACGCCAACACGTTTAGTGATTATATTGCGCTCTAATCGTGTTGATAACGATGCGTTGATGCGGCATTTATTTGCAACCACAGATTTAGAGCGTAGTTATCGTGTTAATTTAAATATGATAGGCATGGACAATCGCCCACGCGTAAAAAATCTCTTCACCATTTTAACAGAATGGCTCGCCTTTCGTCGTGAAACTGTGCGCCGTCGTTTACAATTTCGTTTAGATAAAATTATTGCAAGATTGCATATCCTCGATGGTTTGCTGATTGCTTTTTTAAATATCGATGAAGTGATTGCTGTTATTCGTAATGAAGAAAAACCTAAATTAGAATTAATGCATCGTTTTAAATTAAGCGAAGAACAAGCCGAAAGTATTTTAGAATTAAAATTACGCCATTTGGCCAAGCTTGAAGAAATCAGAATTAAAGCTGAGCAAAAAGAACTCGCAATCGAGCGCGAGCAACTTGAAGCCGTATTAGGTTCTGAAACCAAAATGACGACTTTAATTAAAAAAGAATTACAAACTCTTGCCAAAGATTTAGGTGATGAGCGTAGAACCAGAATTGTTGAGCGTGAAGTCGCACAAGAAATGGTTGAAACTGAAAAAGCATCTAACGATCCTTTAACCGTAATTTTATCTGCAAAAGGTTGGGTACGTCAGGCAAAAGGTCATGAAGTAGATGGCCGCAGTTTAACCTATAAATCCGGCGACGAATTTTTAGTGCAAGCTGCCGGGCGCGCAAATCAATTAGCGATTTTCTTAGATTCAACCGGTCGTTGTTACAGCATATTGCCAAACACATTAGCTTCAGCACGTGGTTATGGCGAACCCTTAACTTCTAAATTTACCCCACCCGAGCGTGCATTTTTTACCGGTATGTTACTTGCTGATCCTATTCAACAAGTCATTCTTGCCAGCAGCGCAGGTTATGGATTTGTAACCACAGT
>JBAZWD010000019.1:0-6458 GCA_041660525.1 Legionellales bacterium | reverse complement strand
AAAATAAAAGCGGTAAACAAGTATTAAGCGTGCCAACGCATGCAGATAGCATCGCACCCTTATTGGTAAGTGATATCAAAAAACAACAGCTCGTAGTCATTTCTCAAGCAGGACATTTATTAATTTTTGATCTAGCCGATTTGCCGATTCTACCCAAAGGTAAAGGCAACAAAATCATGCAAATTAATCCTAAAGAACTCGCAGATGGCTCCGATAAAATGCGCTTCATGTTAGTGCTTAACAAAGGCGAAGGCTTAGAGATAAAAACTGATAAAAAATCTTTAAAAATAACGGCCAAAGAATTATCAGAATACGCAGGCAAACGCGCACAGCGTGGGAAAGTATTGCCGAAGAATATACGCGAAAATATAGTTGATATAACAACCCTATAAACAAATCATCTTCAAATAACTCCTCCTTAGGGCGAAGGAAATCTTGATTTTATTCATTCCATATTCTAGAATCAGGAATATGGAATGAATAAAATGATTATAAAACCTCAAGATATCATAGTGTTAGCAAAAATAATTGCTCGTCGTGGTGATAAAAGCTGGTCACAAAGTGGCCTTGCGAATGAGTTATGCTTAAGCCCATCTCAGGTAAATAGTGCCTTGAAACGTTTAGTGACTGTTGGTTTGCTCACACCTTATTATCCACCTTCAAAGCCTGAACCTATTATCCAGGCATGTGAAGAGTTTTTTATATATGCCTTAAAATATACCTTTCCTGCAAAACTGGGAGGCATGGCGCGTGGAATTCCTACTAGTTATTCTGGGCCTAGTTTAAAAGATGAAATTGTTGCAGGAAATGATCCTATGCCTGTTTGGCCATATGGGGAAGGGAGTGAGCGTGGCGTTGCTCTTGAGCCTTTATACCCTTGTGTACCTGAATCTATTGCTAAACATTTTGATCCTTTGTTTTATGATTTATTAACATTAATAGATGCGATACGCTCTGGACGTGCTAGAGAAAAGAAAATCGCTATACAAAAATTATCCGCCATATTAAAATTGAAAAAAATAAATCAGGATTAAAATAATGAGCAGGAATCACGCACAAAAAAATATTGAAACTCTGGCCTTTGTAGCAAATCGTCTTGAGGAATTATGTGATGAAGTTGTTTTTGTAGGCGGATGTGTTACTGGGTTACTAGTGACAGACAAAGCATCTCCAGATGTAAGATTTACAGTTGATGTTGATTGTATCGTTAATGTAGTTACAAAATCGAGCTATTATAATTTATCAGAAAAATTAAGGCAAAAAGGTTTTAAAGAGATACCATTTGGAGATCATCCAATTTGCCGATGGAATTGTGAAGGTATTTTCGTGGATATTATGCCTATTGATGAAAATGTATTAGGGTTCTCCAACAGATGGTATAAGGATGCACTTGAAAATTCATTAATTAAAAAAATAAATGATTCTATTCAAATAAAGTTTATATCAGCACCTTATTTTTTGGCCACAAAATTTGAGGCCTTTAAAGATCGGGGGGAACAAGACTTCTTGTCAAGCCATGATTTAGAAGATATAGTTTTTATTATTGATGCTAGGGCTGAAATTGTCGAAGATGTATCGAATGCTTTAGAAAATGTAAAAGAATATCTTAGTTCAGAACTTTATTCTTTAGTGAGTAATGATCTATTTCTGCAAGCATTGCCAGGACACTTGAATTATTCAGAGGAATATAAAATTAGACAAGACATGGTCTTAAATCGCATGCAAATGATGATCGATCAGTCGCAATAAAACAAAAGATGGAGTATGATTAGCGTATGATAACAGATCTAGACCCCATTTTACTCGCACGCATTCAATTCGCGTTCACGATCAGTTTTCATATTGTATTCCCAGCGTTTACCATAGGTCTTGCCAGTTTTCTTGCTGTGGTCGAAGGTCTTTTTCTTAAAACCGGTAATGAACATTATCGCGATATTTATAAATTTTGGATTAAAATTTTTGCCGTAGCTTTTGGTATGGGTGTGGTTTCAGGGGTCGTCTTATCTTATCAATTAGGTACCAATTGGTCCGTTTTTTCCGACACCATCGCCAATGTTTTAGGACCTTTGCTTGGTTTTGAAGTATTAACTGCATTTTTCCTTGAAGCTTCGTTTTTAGGCATTATGTTATTCGGTTGGGGGCGAGTGAGTCCGCGTATGCATTTTGTTTCTACTTGCATCGTCGCAGTGGGCACGATCATTTCCGCGTTTTGGATTTTGGCTGCTAATAGTTGGATGCAAACGCCGCAAGGATTTACTATTGCTGCAGATGGATTATTTCATCCCACTGATTGGTTGACAATTATTTTCAATCCTTCATTTCCATATCGTTTTATGCATATGGTGACAGCTGCTTATTTGGCGACAGCGTTTGTGGTGGGCGGCGTTGCAGCGTTTTATTTATGGAATAAACGTCATATTCCTCAAGCAAAAATTATGTTAACGATGGCCACGCTTATGGCTGTTCTTGTCGCGCCGATCCAAGCTTATATTGGCGATCTGCATGGTCTTAATACTTTACAATACCAACCTGCAAAAGTAGCAGCCATGGAAGGTATTTGGGAAACAGAAAAGGGCGCGGGCTTATTATTATTTGCTTGGCCGGATGAAGAAAAGGAAATGAATCACTTTGAAATTAAAATTCCAAAATTAGCGAGTTTAATTTTAACCCATGATTTAAATGGTGAAGTTAAAGGTTTAAAAGAATGGGCAAAAGAAGATAGGCCACCTGTTGGATGGGTATTTTGGTGTTTTCGTGTCATGGTAGGATTAGGCTTACTCATGATATTAACCGGGATCGTCAGTACAATTTTTTATTTCCGCGGGAAATTATTTACCAGTCGCTTTGTACATGGTTGGTGGATGTTGATGATGCCTTCGGGTTTTATTGCGGTGCTTGCGGGTTGGTTTGTTACAGAAATCGGTCGCCAGCCATTTACCGTTTATAATGTGCTACGTACGGCAGAATCAGTGTCACCCGCTATTATTGGTCCGCAAGTTGCTTGGTCTTTATCTGCATTTGTCGTTATGTATACCTTGGTATTTGGTGCGGGTAGTTATTATATTTTAAAATTAATTGCTAAAGGCATCCCAAAAGCTGACGGAGGCACACATGTTTGATTTTTCAACTATCGTAGATTTACCGTTAATTTGGGGCATTATCATCGCTGTAGCCATCTTGTTATATGTGTTATTAGATGGTTTTGATTTAGGTGTGGGTATTATATTTCCATTTGCACCGAGTGATAGATGCCGCAACCGGATGATGAACTCAGTAGCACCGTTTTGGGATGGTAATGAAACGTGGTTGGTTTTAGGAGCGGGCGGATTGCTGGCTGCTTTCCCACTGGCTTACGCAATTTTAATGCCGGCTTTTTATATTCCCATTATTGTCATGTTGTTGTGTCTGATTATGCGTGGCGTTGCTTTTGAATTTCGCTTTAAAGCAGAAGGTAAATCACGTTATTTATGGGATTATACATTTCACTTTGGGTCCTTAGGCGCTGCGTTTTTTCAAGGTGTTATTTTAGGTGCATTTGTGCAAGGTGTTAGTGTTGATGGACGTAATTTTTCGGGCGGACCATTTGATTGGGCTTCTGGTTTTAGTATTATGACCGGAATAGCGGTTGTATTTGGTTATGCATTGATAGGTTCAACATGGTTAGTGATGAAAACAGAAGATATCACCCAAGCGTGGGCGCGTCGCGTTGCTGCTTATGTATTAAGTTTTGTAGGTATTTTCATGGTGGTTGTGAGCATTACCATGCCTATGTTGAATATACACATTCGTGAGTTTTGGTTTAGCTTACCGCATTTTTATTATTTACTGCCTATCCCGCTTTTGACATTGGGTTTATTTATTTTGTTGTGGCATGATTTGTATTTTGATAAACAAGAAGTGCGTCCTTTTTGGACGAGCATGGGTATTTTTCTGATGGGTTATATTGGTTTTGGTCTCAGCATTTACCCTTGGATTATTCCGTTTCAATATACCGTGCATGAAGCCGCGGCTTCAGGTCCTGGACTGTCGTTGATGTTAGTGGGCGTTGTGCCGTTATTGCCTCTTATTTTAGCCTATACCGCTTATAGCTATCATACATTTCGAGGTAAAAGCCATCATGAACATATGTATTAAACAAATCACGACTTGGTTGACTGCGCATCCTAAAATTAAGCAATGGTTATGGTTTATTGCTTTATGGATAATGGGCTTGCTGACGGTCATAATTTTCACATATCCAATTAAATTGCTGTTTAAAAGTTTGTCCTAATATATAATGGTGGTTTTGCAATAGAGGATCATTATCCCATGTCTTCATTTATTACCCCATTTAAAGGCCTGCACCCCAAACCTGAATTTGTCGAGCAAACCATTGCGCCGCCTTATGACGTTGTTACGCGTACACAAGCAGAATTCTTGGCACAAAATAAGCCTTATAATTTTTTACACATTACCTGTGCGGAAATTGATTTGCCGATAACGGTCGATGAACATGATGAAAGCGTTTATCAAAAAGCGGCTGATAACTTTAAACATTTATTACAAGAAAATATTTTAACGCAAGATGATGTTGATTGTTTTTACATTTATCAAATGCAACAAGGTGAACATTTACAAACTGGTATTTTAGCTAAAGCAAGTTGTAAAGCCTACGCTGCAGGTAAAATCCGTCGTCATGAATTAACACGCCCAGATAAAGTTTTAGATCGAGCTAAACACATTGAAGCTTTACACGCACAAGTTAGCCCCACATTACTTGCGCATAAAAAAGATCCTGAATTAAAAAAATTATTAAAAGATTTAACCCAAGATAAACCTTTATTAGAAGCTAAATTGCAAGATGTGATTCATCGCATTTGGCGCATCAAAGATACACAAAAAATATCTGAATTATTAGATAAGCATGAAATAGTTTATATTGCCGATGGCCACCATCGCAATGAGGCCGCTTTTCAAATGCATGCTAAAGATCCTAAATATACCGATTGCCTTGCGGCTATTTTTCCAGAAGATGAATTAAAAATATTAGGTTATCATCGCGTAGTTAAAAATTTAAATGGTGAAACCCCAGAAACATTTTTAGAAAAATTAAAACAAGATTTCACGGTGACTCCAAAAGATAAATTTGAATATCCAGAGCAAAAAGGAAAAATTAATTTATATTTATCTGGAAAAGCGTATGAATTATCCAGCAAGGATGCCGATCAATTAGACGTTGATATTTTAACTAAAAATATCTTAACACCGATTCTATCTATCATTGATATTCGCCAAGATAAAAACATTGCATTTGTTGGCGGTATTGATGCGCAAGATAAAATTAAAGAGCAAGTCGATGCGGGCATTTATGCAGCAGGATTTTTAATGTATCCAACCTCGATGCAAGAATTATTACGCGTCAGTGATGCCGAAAAAATTATGCCACCTAAATCCACTTGGTTTGAACCTAAATTAGCCGATGGGTTGTTGTCTTATGTCTGGCGTTAAAAGTACCAAAGCTTGGTTTAAAAAGCATGTGAATGATCCTTACGTAAAACGTGCGCAACAAGAGGGGCAACGTTCACGCGCCGTTTTTAAATTGACAGAACTGCTTGATAAATATCGATTTTTACATCCCGGCATGGTGGTTGTGGAATTAGGCGCAGCCCCTGGCAGCTGGACTGAATTAATGGCCAAACAAGTCGGTCGCAAAGGTTTAATTGTGGCCGTTGACCGCATCACTATGTATCCAGTCGAAAATACAATTATTTTGCAAGGTGATATTGAAAGCGATACAATGTTAGATGACTTAAGCAATGCATTGGGCGGTCGAAAAGTTAATTGGCTTATTTCTGATTGCGCGCCGGATTTAACCGGCAGTTCCACTATGGATGCTTTGCGTACGCTACACTTAGCTCAATGTGTGCTTGATTTAGCCGATAATATATTACCATTGGGCGGTGGTTTGCTGCTAAAAGCCTTTCAGGGGGCGGGATTTACGGAGTTTTTGCAGTCGATTAAGCAAAAATATGATAAAGTACGGGTTGTTAAGCCACAAGCTTCACGCGCACAGTCACGCGAAGTTTATATACTAGCCAGCGGCTATAAGAGGACAATACCTTGAGCGATATGATGAAAAACCTTTTAATGTGGCTAGTGATAGCCATTATCTTAATTTCAATTTTCAGTAACTTTGGCTCAAGTACCAGCCAAGGTACATCTGTGGAATATTCCCAATTTTTAGACATGGTCGACAGAGGGGATGTTAAACAAGTCACGATTACCGAAAAAACTATTCGTGGTTTAAATCGTGCCAATGAACCTTTTACAACTTATATGCCGATGGACGATCCCGGTTTAATGGGTGATCTATTAGATAATCAGGTGCAAGTGCAGGGTAAACCGCCGGAACAACCCAGCCTTTTAATGCAAATCTTTATTAATTGGTTCCCGATTATTTTATTAGATAGGAAGAGCGT
>JBAZWD010000018.1:0-30103 GCA_041660525.1 Legionellales bacterium | reverse complement strand
TTTATCGCATTATAAGGAACACCAAGTCATGTTTAGCTTTTTCTCAAATGTATTAAAAAATAATATGAATCAAAATTCGGCTGATTTACTTACCGAAGCGCAAGCGAAGTCAGGTGATGCTGAAGCCCAGGTGAAATTAGGTATAGCGTATGCGCACCGTGTTCCAGCAGATTATGTCACTGCATTACCGTGGTTTGAGAAAGCTGCAAAGCAAGGGCATGCGGGTGGACAATTTTGTTGCGGCTCGATATATTTAGGTAACGTAGGTGTTCCTCAAGATTACACTAAAGCATTCTATTGGCTTGAACAATCTGCACGAAATGGGAATGTTGCTGCGCAATTTCAGTTGGGTACGCTTTACTATAATGGTGTAGGCATTCCCGTAAACTATCCGATGGCTTTATTTTGGTTTGAGAAAGCTGCTCTGCAAGGAAAGCTAATGGCCTATTATTATTTAGGCTGTATCAATTTAGGTGTTGAAGGTGTTCCTGAAAATTATGCTAAGGCATTCTCATGCTTTACAGAGGCTGTTAAAGAAGAAAATGCATCTGCACAACTTCAGCTGGCCACTCTTTACTATAATGGTACAGGCGTTGTCGTAAACTATCCGATGGCTTTTTTTTGGCTTGAAAAAGCTGCTCAACAAGGAAACTTAGATGCTCAAGTTTTCTTAGCTACGTTATATGCCAATGGTCAGGGCACGCCTAAAAATTACAGCAAAGCATTATTTTGGCTTGAAAATGCGGCTGAAAAAGGCAACATAGCGGCAAAAAAAAATATACCTCTTATACAAAACAATTTAGGGGCAGCTTATCGTGATGGGAAAGGTGTGACTCAAGATGATGCCAATGCGGTTTTGTTATTTGAAAAGTCTGCAAGTCAAGGGTTTACGGCTGCTTGTTTTTCTTTGGCTAATATGTACAGAATGGGGCGTGGAATACCACAAAATAGTAATAATCTGAATGTGGCGATTAGTTGGTTTCAAAAAGCAGCTGTTGATATAGAAGCTATTAAAACAAAGTACTGGAATAATGACTCCGCAGATGGATGCTTTGCCATAGGCTGGTTATATGAATATGGGCATGTTTTACCAAAAAATCTTGTCGAAGCTGCAAAATGGTATGAAAAAGCATTTACATTAAAAGG
Source organism: Legionellales bacterium (assembly GCA_041660525.1). GTDB lineage: Bacteria > Pseudomonadota > Gammaproteobacteria > JABCZS01 > JABCZS01 > JABCZS01. The sequence goes on along the minus strand of JBAZWD010000018.1, from coordinate 28,957 downwards.
GTTGACTCCGACAGAAACTCCTTTATCTAAGTCAGTATATGATCGTATTAAATTATCAAAAAATGTTTCAACATCAATCGTAGAAAAAGAATCAGTAGAAGTAAATGCACGGACATCAACTGGGCAAAGTGTAATTCGCTCTGGTGTAAATAATAACGTTGCAGTGTCATCTAACTCTAACAATAGTATCACTAATGAATTTACAAAATTATCATTATCCGACACTTTTCTAGTTCCATATCACACTTTAAAGTTAGGTGAACGTTTAGGTGAAGGTGCATATGGTGTTGTATTCAAGGCCACCCAAGGTTATGAAACTGTTGCAGTTAAACAATTAACCATGGATGTCGAAGATGCAGCTGCTATCGATGCTTTTTTGAGTGAAGCGCAACATATGTCACAATTACATTCAGATTATACGGTACGTTTAAAAGGTATGTGTGAAAAGCCTTACTGTTTAATTTTAGAATTCATGGCGGGCGGTTCACTGTATGGTTATTTGAAAAAAAACCAACCTTCAGCCGTTATGTGGTTGCAACGTATTCAAATTGCATTAGACATGAGCTACGGTCTTGCTTATTTACACAGCAAACATGTTATCCATCGTGATTTAAAAAGCTTAAATGTGTTATTAGATGACAGAAGCCGTGCTAAATTATCTGATTTTGGTTTAACGACAACTAAAGCTTCGAGCAGCAGCGCTGCAAAAACAAAATCGGCTTGTGGTACTACCGCGTGGATGGCGCCAGAGTTATTAGACCCACATATCGATGAATACAAATATGATGAAAAGACAGATATATTTGCTTATGGTATGGTGCTTTATGAATTATCAAGTCACCAAGTTCCATTTCAGGGGTTAAAAGAAGGCCAAATCTCAGAAAAAATACGTAATGATAAACGCCCTGAAATTCCAGCATCTACGCCTGATGCTTATACAAAATTAATTCTGGACTCTTGGGATAAAACCCCTGCCTCAAGACCTAATATTGATGAAGCAATTAATAGACTAAACAATTTAAAACAGATCACTGAGATTAATAACAAAGCGCCGGAATATCCGAGTATGTTTACAAAATAAGGAGCTAATCAGGTGTTTGATAATTCAACAGCAAATCTTTACCAACATAAAATCGAACAAGTAATTAAACCTCATATTGATCCACAAGGATTAATTTCTGCAGTCTTGCAAATAGCAAAATTTATTTATGATACAGCACAAGTAGTTAAAGCTAATCAACACCGTTGTCAAACTTTGGCTGGACGTATTAATAAAGTGGCACAGACTTTGGCAGAGTTGCAAACTTTGCCTGATAATAAGCATTTTGTGGAAGAATTAAAGCAGCTGAAAATACTACTAGAAGAGTGTAAAGAATTTGTATTGCATTTTAAAGATAATACAACCAGTAATTTTGTTAAACGTTATGCAAAACGTTTTATCAAAGCAGGTGATGATGCCGATAATTTCACAGGGCTTAATCGCGGGTTAGAAGAAAGAATTGCCGCATTGCATGTTTCTATTAATATTCAACAACTATTTAATCGCGAACAAGATAAGGCAGATTATATTAAAGACCAAGCTGTGCTCAAAGAAATGTTAAGCGCCATCGGTGGTGATTTAACAGAAATTTTAAGCACACAGGAAGAGATGATTGCTTTTCAACAAAAAATGTATCAACTCACGCTGACGAGTCATAATACTCAAACACAACATTTTGGTATCTTGAATGCAGGGCTTGAACAAATTATTGCTCTGCTGCATCAGCAGCATTTTAAGACCCCGACGATGGGAGAAGGTGCGGAACCTTTATTGGCAAAAAAACAGGTGAGCCCTCAAGACGTAGTGTTTTTGCAAGAAATCGCGCGTGGGCGTGTGGGTATTATTCACATGGGATATTGGAATGGACAAACGGTTACTTTAAAAACAGTCGCTCCTAATGATTCAGCAGCGCGCGCAGCCTTAATGCGCGAGATGCAGGTCATGTCATTATTATCTGCGCATCCGTCTATCATTACGTGGTATCGAGGCTGTTTAGCTGCTGACTATACAGTTTCTGTCATGGAATATATGAATAAAGGATCGCTTGATGAGGTCTTAAAAAAAGAATCCATGCCATTTACGCCAAGACAGGCTAAACAAATAGCTTTGGATATTGCTAGGGGATTAGACTATTTACATCAACAAAATATTGTTCATTGCAACGTCAGTAGCCGCAATGTTTTGCTAAATAATAATTATCAAGCAAAACTCAGTGATTTTAGTGTGGCAAAAATTGCACATCCGGATGTTATGCCTGTTGGTGAGACTCCTTATGCGCCGGCTTGGCAAGCACCGGAAGTGCTAAGTAATAAAGTTTATAGCAAAGGATCTGATATTTATAGCTATGGTACTTTATTATGGACTCTACTCACAGGCAGTGCTCCTACACCAAGTCGCAGTACCGAAGAGGTATTGTCCGGGGTGCGCGAACACATTCCCGCAGACATTGATGCGGCGCTGAGTGATTTAATCATTGAATGCTGGCAAGCGGACGTAGCTAAGCGGCCACAATGGTCTAAAGTTATACGCGTATTAGACGCCTGGGTCATAAAACCTGATAGTGAGGCGTTCTATGATCGTGCTAGACAATGTTTTGCAAAAAAAGAATTTTCGCAAGCCTTAGAGTTATTTCGTTTAGCGGCGCAAGCGGGGGATACAAAAAGTTGCACGGCTGTAGGTAATTATTACCTGCGGCCACAAGAAACAGGACAAGTGGTTCCTGAAAATAAGCCCCAAGCTTATACGTGGTTCCTAAAAGGCACAGAAACAGCAAAGCCGCACAACCGCGCATTATACATGGTGGGTGTGATGTTGGAAAAGGGTGATGGCGTGCAACCTGATTTTACACAAGCACAGGGTTGGTATAAGCGAGCTGCACAAGAAGGGAGTGTAGAGGCGCAAAAACGTTGCGAGGCTTTAGGGTTACAATTTCGAACGTGACAATATCAGGGCTTAAATTGCAGATCACTCATTAACGCAATTTGTAATTCATTTTGATGTTGCGTCGTTAAGTCCTGAAAATCAGTTTCGGCATAATATATTGGTCTTAACAACTTTTGTTGAATAAACACTTTTAAGGTAGCCATCAGCCAAGCACCACTGTGATAGGGGGCTGATGTATAACATAACTTATTATCAATGCGTGCATCGTTTGAAGACCAATGCTTGTGAATAAAAGGATTAATTTCATTTAATGATACAGTATCAATTTTTTTCGCAGCTGGATGTAAATAAAAAATTTGTAATGCCGCAGAGAGTTTGTTTGGTTGATATTTTTTCATATCAAACAGCATGATGATCCCTTGCCAATACTGCTGTAGGCGTAGTGCTTGGATCAAGATTATAACCTCTCGTTCCTTATTTAGAGCAGCTGGATCTAATATTTCTTTAATTTTTTCTTTCGTAACTGGCTGATAAGGATTTTTATTATTAGGCATATAACTTGGCAAAATGATTACATCAGGGTTATCTTTTGCATAATACTGCAGTAGGTTGTCCACGTTGTTTGCTTGATAAATATCTTGATGCGGCGCAAAAAATAGCGAATATTTGATTAACTCATCCACAATACTTAGTGCAAAGTTTGTGTTATCTGATTGAGAGGGGGGGGTATTGGCTTGATTAACGCTATCCCAAATAGTGGCTTGTTTCTCGCTGGAGTCACGATAACCTTTGTAATCTCGCGGCTCTGTTAAGATGTTTAATTTTTGTGGGAAGGCTTGTTCTGGTGTGTAACCACCCAAACCGATTAATACGCGTGGCACACCTTGTGCCACAATTTGTTTAGCAGCGGCGCATAAAAACGGTTGACATAATACGTCATACTCATCGCGCTTACGCTCCCAAGAATCAAACACTAGGCTACCATCAGTGGCAAACCAAGCCCAACATTGTGCGATTACCTCACCTTCTTTAAGACGTTCGAGATGCATTTTTTCTTCATCTAATAAGGCCGTATATAATGCTTTATTGTCATTAATAGAAATCCGGTATTTATCAGCCAGCACGCGTTTAGTTTCTAAATATTTTTTTCGCTGCTCGCTGGTATTTATTTTTTTTAAAAAACTGTCATAATCAGCAACGCTTACTATGGATTGTATTAATCTTTCTTTTTTTTCAATCTCAGATGGTGCAGTTTTTTTAAATAACACATAAAATCCACCATATTCTGAAAGCATACCATGCAAAGCACAATCTTGACCTGCACTACCTACACTTTGACAATTATGAGTCATAGCGCCTAAAATAAAACCGCGAGGATCTGTTTTAGGTAATTTTTTTAAATAAAATTCGTGTAAGGACTCTGGTAAAGCATCGCCATAAATCGTGATGTTCGGCAGTTGATCTTTGACAGGTATGCGGGCTAAACAATTTAATGTTAAATCAAAAGCCTCTTCTGGTATGAGATATTCAGAAAATAAGTATGCCAATGATGGTTTTTCTTCTTCGCGCATATAATGAATACGTTTTGCTGACTTTTTTACTTCCATTAAATTATCAGGTTTGCGTCCGAGTAATGCTTCAATTTTATCAGCAAGATGAAAATATGCAGCTAATTTAGGGCCGTCTTTCAAGGCTAACTCTGCCCAGTGACTGCGATCATATGCCGATGTTTTAGGTACGGTGAATAAACATAAATCATGAATCGGCGAAAATATATTAGGCGTGCGGTGCTCCCTTATATAGGTTAACACATTAGCAGAGGTATTTAATAAAGTGAGTAACCGACGTGCGTAGATACTAGTAAGTAAAATACACTGTTCAGGTTTCTCATGTTCAAATTCTTTTTCCTGCTTCAATGTATCGCATATTATTTTAAAATCATCAGAGCAAAGATCCCCTGAGAATTGCGTCCACCCCATTATTATATTTTTACCCAAGTACCATGCATGATGATAAGGTCGTTCGCCAAAAGGATCTGTGATCATCGGATCTGCACCGTGTGCAAGCATTTTTCGATATAGATTGGCTAAGCCTTTTTGCGCAGCTATGTGCAAAGCGCTATGACCATTACGGTCAAAGTTTTTCAATTGCTGCGTTGCATGCTTACTTTCTAATAGCCAAATGACAACATCATTCAACTCGTATTGTAATACGTGATGCAAAAAAGCAAGACCATCCAATGCCTCATTAGGTAAAGCTGATAATAAGCGAATAATAAAGACCTCTGGTAAGTTACGAGTAACAGCTATATTAACGGTATGTGAAAAAACAGGGCAGCCATGCGATAATAAATAATCTATCAGCAAAAGTGATTTTGTAAAATCATGCTTTTCTAAAACAATATCTAAAGCTGATTTCTCAATCGTTGTCATAAAGTTTATGTCTGGATAAGTAGTATTTATGGCAACCTGATGCTCCTCGTGTAAGTAGCGTGTTAATTCAAGATTGTTTCTTACGCAGGCTAAATGTATTGAATTTCTTTTGCTATCATCAAGTACTTCTTTGTTTGCGCCAGCATCAATTAATAATTTAACAATAGTTTTATCGTCAGCCATAATGGCGGTTTTTAAAAAAGAAGTTTTTCTATCATGGTGTGTGTAAGTGCAATTTAACTGTTTTTGATAGTAAGGCAGCAGTTTCTCTATAACGCTGTGCCAGCAGTATGTAATGGCAGCATGTAAGAAACTGATATTCTCTGGTGTCTCAATGTGTATGTATGCACCTTGCTCAATGACTGTGATAGCCATTTTTTGTAAATTAGCTGTATCCATTCCCTGACGAGCCTGAGGATGAAGAAAAATAGACTCTAATAGAAATGGAGGTAAAGTACCGTAGTTATTAGTTAATACTATATTTGCAGGTAAATGATGTTTAAATAATAATATTAAAAAATCGTTGTGCTGTGCTTGTATGGTATGTCGAGCAAATAGTGGTAACAATTTTTTATTGTTTTCAACTGAATTTTCAGTTAAAAATCTGCTTGCTAATTCTTGTAAGTTATTTTCAACAATATACTTTAATAGTTTTATTTGAGCTTCTAAATCTGGTAAAATTTGGCTTGCTTCTAATATTCTGCATACAAAGAAGTGGTTAGACGCATAGTCTAGTAAAATCTGCAACAAATCTCGACCTTGACTGTTTTTAGCCTGAAGATTTTGTTTTGCATATAATGCTTTAAATATTATTTTTGCAGGAGCTGAGTGATCAAAGTATTGGCATAAAGTGACCATAGGCCATACGTAGAGATTATTTTCTAACATTACATTTGCACCCGCACTCAAGAGCTCTTGTACAAATTCTGGTAATAATTTTTGTACAGCGAGATGTATTGCTGTTGATTTTGAAGTGGTTAGTTGATAATTTACATTCACCTTATGCTTTATCAGTACATCAAAATATTTTGCTTTGTCATTTGATAACGTGGCTGTTAAGGGCGTCCCTCCCCAAAGCTCATAATCAAGTAAATTAGGTGAGGTAAAGTATCGATTTAAAATAATTAAAAATTTATCATATAAATCAAGTACAATGCAGTACATCAATAACTTTTGAGCATTATGCATATCCAAAGCTTGAGTTGTATTTTTAATGAGATATTCTGTGATAAACTTAACATCTTGATTAATCTCGTCGTTGGTTAGTAAATGATATGCTGAATCTGGCAAACGCTCAATTGCTTGTTTATTTTCATGATCTTTGATATCTAAGGCAATATTTTTGTCAATTAATATACGTGCGAATTGCCATTGCTGCGCTTGTACAGCTCGGTGTAATAAAGTAGACCATTGAGGAGTAGTTATGTTAATAAAACGTAATAGTAGTCTAGCAATTTTATTATCAAATTTCTCAAAGATGGATGAAAATACATCACGTCCTTTATTATCTAGCAATTCTATATTGGCGCCATGCATCAATAAATATTCTATCAGTTCATAGTATTGATCGTAGAGCGCTGTGTTATTTTCAGTGAATAATAGCATGTTAATATGCTGAGTAATCGGAGTGGGAAAGTGCTCGGAGCTAGCATTAATATTAGCACCTGCTTTTAATAATTTCTTAGCCCAAATTTTATCTGATATCAAATGTAACGCTGTGGCTCCTTGTTCGTTTTGATAATGAGCAATGTTATTTATCAATAATTCTTCTAGTAAATCACTATTATTTGTTTCATAAGCAAAATTCCACATGTGCAGTGGGTCATGAGTATTAGGTTTTGCATTAAATTTTTTTAATAATTTAAATAATTCAATATTGCGATAAACAATTGCATAATCTAGTACATAATGGGGTGTTTTATCTCCATTAATCATGTACTCTTTATTGAGTAAAACAGCTGTCTCAGGGCGTGCAGTAAGCGTTTCAGTAAATAATGCTAAAGCTTCAGACCAGTGATCTTTTGACCATGATGACAAATAATGAAAAAAAAATGTCAACTCAGCGCCGCGCTGAATTAACAAACGACATAATGCGGTATTTTCTCCTTGCGCAGCAATGGATAAGGGTGTTCTTCGAGCGTGAGATTGATTAACCATCGTGCTATCATGATCTAAAATGCTAGTGATTAATCGTAAACATTGCGCTCGAGCAGATTCATCTAATGCAGCTTCATAGAAGAAAGAAAGACGTGATTGACTAACAACAGCTGCTTTCTGACATAAGGCAATGAGTAAAGGTTCATTAAATAATTGGATATCATGCACACTTTCTTTGCCGTTTATTAAAGTGATCGCCGTATCAACGGATTCCGTAGTAAAGCGCTGTTTCAGGGTTTGTTCGAGTGCAGTAGTTAATGTTTTCATATTTTATACAATCATGATTATTAGACGATATTAACATAAATAACTGCAGTAGGGCTCCTTACCTTTGTTTTAGGCAGCAATAGAGAATTATCAGCAGAGGAGGGTAGTGCCATTAATGACAACTATATTCACCTTATTTTTGAGTTACTTTTTCAAAGTGGTTGCATCATTTTTTTGAACCTGTAATGTTGTTGGTAGCGCTGCATTATTGTTCGACTGAACAGTGCTGATTGCTTTCAGCCCGCTAGAAGTCTGAATTATTATGCTTTTTACAGGATCATTTTGTTGTGCAGCCTTTGATAATAATGAAGAACCCGCATCCTCATTTAATGCTATAGAATTTTCATTTTTTAAATGATCAGTACGCTGCTTCAGCGTTTTTTTGTTCATTGTGCTGCCATTGAGGAGTTTTACATCTTCATCAGCTGAAAGAGTTCTGGCTAGGTTATTGTAAGCATTTGTATTTTTATTATCCAGGTCGATAGTTTTTAGATAGAGCTTTTGCTTTGTCATGCTAGTACCATCAAGTAGTTTTATTGTGCCGTCAGCTGGAAGAGTGTAGGCAAGATTAAAATAAGCCTTTGCAAATTTATTATCTAGGTCGATGGTTTTTAGATAGAGCTTTTGCTTTGTCATGCTAGTACCATCCAGTAGTTTTATTGTGCCGTCAGCTGGAAGAGTGTATGCAAGATTAAAATAAGCATTTGCAAATTTATTATCTAGGTTGATGGTTTTTAGATAGAGCTCTTGCTGTGTCATGCTAGTGCCATCCAGTAGTTTTATTGTGCCGTCAGCTGGAAGAGTGTAGGCAAGTTTAAAATAAGCCTTTGCAAATTTATTATCTAGGTCGATGGTTTTTAGATAGAGCTCTTGTTGTGTCATGGTAGTGCCATCAAGTAGTTTTATTGTGCCGTCATCTGGAAGAGTTTTGGCAAGCCTATAATAAGCCTTTGCAAATTTATTATCTAGGTCGATGGTTTTTAGATAGAGCTCCTGGTCAGTCATGGTAGTACCATCAAGTAGTTTTATTGTGCCCTCAGCTGGAAAAGTGTAGGCAAGCCTATAATAAGCCTCTGCAATTTTATTATCTAGGTCAATGGCTTTTAGATAGAGCTCCTGGTCAGTCATGGTAGTACCATCAAGTAGTTTTATTGTGCCATCAGCAGGAAGGCTGCGTGCTAGATTATATAAAATGAAAGCATCTAATGGAAACTCTTTAAGTGCATTAAGATAATCTAGTGAATCGATCTCTTGTGCTTCTAAGAGGGTTAGTTTTGGATCTCTGACTTTAGGATTCCATATAGGTAATGGTATAGGTAATGGTATGTTTATAAAAGGAAGCACTTCAGGAAGTGATTCCCATGGTTCACAAATTGCTTCAACAGGACCTAAATTTTTAGCATCGCGAATAGATTCTTGAAATTGCTCGTGCCTTTTCCGCATTTCTTCCAAATTTGTAACACTGCCGCTGCTATTAAAATTTTTCAGATTTAGACCTTGCATAGTGATATCTACTTTGATGACGCTTTTTTTTATGGTTTCCATAAAATTGCTTTCAATTGATACTCCAGCTTGCAAAAGACCCGTTGCAGGACCAGTAAGTTCTGTTTTTAAAAAACGCGCAGCTTTTTCATTTTCAGTTTTTAAGGTAATACAACCTAAAAACAAGGCGCCGCTTGAGAAGCCGCCAATAAAGTGAGTACCGAACGAGTCCTTAAACTTCTGGAATCCATCACGCTTTAATTGTAAGAGCGCCGCATCATTAAGCTTTCCTTTGCTAAATCCATCTTGTTCGGGTGAAGAGCAAACTGTTCCAGTAATACAATAAACAAAACTTTTATCAAGCGTTAATTTACTAGCATATTCAGCAATCGCTTTTAAATGCCATAATCCTGCGTTCATTGATATTCCAGTTTCCACACGCGTAATTTTTTCCAAATCATGCTGATCAAATATTACATGCTCAAAAGATTCTATAGTATTTTGAAAAGGTTTTTTGGTAAGAGACATATTCTCAACTAAAACCCGGGTCAGTTTTCCAGTGGATTTAATACCACGACCTGTTTCAAACGTATTTAACCAAGGAACACGTATTACATGTCCTTGACCTTCTTCATGTTGAATTATGTTTAACATCTGAGCCTTTTGTTCAATCTCGTTTAGCTGTATTTTCGCATCATCAGAACCTAATTCTACCGCTTCTTTCAGATGTGTTTTTTGTAGAGTGGGGTTATTTTGTGTTTCAAATTTTTTCGCAAGCTGTAAATGCACAGAGATTATTTCTTTTCGTGATTCATCTTGCATGCCAGAATTTTTGGCTATTTTAAAATGTTTTAATGCTTCTTCAAGTTGCTCAATGTTGTTGTCAAGATTCACCAATGAAACAGCTAGATTAAAATGTGCGTCTTTAAGCATTTTATTGAGCTCGTCTTGTTCACTTCTATCGTAAGCAAGTTCCGTGAACCATCCTTTTTTAATTTTTGCATCTTCAAGCTGCGTAACTGCTTCACGATAAGAATTAACGGCTGAGCTATAATCTTTTCTGGCTTGTTCTATTTTAGCGCGGCTGAAAGCATCGCTTGCTTCGCTTGCTTTATTGAAAGGACCACTTAGCATACCACCTTTTAAAGAGCCATTTACATGAATAACAAAAGAGTGCTTCCCATTTTCTTCAGAAGGATTGACAACAAGGTGAGAGTTATCAATAAAGTTGCGAAGCGTTACTATATCTTGCTTAACAATAGGTGGAATGCCTTCAATATACGATGTTAGTGTGACTGTACCGTCTTGTTGTGTCACTCGTGCAAAAAGTTTTTTTTCAGTGGAGAATAATAATTCAATGGTTTTATTGCTGAGCGTTACGGATTTTAAAGTTAAAAATTCAGATTTATTTTTCATTATATTTTTCCTTATATTTCAAGACTGGTTAGATTTAACTAGGTTATAGTATAGGCTCTCAGTATTTCAAGTACCAGATAATGTAGGACTATTTCTTTTTGTTACATTTTTTAAATCCTGCATTAAATCATCAATAATTCCTATGCTATCAAATGTGAGCTTGATGATTTTTCCTCGTGCATTACGTATTATATTTTTCTCCTGACAATTTAGAGTGTATTTTTCGATGATCTCAAATAGTGTTTGCTCATTATCTTGGTGAAGCTTAGCATGATTGATAATGACTGAGCTTTCGCTAAAGCTTACGCCAACAATACTAGATAAGTTTTGTGACGGTTGTGTTTTAATAAAATCATTATAACTATGCAGACTATTTGGTGCATTATTGCTTAATTGTGTTTTCAAATCTTGAATTGCATTGACTAGAGCAGCTATTTGTATCTTGAGCCCCTCAATCTCTATTTGCATAGGCATTTGTTTATTTTCTTCTGCATTGGCATCTTTGATATGAACCTCAGACTTTGAAGGAATAATTGTTGGCTTAATCACAAATCCAATTTTATCCGCCATTTCAAGATAGGTAAGATTTTGATTGTTGACTTTCTCGGCGTCAATAAGAGCGTCATGAATAATTAATAAATCGAGTAGCTCTTGATTTTTTAGACTTACAGCAAGGTGCAATAGTGTATTTTTATTTTCCAGTGTATTAGTAATGTATTTACCATATGGGCGAGCATGTTTGAGTTGATTTTTTACGTTATCTAAATTTTCTGCTTTACAACCAACAATTAGAATATTTGTAGCTTGTTGATTTTTGCTTAAGTGTGTTTGTAACTCAGATAATAAATTTTTTGAGAGATTATCAGTTTCTGGAATTTCTACAATCAGTAAGGATTTGTTTAGAAGTAGAGAATTAATAGCCGCGTCAGATAGTTTACAACCATTCAAGTACAATGTCATGAGCGTATCATTGCTTTCAAAAGCGCTTACACCTGAGTCACCTATATTATTTTCACTTAGACTAAGTTCAATAATATTTTTCATTAATGCGATTATTTGAGCACCAATTTTTGTGATTTTATTCGCTTTTAGAGATAAATGAGAAAGAGTAGAGTTGTTGGACAGTGGAATAATGTCGTTATCTGTTATCTGATTATGATTAAGCTCTAATGTTTTTAAATGCACATTATTGGCTAAGTGCGAGAAATACTCAGCATTCATTTTAATCGTATAGTCATTTTTGTTCAATATTAAGGTTTTTACAAAACTGCATTGAGCTAAACTTTTTAAACTCTCCACACCTATTTTATTGTAAGAAAGATTAATTGACGTGACATAAGGATTATTTTTGAGTGCATCGCATAATATTTTTACATGGTTATCATTAAGGGATCTTGAAGCAAGATTGATACTGGTTAGTTTAGGATCATGAAGACGAATTTTTTCTAACAATTCTAGTTCGATAGAAAGAAGTAAATCAGTTTTAGATAAAGATGGAGTATTTAACAATGCTAGCTCCATTTCTTCGTTAATCTTAAATGCGTAAGTGTTAATATAAAGAGATGATAATTGAGGTAATTTTAACAAGGCTTTGAAACCTTCTGTGTCTATTTGATTTCTTGAAACATTCAGTACGCTCAGATTATGTATGCTGGACAATGCCAATGCGCCTAGATTTGTAATTTTGTTACCACTTAGATTTAATGAGGTAATCAGCTCTAATTTAGACAGTAATACAGCAGACTTATCTGTAAGATTATTGTTTTGTAAATTAAATTCAGTAAGGTGAGTATTGTCAGTCATCGCATCATAAAGAATTGCAATGTGTTCATCGTTTAGTCCTCCATTTGTATCAAGTTTAGTAAAAGTAGGGTCATTGGCGCGTATGCGTTGTATGGTTTCTAGACTGATAGGCATTATAAGATCATATATTTCAAGTTTTGGGTTTTCTAGTAATTTGATGCCGCATTGTTCTTCAATGTATCCGCCAGATTTTGGATCGCCTGTATGGTTGAGTTTAATATAGTCACCTGCAGTATTCCGAAAGCGAAAACGAACGATATTAGTTTCATTTGCTACTTTTAATATCATATCGCTATTTAACGCGGTTGGTTTATTTGTGATGACGACAGTTAGATGCTTTAGTGATTGAAAGTCAGGTAGAATATTTATTGTATCTATCAAAATTTTATTGCTAATTACTAAAGAAGTTATTCGCTTATGAGCAATTAGTGATTTTATGCCTTCAGCTGTAACCACACTGTTATGAATATGAATTTCAGTAACATGCGTATTATTTTGCAACAAATCGGACAAAATGAATAAATCATCGTTGCTTAATTCTTTTTGTTCGAGAGAGACGCTGGTAATGGTTGGGTCATCAGATATTATTTTATATGCAATATCTGATGGTATGCAGCAATCAATTTTTAATGCACGGTTTTTATTTTTTCGCAGCAAATGTATTTTCGCTTGTATGCTAAGTGGGTTACTTGTTAAATCAAGTGCTGTAATAAATTCATTTTTTGCCAAAAACTCTGCCCCTACATCGGTAATTGAATTTTTAGATAAATCTAACGCCACTTTATTCTCAAGCTGAGATAATATTTTAGCCGATTCGTCAGTTAAATTATGAGCCGATAGATTTATAGTTTTGACAGATGTAAATTGTTTTAGAAATCTGCATATGAATATCAAGTCCTGGGAATTGATATCATAACTTTTGAAATTAAAAGTGTTGACTTCATCATTTTTTATTTTAGGATAAAGAACAGTTCTGATTCCTTCTTCAACTAAACTGAGTTTGTTGAAGTTAACTTTTTCTAATTCTGACATCCCAATGTCAGTGAGTAGATTACCCGCTATGCTCAGCTGTTTTATGTGAGTTTGTTTTGATATAAATATAGCGCCTTCATCTGTGATTTTGTTACTATTTAACCCGACTTTAGTAATCGATTTCAGTTGGCATATTTCTTTTGCGCCAATATCAGTTATTTCGTTATAGGTAAGATCGATCTCGGTAACATATGAGTTGTCTTTTAATGCATCACGAAGTATGAGAACATGTGCATCATTTAAAGATTTATACTTTAACTCTAACACAACAATTTTACTCGAATTTTTTCGCAGCTTATGCAGTGTTTCAAAAGGTATTGGAAGGTTTATATTCGTAAACTGTAATGTTTTACTTTTTAATAAGGAGAGAATTGTTTCTTCAGTCAATAAACTTTCTTGCATGGTTAGACTATTCAACGACTTCATGTTTGTAATTATATTTATGTTTTTCGCACTCACTTTACCCGTTGAGCCTGGGAATAATGTTAACTCATTTAATTGAAGCTTGAGCAATAGAGCTTCTAAAACATCGTCACTTATAGAGCAGTTTCTTAATCCCAGATTCACTATATTTAAATTTTCAATAACAGCAGAAGCTACGTCGGCTGTTACTGTAAGACCATCAAACTCTATAGCTTTGCATTCTTTTCTATTCTTAAAGATTTTGCGGAGCAGCTGAGGATTTACAGGGTTAAATATTCGTTTAGACAAATACAGCCGAGGCACATCTACCTTGACGAGTAAATCATAAATAAAATCAATTATTGCTGTGTTATTCTCATTATTCTTTTGTGCAGCTTCAGTTAGCGCATTATATTTTTCTAATTTTGCATTGGATTCTAAGATTAATTTATAAACAATGTCAGAGAGCCCATCTTGACAATCATCTGATTTTAATATGGCATCAACTTTTTGTTTTAAATTTTGATTTATTTTATTAATAAGTTCAGCAGGTAATGCATGCTTATATTTGATGTCGATGATGGCTGTATTTTTACTTATTGCATCCTTAAGGACTTCCATGTATGCATTTTTTAATTCTTTATCTTGCAAATTAATGACGGTAAGGTTTTTCTCGTTGTCTTTAATAGCTCTTAGCATACTAACGTCAAGAGTTAACTCAACATCCAATTTTTTTATAAATTTATTTTTTAAAAACAACAGCTCAATAGATTCTCCGCTTTCTTTATTTTGGTTAGTGTAACTTGGATAAACAGACCAGTGATGGGTGTTGTTGTATGAGCTTGCTTTACTTGTTATATCGAATAAATTATTTTTTATGTGTAGCTCTTCAATTTCAGAATTCGCAAGATATCTAATTCCTTCTTCGTTTATTTTATTGTTGGTTATGATAAGTTTTTTGAGCTTTTTGTTGCCAGCAAGATATTTTGCACTCTTATCTGATAGATGATTTGAGTCTAAATGCAGACTTTCAATGTTCATTATTTTGGCTATTTCTTCAATTCCATATCCATATCCATATTCAGAATCATTAATCTTGTTTTTATTAAGAATGAGTGTCGTAATGCTAGATGTTGGAGCATTATTGTTAGCAGTCAAATTTTGATTAGTGTTGATTTGTTGAGATTTTTGTGTGCTGTAATTAAAGGATGTAGTTAAATGCTGTTCTTTAATAGAGTTATTGATATTTTCTAATAACATTAAAGCAGTTTTGTTATCTATTTCATTGTTTTCTAAATTGAGTGTTTTTATGGTTTTATTATGCACAAATAATTTAGACAGGACTTTAATAG
The DNA here is from genome assembly GCA_041660525.1 of Legionellales bacterium. Taxonomy (GTDB): domain Bacteria; phylum Pseudomonadota; class Gammaproteobacteria; order JABCZS01; family JABCZS01; genus JABCZS01. The sequence goes on along the minus strand of JBAZWD010000018.1, from coordinate 13,691 downwards.
AATAATAATCAAGCTTGTTTGAGCTCAGGTTGAGTTCTATAACGTGGTTATTATTCTTCAAGATTTCCACTAACTGTTCTATTAAAATTGCTGTTCTGTCATTATATGAAGAGTAAGAGGAAGAGGAAGAGTATGAATCTGTATGGCGACAATTACTATTTTTAGTTAATTTAGATAGTGTATCGTGAGATTTATCTAATTGTTTAGTTAAATCTAATACAGTCACCGTCGAGTCATTGTTCTTTACTTTTTCTAAAATGGAAATTTCGTTATACACTTTATTTATCCTTGTGGTAAATTATTTTCGGACTCGGACTCTTGCGTTTAACTAATCGTAGAGCATATAAATAAAACCTAAGTTTTATGGAAACTCAGATAATGCATTGAGATGCCATATGAAATCTGATTATTTTTTCATTGTTGGTCTAGTATTATTATTCAATTCAAGTTGTTTTACTCTGCGATATAAATCCTCTATCATTTTACGTAATTCTTTATTTTCATCCTGAAGCGCACTTAACTGGCCTTGGACTGTAACTGTTGTATTGTTATTGTTGTTATGGTACTGGGGTGTTGTTTTATTTCCTTTATATTTTGTTGAGGCGCTCACTTGTTGATTTTTAAGAGCTGTTACTGCTTCGCTTAAATAACCTGATTCATCAAAGGTAAATAATGAAATATTCTCTGCTTTTGATGTTGTAGTGCGATTGTTATAATAACCATGCTCTTCAGACCAAACGCGAGTGATTTTAGCGTTATAGTTTGCTTTTGAATCAAGTAAGAATTTTATCGTATCTTTAGCCATAGCAGGTGGTAAATATTTAGCGGTTGCTACTGCTAAGCCTAATGTAGTGAACTCTAAGGTGCTATCTAAATATTTATTTGAAAGTGCTTCAAAAAATGCGCGCCCATCACCTATGTAACTATAATTAGTTAGAAGGCTCCTGTTATTTGTTAATTTGATACTATATTTTTGTTCTAATGTGGCTCCATGTTTTAATAAAATTTTCATTGAATTTATCCGGCCATTAGCTGCAGCAAATCCCATTAAAGCATGATCGTTTATTAGCGTAAGTGAACTTTGATCTGTGGAGCTTGATAATAATTCGTCTAATAGTGTCGTATTATCAAACATAATCGCTGCTAATGCTTTTTCTGCGTCGCTTAGTTTATCAAAATCAATATCTTTGAAATGGCACTTTTTATTGAGATCAGTATTATTAATCAGTCCAAAGTAAACTACATACGCAGGTAGATCTTTTGCACTTTCAAACAGTTCTTGTACTACATCTACTGTCAATAGTTGCTCAATGTTACTTAATACAGTTTTTGATCTTAAGTCTTCGCCGCTGTATTGTTTTCGATATGTCAGCTCAAATATTTTCAAGTACTTTAAGAGTCTATCCGATTTGCTGTGTATTTGTTCAAAAAAAACAGTTAACTGTTCTTCTTTATAGAAGGAACTGTTCCTATTTTCACATTTTATCTTGCAAGCCTCAGGGTATTTTTGGTTAAATGAATCAGTCAGTGAACGTAACGAATTTAGCTGTGAGTTATTTCCAGAGGTTAAATAGCTTAATTGTAAAATTGCTGAGATTATTCTAAATTTAGCGTACTGAAGTTCTTTTGCCATCTCTAATGGATAGCCAGTACTATATATTAGCTCACCTGAACTAGATTGCCATGAGCATTTCATCAGTGCATTCAATTCTTTTAACAAAATTTCTTGTGCTTTTCCCATGTTTTCTCTCCATAGTTAATTGATCAGGTGGTGGATTTTTATCATTTTAGATGTAAGCTTGTCAACGTAAATACCTTTTCTGTTCTTCTCTCAATGGCTCTAATGGAATGGTCTCTCACCACCTTTTATAAGGCTTCGAGATGAGCCAGGCATTGATGAGTTGTGTTTCGGTTTTTGTTAATCCGTCCTGCATAGATTGAAATTGATCGCTTGAAAAAGAAGCGGGTGTTTCTGGTGTTTCGGTGAGTAATTCTTGTGTAGCTATTCTTTCTAGTTCTAAATCTTTGACGGCCATGCTATGTAGTTCCGCGTCAGTTAGAGGTGGTCGCGTAGATGTGGTATTAAATAGTGGTTTAGGTGGCGGCTCACTGGGCCTTGATGTTGATGTGGACGGCGTAAAATCAACGACACCTTGTGAGGGAAATGCAGCCACTTCAGTCACTTTTTCTTGATCATTACCTAGAAATTCAACTATTTTTACTGTGCCTGTTTAAAGTGGGCGAAAAAACTAGACCAAATTTTTACTAAAATAAGAGGTAGAAATTCACCTTGCTTAGTTGTTAATTTAGTCCCTTCCCATTTTCATCACACCATGATACCGAGCAGAAATGCCGATGATTGTGACGTGATTAAGGACAGCGTAAGCTGCCCTAATCCTTGCTCCGAAATAAATGAATCACGTCTTCAAATACTATAAAAAATATATTGAAGCTGGCGTAGCACCATTTAATTCTTGATGTGGACGTTCATGATTATAAAAATTAAAATAATTTTTTAAACCAATGCGCACATCTTTAATGCTATCTCATTCCTGCAAATAAATATACTCATATTTTACGCTGCGCCATAAGCGCTCTACAAAAACATTATCTAGCGCTCGCCCGACGCCATCCATGCTAATTTGAATCGCATGGTCAAGCAGTAATTCTGTAAAATCAATGCTTGTAAACTGTGAACCTTGATTAGTATTAAATATTTTACATTTACCGTGTATTAATACACGGCCCAATGTTTCAACGCAAAAATCTGCTTCTAAACTAATACTTAATTCCCAATCCAACACATATCGGCTGTACCAATCGATAATAGCCATTAAATACACAAACCCTTTGTGCATGCGTATATATGTGATGTCCGTGCTCCAACACTTGGTTACGCTGTACAATCGCAACATCAGGTAGTAGATAAGGATATATCTTATGCTCCGGATGTGGCTTACTTGTGTGCGGTCCAGGACATACAGCTTGCAATCCTAAACGTTCATAAATACTGCGTATTTTGCTACGCCCAACATTATGTCCCTTACTTCGCAAATAACTGCTCATTTGCCTGCTACCAAAAAATGGATATTGTGTATACACTTCATCCACTACACGCATTAATCTCAGCATGGTGAAGCAAAAGAAATGCTTCACGAAATCTGGATGGCTACCACGAAAGATGATGCATTAAAAGCATTTGATATTTTTGTTAAAAAATATTCGCTAAAATATGCCAAAGCGGTTGAGTGCTTGCAAAAAGACAAAGAAGAATTGCTGACATTTTATGATTTTCCTGCAGAGCATTGGAAATCAATGCGCACAAACAACCCGATAGAATCAACATTTGCAACAGTACGTCATCGCACAAAACGCTCTAAAGGATGTTTTTCACGCAAAACAATATTGACGATGGTATTCAAATTGTGTCAAAGTGCATAAGTGCGTTGGATCAGACTCTATGGATTTGCTCGCCTGGCTGAAGTCATTAGAGGCGTGAAATTTGTCGATGGGGTTGCTGATAAAACGCAGTTAGCAAATGACCAATCTGTGGCCGCTTAAAATGCTAAACACAACTTTCGGGCATAACTCAGAAAATTTTCCTTCAATAAAAAAATGGAAAAACTTGAACAGTATTGTGATGATAAAAAGCAAAAGAGAACTGAAAGATAAAACAACATGCGATGCTCGTTTTTATATTACATCAATAAATTCTGATGCAAAAAAATTAATGAATGTTGTCAGAAAGCATTGGGATGTTGAAAACTCTTTGCAGTGGACTTTGGATATGACATTTAGAGAAGATGAGTCGCGCATTCGAGTTGGTGCTGCTCCTGAAAATTTTGCTGTCATGAGGCATATTGCCTTAAACCTTATTAAAAAGGACACCTCTATTGATGCAAGTGTCAAACGTAAACGTTTAATGGCCGCCCTTGATGATGATTTCCGGGAAATTATTGTTAGGCAAGCAATTTAGATGCGCTTACCCTGAAGGCGTCGGCTTACGGTTACTTTTACTATAAAAATATGATAAAATGTAGTATAAAAATAATTTATTTAAAGGTAAAATTTACTGTGGAACCCCCCCCTATCAGTTACCTATTAATCGTCAGGGACCTGATTACTGAAAGCTAAACATGATATTTAAGCTACTACAGATTGTTATTTGTAAATAGATAAAGTGCCTTTTGACTATTCATCACTAAGGAGCATTTTATGTTAAAGAGTGCCGACTTTCACCAGCAGGATTCTACTAGCTTTCATTCTATATCAAATCTTTCGTCCGTTGAGATCTCAAAGATGAATTTTAATCAGCTTTTAGAGTTAGCAGAAGAGGGAGATTCAAGAGCACAATACCTAGTTGGATGGTTTAATGAGACCGGTAAAGAATGCCCTAGAAATACTATAAAAGCATTGGAGTGGTATAAAAAATCAGCCAGTCAAAATAATGGGTGTGCGCTGTATTCATTGGGTGTAATGCATGAAATGGGGCTGGAGGATTTTGAAAAAGATATACCCGAAGATTTAAATTATTATCAAGACGGATTTGAGCAATTAATGCTTTCACAAGAAGATCTTTTTGCACAAAATATTCTCGGATTAATGTATCTTTACGGCAGAGGTGTTGTTAAGAACGAGATACTAGCCATTGAGTGGTTTAGAAAAGCAGCTGAACAAAATAACGCAGAAGCTCAATATGAGCTGGGAGAAATCTATCTGCATAACAACGTTCTTGAAAGTTTAACAAAAGCTCTAGAACCAGGCGTCAATTTGAAAGAAAAGACAACATTACAAGATCTTGCAAAGACGCTCATAGCTGCTGAAAGACAAGCATTTATATGGTTTGAAAAAGCAGGCCAACAAGGAAGTGCAAGAGCTCAATGCGTTCTTGCAGAGATGTATGCGAGAGGTAGTGGTGGTATTCCTATGGACGAAAAACTATCTGTGGTATGGATTCAAAAAGGTGCTCAACAAGGATCTGTTGATGCGCTAAAGTCATTGGGACATTTGTATACAACGGGTCGAGTTGTTGCCAAAGACGATGCGCAAGCGGTGGTTTTATTTCACAAAGCAGCCGAGCAAGGAGATTCTGAAGCCCATTTTTTATTGGCTCAAATGTATAGAATAGGTCGAGGCGTTCCTAAAAATGAAGAGGAAGCTGTGGTTTGGTACCAAAAAGGAGCTAAACTAGGAGATGCGAGCTCACAATGTTCTCTGGCTCAGATGTACGAGCTTGGAGGAGGGGGGCTTAGCAAGGATAATACCCAAGCATTGTTTTGGTATAATAAAGCAGCTGAGCAGGGGAATGCCACAGCAAAAACTGCGTTAGAGACAATGAATTCTTCCAGCCCAAGTTTTTTGCATCGTACATTCATAAGAAAAGATAATAGGTCTCCAGAAACTACTCCTCTAGTAAATTCGCAGCCTACATTTAAGAAAAAATATTAGCCAATAAGCTTGCGCCATAGCTTGTGGCTTTGTAAATTTTTGCGACCCCTAGAATGCGCCTAATGAACGCCCTGAATCTTATTGTTTTTAAATAACTTTCTCCTAATTTGACTATTGAATCTATATTTCATATAATATGAAACATACACATAGAAGTGAGGTTTTATATGGATTCATGGGACAAAGATTTTTTCCCGCAAGGGATAGCAGTAGGTACAAATTTTTGTAATCGCACGCAAGAAAGGGAAAAAATTCACAACAATATCATGTCGATTAGACCCACATTAATTATCTCACCTAGAAGATATGGAAAAACAAGCTTAGTCCTTTATGTATTATCAGAATTAAAAATTTCTTTTGCTCATATTGATTTATACGCTGAACTTAACGAAGCTGAGATACAAAATTCAATATTAAACGCAATCGGTGACATTCTTTATTCAATGGAAAAAGGAGCCCAAAAAGCATTACAATTTGTAATGGATTTTTTTGCTGATTACAGCGTGGGTTTTAAATTTTCAGGGAAAAGAATACACATTGAGTTTTCGAAATCTAAAAAATCTCCAGCAAAAATCATTTTAGATGCTTTAAGAAAGCTTGACCAAACACTTAAAACTAAAAAACAAACCGTTGTTTTATTTTTCGACGAATTTCAAAGAATTGCTCAAATTTCAGAATCGCATGCGATCGAAGCTGCTCTGCGAAGCATCGCTCAAGAATCAAAAAATATCATGTTCATTTTTTCTGGCAGCAACCGTAACTTATTAATTAACCTTTTTGATGATTACTCAAAACCATTATATAAACTTTGTGATAAAATTACATTGTCTAGAATTGAAGCCGTGGATTATATCCCTTTTATAGAGCACAAGTTTAAAAAAATCTGGAGTGAAAATGTTACTTTGCCTGTGATTGAAAAAATAATGGAGGTAACAGAAAAGCATCCCTATTATATGAACGTTCTTTGTCATAAATTAACAGCTTTAAAATCAGCCCCTACTGAAAAAAACGTTCAAGAAACATGGCATAAATACGCATTGTCAGAAAAAACCAATATCACTGCAGAAAGTGATAAACTCAGCTCTAATCAATCTAAAATGCTTATTGCTATTTCAAAATATAGTGATTTAGCACCTATGGCTAAAGAATTTATTGCATTGACCGGATTTTCTGTATCTAGTGCATTTCAATCAATAAAAGTATTGGAAAAAATGGATTATATCCAGTCTTTGGATAATGGCTTATATTTGGTTGTTGATCCATTAATAAAATATATTTATTCTGTCAAAATGGTAGGAAATTAACCTAGCAAAACGAATCATAAATTATTCATGGGTAATGGGTATCCCTCTAATTATCCACACCCTATCGAAATCACCAATTAACCTATAAATTGATATCTGCAATCAATTTTAAGGAGAATTTGCAGATGAACATGCCAATAAACACTGAATCAAACAAAAGAAAACTAAGCTGGGAATCAAAAGTTGCTTTATGCCACGAGTGGAAAAAATCCGGAGGCACTAAATCAGAATTTTGTCGTAAACATGATTTAACAATATCAGCATTTTATTCTTGGTGCGATAAATTATGGCCCAAAGATAGAAAAATCAAATCAAAATTAACACCCGTTAGGATTATAGAACTTGATTCGATAAAAAATCATCAACAAATGCATGATGGCCAAATAAATTTAAAATTATTATTGCCTAATGCAACAATGCACATGACTTTACCTATGACGAGTGCTATTACATTCATAAAGGAATTATGTGATGCAGTTGCAGTTATACGGTAATTATATTTGGGTTTACCGCAAGGCGGTTGATTTTAGAAAATCCATAGATGGACTTAGTGCTTTGATTAATACTGAACTTGCTGGTAACCCACAAAAAGGCATTTATCTATTTTATAACCGCCATCATGATAGATTAAAATGTTTGTCCTGGCACAAGAATGGTTTTCTCTTATTTTATAAACGGTTAGAGAAAGGTCGATTTGAGTTTGAATTTAATAAAACCGATGGTGCGGTTGAAATCAATATTCAAGGACTTAGCTGGCTGCTGGCAGGATTGCCGTGGAAAAAAATGCGGCATTGGTCAGAGTTAAATTATGATAAATTTGGCTAGGCTTTACAAATTGATCACATTTACTAATTTATTAGGATGTTAATAGAAAATAATACATCCAATAAAACGCCTATAGAGCAACTCGAAGTAGCTTATTCACAAGCAACAGCCGAGATTTGTCATTTACGTGCACAGCAACAGCAATTAGAAATAAAAAATGCATCACTTGAGGAAGAGATTGCGCGGTTGAAAGAACAACTACAACTGGCACAGCAGCGTCATTTTGGCAAGAAGAAAGATATTAGTGAAATACCTGTTGATCCTCTAGAAGGTTTGACGGTTAAGCAAACGGTTTCCAGTTATACGCGTACACGCAAGAAAAAATCTTGTGGTCGTCTTGTTGATTTTTCTGGACTGCCTAGATTTTGTATTCATCATGATTTAGATGCAGCGGATAAAATTTGTGCGATTCATAGACATGGTTTCAATTTTTCAGTAAACTAGCCTAATCATGGATAAGCTGATAAGCGCGCGACTAAATTGGGTTAAACTTTATTTGGAAACAAATGATGCAGGATATGTTTGCCGCCACTGCGGCATTTCTCGTCCAACCTTACGTAAATGGTATCGTCGATATATTGAATCAGGTACCAATGGACTTATTGATCAAAGCAAAAAGCCTCATACTTCACCTAGCAAGAAAATAACTGAAGAACATATAAAGTGGATTTTAGATTTACGCAAGAATCGTAATTTAGGTGCTAGGCGCATACAATCTGAACTATTTAGGCTGCACCAATTTTCCATTGCATTGTCAACCATTCACAATATTCTAACTCAACAAAATATTGGGCCTATTAAAAAGCTTAAACGTAAAAAGATATTTAAACGATATGGTAGACCCATTCCTGGTGATAGAATTCAGATGGATACTTGTAAAATAGCGCCAGGTATTTATCAATATACTGCTGTAGATGATTGTTCACGTTGGCGAGTTTTGGCTATATACAAACGCCGTACAGCAGATAATACACTTGATTTTATTGATTCACTAATCGATGAATTTCCTTTTCCTATTCAACGTATTCAAACAGACAGAGGAAAAGAGTTTTTTGCTGTAAAAGTGCAAGAAAAGCTAATGGAATATAGTATTAAATTTAGACCTAATAAACCTGGCTCCCCTCATTTAAATGGTAAAGTTGAGCGATCACAAAAAACTGATCTTGAAGAATTTTATGCCACAGCAGATTTATCTGATTTTGAAAAATTAAAGGAAGAGCTAGGTTGTTGGCAATTTTTCTATAATTGGCAACGTCCTCACGGTTCTTTAGATAGTAAAACTCCTTCACAAGTAGTAAGTGCATTAAGTAATAAAACACCTTTCTGGGATGATGTAGTTGAAAAATATGATGCTAGAAAAGAAAGAATTCAAGAATCTAACTATCAACTGGATTTGGCTATCAGAAAATTGAAACCATGTCTATGAATCACACAATTAATGTTTTAGATCCTGCTTTTAAGGCTTTTATTAATTCACTTTAATATGCAGAAAGACACATCGATCTATATTAACTATTATTCATTTTGCTCAATAAAACTATGAATCTTCTCATTACAAATTAATTTTCCCATTTCTTTTAATTCTTCAACCCGTTTTAAACGTATTGTAAGGCGAATTGCAAGTGCAATCACCTCATTAATTATTATATAAGAACAAGCCTGGCTTTGCTTTCATCCGCCCCTGAGAACAAACATTGTCAAACCATGACTTAAATATGCCATCTTCCGAAAATCAAACATCCTTTTCATTAACGTTTTGTGGCGTTGGTTTGTGATGACCAACTTTTTGTCAAACCTACTCAAGGGGCTATGGCATTCATTTAGGCCTTAGGCGCAACGGAACAGTTATGGCAAGCTTCCCTTACTGTTCAACTGCTCTTTAGACCCTAAACTTCTAAATATATAACATATGGGTGTCAGCTGAATAAACCGCCCCAAATCATCAAAGTGCCGAATATCCGCCTGGTAAGCACGTCGTGTATTTTGACTGGTTGCTGCAGCAAAGTAAGTTTCTATAGAATTATATGACGTTACCACAGGGTGTAATGTAATAAAAATGACTACCCCCGGGTTTTCATGGTCTCCTATTTTAGCAAACATCAACGAGCGGCAGCATGATACAAATTAATTCACAACATGAAATATAGTACTGATTCGGTATCAACTTCGGTAAAATTATCCTAACGAATGTAAATCGCGCAAACCGAAAAAACTTTACACACATATGAACTATGTGTGAACATACAGAGTATTTTATTTTTAACTAAAGTTATAAATGAGGATTACGATGAAAAAAAAGAAAGAACAAGCATTACGCGTTATAAGTATGTTTACTCAAAAAGGAGGCGTTGGTAAAACAACTGGCTCATATAATGTAGCAACCACATTGGCATTAGGCGGTGCAAAAGTATTGCTAATTGATGCTGACCCTCAAGCTAACTTAACGCGCAATGCCATTAAATTTATTTTGTCAGGCAATTTAGATGGTTTAGCTATAGATCTAAATGAAGCGCAAAGAGAAATCATTATCAATATGGTCCAAGAGAATCTATTGTTAGTAGGCATCAATCAACCCATTAAGTCTGCATCAACCATTATCTATGAAGCAATAAGAAATAGCGACCTTAACGATGACGAGACCTTCAATGGCGATACCATCACCATAGAGGGAATTGAGCAGAAATACCACAAAATTATAGAAGCTATAAATAAAATCCAACAATCTACAAATTTATTGAAAACGCTTGATTGGATTAACAAAGATTGGGGTATCGATAATATTAAAAAACGTGCCCAAGAAACAGCTAAGAATCTTTTGTCAATTCCTTTTGAACAGAACCAAGAAACAAACGAAAATTTGTTAATACTTCCTGGTCATCAACATTTATACCTAGAATATAGTCGCCCCATCGCGTTAGCGATTGAAGGCTTAACAAATCCTGGCGGCGCCTTAAGTTCATTTTCCTCGAGAATATTCAAGATGAATGAACTCATTAGAGCGATCGGTGAAAATAGCGACATCGATATTGTTGTCATTGATTTAAGTCCAGCCGCCATTGAATTCAATGAAGCCATGGTGATGATATCTGATTATTTATTGATGACATTGTCACCTGAACCCAATAGCGATCATGCAATGCTGAGCATGTTGCCTATTTTAAAGCGTTGGAAAAAAGATTTTGACAACATATATGGACATGATTCTGAATCTGGTTTCAGAACTATTGAAAGCCCACCAGAAGATCTGGGTGTTTTTTTCCAAAAGGTCAATAAGCAATTAAATAATGTAAAAAGTACAATTTCTAGATTTATCATTGGACGAATAGAGCATTTTCACGATACAGAGCTTGCTGCATATTTAACAAAAGAAGATATGACCACTGGATTAAAGTCAAATACCTTGCCCAAAGTGCCACATTTCACTTCAACAAGTAAAAGCTTTCAGTTTTCTGGCGCGCCTATCGTTCTAAATGATGCTTCGCACCGATATAACTTTAAAAAGATCATTTCATTGGTGTTCGAAAATCAAAGTGAATATTTGCGTCCGCGCGTAAATGAAGCCGTAGCAGAATTTAGCAAAATACAAGAAGCTAATTTTGACAAATTGAGCGAGTTGTGGACCAATGATTATATAGATAAACTCAAAAATATCAGTTTTGAAGATAGGATTAAGAAATTAAAACGCTTTAGTCATCATTATGATTATTATGATTTCTCAATACTGCTACTATGGATAATAGAGCAAAAATTTCCTGGTGCCGCTAAAATAGAGAATACCAATCGAGTTTATACTGCGTTCCCAATTGTGCTAGATGATTCAGTGAAAAGTGCCAACTATTTTACAGAGCCGCTACAAACAGTTATTGAACCTGCGCGCAAATGGACCAATCTACCCAAATATATAATCATTCCATTTATGAACAATTTGCACTGGAGCTGTGTGAGAGTCCAAGTCGATGAAAAATCAAATACCCTAGATGTATTGTTTGATGATCCATTCGGTGGTGAATTGGTTAATGATACAAATTCCAACAAGGCAGGCCGTCATATATGGGATGGAAAGTTACGATCTGATTTATTTAGTGCTCTTTGCATCGTTCTATCTAAACTCTATGGTAGAAATTTTAAGGGCATGACACCCAGATGTAAAAATATTAATCAGCAACACAAGCATAGAAACTACGAAGGGCTAAGTGGACTTATTACCCTTACAAATATTGCATCATATTTAGAAGCTAAAGAAAATATCAAGTATCCAGCCATTTCAACGTACCACATGCTTGACGACTTTGCGCGAAAAAACAATTTGAAAATTGAAATCACCTCAAAAGAGCAGGGCGCTCAAGACGTATACGAACTAAATATTTCTGAAAAAAACATGGGCGAGATTGTCAAGGCCTACGCAACTTTTATTAATTCCATCATAAGGAATAAAACAGCTCAATTTGATGCTCACTATAAAAAATTTTTTGAGAAACTAAAAAGCACAGAATTATCTTTAAACATGCAACACTTGACCGAGAAGATGTTGGCAGGATATATTTACAAAAACTTAGACTGTATATTGGAAGATGAGCGCGAACAAACAACTAAAGTTTTTTTAGATAACTTCGATGCCGATCCAGAGTGCATAGTTAACTTTATTGCACATGCACAAAAGAACTATATTCACAATAAGAAACCTAATGATCCTTTTCACAAGAAAGCAATCACTATTGCACGACAAAGAATTTCTAAGAATCCACAACCAAGTGAAAGCAAAACAAAAAAAGCAAATCCTCTTGCCTTCCTCAATACATCTTTAGTAAACATGTTCAGACTTGCATTGAACCTAAGGGATATTCGATTCACAGGAGTCGAATCTAGAAAGGACTACCATCAATTAGCTCCATATGATGTAAATTTTGCACCAGGAAATTGTTTATTTGAAGCTGTTGCAGCATATACAACAAACACACAGCAAAATGCTACGACTTTGCGCCAGATCACTGTACAACACATAGCGGCAAATATCGAGTTGAGAAATCACATTGCTACACTTGCTGGCAACCAAGAAAACCAAATCAGAACAATCAATGGCGATAGAATCTATCAAACTATTGATGAATACCTTCAGCATATGGGTGCTGACCAAACGTGGGGAACTGCTATTGAAATAATTGCTTTGGCTAATGCATTGCAAAGACCTATTGTTGTTTTCACGCCTACCTTTGAGGAGATTTTTGCCCAAGATGAATATCGTGAAAATGAGCCTATTTTTATCAACTACATTAACAATAATCACTATCAACCTTTAAGCAAACCACCCCATGTGAATGGCAGAGACATTTTGACAACTATCGAACAGAAAAAACAAAATGAAAGCCAAAACGATAATATCGTTCATATGAATAAAAAACAAAAAATAAATCATCCTGAGAAAAGTTCAAATCTGGCAACGACTGCTCTCGTAATAAATTCTAACGCTATATCCAGCATAACTTCGCCAACAGTCCGAAAGTTCAATAATGCTATTGCAAATATAAAGAAAAAATTGTAAATACAAATTGTTGGGGGTTGACTTCCCCCCCCCCCCAATAAACTGGACCAACATAAATTAGAGAAATCTGGCAAAATTCAACCACGTAATGAAGGAAATTTTGCTATGTGAGTGTCATTTGCCAGAGATAAGTTCAGCAAGACGCTATAAAGTCGCTTTATTTTTGCCGAAGTTAAGTTCAATTTTGCCACAAATCAGTTCATTAAATTGCATTTTTGACATAGTTGGATTCACTATATAGGCCTTGCTATGCTCACAATAACATCTCCGTCTCTTAATGAACACTTCTTTGGCAGACTGAACTTATCTCTGGCAAATGACAACTACTCATACCTTTAGGAAATAATTCGATCATAATTTTTATAACTTATCTAATCCCTGTTGCAATATTTCTGCTCCAACGCTTCAAATAATTTCAAAGGAGTTTTACCAATTAGAACTAACTGAGCCCCTGTATTACTGCACACTAACGTAATCAAGCAGCATTAGATCTCCTAGCCACAGTAACCCTTGCGTTAATGAGTGATCTGCAATTTAAGCCCTGATATTGTCACGTTCGAAATTGTAACCCTAAA
>JBAZWD010000017.1:0-35551 GCA_041660525.1 Legionellales bacterium | reverse complement strand
ACACCTTGGCACCATGGGTGCTTTATCCGGTGGTTTTAAATTACGTGTATTGCTTGCACAGGTTTTATTTCAAAATCCTGATATTTTATTATTAGATGAACCGACCAACCACTTGGATATTACTTCCATTCATTGGCTTGAAGAATATTTAAAAACGGAATTTGAAGGCATTGTCTTATTTGTTTCGCACGATAAACACTTTTTAAATTCTGTTTCTACGCATATTTTAGATATCGATTACCAAACGGTAACGCCTTATACTGGCAATTATGATCGCTCGCTCGAATTAAAATCGCAAGCAGAAGAACAACGCTCAGCTGCGCGTCGTAATCAAGAAATGAAAGTGGAGCAATTACAAACTTTCGTTGAAAAATTTGGTGCTAAAGCCAGTAAAGCAAAACAAGCCAAATCAAAACAAAAACAAATTGAACGTATTGAACTTACGGAAATTAAAACCACCAATCGTGGTGCGCCGTATTTTTCATTCAAACAAGCTAGACCTTCTGGCAAACGTGCATTTGCCGCTGAAAATATCAGTAAATCTTTTGGTGACTTGCAAGTATTAAACAAAGTCAGCTTTGAAATGTTGCGCGGCGAAAAAGTCGCTATTATCGGTGCTAACGGTATAGGTAAATCTACTTTTTTAAAGATTGCTATGAATGAAGTTGAGCCAAATACCGGCAAAATAGAATGGGGTCATGAAGTAACCGTGGGTTATTGCGCACAAGATCATCATGAACAATTAAAAGGCGCACAAACATTATTTCAATATTTAGAAGGCGAAGCACCCTCTGATCAACGCGATAAAGTGCGCAGCGTTTTAGGGCAAATGTTATTCTCCGGTGATGATGCACACAAACAAGTTTCACAATTATCAGGCGGTGAAGCTGCGCGTTTATTATTAGGTTCGCTGATTATTAAGCAGCCAAATGTCATCATCCTCGATGAACCCACGAACCATTTAGATTTAGAAGCTATTGAAGCTTTAGGTAAAGCTTTAAAAGCATTTCCAGGCAGCTGTTTATTCGTCAGTCACGATAGAGATTTTGTGCGCCTATTAGCCACCCGAATTATTGTATTAACACCGCATGGCCTAGAAGATATCACAGCCAGTTATGATGATTATCTAAACGCAGCTGGTCAAGATTTTTTAAGTCGTACCAAAGCAGCTGCTGAGAAAAAATCTGCTAAACCTGCAGTCGAAAAACCCAAAAAACGCGAAATGCCAGATAATATCAGCGGCAAGCTCCAGCGCGAAATAGAACAACTCGAAAAATCAATTCGGGAAATTGACAGTCAAATGTCGCATCCTGATTTTTATATCGATACCGATAAAAAAGAAATCAAAGCACTGAATTCTAAGCGTAAAGAATTACAAACAGAATTAGATGCTAAATGGGCGAGTATAGAAGGCTAATTTCTATTTTTTATGTTGTGGTAGTGATGCAGGTGCTACTGAGCTAGTGCTTGCATTGGATGTAACATTTGTATATTGAGACGTGGTCCCTTCAAGTTTTCCAGGTGCACTTTGCTGGCGCTGAGCTTTTGAATCGTCCTTATAGAACTTCACTATTTTTTCTTTTTCAAGATTATTCTCATGGTCATTGTAATATTCCGCAGTGCTGTTCGAAGGAATAGTACGATCAAGTTCATTGAGTATTTGCGAAGGTAAAGGCGCAGACATTTCAAATAGAATTTTATTATGGCCAGCTTCTAATAAAATCAGCGCGCATCTTGGATAACTTTTATCTTTGATCGCATCCGTCAACATGATTTTGTAGCATTCATTGATAAAACTAGTCTCTTTTCCCATTTCTTTCATTTCATTTTCAAGCAGAAGTTTTTTTGACTTTTGGGGCCGGAAATATATGCAATGTGAGATTTCAGAATATGTTGCCTGTTTAAATAATAAATCTTCAGCACTAATGTAGCTGGCAATGGATTTCATTTCAGTGTCATCTAAACGTACTGCTTTTTTATTGAGCGAAAAAAAAGAGGGATTTTTGTATATTTGAAAAATTGAGTTTGGAGGCGAATTACATATGACTAAAAGATCCTCGCTCACATTTTTTGCAAGAGCACTCGATAACCTTTGCTGAATAAATGTTTGAAGTAGAGAAGGGTGTTCCGGAATGTCTGAAGTTCCAAAAGTTACGGTGATAGTCATCCTATGCCTCATTAGTTAACATACTTTCTAAGTATGGAGAATGTCATCCCAAATGTCAATAAAGTAGTTCTTAAACTTTGCGTCTTTATAAAAAGGCAGTCACGGTGGCAAGAACTACACAGATGCCGTTCTCCGGAGAAGTTTCTCCAATAAGCTAATTTCTTTTAATTTGCTTTAGCGCCAGTATCGCTCACTTTTTGAAACACTTTCAAGTCAAAGAAAGATAAGATCGCTAAAATATAATCAAAGAGTTCGGCTTGTATTTCTTCATAGTCATGCGTCTTTAGATGTTGTGAAAACACATAAATTTCAATAGGCAAACCTTCCGTCGTCGGTGCTAATTGGCGAACAATGGACGGCATATCATTATGTAGCGCCGGATGTTCGCGTAAATAATCTTGTAAATAAGCACGGAATAAGCCTAAATTGGTCATCGGTTTGGTTTTGTCTTCCACATGCCTATGTATAAAATAATCTTGCACATGCTCGATTTGTTTTAATTGCTTAAGCAATTTTGGCGTAGAAAAGTGAATTGAATGCATATCTAAATTAATCGCACGGCGAATTTGTCGTCCGCCGGCATCGAGCATGCCGCGCCAATTTTTCATTTGGGTATTAATCAAGGCATAGGTTGGAATAGTGACGATGGTTTTATCATCGTTTTGTACTTTGATGGTATTCAGGGAAATTTTAATTACTTCACCATTGGCACCAAATGTGGGGACTTCAATGTGATCGCCCAAGCGTAATAAATCATGATTACCAATTTGAATACTGGCCATTAAGCCAGAAATAGAATCTTTGAAAATAACCGTTAAAATCGCAGTGGTTGCACCCAGCCCGGTTAATAATGCGACAGGTGATTTATTTAAAATCAAAGCGCCTACTAAAATAGTCGCGATAACATAGATAATGATTTTTGCGATTTCGATATAACTTTTGATGGGACGATATTTAATCACAGAGACTTCATGATAATAATCTTCAATGACATTGCCCATAGAGCCCATTACTATGGCTAAGTTAATGATCATATAAATTTCTACGGCTTTTTCAATCAATTGCTCGATGGTGAGAATAAAAGAGCTGCTTTCATCCACGATGATCCACGGCACTAAGAAATAAATGATCAATGCAGGAACAAGACGTGATAATTGTAATAAGATTTTATGCTGGATAATACCGCGACTAAACGCTGAAGTGCTGATTGCAAAACCGCGGTTAAATAAATGGACTAAATAACGTTTGGTCAAAAAATTACTGATATAACTGAGCGTCAGTACACCTAGAAAAATGGTCATAGAACTCATCAGCAAAGCCCAACCTTCACTTAGATGAAATTGGCTGTAAAACGCAGTAATATGCTCGAGCACAGTATATTCAGTTTTTCCCATGATTATCTCCAGGCTAGTTATTTTAGGATTATACAGAACCTGGTCATTTATGGTATCATTTCACCCTTAAATGAAACGAGACTGAGGAGTTGACCATGTCCAAAAACCAAGAGAAATCCCAATTATTACATACACTTGTCGAACATATCGATATGACGAGTTTTGATGCGCGTCCTATCATTGAAGCGATGGGCAAAATGTCGTTTACGGCGCGGGATTTAGGGCGTGGCGCACAAATTTTTAATACCATGTTGGCAGACCCTGAATGCGCCGTTATTTTAACCTTAGCAGGTTCTACGTCTGCGGGTGGTTGTATGCAGATTTATGCAGATATGATTAAACATAATATGGTCGATGCGATAGTCGCAACAGGCGCCAGCATCGTGGATATGGACTTTTTTGAAGCCTTAGGTTTTAAGCATTACCAAGGACAAATTCAAGCTGATGATACGCTCCTTAGAGATTTATACATTAATCGTATTTATGATACGTATATCGATGAAGAAGAGCTGCAAGCTTGCGATAAAACCATTCAAGCGATCGCAGATAGCATGCCTGCAAAACCCACAACTTCACGGGAATTTATTCATGAAATGGGGCGCTATTTAACGAAACACGCCAAGAAAAAAGATTCTTTGATCGAGCTTGCTTTTAAACACAATGTACCGATTTTCTGCCCGGCCTTTACAGATT
The DNA here is from genome assembly GCA_041660525.1 of Legionellales bacterium. Lineage (GTDB taxonomy): Bacteria > Pseudomonadota > Gammaproteobacteria > JABCZS01 > JABCZS01 > JABCZS01. The sequence goes on along the minus strand of JBAZWD010000017.1, from coordinate 31,297 downwards.
CTAGCGCCGGCTTTGGTTTAGTGTTGCATCAAGAGCATCGCCCGAATAATCATTTAACTATCGATTCTATTCGTGATTTTCGTGAATTGACTGAAATTAAAATTCAACATGAAACCACCGGTTTACTTATGATAGGCGGTGGCGTGCCTAAGAATTTTGCGCAAGATACCGTTGTTTGTGCAGAATTATTAGGTAAAAATGTCGGCATGCATAAATATGCGGTACAAATTACAGTTGCAGATACACGTGATGGTGCATGCAGCAGTTCAACTTTGCAAGAAGCACATTCTTGGGGCAAAGTGAGTGTAGTGAATGAGCAAATGATTTTCGCAGAAGCTACAAGCGTTGTGCCTTTATTGGCAAGCGATGCTTACCATCAAGGTCATTGGAAAAATCGTAAACGCCGCGAACTTACGAAGTTGTTTCAGGGCTGTAAGGAAACACAAACAGACGCTGAATCGAAAAGCTCGCCAAAAACAGCAGAGTCTGCGTAATTATTTTGCTAAGATAAACATTGACGCCCAATTCATGGGCGCCAATGATCATGGCATAAGAAGTCAACAATAACGTAAACCACAGCGCAAAAAACTTCAGTAATTCTACGTGATATTTACCTTTTGATTTAAAAACCATATGTTTGCCTGCAACAAAACTAAAGAGTCCGCCGCCACCACGCGCTAAACATTCACTTAAAAAAATGGTATTTGAAAACATAAAGCATAAAGTGAAAATGCCTAAATCAACCAGCGCAGTAATTAAACCTAAACTTGAAAAGCGTAAAAATACAAAATAAATTTTCGCAGAATCAATCAGCGGATTAAAATGTGAACACGCATTATTATTTTCATAAATTGTTGCAATTTTTAATTCGGTAATGGGTACATGATGTTGTACCGCATAAATCAGCATTTCTAATTCAAACTCATAACCATGACTTCTAATTTTTAACAGAGCAGGTAATAAGGCAACAGGGATGCCACGCAATCCAGTTTGCGTATCGATCAGTTTTTTGCCGATAAACAAAGTGAATACACTGCGGGTTAACAAATTACCCAATTTTGAGCGCAGTGGTATTTTCCCGGTAAAATGCCGACTGCCTAAAATTAAATGCTGCGGTTCAACGGCGAGTGTATTGGCCGTATGAATAATATCCGCAGGTAAATGTTGACCATCCGCATCAGCAGTCACTATCCCTATGCAATCAGGTTCATTTAAAAGGATATGACTAAAAGCCGTTTTTAAAGCTTCTCCTTTACCTAAATTAGTACCGTGGCGCAAAATAGTGACATTTTCTTGAGTAATAGCTGTAAAAATATTCTGAAAATCAGGACCAGAACCATCATCGACAATAATAAGCGGAAAATCAGCTTGCCTTAGCGCTTGTACGAGGTTAATTAAATGCTTATCGGGTTCATAAGCGGGGATGACTATCGCTATCTTCATGGTGGCCTATTATAACCTCAAGCCAGGCATAGGTCGAGCCGATATGGGAAGTTGACAGAAGAAGTAAATAGACCAATAATTAAGTTAGTGAGATAAAGATAAACCCTTGGAGAATAAGAATGAGAAATTTATTACAAATATCTGTATTAAGCAGCATGTTAGCTATGTCAGGATTGGCCGTTGCTGATACGACTATGACAACACCTAATGCAGCCAACACTGCAACTACTACCACTACAACGACAGCAGCACCTGCAGCAACACATGCACCTGCAATGTCTATGATGGATGTATTGAATAAATTAGATGCAGCCGGTTATTCAGCAATTAAAGAAGTGGAATTAGAATCAAATGGTAATTATAAAGTTGAAACTATTAATGCTAAAGGTGAAAAAATCGACTTTATGGTTGATTCCAATAAACCTGTGATTGAACCTGGCCCTAAAAACATGAAAATTTTAAATGCTTCTGAAGTAGCTAAAAAAGTAATGGATGCGGGTTATATGAATATCACTAAAATTAAATTCAAAGGCGATAGCTATGATGTTAAAGCCCAAGATAAAAATGGCAAAATGGTGAGATTAGATGTTAATTTAATGACAGGTGCGATTAGCAAAGACTGGTTCTAAGTTCGTGTGCTGAAGACGCGGGGCGTTTAAAAATTCTAAAAATTCTGAGAAAACAACAGCCCCGCACTTCCCCAAATCAATACCGCAGAAATGCGATTAAATAAATAATAAAACTTTGCATTAGCACGTAAAACTTTTCGTCCCACAAAAGCCAAGCCAAAAAACCATATCCAAGACACAAGAATACATGCGAAAGTAAATACTGCGCGTTCCATGCCATCGTAGGTAAATGATGTAACGCCAATGACCGCAATAGTATCAATGAAGGCATGTGGATTTAACAAGGAAAAAGAAGCGGCCAAGGTAATTTGTTTTTTAACAGGCCATACAGCCATAGTATCGTTTTGAAGTTTAGGCGGCGGACTCTTCCAGATAGACCAGCCAATATAGAGTAAAAATATAATACCGGCTATGACTAAAATATCTTTAATCATTGGAAATTCTAGCAAAAATACAGATACACCTAATACCGCTAATAAAATTAAGGCCGTGTCGGCTAATGCGGCTGTAATTAGGGCAGGTAATGCTTGGCTATAACGTGGATACATCGCGCCGATATTAAATAAAAAAATATTTTGCGGCCCAAAAGGTAAAATCAGAGCCAGAGCAAGAAAAATGCCTTGGGTAAAACTTATGAGCATAAGCTACCTCTTATTTAATGATTACTTTTACTAAGAATGCGAGCAGGCCAATTAAAATAAATACAAGAATACAAGCAATCAACACATACCAGCGCCAGTCGATTTTGCTAAAATCTTCTTCCATTTCTTTTTGACTGCGTACGCCTAAAATGGCGGCCAGTAAACTTTTTATGATTTGTATTATAGCCATGATTGAATTGTATCACGTACACGCGCATTCAGCGCAGTTTCATCAAAGTCACGTGCAACTATTGGCTCGCCAATATGCACAAAAACAGCTTGCCCTGGATTAAACCGCCAGGTTTTAGGGGGCAATAATTGCCGCGCACCTTTTATGCTCACCGGAATAATAATAGCATCAGTTTCCTTGGCTAATTTAAATATCCCTTTTTTAAACACGCCTAATTGCCCCTCGCGGGAGCGCGTACCTTCAGGCGCTGCCCAGATAATAATGCCATCTAGCATTTTTGCTTTTGCTTTTTGTAAGTCTAAAATGGCCTGCTGACGATTTTTACGATCAATAAAAATAAACTCACTGTTTTTTAAGCTTGTCCCAAAGTAGGGGATATACGAAAGTTCTTTTTTAGCAATCATGCGAATGCTACCCGGCAAAGTATCCAAGATAATCGGAATATCATACAAACTGGCATGGTTGCTCATAATAATATAGGGTTGATGCGTTTTATAAACGGGAAGCTTGCCGATCACCTGCGGCTTCACATTAACAATCTGTAAAAGTGCCCGCGCCCAATTTTTTATAATCGTATCCGTTTTAATGCGAGTCGCATTACCTGTGAATTTTACCCACCAAAAACTTGTCAGCGTAGCAATGGTTTGCACCAAAGTGCGCAGCATGATAACGGGGGTGCTATAAAGTAGGTTTTTCATGGTGTATAGTATACACTTTATGCGTTATATTTAAATACGAGGCCCTCATTGAACCCTTATTCACCCTTATTTGTATCGATAGAACAACCGCATTTAACGCAATCTGACAAAGATATGTTAAGTCATCCCTTTGTGGGCGGTGTGGTTATTTTTAGTAAAAATTTTACATCCAAAGAACAAATTCAAGATTTAATTGCGCAAATTAAAGCGCTGAAAAGTCCCGCTTTATTGATTTGTGTCGATCATGAAGGTGGTCGGGTGCAGCGCTTTAAACAAGGATTTACCGTATTGCCGCCTATGCATAAATTAGGTGAATTGTATGATCAAAATTCGGATGTTGCGCTGGCTTGCGCAAATGCGTGTGGTTATATTATTGGTAAAGAATTAGGTGAAGTTGGCGTTGATTTTAGTTTTACGCCTGTATTGGATTTAGATTATGGGCAAAGTAGTGTGATAGGCGATCGCAGTTTTCATGCCGACCCAGAAATTGTAACGCGATTAGCGGGTGCATTAATTGATGGTTTAGCGCAAGCAGGGATGCAAGCCATAGGTAAACATTTCCCAGGGCATGGTTTTGTGGTTAAAGATTCGCATTTAGAATTACCGCAAGATCCACGTGATTTATCTGAAATTGCGCAAAAAGATTTATTGCCGTTTGAAGAGTTAGGATCAAAATTAGCCGGCATGATGACCGCGCATGTCTTGTATCAAAAAGTTGCACCAGAAATTGCGAGCTTTTCAGCGTTTTGGTTAAAGCAAGTATTGCGTGAGCAATTAGCTTATCAAGGTTTAATTTTCAGTGATGATTTATTAATGAAAGCCACGGATAAAACTGGTGATATTTCTGCGCGCGCAAAAGCTTCGCTAGATGCAGGTTGTGATGTTTTATTATTATGTAATAGCGATAAAGAGGTTTTAAATTTATTAAATGATAAAACCATTACGCAGCGTCAAGGCTGCGTAGATTATTCAGCATTATATTATCAGCCAAAAGCGCAGCTTAAAATTTACACAGATGCAGTAACGTTATTAATGAATCAAGGTTTAATCTAATGGCAAAAATCGCAGTAGTATTATTATCCGGTGGCTTGGATTCCACCACAACTTTAGCGATTGCAAAATCAGAAGGCTATGATTGCCACGCTATTTCGTTTGATTATGGTCAGCGGCATCGCGCGGAACTTAATGCCGCAAAAAATATTGCAAAATTATTTGCAGTAAAAAGCCATCAAGTTTTTAAAATTTCTTTAGATCAATTTGGCGGCAGTGCGCTGCTCGATAAAAACATTGCCATGCCTGAGCATCAAGTAGATGCACAGGATATCCCCATAACTTATGTGCCTGCGCGCAATACTATTTTTTTAAGCATTGCTTTAGGTTTTGCAGAAACTGTGCATGCGGATGCCATTTTTATTGGCGCAAGCAGCGTTGATTATTCAGGATATCCTGATTGCCGCCCAGAATATTTTGCAGCGTTTAATCATTTAGCACAATTAGCCACAAAAGAAGGTGTAGAAGGGCATCCCATTACAATTCAAACACCTTTATTACATTTAAGCAAAGCGCAAACATTACAAATAGGTTTAGCTTTGGGTGTAGATTACAGTTTAACTGTTTCATGTTACCAAGCCACTGATGATGGCTTGGCTTGCGGCAAATGCGATAGTTGTATGTTGCGCAAAAAAGGATTTATCGACGCTGGGGTAAATGATATGACGCGGTATAGTTAAAATTCATTTAATAACGTTTGCACAAACTCAATTCTGTCTTGATCTTCGGGTAAATCCATTATAATTTTCAATTTTTCAGCACCCTCTAGTTTGTAAACATTGGGTTTGCTTTGAATAAGTTTAATAATATTTGCAGGATCGATATTCACTTTTTTAGCAAATTCTACTTTGCCGCCTTTTTTATTCATATCAATTTTGGCTATGCCCATGGGGTGGGCAATCAATTTTAATTCGGTGATGGAAAATAGATTTTTAACAGGTTGTGGCAATAAACCAAAACGATCGATAAGTTCGACTTGTAATTCTTTTAGGCTGATTTCGTTATCGGCATTGCTGATGCGTTTATAAAACACTAGGCGGCCATGAACGTCTGGCATATAAGCTTCTGGAATTAAAGCTGGAATTTGTAAATTAATTTCTGTGACAGAATCTTTGGTTAATAATAAATCTTCAAAGGTTTCGCCATTTTTTAAGGATTCAACCGCGCGTTCTAGTAATTCCATATAGAGTGAGAAGCCGATGGCTTGCATATGGCCACTTTGTTCTTCGCCTAAAAATTCGCCAGCGCCACGGATTTCTAAATCGTGGGTTGCAAGCGTAAAGCCCATACCCAATTCTTCAACCGCAAGAATCGCATCTAAACGTTTTTGTGCATCAGCAGTGATGGTTTTTTTATCGGGTGCAAATAAATAAGCATAAGCTTGATGGTGTGAGCGTCCAACGCGGCCGCGTAATTGGTGTAATTGCGCAAGGCCTAATTTGTCGGCTCTATCGATAATAATGGTATTGGCTGTGGGAATATCAATCCCTGTTTCAATAATCGTTGTACACACTAAAACATTAAAACGTTGATGGTAAAAATCAGCCATAATTTTCTCAAGACTACGCTCACGCATTTGCCCATGCGCAAATTGAATTTGTGCTTCTGGCACGAGTTCACGTAATTTATCCACGGTTTTTTCTATGGTTTGTACATTATTATGTAAATAATAAACCTGGCCGCCGCGCATGATTTCGCGCAAAATAGCTTCTCGGATCAATTCATCATTTTCAACAGATACAAAAGTTTTAATCGCCAAACGTTTTTTGGGTGGTGTAGCAATGATGGATAAATCGCGAATACCATGCATCGCCATATTTAAGGTGCGCGGAATAGGGGTTGCGGTTAATGCTAAAATATCGACTTCGGCGCGCAGGGTTTTTAATTTATCTTTTTGCTTAACACCAAAGCGGTGTTCTTCATCTAAAATCACTAAACCTAAATCTTTAAATTTTACGTTTTCACTTAATAGAGCGTGGGTGCCGATAATAATATCTACTTTGCCTTCTGCTAGTGCAATTAAATCTTTTTCACGCTCGAGCGCGGTGCGAAAGCGTGATAATAATGCAATTCTAACTGGCCAGTCAGCAAATCTGTCACAAAATGTATCGTAATGTTGTTGTGACAATAAAGTGGTAGGGACTAATACGGCAACTTGTCTGCCACTGTGAATGGCAATAAATGCTGCACGCAGCGCCACTTCTGTTTTTCCAAAACCTACATCACCGCAAATTAAACGATCCATCGGGCGTATTGCAGTCATATCTTTTATAACAGATTGTATTGCCTGTGTTTGATCGGGTGTTTCTTCAAATAAGAAACTGCCTGAAAATGCATGGTATTGACTATCAGGCTCTGGATACGCAAAACCTTGACGTGCTTCACGTTTGGCGTAAATGTCTAATAATTCTGCAGCCACATCTTTAACTTTTTCTGCAGCTTTTTGTTTAGCGCGTTGCCAGTTTTGTGTGCCTAGTTTATTTAATAAATGTTCTGTTTCATCATGACCGCTATAACGAGAGATTAAATGCAAAGAATAAACAGGTACATAAAGTTTATCGCCGCCTGCATATTCGAGCGTTAAAAATTCCGCATCATAATCACCCACAGAAATAGTTTGCAAACCTAAGTAGCGTCCAATCCCGTGATCAATATGCACAACAAAAGCGCCGATGTTTAATTCAGCTAAACTTTTCACCATGGTGTCCGCGTCAACGGAACGTTTCTTTTGGCGTTGCGCAACCACAGGTTGACCAAAAATTTCAGTTTCAGTGATAATAATTAATTTTTGCTGCGGCAATATAATGCCTTGAGCCAGTGGTGCGGTGATGACGGATTGTTGGCTTGATCCGGTTATAAAATTTTCCCAATCAGGATAGGTGGTTAATTCTAACTTCAAGGGTGCCAGCAAACCTAATAATGCTTCACGTCGACCTGCAGATTCCACGCAAAATAAAATACGATAATCAGTACTTTCTTTTAAAAAATGTTCAAGCGGCAATAGCGGATTGGCAAGTTTCGTATTAATGCGGATATCAGGCAGCGTTTTATTCTCAATGCTAGGTGTGCGTAATTTTTCAAAAATTTTCAGCTGCTCAAAAACTTGCTCGGGTTTTAAAAATAATTGCTCAGGCTTTAAAAGTGGACGCGCGACATTATGTCCATATTGTTCATAACGTTTAGTGACTTGCTGATAAAATTCCACTAAATCTAATTGAATATTACCGATAGTCACCACTTGCGTGTTTTTAGGCAAATAATCAGTAAGATGATTTATTTTTTCAAAAAATAGCGGTAAATAATATTCTATACCCGCAGGCACGCTGCCTTTGGTAATGGTTTGATAAACATCACTGTTAGTTGGATCGCCGGTAAATGTGTCACGAAAGTTTTCGCGAAAACGGGTGATGCTATCTTTATCTAAAGAAAATTCACGTGCCGGCAATAACTCAATGCGATTAATTTTTTCATGCGAGCGTTGCGTGTTAGGATCAAAAATCCGTATCGATTCCACTTCATTATCAAATAAATCGATGCGATAAGGAAAAGGGTTTCCCATAGGAAAAATATCAATAATGGACCCACGAATACTAAATTCACCGTGAGAGAAAACTTCAGACACGGCATAGTAACCACTCAAAGTTAACTGTTCGCGCAGCGCGTTAATGTCCAGTTGATCTTTAATATCTAAAACAAAACTATTTTTTTGCAAATGCGTTTTAGGGCATAAAGGATAAGCCAATGTTGGCGCAGCAACAATTAATGCGCCTTGGGTTAACTGTGGTAATTTCGCTAATAATTTTAAACGTGTTGAAACAATATCTTCATGGGGCGAGAAATTATCATAAGGCAGCGTTTCCCAATTAGGAAATGTTTCTATAGGTTTGTCAGGATTAAAAAATTTAAGCGCAGTATGTAATTCTTCAGCCGTTTGTGTATTGGGCGCTGCGATGAGTAATAAACCGGTTTGGTTGTGTAATAACTCTTGAAGGGAGAGCGCCAATAAACTTGACATTATAGGTACCGCTGTAAAATTCCTTCGTAAGCATCAATACGTCTATCACGTAAAAATGGCCAGCATTTACGAATGTAATCGGTTTGATCTAAGTCCAATGTTGCGTGTAGCGTTTCTGCAGTTTCACCCGCTTGCACTAAAATTTCACCTTGTGGACCGGTAATAAAACTATGACCCCAGAATTGTGTGCCTTCGAGTAAACCATTGCGATCTTGTTCATAACCTACACGATTAATGACTAATACCGGAAGGGCATTAGCTACAGCATGTGAGCGTTGAATGGTTTGCCAAGCATCTCTATCTTTTAAAAATCCACTTTTAGAATCTTTATGATAACCAATTGCGGTTGGATAAATCAGAACTTCTGCGCCTTTTAGCGCCATAATACGCGCAGCTTCTGGATACCATTGATCCCAGCAGACTAATACGCCTAAACGTCCAACAGATGTTTGAATAGGATTAAAACCTAAATCACCGGGTGTAAAATAATATTTTTCATAAAAACCAGGATCATCTGGAATGTGCATTTTGCGATACATACCTGCAATGGATCCATCTTTTTCTAATACGACGGCAGTATTGTGATAAAGCCCGGGCGCACGTTTTTCAAAAATTGAGCAAACAATCACTATATTCAGTTTTTTTGCAAGCGCACTAAACGCATCTGTCGTAGGCCCTGGAATTGTTTCGGCGTGATTAAATTCATCTAAGTTTTCTGTGATGGGAAAGTAGGGGCCCATATGCAATTCTGGCAAACAAACCAATTGTGCACCTTGCTTGGCGGCTTTTTCCACTTCGTGTTGAAACATTGCGAGGGTTTTAGCTTTATCCAAATCAATAGCTTGTTGCAATAGCGCAACGGATAATGTGTTTTTCATGGCTTTACCTATTTTGCTGATGGAATCTGCATGCTCGCGCAGTGTAATGCGCCATTATATTGTATTAAAGGCAGACTGGGAATGGGCACGATTTTATGTTGCGGAAAAGCACTGCCTAGACGCTTTAAAATTAAATCATCTTGCGCGTCATTATAGGTAGGGCACAATACAGCGCCATTAATAATCAAGAAATTTGCATAAGAAGCAGGAAGTCTGCGTTCACCGTCGTATTTAGCCGCAGGGATGGGCAAGGGGATGAGTTTATAAGGATTGCCTGCCAAATCCCTTAATTCCCGCAATTGCGCTTCCATGGCTTTTAAAGGCGCGTAATGAGGGTCATCTTGGTTATCGCAGCTGCTATAAGCTAATGTTTTAGCATCGCAAAAACGCACTAGAGTATCAATATGGCCATCAGTATCATCGCCTAATAAATAACCGTGTTCTATGGTAATCACACGTTCCATATTCAAGCTTTGTTTAACCTGCTGTGCACTTAAGTTTGCATTACGGGTTTTAGTAAATACACAAGATGTAATCAATAAAGTCCCTAAACCATCGGTTTCAATCGCGCCGCCTTCAAGGATAAAGTCTTGACGGGCATATTGATCTATAGGCAATAAATGTTCATCAAATAATTCCTTGGTGACTTGGTCATCTAAATCGCCCGCATATTTGCCGCCCCAAGCGTTAAAACCAAAATCCAGCCATTTAGTTTTCTCACCTTTTAAAAGGCTAATTGGACCGTAATCACGTATCCAAATATCGTTAAATTCCGCATGGAAAAAGCGCAAGGAATGCGTATGCGCGGTACCGACAAGTTGTTCAATATACTGCTGTTTTTCAGGATTACGGCAGACGATAATTAAATCCTGATAAGCCAAAATAGCTTGGGCAAATGTCACGTAAAAGGGTTCTATGTCCGCAAGGGATTCTTTCCAGATGGTGTGTTCATCCGGGAAGGTAATTAAAACCGCTTGTTGTTTATGCCATTCGGCTGGTAAGTGAAATTTCATGGGGCAACGTTAAGGGATGTTGGAGGTTTTGTCAATCACAAAAGTTTGCGATAATCAAAATCAAATAACTGCCCAATTTTTTGTGCCAGTTTTTTACCAATAGGGCGTTTGCCATGTTCCATTTTGGATAAATCACCCTGAGTTACATCAATTTTTTTTGCAAATTCAACCTGGTTTAATCCTTCACGTAGCCGGATGCCTTTAAGGTAAGCGCCAGGTTCGGAATATTTTTCTTTTAGATTAGAAAAGACTTCGGCCGGCGTCAGGCCTAATGCAGTTTTAAAACGCATAAGCTCGCGTTGAATCGCTTGTTGATTCTCTATTTCATAGGGAATTAATTTTGACAGAAGCTCACCAGGGATTTTAAAGATCTTTTCTTGATTATTTGCTGTGAGGCATAAAACTACTTCTTGCTTTGAGTTAGTAGGGTGCTTTTTCATGTGTACCGACATAATAAACCTCAATGATTCGCTGATGTTTGCTTAATACTTCCCAGCAGGCCACGTAAGTAGGATTTCCCTTTATTAAATGACAATGCCTTTTATCCATATTTTTTTTACATTTAAATTTGCCATAATTAGGCCATTTTTTCCCAGGTATAGGCCCTTTTTCTTCTAAATCTGCACAGAGTAAATGGGTTGTGATATTTACTTTCTCTGGTAGTTTTAAAAGTTGTTTTTTAGTTGTGTTATGAATGATGACTTTCCATTGTGTGTTCATTCCCTTGTCCAATAGTTAAATTATATAGCATTGTTTTTCATATGGCAATAAATACAATATTATTATTTTGGATGATATGATAAATCATTAAAGTATATAAATCAAATATTAAAATAATCATTAATGATTTAATATTGCAATATGGAAATAATTTGAATGTATTGAGGCTATTATGATAGGGTTTAGTAGTAAAATGTACCAGATTGGCTAGAGATAGCCTCGCTCTTTCATCATTTTTTCAAGCAGATTTTCAGTGGTTAATTCGTCGTTGGGTTTTTCGAAGTAGAGGATATCGTTAATAGTATAAGCATTAGAATGCGCGTTTCTTCTGCGTTTGGTTTTTGGCAAGTCCCAAATGCGTCAATAAGTCGCGTTCGATTTCATTTAAACTATTTGTTATTAACTCTTGCGTCCAGTTAGGCCATTGCTGGAGCGTAGAACGCGGGATTGTAGAAAAAGTTGCAGAAGACGAAACGGGAACTTTTTTTTTTGCTTCTTCGGCAACTACCGCTTGAATTTTAGCAGCAGTTTTTTCTACTTCATTAAAAAATAATTCACATTTTTCAATAATATGATCGACTTCTGTAATAAAAGCAGCCGTATCGAGTTTAGAAACTTGATCATGCAAATGATCAGGAATCGCCTTTAATGTAGTAGCAATATTTTTAAGGACTTGATAGCTTTTACGAAGACTAGCTTGGCTTTCATCCTTAAGAAACTGTCCGAGATGTAAATCAATGTTTTGAATGGCTTGATTATAGGCTCGCATATGATCTGCTAAATAGACGCGAGAGAGTATCCACATTTGTGGGTTGTTAAGAACGGCCTCGTAAGCCAGGGTTTGTTCTTTATGATTATTAATAAACAATTGCAAATTATCGCTATGCTTTTTAAGTTCATCATACAGTAATCGTAAAATCATTTTAATTCTCTTTTTCTACTTCTTATGTATATATTATATCATATCGGCCAGTTTTTTTAGATTATAAGGATTATTTCGCCTTCATTGCAGATGATACTGCTTTACTTGTTGTTTCTTTATTGTGGAGCGGAGTCTTACTATCAGTGTTTTGAGAATCATTAAGAGCTGCTGTTGAGGCATGCTGAACTAAAGCGCCAGTGCTAGGTGCAGCTTGCATCTTTTGAAGATCTTCAACATATTCTTGTACATCTAAACTCGGTGCATTTATTAAAATATTCAATGAGCTCTCGGATATTGGTAATTCTGCTTCCTGGGCTAATTGCAACGCGCTATTTAGCTTATTTTCCAAACTATCCGTTGATGGTTTCTCTCCTTTTGTTTGAGCAGCTTCGCGCGCAGTATTGACATAGTCTTCTATTGCTTTTATTGCTATTTCTTTTGCGGAGAGAGGAGCTTCGACAGGCTGCGACATAATTGTTTGTTGCTCTTGCGTAGCTTCAATTTCTGAAGTGACTGTTGGATTTATTTTCAAGACTTTTTGAGCCACTAGTGCCACAGCTTTATCATTACTTATATCATCGATTGATATATATAACTTCATTTGTTGATTGATATTTTTTAAAAAACTTATTTTTTGTTCATTATCTAACCCATTAAATGCACCACTACTGCGTATTACATTTATTATTTGTGTTAAGGAAATTAGTTTGCTATTGTTATTATCCATTTTTTCATATGAAAATATTTGCACAGCAACATCGTTTGTAAGTTTGTGAATACCATCATTAATACTATCGTTATTGGCTTGTTCTTCTCGTAATTTAATGGATATTTGAGGTAGCGATGCATCTGCCATAATTTCAATTATTTTTTCTGTTTTTGTTTCTAGTGGTGCTGTATCTGCACTTTTAGATTTAGTGTTAATTATCCCTTGTTTCATTCCAGCTGTAGCTTTGAATCCAGTACTTATGAATTCAACAACAGCACTTAAAAAAGAAAGAATATAACTTGCGCCAAGTTTGATTTGTTTTGGAAAAAAGTTTTTAATGTCAGTGAAGAGTTCTTCGTATTGTTCTTCTATGCTGTTACCTGGTTGAACTGGTTGAACTGGTTGAACTGGTTGAACTGGTTGAACTGGTTGAACTGGTTGAACTGGTTGAACTTTTTGAGTTTTTGCAGAACCTAGGCTTTTTTCCCGCCTGTTTACCATGTTTGCTAAAGGATTTTTTTGTTCCATTTGGTTTTGTATTTGCGCTGTATCGCCAATGACAAGATATTTCATAAGTTGATTAGAGCACCTAACGGGAGATAAGAAAACTCCATCTTTAGTTATTTTGACGGTATACTCATAAGAGTAAGATGTGTTGCTTGGTTTTGGCGTTGTAGTGCTAGTGTCGGAGAAAGTTAAATTAGAATAGGATATTACTATTTCGACTTCATTAGGGTTACTTGTTAATACAGTAATCTCTCGATCTGACGTTTCTGCATTGAAGGTTATTTGATAATGTTGTAATGATTTATTTATTAAGCCTGTAGTAATCAAGCCCATGAGCTGTTGGCCGAAATTGTTATCAATAAGTGCACGTTGAGTATTACTTATTGTGTCATATGTTTTTTGATTTAATTTAACATTTCCCAAAAAATAAGTAGTTTTGCCTGAATTGCTAGTGGCATCTTCACCACGTAGCAGTTCTTGACTACCGTTAGTAATTTCTTCACCAGCTTTAGGTAGATATTTAGCTTGATTTTCACCAGCAAATTCAACTGTATTAGGTTGTTGTTTTCCAATAATTGCTTGCCAACTCACTCCGCCTGCGAGCTCTAGCACTTGTTCTTTGGTAAGCGAAGGATCGTTTTTCAGTATTTTTCCTGCCATGATAGAACACCGCACAGGACTACAATAAGAGCCATCATCCTCATATCGAATATTAAACCGCATATCGCCCGCAAGGGGCACTTTTTCAGAGTCCTCTAAGATTGCTACTATGTTGATATTGCTTAAATGTACATCTGCAATAACATTGTCATTATCAATCTTAAATACGACTTTTGGCAGAAGTTGATCAGCCACCGTGCCTGGCATTGCGAGGCCTAACTTGTTTAAGTTGCTGCTTAAAACTGCTGCGACATCAGAACCAATGGTTCGTTGGGTATAATTTTTAAGCAAACGATTTCTTGCTGTGGTAGTTAATGCTTGTAATTGTGCATCTAGGTTATCTGCAGTAAGCTTGATAGGTTCATGGCCTTTAATTTCGATATAAATTTCAGCTCGGCTCAGGTCTATTTTTAATTGTTCAAAACCACTAATTTCATCATTTAAGATGAAACTCGGTACCTGGTCGGGGCGTTTTTCCACAACTTCGTTAGGATCGGCTCGAAATTCACCATTTTCAGCAAGATTTTCTGTGATTTGTTTGCCAATACCTTCGGCATTTTGCATCTGATCCCATCTAACTCTTGGCACGATTATTTCTCACTTTTAATGGTTATACTTAGATAGTATCTCATGATTATTAAAGCAATATTAAGGAATAGCCTTCTATTTAATATCTTAAGTATATGATTTATTTTGAAGAAAGTAAACTAATTTAGTCTGGCTGCCTTATATATAGCCAAGTGAATACCAGGAGATAATCGCCTGAGTTTATTTAAAAGGCCTTATATGAGGCTTAACCATTTCCCAAGCCGCTTCGATAAGCTGGCAAGTTCTGTTATCTAAATCGCGTGCAGTTCTAGGCTGCGTAGGCTGGGTTGTAGAAGAGGTTCCCAAAAAAAAAAGCATTTGTATGCAAGGATTTTGCTTGCTCTTGGGCTTTTAATTTTTGAAGCTCAATGTTTTTAGCGATGAGTTTTTCTCGCACTCCATCTAGCACTTCTAATTGTTTAAAAAATATATTGCCCCAGCCAAGAGCTACATTTACGTCTTCAACGAAGGCATTTCTGTTTGCCAATGAAGCTTCATCATGTGCTTCATTTGGAATAGCCATTAATTCATTATGCATGATACTTAATGCGTTGCAACTGGCTTTAATTTTTTCCAAATTTTCTTTAGTAAGAAAAAGCATTTGAAGTTTATATATATTTTCAATTTCTTTAATATAAATCTGAATGGGCGCGTTTAAAATAAGACCAGCCCAACCTTGAAGTTGGTTTTTTTGTAAAACAGTTTTAAAAAACTCAGCGCGTTCCGCACGAACTTCCATAACTTTTGTAGCTTTTGGAATAAAGCGTTCTTTGTGATCATGAAAAACATCATTCAATATTTTTATTTCATCTTCAAGATCAGCGATTTGTTTTTCTAAACTCATTTATTTGCTCACTTTACAAGTTTAATACCTTTGGATGAATCATTTTCAAGTGAAGGAACAGTCTGACTATTATTAGTATTTGCAGATTGAGCATTCGAAACATCTGCGCTCGTTAGTTCAAGTTTTGCTTTCCAATCAGCAAGGATAGTCTCAGATGGTGCCGTTTCGTTGGTTTTTTTGATTTCTTCAAGCTTTGCTTTTAAATCAAATGTATCACCTGATTTTTCTTTTGCTTTGTGTAGCACATTAAGTTGAACTAGGTTTGTAATAGGTATACCAGCGGCTTTGGCTGACTGCATAGCTTCTTGGCCAATTTTATCGGCCGCTGGCAATGATTCATCAATCGCAACAAAGTATTCTTGTATGGCTCTTACAGCTTGGTCGAATGGTGGTTCAGGTACATAATCTTCAGTTACATTTATATTTTCTTTACGAAGTATAATTCCAGGAACTGTTGTATTTAATCTCGACTCTGCACGAGATGCAAAAGATGCATTACCAATCGCATTAAGACGCTTTGCTTCAGAGGGAGTCATGGCTGTGAAACCGGCTTTGTTTAATAATTCATTTCCTAGTTTTTCATCCTTACTACCCACTGCAAGGGCAAGTTGGTAAGAAATTTGTTGCTCATGATTTAATCGTTGTGCGGTAGATGAAAGGGCAGGAAGCTCTAGGCCTGGTGTTTTGAGCAAAGCTTCAACTTTGGTGTAATTGGGATTATCTTTAAGCACTTCATCAGTGGCTTCTTTTATAAGAACGATTTGAGGAACATATTCATTACCGCTATTTATAGCTACTAAATTAGTTAATAAGAATTTTTCACTAGGGGATAATTGGCCTTCGTTTTTGGCAGCAATTTTATTGACTGCATTTTCAAGATCTTTTTCAAGTCCTTTTGCAGAGGCGATGTCTGATCTTGCATGATATTCTGCCTCAGGAATCGCACCTTCTATTGCGGCTAATCTAGCAAGCTTGTCATCATAGGCTCTCATTTCGGCTAATGTAGATTTTGCATTTTCGTCTCCATAAAAGGTCGCCTTAAACCTTGTGGTAAAGGAAAACAATGTTTGAGCAAAATAGCCAGCTCCATAAGGGTTTTGGTTGATATAAGCCATCTTAGTCGTCACTCTAGATAAATCTTGTTTAAGAGCTTCTCTATTTTTTATTAAAGTACTAAGACGTGTTGCGCTTTGTATAGCATTTGCTCTAGCGCGTTGAAGATCTCTGGCAGTGTCTCCAATTTCTTTTACAGGTGAATGAGCTAGATAATTTAATGTATTTTGCCCATTATTCGTTAAGGTTATATCCTTTGGTCTTTCGTTTTGTTTGCCTGGACGAATGATCCCAGCATCAATTTCTCTTTGCACGCTGCGTGGTGTATAGGTTGCATGCTCTAACATCGAGCTATTTTTTGCATAATAGCGGGGTTTGCCTTGTAGGGCTTCGGGATTTTTGACTGCAGTTCTTGCCATGATTTTATCTCTTTAAGCCTAGTCTAAAGTAATCTTTACTTAATAATAGTTATAACCCTTTATTCTTAAGACAGTATTAAGTATATATTTTTTCACCTAGAAAGTAAACTAATTATAAGTGTGGTTAGTTATAGGTCAGAGGTGGTTTTAAAAAACTTATTTTTCTAGCTAGATAGTGAGAATTCAGAAGAAGAGCTAGCTGTTGTATTGTCCATAGTATTGTTCATAGCTTCATGAGCCATAGTATGGCTATTATTGAAGATGGTCGTTGCTTCCTCATGGCTTTTAAATCCGCTTTGGATACGCAGATTAAGACGGTTGTAATTCTCTATAAGGGTTTTGAGTGTTTGCATTTTTTTAGAAACAGAAGCATGGTTTTCTTTTTGTGGCTCTAGGGCTTTTATATCTAATCCTAGTTGATCAATAAGTGGTTGAAGCCAGCCTTCTTCATCTTGATTTTTTTCAGCTAAATCTAGAAAAGCTTTTTTATGGTTATCAAATTTCGTGGCCCATTCAGAAGGGTCAACGCCAATATTAAGTTTTTCAATTTTAGTTAAAATTTGTTCTCTTAACCCTGTAGCATTTTCGAGTGCTTTTTGTAATGTGGCAATTTTTTCAAGATAATTTTGGACTTCTAATCTATAAGCATTGATTTGTGCGGGTGTTATTGAGCTTGGGAACCATTGCAATGGAGGGTGCGATCGTGGAAGCATAATAATTCCTTGTCCTACATACTAATATAGTTTTATCGGATAAGCAGTTAAAAAGTTTAATGCAATTATGCATTATCTAACACTAACAGTAGGCCGCAAGAATTGTTGAGTATTTCTAAGCGGCGTGGCTGTTGATCCTTTCCAACTTGCTAACACACTATGATTTGTACTTTGTGTTTCTTCAATTTCTTCAGTTGATTTAGCGGGCAGTGCTTGACGAATGATCGTAGCTACTCTTGCTGCCGTTTCTTTTGCAGCTTTCTCAGCTTCTGCAACCGCAGTTACAGTTGTATCTACAGCAGTTGTAAGTGTCTCGGAAGAGTGACTGCTTGCCATGCTTGCTATACTCTCGCTATCAGAATCATAATCATTATTTTTTACAGGTACTGTTGCAATTGCAGCAGAAGTTGTACTTGCAGCAGAAGTTGTACTTGTGCTTAAGCTAGCTGCTGGAGTGATCGGTCTCTTATAAGTCTTTAAGGTACTTTGAGATTTCTTTAATTTTGCATCAATAGCTTTATCAAATTCGGCAACGATTATGTTCCATATTGCTTTTTCTAGTTCAGCTTCAACAGGAGTATTTGATTCTTTTACTGCTATTGAAAATTGACTTTCATAGGAGTGAATATTAAATGTTGCTGGATTTTTATTATAGTCTAAAAACATTAACTCCTTGTAATTATTTAAGTTATTCAATTTAGAATTACTTTTATTTGTTATAATAGATGATAAAAGCTGTCCGTAGAATAACTTTAGAGTTTGAGTTATTTCTTGCTTGTTACTTTCCCAGTGTTCAGCTATAGCTGTATCATCTAAGCGAAGTGCTTTAGATGCGTTCATATATGATTTTTCAATTTTGTCCTGGAACGTTACGAGATTATTTGGGTTTGTAACATTATTTACGTCATATACTTTATAAACATAGATATCTAAGAAGACACCTATTTTCATTTGCTGTAATATCTCTTGAATTTCTTTTTCTTTTAAAGCAAGCACCGCTGTCTGTACTGCTGTATCTAGCTCAGCTTTTAATAAATTATCCGCGCGTCTTTCTACTATGCTTACTAATAATTCTTTATTTAATAATTCTCGATCATTTTTTATTTCTTGATAATCACTATATATTTTAGTTACTAGCGTAGTGAGCAGTATTGGGCCACCGATAAGGATAATACCCCAACCAATTGGGTTGGAGAGTAATGCAGTTAATCCAACCGTTGCACCTACAATTATGCTAGCTGAGGCGCCTAGTATTGTTGTGAAGGTTGATGTTGCTGGATTTTTTGAAAAATTGTTGGTCATTCTGTTGAAGAAATGGCCTATAAAACTTATAGAACTGGTGATACCGTGAGCAGCAATAGCAATAGTTTTAAGTGCATTAAAGCCAAAGTTTTTTAGAGTGCGTTCCCAGCTTGGATTGAGTTTACCGAGCGATTTTCTTTTCCATGCATCTAAGTTAATGTTTGCAGATAATGTGATTTCGGCTAAGGAATTTGTGAGTACTTCAATAATGGCAGTTGCAGGAACTGTCAGCCATTTATAACTCCATTTCCATCCCCATGTTTCTTCACTAAACTTCTTAGCAAGATCTGCAGCGCTAGGGACTTCGTTTGCCTCAGGTTTTTGATTAACTCCAAGTGTACTTTGGTCAAGAATCGATAAATAAAGATTTGAAAGCCAACGATCGCCAAAAGAAGGCGTGCTTTCATCATTATTGAAGGCGGTTATAAAGCTATTTTGTAATCTTGGCATCTGGTTCTCTTGGGTTGTGTACTTTAGGTTAATTAAGCCTTACTACTACTTATATTCTATATTCCTTAAGGGAATATTAAAGTTTTGATTTCCTTAAAACTCTTTTCAGTAAACCACTATACAGATAACCAACTAACTTGTCTAGTCAAATTTAAGACACTTCATATTAAAGATAACACAAGACCTATCACCGGGCAAGTTCGGTATTTCTCTGAGCAAATTCTTAACTGATTGTTATTTAAAATAATTAAATAGGGTTTGGCGGCTGAGTTACATTTGTGTGATGTAAAGACGTGATTTGACATTTTGAGCGCTGGAGTGTTGACGTAATACCGGGGAGGAATTGGTCCCGCAGGATGGCTATAGGTCAAGATTTAGATCGCCCGTAAATGTTTGTTTTTAAAACTTTTGTGATTTAACATAAGTTGATATAAGTCATTATTGTATTGACAAGTGACGCATATAATATTTACTATATTCATTGAGAGTTTTGTCTCAAAATCCTTAAAAGTGAAGGCAGAGAATAAAGTTGATATTTTGACATTTTAGTTAAAAAATGGTAAATTCAGTAAATAATGTCATTATTTACTGAGGGTACCATGAGAGAAATCCATACTACTATCGATAAAGCAGGTCGGATTGTGATCCCAGTGAGCTATCGAACTGCACTTGCTGTACAACCAGGGGCAGAACTTATTATGCAATTACATGAAGGTGAGATTCGTTTATTTACGATCGAGCATGCTATAGCACGTGCGCAAAAAATTGTTAAAAAATATAATAAAGACCATTTGCAATTATCTGAAGAGTTAATAAAAATGCGTCGGAAGGAAGCAGATAGTGAGTAAACATGATATTGTTATTTTAGATGCCTCTGCATTGCTTGCCTTGATTAATCAGGAAAAAGGTGCGCAGGAGGTTAAAAAATATTTTCCTAATGTTGTTATGTCTGCTGTCAATGTTGCCGAAGTAGCTGCAGTATTACATTTTAGCGGCATTCCTGAAGCAGAAGTGGTAGAAATATTAAATGATTTAGTGCAAACCGTTATTCCTTTTGAGAAAAAACATATTTATAAAACAGCTTTTTTACGTCATCATACAAAGCATTTAGGATTGTCTTTTGCAGATCGCGCTTGTTTGGCTTTAGGTATATTAAGTAAACAACCTGTGGTAACAGCTGATAAAGCATGGGCAAAATTATCATTAGATCTAGAAGTGGAACTTATTCGCTAGGACAACATATGTCGCAAACTTTACACATCATTATTGCCCAACTCGATTTCCTCGTCGGAGACGTCTTTGGCAATGCAAAAAAAATGATTGCCCAGATTAAAAAAGCACGCGAGGAATTAAATGGCGATGTCATTGTTTTCCCAGAATTAGCGCTGACGGGTTATTCGCCGGAAGATTTGTTATTGCGTCCAGGCATGGATAAACGTATTAAAGCAGCCATGGATCTATTGGCAATCGAGAGTTTTGGAATTGATGTCATCGTAGGGCATCCAGATCATACGCAAATGGGGCGATTTAATGCTGCAAGTTTATTGCATGAAGGTAAAATCGTTTCCACTTATCATAAACGCTTTTTACCCAATGTCGAAGTATTCGATGAAAAACGTTATTTTATTCCCGGCAACGAAAGTACAATTATTCATATTAAAAATATACCGATAGCCTTAATGATTTGTGAAGATATCTGGCAGCCGAATATGGGTTTAAAAGCTAAATATGCGGGTGCGCAAATGATTATTGCTTTGAATGCTTCACCTTTTCACATTGAAAAAATAAACCATCGTCGTGAAATTGTCGCACAACAAGCCAAGCAAGCGGGCATGCCTATTGTTTATGTGAATCTTGTCGGCGGACAAGATGATTTAGTATTTGATGGCGGATCATTTGTTGTGAATGCCAGTGGAACATTGGCTTTGCAAGCACCGTTTTTTGAAGAAAGCTTGCAAAGCTGGCATGGTCAACAAGCTGAAATTCCAGCATTACCCAGTATTGAAGAAAGTGTTTATTCAGCATTAGTTTTGGGTCTTCGTGATTACATGCATAAAAATAATTTTAAAACCGCGATTATCGGTTTATCAGGTGGTATTGATTCTGCTTTAACAGCAGCCATCGCTGTTGATGCCTTAGGCGCACAAAACGTGCACGGTGTATTAATGCCTTCACGTTATACGCGCGATATAAGTAATATTGATGCGCGTGAGCAATGTGCATTATTAAAAATAAACTATCAAGAAATTTCTATTGAGCCCGTGTTTAATTCATTTTTAGAATTATTAAAAGAAAGCTTTCATGATAAACCACGTGATAGCACCGAAGAAAATTTACAAGCACGTTGTCGCGGCATGATTTTAATGGCGCTTTCAAATAAATTTGGTCATTTGGTTTTATCAACGGGTAATAAAAGTGAGTTAGCTGTGGGCTATTCAACATTATACGGTGATATGGTGGGCGGCTTTTGTGTTTTAAAAGATATTTGGAAAACGTTTGTGTATCGTTTAGCGCAGTATCGTAATCAAATAAGTGAGGCGATTCCACAGCGTATCATTACGCGTGCGCCTTCAGCAGAATTAGCGCCTGATCAGCTTGATCAAGATTCCTTACCAGATTATGCGATATTGGATCAGATTTTATCTCTTTATATTGAACAAGATGAAGATCAAGAAAATATTATAGAGCGTGGCTTTGATGCCAATACGGTTGCACGCGTGATTCGTATGGTTAATCGTAATGAATATAAACGTCGTCAAGCGCCGATTGGTATTTGTATCACTACGCGTGCGTTTGGACGCGACAGACGTTACCCAATTACTTCTGGATATGAAAATCAGGCTTAAGTCTGACGCAAAAAAGGCCGATAACTGGGTATGATGAATAATACCCAATTACAAATTGCACGCGAAGTCGTGATTAACGCCACCTTAGTGACCAGCGGTCCTGAAGCGGTTTTTTATGAATTTATTTTAGATGCAGATTTAGAAGTCAACCAATGCGGTTACTTAGAGTCTTTATCACAAGGAAAAATTAAGCCTATACATGAGCCGATTAAATCATTGTATGGCGCTTTATTTGAACTCAATCACGTGCGTGTTAATCCCAATTTAGATAACACTTTTATTTTGTCGCAACTCTCGCAAGCGCTGCAAGCTTCAGGTGTTCGCATTAAACATGCGCGCCCAGGCGATTTTATGAGTGTTTGCTTTAAACCTTTAGGTGAATTGAGTGATGTCGTGCGTTTTTATATTGCACCTGATTCGCATTTAGTATTTTTATGTGCATCGGTTGCTTTGCAGCGGGTGAAGTAAGCTACGTTCTTTTACCGTAAGAAAAATTACTTTTAACAGTCACAGTGGCTTGCGGATATTGTGCTTCCACTTGACGACGTAATTGTTTTTGGCGTAATTCTTGTTGCTGTTTATGTTTAGTAAAAAGTTCATGGCCAACTTTATCTTTCGTTGTATCAATTTCATTCACCGTCATTTGACTAAAATTACTTTGTTGTTTTTGCGTGGCTGCTAAATTTCGTGCGGTGTAAGCATGATAATGTGCAGAACCAAATAAAGCGCCCACCATTAAACCTTGATTATTTAATGAATGAACCGTGTGCTCAACATTTTGTTGATGCTTAATGGCATCAGGAGTATTGTTGGGCGCGGGCGCAGTAGGTGGTGCATTTTCATGTAAGGTTTTATGAAACAGTGTATCCGCAGTGGACTTAGCTGCCGGTGCGGCAATAGGTGCGGATGCTTTGGCTACTTGCGTAGATTTAACTAAATAGGTTTGCAGTGCTTTATCACTGGGCGTTAATGTTGTTAAACCTAGTTTTAAGCCATTTTTATAAAAATTAAACCAATTTTTAAATTGTGCCGGTGCATCAGCCATCATCGCTGAAATGGCAATTGGGGAGAGCAAATATTGCTGTTCAGCGATTAATAAATCGGTGCCTTCTAAATTTTTTGAGTCTAGCCAATCATAAAATTCAACAGCTAAGGGATTATTGGGATCTCTTTCGCCATGCAGCGGCGGTAAGAGTTTTAATAATTCTTGTTCAGTAAGATGGGTGATTCTGAGCAATTCTTCCAATTTATCTTGGCGGAATAATTCTTCAAGTAATGCTTCCTGCTCGGCTAATGCGTAAAGTAGTTTTTCACTTAATGCCACAAGGGTATGGCTGACGCCACCAGAACTTTCACCATCGACAATACCAAGCCACGCATTTAAAGCGGCAGGATTGGTGGCTATCCAAGAAAATCCGGCAGCAGGCATGAGCTGTCTTGCCAATAATTGATTAATACTTTGTGCTGCGGGAATACCTTTATCGGTAATTTCGCGCAATTTATAATAATTGCCTTGTGCGTTCATGCTACCATCGAATGGTAACCAGTCTTTGGTATGCACACCTTGTTCTGTACATATACTTACTTGATAATGCGAAAAAATTAAGCCGATGCGTCGCAGTAATGCGCTGCTGAAGATTGCATAATACCAAAGTGCTTCTTGTTCATTCACAATAGGGCGTAAGGATTCGCCGACTAACAAAAATTGTTCGCGTAGTTTGAGAGAAGTTTTTGCTAAACGTAATTGATGGTCCAGCCATGTAATCGCTGGATGGTCTATGGATTCGAGTTCTTGGACAAATTCTGCAAAATTATTAATTAAACTTTCATAGTACGCTTGATAATCTTTGCTAGAGGCCGCGCTTAATTCTTTAATTTCTTGAATAAGTGCAGACCGCTCGCTAGCTTCTAAAAGTTGAGCAGCGGTTTGGATGGCTTTTACGCGTTGGTCGCGCTTAGGCGGCGCCGTATTTTGCGGCGGCGAATTTCTAGAATATTGCATGTATCTATTATACAGCTAAAACCGGAAAGGTAGTATAGGCAAGGAGTCATCATTTTCTATTTTTAGTTCTCTGACTTCTTCTGCACGTTCGGGATCATTGAGTTCTAAGACTGCATAACTTTTTTCTGATAATTCCGTAATGCCTAGCATTTCATAAGCTTTGGCCATAATGGCTAGGGCATCTATGCGTTGCGGGGTTTGTGGGAAATCTTTCAGTACAACATGCGCACGTAGTGCCGCGGCTAAATAAGCTTTACGCGCCATATAATAATCGGCCACATTGATTTCATATTGTGCTAAATAATTACGCAGTGCAATTAAGCGTTGTCTGGCATCGGGCGCGTAACGGCTATTGGGAAAACGATTCAACATTTCCATAAAATAAGTATAAGCATCTTGCCAATTAGACGGATCGCGCAAGGTTAAATCTATGGGTAAAACGCGCGATGTGGTACTGATGCTTTCTGCAGATTTAATAATGCCGCGCATATAATAGGCATAATCTACATGCGGATGACGTGGGTGTAGTCGAATAAAACGATCTGCAGCAGAAAGTGCGGCCGGTAATTGTTCGGCTTCATAATTTGCATAAATTAAAGATAATTGCGCTTGTTCGGTATAATCACCGAAAGGATATTGGTTTTCTAGGCTTTGATAACCTTGGATAGCGCGTTCATAATTTTCATCCATTAAATTACTTTCGGCGCGTACATAAATAGCAGGCGCTGACCAATCATGATAGGGATCGATTTTCTCGCTGGGTGAGCAGCCGAGTAATAATGCGAATAAGCCCAAAATTGTGGTAAGATAGATATTCTTCATAACGCGCAGTCTACCATGAAAGATGTACATCTCCAAGATACTATTCCCGAAACACTACAAGGCATGCGCTTAGATCAAGCCTTAGCAAGCATGTTCCCAGATTACTCGCGCGCGCGTATTAAAACCTGGATTATCAATCAACAAGTCAATGTGGATGGTGAAGTTTGGTCACCGACCGATAAAGTAAAAGGTGGCGAGGAAGTTATTATTCATGCAGATGTTCCCGAAGCGGTGGAATGGACCGGGCAAGAAATTGCTTTAGATGTTGTGTATGCGGATGATGACATTATCATTATTAATAAACCTGCGGGTTTAGTTGTGCATCCTGCAGCGGGGCATCAAACCGGAACATTAGTCAATGCTATTTTGCATCAATTTCCAGAATGCGTGCATTTGCCACGCGGTGGAATTGTGCATCGTTTAGATAAAGATACCAGCGGTTTAATGATAGTGGCGCGTAGTCTTCCTGCGCATACGGCCTTAGTAAAAGCATTAGCGGAACATGAAATTACCCGTAAATATGAAGCTTTAGTTAAAGGCGAAATGACCGGCGGTGGTAAAGTGGATGCGCCGATGGGCAGACATTCTGGAAATCGTTTGCGTATGGCAGTTGTGGAAGGTGGTAAACATGCGGTGACGCATTATCGTTTGAAACA
Organism: Legionellales bacterium; assembly: GCA_041660525.1. Classification (GTDB taxonomy): domain Bacteria; phylum Pseudomonadota; class Gammaproteobacteria; order JABCZS01; family JABCZS01; genus JABCZS01. Next base: position 5,527 of record JBAZWD010000017.1, on the reverse strand, counting down.
ACGTTTGCCAGGGCATACATTAATTACCTGTCAATTAGAAACGGGTCGCACGCATCAAATTCGCGTGCATATGGCTTATATTGGTTATCCTTTAGTGGGCGATCCACTTTATGCAGGACGTGCGCGTTTTCCAAAAAATCTTTCTGAAAAAACCCGCGCGTATATTAATCATTTTAAGCGTCAGGCTTTGCATTCTTATGAATTAAGTTTTTCACATCCTGTGACGCATGAACCGTTGTTTTTTACGGTGGCGATGCCGGAGGATATGAAAATTTTGGTGCGGTTGTTGGAAGAGGAATTGAAAACGCCGCGGTAATAACAAGTATCGTATTCATTTTATCGATTTTATCGATTTTCCCAATTGAAGGCGAATATCCAGGGCGAAAGATTTTTCGCCCCTACGGATGGTTTGTGTTCATCATATGTGGATACCCAAAAATATTTGGATATTCAAACATCCCAAAAGATTTGCAAAACATCATATTTGGAAAAGCCCAACATCCGTAGGGGCGAAAAATCTTTCGCCCTCTTATTTTTGCATAACAAGCGGCTTGCTAAGAACCCGCGTTAAAACATCCACAATAAAATCCGCATGTACCGATGTAATAATCAAAGGCGGCGCAAGACGAATTACTTTTTCTGCAGTAGTACTAACCAATAAACCTTCTTGTGCAAACAATGCTAATAAATGCCGACAGGGTGCATCCATTTCTATGCCGATTAATAATCCTTGTCCACGCACTTCAACCACGTGTGGTATATTTTTTAATGCTTCTTTTAATTTATTTTGTAAATAAGGTCCAACTTCATTAACGTTGGCGATGATATTTTCTGTTTGCAATGCATTTAAAGTTGCTAATGCTGCTGCGCAGGCTAAAGGATTTCCACCAAATGTTGAACCGTGATTTCCAACATGGAAAATATCTTTGGCTTTTCCTGCAGATAAGCAGGCGCCAATGGGGAAACCATTTCCTAAACTTTTTGCTAAAGCCACTACATCGGGAATAATATTGGAATGTTGATAAGCAAATAATTTTCCGGTGCGGCCCATACCCGTTTGCACTTCATCGAGCATCATTAACCAATGATGTTCATCACATAATTTTCTAATTTGCGCTAAATAATGTGGATGTGGGGTACGAATACCACCTTCACCTTGAACAGGTTCTACTAAAATAGCGACAACATCTGGATGATGGGCTGCAATTTTTTCTAAGGCTGCAATATCATCAAAAGGTGCGCGTAAAAAACCTGAAACTAAAGGTTCAAAACCTGCTTGCGCTTTGCGCGATCCACCGGCGGCTAACGTTGCAAGCGTGCGACCATGAAAAGAATTTTCCATCACAATAATACTGGGATTTTTTATTTCGCGTTGATGACCGTAAAGTCTGGCTAATTTAATGGCACATTCATTGGCTTCTGCGCCAGAATTGCAGAAAAAAGCTTTATCCATTTGTGCAAGCTGAGTGAGTTCTTTTGCAAGTTGTTCTAGGTTTTCATGCGTGAGCATATTAGAGCAATGTATTAATTGTGCAGCTTGTTTTTGAATGGCTGCGACGACTTTGGGATGACAATGTCCTAAATTACAAACCGCAATGCCGGCAAAAGCATCGAGGTATTTTTTACCATTGGTATCATAAAGGTAGGCGCCTTCGCCTTTTTCTATGCTAATAGGCAAAGGCTGATAAGTCGACATTAATGCGGACATAATTCGATTTCTCCTGTTGCGATCAAATATCGCGGGCGAAAGATTTTTCGCCCCTACATCACGATCTTCTGCAATTCCCCTTGCTCGAACAAATCTTGCATAATATCGCAACCGCCGATTAATTCGCCGTTAACATAAAGCTGCGGGAAAGTAGGCCAATTCGCATATTGCGGTAGAGTTTGGCGAATTTCAGGATTTTCTAGAATATTCACATGGGCAAACTTCTCAACGCCACAGGCATTTAATAATTGCACCGCGCGGCCTGAAAAGCCACATTGTGGAAAGTCGGGGGTGCCCTTCATGTATAAAATAATCTTGTTTTCAGCAATCTGTTGTTTAATCGTTTCCAGCGTGTTCATAAGCTACCTTTATCTGTTAAATTTATGCTATCTTAACGCAGTTAGTCAAAAAAACACAAGGAGCCTAGTATGAGTTTTACATTACCCCCTCTACCTTATGCGCAAGATGCCTTACAACCGCACATTTCTGCGGAGACATTACAATATCATTATGGCAAACATCACCAAGCCTATGTGAATAATTTGAATACCTTAATTCCGGATACCGAATTTGCCGATATGAGCCTAGAAGACATTATCATGAAATCCACAGGCGGCATCTTTAATAATGCAGCGCAAGTCTGGAATCATACTTTTTATTGGCATTGCCTAAGCCCCAAAGGCGGCAATGAACCTACAGGTAAAGTGCGTGATGCTATCAATGAATCATTTGGTTCTTTTGCAGCGTTCAAAGAAGCGTTTACAAAATGTTCAGTGGGTACTTTTGGTTCGGGTTGGGGTTGGTTGGTTAAAAATGCCGATAATAAATTAGAAATTGTCAGCACTTCTAATGCGGGTACACCCATGACCGAAAGCAAAACTGCTTTATTAACGTGCGATGTATGGGAACATGCTTATTACATTGATTACCGAAATGCACGTCCTGAATATTTAGGCGCGTTTTGGAATTTAGTGAATTGGGACTTTGTAGCGAAGGGCCTCTAAAATGACGATAGAAAGCGCTCCGTTAATTGAACAATTAAAAGACATGCATGAACGCGCCAATGCGCTCAAGAGGTATCTTTGACTTTGATCAAAAACTAGCGCGTCTTGAAGAAATAAAAACCACGTTAGAAGATTCCAATGTTTGGCAAGATCCAAAACTTGCAGAAACCCTGGGGCGGGAACGGGCGCAATTAGAGCGTACCGTTTCTGCTTTAGCTTCTTTATTACATGATTTAGATCAAACTCAAGAATTGTTAACGCTTGCACTTGATGAACAAGATGAAGCCACATTTCTTGAGGCGCAAAATGACGCGCAAAAATTATTAAAAAATTTAGAAAACCTTGAATTCCAACGGATGTTTTGCGGCTCTCAAGATGCTAATAATGCGTATGTTGAAATTCACTCCGGCAGCGGTGGCACAGAAGCCCAAGATTGGGCTGAAATGTTACTGCGTATGTATTTGCGTTTTTGTGAAAGACAAGGTTTTAAAACGGAACTCATGGAAGCCTCCGCGGGCGAAGTTGCGGGTATTAAAAGTGTAACAATTTATGTGCAAGGCGATTATGCATTTGGTTGGTTGCGCACAGAAACTGGCGTGCACCGTTTAGTGCGCAAATCGCCATTTGATTCAGGAAACCGCAGACATACTTCATTTGCTTCTGTATTTGTTTCGCCTGAAATTGATGATGATATTGTCGTTGATATTAATCCTGCTGATTTAAGAATAGATACCTATCGCGCCAGCGGCGCCGGTGGTCAACACGTAAATCGTACAGATTCTGCAGTAAGAATCACGCATGAACCCACAGGCATAGTGGTGCAATGTCAAAACGATCGCTCGCAACATAAAAATAAAGCCCAAGCGATGAAGCAATTAAAAGCAAAACTTTATGAATTTGAAGAACAAAAAAGAAAAGCTACACAACAAGTGTTAGAAGAATCCAAAACCGATATTGGCTGGGGACATCAAATTCGATCTTATGTTTTAGATGCTTCACGTATTAAAGATCTAAGAACCGGCGTAGAGATTGGTAATACACAATCGGTATTAGATGGCGATTTGTTGGAATTTATTGAAGCGAGTTTGAAGCAGGGGTGTTGAGCATTCTATTTTATTTTAATGATTGATGGCATATTCGCGCAAAGCTTTGTTTATAAGCGTTTGATATTTATTTGATCTTTCTTTAAACCATGCGAGAACATCTGCATCTACACGCAGAGTAATTTGTTTTTTAATAGGGCGATAGAATTTGCCTTGCTGAAAATTTGTAAAATCAGTTATTTCTGGTGCATCTGGATCGGTGAGATCAATAGGACGCTTTGATGCTTCTTCTAATTGATGAATAATTTCATCGGTAAGAGAAATAGAGTCGTTGCTCACGTAATGTAGCGACTCGTGCTGAGATGATGTGGATGATTTCTTTGCCATGAATATTTTCTCCAATCCAGTTATCCTTAATCTAATTATGAAAACACACTACAATTTTGTCAATATATTTTAACGCTTTAAAAAATAATTAATATTAGAGCTTAAATGATAATTATTGTCAATAATCAAATTATTAATGTTTTTGCAGCAAAACCTAATTGGCCATTTAAAATCTTAATGTACGCTTAATTATCCAGTGCTATGCTTAGTTTATGAACCTAAGCTAGGAGCCTTCCATGCCATATTCACTAAATGAATTGCTGGAAAAAGAGGAAGTTATCTCTTATCTAGAGCGTAACCAAAAGCTTGCAGCTTATAACGCTATGACGTTTGATGAATTGCATCTCTTAAAGCGCAATATGTCAGCCAACAGGTATGGCATGTCTACTTATCAAGATCGTTTAGATGCCGCCGCGTGGGCTGCACATGGTAGTCGTGCAGCGCATGTTTTTTATATTTGGCTTGGGGTCTACTCTATTATTGAATTAGATTTGCTTAATTATACTTCGGATGCGTTAAAAGAATCTTGTGAAGAGGTTTTTTTACCCGCCACTTTAGTATTGTGGTGTATTTGGAGTGCGGTAGATATCATCGCAGTCTATCTTGTGCAACAGCAAGAAGAAAAAAATGATAATCATGCTTTAGCGAATATCAATCGTTGGTCAAGTCGCCAGCTACTTCTAGGGACTGTTTTCACCGCCGTTTTTATTTATGAATGTTTTGGAATGGAAATTTTGGCAGGTGGCTTAGGCGCGGCTCCGCTTACTTTTTCTATTTGTATGTTTTTGACAGCATGGGATGCGCAGCGTAGGATTGATGAATTAAATAAAATCCATGTACTTATTGCAGATTTTTCTAAAACTAAATCTACATTAACCTTATCAAATTTATACGACGAAAATGAAAAAAGAAATGCCCAAACCGCCGATGAAATATTTGAAAAATTAAAAGAATTATTTATCAAATACCAAATAGCAAATCCAACTGAAGAAAAACTGGATGAGGCTTTAGGGAATCTTACTCTGTTACAAATACATAATATTTTCGAGCAAGAAATGGCGTTTCAAACGACCGCACGTAATACTTGGCTCACTTGCGGCGTAGCTATGTTTGGATTTGCGCTGGAAATTTTGCAAATTTCTGGATTAGTTATGTTTACCGCCAGTGCTTGGCCAATTGTGGTAGGTTTAATTATGGCATCTGTGTTTATCAGCGTGAGTGCAAGAATTTATTTAAAACACCAAGAAGGGGCTGTGCAAAATAAGATCATTTCAATCGCGCAAGCACTGCCAGAAACAAGAGGCTCTTTAAATGAAGAGGCTGGTGTTAAGGCAGTCAAAGCTCATGCACCGCTTCCATGTAGTCAATGGGAAAAGTTTGCTAAA
>JBAZWD010000016.1:0-36730 GCA_041660525.1 Legionellales bacterium | reverse complement strand
GGAAGGTAAAGATGTTATTGTTCTTAGCCAAAAAACACCATTATTTAATGAAAAAAATGAAGTAATAGGTATTTTAGGCATATCCATTGATATTACCGCAGAGAAAGAAGCAGAAGCGCTACGAGCCAAACAAGCTCTCATTAACAACGCTGCTCAAGTCTCTCATGACATTCGCTCCCCGCTCGCTGCATTAAATACGGTATTAAGAAACTTATCAACCATCCCAGAAAATCAACGTATTTTAATTCGCAATGCGGTAAGCCGTATTAATGATATTGCAAATAATTTATTGATAGAATATCGTGAGGAATCAAAAGAAACATCATCATCTGCTCAAAAACAAAATCAACATGCATCTGCTGAGTTAATCTCAAGTTTACTAGACAGTTTAATCTCCGAGAAAAAAGCACAAATCAATCAGCAAAATATTGATTTAAATTTAGAGATGGAAGCTAATGCCTTTGGCTTATTTGTAACGATTGATCCGATACAATTTAAACGCATGATTTCAAATTTATTGAATAATGCAATTGAAGCGATTAACGAGCAAGGTGAAGTGATTGTTCATTTAGAAAAGCATCAAGACAATGTGCGTATTTTATTAAAAGATTCTGGCAAAGGTATTCCAGCAGATATACTAGAAAAAATTAAGCAAGGTGGAATGAGCGTTGATAAACAAGGCGGCACGGGCATTGGAATATCAACCTCTTTAGCGCTTATTAAAAAATATAATGGCCATTTTGATATGCTTTCTAAAACAGGTGAAGGCACAACTGTAATCATTGATTTGCCAATTGCATCAGCACCTTCATGGTTTCAAGAAGAATTGATTTTACAATCTGGTATAATTTTAGTCATTGTTGACGATGATGAATCTATTCATGCTATTTGGGATTCACGCTGTCAATCACTTTTACCAAATATAACCCTCAAACATTTCCATCACAGTAAAACGCTTGATGAATATTGTAAAACAACAGATTTATCTAATCATCAATTTTTAGTCGATTATGAGCTTTTAGGCTCTGATGAAGTTGGACTAGCACTAATTGAACGTTTAAATTTAAGTAATCGCGCTATTCTAGTCACCAGCCGTTACGAAGAAACAAAAGTAAGAGCACATGCGGACAAACTCGGCGTTAAAATTATTCCAAAAAATTATTCGCCCTATATTCCAATTTCATTGGCTAGTAATGATATGCCCAAATTGATTTTTATTGACGATGATAAAATGCTTACAAGTGTTTGGGAACAAGAAGCAGATTTTAAGGGTATTTTAATAAAAACTTTTAACCGTACAGCGGAGTTAAAAAAGATTTTACCTTCACTTGCAAAAGATACACCCATTTACATTGATTCCAATTTGAGTGAAGCCATCAGCGGAGAAGACTTCTCAAAAGAACTGCATGAGCAAGGATTTACCGCGCTTTATATAGCCAGCGGACACCCCAGAGGTCATTTTGGGGATTTACCCTGGATCAAAGATTTTGTGAGTAAAGAGCCACCTTTTTAAACAAAAAAATGTTCTATAATTATCTTCTATTTCCTTAAGAAAAATGATACAGGAGAATATTTGTGCAAAATAAAGACAGGAGCGAACTAGAGCACGTATGGGGAGTGATTGCCCACGATCTGGCTAGTCCCTTACAAATTATTGAGAGTAATTTAAATCATGTTGATAAGCAATTACTGCCTATTTTGCTTGATGGCTATAAAAAAGCAAAAGCTGCGGGCTTAGACGTTTCTTTTATTGCACCTGCTCAGCTCGAACGCTCGCAAGAAATTTTATCAAGCACTAAGTCTGTGGTTGAAAATATTCGGCAAAATGTTTCAAGATGGAGTCATCAATTACTTTCTAACAAATTGAGCGCCTCTGTTCACCCTGTTGAAATTCTAAAATGTATTAAAGAGTCAATCATAAATTATAGGTCGAATTATAGTTTAGAAGACAAATCACGAATTCGTTTTGATGTGCATGATGAGGCAACAGTATTAGGTAATGAAGAATTGATTCAATATGTCGTTTTTGAATTATTAGATAATGCAGATTATGCTATAGAAGCAATGAATAATGAAGAAAAAACTCTAGTTTCTATTACGAGCAGTAAAGATAATAATAATTATATTGTAAAAATAAAAAATAAATGCGTACCGATTAATTCATCTGACGTTGAAAAATTTTTCGATCCCTATTTTTCAAATAAAACTTCTCATGTCGGTTTAGGTTTGACATTTTGTAAACAAGCTATGCAGCATATGCAAGGTAAAATAGCCTGTCATGTGGCAGCTGATGGAAAAATTATAGAATTAGAGCTTACTTTTCAGATGGCGAATACTTAATACTAATCGCAAGCTTTAGCCCTCTTTTTATTATAAATCTTACTTAATGTTTGTTAACTAAAACTCGCCTTAGATTATTAATTCTGATATTATTAGCACAAGGCTAATCTTACCTGAGTTTTAGAGATTATTGAAAATCTATTAATTTGATAGAAGCCGTGGATAAAAATTACTAGGACAATCATTTTAAAACAATCTCAATATTAAGTTGCGGATTGTATTTTAGCGGAGGGAAAGGTATAATAGTTAGCTTATTAAGATATCTATAATTTATGAGTCACATGAAGATTTGATAAAAATAAAAATGGGGATTGCAATTTCAAATGTATGACTTAGATTCACATCCTTTTCGCGTAGAAGCAGAACAAGCATCTAGCTCTACGTCAGCCCTAGCCGTGTCTGGGTATTTAAGTTTTCAAAATAATAATAATCAGAAAACTCCTCAAAAGTTTCCGCGCCTTTTAGTTCTTAATCAAATCACAGCTCGATTGAGGTCCGCTAAAAAATTGCCTGATTTTGAAGGCACTATCTTTATTGGGGTTCAACATCTATTAAAAACAACAGGAAGCTTGTTTGAATCGTTAATAAATCTTGGTGCCAAACCCGAAAATATGTATTTTGCAGGGAAATGTTATTCTACTTCACCGCAAGTGGCTGATTCACTACGAAAACTAGGAATGCACATTATTGATGGTAGCAAGCCTGAGCGATGGGGAGAATATATCCCTACACATAACCAAGATATTAAAAAACTTTGGGAGATGTGCAGGCAGGATCTTGTCAATACCGGGAAAAAAGTTAATAAAATAATTATTGTTGATGATGGTGCGGGTGCCATTGAAAATGCACCTTCTTTCTTTACTAATAATAACCGTTTTAAGATCGTTGCAATTGAACAAACATGCGGTGGCATTTTTAGCAAAATAGAGCAAATGCCAGAATACCCTGTTATAAATATTGCTCAAAGCGCAGCAAAAAGAGAGTTGGAATCTACCTTTATTCAAGAGGCAGTTTTAGACAAACTTGGCCCGACTATTCAGGACATAAATAAATTTATGAGAATAGGAATCGTTGGATTAGGTGCAACTGGAGGCGCGCTTATTAAAAAATTGCTTAATGATGGATATACGCTATTAGTTTACGACGAAAATCCCAAAATTATGGAAAAATTACCACACACTCCAAATCTAAAAAAAGCGTCTAGTTTAAGTTATTTATTATTACATTCAGATTATATTTTTGGATGTTCCGGTCGTGATATTACTACCCAATTAGACTTATTGCCGATTAATGGCCGAGATAGAACCCTGATTAACTGCTCTTCTGATGTTAATGAATTTAATACTTTATTGAAAGCGATCAGTGCAGCAGTCATGACAGATACGGTTACTGTAGCTATTGACCCATTGTTAGATATTAAAGTAACAACTGTTACAAAATACAAAATTTGTATTAAAAATGGTGGTTTCCCAGTTAATTTTGATTCTTCTGGTGCTTCAGTTTCTGAAAATAAAGTTACTCTTACCTGTGGTCTCGTTTTAGGAGCTATTTTACAAGCTGCATTGTTACTAGAAAAAAACACTTTAACTTCTGAAGACACCATGTTAGATCCAGTTATTCAAAGGTATGTTGCGTTGACATGGCAAACTACATTACCTGATTCTGAAATTTCGCAATTACCTTTACAGCATTTCCGCGATTTAACTTGGATTGTTCAATATAGTCAGGGTAAGCATAGTCAATCAATGATGGATAACGTTTTTTTTACGTCGCAGGCTCCTCGACCATCTAGAATTCGTGCCTCTTTATAATTGACTGCAAATCTCAACCAACACACCATTCAAATCACGAACATATGCCACAGTTTGCCCCCATGGTTTTTCAATTGGCCCTTTTACATCAATGGCACCCGCAGCAAGTGCTTGTTGATAGGCTGCTGCAACATCATCAGCTACAAAAGCTATTTCAAATCCTGGTGCCTTATTAGAAGTGCTTCGATTGCTGATGAAATCAACACCATTTGATTCAGCCATTATTTCAGAGGCAAAAGCAAGCTTAGTACTACCAGTAGCCAGCTCACCGTACTGCATACTTTCATGCAGAAATAATCTTTTTATACTAAACGCACGCTCATAGAAAAATAGAGCCGCCTCGACATCTGGGACATAAATTATAGTATAAGCAAAGCGCATAAACCCTCTTAATAAAAATGAATTAATGATTGGCAATAATACTAATTTTAAGTATATTTTACTATTTAATATTTATAAGATAGCAGGATCCGCTCTTTTACATAGCTCTATAAAATTTTACGATAAGACGCTTATAAAATTCAATTATTATTTTTCAAATACTTGTTATATGAAAGTATTTTATCCTGATCTATTTCATAAGCCTTAGGATCATTTATGTAAGTACAAAAATAATTCTTCCCTTCAATCTGCAATGTTTTTATTGGTTCGCGAGAGGCTTCTTTTTCATTTTTTACAAGAAACCAGCTTGGATTTCCATCAGCATCTAAAAAAAGAAAACGATCCTGCTCACATAAATAATATTCTACAATATTATTTTCTTTAATAAAGTTATAAAAAAACTCGATGAATTCCAAATTATTAAAAAAATGAAGCCTATAATTTTGCCAAATATGCGGCATGGTCAATCTAGATAAGTTCTCAAAATAAGCCAGCATCTTTTCTTTAATAGATAGGGTTAATGTTTCAATTAAAAATGGCGAGTTTTTTTCAATAAATTTATTAATGAGATGCTCATTAAATGCATCATTAGCTTCTGCATCACCTACTTTTCCGGTTAAAAGAATTTTCTGTATATCTGTTTGGCCTAATAGCCGACATAATTCCAGTCCTTTTAACCCTGGCATTACTTGATCAACAACTATAATAGAAATCTGTTCAAAGCGATCTGGATTATAAACTTCTTGTTTAATGGCAGGCAAATCAACTTTAACATCCATAAGATTTTCTTTTGATCGCAAAAGCCAACGATTTGAATTTGAAACTGAGTTAAAATGATAATCATTAGAGATGAAATTTAATGCTTCTTTAGGATCGGTATACCCTTTACATGGAAAATATTTTTTAAATCTTAATTTTAAAGAATCAACATATGTTTTTTCATCATCAACAATCATAATTGTTGTAGGGTAATAATAACAAGCAAAATTAGGCATCTCTAATGTCCTTAGTAATAATTGGAAAATATAATACAAACTCAGTAAATTCACCCTCTATAGACTTAACTATAATCTTGCCCTTTAATGCTGACATAGCTGATCTACAATATTGTAGTCCAACTCCGGCACCATGGGTGGTTGTACTGAAAAATCTGTCAAATACTTTATGGAGAATATCTTCAGGGATACCTGTGCCTGTATCCTTAAAATGCAACTTATTATAGCCTTTGTCTTTTTCTACCCATATTGAGATTTCTCCCTTTCCTGCTGCGGATATTGCATAAAGTGCATTTTTAATTAGATTAAATAAAATATGCGTTATCATCAATTTTGTGCCGTAAAATTCAAAGTCATCACTATTGTTTATGGTTACTAAACTTTTTTCTGACTCATGAAATGGATAGCGTGAAATGGCTTCATGGACGCAGGACTGTATTGAACATATTGTCAATGAACTAGTTTCAACTTCAGGGTTAACTCTAACTAGCAACATATCAATAAATGTATTGGATAATTCAACTTCCTTGTTTATATAACCTAATGCTTGAGCAGTAGCAGAATCATTTTCTTTGAGCTGCCCTACTTTTAATAAATCATTCTGGGATTCTACAATGGTTTCAGCATTAAATTTAATTGCGGCTAATGGTGTTCTCAATTCGTGCGCAATTGTAGCAGCTAATTCTTGCATTGAATCTAGCTTACCTTTATCGAAACGCGCTTTATTATTAGCAAAAATTGCCATTACAATTAAGCAACCAATATATTCCGGGGCCAAATTATAAAAATAACCTGGTAAGAATGAAGCATCGTTATTCACTAAAAATAATAAAATAGCGGCGGAAATTCCAATAAATAATAGCGCAAATGCGCTTAGTAAATCTGTTAAAAAAACCAACCAAAAAGAAATGCTAGTAAAAGTCATTACCCATATCTTTGATTCTGGATTATGCAGCCACATAAAAGTGAAAAAGAAAGGTAAACAGTAAGCTAATGTGATATACCAATATAATGGCAACCACCTAGTTAACCAGGCAGGCCATTTATTCTTTAATAGCAAACCTAAACAAAGAAGAGTAGCAATAAGACGAAGTGCAAAATCCTCATAGCTGTTTTGGTTATTTAGTTTCCAAATCAGATAATAGACCGGATAATTAATTATCCCAAAAACGGCAAATATAAAAAATTGTGGACAAAAATTAATTATCCGTACATTTAAAATATCATTGAATTTATGTAATAGTTTCAACACGGTTAACACTCTTCCTTGAGTAATTAAAAACTTCGTTCGATAAATCGTTCCACATTTTCATTTGATGATCTGCAATAAAATAAAATGCTTCTTTTACAATAGCTGGATCTCTATTCCATATATCAATAAGCGCTCCTTTTAAAACATCACCAAAATGATCTACATGAATATGTACATTAAAAAAAGTTAGCTCTTTACCTTTTAGACCTAAGCTTTCTGCTAACTCTTTGCCTTTTACATAATCAACATTATCTAAACGTTCCAAAGCCGCAAAAGCAGACATTTTGCCATCCCAATTATGATCATTTAACCATTGCAAATGTCCTTGATTGAAAGCCTTAGCAAAAGGTAAATAGGTATCATGATTGATATATTCTTTTGTAATATCCACACCTACTGCCTGAGCAGTCATTCCGAATAATTTTTCGTGAGAAAACCCATTCTCCCCTATTTCATCCACAATATTTGCAATTATTATATCTTTTGCAGCCTTGTCAGGGGCGTAGGATGCTATAAACCATAGGAGCTCGTGAAAATGGCCACGACAATGATAGAACACTTTTATAAAATGACTTTTTTGATCTAGTGTCCATTGACTAGTTTTTTTATAGTTAAAGATCGAGATCTGCGTTACACGTTGCCTATAATACTCATCCCATTCTTTTAAGAATTCTAAAAGCTCTGGATTTGCTTCCAAATATTGCTGGGTTTCTGCAGCTTGAGTTGTGTTTATGGACATTTTTTACTCCACTTATAGTTATATGCTTTGACCTTGTAAGAATACTTTTAATAGTGATAAAAATCAATATGTTAGTTGATTTGATTTCTCGGCATAAATTGTGAGTTAAATCTCACACCAAGTCACTAGGATCTCTTATTGTGTCATTTATTCGACTATGTTAATTTGTTCTTTACTACGAAGAAATGAGGAAAAATAATTATGGCTCGCGAAACAGATAAACGAATTCGTTTAGTAAATGCCGCTAAGGTATTATTTCACAAACAAGGGTTTAATGTAACCACTTTGGCTGATATTGCCCAAGACGCTAAAGTGCCACTTGGCAATGTTTATTATTATTTTAAAACTAAAGAGTTAATTGCAGAAGCAGTATTGAGTAATCATAACCGCGAGTTACTGGATACAATAAAAATATTAGAAGAATCTAAAAATATTAAAGATAGTTTACTGGGATATCTGCAATTTGAAATTGATAATATTGAACAAATAGTTACAAGCGGATGCCCTATCGGCGGTCTTTGCCAAGAACTAGCCAAACAAGATGGCTCTTTGACTATTAGCGCAACCAAAATATTAAATGACACACTATTGTGGGTTGAGAAACAATTTCAAGGGCTAGGCTTAGAAAAAGATTCACGTGAGTTAGCAATGCAATTTATTGCAATTATACAAGGGCACGCACTATTGACCCATACATTTAAAGATCCAAAAATCCTAATGCAACTAAAACCTATTTTAAGCATCTGGATAGATAAAGTTATAAGTGCCAAAAGCATTAGCATACCCATTGAAAAAATAGAAGAATATATTTAAGTTTATTATTAAATGCAATGCTCTTCACAGCAATACTAGATCACGTTATACTTATGACACTTGGAGATGCGAACTAACCCTACGCCAACTACCAGTGGAAATGAGAATTGACGTAAAAGCGCAATTCGCATCTTAAAGTGCAAAAGCAAGATCGAGATCTGAAAATTTTATAACTTTCTTATGTGTAACTACGCAGTAATATCTGTGTGTGTCGGCATTAACCCGCGCTACCCAAGCGTGGTGACACTGATACATCAAATCCTACATCTGACTGTATGGGTGCTTGCGCTACTGCTCCATATTTTTGGGTCTGCCATAGTGTGGTGGTGTTAGCAGTCTTTGCTGAGCATCGCGTCAAAAATTGCCTTACCATTTCTTGTTTAAATTCGTCTGTTGGTGCGCTGCGAGGATCATTAACAACAAGAAGTTGCGTAACCGGATCGCGAAAATGTCGACCGTTTATGTAACATGTATTTTTCCACTCAATGATAGCATCACGTTCATAAGTTTGATGAAAAAATGTTCCATCAGATTTCCTCAATTTAAGAGTAACTGGGTCTTTGAATATTAGTTGCGTGATTGGACAAACGATCCCTTCAGGAATGTCGGTCATAGACATTTCAGGGCTGTCTGTTGTAAGCATATCATGGGTAGAAGAGGAGGATTTTATACGTTCTAATTCGTCTAGCTTTTTTTCTAAATATACGGTTTGTTCTCTAAGCTCCTTATTTCCATCTTCAAAATCTTGTTGTGCTTTAAATAAAAAATTAATTTGCTCTTCCATCTTTGCTTGCTTTACCATGATTTCGTGAATTTCCAGCCTTACTGTATCGTCCGCAAAAATTTCCGTTATAAAACTTGTAACTGCGTTGATAGCTCCCCCCACTGTTTCTCCTAACTTTGAGAACCAATTGTAGATGCTAAAATAAATATCATTGAATGAGTTTGATTTCTTTTTCTCAATAGTCGGATCGATATAAAGTCTCTTGCGATTTTCTCGCGCAATCCGTTGCTGTGCTACAGTTTGTGCAATTTGATGTTGCACAACTTTCGACGCAATTGTGGCTTGTGATTCAAATGCATTAGAGTCGTTTTTCATATCGTATAATCCTATAGTTAGAATGTCAGCTGTATGGCCACTTCATTTCTCTTACGCTCTTGTTGATCGCGATAATGCTCTGGATGTCGCGCCAAAAATTGTCTTACTATCTCTTCTTTAAATTCATCAGTGGGTGCGCTTTGTGGATCATTAACCACCGGAAGTCGTGTAACTGGATCGTGAAAATCTCGCCCACTTGTTTGGCAGGTGTTTTTCCAGCCAATAATAGCCTCACGTTCATAAGTTTTATGACAAAAAGTTCCATTAGGGTTTCTCAATTTAAGTGTTATTGGGTCTCTAAATATCAGATTTGTAATGGGGCAAACGACTCCATCAGGTGGGGTGCTGGTTATAGACATTCTTAGCGTGTTATGGGTAGATGAGCCACAAGCTGCTATACTATTTAAGGCTTCATCTGTTCTTCGATTTAACTGCGCGATTTGTGCCAAAAGTTCTCTTCTCTCAATTTCAGAATTTTGATGTGCAGTTAATAAAGAATTAACCAGTTGTCGTAATTGTGCTTGATCCACAGCAATCTCGTTTACTTCTTTCCTTACTACTTTATCTACAATTTTTCCAGATACACTGCCACCAAGAATCCCAGCAATTAAGGCAGCAATAGCCCCAATAGCTGCCCCGGGGAGCGCGCCTGCGCCACCAAATGGCGCACCTAACAATCCTCCTATCACAGCTCCTTGTGTAACCGTAGAACCTATTACCACCCCACCCACTGCCCCTGTGACAGCGCCGCGTTTTGTATATCTATGGTCGTCTTTTATTATTCTTGATTGAGCTTGATCGGGCATAATTCTCCCCTCTATTTATTTTATTATAAGCAAAAGTTTAACACATTATTTTCATTTAAGGATTTAAGCGGTTATAAAAGAGTTTAGATATTTTATTTCATTCTCAATTTTATAATCTCTAAGTTCTTTGATATCAGCTTTTACAGCTTCCTCTTCTTGAATTAATTGTTGGCGTAATGCAGTTATATAAATTAAACGCTCATCAACGGTTTTTTTTAATTTTTTTTCGTTCTCAGTTTTATAAGTCCTAAGTTCTTTGATATCAGCTTGTACGGCTTCTTCTTCCTGTACTAATTGCTGGCGTAATGCAGTTATATAAATTAAACGCTCTTCAATAGCTTTTTCTAATTTTTTTACGTATGGTCGCTTCATATAATACATATAATATCTTCCTAAGTAAGTTATCAACACTGATTCTTAATTTTTTCTACTTACACAAAATATCCTGTATAAGTTTGATATAATTTAGGACTATCTGAGCATAAGGGCCATTACGATTTTCAGTGACGAAATACAGCAGTAAAAGTAGGGTTTTATAAGTTATGGTTCTATCAAGAACAATGAGAAAAATATGAAAGAATTATCGTGGAATGATGTAAAAGAAGAAGTAAAAGCTATAAATAAGCCGCTTTACGATATTATCGAAGCCATACAACCAACCTCCGATCAGGTATTATATAAAGTCAAATATAAATTTGGAGATTTGATTGCAAAAGAAGGCACCCTGAACGTGCCTGATTGGAATGGTCGTTTAGCGCCTATCACATCAAGCCATATTTCTGAAGAAATCAAAAAGAAAATTGGATATCGCTCTATTCCTCTTTTACTGGTTCTAAAAAACAGCAGCGAAGTTTTTGTTAATATGATTGATCGCATTGTTCCTCTAAATGTATTTAATCCGGGAAGTTTGCTAGGTTTATTTGAAACTTCTGATTATCTAATTAACAAACCATCTTATCCCATATGGAGCATATCTGCTGGATGTCGAACATTATTTATGTTGCCTAGTGTAGCGGATAGTCAAGGCGTTAATCGCCTTCGTCGATATTATGATTATCCTTCACGCCTAAGACCTACTCATTTTAATGATCATTTTGAAATATTTAAATCTATTGCAAATTCTCCAAAATTCGATCAAGAATGGGAATGTGAAATTTTAATATTCTCTGAAGCTTGGTTAAATACTTCTAATACGAAATTATTTAATTTTCATCATTATTTATTCTCAATATTGTGGGAACAATCACAGTACGCTTTAGAAAAAGTGAAATTCAGTTTTATTTGGCAAATTTTTATGCAAGCGATATATAAAAGAAAATTAAATCCAAGACCATATTTAGCAGATACAATTAAACATCTATTTTTGATTGCTGCAAAAAGTTGGCCTGGTTTCTGTCCCGCTGATGATTCTCAAAGAATAGCGCCTACAGCTGGCTTGCAACATGCGATAATAGATATTTATCAATTAAAAAATTATCTACCTACTATCATGCATCCGGCTCCTTTGTCAGACGTTGAGAAATTGTTTCCATTTTATTATTCCCTGTCTTATCCTATGATTATGGAAGGCTCACCAGAACATGGAACTTTAAATAGAATGATGCCTGATTTAAGAGATATCAAACTATCTATTGACACTTTATTTGCACACGCAGCTCCAGAGCATGAAGCAAAGCTACAGATTCTTTCAGGCGTGAAGTTTGATTATTTTCATAGTGAAATAGATATGTATAACGAAATACACAAAAGCTCTGAAATTAGTGAACAAGACACACGCTTTACCATGCCAGGAAAAGAATATGAAAATAGAACTTTTTGTGCAAGCAGTGCTTTTTGGCGCGGATGCATTAGGATTTCTAAAAAATAATTAAAGTTTAGCTGTCAATTTTTTTGAAGGGACGCATGTTAGTGCGTATTTGCATCTACCCTCACCTTCTTCATATAAACCCTTGCTATTTGCAACAACAAAAGTTTTATCTGCTATAAATTTTGCTATAAGGTCGCGCGGCAGCTCATCTTGTTTGGTTGTTCTATACCAATTATCCAGAGTGTATTGCTGCAATTCTGGATCCAACATAACGCTTGCAGGTATAAAAGCAACATCCGAATCTTTTGCTTTTTCAATTAGCCCTAGTGTTTGCATAACTGCGCTAAAGAGTAAGCCTTGAGTAAAAGCAATTAGATGCGAAGGAACATTAAATGGTTTCACTGCAGACTCAGAGAAATTAATCGGGAAGCCTCCATAAAGTATTTCCAATCGATTTCCGTGGGTAGTATGGCAGCGAATAGTGGCCAATGGGTCAGCCTCTAAAATCGTTTTACTTGCGATTCCCTTCAGCAATTTTTTAAATTCTTTATCTTCAGACGAAACACTAACTAATATCCTATCGAAGCCGTTTAAGTTAAGTGCTTCAAATGAAGCTGTACTATCTTGCCCAGTACAGCCAATTATAAATTTGGTATATGTAAATAAGTGTTCAATAGATGGCATTATTTTAACTTTTTTTAAATTCGCATAATTTTTATAAGCTGCTGGATCTTTGTCAAAAATACATACTGAAAATCCATCTTGAAGCAATCTATCTGCTAAGGCACGACCAATAGCACCAAAGCCTATAATCCCCATTACGTAACTAATTTTATTTTGTAATTGCCCAGTTACTTTTACAATTTGCTCAACCGCTGCATTGGCAATAAAAGGCGATTCAAACATTACTTTGGCAGCGCTTTGCGCTACATTGACAATAGGTATATTCGGTAGGGCTGCCACATTATGGCTATAAAATCCAGCGCGAGTTTGTTCAACTCCACCAATTAAATAGCGCATATAAAAATGCGGTGGTATTTTTTCATAAAAGCGTCCACCATCATCTAATACAATAATATTTTTTATCTTTCTATTTTGTTCAACAGCATTTAATACGGTCATGATATCTTTTTCACAAGCCGCTTGATATTCTCCAAGTTTTTTTGGTTTGCTTCCCGGCCAAACATGGATGCCTAGATTTTCCATGGTCTTTAAAACAGATGGGCATGTTGAATAGCACTTTCCGGTTATATATATTTCAAAACCTAATTCTCTAAATTTTCCTAAAAGAGTAGCTGTTGTCTCTAAAATATGTTGGGCACCAATTATGGCCGTTTCTTCTGGCTTTAAAGTAACTTGCGAGAGAAACTCTTTTGCATTCAAGGTTAGTTGATTTAAGACAGGTAAATCAGGCGCTGGATGTGCAAACTGTACTAGTTGTGACGAGGTAGTTGTGCCATAGAAATTCCCACTCAAAAGCGGTTGAGTTGTAGCGCTGGACTGTGTCGCGGACTCTACGTCTGGAAGAGTGGAATTCTTCGGCATAATAAGTCTCAATCTCTCTAATTATAATTTTTAGTTTATATATAATACCTTAATTCAGTAGCTAGTTAAACTAGTTAGTTTATATTCTAACTTTAAGCCTCTAGCAAGCTTTATAATACCACATGGTAGTTAACTAATAAATCAATATTAGTTCGATTGCGTATATGCTGCTTAAGATTTGCTTCGGCGGCTTTAAATCATCATATGTTTTAACCTATCAAAGATAGCCACAAGGGTTATTGGTCAATTTTTGACTGGCCAAATGAGATAATTTAAGAAAATAGCTAAATTTCAAGTAACTTCCAAGCATTAGTTTTCAGTTTATTCTTCTTAATCAATGCGGTAAACTATGGTCAGACATATTAACCCTTCCACCGGTTGATATCGTTTAGCGTTTACCCTAGAGCGCGCGCTAGAGTGACGCGATCAAATTATTAGGCAAAGTATCTATCATTTAAAAAAAGAGCTGAGGAGATAGTGAGCGCTTTTCATTCCATATAAACAATGTAATCCGCGAATATTGATGCCTTTATACCCTGCTACATACTGCGGATAAAACTATTAACACTTCCTATGAGTCATCAAAACAATATTATTTGGAAAAGATGACGTATAAATTAACGAAAACTTGATTTATTCTTAAAAATGGTATGAAATAAGAAGCGTGGACGCTCGGTGCTTGAACACCTTACGCCCACTAACCACCGAAAGTATATAAGGATACTATTCAATGGCTGACTATATCTTACAATATAGGCGACGTTCTCGCCATCACTGCCCAACAAATGGATTCTCAATTCTTTTAATTAGTTTGAAAGCTAATAGATATTCCGTGGAGATATCTGTTTTGTGCACAGCTATTGCTGCTGTGAAACTTTTATTAAGGTATTGGGAGCATTTGGTAAGCTGTGATGGGGAGTGGTGGATTAGTGAGGAGCGCCGCGCAAATTTAAATTTTAATATAAGGCGCTCCTCATGGATAATCATGCAAAAACAAAATTGGGTGATAACGCAAAAAGGGTATTAATTGTTGAAGATAATCCACTAGTGCAGAAAGCCATGTCTCGTATATTTAAAAAACGTGGGTTTGAAGTG
Source organism: Legionellales bacterium (assembly GCA_041660525.1). Taxonomy (GTDB): domain Bacteria; phylum Pseudomonadota; class Gammaproteobacteria; order JABCZS01; family JABCZS01; genus JABCZS01. The sequence continues at coordinate 22,047 of JBAZWD010000016.1, read as the reverse complement.
AATGTGACAGATACAGGCTATGAAGCTATGACACTATACAAACACTATGATTATGATTTCATTCTACTAGATTTTGGTTTACCTGATCTATCTGGCAGTGAAGTCGCACAATTAATACGTAAATATGAATACAAGTATTTGTATCCACGTTGCCCTATCGCTATTTGCGCTGCTTTTATGGACTCAGCTCAAAAAGAAGAATGTTTTGCTGCTGGGGCTAATTGGGTTTATCAGAAGCCGTTGACAGCAGAAATAATGGTGCAGATTGAAGCTCGATTGAAGTAGACTTGGTCCTGTCTCTTATTAAAAATGAGCGGGGTTTATATCCGCTCATTTTTCTCCCGATACTAAGCACTATATTACAAACTTATTTTATAATACTCATTAGGTGCTAAAATATTATACATACTGATCTAGCCCCGAAAAAAAGGCTATAAATGGTCAGCAAGATTGGCCTTATGAATTAGAGTTAGCTGCAAGAACCAACTAATTAATAGTATATGAGCCACCGCGACCTTGTTGCTCTTAAAGAATTAGTATAATATTGATGACTGCGATAACACGCAAATATCTTATACAATGTTTGTTCTTTGTACCAAGACTAATCATTTGCATTTTTTTCGAATCTGGCGGATTCATTTAATTCAAAATCTTTTATATAATCCCGAAGTACTTTTGTATGAAAAGCAGGACTAGGTTTATCGTATTTTAACAGTGTAATTTCTTGAAAAATATCAAACTTATCTTGTGCAATTATATTTTTATTTTGACCGTAAATAACACTTAGATCATCAATAAAAATAACTAGAAATTTAAGATCATTAGGATTAACTCTTTTAATATTATTTAGGTCTGTGCTAGTCGATTCATATAATTTATATGTATTTTTATAATCTTCTCTAGGTAGTGATTCAAGGTCTCTTCCGTAAAACACTTTGAAATTAGCAAATTTTTCTATCGAGTTGATGAAATCATATCCAAGAATAGTTAAAAGATCCGCCCGATAAATGTCCTTATGCCTTTTTATTGTTAATTCAGTTTTTAATTTATCAGTAACTTTTAAACACTCTATAAACTTATGCCACTTTACGTTATTAATATTTCGTCGATCATTCTGTTGTTCTAGTGTTAATTTAACTTCTTTAAAATATTCTTTAATTTGATTTAAATAAAATTCAGATCTTTGATATCTTCGTTCAACATACCATATAAAGATAGCGAAAATAAATGCCATAGCTGTTACAACATCACCCCAATTTCCACTAGGTAGTTCTTCTTTTAGCCATCCTAAACAAAGGGTGACTATACCTATGATTATTACTATTTCCCAAAAGCTGCTTGTCCATTGAAGAATGCGATCAGCATAATTTTTTAGTACATTACGAAATATTTCTAGTTTTATCAATTTTTAAAGACGCTCACTATTACTAATAAAGAACGTAATACAGTTCTAATGGATATCTTACGAGAAGACTATAGCCCAAAGTATCGAGATAGAGCCAAAGTCAGCAAATTAGTTCCCACGTTAAGCGGGACATTCCAAACTCCCTCAACAGCTTTAGCTATCATTGTTTCTATCCAGCTACTGACCTTCGGACCAAATTGCCCTTGATTTTTTTTGCCATTAGATATTGAATCCTGTTCTATTGCTTCGATAAGCTTGCTAATATCTGCATCCTCAATACCATACTGTATAAGTGTTTGTATCAATTCTGTTTGATTACCTTTCGTTATAGATAGATTTAAATGTTGATTCATATTGCTATCTTGAACAGAACCTAAAACACCTTGAAAATTTCCTCCAATGTTTATTGTTTGATTCATTGCTTTCACTTTCTCCTCGGGAGTAAATAACAAACCTTCACCTAAAATACCCTGCTTCTCCAAATCGATTGTCCACTCTAAAATTATTTTTTTAACTGAGTTGCAAATTTTATTCATCACTGTAACAGATACAAACTGACAAATGTCAAAACTACAGTTCCCAAGTTTTTGTAGTATTGCAATCCCTTCTCCTGATAAAGGGATAATCAAATTGCCCGCTTCAGGATCACACCGGCTTAATTGCTCTATCTCAGAAATGGGTGTGGGTATTCGAATTTTTCGCACCATATCATCAAATTCTTTGTCTGTAATATAATAAGGGATCCAACCTCGATAAGGGTTTTTTGCTTTTAACTCACAAATTGTTTCACGATAATTTGGTATCTGAGAACCCTTTGGATACCCATCTAGTTCCTGATTGATCCAAACTTTAAATTCGTGTAAATCCAGTTTTTGAGCAACCAAAAATGCTTTATGGAGTATATCTATTAAGGACTTATCTTTAGCCAAACAATCATTTTGCAATTCCAATACTACAGAACTCATATTAATCCTTCAGCTCCTCAGGTGTAATGATTTTATTTGAACTTTCAGCCGAATGCTCTTGCTTAAAACGTTTATAAAACTCATACATATTTGGCGCTGCATCAGATATGCCATACACCTTCAGTGCAAAAAGCACAAAAGCAGGAATCGAACATACAATAAGCGCTACCCTTACTAAAAGGCTTGCGGGCGCATGTAACCACATAGTACACATAAATACTACAAAGATTAAAACAAGAATGGTCGGAAAAATTTTATTATGAACACTAGCAATAATCAAATCTACCATACCCTTTTCGGACAGTACCTTCTTTTGTTTAGGCTTGGAATTTATCATTATGATTTCCCCCATATGGTTACAATTCTGTATCATCTGCCTTATAACGATAACGCTGGCTAATTTCCCTGATTTTCTCTCTTTGCTGCTCACGATTTGAGGAAATGTCACCCTCTTCGTCTTTGATTCTATCGTTGACATCTTTTAATTGTATTTTAGCAACATCTGTTGGCTTATAGCTTAACGGGTTATTATCAAGGTTTTCAAGTCCTTTTTCATTGGAAAGTTGCTCTTTTTTATCTTGCTGCTGGTTTTTAGCTTGTTTCTGCGCTGTTTGACTTAAATTATCTTTGTTTTTGCCATATTCTTTCTCCAAAGATGCTTTATTGGTGTCAGGATTTTTTATAAACGCATCTGCCAAATTTTTGACAACTTTCTCTGTTAAAGCTTTCATGCGTTGCGGATCGCGCGCATCAATTTCGGCTATATCTGCGGTTGTATAAGCTTTACCGGTATCATAATTAATTTCTTTGGAAATGGCTTCAACAACTAGCTGATCAGCGCGGCTATTAAGTGATGCTGAGTCTTCTTCAACCGTTGTCATAGCCTCACGGATATTTTGTGCTTTTGAAAAGCTGCTAGAAGCCTCATCCCGATAACCCATTGCATCATCAAAGCTTGTACGTTCACTTTCATTGCTACGGCTGGATGTTTCACCTGTGTGTCGCTCACTACCCGTATGATCAGTTCGTAAAGCGCTTTCTATTTGATTTTGTACTGTTTGTTGCTCAACACTTTGATTGGCGGTATCCCAATTATCGCGCTCGGCTGTTGAGATATTTAAATTTCCACCACCGCTTGCCTTTAAAACACCAGCATTCATTCCAAGTGATAACCCTGCTTGCGCACTCAAAGCATCTTCTCTGCTCCAATTATTAGACTCCATTAGTGAATCAGTTTGGTTTTTAAAATCGATTGCGGATTGATTGATACTACTAGATTCGCTCCTACTCCACGTTGCATCTTGCTGCTGAATTCTTGCATGAGATTCACCAATTTCATACGCTTGATGCGCTGCCTGTGTCATGGATTTATAAGCATTCGCCATTTGATTTTGTGCATATGTTTGCGTTTCTTCATAACTTTGTGACAATGAATCACTAATACGATGACCAAGATTCATACTTGTATTTAATTTTGAAATTGACTGTGTATTATCAATTAACATTTCAGAATCAGGGCTTAAAACCTGTTGCCCTCCTTGAGATGTTTGCAATGATAACATTCCTGCACCATATGATAAATTTCTATTAGTATGGAATGCAGAAGCATTGTAAGCATTATCATTATAAAGAGATAAATTACCTAAATTGTAGTTGCCGCTTGTTGATTCTTCTGCACCTGTATTGACAGCCGATTGGGTAGCGCCAGCAATTTGTGTAGCAAGAAGTGGAAAATAGGCTTTGCCTGTCATAATTAAACTAAATGAAATTACTGGGATAAACATCGACAAATAAGCTGCCATTAAAGCACGATCACTTGCTACTTGTTCAACCCCTGATAGATTAGCGATTGTGATCGCAGAGAGTTCAAATACTGGTGATTCGATTAATCCTATTAGTGATCGCCTAGTTTCTAAATTTAAAAATAAATTTAGGACTGCGTATAATGGCCCCCATGATTGGATCCAAAATAATGTTAAAATATAATTTTTAATAATCGACCAGCTATTGGGTAATAGCATGATTGGGATCACAAGTAGAAAACATCCGTATACCAAAACTTCAATAACACTTTTTAGCAAAGGTAGCGTATGTGTCGCTAATCTACCACTGATTCCGTATGCCGCTCGTTGCTGTTGCAATGCACGTGCAGATGCATAACTTTCTACTGCTGCTGACGCTCCGCTTTGCGAGCCTTGACTTAAAACAGCATCATGAAAGGCATTTATAATCATATTTTGCTGCATAATATCGGCAGCAGTACTTGAAAGATTTCCCATATATTGATAACTGACAGGTAAATATTTTAGCAATGATGCTTTTGGATCTAATGTATCACCAAAAAAACGTTGTCCATAAATTAGCTCAGCACGTTCTATTTCAGCAGTCCAATCATCGCTTAATTTTTCAGCACCATTTTTACAAGTAACTATTTCTTCGTTATATAAAAACGCTCTTGCAGGTGATGCTGTTTCTTTAAAAAATTGCCATAAATTTCCTTCGTTAAAAACATCATCTAATGTATATTTATTTAGCAAAATGTCGTACTGCACACATTGCTGCATAAAACTATCTAAGTTTTTCGCCATGTGCGTACTGGTCACTTGAAATCGGCTTGCAGTTTCTATCAAACTTGCCGCCATTAAGGTACCAGATTGATGATACTTTAAATCGTCGGGTAATGTAAAAACAGTTTCAGTTAATGTGGTTAATTTATCACCAATTTTACTAAAAGTATCAACAAATAAAGCCATACCGAATGGCGTATTTGCAACAACATATTGTCTATCGTTCATAGCACGGTCAGTAATAAGTAAATCCACTTTGGGTACTAACATGATGTTAAATGTTAAAAAGAATGCGAAAAACCAATGTAAAATCGGGCGCAATTGAATATTAAATGCAGCTTGAAAGATCCCCATTGCAAATGCAAAAATTACTGCAATTTGAACAATGCTAATATAACTACTATCCCCAACAACAGCAGCAAGACCATTAAAGAATTCCCAAAATTTGTCGCCTGCGCCATAAGTGATCAGTTCATAACTCATTAGCGTACCCCATGTCCCCAACCAAGCACTAGAATCAAATGCGATGACAATTTTCCTGCCAATTCTTGCTCTAATGCTTTCGTGCGTTGAATTAGATCGATCGATTCCATCACGTGGGATTGACTAGAACTTTGCATTTGATAAAGACTTTGTTTAGCTTCACGAATGCCTTCTTTATAAGGCTGAACCAGCTCATCGCTCATATGTAAATATTGGCTACTTGCAAGCATCACCTCTAAAGTTTCGTTTAGATATTGATAAAGAATGTCCAGAGCGATCATTTCCGCATAACTATGTAGATTTAATAAGCTTCCCGCAGTTGAATACGCCGCCTCAACATTCAACATTTTATAAATAGGTAAACTCGTACTTCCCAAAAATGAAATTTCTGCATCCGTTAATTCTGTATCTATAATAATTTTCTGTGTTATTTCATCAAGTATTGCTTCAACCTGTTGCACAAAACCACTGCTTTCTGCAATTGCAACAGTGTTTTCATTAACATTTAAGCAAGCTTCACGATCTTGACATTGATATAAGGTAGCATCACCACCATAAAGTAAAGCTGAAATCACCCCACTACGTTCAATCATCGGGTAAAAATACTGATAGTTAGGTGCCGTATGATCATTTTGTGGAACGTTAATAATAATTGTGCCTGTCATAGACATAAAAAGTTCAGCAAGTTGTGAATCTTGTCTTAAGAAATCATTTCTTTGAATTGCTTGCCAAGCTAAATTTGTGTCATGCAAAATCAATTCTTTATATTCCCCATTTAAATGATCTTGCAAGATTTGAGCACGCTCACCTTCTGCGCCACACGCTTGCCGTGCTGCTGCCCAATCTGAATATTTACCACTGCTTGCAGCAATGTTGGCACAAACTTGTTTTTGAGCCTCGTCAGTTTTTGGCCAAACACCGCCAACGAGGCTCGCCGCGGATTCACAGGAATTAATATTAAAACCATTCACTTCATTTGCTAAATTTTGCATTGTTTGGGTAGCATTGTTAATCGAAGGCGAAAGTGTATCCATGGCAAGCAACCAAGTAAAACCTAACGCGTTATTACCTATGGCTTCGAACATATTTACTAATTCATCGGAATTGATAAAACTAAAGCCCCCCATAAACATATCAATACCACCACAACCGCCGCGATAACTAGGGAATTGAATTGAGCCTAAATTCATTTGTCGTACTTCTTGACGTGCAAATAATTGCCCGCCCGTATAAAGACCTGCCGTTTGCCCTTGATAGGCTCCGGCACCTGTAGTATTGCTTTGAAAGCCCATATCATTAAAAAAATTTGTCATGTCATCGCTGATATCCGCTTGAGCAGATAATGAGATACTTGCACATGCTAATAAAATAAAACGCTTCATTGGACTCTTCCTTGTGCTGTCGCTAGCGTGCTGATACGTCGTATTAATTCCGCTTCGCTGACCAGTCCAAAACTAAGCGGAATCACCTGCTGAGATTGTGGATGTAATGCATATAATGCGGGGACTACTTCAACACCTAGTTGTTGCGCAAGACCATTATCACTTACAGCATTCATGTATTGAGGTAAGGTACCTCCATCTAATGAAATAGCCATTACGGTGATGCCATATTGAACTTCTAGGTTTTTTAATATCGGAGCAAACTCATGACAATAAGGGCAAGAACTTCTAAAAAAGAAAAAGAGACCATATTCATTAACTAATGATTGTATACTTTGTTTATCAATTGTTTTTTCTAAATCGTAATATAAATGTCTGGCTGAATTATCCGTTGGTTTATCGATTGAAAAATCAAGCTCCGGCGTTTGCCAGATTACCTGCTGCCATTGGCTTGAAAATAAACTTGCCTTCTGAAGCACAGTATTATGTAATCGAACATATTCTTCGATATGCTGAGTTGTAGGGTACATGACAGCTAAAGCTTTAGCACCTTCCAATTCTTTCTGTAAAGTATTTAATTCATCTAATGCTTGCTCAGAAGTCACCTTCGATGCATTTTCTTTATCTAATGGTTGCTCAAACTGAATCAGTTTTTCGTACCAATGCCAGCCTTGACTTCGGTCTTCATAAAATTTTGTTTGAGCTAATAATGTATGACTAAAAAGAAACACTATCATCGCAAGGATTCCAAAGAATGTTGCACGTATTGACTCTTTCATTGTTTTACTTTCCATGCTTGCGCCTCAGAATGCAAATCACCACGTTCAGACATTATTTTTAAAGCATGATCAAATCGAACACTACCGTTGATTTTATCAAAACTTTCTGCGATACATTTTTGACTATCACAGGGATATTGATCTGTCGTTAAAATCAAACTTGGAACCTCAGTAATTTGATATTGTTTAAAAATGTTAGGGTCAATCAATAAACGTGAAATATCAACTTTCTGGTCCCACTCTGCTAAAGTCCTCATCATTACAGGCATTTCATTATTTTGAAATCCTTGTACCACTACCCATGCGTTATATTGACTGGCTTGTTGCATATAATCCAAAATCAATTTTTCAGGCATGGAAAAACTTACAGCAATAAATAACTTTGGTTGCTGATGCTGTGTATTTAACAAACGCTTTTGAATTTCATTCATGCCATTTGCATGGTTTTGCAATTGTTTTTGATACTGTTGTGAATGTTCAATAGCAGATTTTGCTAAATTTGTTAATTCACTATTATCCAAAGCATATGCATTTACAGATATCAAAATGAATAGCAACATACTAGCTCGCGCAACAATTACGTTTGCGCCACAATAGGTAAGCAAAGTCTTCTCCTTCTACTGGGTAAGATACGAGTGATTCCCATAGCACGGAACTCCTGCCCATTGGATTACAAGCAAAGGTGCTTCCATCCGTTGGAACCATTGGATATGTCATTTGTGTTTTATATTGTGATTTTTTCATAGTGGGCATGTGATAATAACCGCACATAGCAGGCTCACCCATAGTGCCTGGCATATTATTACCCTGTCTGTGCATACGAAATGCACCACGTTGAGTGATTAAAAGTGAAGCTTGCACATTGCTTACGTGATTACTGATATGACCAGTCACCGGAAACATAGAACCTTGGCAACCAGCACACCAATATAAATCATCTAAGGGAAATGCTGTACTTGCAGCAGTGCAATCTGTTGCACACGCTGCTTGTGAAACTGGATTACCTACTGCTATGGCTTCAGGATTAAAAACAAAAGACAATTCATCATTAAGCCAAGTCGGATCTAATTCACTTGCATATAACAATGAAGCAGGTCCAGACTCCAAGCAATCATCAAAGCCAAGATTAAGCCATGCTAAAATTGGCACATGATATACGTGTACATGATAAGCACTTTTACGCGCTTGTCCTAGATTCGGTTTCTGCGTACCTGTCTGCACGCCTTCTGAAAGCTGTAAACCACCAAGACTTACAAAACAAAATGGCGTACGTGTTACATCAATCAATCTCACTGGCTCCCAAAACCCTAATTGAATTCCAAAGCGTGGGAAAAGACCATCAGGACATTTACATGTAGCTGATGGATTTGAAGTATCTAAACCTTCTCCAATAGTTGTGTTACCGATAGTTATTGGAAACAAGCATGACCAACAAATATCAGTGACAGGATTAAGCATACGACCTACACAATTTGCTTGCGCAGATAATGTAACCATACACAAGCATAATAATAAACTGTTAAATATTAACTTCATGGACTTTTAACATATTCCCGAAAGGCTCAACTTTGGCAGGTATTTGCTTAATTCCTAATTTTTTAACTAAAACACCCTCTTGATCAAAATAAAATTTAGCATCATATTTTTTCATTAAATCCAGTACTGAACCATCCACCAGCAGAATAATGGCATTTATACCACCTTCATTTAGGGCCCATTCAATTTGTTTGTCATCATTACCATCAATGAAATAAAGCGATGAAGTAAAATCAATCAAATCAAGTGGATTAATGCGCGTGCCTTTAGCAATTAATATTTTTCCATTTTTATCTAGAATGGGTTTTTCTAATATGGTGCCAAGTTCAATATATGAAACTCGATCCATTTCGCTAGGACTTAATCCCAGCACAGGAGATGGCTCGTTTATTTGCTTTTCAATCCCAGATATCATTTCATTTTGCCTCATCCTTAATTCTCCTGTTTTTTGCATATGATCAACTCTCTCGACCATTAGATCTAATAAATTATTTTCAATCACTGGATAGACTGTGCCATGCTGACCTAAATCTTTTGCATAGCTCGAACTAAAACACAGGATAAGCGCGAGCGATAATCTCACTTTCATGAATCAACCCCATTTGTGAATAACGTGAATCAAAACTACGAGGATGTGGCGTGTAAACAAAATAAAATCCTTCTGGAATTTTACCTGTATACCCAGGCCACAATAGTTTTCCTGTTTTTGTGCGCTGCTTTATTTCACCAAGCTCATGATTATTGATTAAAACTTTCCCATTCCGATGAGTAATAGTGTCCCCTGCAACACCTGCAACCTGCTTAATAAATCGGGTATCATCAGGTAATATATTTTCAGTTTCTTTTTTAAAGACTACAAAATCATCTTGACTTGGTAATTTGTTTTTTTGTAAAAAGAAAACATGATGTTTTAAACTTTCACTTGTATTAAATCCAAACCCGATATATTGATGTGTAATAGCAAGCACACCTATTAGCAAAATCATGCCGAGGCTTATGAGAATTTGATAAAATTTCATTTAAGCTTGGGTAATGCCTGTGAAATGGCTTGTTTTAGCTCTTCTGTGTAATCCGGCAAAGGTGTCACAACTTGGTGAGATTCAAATAACACAACTTCTTTCGATAAACGTGTTAACTCTGCATCTAATGCATGACCAAATGTTTCAATGTAATATGTTTGTTCTTCTTTCGCCATCGTTTGCGCAGCTAAAAATTCTAAAAAATCTTGACTAATTTCTTGAATATTTACCATTCCTAATTTAGGGACTTTAGGTTGTACAAAATGATATATCAATAACATAAAAAACATCACTAACACACATTGCCACCATGTAAATTGCCCTTTATACCAAGAGTTTTGTGTCATGTTTTTTCCTTACACGCTCTTCTATTGCTGCTTCTAAACTCAAGCCTTGTATCATCCGCTCTTTTATCGCAACCACATCTGCTGCTGTAGACGAATAAAGCTCGCCATGAAATGGATCCCAAATTAATTTTCCTATTAAAAAAAACTCTGGGCCAATGATAATAATTTCCGCATATTCGCCCAATTGCGTAACTAGTGTTTTTAGCATTTGTTGTTGTAAAGGATTTAACGGTAAACGACCGGACTGAATAAGTTTTTGCACATTGCTGGGCTTTTGTCTGAGAATTTCCAAGAAATCTGAATTATCAAAAGCTGCTTCAGCTACAGGATTTTGAAACAGATCATCTACACTGTGCGTGGAGAGATTTATACTGCCATTGTATTTACGTGCGCGACGACAACCCACACCAATAAATTCTGCACCTTGTGCACCTTTTAATAAGCCATCTGCTTCATCGATCAGACAAGTAATCTGGGTTTTGCGATCACCGAGATACATCGCTTGAGTGATTTGATATATCAGCAACATAAGTACTACAGACTGTAAATCCTTTTTACTTTTTAATCCCTCTAATTCAAAGCATATTAGCGGGCTAGAAAAATTTAATGTACATGGGCCTTTAAAATAGTGGCCGTAAGCGCCCTTGTCTGTATAAGGCAATAGCATTTGACCTAAATCTCTGGCTCTAGGGTCATTATGTGCATTTAAATACTCTGCAATGTGAGTAATAGTGCTGTTTTGTTCAAATTTTGACCAAATTGCTAAAATTGCTTGTTCCAAAAAAGAAAGCTGTAAATCTGGTAATGGTCTTGATGGGGATGCCATTTGAGCAATCAATGGTTTAAGCAAAGACAAATAAGTATCAGGACTTTGCCTCATTTCGTTGGGGTCAATCTGCGTAAAAGGATTTAAACTAATTTTGGCATCGGGCGTAAATTGGATATATTGTGCGCCTATGTCTTCTAATAACAATGCATCTTTTTCATAGCTGCCACCCACATCAATAATATACGCCCGACCACCAGAACCTACACGTGCTAAAATTTTCTCCTGATTGAAATTTGACTTACCACTACCGGATACACCTACGGTTATCGCATTATAATTTCCTTGCGCATTCACAAATGCATCGTAAAAAGCAAGTTGTCCGCGACGACCTAAAATTGGGATGCTTGCTGAACCCATTCCCTTGCTTTCAGCCGTAAGCGGCATAAAATGCACTAAAGTACTTGCAAGTTGTGTTTTAAACCAACCAAAACGTTGAACAGCATCAATCCAACCGGCGTGCACTATCATCGGAAGTAAGCTTAAAAAAGCAGGAAGCTGCGTATAACGACATGGAGAAAATTTAAATTTCTTTGTTGACAGCAAAGACTCTAATTGTGCAGATCCTTTATCAATAGTATTCATATCGCCATATACACATGCATGAAATGAAACTTTTAGTAATTTATCACCTTCATCCAGTGCGTGAACAACTTTCTTTAAATCTTGATCAATTGCTTTTAAATTCGGGATAAGATTTGATAATTTACTTGCCGCCTTTTGAGAAGAGCGCAGATTAAGGGTTTGCAAACGCGTTTTTTCTATTTCACTATTACTTGCATAAATCACCATCGATAAAACAAAAGGATTGCCTAAACGTAGATTAGCTCGCAATGGATCACCAATTAAATCATTCATGGCTAATGCAACCCATTGTTGAGGATACTCAGTGGCTCTATACACACGTGCCAAACACTCCCCCTCATTGATACTAAGTTCATTTGACGTTAGCGAAAGACTTGTATCAGTTGGTGCAACCTGTGCTGCTAATAAATTGTTCTCATCATAATAAGGTAAAGAATGATGTGATTTTGTATAAGGGTTTATTAATTTTTGCGTTAAGCGAATGAATCCATCAGGCAGCAGTAACTGATGCGCCAATTTCAGAGACCTTAATAATAACAACCATTCTTTTTTGAGTTTGAGCAGGACTACTTCATCATTCTTATCCATGCTCAAAGAGAAAATCAATTTAAAATCTCGAATTAAAAAATCTTCAGATTTTAATACTGTTTTTTGCGTACCCTGTTTTAAAAATTCACAACGCTTTTTAGCCAACGTTTCAAATATTCCGCCGCGCTTCGCCCGATTTGCTTGCAAGGCATTGGATAGACCTTCAATATCAGGACTTGCGATTAACAATATTTGTAAAATTGCTCCTTGCGGTAATTTTTCTTGTAAAAATGCTGTAAGCATCAAGACGGCTTCATCATCTAAGCCTATTAAAGGACATGCTTCTATTAATATCCCTAAATTATTTTGATTATGATAAATTTGAGTTTCTGGATCATAGACTTCATAAGGTAATAAATCAGCAACGGCATGTTCATGAAAATATGCATTTTGTTTAGCAATAGAGAGTGATCGCGTACGCACATCTACTGCTAAATTGTCCTTAAAACTATCTTTTAAAAATGTTTGAATATTTTTAATTTGCGTCTGTAAGTTAATCAATATACGGCTCCTGCCACTGCGCAGCTTTAATGACTGTGTAATATTCCGTAGACGGATGATAATTATCAGCGTCGTCAATACGAGCAGGCACCCAAACTTTTACCCACCGCTCTTCTGTCCTTTGAGGAGTAACATCATCATAAGTGCTTACAGGTGCTAAAGTTAATTTTTCAGCTTTGCTCGATAATGCAATTTGTGCATCACTACCATAACCTTGATTAATTTCTTGATTCACATCCATAACCGACTGACAACCCAAACCTTGACCAACAGCACAAGCAGGTTTTGTCGTACTACAAGCACTTAATAAACAAGTGCATAATCCCATTCCTATTAGTTGTATTATTCTCATTCCACCACCTCTTTTAATGTATTATTTGTGCGAATTAATCCTTTTGAACCACTAATTACTAATGTGATTTTGCGACCTGGGGCTACTTGAATCACTGGATAAATTTGCTCAGCGCGTTCAATATAATATTGCGCGAGTCTATCAAGTGCACTGCTTGCACCTTCACCTAAACCCATTTTAAAAATTTCATTAGTGTTATATGTGGTGACAGTTCCCAATGCTGAAGTCGAACTTGTCCCTGTGGAATCGGCAATCCCTTGCCCCATTCCACCCAACACGCCCGCCGCAAAACTCTTTGTAAGCAGCGGGCCTGTATCGTCACGAAGTGTTCCTAACACTCCTACTCGGCCATCATCACCTGTGACGTAGCCTTCAATATGTGATTCAAAAATTCCACCTTGCATATCTGTGCAAGTGATAGTCTCAAGACGCATCATTACTCGCGTAGTAGATAATTCCCCATATGCACCTGCTACTACATGACAGGTTTTCATTTGACCTTTAAATTGCCTTGGTAATACTGCATCACTTGTTAAACGCATAAGTATAGGTAGCGGATTACTTGATGCGCTAGTTGCTGTTGATGCATCTAACCCATTTAATAGAATTGCCTCGGCGAAACTACCCAGAGGAATATAATCATCTGCTTTCGTAGCTAAGCTGCTTTTTTCCAATACAAAAGATTGACTCATAATTTTAGGTTCAATAGGTGCTAACGGAACATTAGCTAAACCTGCATCAAAATCAGGCAAAGATACCTGCTCTGACAGTTGCTGTTGTAAAACTTGTTCTGATAAGCTTTGTAGTTGTGATTTTAAATCTTCTAATTCATCCACTTCTTCATGTATGTCTTTTTCCGCCTGCATCTGTTCAAGTTCAATCTGCAATTGTGTTAATAATTGATCTTGTTCCTCAAGTCGAGATTGCGAGCGATACAACCACGCATCTTGAATATCAATGGCTTCATTTACAGTGCTCACATTAGGCATTTGAGAATTGTCATTATCTGTATCAAGTGAGGAGTCTTTACCAGACAGCATAATGCCAATCACTAACAAAGCTAATAAACCTGCAATCAACTTTGCCTTTCTCTTCTGTGCAGGTAAAGCATTCCAAAATTTCTTTAATTCTGTTTTAAGCATGACGTTTTACTCTATAAGCTACTGTGTATTGTTCGGGTTCTAATTCATGTGATAATAAGACGAGCGCGATTGTGTTATTATCCGCAACATCTTCCTCATGTAAGGTTATTGTTTTATCTGAATCATTAGTGACAAGCAGTACTTCTCCGACATAATCTTGTCCCCAGAAGTTTGTTTGGTGTGAGATTGCAATTTCATCGCGAATAATAGATTTACCTTCAACATCGATGACTTGGCGCACAAATTCATCATTACCGATGCCCATATACATCTGGTTGAGTAATGCATGGATTTCATTTTGTGCATTTATTTTTTCATCGATTGAATATGCTTGTAGATTATCCAACATGATGGTTTGAGGTGTTTTACTTCCAGGCTTCAATGTTAATGCGTATGAAAACCCCTGCTCACTAGTGATAAATAAATTTATTGGTTTTTCTTGATAAGCTAGATTCGGTTTTAAATACAACTCCCCTGTTTGTGCATCATGCTGACTCTGAAATTGACCTTCTAATGCTTTAATACTTTCAATGCGATCATCTTTTAAATAAATCCTATTAAGATTTTCACTAGAAATTAATGCATCAATAGTTTGTCCATCTTTAACTACAAAGTCTTGTGCAAACACTGAAAGTGATAACGTTAAACAACCTACTGTTAATAATTTATTCATGCAATATCCCCTATAGTGATAGATTGCACCCACAATCTACCTTGTTGGTACAGAAACTGTACTTGTAAGGTTTTCTTAGAAACAACCTGCTCATCTCCCCAGAACACAATAAATTCGCCGACAACATCCAATAAAAGCTTGTCTTCATTGACTGCAAACTCAATAGGATAAAATGAACTCATCAGGTTTTTTTGTTTTACTGCATCTGCATAATCAACTAGTTCTAGCTTCATTTCATTTGTATACTGCGGTGGCACATGAAATAATAAAGTATCTATTTGTGCATCAACGGATTCAGGTGTGACGCTATAAACTAAACGTGTGTAATAATCTCCCATCTGCCTTAAATAGCTGGCAGAGACTTTTTTTGCACTGATAGTAAAAGGTTCAGTTACCACATCAGGCAGCACTACGATCTGCTCACGTTTTTGAGAAAGCGGTATCAAAATCAATAACAATATAAAAAGAACAACGATAACCCCACTTAATATCACTACCAGCCGATTGCGAGCTTGTAATAATTGCATTAAAACCGAATCGTATTGACCTTTAATCATCCTAAATACTCCCTAATATACGAAGGTGGCAAACTTTGAAAAATTTTCTGCTGTGGCAAATACCAATACAATAAACTCATTACATTTACGTCTTTAAATATTTGTTTGCATTGTCTTAGAATCCATACAAGCATTACTGAAACAACCAACCCCCATAGCATTTGTTTCATCATTAGTCCCAATAAAAATGGTGTACATAAACAAACAAACTGCGGATATGTCCACAACAAAAATTTGGGCGGCTCGTCTAAGTATTTTGGAACATAAACAGGCTTCAAATGGTTGCCCCAGTCAGAGATAGGAGAAAATCAGGGCCATAAGCAATTACTAGGGCAAGTAGTAATGCGCCACCAATAGACATAAAATCAAATTTGGTAACACAACGAAACAGTGCAAAACCAAATGCACATAGGATTACGCCTTGCGCAACCCATGTATCTAACATTTCTTTCAGATCATCAACCAAATCCGAAAGACCTCCACCGCCAGTACTGGCGAAAGCATCTGGTATAATGCATAAGCACAAACACATGCATAACAAAGGTAAATAATTTCTACTGATAAGTTGTTTCAAGATACTTCTCCCATTTTTTGCGATATTTCCATAGCCGATCTAAATTTTGTAATGATATTTTATTTACTCTGCCTGCAAATAATTTCCATAATATTACATACGACACAAAACACTCCTTAGCCAACTCGCGGTATGTGAGTTGGCGCTTGTTACGTATAGTTTGAATATCACGCAAAAGTTGTTTACTAAAATTCATTTTTTTATTTTCTTGAATGTTGCTTCCGCCCTGCCTGTCATGATAGCGGCAGCACGTTTATAGCGTTGAGCTTCCTCACGAATATCACTCATGCTTTTTCCCATTTCTTCTTCAAGCAAAGTTCGTGGCTCTACAAATACTAGAAGTCCACAAGATTTTAAATCATCATAACAATCTTTAAAAATCACGCTAAAATCTGAATAGAAAAATTGATCTCTATCTTCAAGGCCGACTAGCACACGATTAAATTCATTAGCAACTGATATTGAATCGTAACCTTGCTCTTGAATAACTCTCTTTAAACTATTAAGCAGTCTAATAACGCGATCACGTTCATCAGTAAATCCTGGGTAAAAGTTTTTAATGCCAGATATTTTTTTTATTTTAAGGATGCTGATCTCAAGCCGTAAAAGAATCTCAGGCCGTGCTTCAACATGAAATGCATTAAGTTGATGTTCATCTTTAAGTCGAGTATATACACGCTTCCAAGAGTCTATATAGTCGTTACGACAATCTCCACCTAAAAACCGCGTTAGGCGCACTAATGGACGACTTGCATAATCAGCCTCTAAAGATTCATACAGCCCTTTAATTTGTTTCATGATCGCATTTTCAGCCTGATCTTGACTGTATTGATTTTTCGCAAGCATCATTTTTTCACGCTCACGCACTACAGTATTTAAAATGCGTGCCACATCAGCTTGTTGCTCTGGTTTTCGAAAAAATAGCCAACTGAAATAAGACTGCATAGTAGACATAATACAAAATATTACATTTGAAAAAACAAGCGATTCATTTTTTGGTAATATGGCAAGTTCTTGTGCTTTAACTACAACCTCAGCTAATACCGTTGCTCCACGTGACGGCCTTCCCCAAATGTGATAAGCCAAGCTTTCTTTGGAATGAGACATTTGCATACTTAACATTGCAGCATTTAAATAATGCACAACTTCTAATGTACTACGCGAAGCTGCCAATTGACCATGCAAAACTTTATAAAGTCGGTCACGTTCAGGATCTTGTGCAATCACTGTAAAGTTATACGTTTTATTCCACATATATTCTAATAGATTTAAAAGGGCGACCTTATCAACTTCACCAAAACTAAATAGCATTTCACCACACTCAGGGGAACTTAAATCATCGCGCGCTTTTGCAGAATTTCGCCGGGCTTGCTCAAATGCTTGTCGTTGATTCCAGGAAGTATTGAAACATTGCTTATCAAGGCTCTGCGAAAATCGTAACCAAAATTGTCGATATCTTAGCTCCCAGTCTTCAATACTTTGGCTTGACAACGATGCAGGTTTTTTGCTTTTTAGAATACTGCAAAGTTCTTCTTGTTTAGTTATTAACCATTGCTTTACTGAGCCATCAATTATATCTACAAATAAATTTTGATTAAATGCTTTCTCATGGGAGTTGGAAATTTGTATTAATACGCGTTCTAAATCATCTCCACGTTTTTTAATAGCTTGGAATAAATGCCTTTGTACTTGTAATAATCGTTTGCGTGCATCAGACCAAATATCAACAAACGAAGGTGAGAACCAACCTGCATCATGAATTTTCTGATATAACTGCGAAATACAAGCTTGTATAGCAGCCTTATCCACACATGCACCTTTTTCTATTCGTCTTAAGGCTAAAGTTAAATCGGCTTTTACTTCCTCACTAACGTCTAAAGCTAATATATCTGTTTGTAGTTGGGTTATATGGTCAAGCCACTCTTTTTGACGCCATATCAAAGGCTTTAAAGCTAAATTAGCTATATTTAATACTAATTTTATTAAAGAATTAAATGAAGCTTGTGCTTGATCTTCTAAAACACGACCATCGCGAACATTAATGATATGCACTGTTAAAGCATTCATCACATCTTCTGCCCAATATTGAGACTCACGTTGTCCCTTTGATTTGGTATCTTTCTCAATTGATTGATAGGTTTGTTTAACTTGCAAACGTATAACTCGCGCTAAATCTGTCGTAAAATCACGCTTTAATAATCCAGCTTGCCGCAAGGGAGATAATACGCTTTGCCATGCTTGAAGAAAGCCTGTATTACTCTTTATGTTCGAGGTTGGATTTTCAGCATCAGCAATAGCTTGTTCTGTCGTTGATAAAATCTCATCAATACGTCCCATTAAATTCGTAATGGGCGCTTGCCATTGCATTTCGCTTACGTGCAATTGTCCATCTGCTGATAAAATTTCATCAATAGGATTTGATTCATTATTTAGGTTTTTTAATTTTTCTAAATCAGCCAATCCTTTTACAACAGCATTTTTTACTTCAGGAGAGTATTTTTCAGAATCACTGCTTCCCCATGCTTCTTGAATAGCCGAATGTGTTAAATCAATAATTTCATCAAAATTTAATGCTAATTCTGCCAGTAAATCATTCAGCTCACGGTTATAAAGATAAAACATCAAATGAGGGATTGGGATTTTTTTAGCATTACTTGGACTCTGAGCGGCTACATATCGATTAATTCCTTGTAATACATCTACAGCACGATCATAGTATTCATTAATTTTATCTTGCAATTCTTTTGACTTTGCAAAAATATGTTCAGGGCTGATGTTTTTAAATGTCATAAATATATTTTTTTAATGTTTGTAAGAGCTTGTTAAATTATCATGACGTTGACGTGCAATAAGGGCTTGTGCATCGCCTTCGCTCCCAGCTAATAATGCAAGTTCACCCTTGGCATATTCAATTACTTGTTGTTCTGTGGCATAGACATTAGAATGAGTTTTAAAATGATCTTTTGTATTATATTTCCAATATACACAACACAAATCTCTAGTTTCTTGTTCTAATTTATTTAACTGTAAGGTGCCACGCGATAAATTTATGCTCATCCAATCAATAAGATAATTTTTTTGCGCATTCCCACAATCACGTGAATGTTGATGTAGCGCACGCTGCTCAGGAGGAGTGCCATATAATTGTTCGATGTCTTTCACAGGCAAATATAGTGTCGTGCTGTCATCTTCTTCAGCTTCATCTGAAATTGATGCTCTTGCAGAAGATAAAAATGGGCTGCTTGGTGGTGTTTGCTTATGTAACGGAGGCGCTTGTATAAGTCGTGCTTTACTTTGCTGTTGCAGTGACTTCATCAACGGATGATCTGGACGCATGGTTAGTTTAGGTGAAGCAGAAGCCACTTTTGCTCTTTGCATTAATTTTTCACTCAAATCATCTTTAACGCTCGCATATAATTCTTTTGTTTTTTGATGGCAGAGTAAAAATATATTTGGATATACGTTTTGAATTTGCACAAGTATTTTTAAGTTTAAACAACCTTGTTGATTAACGAACAATAATTTACCTAAAAAATCATGTTCGTCCTGTAATTGTTTAACTCTATCTGCTGGCGCACCCCAACGATACCAAAATGTTTTTAAGGAATCTGTTATAGACGAGGCGCTAGAGCCTTGCATGATTATTAGCTTAGATTTCACAACTTGCTGATGATCTTGTATAGCTTGGCGTAATTCTTGACTCATGCGATAGCCATCGCCTAAAACATGGTACTCCTCAAAATAGTCACCCATTTTGCTGTAGGCATGCTGTATCGCTAAAAACACCAGTCTCATACGTTGCTCTGGGCAGGCTTCTATTGCATCTATATCCATAACAAACCGCGCGTATAAAGTATTATCAGAATCATTAGAACGCAATAATGAGCTAATCAATGCCACGTCATCCATAACGTCATGATTGTTTGCAACACCCAATCCATAAAAATAATCAGATATACTGCGTAACATTCTTGCATAGCTTATTAAAGAACCACGCTGGGCCACTTCTTGGCTAGACTCTGTTTTTGAAAATAAATAACTGGATTGCAAGCTTGCATCTAACAAAACCATCAATGTAATCAAATCGAAAACATGTCCCCAATATTCTTTAAAGCTTGCTGTCTTAACAGATAACTGCATCTGCAAAGTATGGGCTTCCCTTACTTGAGGAAAAGCTTGTATCAAGTTTAGTTTAATGTGACTGCATAATGCTGGATCAAGTGCTTGTATGGCATTTTGTAAGGCACTTCCATTGCGAACAATATTCCCTTGCTCTGGAAACGTTAAAATTACCAATAGCTTTTGCATTAAATATAATTTATTAGGTTCCTTATCATCGCTTAAAGTTTTCCAAAACTCTTGCAAAGCTCTAGCTTGAGAAGCATGTTGTGTATGGTCCGATACAACATCAATTACCCAATAGCTCACAGTGTCTGGCTTGGACCAAAATTGTATTTTATCTGCAATAGATTTATCTAAACCGTTCATGATTGCTCCTGAAATTTAAACAAAATTGAAATGATTAAAATAAAAAACCCCGCAATATGCAGGGTTTTTCAATTTATAAAAATATTCATTATGTAAAAAAGTATGCCAAAACATCCCTCGCTTAACAAGCATTTCACTTGCAATGATTCGTATGTGAATCACTGTCTTTTAATTGAGTTAATAATTTTTGAGTTAAATAATGTTTTTCTTGCAATAACAAATCAAAAACACATGTGTATTTTGGCTCCCATGTTTTTTTCCAATTATTAGCTGATACGCCGCATAATTGTGCTAACACAACACGCGTATAAGCAATCTGCCCTTCTCCAGCACAACGCTCGCAAATAGCTACTTTACACACCCCTGTACCTTTGCAATGTGTGCAACGTCTTGGCATTGCAAACTCTGTCAACGCTGCATCACATAACCGCTTAAGCTGTTCAATATTTTCAGCACATGACCATTGTTGGTGAACGGCTATTTGTTGCGTGCAACGCAACAAATAGCCTAAGAGTTGAACACGAGAAGATTGATCACCATTCACATACCAACAAGCAAAATGATAAAGCTGTTCACTTCCTGTTAAACAAGCAGCTACATCAAAGGCTGTGAAACTTGAATGACCTCGTCCACCCACGTGATCCCAATGAACACTTTTTACAGATAACTTAGTGATAATTTCTAATACGCTCATATTTTGACTCCTTTAGGTTAAGAACATGTATGTCCCCTACGATGTAGGGAAAGTAGTTTTCCCCTACGTAGTAGGGGGCACAGGCACAGTTTTGTAATTGATTGATTAATAAAAATAAATTTTTGTGTGTGCCAAAAATGCACACTCGCACGGACACATGCAAAGAAAATTGTTATCTGCATGATTGATCTGGATTTTTTATAATAACAATAGTGTGCAGGTGTCCGTGCATGCCTTTTATGCACATGGGCGTGCACAAAGGGAAGTGATTGGTTTTTTGTGCGCATAAAACCATTACTAATCCCGAATTTTGGGTGGCACTAGAACAGATAAATGCTGTTGTGTCCCTAAGCGGATCACTTGAACATCAGGGTGTGATTTTAATTTTTCAATCACTTTATAGGCGGTGCGTCTTGCAATACCTAAGCGTTCCATTAAAATATCACGCAATACAGGCATACTTAAGCCATCATGATTTTCATACAAAAACTGGTATGCAAATGCTAATTTCTGAGTAAAATCTTGTCCCTCAAGCGAAGCATACCTCCAACGTCCTTCAACGCGATCTAACTGGATCCATTGCT
>JBAZWD010000015.1:0-37352 GCA_041660525.1 Legionellales bacterium | reverse complement strand
ACTCGATGAAACCGCATTATTCTTTCGAATATGAAATTTTTCAAAACAGCTTGATTGATATTCTCCATAATTATTGACAAAATACGATTCCAAGAGTATAATGTTTAAAATAAAACTTATACAAGGGGTCGAAAAAATGAATATTTTAGCAACGTCACAAGAAAATGAAGATATCGATATTTCGGTATTTGACAATTCAAAAGTTATAACAAATCAAAATGGTTACAAGATGCGATTTTATTTTAGAAATAATAAACGCTATCAAATATTTGACCATGTTTATGTTTATCAAAAAGCAAACGGGAAACACAACAGAAAATTACAAGTTCACCATATTAATGGAAATAAACATGATAACAGATTAGAGAACTTGCAATTAGTTACGAGAACACACCACAGAAGATTACATACAGACAATTGGAAATTAATAAATGATGTCTGGTACAAAGAATGTAAAGAATGTAATAATGTTTTAGAATATAATAAATCTAATTTTAGCAATAAACAACAAACTATATGTAAAAAATGTACATCAAGTCACTATCAAAACCATATAGATAATATCCACAAAAGCCAAACCATTAATATTGACGGTGTGGATAATAAAAAATGTAATAAATGCGAAACCTTAAAACCTTTAAATAGTAAAAACTTTTCAATAGATGCTAAGAATTGGAGCGGATTTTGTAATACTTGCAAGGTTTGTAAATCATATTATAAGAAAGTTAAAAGGATTCACGACATAAAAGAAAATGATTCTGTAAACCGTCAATGTAATAAATGCAAAGAAAGCAAACCTTTAACAAATCAGTATTTTCATAAAGATTATACTAATCATGAAGGTTTAACTACCATTTGCAAAACCTGTGTTAGTATTCATAAAAAGTTAATGAAGTTATAAAATAATATGGCAACAAAACTATCAAAGGTATCTATAGTCAATGATGAATCCTGCGTATCCACTGAAGAGTTAGCTAAACTTTTTGCAGTATCAGTGCAGACCATTGGCGGTTGGACAACTGAAGGGATGCCAAAGAGCGCAACAGGGTATTACCCTATTATACGTTGTATGAGGTGGTTTGAGAAATCCTCACATTTTATAACACGAGCGCGGGCAATAACTGAAGAATCAATTAGCGGTAAAAACCTTTCAGACAGTGAAAGAAAGTTAAAGAACGAAGCAAACTTAAAACAACTCCAGGCAGAAGCGCAATTCATAAAAAACGCATTCCAGCGCGGTGATTATTTAATCCGTGAGGAAGTTGTCAGAACGCTATCAACATTCTTTATCAATCTTAAAAAATCCTTTCATAGTTTTGGTAGAACTACATCAATTTATATTTCGCCTTTTTGTGATGAGAATACCGGACGTAAAATTGACGCAGATTATCGACTAATGATAGATGACTTCCTACGCAGACTTTCCGAAGGTATGAATTATGAAGAGCAAAAGAAAAATAGGAAGTTTAAAAGCCCGTAATATAGGTATGCTATTTCAGTTAAATAGTGTATAATATGTGTATGAATATTGATTGGGATAATGCTAATAATTATATAGATAAAGATGGATATTGGACTTTATATGTATTTATTGATAATAAAAAATACACAAAGAAAGTTCATAGATATATTTATGAATTGCATAATGGTATCATTCCTAAAGGTTATGATATACATCATATAGATGGTAATAAAAGAAATAATAATATTTCAAACCTTCAATGCATTAAACATAATGAACACTTTAAACTACATCATAATTTAGTAAAACCTATAAAATATCCAAGAAGAAAAAAAGTTAAAAAAAATATAGAAATTAAAACAAATATTTCTATTAAAAAACTTCCAAGAAAATTAATAGTCAAAAAACCTAAAAAAATATATTCTCCAGTGTCATATGAAAAATGTAGATTTATATTTAAAGATAATGTGTTTTTTCAGAAGTGCCCTAAGTGCAAAATCATAAAAAACTATAATGATAATTTTAATAATTATATGCCAGTTTGCAAAGAATGTGAATTATCTTTAAATGTAAAGATAGCATAATATATTATAGTTTTTATACCCCTGTTTTTTTCGTAGCTTTGATATAATAATTATGCCAATTACAACAGATATAAACGAAATATTGCCAGATTGGCTATTAGAATCAGTTAGATTATGCCGACCACCGGACAATTTAACAGTAAGCGAGTTTTGCAATAGACATTATCTGCTTGACCGTGCTAACAGCGTACCATTTAAACTAATACTTACTCCATATCTGAAAGAGATAATGGACGCCTTTACCGACCCGGAAGTTGAAGAGATAATCTTCCAGAAGCCAACCCAGGTTGGCGGTACACGTTCCATTTTTAATATGTTGGCGTATCTCATAGTGCAAGACCCGGATGACGCAATGATTGTATACCCAACGTTGGAACTTGCGGAATATACCAGCAAAAACAGAATCAGGACAATGATTGAAGCCTCGCCGGTATTGCGTGATTTATACCTGCCGATGGAATCATCAATCCTTGAGTATCATTTTAGCAACGGTATGACATTGACTTTAGCCGGTGCAAACAGCGCGGCAAGTTTAGCCAGCCGTCCAATCAGATATTTATTTTTAGATGAGATAGACAAATACCCGACAACGGCAGGAAAAGAAGCAAACCCTATAAACCTTGCCATTGAACGGACAAAGACATTCCCGCACAATAAAAAGATTGTCATGACTTCCACACCGGAAAGCATGAGGGGGAATATTTCAAAGCGGGTTAAATCGGCAGACAGCATCAAAGAATATGGGTTTAGTTGTCAGTCGTGCGGGGTTGAACAGGTTTGGGAGTTTGGCAATGTTAAATGGACAGGGAAAGACCACACCGAAGCACGGGAAACAGCTTATTATTTATGCCCGCATTGCAATAACCGCATTAACGATTCTATAAAATCTCAACTTGTGCAAGATGGATGCTGGATAAATACAGAAGTCAATCATCCAGGAAAGCGGTCAATTGCTTTTAAGATGAATACTCTGCCGTCACCATGGGTTAGAATTGGCGATATGGCAGCCGAATACCTCAAGACAAAAGATGACCCCGACGAATATAAAAACTTTGTCAATTCGTGGGAAGGTAAAGCATATGAACAAAGTACTATTGTTACAAGTCAGGAATTAGTTTTAGAAAGGCAAACAGAATTAGAAGAGGGAACTATACCGAGTTGGGCGCGATTGCTAACTGCCGGTATAGACTTCCAGAAAGATTGCTTTTATTGGACTATTCGCGCATGGGGTGCAAGGATGACCAGCCAGAATATAGCACATGGCATAGCGTTGGAATGGGATGATGTAGAGTTTGTCATGAATCAGCAATACCCCATCGAAGGCGGCGCCGGTGTTATGGAAGTTAATTTGGCAGGATTGGACTCTGGAAACGATACCGAAACCGTAGAAGATTTGCATATGATGAATCAGCAATGGACGATTCTTTTAAAAGGCGCAAGCCATAAAATGAATCAGCCTTATGCTGTTTCCAGTGTAAAAAGAATTGGCAGTCGGGCAATGGGGATGCGGTTAATAATAGTCAACACAGAACGATATAAAAACCTGATAGCCAGCCGACTAAACCGACCTAACGGAAAAGGTTCATGGATGGTTTATAAGAATTGCGATGTTGAATATGCTAAACATATCGTTTCAGAAAAGAAATTAAAAGTTAAAAAAGGCAGTGTTGAAGTTGAAACGTGGACACCGATAACAAAAGGCGCCGCAAACCATTATTTGGATTGTGAAGTTTATGCGGCGGTTGCTGCGGAACTAATGCAGGTGCGATTCTTAACTGATGAAACCGAAGCACAGGCACAGCCAGAAGTAAAGAACAACACGCAAAACAAACAAAGCGCCGGTTCCAATTGGGTTAATAATCAGCAAGGGTGGCAAATATAATGGCTAAGACAACACAAGAACAATTAGACGAAATAGAATTATGTATAACGGCAATATTAACAGGTGCGCAAGAATATAAAATAGGGTGGCGTAGTGTGCGGCGTGCCGATTTGCCAGCATTAACAAAAGAACGCGATAGATTAGAAGATAAATTGGCAAAAGAAAATGGACAAGTTATTTCAGTGGGGTATTTTGACAGATGAAATATATAAAAAGAAATGAGAATACCCCTTCATGGTTAGACCGTGCCATTGAATACATAAATCCCAAAGCCGCTTATGACCGGTTAGCATGGAAAATGGCGGTGCGTGGTATTTACGATTCGGCAGATACCGGACGGTTTGGAATAAAATCAGGCGTTGCTAACCAAAACAGCGAAATGTTAAATGGTTCACAGCGTGATATAATTCGATACAACGCGCAGCAACTGGAACGCAACAGCGACTTATTGCAGTCGGTTCTCAAAGCATTTAAACGCAATGTAGTGGGTACTGGTTTTAAGCTGCAAATGAAAATCCGCAATAATGACGGCAGTTATGATGAAAAGAAAAATACTATTTTTGAATCACTTTATAAAGAATGGGAGTTTCCCGAAAATTGCGACTTAGCCGGCAGACTTTCATTTCCTGCAATGTGCAGAATGGCTATTGACCGGTATATGGTAGACGGTGGTACCTTCTTTATTCGTTGTGAAACCCCCGGCGGTTTAATTCCATTTAAACTACAAATGCGTGAAGTTTCAGAATTAGATAATACTTTCACAAATACGCAATTGCAAAATGGCAATTTGATTGTCAGTGGTATTGAAGTAGACAGAAACAATAAAATAGTTGCATATCATTTCAAGAAACAGACTGCAAACGGTTTATACTCAACTGAAAATGAAGTGATTCCAGCCGACAGGGTTATATTTTGGGCTTATCGCAAACGACCTACAGATATTCGGGAAATCAGTACATTAACCCCGATGCTGGCAAGAATTAACGCAACCGAAAAATACATGGAAGCCGCTACAATGAAAGCCAGAATCGCCGCTTGTAGTGCTATGGTTATCACGACAAATACCCCATTGGGTGCATTGGGTAAAGGCATATACGGAACTTCAACAGACGAAACGTCAGAATATGCCGGTCAAACAATGACGCCGGGAATGATTTACAATTTAAAGAATGGTGAATCTGCAACCAGTGTACAGCCAGCACAAGACGGGATACAAGTGCAGCAGTTCATGGCATTGAATCAACGGTTAATAGGTTCATCCGCAGGGTTGAGTTATGAAGCAACTGCACGCGATATGTCACAGACGAACTACAGCAGCGCAAGACAGGGCAGAATTGAAGATGGTGCAGAATATGATATGATTGCAGATGACTTTAAAAAAGTTGTATTAAAACAAATACTTTCATGGTTTGCCGAGGATAGCGTTTTAATGGGATTAGTACCTGATTTGTTATACTCCACATTTATAAAAATGCCGTATCTTTTCAAACGTCATGATTTTGTATCACCTGCACGACCTGCTATGGATATGTATAAAGAGGCAAAAGCAACCGAGATTATAATTAACGAAATGCAACCGACAGACACCATGGCTAATATTTGTCAAAGTCAAGGTTTGGATTGGCGTGAAGTCGTCGAGCAAAGAACAGTTGAAGCAAAATATATTCAAGACCTGCGAACTAAAGCAGGATTGCCAATGGTAAATACAGTTACGGGAGGTCCTTTCGATGTCAACGCAACCAATCAAGGCTAATCTTAAAGATGAAGAAATATTTCACCGGTGCGAATCCTCGTGTTATGTAGAAGAAGTGCAGGAAGAAAACCGGACTATTAAAATCTCTTTTTCTTCTGAAACTACTGAAATAATACGCAATTTCGGAACTGATGAAAAACCGGAAATATTACCAGAAATATTGTTAAACAATTATACTGCAATTGATTTATCAAGAATTAACAGCGGTTTAGTTTGCGCGTTGTTTAACCATGACCGGTCAATTATTATAGGAACTATTTCCAATCCTATTATTGATGAAGCAAATGGGAAAAGCTATGCGTTTGTAACTTTCGACCGTGATGAGGAATCAGAAAAGTATTTCAAGAAAACTATATCTGGTTCATTGCGCGGTGTATCAGTAGGTTATCGAGTTTTTGAATATGAAACTGTAAAAACTGGTGCAATGTCAAAAGATGGCAAGTTTCAAGGTCCCTGCAAAATTGCAATCCGTTGGATGCCTTTTGAAGTCAGCCTTTTAGCAATTCCTGCTGATATCACAGTTGGAGTTAATCGAGAAATGAATACCACAGAATCTATCCCGGGAACTGCCGGTGAAGATAATACCAAAAAGGAGCCATTTAAAATGGACGAAATCAAGACCGAAGTACCGGCAGTTGATGCCGACCAAATCCGCAAAGCAGAACAGACCCGATGCCAGGAAATCACTGCACTCTGCCAGCGTACCGGAATGGATGCCAATGTTTATATTGCAGACAATTCAACTGTTGACGCAGTTAGAACTCTTGCATTGGAGAAACTCATGGTTGACAACAAACCTACTGATGCACACCGTGAAACTGCCGTTATCACTAACGACCAGGTAGACAAGTTCTGCCGTGCTGCCGGTGATGCAATGGCGTTGCGCTATGGTGTTAAACTTGCCGACGGTGTACGTGCTGCTGATGGTGCCGACCGTTTACGCGGTATGCCGATACGCCAGCTTATGGCTGAATACCTGCGAATGACCGGTGTACAAGACGCACACAGCCTGTCAGAAAAAGAACTGGCAAAACGTGCGCTAACTCCTGCATCAAACTTCTTAGCAGTCGTGGATAATACCTTGAATAAATCCATGATGAACGCTGCGGAAGCCGTAGGAACTACCTATCAGGCATGGACTGGCGAGATGACAGTTAACGACTTCAAAGCCGTTAATATGTATCGCATGTCAGAAGCTGGCGCGCTTGAAAAAGTGCAGGAAAATGGCGAACTGAAATACACCACTGCCGTCAGCGATGAAAAGGTATCAATGTCAGTTGACACCTATGGTAGAATGTTTGGGTTTACGCGCCAGATGATAATCAATGACGACATGAGTTATTTTATCAAAATCCCTGCCGCTTATGCCCGCGCAGCTTATCGCCAAATTAATGCAACCGTTTATGGTTTGTTGACAAGCAATGCCGCAATCTATGACGGTCAAGTATTATTTGACAATGCCGCAACTCACAAGAATGCGATAACCTCATCCGGTGGCGTTCCTTCCATCTCATCTTTCAATGCAATGGCGACATTCATGGGAAGCCAGAAGGATATTTCAGGAACTGCATATCTTAACCTGATGCCGAAGTTCTTCATATCTGGTTTTGGCGCATCTTATACCGGTAAGCAAATCATCAATTCCAGTGCCGACCCTACAGCCAGTGGCAATGCTGCAGTCAATAACCCATGGTATGGACAGATGACCCCAATTGTTGATGCCGCTATTACCAGCACAACCGCATGGTATACCGCGTGCGACCCTAACATCAACGAAACCGTTGTTGTTGGTTACTTGAACGGCGTTAACCGCCCGACCATTGAACAGGTAGACGCTGGTGGTGAAATCCTCGGTACTGCATTCCGCATCTATTTTGATTGGGGTGCAACCGTAGCAGACTACCGTGGACTGTATTACAACGTTGGCACGTAGTCACAATAAACAGCCAAACACATTAAAAGTTAACTTATAGGTTAACATTCAAAATAATATAGCCGGTTGCGATTTTAAAACAGTGACCGGCTAAAATTAACGGGAGATAAAATCATGGCATTAGAAGCAACTTATCGCCAAGACGGTAAAATTATCAATTTTGCCAATACTGGCAGTGCGATAGTCGAAGGCGAAATAGTTCCCATCGTTGGCGGAATTGCAGTAGCCGCTGATGACATTGCAGCAACAACAGGCACAGGCAATGTATATATTGAAGGCGTATTTAAAGCGGCATCCGTGACAAACGCATCATTTGCCGTTGGCGACGTTCTTTACTGGGATAACTCAGGTAAAGTTTTGCAGAAAGTAGTTACCGCTTATAAAGCTGGTATTTGCACTTTAACAAAAGCGACAAGCACAGCAACCGCAGAGTTCAAGTTGGCAAACGATGGAAGCGCAGTAGCAATAGCCGCTGTTAAAGCAACCGCAGACGCCGCCGCAACCGCCGCAAGCATGGCAAACGTTTTAATGGGTACTTCTGCTGCTAAAAAGGTAGTAGGAGCAACTGCTAACGTAACCGGAACTTTAGATGTAGTAACCGGACTTGCAACCGTTGTAGCTGTTGTAGTTTCCATGGGCGTGGCGCCTTCTGCTAATACCACTATGGTATATGGCAAGGCACACGCAACACCGGGAACTATTACAATTGAAACATTCAAATACACAGCAAACGATAATTGCACACCGACCGCATCCAGCACCGCGACTGCTATCCATTGGGTAGCTTACGGAACTTAATTATGATAATTGAACTTACCCATTATTTTAATTGGCAAGGTTCATTATTAAATCCGGGGCAGGTACTTAGCGACCTGCCCGACGGGTTAGCGAATAACCTTGTAAAAGCCGGGAATGCTAAATTATGGACACCGGCAAAGGTGACACCTGATGCAGAAACAATACAGGCTGATGAATCAGCAGACATACCTGAGAGGAAAGTTATACCAGCCGGGCGAATTCCTGCCGATACTGACACCGATGGAATACCAGCGCCTTCTAAAGTGGAATCGTTTGGAAGAAATCGAGGCGTCATTAAATCAGACAATAACGACATTCCAGGAAAGCCAGTTACAACCGGCAGACCTGCCAGAAGTGGAAAAACATCTGGAACTGCAAAAGCCAAAACGACAGCGAAAAAGTAAAACCTAAAAGTGAGTATTCATCATGACATTAAAACAGCAGATAATTGACGATGCTAAAAACATATTTATGAATACTGATGATTTTGCAATTACTGCAACTATTCAAGGTTATTCATTCCCTGTTGTTTTAGATGATGCCGACGAAATGATTGTAGTTAATCAATTCACATCGTCAGGATTAGTAAATAATATCACAAAGTTATATTTTGCTGATGCTGACTGGCCGGTTGAAGTTTCCAAAAAGCCAGCCCCGAATATGACTATTACAATCGACAGGGGAAATGGAAAAGAAAGATTGCAAATTGACAAAGTTAATTTAGAATCTGGAATGTGGAAAGTTGATTTAAAAACAGTTGGCAATACTTACGGATTATAATTATTATGGCAAAAAAAGCGATGCAATTAGGATTAATATTACGTGTAGATGATGCACAATTTCGCAACGCTGTTGTTAAACTTGCACATATTCCGAAAGGCGCGCAAACTGCCGCGATTGCCGCTGTTAATAAAACTTTGGCGAAGGTCAGGACAGATACTCTTGATATGGTTAAGGATACATACGCTATAAAACGTAATAGAGTTATTAAATCCATGACAATCACAAAAGCACATAAAGGAAACTTTTCAGGATGGTTACACACTAAAAGCCCTGTATTACCATTAACGGCTTTTAATTATTCTGTCAAAGAATCAATAGCGCCACAGAAAACACTTACTTATATAGAACAATACGACGCAGTAAGAAGAGTTAGACAAAAAGTATATAAAATCAGAGTACAAGTATTAAGAGGCAAATGGAAAACTCTTGCTAATGCTTTTATGATGAAGTATAAAAATGCTAATCAGTACGGTATAACATCCGGTTTAAAAGAGAATATAGCATGGCGTGAAAATGAAAAGCGAGAAAGCGCATGGCCACGATGGGGGCCGTCAGTTCCTGTCATGGTATCGCAGAAGAAAATATTGCCTGTAATAGAAATGAAAGCACAAGCACAATTACAGAAAGAAATGGTTAGATCTATACAGATGGTTATAGCGAGGGCTAAAAAATGACAGTATATGCACCTGATATGATTTTATCAGAAGCAATAGAGAAAATAGAAACAGCGATAGGCAGTATAGATTTACCAGCCCAAGAAGGATTTGAGCCGGAAATGACAGGAACATTGCCGACAGCTAATATAGTTGTGTATTCTGGAAAGTTTGACCCCGAAGGTGATCCGGTTCCTGCACCTTCCTGTTTTGTATCAGTTGTTAACGAAATGACAGGCGAGCGGTCACGGGGTGGATATGATGATTCCTGCACACTTCAAATAGTATTTGTTATTTTCTTGCAGGTTAATACTGATTTTAAATGGTTGGCGATTATCGGACATGAAATATTACGCGCGTTGTCAGATTGGGATAGAACGAGCGGAAAACTATTTGCATTAAATCAAAAAGAGAAATTAGCACAATGGCAAACCTTAACCGAAGTAGCATTTATGCACGGGGTAGGAGTAGCACACGTTACAGCGAGAATGCCGTCACCTGCTGAAGTTGCAGCGGCAAACGTAGAAATACCATAATTTAAAGGGGTAGTAAAATGCCAAAATTAGCAGAATTAGCCGACATTCTTTTTTCCGACGGTTCAAACAGTTTGGAACATCATACAGATTGCACTGTCACATGGAAAAACTCTGTAATAGAACAGACGGCAAGCGGGGTATCTGGACGTTATCGAAAACCAGACCATGATGATATGGAAGTATCAATTACATCCAATATTATCGAATCAGGCGATATGGAAGGATTTGAAGATGTAGCACTAAGTATTGAAGCTGCAGACTGTATCTTTCTATCTGGAATATCAGTAGGTATTAAAAACGATATAGTTGAAAGCACTTTAAAAGGTGCTAACTTTCCATTACGTGCGTATGGTCATACAGATGTTGATGTTTCCATTGATTCGCAGGTATTATTTACAGCGACAATTACACCAGGTACTTACACGGTTGACCATGCATATCATAATAAAATTGCGGATGCGGTAGAAAATAAAACAGCATTGGCGGTGATTATTACTTCTACCTATTGCGTGATATCCGGTTCTTTCTTTGTATCTGAAATTAGCAACGATGGAAAAGATGGCGACTTTGTTGGAACTTCTTATAAGTTAGTTCCCAATGGCGCAGTAACTTTGACAGCCGGTGCGCCTGATGATACGTGGATGAGTGCTATGATTGGCGCTTATATTGGCAAGGCAGAATTAACCTGCACTATTACTACTCCTACCTATTTGGCGGAAGGTCAATTCCTTGTATCTGAAATACCTTTCAGTGCTAAAGACGGCAGTTTTAACGATGGAAAGTTTACTTTAGTTCCGAATGGTGATGTTACCATTACACCGTTTGCAGTAACTTCTGCATAAACTTTTGACAATTGAATAAATAATAGTACAATAACGGCGGTGGAGTTAATCTGCCGCCGTTATTTTCATAAATGAAAGGGGAATGAAATGCCAGTTAATCAGAATTGTTATTTTAAAATCAATATTGATGAAAAAGAATATCCGGTCAAGTTCACTGCGCAGGTGATGCGTGAGTTTTTAAAACTTACAGAAGAATCATTATTTAACGTTCCGAATTGGATTGATGATGATGACAAAGTATTCACAGCATTAGATTTATCATTGAAAGCTGCCGGTAATACTGTTGTCACTGATGATATGTCACTTGAAGAGGTAGGGATATTCAAGGCGCAATTAATGATGATGATATCGAATATCGATGACCTGCAAAAAAAAATAATGTTGCCACTACAGCAGAAAATGGAAAAGGTACAAATAACACAGCAGAAACAGCAAACGGAGATAATATCTCAACTGTTGAAGAATCAATCCACAGATTTATTATCCGAATCAGTGCCATTACCGGAATAAAAATAGCTGATTTGTATAATTGTGAGTTAGACGAATTGCTATTTGACTATGAAGAGGTATACAAATATTGCCGCCGCGAGTCAGCGTATTGGACGCATTGGAATATGGCGGCAACATGGGTTAAAAAATTACCGGATACTTTGGAAGAAATGACCGGAGAGCCTCAACCTAAAAAGCTAAAGAGAGAAATTACACCGGAACGAAAAGAACGGCTGGAGAAAGCCATGCAGACGCATAGAATGAAGATGCAAGCGAGGGTTATACAATGAAAATGTCAGAATTAATGATTAAAATAGGCGTTGATGCTAAAGATGTCGCGCCGGGTGTAAAATCTGCATTAGCCGGTATGAATAATTTTAAAAGTAAAATGGCATCATTCGGAGAAATGAAAGCAGATTTTGGTGGTTATCTCAAGCGCAATATGGGGCAAGTAGCAGACGGAATGAACACGGCAGGTAATTGGATGACCGGTGCAGGTGTAGGAATGGTGGCGGCATTATCCAAAACAGTGATGATGGCAAATGAAGCAATAGAATCAGAAAACCTTTTCAGTGTTGCATTGGGTGAAAATGCAAACGATGTAAGAATATGGAGTGAAACGTTAAGGAAAAACTTAGGTTTAAATAGTTTTGAAGTTCGTAAGAACTCCGCTGTTTTTTATGCAATGTTTGAATCAATGAAAATAGGTAAAAAAGACAGTTTAGAATTATCAAAAGGTTTAACGCAATTAGCCTATGATATGAGTTCATTTTATAATATAAGAATTGATGAGGCATTTTTGAAATTACAAGCCGGTATTAGCGGAGAATCAGAGCCATTAAAACGATTGGGTATTTTAGTTAATGAAACCACGACTAAAAATTATGCATTATCACATGGTATAATAAAACAAGGTGAAGCAATGACAGAACAACAAAAAGTCATGGCGCGTTATGGTTTAATTATGGAATCCACACAAAAAGCACAAGGAGATTTAGGTAGGACATTAGACAGCCCGACAAATAAACTGCGAATAATGAAAGAACAATTAAATCAGGTTAGTATTGAAATGGGTATGCAGTTAATGCCTATTCAAAAAATGTTTATAACAGAATTATCAAAATTAACAGGATTTTTATCATCATTAACGCAAGAGCAAATGAGCAATTTAATGACTACCATTAAATGGGTTGCAGGTATTTTATTAATTGGCGGCCCTATTTTAAAAGCAACAGCATTTATTATAAATATGAAATTAGCAATGGATATGTTAAAACTTGCACAGTTAGCAACGGCGGCGGCATCCGTAACATCCACAGCAACCATAGCGGCATCATGGACAACGCTATTACCAGTATTTGGCGCGGTAGCATTGGCAATATTGGCAATAGTAGCGGCGTTGCAATTAGCGGCGGCATATCAATCTCAAGTAATAGATGAATATAAAAGAGGAGATGCAACCGGCGATAAAACCAAAAAAATGGTAACCGCAAATAAGCAATCACTAAAACAAAGAGCGGACAATTTAGGCATCTCATTACCACAGTTACGCGATATGATGCAAAAAGAAAAAGGCTGGAAAGGCAATCAAGGTTTGGCATTAGACGCCGTTACAGGTTCAAGATTAAAACAATACGAAACCGGTAAAATGCAGGTTCCACAATCTATCAAAGCACAATCTATAAATAAACCTATATCCTACAATATGCAAAATGGACAAATGAAAAATAATGTCAATGTACGTGTATTTGTAGATGATGATATGAAATTAAAAGCGCAAGTCATAGAAACGGCAGACACAATATCGCAAATGAATATTAGCAAGCGATTGGCGGTATAAAAAATGACAGTACAAGTTACCAGTTTTATAAATCAATATGATAGCCAGTTTGGGGATTTTTACGATGCTTGGATTGGTTTAAAAGTTACCGATTACAGTTTATATTTTAAAATTGACGGCGGTGCAAATGTGGAAGTTGCGGGTGGCATTGATAACGTTTATCCTGTTGTAATAACCGAGAAACCAGACGCAACTATTGAGTTGAGATATTATCATTTTGTAGCAGGAACTTTGACGCCAGTTATATACACATCATCGGATGGGGGTGACACATGGGTATAGAGCAATATAATGTTGTGTATGAAATTGGCAACCCTGATGATGTGTGGGGGTATAGCAACCAGCCTGATAGTTATATTTGGGCATTAGCTTCATCAATGGCAGATTATTCTGTTAATACAAATGTGATTTATAATTCGGCATTAAAAGCGTTTATGCTTAAACCATTGCCAGGTTCGACAGATATGACGCTAACAACGGCATGGGAATCAGTCATTGGCAGTTGGAAGAATATAACACCGCCGGATTTAATCGGAACTTTCGCACGACAATACCATGCGATTGATTGGGGTATTAAATCAGTTAATCCTGCTTTATTATCTGCTGATGGCAGTTTTAGCGTTTACATTCGCAGACCTAAAATGAAAACACCACCGGCAGATGAATACCAGACAATTGAAATTAACGATGGAACTACAAGTAGAAAGTTTAAGTTTTACCGGACAGGTTTAATAGAGTTTTTAACTGATGGGACTATCACAGAAACTCGCAATGTAACCGGCGAGGATTTACAGGCATGGAAGGAATCAAATGTCATTGTACTGGATTTTTATACAATTGGAACAATGGATGGAATGCAAAAGATATTGATAACTTCGCCGCTAATCGGTTCGGCTATTGTTACTGATAGAGTTATCACTGCTAATGCTTATATCCAGGTAAATGGCAAGTATGCTGCATTAGTTGGAGTATCATTATATACTTTTCCTACCAGCGGTGTTATTGTGCTTAATTCTATGTCACAATTGACTAATGGTGCAGATGACAGCGCGACAACTCCCGAATTAAAAATATACCCGCCGTTAACAATCGGAACGACAATAACAGATACTTATTCATGGATTGGCAGTGTAGGGGAAATGAGATTTAAACCTACTTTGACAATAGCCAGCACAGGCACAAGCCCCGTTTTAATACAGGCTTTTCAATTTGGATTTGCACACGCCTTTACAGACCCTGCAGTTTCTGCGGACTGGTATAATATAACACCTTATGTGGTATCGATGAATGAATCAGTTAATGATGAGTTAGTCGATAGGCAAATTGATTTGGAATTATTTTTTCCAGATGATGCTGCATCAACACAATTTCAAACCTATTATCTGGCAAGTTCAAGCAATCCATTTCTACCGGCAGTAGCTTTTCGTTATGGCGTGTATGATTCTACAAATACATTAGTTTTAGCGCGTGCGGGATTAATGCGATTAGGTGAAGAATCACACGCAGACGGGGCATTTTCGGCAATTAACGCAACAGTTCAAAGCCGATTAAAGGTCCAGATGGAGAGTGATGCGCTTGTTATGCCTTGCATTAATGGGGAAAATGTTACCAGTTATTGGACAAAGGCGCTGGCTGTTGCGGGTTTTAATCCCGTGGCAGTTACCGTTGATGATACCGGATTTTTCCCTGATACCGGTTGGGATTATGACAAAATAGAAACAGGGGCAGGTAAATCAATTGCGGAGTTTTTGAAAGATATAGCTAAAATTAGAAATATGGTAATTGATGATAACGATTATCAAACGATATTAATTAGACCGTCGATATCTGCGACAATATCTACTTATATTTTGACAACAGAATCCGCTGGTTATGATGACAACGAAAAGGTTGTATCTTTATCCCGTGAGTTTGGCAATCCTGATTATTGCAATTCCATTTCTATTATTACCGATGGAGAGCAAAAGCAAGAGATTTATAGAGCATGGTCACCGGAAGCAATAACAGCAGACAAAAGAATCATACATCGTACTTTAGAACGTGGCGATTTATCTATTGCGGGTGAAACAGAAGCGAGCAACGAATTAAAAAAGATACTGGAATTAACAGAAACAGTTGTTTGTGAATTACCACCTACTGGTTGCGTAACTCTATGGCCAGGCACAACGCAGATTTTAATTAATACTGATGAAGTATTTGCAATGGGTTCACCTGATAATAATAATTACATTGTTTCAGAAGTCAATTTGCAGGTAACAACTGCCGGTGAAGCGTCCGTGATAAATGGGACTGCCGTTGGAAAACGCAAGGTAAATGCAGTTACTATTAATACAGAATCCGGCTTTTTCCCTCAAGGTGGCAAGGCTGCCAGGGAAGCAATACAGCGAAATAATGGCGCGTGGAAAACAAAAGAAGTTGCAAAGAAAAACAAACCGAAAGCCATAAAAACATTAAAACCTTCCATGAAAGCCAAAATAATAAAATCCAAAGCAGGGAATTAAAATTATGATACAAGACAATTTTAAAAATTACTATAGCGATAGATTTGGACATGGTACAAGTATCAACCATATTATAGATGAATTGTCAGTATTGGGCATGGATAGACAATATACGACCGGTTTGGACTGGTATTATCATGGCGGTGTAGTCAGATTTGGAGTTACTACAGTTACAATTGCATCTGGGTTTTTAACACTTGCAAATAATGCAGTAAATTATATTTATGTGACACCTGCCGGGGCAGTTAGTAGCAATACTACCGGCGTTGTTATTCCTAACTATATTATTGCAGAAATTACCACGGCCGCCGGGGCAATTACGATTTATGCAGATAAAAGAACATTTTTAAATAATGATATTGCAGTTCCAGCCGGTTCAGATAAAGAAATACAATTCAACGATGGCGGGGTATTTGGCGCAGATAGCCTTTTTGTTTGGGATAAGACAAATAACCGGTTGGGGGTTGGTATTAATGTGCCTACCCATAAATTACACGTTTCAGATGATGCAACAACGCAAGTCTGTTTTGAATCCTATGTTGACAGTTCAAGTTCTCCACGGTTAATTTTTAGAAAAGCACGTGGAACAATGGCGTCAGCGACTGCAACATTATCAGGTGATAGCATAGGGGTTATTTATGGCAGAGGTCATACAGGTACATCATTTTCAACAGGTAACGATACTTATATAATTTTATCTGCTGCCGAAAACTTTAGCACAACCGCCAAAGGCACGCAGATAGCATTTTACACTACCGTAAAAACCACTACGACTAATAGCCAAGGCATGATTTTAAATCATAACGGCAATTTATTAATTGGCAATTCTACCGATGGTTGGAAGTTCCGTGTAGCACCTACAGCAAATACCACAGCAGGTCAAACAGCATTTATACAGGACGGCACGGCGACAACCGGAAGCACAAAGATAGTTATAAAATCCGGTGCCGGCCAAAGTACAAATACCCTTGAAGAGTGGCAGGATGTATCAGCTAATATAATGGCGTCGATGAGCCAAACGGTATTCACTTCACCGGCAACCTTAAAACTAAAGAATGCCGCCAAATATAATTCTTTTACGAACTCGGGAAGCCAGGCTGATGGTACATTAGCATATACATTACCCTCTGCTTATCCAGCAGTGACCGGATATGCGCTATTATCAACTGATGCAGGTGTAATGTCATGGGGTGCGGTTTTAAGCAATCCAATGACCACTACAGGCGATATAATTTATTCATCCGATAATAGTGGAACTCCCGCAAGGTTAGGCGCTACTACTGATGGGTATGTATTAACACTTGCAAGTGGTATTCCTACATGGGCGTCAGGTGGCGGCGGTGGTAGTTCACCATTTACCGAGGATGGCACTACCTATTCAATCCGTAGGACAAACGAGAGTACAGCCGGGAATACTCGCGGGACTGATGCAATCGATTTAGTTCATACTCGCGCAATAGCGGCACAAGTAGCGGCGGCGAATTACAGCGGGATTCTATCAGGGTTGAATCATCAAAATGATGGTCTGCGGTCAACCATTACAGGTGGTTATGCTAATAGAATAAATACTGCATATTCAGGATCGGGAAATTATGACGGTAACAGTTTTGTTGGCGGTGGTTATAATAATTTTATTGGAACTAATCATATTTGCAATACAATCGGAGGTGGTACTAACAATAATATAAATGCTTCTGCCGGTATAACATATTCAGAAATGAATACAATTTCAGGAGGTTATAATAATGCTATTATCGGTGGTACCGCAAATATAGTTGATAGTCATACAATTGGCGGCGGCTATAGTAATTCTATAACAGGGCATAATAGTTGTACTATTTCAGGCGGTCAATCTAATGTTATTGTAGATGGTGCAAGTTTTAGCACAATTGGCGGCGGTTTAAGCAATGTTATAATAAACGGCGGTTATGGTTGTATTCCCGGCGGTAGGGCTAACAGCGCAGGCGTGTATTCATTCGCTGCGGGTTACAACGCGACCGCGACATTAAATAGCTTCTGCTGGGCAGATGGTACGGCGACGGCGACAAATAATCAGTATCAATTCAAAGTTGGCGCAGATGGTGGCTTTTACCTGCGCAATAATTCGGGGAACTTCAACTGGTGGGGGCAAACCGTTGGCGGTGTTGCTATGTGGATGACTTCACCTAATGCCGCCGCTTATTGGGGCGCTGATGGCGTATGGTATAATCCATCATCAAGGGAATTAAAAACTAACTTTAAAAAATCAGATACAAAAGATATTCTAAAAAAAGTAATCGATGTCAACATTGACGAATGGGAATATAAAGAACATCAAGGGACAAAACATATCGGAATCATGGCGCAGGATTTTAACGAGTTATTTGGATACGGAAATACTCCAGAAAGTTTAAATACTATGGATGTTTGCGGTGTCTTATGGGCGGCGGTGCAGGAATTATCCAAACAGGTTACAGAATTAAAAGCTAAAATTAATTAACAAAATATCATTAAAATAGTGAAATTATATTGCCAAACAATAAAATCAGTTGTAAACTATAAAAAAAGGGGTAATTATGAAAATCGAATTAGTCATGATTTTGACAGATGACAACAAACCAGTTTTATCTGCACCTATTGAAATCATTGCGGAAGAAACCATAGAACGGCTAAACAGAGTAATAGCCGGTATAGATGACCCGCTAACGAAAAAGGATACTATAGGGGCAATTGCACGCGATTTAGCCAGCAACCCTACCGACGCCATTAACGCTGTTGTAAATCAGTTTTGCAATCGGCTTGTGAATTATCCTATTCCTACATTAATCAATCCTGAATCTGTAAAACCAGAATCAGAAAAGGCGGTATAAAACTATGGCGATATTAAAAGCCTTAACATGGAATCATATAAACATTCCAGATGCATACATCAAGTTAATAACCCCTGCTGAATCACAATCTGCAACTATTGTACTGGCAGTTTATGCCAATAAAGAAAGCCGCGATGCTGGCGAAAGTCCATTATATAACATCATGGAAAACGTACCTTTTGAAATCCACAAGAAACTATTTTCGGAAGAGGCATTGAGAGGCGAAGGGATTACAGCCAGAAGTCAAAGCTATTTATACATTAAAACTCTGCCAGATTATATTGATTGCGAGGATGTGTGATGACAGATTTAACTGGACGCCGTCGAGGTGATAGCAATCCAGAAAACAGCGACCATGTAACCGTCGATTGGGTATTACGGGTAATTGGCGAGATGCTGAAAAAGTTTGCTGATGATAAAGATTGTGATAATAATTGTCCGGCTATGCGTGAATTGCAACAAAAAGTTAAAGACAATGATGAATCATTAAAAATGGTTTGGAAAAAAGTAGACTGGATTATTGCATTAATTATTACAACTTTATTAGCAGTACTTTTTAAATAAGGATTTTAAATAATATGAAAATATCATACAAGCAAACTCCGAATAAAACAGGCAGGAACGGCAAGAAACCGCTATACATTGTATTGCACTCAACCGGCGGCAGTTATGAGGGTGCAGTGGCATGGTTGACGAATCCTGACAGCGGAGTATCTGCACATTATGTCATTTCACGGGATGGAGATATCACGCAGTTATGCCAATGCAGTGAGCAAACATGGCACGCAGGAAAATCATCATGGGAAGGACACCGCAATTTGAATGATATATCCATCGGAATTGAGATGGCACACGTTGACGGGGTGCAGGACTGGCCAGACAAGCAAGTGAAAGCAGTTGCATATATTTGCGGGGTATTGCTTGATAAGTTTGGGATACCGGAGAAAAATATAATATTTCATTCGGATATCGCACCAGGCAGAAAAGTTGACCCCGTTGGATTTGATAAAGCAAAACTGCTGGAATTGATAAAATGAAGAAATGCAAATATCCGGTATTAATATGTTGCGATTTAGAATCAGAAATTATACTGGGTATTAAAATATGGCATTGCAAATATAAAGGGGCATGTAAAATGGAAAAAGAAGCGGCATTGAAAATAATAACTGCAAACCTGCCGAAGTTTGCTATATTCAAAGTGAAAATATTCGGAATTAATATCCGGTTGAGTATACCTATTGAACAGGTGATAGCGTTTTTAAAAGGAGCGATTAAATGAACATAGCGACTAAAACCACATTATGGCGATTCCTGCGTATATTGCTATTTGGCGCGTTTGCATCCGGTGTAGCATGGCTATTGGCTAATGTAGGGTTATTTATCCCGAATGGTTACGAATGGTTAATACCAGGCATTACAGCGGCATTATCTGCCATTGATAAATACATTCGTGAAAAAAAGAAAGAATAGAATAAAAAACAGAATAGAACTTTAATTTTACCCTCAAACTTTAACCGGTTTGGGGGTATTTTTTTATTTTAAAAATATTTCATTTTTTTATTAAAAACCTATTGACAGTATCATGGTATCGTGGTATCATATATTCAGAATAAAGAAAGGGGAGTATGAAAATGAAAGTAGAAAACAAGACAGCCGAATGTATTGCGGCAATACATCAAGAATGGTACAGGGTAGAATTATTTAAAGTTACTTCAAAAGTTTATATTTTAGAAGTATCAATTAGCAAACCGTTACAAGCTGAAACCTTTGATAATGTTTACGATGCTTTAAAAGCATTTGCAGCATCTGCAACTATTTTAGCTGGTGAATATTTCGCTAACTAATCCCATCTTTCACCCGTGCCGGCGGGCAATCCGGCAAGGAGATAAAAAATGTCTACATTCAAAGATTTTACAGATTACAAAATATATCATGATGGAACATGGGAAAGCGTTATTTATAAAGGAGTGATTTATTTTAATAACATTCCTAATAATAAATATTTTTATCGTGATACTATGAAAAGTTTTAATAATTTAGAAGGTAAAAAAATATTTAATATGTATCATGATTTATTAAAATACGAAAAGTTAATCAGTTCTGATGAGGTTTAAAACCGAAACCGGCTAAGCCGGTCAACTGATAAAATCAGAAATTAAAAAGGGGAAATGAGATGTTTTTAAATTATGAAATCACTGCTACACCAGCCGAAGTAAAAGGCTATATCCAAACTATGGATGAAAACGGCGAAATAATAGATTTATTCTATTATGAATATGATGCAAACGGCGCTATATTAAATACTATATTGCCTGATGGTTCTAAAGGTTTTGATATGGCAGTTAATCGCGAAATGGTAATAGATTTTATTGCTAAGTTTGAAAATTAAAAGAAGGGAATCAATAATGTTTAATGCATCAATCCTGGAAAATACAGATTTTATAAAATACTATGAAAACCGAACTGGAATATTAATCTCCAAAGAATCTTATATTGGCAAATGGGAATTAACAAAAAGATGCATTGTAAATCCTTATTTATGCATTGACCGGCAGGTAAAAGTATTTCAGATTTTGCAGGTAAAACTATCTGCAATGCATGAAAAATATCAGGCAACAAAATATTAAAAGGGGGTAAAAATGAAACCTATCGAAATGAAAGCAATTCAAATAGGGTTGCGAGTTACTTTAGATTTGTACGAGAAATTGAAATCACGTGCAATCGAAGAATCTGCCAAAACTGGTGAAATTATCAGTATTGTAGATTTAATTAGGTTAGCGATTAGCCAGTATTTGGCAGGGGGTAAATGATGTTATCTGACAATGAAATCATCAATGCCAGCATGATGGCTAACAACGATTGGATATGGATTGTGATAATTATTGTAATATCAGTAATTGCATTATTCGCACACTTCAACCGACTGCACGAAGATGCTAAAACCGCACAGGTGGGGCAACGCTGGCTAATATCTGGCAAGTGGGTAGTTTGTGCTATGTGCGTTGAAAAGTATCTTAAATCGACTGTAAACGGGCAAGAAATACCCGTTAAGAAGTTAGGCAATGAATACAGCCATGCCAGATGCGAAGATTGCCAGTGTACTAATCGCAAGAATTAATTAACGAGGGGAAATGGAATGGACAGAAGCGATATATTCAAACAAAAGGCAGTAGCATTATTTTTAAATACAACAGAAATAGAACTATCTGATTATTTAAGAAATAATAACTTTGAAAAAAATACTTTTTCAGGTTGGATACGTGCCGAATACAAGCGGGTTAACGACCTGCTAACCGATGCCAGAGATGCCAAAAACAACTGTTTAGATATCATACATCAAAAAGATATTAAACTTGATGCACAACAAAGCAGAATAGATACATACCAGCGGATATTAAATACCTTGGGTGAAAATGCTATTTACAATGATGAAAGTCTTATAAATCATTTTGAACAGGACAAAAAAATCGCAATATTAATAGCTGGGTTAAATAAATCTAACTGTTGTATTTTTACATCAATAACCGGAAAATGGCAAGTTGAATATATGGATTTGGAAAGCATGATATTCACGGTAATTGCAACCGGTTATGATTTTAAAGAAACATTACAAAGAGCATCTGAAAAAGACTGGAAACCTGTTGCAGTTGATGAAGAAAAAAGCTATAAATCAATCATGACAGAGTTAGAGGATAGCAATGCCAGGTTTGAACAGCAGGTCAGCGATTTGAC
Source organism: Legionellales bacterium (assembly GCA_041660525.1). Lineage (GTDB taxonomy): Bacteria > Pseudomonadota > Gammaproteobacteria > JABCZS01 > JABCZS01 > JABCZS01. Next base: position 14,715 of record JBAZWD010000015.1, on the reverse strand, counting down.
TGCTGAAAAATTAACATTGCAGAATGAAAATGAAGAATTAAAAAATAAAGTTAATGATTATTCTTTACGTTATCAGACAACAGTTTTTAATTTATCACAAGAGAATAAACGACTAATTAGAGATAACGAAGGTTTGCACCTGCTGATTGACAAGCAGGATGACAAGCAACGAGATACAGAACTGATTGAGCATTGCCAAGCGGTTATCGACGCAGGAAACGACCTGCAGATATATTTGGATGGTGTGGAATGATTGTCACAAATATGCCAAACACCGAATATCATAAGTCGTCAGCGTTATCATGTAGCGGGTTGAAGCAGTTTATAAAATCGCCAGCGCACTATAAAAATTATATGAATAGCCAAAAAGACAGCACACCGACGGACGCTATGATAATCGGCAGTTATACTCATTCGCTAATTCTTGAGCCTGATAAAATGTCAGATTATGTTATCGCACCGGAAGGTATGAACTTTTCCAAAAAGGAAGGGATACAGTTCAAAGCTGATAATTCAGATAAACAGATTATCAAATATGCCGACCATTTGACGGCTAAAATAATGCGGGATATAGTCTGGAATAATTCTATGTGTAAAACAATTCTATCCGGTGGGGTTGCGGAATCATCAATATTTTGGAAAGATGAAGATAGCGGGGTTGATTGCAGGATAAGACCGGACATTATTAATCATGATTTGCAGTTGATAATCGACCTAAAAACCACTATCGATGCTTCACCGGAAGTATTCACAAAACAATCATGGAATATGGATTACCATTTGCAAGCAAGTTTTTATCAAAAGGGGGTTTATTCGGAATCTGGAATGTGGTATGACTGGTTATTTATCGCAGTTGAAAAAGATAATCCATTTTTACAACCGGTATTATACAAACCAGATACTACACTTTTAAAATATGCTGATGGCGTTATATGTGAGCAACTGCCAAAGTTTGCGGAATGTCAAAGGCTGGACAGGTGGGATGGCTATCCTGAATCTATTCAAACACTGACAATACCGGCATGGGTAAAATTATAAAGGGGAAATAAAGTAATGACACAGCAAACAGATTATAAACATTTAAACCTTCACCGTAAAATTATAGAGGTGATGCGAAATGTGGAACGACTTACAAAAGATAAAGATGTTTCAATGGGTGGGGCAGGTAATTATAAAGCAATCACCGAGTTCAAGGTCACTTCTGTTTTGCGAAATGAACTTATCAATTATGGAATAACCATAGTGCCAATTGATATAGAAATGGAACGGACGGATTATGTAAACGAGTCTGGACCTAAACCGGCATTTACCAGAATAACATCGATGAGGGTAAAATACCGAATCACTAATGCCGACAATCCTGATGATTTTATAATAGCATCGTCAGCGGGGCAAGGTTCGGACAGTGGTGACAAGGGAGCTGGCAAGGCAAGCACCTACGCTGCCAAAATACTTTTAATACGTTTGTTTAATATTCCGACCGGCGGCGATGAAGATAGACTGTCGAATGAATCAACCAGAGAGATTGCGAATATTGAAGCATTAAAACAAGAAAGAAAATTGCTATATGCAACACATTTCAAAACACCGGAATCATTTTCAGTTTGGGTTGCTGAAAAGTTTGATATAGCGTTTGACTTTAAAGATGAAGAAAACCTGCCAGAATTGATAGAAGAGATGCGAAAAATTAAAAAGGGAGATATAAAGTAAATGAATAACATTTCATTAATTGGCAGATTATGCCATTCCATCGAAGTAAAAACCACACCTAACGGTAAATCTGTTGGAAACTTTACACTTGCAGTAGACCGGCAGTTTAAAAATACAGCCGGTGAAAAAGAATCAGACTTTATAAATTGCCAAGCGTGGGGAAGTCAAGCTGACTTCTTAAAGGATTATTCCGAAAAGGGGAATCGTATCGGGGTTACCGGCAGATTGCAGATTCGAAAGTATGATGACAAAGACGGCAACAAGCGCACGGCAGCCGAGGTTATTTGTGCAAGTGTGGAGAGATTAGAAGAGAGCAAGCAGAAAGACGCACAGCCAGACACACAGGAAAGACCGGCAAGCAAACTGACCGACTTATTGCCAGAATATGACGATTCAATTGTTGACCCTTTTGGTTAATACAATTTAGCGCGGTTTGGGTTCGCCGTGGGGTGCGTAAATAAACCCTGAAGGAATACTATTTTTTAATCAAAGTTTTAGATAGTAATTTGGCATTTTTACGGATGCCATAAAACTATGAGGAGATAATAAAATGACAATACAAGAATTACTTGAAGAATTACGACAATCAAAATGTTGTTTATATGGTATAGAATCTGGACGTAATAGATGGGTTGTAGAGTTTATGGATTATGAAAAAGAAGAATATACAATTATTGCATTAGGTGCAAGTTTATCGGAAACGTTGGAAAAAGCAAAATTAAAGGATTGGAAACCATGACACAACAAAACCACAAAAGCAACTATCAAAGCCATGAAACAACTTGCAGTAAATGCGGGTGTAAAATCAAACCTAACACGGTATATGTGGAAGCTGTTAATGATTTGAAAACTTACTGCCAAAAATGTTATGCCTTGATAATTAAAGATAGCGAATCCAATAAATAAACGTGGAAAAAGGGAAATGAAATGACACAGGTAAACGAAAAAAAGAAAGCAGATTATATTAACTTTTTGAAGTCAAAAATCTGTATTGCAGAAGTGAAGGGATTTGATATTGATGATAGCGACATATCGCCAATACTCAAACCACACCAGCGAGATGCCGTGAAATGGGCAATTAAAGGCGGTTGCCGTGCGTTGTTTGAATCATTCGGCTTGGGTAAAACCTTGCAACAGCTTGAGATATTGCGCATCATTATCAATCGGGAAGGCGGCAAGGGATTAATAATTTGCCCGCTGGGTGTAAAGCAAGAGTTTGTCAGAGATGCACGCGAACTGCTTGGAATTAAAATAGAATATGTCAGAAGCCAGGAAGAGTGCGAAGAATCAGATTGCAGTATTTTAATAACAAACTATGAAAGAATCCGCGAGGGTAATATAAATCCTGAATACTTCACAGTCACTACCATGGACGAAGCATCTGTCCTCCGGTCATACGGCAGTAAAACCTATCAGACATTTTTACCTAAGTTTAGAAATGTAAAATATAAGTTTGTTTGCACTGCAACACCTTCCCCGAATAAGTTTAAGGAATTGATACATTATGCTGGGTATTTGGGAATCATGGACACCGGACAGGCATTGACGCGCTTTTTCCAGAGGGATAGCACAAAGGCGAATAATTTAACCTTGTACCCGCACAAAGAGCAAGAATTCTGGCTATGGATGTCAAGCTGGGCATTATTTATAACAAAACCGAGCGACCTGGGATATGATGACACCGGCTACGACTTGCCAGAGTTGATAGTTCATTATCACATGGTAGATGTAGACCACAGCACGGCAAAACAGGATGATGATGGACAAACTAAAATGTTTAGAGATGCTGCACTGGGATTAAAAGAAGCTGCACGTGAAAAGCGGGACAGCATTGACAGCCGAGTTGATAAAATGACAGAAATAATTGCAGATAATCCTGATGACCATTTTATTGTATGGCATAATCTGGAAGCAGAACGGCACGCCATTAAAAAAGCGTTGCCAGAATCTAAAGACGTTTACGGTAGTCAAGAGTTTGACATACGGGAAAAACGTATCATTGACTTTTCCAATGGTGAAATAAAATACCTTTCAACAAAACCGGAGATAGCTGGGCAAGGTTGTAACTTCCAGCGGTTTTGCCATAAGGCTATATTCTTAGGTATCGGTTATGAGTTCAATGACTTTATTCAGGCCATACATAGAATACATCGTTTCCTGCAAGGTTATCAGGTAGAGATACACGTTATTTATGCAGAATCAGAAAGTGAGATTTTAAAAACTCTTGAGAGAAAATGGGAACAGCATAGATATTTAGTTGAGCAAATGACAGTTATCATAAAAGATAACGGTTTATCATCAACGAATATGTACGAAAAAATGATGAGGTCATTAGGGTTAAATCGTATTGAGAATAAAGGCGAATTATGGACAGCCATAAATAACGACTGCACATTGGAAGCCATCGACATGGCAGACAATAGCATCGACTTAATTCATACATCAATACCCTTTTCCAATCATTATGAATATACACCTTCATTTAATGACTTTGGACATAATGAAGGGAATGACCGGTTCTTTGAACAAATGGACTTTTTAACACCGGAATTATTGCGAATATTGAAACCGGGTAGAATCGCAGCGGTTCACACAAAAGACCGTGTTATGTTTGGCAATGCAACTGGCACAGGAATGCCGACTATTGACCCGTTCCATGCTACTACATTATTCCATTATTTAAAGCATGGTTTTCAGTTTATTGGAATGATAACAGTAGTTACCGATGTTGTGCGAGAGAATAACCAGACTTACCGACTTGGATGGACAGAGCAATGCAAAGATGGTACAAAGATGGGGGTTGGTTGCCCGGAGTATATTTTACTTTTCCGAAAATTGCCAAGCGATAATACAAAGGCTTATGCCGACCTGCCGGTGGTAAAATCAAAAGCAGAATATAACCGCAGCCGTTGGCAAATTGACGCGCACGCCTTCTGGAAATCATCCGGTAATCGACTTTTGCAAACTTCTGATATTTCAGGTTTAGGGGTTGATAAAATCAGGCGGTTATTCCGTGAAATGGACAGAGAAAATATATACAGCCATGAGCGCCACGTCCAGTGGGCAAATACCATGGAAGAGATAGGCAGACTGCCCGCTACGTTTATGAGTGTTGACCCTGTAAGCAACGATGATGATGTATGGGATGATGTAATACGGATGCGGACATTAAATAGCAGACAGTCACAGAAGAATCTGCAAAACCACGTATGCCCGCTTCAGTTGGATATCGTGGAAAGAATCATAACCAGATATTCTAATCCCGGCGAATTAATATTTGACCCGTTCGGGGGCATTATGACAGTTCCATATTGTGCGTTGAAATTAGGCAGAAAAGGTATAGGAACTGAATTGAATTATAATTATTGGAAAGATGGGATATTTTATTTAAAAGAAATTGAATGTAAAATACTTTCGCCGACCTTGTTTGATTTTATCGATGCTGAAGTTAAGTTAGAAACCGAAGCAACAGATGATACAGAACACACAGAATAGCATTTTAAAACCGACCCGGCGGTGATATCCGGGAAAAGGATTTTAAATGACAGCTAAGCAAAACAAAAAATTAACCTGTACTTACAGGCAATGCAGGAAGTCAATTTTATGTGATTTATGTGCTAAACTGATAAATGCTGGTGACTTCCATTATCGCTACCTTAAAACTGCCGGGCGTGATGTAGTTTACCATGTGGATTGCCATGATAAGATGAAAGCAGAGCAACGAGTCGAGGATTATGCCGTCACTAATGGCGTGTTTGGCGTTGTAGAATCGCAGGGGGTGTGAGATGTTAACACGAGAAGAATTACAGACAGCATTAATTGCAGCAGGATGGGAAAAGAGCAATAAAGATATTCTTTATGACTATTACTTTTCTGGAAATAAAGTTATTTGTACTAAATCAAAATTATTTGAATATTTACACATATCATTACTTTACACTGATTGCAAACTAATCGAAGTACCCATGAAAGACGGCAAAACATACCGCGCGATTGTTTGCGATAGCCTAACTGGTATTTTTATTCGGGTTGAGTTGTAACCATTCCCGGCAAAACAAAGATGCTAAAACCAGATAGAAACATGACAAAATAGTACATAAAAATATGCAAATAACACATGAAATAAATTAGAAAATGTATTGACAAGGTTTATCTTAATAAGATATAATACCAGATAACAAAGGGGGTTACAGTGGCAAATATTATTAATGCCAGAAAATGTGAATTATGCGGTAAACAACAAAAGCAGATTACCTGCGATTGTGGAAACGTGACAACTATATTCCGATGCTGTCATAAGTGCGGAAAGATGATATGGGGTGCTAATCTCCGTAAAGCGTCAAAGACTGGAACTGTACGCTGTGTGTCGTGTGATAATTTATATCATGCTGAATACTATAAAAACAAGGCGAGCAAATAGAATGATAAAGAGGGGAAATGAGATAAATGATAATAAAAACTTAAAGGTGGTAAATCATGGCATGGATTAAATTGGAGAATAATACTCCAGAGAAAGTAGAAATAATAGAAATATCAACAGCATTAAATATTGATATGGATTCGGCATTAGGTAAATGTTGTAGAGTGTGGATATGGTTTGACGAAAACACCACAGATGGCATTACAAAAAGCGTTACAAAAACATTACTTGACCGTTACACAAACATTACAGGTTTTTGTGATGCAATGATAAATGCTGGATGGATGTCAGAAAATAACGGTTTTATATCATTACCGAATTACGAATATCATAATTCAGAGAATGCTAAAAATAGAGCGTTAAATGCTAAACGAGTATCAAAGCATCGTAAAAAACCGGAATGTAACGCAAATTGTAATGATAATGTAACAGAAAATAATTACAATACCATTACAGAATCATTACCTAAATCATTAAGTAGAGAAGATAAGAGAATAGAAGATAATAGTAGTAGTAACGACAACGACAAATACCCTTTGATTAATTCTTTATTACCGTTTCTATCAAAGTATACAAACAGGTCATTGACTAATAATCCGACATTAGCAACAGCTTGTGAAGATACCTTGCAAAAACTAAAAGCAGTAACAGGTGATAACTTTCAAACTGTTATTGAAACGCAAATAAATATCGGTAATAATCCTATGACAATTAAAAACTCATTAAATCCGGTAAAAGATTTGACGGTAATAGCATCCAGGCAGATTATTTTTATAGCAGATAAAAAAGAATTATCACCGGCACAAACCACAACACCGCTGGGAAAATGGGACCTTGATACCATAGAAAAGAAAATGTTAAAAGAAGGTAAAATAACATTAGATGAAAGGGGTAAACCTATTTATCCTGAAGGGGTTTATTATGGAGATTAATGTTATACCTTTTTGTAATGAATCAGAATGTGAAATTATCGGTTCTATGTTATGCGATAAAAAAGTTATAGCAAAGGTTTTACCGATATTATCAGCAGATGATTTTTATATTCCTAAATGGAAAGAATATTATACCGCTATTTCAAAAGTTTTTAATACTGATGGTTTTCCACATCATGCCAAAATTAAAGATTTGATGAATGTTGTATATCCAGATTTAACCAGAGAAGATATAGAAGATTTAACACGAATGAGAAGTAGTGTTGTGTCAATAATGCACTATGCTAAAAAGGTTAAAGAATATGCGGCAAAACGTAATATCATTCACTTGTGCGATGATATAAAAGAGCAAGCATATAAAAGAGAGATTAAATCAGAATCATTAATTGAGAATATATCCCAAAGCGCATTTAAGTTATCGCAGGGAATAAGTGTTTCTGATGGTTTTGTTACTGCTTATGAAATTGGCAAAAAGATATACAACGAAATAGACGACATGATTATTAACGGAACTGAAAGAAAAAGCATTTTAACAAACATTGCATATTTTGACACTATGACAAACGGATTGCGACCGGGGCAGGTTATGATACTTGCCGCCAGTACTTCTGCAGGTAAAACCGCAATGGCTGCCAATATTGCACTTGATGTAGCACAACGGTATGGGAAAGTAGTTTATTTTAGTTATGAAATGACACCAGAAGAATTAATACACCGGTTAATAGCTTATAAATCCGGTATTATTCAGGATAATCTTTGGAGTGCCGATTTAACAGACCAGGATAGAATTAACTTTTCCGCAGTTTTAGATTCGTGGGCTAATGGTAATTTAATGCTTGATAATACAAAATGTCCAACAGTTGAATTAATAAAATCACGATGCCGTAATTTAAAAATGCAATCAGGACTTGAATTGATAGTCATAGATTATATTTCACAGATTCCAAATGGTGGTGGTGAAATTAGAGATAGAATATCAAAAATAAGCCGTGAAATTAAACTAATGGCTATGGAATTGCAAGTTCCGGTTTTAGCATTATCTCAACTTAACAGAATGGATTTAGCAAAACCACCACGCAGACCACAAATGTATAATTTAAAAGAAACATCATCTATTGAACAGGATGCCGATATCGTTGCGCTTTTGTACCGACCGGGATTCTGGGGTGAAGAAGAATTGATAGCGGCAGAATATAACCCGCAAACTGAATACGATGTAACTGAAATGACAGTAGTAAAAAACAGGTCAGGTAAAACCGGAAAATTCAAGTTGAAGTTTAACGGTGAAACCAGTCAATTTTATCCGTATTACGGAAAGGGGAAGTAATGAAATTAACAGATGAAGAACAGCAAAACCTGCGATTAAACACAAGGAAATTAGAGTTATCAGCTAAAAAAGATTTGCCGGTAATATTAGAAGCTATATTAGATTTGCAATCTATAGCTATTAAAAAGCATGATTTAGGATATACCATAATAACCATGGAGCCTGAAGTAGAATATTTAAGCAAGGGCGAAACGTTAACAAGTGCGCTAAGTGCTGCACTAAACAAATTAAACGGGGGTAAATAATGGACACAAACGAAAAGTATATTTTGCTAAAAGTCGCGGCAGAATATATCGAAAAACTGACAACAGAAAAAGCATTAATTCAAAAGAAAATCGATGCTTTTACAAAAGTGCTGGATGTCATAGCTGCTGAATTGCAGAAAGGTGGGGAAAATGAATAATACACAGCAATGCCCGCACTGCGCGGCGCCGGTGCAAAATAGGTTATCAGCAACGCAATTACAATTTGCCTGCGGTACCTGTATCCGGTTGAAGCTGTACAGTGTAGGAACTGACTGCATTAAAATAGAAGGCATGATACACGGCAAATGCAGTAATCATGTTTCGGTTAATTTCGGGGTGAAAGAGGTGGAGAAATGACAAGATTTGTAACAAGAAGTAAACCTTCCGATTGTGGATTGATTTTCGGAGATGATGAAGAGGATATTTTAACCTGCTATTGGTGCAATGAAGAAATTGACCCGAACGAAAATTACAAAGGTCACGTGGAACATTTAAAATGCGAACGATGTGTATCTTTGGAAGATGAAATTAAAAATGGGGAAAGCGAGGTTGAAGATGAATAGAATTATTTCTACTGGGGTTATTGAAGCAAAAACCAGTAACGATGGGGAATACTGTTTGTTAACTTGTGATTTTTTATGTACACGTGGAATCGCAGAAACAAGATATTTATGCCGTGCATTTAGTACTTTTGAAACATTGATGATGATTAATGGGAAACCAGTGCGACGTCACAGATGTAAACAGAATGAAATTAAAAAACCAGATAGCGGATAGTGATTAAACAGCTTGTATTTTCCTTCTGTGCCGGTTTAGCGGGGCACGGACTGAAAAAAGGTATAAACTTACCGCAATATAAAAATTAATGCCTTATAGGGGCATTTAAAGGGGAATTGATAAAATGGCAAGTAAAATAATTCATTTCGATGTATTAGGAACTCCTGTCGGAAAAGGTAGACCGAGATTTGCAAGGCGTGGTAATTTTGTTACAACTTATTCACCACAAAAGAATATAGATGCTGAAAGGTCATTATTAGCACAATCAATCGAATACAAACCAGAAACTCCATGGAATTGTGCGTTGGGTATCAGGATTGAAGCTATATTTGAACGACCGAAAAGCCATTACGGAACTGGTAGAAATGTAAATCTATTAAAAGATACCGCACCATTATTTCATACTTGTAAACCCGATGGTGATAATGTTGGGAAAAATTGTATTGATGCAATGAATGAAGTATTTTTTAAAGATGATAGCCAAATTGTAGTATGTAATATTATAAAACAATATGGTAATATTTCAATGTTGCGAATATGGTTATGGCAAATTGAAACACTATCAGATTTTAACCGGTATTAAACCGGCGAAAAAAGGGGGGAAATGAGATGAAAGTATGGGAAAAAATCAGAGAAATAAAGTGCGGTGATGAAGAGTGTGCCGATGTCACTGTTGAAACTATCACAAGTTGGGCATGGAATAACAAAATCTGTCCGCTTGCAATGTTTGACGGTTTAGAAATTGAAGAATCGGAATATCCAAAAGAGCTTGAAGATGCAGAACATGAAGCGTGTAGCAAGTTTGATGGGAAATGTGGGATTGAGTGTTTGCAATATTTCTTGAATATCGAGGTGACACTTTGAAAGTTTTTTTAAGCATTATAGCAACGTCTATGTTTTGTTTATTAATTGATTATAGATACCATTCTATTATGACAATAAAAGAATGTACTTCAAATACTGTTGGAATTGTTTTGATATTAATCGCATTGATAATTTTAATGGTATGGAATATAATGGATGAACTAAAATGACAGACAAAACCTTAGATGATAAACATGATGCCAACTGCGATTACATTGTGAGGCAAATATCGCAACTAAACTTAAATAATTGCGTAAATTGGCAAAAGGTCCAGTTATCAGAAACCGACGACCCAGATTACATGAAAAAATTATACTTAAAAAAGAAAGAGGGAAAACAATGAACACTGATAAATTAAATAACCTATTATCGCAAATAAAAACACATTGCGGGGAAATAGAATCACATCAGCGCGTAATATCATCAATCATTGCTACAATTAGCATAATGGTAATGGATGAAGATATTATGCAAGAAACTAAACCAGACGCAACCAGAGAAGTCGCAGACGGCAAGAATGAAGAAATATTAGACCCGCAATGCGTGATTTGCAGGCAATATGTATGTACAAGTGATGATATGTTGTATAATCCAATTCTAAATGAATATTTTCACCGGTCATGCATGGAAGATAAAATAAAAGCGGAACCGGCAATACCAATGTCAAGTGTTACAATTAATAAATCAGATTTTATAAATGTGATACGTGAAGATAATCCCGTTTGCTGCACGTGTGGAAATATCAGAAAGCCTACCATATTAGTTGGGGAATCCTACTATTGCAAAATGTGTAAACAGGATATAATAGCGGCAGATATACCTGAAGGGTCAGCGGTCAAAAGGAAATATTGTCGAATGTGTGCAAACAGATTACCTTCTTTTTATGCTGTTGCAGATTGCGAAGATGTATTATGCGATTCTTGTAATATTGAGGTGATGCGATGAAAAAATTATACTATGTATTTATGGCGGGTGAAGATTGGGGCGTCATGGTTATAGCAGAAACTTCACGACAGGCGAAAGTTTTAGGCTATAAGTTTCTGAAATCAGAATATGATTATTCAAATTATGATTTTCCATTTATTAACTGTCGTGTGAATCAAAAGAAAGGTGTTATCATTCCAGAAAATGAAACAGGTATAATATTTGACAATTGCGGGGTAGATAACTGGCTATGTCATGTGTGGGGGTATTGTTATATGGACGAATGCCCAAAATATGCAGAGAAACTAATACAATATGGTGAGAGGTACGAATAATGAAAATAGGCTTAATAGACGTAGATGGGCATTCTAACTTTCCTAACTTAGCATTAATGAAAATATCAGCATGGCATAAACAGCAGAATCATGAAGTGTCATTTTGCGATGGTTTATTCGGTGGTAAATATGATAAGGTTTATATGTCAAAAGTATTTACAGAATCAAAACATTTTGAGCAGGTTATAAATTGCGATGATATTATTCGAGGTGGTACAGGTTACGACTTAACAACTGATTTACCAGCAGAAGTAGAATTGATGTATCCGGATTATTCGATATATAATGTTTCATCCGCTTATGGCTATTTGACGCGAGGTTGTCCAAGGGGTTGCAAGTTTTGTATAGTTGGAGATAAGGAAGGGTTAAAGTCTGTACAGGTCGCAGAGTTGCCAAACTTCTGGAATGGACAAAAAGAAATAATACTGCTTGATCCTAACCTGTTAGCGTGTAAAACTGCTGATAAACTTTTACAAGATTTGATAAATAGTAAGGCGTGGATTGACTTTACGCAAGGTTTAGATATTCGATTTATGACCGATGCACGAGCGGAATTATTAAATCAAATGAAAGTTAAAATGATACATTTCGCATGGGATAATTATGAGTTTAAAACTTATGAATTATTAAAAAAATATCGCAGTAAGTTAAATTACAGTATAAAAAAGTTAGCTGTATATGTTTTAACTAATTTCACCACTACCCATGAACAAGATTTAGAAAGGGTATATAAACTTAAAGAATTAAAATATGACCCGTACATTATGATTTACGACAAATATAACGCGCCGGAAAACACGCGCAAATTACAAAGATGGGTTAACAACAAAATATTATTTGGGGCAGTAGATAGATTTGAAAATGTTAAGCAAGATAGAAAACTTGCAACAAAAGAATACAACAAAAGGAAGGTGATGCGATAATGGGAACTTATCATTTGAGAACTGAAAGGATAACTTATAAATGCATATCCTGCAATTACACACAATATATCGGAACTATCTGTTTGAGATGTCAGAAAAAAGATACAATGAAGGTATACCAGCGTTGTAAAAAATGCCACGAAATAATCTGGGGTAGTAATGCCTGGTGCAATGGGCGCAACCAGATGATTTGTAAATCATGCAAAACTGAAAAAAGGCAAGCTAAAAAAGCAAAGGAGAATAATAATGTGTAGTAAAAATCCAACAAGCATTGAAAGGCTATATTCTCAATTTAGTAAAATCCGGTCAGTGGTTGAGTTAACTTGTGCAGAATGTGGTAAAATCATACCTAACAGCCAGCCATTAGCGGCAGTCGATGAAAAGATATTCTGCGCGGATTGTTTTGCTAATATCAAAGAGGTGAAATAATGACACAATTCCATGACAATCAAATAATATGGTATGTCAATTATACTGAGCAAGAAATAATAAAAGCCTTTGTTGATGATGATGATAATGATGATAAATACATTTATATATTATTTACATCAGTATTTCATAAATCGACTTACGGCAGGAAAGTATTAAAGTTAAATGTTTTTGATAACGCTGTTGACGCTGTAAATAGCTTGAAAGCATGTATCGAGGTAAAATAATGGGATGGCATAAACAATTTCAAAGTTTATATGATGATTGCGAAGATGATGGTATTTATAAATCTATCATGAAATCACAGTCTAATAACAAAACCTATTCAATTCCAGAATATGGGATAAGAAAAGATATTGCTATAAACAGTTGTGATGATTTAGCAAATAACTTTAAATCGTTTATACAATCATTTGATAAGTCAGTTAATGACATGATTTGTAAAGTACTTTCAGAAAATAGCGAGGTAGAGAAATGACAGATAAGGTAAAATGCTTTAATTGCAAACGCATCATGGAAAATAGCGACTTGCAAATTGAAAATAATTACAGGTGCGATAATTGCGGGGCTTATACAACTGTGACGTTTGTTAACCAGCCATTGAATGATAACAAAGAAATATATGCGCTGCGTACAGAATTACGGGAATTGTGTGAGCGTAAAAAAGAAATAGTAAAGAGATTACGCCATATAGAGTGCGAGCGGTATAAAGTTCCTGTTACTATTTATGCCGATGGAAAACCGATTATAGAATCTTATACAATAATGGAATCTATAAATATTCCAGCAGATTGGATATATATACCACAGAAAAATAGCAATATTGAGGTGATTAAATGACAAGAAATAAAATAAAACATTTAAAAAATATAGAATTAATTATAAATAATGAAAATAGAATGTTTCAATTAAAAATAGGTGAATATGTTTTAAATTGTGAAAATGCAGCTATTTATAGTGAAGATTTATATAAAAATATTGAATATTTAAAACCTATTAAAAATAAAAATACAGAAATGCTATTTTTGCAATTAAAAATTCCATTAATAGATGGTTTAACTGTTACAATAATAGATGAAAATAATATTTTAGACTCAGAAAGTCATCAGAAAAAAGAGGGCGCCAGCGATGAAGATAATAGATAAAATCAAAGAATGGTTAAATGTTAGAAATTGTATAAAGTGTGGCAAACCTTTCATATTTAATCAAAATAAATATTTGTATTATGTAAGACCTGATGAGTATTGTGGATTTTGTATATCAAAAATTACCAGTCATCCAGCAACAAATAAAATTATAATTGAATCAAATAATAATGGAGAATTGACAATAAATATTAACGGTGTTATTTTGACAACTGAATCAGCAAGGTTACAGTTAATAAGATTTAAAGGCGATTGGGTACAAACAGCAGTAAAAATATTTAATGCAGCTGATAATATACAAAGCATTTCGCCTAACTCTGATAACAATAATATTAAAATAAATATTAATTGTGAAGCTGAAAATATATGCTGGTGTAAATTAGGACATAAATATATTGCTGAAGAAAATAATAATCATGAAATAGACAACCAGCCAGAAAATATACCCGCACCCGCTAATAAAAATAACAAATAAAAACAAAAGGGGAAACAAATGCCAAGAATTAAATACCCGACATTCTGTCAATTTTGCCGCGAAATGTACCGCCTCCAAGACAGGATTACAGAAATCAATTCAGAGATTGAAGAAACAAACCTTTTAATAGAAATCAAACAAAAAGAAATTGCCAGCCAGGAATTATATCCATCAATCGGAGTAGCCCAATATAATAATACCGGCGGGCA
>JBAZWD010000014.1:0-44504 GCA_041660525.1 Legionellales bacterium | reverse complement strand
GTAAGGATAACAATCAAGCCTAATATTTTGCGCAGTAATACCGAATGGGTTTTGAAAATATTTAAGCGTTTTAAAAAATTGCGACTGGCAAATGCAATCATCAACATCGGCAATGCCGCGCCCAGTCCAAATGCAAACACGGTTAAAAAACTATCCCACGTGGTTGTTTGAATAACACTTTGCACTATCACCGCTGCTAATATCGGCCCAGCACACGGCGTCCAAATGAGTCCAATTAAACCACCTAAGACTAATCCACTTCTAAAACCATCCGTTTTTTTAAGCGAAGGAATATTCGCACCCAGTGTTGCAAGCCCACCCGTTAATTTCGCAAAACGCTCAGTTAATAAGCCCGACAACATAATAAAACCAAAACCCAATAATAAAAACAAGGATATTTCACGCAAGACATTGAGATCAATACCCGCAAGCTCCACAAGTTTTCTGGAAAATAAAGTAAATAAAGCAAAAGTCGTGACAAAACCAATAATAATCCCAATAGGATGTTTGCGGCTGCCGGATAATGATCCTGCTAAAACAATCGGCAGTATCGGTAAAATACACGGCGAAATAATAAGTGCGAAACCTTCTAAGAAGGCGAGGCCGATGTTGATCCAAGTGCTAGTCATTCAAATTCCTTAAGTTAAGCAACAGATGTCTTTACATTTTAGACTAAATTGCTGGGATGACTGGATTCGAGGATTTAACGGGAAGCTTGCTTTAGCCGGAAGCTTTTGTAAAAAAATGAAAATAATCTAAAAATCAACAATAGTAATGTTGATTTTCCGTTAAATCAACATTACTATTGTCTAATACCCCATAAATAAGCAAGCAGGAGTAGCATATGTATTTCGACAGAGCGCTAGATCTGCATAGTCTATTGAAAAATAAGTCATTTTTCCTATTTGGCCCTAGAGCTACTGGCAAAAGCAGCCTTATCGCAAAAAATTTACCTGATTCTACTTTGGTCATTAATTTATTACGCAGCGATATATTTTTACGTTTAACCAGTGCACCCTGGCAGCTAGAGGAAATCTGTGCAACACGCAGTTCACTTGATGATATTGTAGTAATAGACGAGATTCAAAAAGTACCCATATTGCTCAATGAAGTCCACCGTTTGATTGAGGAGCAAGGCATCAGGTTTTTATTAACCGGCAGCAGTGCGCGCGCGCTTAAAAAACAAGGAGTCAATTTATTAGGCGGCAGAGCAAGACAGGCGGCATTATTTCCCCTCACCTTTCATGAAATACCCGATTTTGATTTGGATCATTTTCTACAATTTGGTGGATTACCAGCCATTTATTTAAGCGATGAACCGCGCGAAGATTTAATGGCTTATGTGGATACTTATTTAAAAGAAGAAATTCAAGCCGAAGCAGTGGTGCGTAAAATCCCTGCATTCGCACGTTTTCTACAAGTTGCAGCTTTATCCAGCGGCCAAATGCTTAATTTTCATTCATTAGCCAGTGATATTGGCTTGCCTGCTTCAACCACGCGTGAATATTATCAAGTATTAGAATATACCTTATTGGGATTCTTCGTCCCCGCATGGATCAAATCTCAAAAGCGCAAACCCGTAACCCGTTCAAAATTTTATTTATTTGATATTGGGGTCCGGCACCAATTAGCTGATATTAATACTCTAGAACCGCAATCTGATCGCTACGGCCAAGCCTTTGAACATTTCATTGCTATGGAGTTGCGTGCCTATTTAAGCTATACGCGAAAAAATTTATCGTTGAGTTATTGGACTTCACAACATGGTTTTGAAGTTGATTTTATTATTGGCGATGAAATTGCTATCGAAGTTAAAACCACACAAACCCTGGGTGATAAACACCTAAAGGGTTTATTAAAACTAAAAGAAGAAAGTATTTGTAAAGATTATTATATTATTTCAATGGACAAAGTTGCACGTCTTACTCAAGGTATACAAGCCATGCATTGGCAAGAATTTTTGCGCAAGCTTTGGGCCGGCGAGATCGTTTAAATTCTATTCATCTAACTCATGCATGTTTTATATTTAGTAGCAAGCAATTTTATGATAAAATAATTTTATATTTGCCATAGAAACATTCAGCTGGTTAAACTTTTAGCTATATGGTAGGTTACTTAAATGAGCAATAAAACTTATAAGAATTCGGAGATTGAAGTAAATGTTTGAAAAATTATTAAAAATAGATGTTGAAGCTTTAGACCAGAACAAAGTAGCCCTAATTATTAACAATAATATAAAAGAGGATCCTAAAACCTTTTCCGATATTGTAACATATGTGAGCGTTGTATACGCCGCACAGCAAGCAGGGTTCTATAAGGACGGGGCTAACAATAAGCAGAGCTTAAACCAAAAAGTAACAGAAGATATTGTTAACATCCTCATAGGATTAGTCAAAGGGAAGAAAGATCCAGCGTTCAAAGATTTGAATGAACTATTAGACTCTTACAATCAACTAGAAAGTAAATCTAAGTCAACTAAAAAATTACCTTCGAATGCCTTCGGATGGTCTTTGCAGTTAATGAATGTTATATTTAAAATCACAAATGCTTCTGAAAAAAATCTTGCAATGGATGCCTATAAAACTATTGCACAAGATCTTAACTATTCCATGAAAACCATAGATTATATGGATAGCTTTTTGAAGATGCTTAAAGATGCTACCGTTAAAGGTGCAACGGAATTTGAAAAAACAATAAAAGAAGCTGAGCAAGCAAAAGAAGAAGCGAAAAAAGAAGCTGGGCAAGCGAAGCAAGAAGCAGAAGAAGCAAAACAAGCGAAAAAAGAAGCTGAGCAAGCGAAAGAAGAAGCGAAAAAAGAAGCTGGGCAAGCCAAAGAAGAAGCAAAAGAAGCCAAAGATGATGCAAAAAAAGCGAAAGCAGAAGCGGAAGTTGAATCTGCGCGTGCAATAGATTTGGCAAAAGAAAGTGCAGAGATAGCGGTGAAATTAGAAAAACAAAAATTAGAACTTGCAAAGTTAGAAATTCAAGAGGTTACTAAAAAAGCTGAAATGGCACAAAAAGAAGTAGACACTGTAAAGCAGGAAGTTGAAACCACTAAAGCAGCAAAAACAGAAGTCGAGAAAAAACTAAAAAAAGCCAATAAGCAAATTGAGACAATGACGAATGCAGAGATGTCAATGAAGTCTTTTGTTCTTGAAGGCGCGTCGCGAAGACAAACCGAATCAGTAAAGGCAGGTTCAGTTTGGAGATCTGCAGTAATTTACATCTTGGATACACTAAGAACAGGGTATGATGAATGTATTGCTGATGAGAAAAGATATCATTCAGATACTAACGCTGGTGGCGCTCTGAATAGTTTGAAAATATTAGCGTTGATTGTACATATTGCGAGTGAAGATTATAAGAACGAGAATAAATTCTTAGAAAACATGATTACTCGAGATATTAAAAATTATAAGAAAGCAAATGGTAAGCCGCTGAGTATTGTAAATACATTTTCTTATCTTCATCACAACGGGTGGCTCAATAATATCAATGGAGAAGACCCTTTATCAGGATTTGAAGTGACGCAGGAGATGATCGATAAAGATGATAAAGAAGGTATTAAAAAAGTTTATTTTAAAGTATCTTTGTTGGCAAATATGTTTGGAAATAAAGATAATAACTCATTTCTACCTTATCATGCTGTGGAAGCAAAGAAATACTCTGAAAAAGTATTGCTACTCCAAAATAAATATACTTTTGTCAAAAGAAATGAGAGGGAAGCGGGAACAGATGTAACGAGTGCAGTAGTCAATAGTACAATAAATCACAATAAAATATAGGTGTAATCATGGGAAAATTTGTTTATCTTAATCAATTATCGGTAGCAGCGCAAACTTTTTTTAACGGTTACTATTCACCTGAAGGAACAATCTCCGAAAGTCGGCTTGAAGCAGCAGTTAATAATTATATTGCTAACACAGGAATAGATTTATCCACTGAAGCTGAAGTGAATAAAGTGTTTATTGAATTAAGTAGTTATTCAGTAACTATTGCCAAGATAGTCAAGGAAAAAATAGATAAGGACCAATCATTATCAGGCAATGATTATTTCACAGAAACTTTTACACCCGCTTTGTTAGATTATTTTTACTTACCGAAAAATGATCCTCAGAAATTTAATGCAGCAGTTTCATGGCTTAAGACTTTACAGTCAAATAAACCATTGAATAAATTATGGCCATTATTCTTCACTTCCCGGGTATCGTCAGCACAGCTTGTGATCAACGATAAAATAGAGAGCAATAGTGATACTCTGCAAGTAAATATGCTGGCCGAGCATGCAAAATATCACCCTGGAATTTTAGAATCCTTATTGCGTGAAAAACCATGGTGGAATTTTTTTGGTGCGGACCCTGTTAGCCACAAATTGACGCCTAAACAATTGATGGATTTGTTATTTATATATAGAGGTAACGAGAATTATAGAATCAAAATTTGTGATCTGCTTTTAAGGCAAGGATACTTTGATACGACTCCTTTTATGAGACCATATTACGACACACATTATGTTGCAATGATAAGTGCTGCTAAGAATGGTAACACTCTTGCACTTAGTTTATGTGTTGAACGTGAGAATGCATTGAATAAAGTCTCGAAGCTTGAAAATAAACTTAAAGATGAGTCAGATAAAGTATCGCAGCTCAAAAATGAGTCAGGTGAGGTGGTATCTTTGAAGTTGAAAGTGAAAGAATTAACTGAGGCATCTGAAGAAGTAAAGCAAGAAACTCAAAACTTAGAGATAGCTAAAGCAAAACTTCAGGGTGACCAGGAAAAATTTTCGACTCTCAAAGAGCAATATTTAGGCGAGATGAATAAACTGGATACTCAATTATCATCAAAAATGGATGAATTAAAAACAAAAACAACAGCACTTGGTGAAAAAGAAAAGGCTATTGCGGAAAAACAAGCATCTTTATTTACACAAGAAACTGAAATAAAGAAAAAACATGAGGAATTAGTACAAAAAGAAAGAGAAATTTTTGCGAAAGATTCTAGCCTGAAACAAAAAGAGAAAAATTTAAAATCTTTAGAAGAAGATTTAAAAAGAACTGATGTCAACTTACGAGAACGTGAAGAGCTGTTGAATGATTATGATCAACAGAAACAAAAAGAAGAGCTTGCGAAACCTCAGAATATGGATATTGCTGCTCCAAATTTCTCTTTATCTTCTGCCGGTCTTCTAGCACATGGAATTGATAAGCCAGATTTTGAAGTTGATGATTATGATAATACTAATGTAAGCGAACAGTTTAGCAACTCGAGCACGACTAGTGGAAGCGACAGCGATAACGACGATGACGACGACTATGATAATAACATTCTTGATAATTCTTCTTTCATGGATGCTGCGAATAAAGTTAATAGTTGGAAATATCGTAAAAGAGACGGGAATATATCTTTCAACTCTGGAACAGATGTGCTGAATATGTCACCAATAAAACCATCACATGCACCACAATTATTAGGACGGACTTCGCCGACTCTGAAGTAATATTCAGTTTTACTCGATGAATTGATGAGGGTATTTGAGGGGCATGGTGTAATATATTTACACCATGCCGCGATGATAACAATAAATTAGTTTCGAATACGCGGATTACTTTAAGTGTTTTGTTGCATGCTTTAGGGTTTGAGTTGACGATTACTTGACACCCATAATCAACCAGCGTATTTTCGTTTCAATAATTAAACAAAATAATAACTATATTTTTTCTAAACTTTTACCAATCCAATAGCCAGGCAAGCCTTTCTTTTATTTAAAAATAAGACAGGATACATTCAATCAGTCGCAAAACAATTCGCAATTTCCATGTTTATTCAAGATCTTTTAATTGTTTTATAGATTGAACCAAGTGCTCTGTATTATTATGGTCGCTAGGGTTCTTGACGACTATCGGATCTTTAATGGAGTTTAAATTAATTATAAATCGTTTATATAATAAAAATAAATGATTTTAAATATAAATGTTCTAATTTTATTGACATGAGTTTAATGTCAGCGTATTTTTGTTGAATGTTTATGGGTTTGAGCTGACGTTTACTTGATGACTAAGCTTGTATTTATTACGTACATTACGTATAATACTTAATATACGTAATAAACTATAAAGCGAGACTAAATATGATAGCAACTGCAACAGAGCTTAATAAACAGCCAGGTAGATATCTTGATGAAGCTATTAAAGAGCCAGTTATTATTGAGCGTTCAGGTCGGCCTGTAGCTGTAATGGTTTCCTATGAGCGTTTTGTTCAACTAGAAGATGCATATTGGGGTGAATTAGCCACATTGGCTGATCAGGAAAAATCTTTGGGTATCAAAGAATCAATGGATTTTTTACAAGGTGATGATTAATGCCTCTTATTGATATTAAACCCAAGGTCAAGAAATTTATTATCAGCTTGCCTATTAAGCATCAGCAGCAGATTAAAAGTTCTATTTTATCTTTAAAAAAAAATCCCTTGCCACAGGATTCTAAAAAACTACAAGGGTATGAAAATTACACCCGTATTGATATCGGGGAGTATCGAATCATTTATCGATATGATAAAGAAGAAGATTTACTCACCGTCGTATTGGCGGGTAAACGTAATGATAATTATGTTTATAAAGTCGCTAAAAGAAATCTAAAGTAACATACGGAGGATTATTTCGTTTGCATTACGAATTGTGCAATTTTTGCCTAAAGATATTTTAAATCAAATCAATAAATCATCAATATCTAAAGTCAGTGCATACTTGATGCGAAAATTATTTTAATTAATTACACATGATAAACTAATACCTTTATGAGATTATACATGTTCAGACGATGCAGATCGAACAATATAATAAGATTAAGGAATTCAACATGAAAAATTTATCTATAAAAGAAGATAAAAATTTACGTATAGACGCTCACTACATTCAATTTTTATCTGACATCAAAGAAAAACTAGGTACGGCACAATTGCGTATGGCGCGCGCAGTTGCGCAAGGATTGGTGCAGTTTTATTGGGAATTGGGTAAGGAGCTTTTAGAAAAACAAAAAACATTTAAATGGGGTGAGCATTTTTTAGTGCAATTCTCGCAAGATATGCGCGCGAGTAATCCCGAGATGCAAGGATTTTCGATTCGTAATCTTGAAAGAATGCGTCGATTTGCCGCTTTGTATCCTGATCTTTCAATTGCGGCACAGTCTGTGCCGCAATTGCCGTGGGGGCACATTGTTGTTTTAATGCAAAAAATCAATGAGTTAGAGAAAATAGAATGGTATGCTCAACAAACAGTTACAAATGGATGGTCACGTTCTTTGCTAATTATGCAAATTGAAAGCCAGCTCTATGAACGCCAAGCTCCTTCAAATAAAAAGCTCAGCAATTTTCACCAAAATTTAACTCAATTGCAATCCGATTTAGCGCATGAACTGCTAAAAGATCCCTACAATTTTGACTTTTTAACCATCGAAGGTAAAGCGCATGAGCGCGCTGTTGAAGATGCTTTAATTACGCATATTCGAGATTTCTTATTAGAACTCGGCCAAGGTTTTGCTTTTGTGGGTTCGCAAGTGCCGCTTACATTTGATGATGAAGAGTTTTTTGTTGATTTATTATTTTATCATTTAAAATTACGCTGCTATGTTGTTATTGAATTAAAAGCCACAAAATTCAAACCAGAACACATGGGGCAACTTGGTTTTTACCTTGCCGCGGCAGATGATTTATTTCGACAAGAAGGTGACAATCAAACGATTGGTATTTTATTATGCAAATCAAAGAATAAAATTATTGCAGAATATGCGTTAAAAAATATGAATGTCCCCATCGGGATTTCGGAATATACCTTATCAAAAGCATTGCCTAAAGAACTAAAAACAAATTTGCCATCCATTGAAGAAATTGAGGAAGGCTTAAATAAACGCTGAGAACGTGCATAGAAAAACCCATAATCCCGCTGACTATTATAACACCCATATTAAAATGGTCTAGACCATTTTAATATTTATGTTATAATAGTCTTTTTAAGAGGCGTTTAGCGATGGATAGAATCTACTACAACATTGCCCTAGAGCATTTTGGTCGGGGTAATGAGATGTTGTTTTTACCAGGCCCAAGGCAGGTTGGTAAAACAACGGTATCTGAAGCTTTAATGGCGCATTTTCCTGGGTCTCATTATTTGAGTTGGGACACGGTTGAAACTAAGAGTTTAATTCTCCAAGGTAATAAGACCTTGGGTGAGACTTTGAACTTGAACCAATTAACTCATGATAAACCCTTGGTTATTTTTGATGAGCTTCATAAATATCCCGATTGGAAAAACTTTCTCAAAGGTTTTTTTGATCTGTATAAAAATAAGGCACATATTGCAGTCACAGGAAGTTCTAAACTTGATGTTTATCAACAAGGTGGCGACAGTTTGATGGGGCGTTATATGCCTTATCGTATGCATCCTTTATCTGTGGCTGAAATTTTGCGCACGCAATTGCCGCGGCAAGAAATTTCCCCGCCGCAAGCAATCGATGAGAGTGCATTTAATGCGTTATGGAAATTTGGTGGATTTCCTGCGCCGTTTTTAAAGGCGCAAGAGCGGTTTCATCAACAGTGGAATAATTTGCGACATCGACAATTATTTCGAGAAGATATTAAAGAATTGACGCAAATCCAAGAAATTGCACAACTTGAAATGTTATTTTTGTTATTGAAGGAACAAGCTGGACAGTTGCTTAATCGCGATACGCTGGCTAAAAAATTACGAGTCGCTAATCAAACAATTGCGCGCTGGATTAATACCTTAGAATCTTTTTATAGCGTATTTACCATCAAACCTTGGACAAGTAATATTGCGCGCAGCTTGATTAAAGAACCTAAAGTATATTTGTGGGATTGGTCGAATATTTCAGATATTGGCGCCAGATCTGAGAATTTTGTGGCTTGCCACTTATTAAAAGCCATACATTTTTGGACAGATATGGGTTATGGAGAATATGAATTATATTTTGTCCGCAATAAAGAAAAAAAGGAAGTTGATTTTTTGGTGGTTAAACAGCAAAAACCTTGGTTTCTTGTGGAAGTAAAATATGCAAACAATAGCAGTATTTCAGAAAATTTATATTTCTATCAGGAAAGATTGCAGACGCCGTATGCATTTCAGGTCATTATTGATATGCCTTATGTTGATGATGATTGTTTCATTCATCATACACCCATCAAAGTTCCAGCAAGAACATTTTTGTCGCAGTTGATATAACAAATATTATGATTGCATTTCTTTAGACATGATTTTTTAATCGGCGTATTTTCGCATTTAATAAAATATTAAGAGTTTTAGACTAGAATGTTGTCTTAATTTATTTGGAGCAGAATGAGATGTATGAATTAACTAAAGATCAACAGATGCTAATAAGTAATGCCATAGAAGAAGAAAATGGCAGTCTTGTGTTAGATTTAATGTGGAATATTTTAAATCCGGATTTTGTTAATCCTAAGTATTTACCACTCACAGAAGATCTTGAAGAACAATCACGTGTTAATTGGCACTCCTTGGCTTTTACTTATGGGGCTCAACCTCATTTATTACAAGCTGCAAGCAAAATATTGGCTCAAATTTATGATCCAAACATGATGTCCCTAGATGATCCCGCTGTGATTGCCTTTAAAAATCAGTTCATGGATTTAAAAAATAACGCAATTTTGTGTGATTTATTATTCTCGAATGATTCTAACAACAAAAAAGGTTCGCTCTTGGCAATTCATATAGTAAAACATCTTTGGTTGAATCAGCAGATTTTACCTATCAGTGCACTTGCTTTGAGATGTAAGGAATTAGGTAAAGATCAGTTGATAAATTCACTCATGTTACATGTAAAGCAATGGACCGATAACTTGGAAAAAACGAATTTAAATTATATAACGACACAAGCAGATGAACTACCTCAAGGACCGAAGCTTTCACTCAATACTGAAGGTTTTATTGGAAAAAAATCATTACGTTATCAACTTGCAAAACCTAAAATAACGCAGCCAACAATCGATATTGATCTTATAGTCTGCACTTTATATAGCTTAGTTTCTGACGATAAAATTCGCGACAGGTTTAAAGATGAAATTAATAGCACACGCGCTGATTCTTGTAAGGGTAACCCGGTAACTGAGCAAGAATACAATGATCATATAAATGGCATGCTAAAGTCAGGCAAGTGCTCTGATTTAGCAATGCAAGTTTATAATGAGGGACAATCAGAAAATAAAAAAGGTTTTACAAAATAATCCCTTGTCGCAAGATTCCAAGGGATTATTTTGTAATAAAAAATCAATAAGTTAGATAGATTAGAGCAATATACTTAGCAGTTTTCGCCAATATTTGCCTTTTCCCCAAAAAACCATTACTATCACCCCCTTGGGAATTTATTTTTAACAACAACTTAGGTGGTGGTTTAGATGGCAATAGTCATCAAAAAAGAGATGGAATCTTTTGAACAATTCGTTAGACGTTTTCGTCGCGAAAGTGATAAAGAAGGTCGTGCTGCTAAAGCGCGTCGTCGGGCTAATGGTTTTGAGAAGCCTTCTGCTATCCGTAAGCGTGAAAAAGCCGCAGCGGTTAAAAGGCATCATAAAAAATTAGGCCGGGAATCGAAACAAATGCGTGAATTTCACGATAATCGATAGGAGCAGGTCATGAGCGAGTCTAGCTTAAAGCAACGTTTGCAAGAAGACATGAAAGCAGCGTTGAAAGCTGGTGATAAAGCGCGCTTGGGCACTGTTAGGCTTATTATATCCGCGGTTAAACAACGTGAGATTGATGAGCGTATTTCCTTAGATGATGCGGACATTTTGGCGGTCTTAGATAAGGCCGCTAAACAACGCCGTGAATCCATACAACAATTTCAAGCTGCCAATCGTGACGATTTAGTTGCGCAAGAACAACTTGAACTTTCTATTATCCAAAGTTATTTGCCTGAACCTTTAGACGAAGCAGCTCTTGCTGAATTAGTTAAAGAAGCTGTTAAGCAAAGCGGTGCGTCTTCTATTAAAGACATGGGCAATGTCATGGCTATTTTAAGACCACAAGTGCAAGGTCGGGTCGATATGGCTGTGTTAAGTGCTACAGTTAAAGATATCCTGAGCCATTAATTCTTTTACTATGTCGCGTCCAAACATCCCACAACATTTTATCGATGATTTAATCGCTCGCACCGATATTGTGGAGCTGGTTGAAGCGCGCGTGCCTTTAAAATCAGCCGGTCATAATTTAAAAGGCTTATGTCCTTTTCATCAAGAAAAATCACCTTCATTTTCAGTAAGCGCAACCAAACAGTTTTATTATTGTTTTGGATGTCATGCCAGTGGTAATGCCATTGGATTTTTAATGGCCTTTGATCGCTTAACCTTTATTGAAGCCGTAGAATACTTAGCTAAACAACAAGGCGTAAATTTACCACAAGAATTTTCGAGCGCGCCGAGTACAAAAATAAATGTCGATCATTATGCATTACTTACCCAAGTGCAAAAGTTTTATTGCACGCAATTAAAGCAACACCCACAAAGCGCGCGCGCGATTCAATATTTAAAAGACAGGGGTTTAAGCGGCGAGATATGCAAACACTTTGCCATTGGTTATGCGCCGAGCGAATGGGATGGCTTATTAAAAAATTTTAGTGGCCAGCGTAATGAATTATTAGCCACCGGCATGTTGATTGAAAAAAATAATTCCCATTATGACCGTTTTCGTGATCGCATTATGTTTCCGATTCGCGATAAGCGTGGCCGGGTCTTAGGTTTTGGCGGCCGCATTCTGGATAAAGGCGAACCTAAGTATTTGAATTCACCGGAAACAAGTTTATTTCATAAAGGCAGCGAGCTTTATGGTTTATACGAAGCGATGCAATCCAATCGTTCATTAGATTATATTATCGTAGTCGAAGGTTATATGGATGTTGTGGCACTCGCCCAATACGGTATTACGGCGACAGTAGCTACCATGGGTACAGCTTTAACGCCAAAACAATTTACGCGTTTATTTCGCATAACACATGAAGTCATTTTATGTTTTGATGCCGATGATGCAGGCCGCGCGGCTGCATGGCGTGCTTTAGAAACAAGCCTGCCTCTACTTTCTGATGAATATTCATTAAAGTTTATTTTTTTACCGAAAGGGTATGACCCGGATAGTTTTGTAAGAGAATTAGGTAAAGATGCCTTTTTAGAATACCTAAAAAAATCTACACCTTTTTCTGAAGTTTTCATTAAACATTTGTTGGCCCAAGTCGATACTAGTTATGTGAGTGGTCAGGCACGCTTGGTGAGTTTAGCAGCACCGTTATTGGCACAATTACCTCAAGGGGTATTACGTGAAATGCTAATTCAACAACTGACCCAGTACACACGATTAGAACGGGCGCAGTTATTAAAAGCGGTTTTTCCTGGGCAATCTCCTACCAGAAAAACCGCAACTGCACCTAAAAAGACAAGTGGATTATCGCCAGTAGATAGAGCGTTATGTTTATTACTGCAGCGGACACAAGTCGTGAATTTGGTTAATAAAGTGGAAGAATTGGCGGCCTTGCCTTATGCAAATACGTCACTGTTTATTGAGTTGGTGCAGTTATTGCAAAAACAACCGGATTTAAGTATTGGCGCTCTTTTAGCTCACTGGCCTGCCGCGGTGCAAAGTGAATTAGCAGCCCTTGCCTCTAAACCTTTATTGTTGACAGAAGATGAAGCAATAGCGCGCGAATTTACGGAAATAGTCAGTCGTTTGCATCAAGAGGTTACGCAAGTTCAGTTAGGTGATTTATTGGCTAAGATACGAAAAGATGATTTATCGGTACTCAACCAGGCCGATCGCAGCAAAGTGCATGAATTATTAAGAAAAGATGAAGAATTATGAAAATAATTGAAATAATGTTGAATCTTTTTACATTTTAGTGGTCATAGTTTATACGCCCCCCAAAATGTGAGCTTAAGCTTACAGCTAATACGGATGAAGGCGGGTATTCATGAAGGACTTTTTCTACAAGATTTAGGATTTAGAAATAAAATGAGCAACCACAGAAAACAACAACTTGAACTTAAACAATTAATAGACCGTGGCACAGAGCAAGGCTTTTTAACTGTTGATCAAGTTAAAGATTATTTACCGATCACGATAGATCCCGATCGTATCGATGACATCGTGGCTAGAATCAAAGAAATGGGTATTCCCGTCTATGAAGAATCGCCTGATGAAGAAGTGCTTTTATTTGCTGAAAAAGCCGAAGAAGTGGTGGACGATGAAGCCGCAGCCGTTTTGGCCATGGATGCTGAATTAGGTCATATTACTGATCCAGTACGTATGTATATGCGTGAAATGGGCACAGTCGAATTATTAACGCGTCAAGGCGAAATTGTCATTGCCAAACGCATCGAAGAAAGTTTGCGTGAAGTCATGGCGGCTTTTGCAACTTATCCTGCCTTGATTCAAGATTTCTTGGATGAGCGTGCAAATTTAGAAAGCGGCGAATTACGTTTTGCAGATTTATTGATAGGATTTTTTGCAGAAGAAGGCGCTGAAGAAATTGAAGCTATCGCTGCCGCAGAACCTGTAGTAGAAGAAGTTGAAATTCCTGTTGAAGAGGAAGAAGAAGGTGGTGATGGTGATGGCGAAGCAACTGCTGATACTGGACCTGATCCTGAAGAAGTGCGCGCAAGATTTGATGCGTTGGAAGCAGCTTATTTAGCTTTAATGAAAGAAACTAAAAAAGCAAAACCCAGCGAGAAAAAAGTTAAAGCACTGCAAGAAACATTATCCCATGAATTTACACGTTTTCGTTTAACACCACGTCAATTTGATAAATTAACGAAACGTGTGCGCAATATGGTCACGCAAGTGCGCTCGCAAGAACGTATCATTATGAAAGCCTGTGTGAAAGATGCAAAAATGCCACGTGAATTATTTATTGCCTCCTTCCCTGGTCATGAAGTTGATTTAGAATGGCTTGATACGGAAGCTAAAAAACGCAGCGCTTACTCAGATGGTTTAAAACTGCAACGCAATATCGTATTGCAATCACAACAAGACATGCAAGCGTTAGAACAAACAACGCATTTATCGATTAATGAAATCAAAGAATTGAATCGCCAAATTTCTATCGGTGAAGCCAAAGCACGCCGCGCGAAAAAAGAAATGGTAGAAGCAAACTTACGTTTAGTCATTTCTATCGCGAAAAAATACACCAACCGTGGTTTACAATTCTTAGATTTAATTCAAGAAGGTAATATTGGTTTAATGAAAGCGGTTGATAAGTTTGAATACCGCCGTGGTTATAAGTTTTCAACTTATGCCACTTGGTGGATTCGTCAAGCCATTACTCGCTCGATTGCTGATCAAGCCAGAACGATCCGTATTCCTGTCCATATGATAGAAACGATTAACAAACTTAATCGTATTTCCCGTCAAATGTTACAAGAAAATGGTTATGAACCTTCACCTGAAGAATTGGCTGAACGCATGGAATTACCAGAAGAAAAAATTCTGAAAATTCTTAAAATTGCTAAAGAGCCCATCTCCATGGAAACGCCTATCGGTGATGAAGATTCTTACTTAGGTGATTTCATCGAAGACACCAGCATTCTATCACCCATAGACGCAGCAACGACGCGCGGTCTACAAGAAGCCACAACCTCAGTTTTAGGCACCTTAACTGCTAGAGAAGCCCGTGTATTACGTATGCGCTTTGGTATCGAAATGAATACTGACCATACCTTAGAAGAAGTAGGCAAACAATTTGACGTCACGCGTGAGCGTATCAGACAGATTGAAGCCAAAGCATTACGTAAATTGCGCCATCCTTCACGTTCAGAGCAATTACGCAGCTTCCTAGAAGACGAGGATTGATTATAGCCGCTAGGTTTTGTTATCATTCCTTTTTCGGGCCCATAGCTCAGTTGGTTAGAGCAGAGGACTCATAATCCTTTGGTCCTAGGTTCAAGTCCTAGTGGGCCCATAAACTACAGTCATCTCCGCGAAGGCGGAAATCTATATTTCAGAATATTTTGATACTACTTCTTTAAAACCTAATAAATCAACAAATACCACAATATGCTTTTTATAAACTTCAGATATCTCCATTTAAAAATAATTAGCTCCATTAAAATTACTCACGGTAATATGGGCTCTAGTATTCTTTTTATGAGGTTTAATAATAATCTCAATATCTTGATTAAGTTTATTCAAAAATCCTAATAACCTATCAATAGAGAATCCAGAAACATTCCCTTTTTTCAATGCAGAAATTTTAGGTTGATCAATTCCCAATAAAGCAGCTGCTTCTTTTTGTTTTTTTCCAGCAATAATTTTATTAATTTGATGAACTAATTCAATTTTAGCAAGATGTTCTTCTGCATTAGGAATGCCAATATCAGCAAAAACATTACCTTCTGAAGGTATTATCTCTAATTTTTCTTCTAAATCATTTTTTTTAGTGGGCATGAGATTATCTCCTATTATTTTATTTGTGTTTTCAAAAATTTCAGGCGTTGTTTGATAAGAGCAATTTCTTCCTGCGGTGTTTTAATCCCTGTTTTTGATTTTTTTTGAAACACATGTAAAACATAGATGTTATCTCCCATATTCACAATATATACAGCACGATATGTATTTTTATTAAAGTCACTAATTATTTCAAAAACTCCACTGCCTAATCCTTTCAGTGGTTTTGTATTCTCATAATACTCTTCATTTTGAGCCATCCATAAGGCATAGCCAATTTCCTGTTTAACAGCACCAGGCAGTTTTAAAAGGTCCTTTTTACTGGTACCAATCCATAAAAGATTCTTCATATTAGCTCCACTACTAATATGCCAAATATAGCATACTCCTTATTCATAGTCAAAATAAATTTACCGGATATAAGAGCTGCAGTTATTATGTTGTAGGGTGAAAATTATGTTAGGATTTTATCCAGTAACTTCCCGGAGAAAGTCATATGTTGAAATATCTAAACGCAAATACCCTAGTAAAACCCTTAGCCTGGTTTAGCATATTTATTTGTATTGTAACCTGGGGATTGGAGCTTGCGGGTTTGGTATATGCTTGCCCTTATTGCCAAGTGCAAAGAACCATGATTGGTTTAGTGGGTATTATTTTATTATTGCCCTGGAAAAATATAATTACTGATTATTTTATTTTAGTATTCGGCGGCTTTGGTGCATATGTTGCGGCATTGCAGATGTTTAATAATTTTTATAAAAGCGCCTACCACGAGGAATTTATTTATTTATCCTCGTGTGCATTTTTAATTTTAACGGCGCAGTTGTTGGTTACGTTTAAACGTCAGTAATAACTATTTAACACGCGTCACTGATTCAATGATCACAGGTGTGACAGGAACATTTTGATGTCCATCTTGGCTGTGTGTTCTTTCTTGCGCAATTTTATCAACGACATCCATACCCGAAGTCACATGACCGAAAACAGCATAACCAGGTGATGAAGCATTATAATCTAGCGCAGGGTTATCGGCTAAATTAATAAAAAATTGTGAAGTTGCAGAATTGGGATCGTTAGTACGTGCCATAGCGATGGAACCGCGGGTATTTTTTAAACCATTATTGCCTTCATTTTGAATAGGCGCATCGGTCGGTTTTTGACGGAATGCTTTCGTAAAACCACCGCCTTGAATCATAAAGCCAGGAATCACGCGGTGAAATAAAGTATTACTGTAATAATTTTTATCCACGTACATTAAAAAATTCTTCACGCTTACCGGTGCTTTTTGTTCGTCTAATTCGACAATAATATTGCCTTGGTTAGTTTTGATGTCAACTGATGGGTTGGCAGCCATTAAATGACCAGCAAGTAAAAAAGAACCCAAAAATAAAGCAATGTGTTTAATCATTTTCATGGTATTCATCCTTTGTTAATAATGGGAAGACTATAGCATTTATTTTTTAAAATTCACATTAGATTTGGAGGTGGGAATGGCCTATATTGAGAAAGTATTATTGAAATTTAAATAAGCAATAAAGCTCACATTTACGGAGAAAGAGATGATGAAATCAACAAAAATTAAGATTGCTATTGTACTAGGTTTAACCAGTGCGGTGGTTTTAGGTTTAGTGCTCATGAGCTCCCCTGTGGAAGCAGAAAATGTGCCACTTAAAATGTATTTTGAAGATACTACTTTTTCACCTAATACCGTGCAATTCTTGGAAGGAACTTTAGTAAAGCAGAATTATGCAGGCTTTCCATCGACAAGAACTTACACACGTACCTCAGGCAATAATTATTATTTGCGAATAGCAGGTGGAGCGGACTGTAAATTTGTGACCGATAACTATTTAAATGAAAAATACATTCCAGAAGAAGTACCCGAAATCTATTTAACATTTGAAAATAATGCTTGTGTTATCGATACCAAATCGCTTACCCCAGCTGAGCCTCTACCAGGTGAATCAAAATTAGATTTACAAGTCTTTACAAAAAATATGTCGGGTTTAGTCATGGATTTAGTTTTTTCTGAATTTGATAATACGGGTACGCTTATCAACACCACTGATAATACAGAGAAAATTTCAGGAGATTATTGGCAAACGCCACTATCCCTTAGTCGTGAAATGTCTTATGTAGCAGGGCAGGGATATGCTCAAATGACAGTAAAAGGGAATGGCTATGCGATTGATTGCTCTTTTGATAATGCCGATAAAATTCAAAAAGTTACATTATCTAAAGTAAATATGTTGATTGATTTGGATAAAAGGACTTGTACTGTATCTAATCCAGAACTGAAGATTGTTGATCAAACCAAGTGGGATTATAGTGCACTCAATGTTACATTTTTAAATGGCTACTCATCCCCAGATTATTACTATGAGAGTGTACGTATAGATCCAACTGGAGAATATTCTCTTATTAAAGAGGGTTGGGCAGATCGTTTTTCTATATCTATTGCATCACCAAATGGTGAAAATTGGGACAGTTTAGATTATTGTTTCATTGGGGGTGTAGAGAGTCAAAAAAATCTAGAAATCCCTACTTATGCATCGGATATTACTTTAACTAGTAACAATGGTATCTGTGTAGCGACTATTAACAATCAATAATAATAGGGAATAAAATGAAGTGCGGTGTTAAGCCGCACTTTTTTTAAAATCTAAATACCAGATTTCCTGTTATTAATTGAGTATCTGCATTATGTTTGGAACCAAAAATCGCGCTGTATTCTGCAGCAACACCCACATTGGTGAAAACCATATATTCTAAAGCAGCGCCTACAACCGGTAAAAATTCATTATGACTTTGTTTTTCTGTGATCGTTCTATCATAAGGTAAAGGCTGCGTAGGTGGATTGCCGGTATCCGCTTCAATGGTGATGGTAGTATCTACTTCATAAAAATTATAAGCCACACCGCCTTTAAGCAATAAAGCCAGTCTATTATCCTCAGTAAACGGTAAACGTGCTACTGCAGATATATCGATTGCTTGGTTATGGATAGTGTTTGTAGCTGTTTGATCTACAAAAAAGCAATCTTCACCTTCGGGCGTGGTGCAATTAGGAGTGTCGCTATCTTCATGACTAGTGTCTTGAACAGTTTCAGTGGTTGGTGATGTTTCTACGTTATCAAATAAACGATAACCAAGCTCCAAACCGAGTGTGGCATTGAATTTATAAAGCGCATCGCCAATTTTAGTAGGCTCTCCTTCGAATATATCCCACATATAACCTATAGCGGCGCGTCCGCCGAGCACATTTTCGCTGGCATCTGAATATTGTACAGTATCGTTATAATTATCAAGAACCGCTTGGTTTAATTCATCATTAGTAAAAATATTGTCATAAAGAGTTTGATAATCTAAATCAAAGCTGTTTGCTTGTTGATAATCAACTGGGCCGCCCCCTACACCGAGGGTGAAGTAAAATCCGGTTCCGATAGCAGAGGCGAAAGCGGTAGGGCTTGCACATAAACCCATCACGCAGGCAGAAATATACTTATTCATGTGATCCTTCACTTCAATTGGGTTGGTAATGCTCCCTATATACTAGTATACGGTCTAAAAAGCAACAAGATAAAATTGACCTATGTAGTTAAGAAAAGCCTTGGTCACTGGTCATAATATAATTAGACTATAATCAGCTATATAACACTATATAGAGGTTTGCTCATATGAAATTGAATAAAATATTAATTAGCAGCGCAGCTTTAATTGGCACAGCCTTACTTGCGCTTGTTGCATTCGCAGATAATACATTAGCCATAAAAGTAGTGGCGGTAGAAGGGTTGCCTGATATCAAAATGCAAGTTTTATCTTACGATCCCGATCGATCAGAATGGGTTGTTGAAGGGAACATTAACAATATTGTTGCTGGCGGAGAATATGAACATAAGCGTGACCGCGTCCCAAACATGATCAGAATTGTTAATAATACAAATGGTTCGAATTGGTATTGTAAGGATATTAATGGTAATGACCAAATTTCTGATGTACCTGCCATTACAATAGATAAAATATCTGCTTCTCCAAATTCCTGTCTTTTTTCTTATTCAGGTGCGCAGTCACTTTCCTTGAATTTTTATGTGCATGGTTTAGAAACGGGCACTGCTGCGTTTGCTGTTTTTCAATATAATGACGCATTTCAAAGCATAGGCACGGTAGAAGAGTATTCTTCTGCTAATGGGTGGCCTGGTAAAACAGTTACACAGAGTATGGAGCTTGAATATGCTTATGCAGTAATTGAATATGATGGTGCAGCTTGTAAATTTGAAGATGGCACAGATAAAGTCACTAGTGATCTTTCAACCATTCATGCAGCCATCAATTTAAACGATACAACACCTTCTTGCCAATTATCAAAAGATGCACCACCTGCGCCTATTGATATTGTCAGTTTGAATATTGCGGTAACAGCGAACGGTTTAACCTCCGAAGATATTGCGGAATTATTGGTATTTGAATATAAAACTGCAAATGGTGGTGATGGGTATAAAGAAACGCCATATGCTATTGATCACATTTATCAAGAATTTACTCAGGTCATGGATAACCAAAATTATCCTTATAATACTAAAATGAATTTTGAGTTTAATAATACTCCTTACGCTTGTGCGTATGTTGATTCTAGAGGAACAAGCATAGATAAAAATCTTAAAAATATTTATGTTGATTTCAATCAAAATCGTGAGGATAAAGCGTTGCCTATTTGCTTATTATCCGATACTCCTTTCACAGAGGGGTCGTTTAATTTGAATGTGAATATCGGTGAGCTTGAGTCTGATCCAATTTACATATATGCAGATCCAGCGCTTCAATATATTATATATTCTGAAGAGGGCCCTATTACCGAAGGTAGATTAGTATTTGCAGATGCGAAATTATGTAGCGATGGTAGCGCGCCTAATGGATCGGGCTTATGTGTGGAAACGCTTAAATGGGATGGCGAATTTCATCCTAATCATATTCAATTAATTTGGTTTAGAATTAAATCCACTACCCCCGGTGAAAACCAAGATGTTTGCCAATATAACGGTTCGTCAGTAATACTTGTGGATGAATTGGAGCATCTGGAAATATTTGGTAGTGACCCAGAGCATGAGCCTATTCAATGTGAAATAGAAGTTAAGCTTTGATATAAAAATACCTTACCGTTGACAGGATTATTTTCCTGAAAACGTAAGGTATTTGTTTTTTCTGCGAGCAATTCAAAACTCTCTTGCATTATTGTTTTAATATAATCACTTTGATGTGAAAAACGTGCATGGGCATGTAAAAAATAATCCTGCTGATCTGTTAATTCAATTGAAAATAATAACAAGCCTTTAGGATTTAAAACCCGTTTGCAGGCTGTAAAAATAGGGTTTAAATCACCAAAATAATTTAATACATCCGATGCAATAATTAAATCAAATTTCTCCTGCGTAGTTTTTAAATACTCTAAAATATCCGCATTCATTAATTCTTGGTAAATATTTTTTTGCTTGGCTTGTGTTAACATTTCATCTGCTAAATCAACGCCGATAAATGCAGCATTTAAATCTTGAAAATATTGTCCTACTAATCCAGTGCCACAGCCTAAATCTAAAATTTTAGGATTTTGTGGTAATAGATGTCGATAGGGATTTAATAATTCATGTAATTGCGCAGGTGTTTTATAATGCAGAACTTGTTCCATATGTTGATCGTAAGTATCGGCATAATGGTTAAACAATTCTTGCACAAAAGTTTTGGGTGCGATCAAAGGTGTTTTTTGCTGCTCAAATGCAGCGAGTAAAAATCTGATGCTTTCATTGGCAGGCTCAAGCGCTTGGGCTTTTTTTAAATAAAATACAGCGAGTTTATAATGATGTTGCATTTTATATAAAATAGCTAAATTATAATTTGCAGCAAAATGATCCGTTTGTCTGTCTAAGGTTTCTTGCATCTCTAAAATGGCGCGTTCAATATTGCCTTGTTGCATGGCAATTACACCACGATGATAATGCGCTTCGACTAATGTAGGATCTAAAGCAATCGCAGATTCTAATAATTGTTTTGCAGCCTCAACTTCTTTTAAATGAAATTTTAATAAAGCAAAATTAAGATGGCCATTGGCATGCTCAGGGGTGCGTTGTAATAAAGTTTCAAATTGCTCGGCGGCCTCACGATCTTTTCCTTGTTGCATCAAGGTGCAGGCCAATAAATGTCGAGCATCAGTATAGTCAGCTTGTAAATCTACGGCGATTTGTAATTGGGTAATTGCCTCTAATGGTTTGTATTCCAATAGTTCTATTTGAGCTAATTGAAAATGCCCTTGCGGGAAATTAGGCTCTAAGCGAATCACCGTTTCAAAATGCGTACGCGCTTTTTCAAGCTCACCCATTTTAGCTGCTATCAATCCCAAATTATAATGCGATGGCACATGCGCTGGTTCAGATAGCAAAATTTTTTCATAAAGTTGTATCGCGTCAAGGTAGCGTTCATCTAGCGTTAATTGGCGAGCGGTGGTGAAGTCTTGTTGGAGCATACATCAATCTTAGACAATAAAAAAACCCGGACAAGCCGGGTTTTGAGGTTTAATGATTAAACTAATTTTTCATAAGCGGAATATTTGTTCTATTTTGCTCCGGACGTTCAATTTTTACCTCTTGCTGAGCTTGAAGATTTTTTGTTTCTGCTGGAAAAGCTGAAGATTGTTGACCAGCACCGAGGTTGGTAGTGGCTTTCACTCTTGCTTCTACACCTGCAAGTTCAAAAGTTGTTGCTAAAGCAGAGGTCATCAGCGCTGTTGTGGCACTTCCTATCATTTGAGCATATTGATCCGGGCGCTTAGCAGCAAACTGAATTCTCAGCGCTTCTGCAGCTTGAATTTGTTCTGGTGTATTTTGAACGGCCATTTTAATACCTCAAAATTTAGTTATCGGACCTATAGTTAGAATATACCAATTTACCGTACGCCTGTCAAGCCTTTGCTGTATTATTTTTGTTAATAAAAACAATGGGTTATTATTATTTTTAGTGTCTATCTTTATTATCGGCATTTCATTATCAATATTAAGCGGCTTGGTGGTCAAATGGGAATTTATTATTAACTAGGAAGTCTTCTTGGCTGAAAACAAAGTGTTGGGGTTTCTCTAACAGAGTGGTTCGAGTGAATTCTATTTGGGTAGGCTGGGTATAACAGCGCCAGGTTTGTTGAGTTTCAATAATGGGAGATTTTTGTGCAAAGGCTTTAGGCGTAAAAATACCTAAATTAATGGCATTTGGCATTCTCGCGGAATAATAAGTAAATGCTTGAATGCCAGCCTCGCGTAATTTGATACCCAAAGCTTGGCTATTTTGATAATTGTTTTTACAGGAAATATCTGTTTTATAGGCCTCAAATTGAGGGTGGTGTAAGTGGATTCCTTTTTTGGTTTTAATTTGCGCTTGATAAGCGCTTAATAATAATTCACTGCTTTTAAGTGGCGCCTGCGTGCCCTTGAAAAATAATAAGCGATAAAATGCAACTTCCGCAAAAGCCGTGGGCAATAATAAACTGCCATACCATAATGAACGCTGTAAACGTGTGCCAAAACGGGAGCCATATTTAAGCGGTGGGTAACGAAAAGGCGTGCTGAGTAAATAATGTAATCCTGCAAATTCAGCCTCACAGGGTAGCGCAGGTTTGGCCTTATTTTCTAGAAGTTCTTCTAGAATAAGCTGCTCTTCTACAGAATCCACTAATTTTCGAGTAGAAGCAATATGTTGTGCTTCGACCACGCGCCAGGCGGTATATTCTAAAGGGTTGATTGCTTGTTCACAAAAAGACCATAAATTAGGGTTCATAACTTTCCACGCATGACGTCTAAATAATTAATGACAGACATTAAACCTTGAACTTGGGTCACCAATTCAATGGGCACGCCATTTAAGTGAGTGTTGTAATGATGAAACCAAGCCCGGCAATTGTCCTCATCTCCGCCTAAAATGGCATCTAAACTGCGGTATAAGCGGATTAATAATAACGCTAATTCACCTTCTTTAGATTCAGGATTTAGGTTTTTTTGTCCATGATAAAGACGGCTGGCGCTTGGCTCGCTTAAACCAATAATCTGCGCCAATTGTTTTTGATTAATATTCAGTTTTTCCGCCAAGCGCAATAAGGCTTTCTGTAATACTGTCTGTTGTTCGAGTATACTGGGCGCTGAATGTGCCATCTTTTATCCTATGGTTTCTAATGAAATTATAGGGTAATATTATTTCAAATGCAACCCTCTGGAGAGGCTGATGAAACTTCGTATCGCCACCCGCAACAGCCAATTAGCCTTATGGCAGACCGATTATGTGATTGCACAATTGCTGCAGGCGCATCCTGATTTGGTGTGTGAAAAAGTAGAACTTTTAACCCAAGGCGATAAAGATTTATCGCAATCTTTGGCGAAGATTGGGGGTAAAGGTTTATTTTTGAAAGAATTGGAGCAGGCGCTTTTGCAAGGGGATGCGGATATTGCCGTGCATTCTTTAAAAGATGTGCCGGCGCAGCAAACACTGGGTTTAGATTTAATTACTTTTTTAGCGCGAGCAAATCCGAGTGATGTTTTACTCTCTCGCAATCATGTGCCCTTCATGGAATTGCCCAAAGGTGCGATTGTGGGTACTTCCAGTTTACGCAGACAATGCCAATTAAAAGCATTGCGTCCTGATTTAGAATTTCAGTGGTTACGTGGCAACGTGCCGACACGGATTAAAAAATTAAATAGTGGCGAATACGATGCGATTGTTTTAGCGCATGCGGGTTTAACGCGTTTAAATTTTACGGATGAAATCAGTGAAATATTAACTTCTTGTTTGCCGGCTGTTGGTCAAGGTGTGATTGTGATTCAAGCGCGTGCGGGGGAAGAGGGTCTACAAAAACTTTGTGCGCCTCTTGATGATTTGAATACGCGTATTTGTATTACTGCAGAGCGTGCAATGCATGCGTATTTAGGTGGATCCTGCCAAACGCCGATTGCAGGTTTAGCAACACTTCAAGGCGGAAAAATTTTATTGCAAGGTTTGGTGGGTGCGCCAGATGGCAGTGTTATCATCAGTGAAAACATCGAAGGTGTAAGTGAAAATGCTGCACAATTAGGTGAGGCCTTGGCGCAAAAATTAATATTGATGGGCGCGGATCAAATTCTAAATGCAACTTAATAACATTAGTGTTTTAGTCACTCGGCCCGATACGTTGGCGCAACCTTTAATGAGTGCTTTAGAACATATGGGCGCGCACGTTTTACATTATCCCACTTTAATTATTAAATTTTTGCCGATTACGAATTTAAATCATTATGATTGGCATATTTTTGCAAGCCGTCATGCGGTGCAAGCGGTAATGCCGCAGATGCTAAAAACCTGGTCTATGCTAGATTTAACGCGCATGCATTGGGCTTGCGTAGGTCCTGGGACGGCGCAAGAGTTAGCGCACTTTATCAAAGCTGATATTATTTATCCGCACCACGATTTAGGTGCAAAAGCGTTATATCAACTCCTTGAAGATAAAATAAAGATTAGCGATACTGTAGTAGAGTGGTGCGGTGATAAACCCACCGGCGTGTGGCCCGGCGCAAAACAAGTGATGTGTTATCAGCGTGAAAAAAATGCGCAAATAACAGCGGATTTTTTGAAGAACGTGAATTATGTGGTCGTCAGTAGTGGCACCAGTTTGGAATGCTTAATGATAGACGCATTAAATAAATGTAAATTAATCGTCATTAGTGAGCGTTTAGCCACATTAGCAAAAACATTAGGTTTTAAAGGTGAAATTATTTTAGCAAAAAGCACAGACGAACATTCTATTATTAACGCGATAAAAGGTGATTTAAAATGAAATCAATAAAATGGTGGTTCCCAAT
The DNA here is from genome assembly GCA_041660525.1 of Legionellales bacterium. Lineage (GTDB taxonomy): Bacteria > Pseudomonadota > Gammaproteobacteria > JABCZS01 > JABCZS01 > JABCZS01. The sequence goes on along the minus strand of JBAZWD010000014.1, from coordinate 19,199 downwards.
ACTGATAGTGATTATGGGAATAATTTTATGGCGTGTTTATATCGATATGCCAAAAACAAGCACTGCGCAATTACCTTTGCAAAATACGCCACAAATTACGCTTGAACAATTAAGCCAACAACAAACCCAGCTTTTAAATCGTGTTGATCAATTGCAAACACAAGTGCATCAAGTTTCACAAGTGTTAACGTTGCCTGAAATTTATTATTATTTAAATATTGCCAATGTGCATTTAACACTTTTAAATGATGTAAAAACCAGTTTGAACATCATGCGTTTTGTGCAAACACGTTTGAAAAATGCCAATGCGCCCGCAGCGTTGCAAGAAGCCTTAACAGCCGATCTTTCCGATCTAGAATTAATCGCACAGCCGCAATATGCTTATGTGAATCAGAAAATTACAGAAATTCAAAACCAAGTGAATACGTTACCTCTGCGTCCAAGACAAAACATTATGCCGACTGAAACAGCAACGACACAAACGGGCTGGCGTTTGATTTTGCATAATACATGGGGAGAATTAAAAAGTTTAATTCGTATACAGCCGCGTAATGCCTCTATAGATTATGTATTATTTGATGAAACCATATTAAGAGAAACTGTGCGCGTGGAGTTGCAGCGTGCTAGCATTGCCTCCGTACTAGGGCAAACAGATTTATACCAATCCAGTTTGCTGCAAGCGGGAATTGCACTCGAGCAGTTTTTTGATCAAGACAGTGCAGACGTCCAACAAGCACGCGCTACCTTAGATAATTTAAGACAACTCGACATCGTTCCAAGAATTCCTAAAGCGGATCGCGCGCTGGTTTGGTTACAAACCCAAGAGCAACAAGGAAATCAGCAATGAAAAAAGTATTAATCGTATTAGCCGTTTTACTCGTCAGTGTTTGGGCGGCTTTAAAAATTAAAGCTGATCCAGGTTATTTAATGATAGTATACAGCGATCATGTTATTGATATGCCACTTTGGCTCGGCGTGTTGATTTTTTTAATTTCATTTTTTGTGTTAATGGGTTTGTGGCGTTTAATCAAAGAAATCTATTTTACCCCTAAAAATATCGCAGAATGGTATAAGAAAAAAAGTTTTGAACGTGTACGTCGTCGCACCGTACGTGGATTTTTAGCGTTGACAGAAGGCCGCTGGAAAGAAGCTGAACAATTATTATCAAAAAATATTGATAAACGTCACACGGCATTATTAAATTGTTTAGGTTCAGCCATCGCAGCGCAACAACAAGGCAAAGAATTAGAACGCGATGAATATTTAAGATTAGCGCACACGTATCATAGTCATGCGCAAATCGCGATCGGTTTAACGCAAGCGCGCATGCAACAAATGCACGGACAGTATGAACAATGTTTGGCATCGCTACGTCGTTTGCTATTAATGGCGCCTGATCATCAAACGGTTTTATTATTATTAAAGTCAGTCTTGATCGAATTAAAAGCTTGGCAAGAATTATTGGATTTACTACCCAATCTACAAAAGCATAAATTAATTATGCCCGATGAATTATTTCGCTTAACACAGCAAGCGTACGTGGCTTTATTAATCAAAGCAAAAGCAACAGGCGGTGATGCACCTTCTACCCTCTGGCAAGAAATCCCAAAAAAATGGTTAACGGATCCAGAATTATTATTACAATACGTGCCGTATTTAATTTCACATGGCGAACAAGAACAAGCGGAAGTGTTATTACGTCAGGGCATTAAACAAGAATACGATTCACGCTTAGTGCGTTATTACGGTTTAATTGCGCCCATGGATAAAGATAAACAATTAAAAAATGTTCAAGCTTGGCATAAAAACCACCCCGAAGACCCAGTGTTGTTAATGACATTAGGACGTTTGCTATTTCAAAATGAAATTTGGGGACAAGCGAAAGATTATTTATTAAAAAGTTTAGCCATAGCGCCTCACCCTGAAACGTATTTATTATTAGGTGATCTATTCGCAACAATGCAATCACATGCGCAAAGCGAAGATTATTATCAACAAGGTTTACAATTAGCCTGCCAACAACAATCTTAAAGGAGCCGCATATGAAACCCGTCGCAGTTATTTTATCAGGTTGTGGTGTATTTGATGGTTCTGAAATTCACGAGTCGGTGATTACGTTATTAGCGCTCGATCGCAATGGTGCAAAATATGAATGTTTAGCGCCGCAAATAAAATTTGATGTTGTGGATCACACAACGCAACAAGCCACAGGCGAGCAACGTGATGTATTTACAGAATCCGCACGCATTGCACGCGGCAATATTAAATCTTTAGCGACGGCTTTAGCTGATGATTACAGCGCGATGATTTTCCCAGGCGGTTTTGGCGCTGCAAAAAATTTAAGTGATTTTGCAACAAAAGGCGAAAACTGCACAATCAATCCCGATGTTTTAAAATTTGCAAAAGCCATGGCTGCACAACAAAAACCCGCAGGATTTATTTGCATCGCACCCAATTTAATCACAGCCATTTACGGCAAAGGAATAACATTAACCATCGGCCAAGATAAAGAAACCGTAGAAAAATTAACAAAAATGGGCGCAGTCCATCAAAATTGCAGCGTAACAGAATATGTAGTCGACGAACAACACAAAGTAGTGACAACACCCGCATACATGTTAGCGGAATCTATCGGACAAGCGGCTTTTGGAATCGAGCGTTTAGTAGAACAAGTTTTAGCGTTGAGATCTTAGCAAGATCCAATGCCGATCGCACATAATATATGTAACAGCATGTTTTATAAAGAAAAATTTATCCATCATGCATTGGATAAATTTGTCTAATGTCCATTGGATAAATTTATCCAATGTGATAAGCTATACATATGGATATTCAATTTTCACCCCATAATACTCATTTAGAGAATGCCGAAACCTTTGCGCGAACAGACCCACATTTACGCAGGCTCTATGCTGCACCTTATGTATATCATTCGCCAATTATTGCTCAGATTCCTGTAGATGAACCAGGGATTATTATTTTAGGAGGTGGTCGACAGATTGGTAAAACTACCTTACTCAAGCAATGGATGGAAAAATTATTGCAACAGGGTATTCCTGCAGATGCCATTTGTTTTTACTCTGGCGAATTGATCCCTGAGTATCGTTTATTGTATGAAATGATCCAAAGACAATTACAAGAAATGTCTGCTTATAAAATGAAATATTTTATTTTAGATGAGGTAACGTATATTCCAAACTGGGATAAAGCGATTAAATATTTAGCGGATAGTGGATTATTAGATAATGTAGTGTTAGTGTTAAGCGGATCAGATTTAATTATGATGCAAGAAGCACGCAAACGTTTTCCTGGTCGTCGAGGTAAAGCAGATCAAGTAGATTTTCATTATTATCCCTTGTCCTTTCGCGAAGTGTTGCAATTAAAACAAAAGTTACCAGAAAATAACAATACCAAAATTGAAGATTTATATATAGCACTACAAGAGTATTTAATACACGGTGGTTTTTTAACGGCTATTAATGAATATGCAGTTAAGCAAAGTATTTCCAAAGCAACGCTTACAACATATTCAGATTGGATTAGGGGTGATTTAATCAAGCATGGTAAAAATGAATTATTTTTAAAAGATATTGTTCAAGCAATTATTAAGCATTATGCTACACAAGTGTCTTGGAATAAATTAGAAAAAGAATTATCGATAAATTCAGTGCAAACAGTTATTGATTATATCGAATTATTAGTATCTATGGACGCATTATTTGTGCAATCAGCATTAATAGAAGATAAGTTAAAACCTGCACCTAAAAAAGAAAAAAAGCATATGTTTTGCGATCCATTTATTTATCATGCCTTACGTGCATGGATACACCCTGATGCGGAACCATTTGTTCATCAAATATTCCCCGCTGTGAAGGATAGTGAATTATGTTCTCATTTAGTTGAATCTTGTGTCATTACTCATTTTAGAAGATTTTTCCCAACTTATTATATTAAAGCTGAAGGCGAAGTTGATATTGCTTACATTCATCAAGAAAAATTTTGGCCCGTAGAAGTTAAATGGACCCAGCAATTACGTAGCAATGATTTGAAACAAATTAAAAAATATAAGAACAGTGTGATATATGCGAAAGTTAATGATGATTCTTTTATCAATGAAGTACCGGTTGTTCCTTTGCCGATAGCGTTAATGAATATTGATTTACTTTGAAATTATTTCTTGCGCATTATCTAGTGTGTGAACAATAAATTTTGTTCTTTCATATAGTTCATCGAATGTAAGAATTTCGACATTTCTGCTATCTCTTCTAAATAGTTCAAAAGTTCTCTTTTTAATTGCTTTTATTTCAGGGGTGTTGGCTTCTAATTCTTTCCATGATCCAATAATTAAAATAACTTTGGGGTCAATAGTTATTTGTGTGATTTCATTTCCATCTTTATCATAATTTCTTTGATCGAGTTTAGCTTGCCCACTTGCCTTGTGTTCGAGTATTTGTGAAAAAGCATCAAGCAATTCATTAGATAATTTCCATGTATTTGATCTATTTCTAAGAGATTTAAATAAAGGTGTGCCAGATTTTTTTAGCTCAACCAAAGTTGTAAATTGATTATCAGCAATAACGAAATCGCCGATTACAGAATTTGAACCATCTATTTTAGAATCAGACAAATGACATTCTTTTTGTAAGATTGTATTAAATCTATATTGAAGCCCATAACCAAAAATCCATTGATTAGAAGAGAAAAAGTCTTGCCATTCTGTCTCTGATACATTTTCATTGACCAGCATATTTTGAAAATTTTGTAGCACAGTTCTTTTGTGTCCAAGTGCTATAATGTCATTTTTTAAATCAGGGTTATTTTGTAACTGTTCTATCAACTCTTTATTTTCTTTTAAGATTGAAAAAAATTGGCGTTCATCAACGTTTTTTAGAGAGATTTTTTGACTTGATGTTTCATGTAAATCCAATTGTTCAATTAGTTTGTTAAATTCTAGTATTTTTTCTAAACCAAAACTTGATAAGCTGATTTTTTCAGTTTGCTTATTGTTTTTTAATTTTATTAGTTCATAATTTCTGATATCTTTTTTTTCATCAACATAAAATATTTTTAATGCCAGCTTAATTTTTGGAGAAACTTCTATTTCTATAGCATCAGCTTCTTTTTCATTTACCACGGTTACATATTTCCCTATTTCTGTTTGTCTAATGTAGAGAGTGTTGGTTTGGTAGTTTTTTAAATACTCTGAATCGTTCATTTTAATTATCATATTCTGTTTTTATTACTGGATACTCCAAATAATCATCCTGAGTAATTACACTATTACTAAGTTCCTTTAGAGTTGATAATTTCAGTCTGTGACAATTTGTCACCACCTGACTTCAGATAACACAATTGCGGTTTTATGATCCATTTTGTTTTTACTTCGTGGATTTTTTGCTACATTAAAGATTATTTTTTCGATTATCCTTTAGTCTGTTATATTTATCAAACAAATCTTCTTTGCTTTCTTCATATTCCGGATCCCCAATAATACATTCCACAGGACAAACTTCTTGACATTGAGGCTCACCAAAATGCCCAACACATTCGGTACATTTATTCGGATCAATTTCGTAAATAGCTTCGCCCATATAAATAGCGTCATTAGGACATTCAGGTTCACAAATGTCACAATTGATACATTGAGATGTAATTTTTAGTGCCATAATTTTTCAAACGCAGTCATAACATTTGGATGAACAAAAGAAGAGACATCCCCACCTAATTGAGCGATTTCTCGCACCAAGCTAGAGGAGATAAACATAGACTGGGGCGTCGCGGTTAAAAATACAGTTTGAATATGCGGTGCCAATTGTTGGCCCATATAAGCTAATTGGGATTCATGTTCAAAATCAGCGCTAGAGCGTAAGCTGCGAATAATGACCTTGGCTTGATGCTTCGTGGCAAAATCCACTAAAAGGCCACTAAAGCCCTCTACATCAATATTCGGCAAATGCTCTAAACTATCTTTAGCCAAACTAATGCGTTGCTCAAGTGATAATAGAGGTTTTTTGCCAGGGTTTTGCGCAACGGCAACAATGATTTTATCGAATATTTGGCAGGCGCGCTCCACTAAATCGCTATGGCCGCGAGTCATGGGGTCAAAGGTGCCTGGAAAGATGGCCGTTTTCATGCCTACAGTATACAGGAATGGGAAATGTTGTAAACTTATGGTATTATGACCTATTGTTTTTATTAAGATTAAGAGGTGAATTATGTTCTACGGCTTATTAGATTTACCCTGGTGGGGCTACATCCTAGCAGCGCTGATTTTGACACATATTACTACCGCTTGTATCACTATTTTCTTACATCGCGCACAAGCACATCGCGCGCTTGATTTACATCCTATCGTGAGTCATTTTTGCCGTTTTTGGCTATGGGCAACAACCAGCTTAGTGACCAAACGTTGGGTCGCAGTTCACCGTAAACATCATGCTTATTGTGAAACGGCGCAAGATCCACATAGTCCTCATGTGTATGGTTTAAAACAAGTATTCTGGTTTGGTGCAGAACTCTATGGCGTTGAAAGCAAAAATCAAGAAACCTTAGAACGCTTTGGTACGGGCACGCCCGATGATTGGTTAGAGCGTAATGTTTATACACCGCATGATTTTGCCGGTATTATTTCTTTATTCGCTATTTATGTGATTTTATTTGGGGTACCAGGTATTGCCATTTGGGCGTTTCAAATGATGTGGTCACCACTTGCTGCGGCAGGTGTGGTGAATGGGATAGGCCATTTCTGGGGCTATCGTAATTTTGAATGTAAAGATGCGTCAACCAATGTGTTGCCCATAGGAATTTTATTATGCGGCGAAGAATTGCATAACAATCACCATACTTATGGTACTTCTGCGAAATTATCTGTACGTTGGTTTGAGTTTGATATTGGCTGGATGTACATTAAAATATTGTCTTATTTTAAATTAGCCAAACCTAAACGCGTACCACCGACACCACATTTTGCGAGTAAGGATAATATTGATTTAGATACAGTCAAAGCTATATTTTTAAACCGCTTTGAAGTGATGGCGCATTATGCCAAAGAAGTGATTAATCCTGTGTTTTCACAAGAGCGTCATTTAAATCGTAAAATTAAAAAGTTAGTTATTCGCGAGCAAAGTTTAGTAGACGCGCAAGCACAGCAAAAATTGACAGAAGCTTTAAGCCACAGTCAAAAACTACAAGTCGTATATGATTTTCGTAATCGCTTTCAAGCAATTTGGGAACAAACGACAACTAGCCAAAAAGATTTGCTAGAAGCGCTACAAGCTTGGTGCCGAGAAGCGGAAGCAACAGGTATTGAGGCCTTAAAAAACTTTGCGCAATCTTTGCAACGTTATACTTTAGCAAGTGCTTAACTAAAGTTATTGCATCATTTCATAAATGAGGCAAACAGCGAGTATAATTCCGACCAAAGTCATGAGTATTGGCACCATACCTATGCCGAATCTTTTTTTCACTTTCGGATATTGTTTGTTTTCCATGATATTCCTCTTATTTTTTAAGTTGTTCCACACCCGATGATTTGGCGATCAATAAAATATTGGCGCCGCGGTGTGCAAATAAACCATTGGTCACGACGCCTGGAATTTGATTGATTTGTGATTCAAGTGCATGCGGATCTAAAATTTCTAGATTATACACATCGATAATTTGATTACCATAATCACTGACAAAGCCTTCGCGGTACATTGGATTGCCGCCTAATTTCATTATTTCACGTGCAACTAAACTGCGCGCAATCGGAATGACTTCGATGGGTAAAGGAAATGCTTTTCCTAATACGGGTACCAATTTTGCTTCATCAATCATACAAATAAATTTATCAGCAATATGCGCCACAATTTTTTCACCGGTCAGCGCGCCGCCGCCACCTTTGATTAAACTTAAATGCTCCGTGGCTTCATCAGCACCGTCTATGTAAAGAGGAATGCGATCAATGCTATTCACTTCCATGACTTCAATGCCCGCTTGGATTAATCTTTTTTTGGTCGCGAGCGAGCTAGCAACAGCTGCTTTAATGTCAAGATGATCGTTTGCCAATAAATCAATAAAATAATTAACCGTCGAGCCTGTGCCTACACCAATAATCATATCGGGCTCTATGAATTTTAAAGCAGCTTTTGCAGCTTGTTGTTTTAAAATTTCTTTATCACTCATGATAATACCCTTATATTTAAGACCCCTTCAATGGCATGAATATTTTTTAATAATTCATTTGGAATAGGTGAGTCAACATCTATTACCGTGCAAGCTAAGTTGTCACGTGATTTGTTGATCATATCGATAATATTTAATTGTGAACCGGCTAATTGATTAGAAATTTGCGCAACCATATTAGGCACATTTAAATTAGCGATAGTGATACGATGTGCGCCACGTTTGGGCATTTCAACATTTGGGAAATTAACCGCGTTAATAATATGACCGTATTCTAAATAATCACGAATTTGTTCTGCTGCCATGACTGCGCAATTATCTTCTGCTTCTAAAGTTGAAGCACCTAAATGCGGTAATGTTATGGCTTTTTTATGGTTTTGTAAATTCGGTGATGGAAAATCAGATACATAATAACGTAATTGATTATTATCAAGTGCAGCAATAACAGCTGCTTCTTCAACAATTTCTTGACGAGAAAAATTAAGTAAAACGGTATTAGGTTTTACATCCGCAAATAGAGCAGCGTTGAATAAATTTTTTGTTTCAGGAATAAGTGGTACGTGAATGCTAATAAATTCAGCCGCTTCTAATAGCTCACGTAAATGATACGCTTGTTTAACACTGGAAGATAAATCCCAAGCGCGTTGCACACTAATGTGGGGATCATAAGCAATCACATGCATGCCAATGGCGCGCGCTGCATTCGCAACTTTTACTCCAATTGCGCCTAAACCGACGACACCCAGTGTGCGGCCTTTTAATTCTATGCCTTTAAATTGGCTTTTATTTTTTTCAACAGCTGCATTAAATTCGGCTTTATCACCGGTTAATGTTTGCGTATAAGCCCATGCATCGCAAATATGCCGCGCAGATAATAATAAGCCTGCGAGCGTTAATTCTTTAACTGCATTTGCATTAGCGCCCGGAGTATTTAAAACAGGAAGTCCACGCGCTGATAAAGCAGCCACAGGAACATTATTTACACCCGCGCCCGCACGAGCGATCACTTTAACGCTTTGTGGAACTTCTTCTGCGCTAAGGACATGTGAGCGTAATAAAATTGCATCCGGTTCTTTAGCTTGTGGATCAACCACGTAGCCTGCATCTTTAAATACAGCTAAACCTAAAGGTGAAATGGTGTTATAGGTTTTAATAATAAATTTTGACATGTTTGTTAATCCTTCATGGGTCCAGAAAATTGATAAGCGCTGACAATCTCGCCTTTGATAAAGTGTTGCTGAATAATTTGCTCTAACACTTCCGGGGTACAGGAATGATACCAAATTCCCTGAGGATAGACCACAGCAATTGGACCTTGGGTGCATATCCGCAGGCAATTAACTTTACTGCGGTAAACACCACCTGCGCCACTTTGTTTGAGTTCATCCAAACGTCTTTTTAAATAATCCCAAGATTTTAGCCCTTGCTCTTTATTGCAGCATTTAGGCTTACTTTGATCGGCACAAAGGAAAATATGGTATTTGATATCAGGGATTTGCAATGCTTTACTGATAAGTTCTAGAGTATTCATGGTTGATAAGTATAAAGAGATTTTGATTTTAAGTGAAGAATAATAATATATAGTAAAGACAATTAGTTATAAGAGTAGTAAAGATAGCGCTACTTATAGCGTTACTATAAGTAGCGCTATCTCATGAGAACTTTATTTATAGCGCTACTTATAGTACTATTATAACTAGCGCTATCTTGGAGGTTATCATGGACTTAGTAGGTCGTTTGGAAGAGTCAGAGGTTTTGGAGTCTACTTATCAATCAAAACAAGCTGAATTTTTAGCTTTATATGGCCGTCGTAGAATTGGGAAAACTTATTTAATCCAATCTTTTTTTGCGAAAAAGAAAGATTACTTTTTTTCTGTGACAGGTCAGAAAAAAGGAACTTTAAAAGAGCAGATTCGTGGTTTTACGAGTTCATTGGCACAAACTTTTTATCGAGGGGTGGAAATAAAAGAACAAGATAATTGGTATGATTCCTTGGATATGCTAAGAAGAGCGATTGAAACAGCAGAAAAAGATAAAAAAATCATTTTATTTTTTGATGAATTTCCTTGGATGGTAGGACGTAAATCACGATTATTAGAAGGGTTGGAATATTTTTGGAATCATTATTGGTCAAAAGACAATCGGATAAAATTAATTATTTGTGGATCGAGTGCAGCATGGATTATCCGCAAAATTATTAATCAAAAAGGTGGATTACATAATCGCATTACTCGTAAAATTCAATTAAAACCATTTAAGCTAAAAGAAATAGAGCTTTTTTTAAATTATAAAGGTGCAAAATTAAATCATAAACAAATCAGTGAAATTTATATGGTTACTGGTGGTGTACCTTATTATCTTAATTCTGTAGAAAAAGGCTACTCTGCAACCGAGATTATCGAAAAAATAGCATTTAGTGAAAATGGGATTTTATTTAGAGAGTTCAACAATCTATTTGATTCTTTATTTGAAGAAGCAGATTCATATGTAGATTTGCTCAGAATTGTGGCTAAGAATCGTTATGGTATTGAGCAATCAGAAATTATTAAACAATCAAAGTATTATTCAAGTGGGGGTACTGCAGTTAAAAAATTAAATGAATTAGCTGAAACTGGTTTTTTGATGAAATTTAAACCGCATTTTCATAAGAAGAAAGGTATATTTTATCGCTTGATTGATGAATATACTTGTTTTTATTTAACATGGATTGAGCCTATTAAAGATACCTTACAAAAAGAAAGTCTAGAGCGCGGTTATTGGGCGCATCTTCGAACTACTGGCGCTTGGTATGCTTGGGCAGGATATAGCTTTGAGTCCATTTGTTATCAGCATTTACCCGAGATCAGAAAAGCGCTGGGTTTAAATCCAACGGCTATTCCAGATGCTTGGCGCTATATTCCCACTAAAGGTACAGATGAATTAGGCGCGCAAATTGATTTATTATTTGACAGGCTTGATGGTGCAATTAATTTATGTGAAATAAAATATACAGATCAGCCCTATGCTTTAGATAAATCGCAAGCTGCACAATTAAGAAATAAACTTAAAGTTTTCACTAAAAAAACGAGTACCTTAAAACAAATTTTCCTAACATTAATTTGCGCAAGTGGTGTGAAGCCAACGCTTTATTCTGAGGAAATGATAGATCGTGCTGTGACTTTAGATGATCTATTTTTATAATGTTTATAAAGCCTTATCACCTATATCATTACGATAAAAACAGCTTGGCCAATGAATTAGTTTTGCTTGTTCATAGGCTTGTTGTTTGGCTTGAATCAATGGATCGCCTAGAGCCGTTACACATAATACGCGCCCGCCATTTGTTAATACGTGACTATCTTTGTAAGTAGTGCCAGCATGGAAAACTTTGGCATTGGGCAAAGTATGATCTAAACCAGTGATTACTTCACCAGTTTTGGGTTGCTCTGGATAATCTCTTGACGCTAAAACCACACCTAAAGCGGAACGTTTATCCCAGTGCGCTTGTGTTTGATCTAATTTACCATTTAATGCTGCAAAACAAAGTTCGACTAAATCTGATTGCAGACGCATGAGAATAGGTTGCGTTTCAGGATCGCCTAAGCGGCAATTAAATTCTAAAACGTAAGGTTCGCCTTTTTTGTTGATCATAAGGCCAGCATATAAAAATCCCACGTAAGGATTGCCTTCGCTTGCCATACCATTTACGGTAGGATAAATCACTGATTCCATAATGGTATTAAATAATTTTTCAGTCACTAAAGGGGCTGGGGAATAAGCGCCCATTCCGCCGGTATTTGGGCCTTTATCACCGTCATCGCGGGCTTTATGATCTTGAGAGGTAGCGAATGGTAAAACATTTTTGCCATCACACATCACGATAAAACTACATTCTTCACCTTGTAAAAAAGATTCGATAATAATTTTGTTACTCGCATCACCAAAACGTTTGTCGTTTAGCATTTCATTTACGGTTTGAATCGCAATTTCTTTATTTTCTGCAATCACTACGCCTTTGCCTGCGGCTAAGCCATCGGCTTTAATCACAATGGGGAAAGTTTGGGATTGAAGATAAGCAATTGCTTTATCTGCATCCGTAAACGTTTCATATTGTGCAGAAAGAATATGGTGACGTTTTAAAAAATCTTTGGCAAATGTTTTTGAAGATTCAAGTTGTGCCATTTTTTGGGTTGGGCCAAAACAAGGCAGATTTTCTTGTTGAAATTGATCAACAACGCCAGCTGCAAGTGGCGCTTCCGGGCCAACAATAGTCAGTGCTATATCATTATTTTTTGCAAAATGGATTAATGCGGGAATATCTGTGCTGGCAATATCAAGATTTTCTACTTTATGTTCTAGGCGTGTACCCGCGTTACCTGGTGCAACAAATATTTTTTCAATTTTATCTGCCTGTGCAATATGCCAAGCCATTGCATGTTCACGCCCGCCATTGCCGATAATTAAAATATTCATAGTGTTTAGTGCCTAAAATGTCGAATGCCGGTAAAAATCATGGCAATATTTAAATCATTGGCTGCATTGATCACTTCTTGATCTTTAAGCGAGCCGCCCGGTTGAATAATACTGGTCACACCTGCTTTGCTTGCTGCGATAATGCTATCTGCAAATGGGAAGAATGCATCGGATGCTAATGCGCAGGCCTTCAATGATAAACCAGCTTGTTGCGCTTTCATAATGCCGATTTCACAACTCATAATACGACTGGTTTGTCCTGCACCGATACCACATGTTTGGCCATTTTTTGCATAGACTATGGCATTGGATTTTACAAAACGCACGACTTGCCAAGCAAAAGTTAAATCTTGTAATTGCGTAGCATCCGGTTTTTTAGTGGTGACAATTTTCCAATCATTAGGATTAATGATTTGGGTGTCTTGTTCTTGCACTAATAAACCACCATTGATGCTGCGATACGATAAAGGATCGGTGTTTTTATCAGATGAATAAGTTAATGCACGCACGTTAGGTTTATTGTTTAAAATAGTAAGTGCAGCTTCAGAAAATTCGGGTGCTAATATGACCTCAACAAATTGTGTGTCAATAATAGCTTGTGCAGTTTTTTCATCTAATTTTTTATTAAAAGCAATAATGCCACCAAAAGCAGAACTGGGATCAGCTTGATAAGCACGTTGATAAGCGCTTAATAAATCATCGGCTTGTGCAACGCCACAAGGATTAGTGTGTTTAACGATGACACACGCAGGTTTTAGCGTGAATGATTTTACACATTCCATCGCTGCATCCGCATCAAGTAAATTATTATAAGATAAGGGTTTGCCTTGGTGTTGAATGCTGGCAGCAAGTCCGGTTTTATGTATCCCGTGTTGATAAAAACTAGCCGCTTGATGAGGATTTTCACCGTAGCGCAAAGATAATTGTTCCGTCAGTGCGAGCGTTCGCATTTTAGGTAATAAGCCAGGTTTTGTGTGCTCAGATAAATAATCATTGATTAAAGCATCATAATGCGCGGTGTGTGCAAAAACTTTTTGCGCAAGCATCAATCTTTGTTCAAGAGTTAATTGCTCAGTAATTAATGGATAATCATTTGGATCGACAACAACTGCAACATCTTGATAATTTTTAGCAGCGCCACGTAACATGCTGGGGCCACCGATATCAATTTGTTCAATGGCTTCCTCAAATGAACAATTAGGTTTGGCTATGGTATTTGCAAAAGGGTATAAATTAACGACCACTAAATCAATATAAGGGATATCGAGTTTTTCTAAGGTGGCAGTATCTTGTGCGCGCCTGGCTAAAATGCCGGCGTGGACTTTAGGATGCAGAGTTTTAACGCGTCCATCTAGGATCTCTGGAAAGCCGGTATAATCGCCGACATCGATGACAGGAATGTTGGCATCGCGCAATGCTTTGGCTGTGCCGCCTGTGGAAAGGATTTCCACGCCATTGCTTGCTAATTTTTGGGCTAATTCAATAATGCCGGTTTTATCAGAGACGCTTAATAGCGCACGTTTTAGTGTAAATGACATGGTTTATTTGCTTTTGGTAAAAAGGGTTATTTTACCTGAGGTGGGTTGTTTATTCAAACATCCAGGGCGAAAGATTTTTCGCCCCTACGGATGTTGGTATTTTCTACATAAGATGTTTTGTAAATCTTTTTGGATTTTGGAGGCCCTTATATTTTTGTGTATCCACAAATGGTGAATATAAACCATCCGTAGGGGCGAAAAATCTTTCGCCCTGGATGTTTGAAGTTACATCAAATCGTATTGTTCTAACTTTTTACGCAAAGTCCCACGGCTTAAGCCTAAAATTTTTGCAGCTAGCGATTGATTGCCGCCAGTAATACGCATTAAAGTTTGGAACAAAGGTTCTTCCACTTCACTTAATACCATTTCATACAGATCAGTAATCTGTTGACCATCTAAGTGTGTGAAATATTTTTCTACAGCTGTTTTTACGCTATCGCGTAGTGGGGGAACGTGGTGTGCATCTACAACATTTTGCTGCACTGAATTATTTAGAAATGTAGTTGCCATTATCGATTAGTCCTTTATCTATGTTGATTCCTGCTCATTTCTTATTATGAAAACATCATACCTGTTTTGAACTATCGAATACAAGAGTTTTTAACAAAAATTTAATTTTTTTTTGCAATACCGTGTAATAACAACCATTCTTGTTGTTGATCAACGATTGTTAAGTGAAAATCTTCTTCATATGTGATAAAAATTTGTTCAACTTGCGCTGCTAAAATGCCGGAGAGTAAAATATTTCCTTGCGGTTTTAAGTGTGAAACAAATTCTTTGTGTAATTTCAAGAGTGGAATCATAAAAATATTCGCTAATAGCAGATCAACTTGCACATGATTTAATGCATTCGGCAAGCTAATGCTAATTTTTTCGTGATCAATATTATTTAATTGTGCATTACTTTGGCTTGCAATTAATGCTTGTGGATCAATATCAACGGCATAGGCATGTTTTGCACCTAATATACAAGCACTTAATGCTAAAATGCCTGAGCCACAGCCATAATCCAACACGGTATTATCAATAGGTGAATGTTCAACTAAATACTTTAATATCATTTGCGTGGTGGGATGCTCGCCTGTTCCAAAGGCAAGCCCTGGATTTAGACGTAAAACTTTTGCATTTATCGCCGTGACTTCATGCCAACTGGGGCAAATCCAAAATTGCGGTGTAATGGCAATAGGTTTAAAGTCTTCTAGGTTTTTTTTGACCCAGTTTTCGTCTTCTACCGTAGTTTGACGTAACGGTATGATACCTAGCTGGTTTTGTATGGCATTGATATCTGTTTGCTTGGGAAATAATGCAGTAATAATGATTTGATCCCAAACGGGTTGCGTATTGGGTTCAGGTTCATAAATAGGATTATCTTGTGCATCGACCCAGGTAATACCAAGTGCACCTAAAGCTTCCAGTTGTTCGCTCAAAGTTTCAGCATTTTGTGCATCGCTGGCAAATTCAAACTGAATATAACTCATTTGTGTAAGTTAAGCTTTTTTTCAAGGTAATGAATATTAGTACTGCCTTGAACAAAGTTTGCATCATTCAATAAGTCTTGATGTAAAGCAATATTGGTTTGAATTCCTTGAATCACAATTTCATTTAAAGCATTACGCATTCTCGCGATTGCAATTTCACGTGTATCGCCATAAGTAATGAGTTTGCCGATCAATGAATCGTAATAAGGCGGAACGTGATAACTGCTATAAATATGCGAATCAAAACGTATGCCTAAGCCACCGGGCGGATGATAAAGCTCAATTTTGCCGGGGCTCGGTAAAAATGTTTTAGCATCTTCAGCGTTAATTCGGCATTCAATCGCATGACCTTTAAAGTGCACTTGATCTTGGGTAATGCTTAAAGGTTTGCCTGCAGCAATTTCAATTTGTAAACGTACTAAATCAATGCCGGTGATCATTTCAGTCACAGGATGTTCAACTTGAATACGCGTATTCATTTCAATGAAATAAAATTGGCCATCTTCATATAAAAATTCAAAAGTACCGACGCCGCGATAATTCATATCTAAACATGCTTGTACGCAGCGCTTGCCTATGGTTTGCCTTTGTTCTGGCGTTAAACCCGGTGCAGGCGCTTCTTCTAAAACTTTTTGATGACGACGTTGCATGGAGCAATCACGTTCACCTAAATGTATGGCATGTCCTTGACCATCGCTGGCAATTTGAATTTCAATATGGCGTGGATTTTGTAAAAACTTTTCCATGTAAACCATGCTGTTATTAAATGCAGCTTGTGCTTCTTGACGTGTTGTTGCGATCGCATGAATTAATGCTGCAGGACTGTGAACAACGCGCATACCACGACCGCCACCGCCGCCTGATGCTTTAATAATGACGGGATAACCAATCTTTTGCGCGAGTTCTAAATTCTTTTCATTATCATTACCTAATGATCCATCAGAACCTGGCACACAAGGTACGCCAGATTTTTTCATGGCGGCAATTGCGCTCACTTTATCGCCCATTAAACGGATATTTTCAGCTTTAGGACCAATAAAAATAAAACCACTGGCTTCAACGCGTTCTGCAAAATCCGCATTTTCAGCAAGAAATCCATAACCCGGATGAATGGCTGTAGCATCTGTAACTTCTGCGGCGCTAATGATTGCGGGCACATTTAAATAACTTTGCGCGCTGGCTGGCGGGCCTATGCAAACCGATTCATCAGCAAGTTTGACATGCATCAGATCTTTATCGGCGGTGGAATAAACCGCGACGGTTTCAATACCTAATTCACGGCATGCACGTAAAATACGTAAGGCAATTTCGCCACGATTGGCGATTAACACTTTATCTAACATAGGTTTATCTGCTATTCAATAATAAATAAGGGTTGATTAAATTCTACAGGTTCAGCGTTTTCGACCAAAATGCTGGTCACGGTACCTGCTTTATCTGCTTCAATTTGGTTAAACATCTTCATGGCTTCAATGATGCATAATACATCGCCGGCTTTAACGCTTTGTCCCACTTCTACAAAAGATTTTGCATCAGGAGAAGATGAGCGGTAGAATGTACCTACCATAGGGGATTTAACCGTATGGCCAGAGATTTTCTGGGGTACAGGTTCTGCTGCTGAAGCAGCCGCTTGATGTTGTACAGGCGCGGCACTAAAAACAGCAGGCGCAGCAATAGTCCCAGCACGGCTAATACGTACAGATTCTTCACCTTCGCGGATTTCAAGTTCTGTACATTCTGATTGTTCGAGTAGTTCAATTAACTTTTTTACTTTACGTATGTCCATGATTTTGCCTTTTTCCTGAAGTTAAGGTAATTTTACGACTTTTTAGCGAAGATTGCTAGTTATTTTTGATTAATCCAAGTTTCTAAATGATTAGAAAAATCTGGGGCGTTGATTTCGCCCACGATTTGAAACTCTTCTTGCGCGCTACCATTATGGGAAAAGAACAAAATGGCCGGTGGGCCGTAGATATTAAAATGCTGCATTAAGGCTTTATCATCTTCATCATTGGCCGTGACATCTGCTTTTAAAAACCGAACATCTTTTAAGAGTGCTTGAACTTGTGGATCGGGGAATACGGTTTCTTCCATTTTTACACACGATACACACCAATCGGCATAAAAATCTAAAACCACAGGTTCTTTAGCAAGATTGGCTTCTTGAATTTGGGTTTCTACCTCTTGAAGGGTTTTAACTAAAATGTAATCAAAAGTAGGTTTGCTTGTAGCAGGCGTAATTCTCATGATTAAACTTACAGCTAATCCAATTAATAGCACGGCAAATAAAATTTTAATCCCACGTAACCAGCGGCCTTGTTTAGGTAATATATGCATACCAAATATGGATAATAAAATCAGTGGTACGCCCATGCCCAAACCTAACATCAATAATGCACCGCCGCCGAGCCAAACATTTCCAGATTCCGCAATATAAATAAGTGCGCCAATTAAGGGTGGTGTAACGCAAGGGGAGACAACCAGCGCAGATAACATGCCCATACTGGCGACGCCAAGGATGGTGCCGCCTTTTTGCTTGCGGCTTAATTTATCTAATTTATTATTTAAAAATTTCGGTAATTGTAAGGGGTAATCAAACATTAATAAGATGGCTAAAATAATTAATACAGCAGCGCTAAAAATTAATACCGCAGGTTGTTGTAAACTGCTTTGTAAATTGGCGCCTAATAATGCAGCGATAACACCGGCGATTGCGAAGGTTATCGACATAGCGAGAATATAAATAAAGCTCAGTTCAAATGCTTTTGCGCGGTTTAAATGCTTTTGCCCTAAAATAATGCTGGATAAAATTGGCAACATCGGTAATACACAGGGTGTGAGTGCGAGTAAAATGCCTAAACCAAAAAATATAATGAGCGCTAAAGCAAAATGTTTGTCTGTTAAAATTTTGCTGATTGAAACATGATCATTATCTGTTTGTGCGCTATTAAACGTAAGTTGTAATGTGGTTTCCATCGGCGGATAACACACACCGATGGGTGCGCAGCCACGATAACTGACAGTGATTTGAGCATTTTTTGGATGTTCTACTATAGGAACTGTAATGAGCGTATTAGTTTCATAAACAATTTGTGTGCCGAAAAACTCATCTGTTTTTGAAACGCCTTCAGGGAAAACTGGTGCGCCAATTAATAATTCTTTGGATGGCGTAAAATTAAATTGCGATTGATACAAATAATATCCTGGTGCAATTTGTGCACTGATAATAATTTCATTAGATTTTGTTTCGAAGGTCGTGATAACAAAAGCTTCTTCAGGAGGAAGTAGAGAAGGTTTTTTTAAAAGGTTATCAAAAGGGGATGCAATTGCATAAAGGGGTAGCGCTATCAGCAGAATTAAATAAGCAATCCGATTTTGCATAAAATCCTTTTTATATAGCTACTTAGGTGCGGGGGTATTGCTACTACTACTATTATTGTTATTGTTATTGTTATTGTTATTGTTATTGTTATTGTTATTGTTATTGTTATTGTTATTGTTATTGTTATTGTTATTGTTATTGTTATTGTTATTGTTATTATTACTGTTCAGCATTAGTTTTCCA
>JBAZWD010000013.1:0-52925 GCA_041660525.1 Legionellales bacterium | reverse complement strand
CGAATTCAATGTTGTATTGGCATTACTTAAGAGGTAGTTCTGCATTACCTCAAGATGTAACAAAATTCAAGAATGAGAGTGAGAAATTGAATGGTGAGGTGGAAGAAGAGTTAGGGTTGAAGGTTTTTGGATTATAATGAATGTTCATTTTATTAATTGAAAAACAAGCTCTAATTCAATAATCTTTCCATCATCATTAGTTTGACAAGTAATATCACCTTGCATATTCTTCATGGCTTGTTTAGAAAATGTTAAACCCAAACCGATATGAGAAGTTTTATTTGAAAAATAGGGATCAAAGAATTTCTCAACATCAGATGAATTAATCGGTAAACATTTATTTTTTATTTTCACAATATAATTATTATTATCTCTACTAGAAGTAATAGAAACTAAAATTTTTTCGTCATTATTCATTGCTTCTATGGCATATTCTGCATTGCTTAATAATTCAAAAATAACATACTGAATCAAGTCTTCATTACCTAATACGGTGGCCTCATCATGCAAATCAATACGAATTCGTGATTTATCATGTAGGCTATAAGATGATTGATAATTCTTTATTGCATCTTGAATGCATTTTACAATTTCAACAGGGTGAACGTAAGCGATCTATTAACCCCATCTTTTAAATAATTTTAATTTTTGCGATAGTACTTCTTTCAATCACAAGGAGCTGATTTATGAAAGCAACAGATCAATCAAAAAAGATATCTACCCAATTACAAGTTGAGGACGAATCCTTTTGGCGCCAACACTACCAAGCACATCAATCTAGTGGATTAACAAGGCGAGAATACTGCAGAAAAAATTCCATTGACTATTATCGATTTGGCTATTGGCTTAAAAAATGTTCCAAACAAAATGCACAGTTAATTGAAGTGAAAATAAAGCCATCCGAAAATAATTTATCACCATCACCTCCATCCGAATTATGTACATTGCGCTTGCGCGGTGGCCATGAAATAAAAATAAATAATGTGCAAGCATTATCCTTAATTTTAGAAAAAATCACTTAACATGTTTTTTACATTCACCTCTAACATTTGGCTTTATCCAAAACCCATCGATTTCAGGAAGCAAATCGACGGGTTAATTGTATTGGTTGCGGATTGTCTGGAGTTAAATCCAACCTCTGGTCAGCTGTTTTTATTTCGCAATAGACAAGCAAATAAAATAAAAATACTGTGGTGGGATAGAAATGGTTTTTGGTTGCTCTATAAAAGATTGGAGAAAGGGAAGTTAAAGTTTCCCTCAATAACAGATAAATCAATAGAAATTACACGAGATCAATTTTCATGGCTTATTTCAGAGATAGATTGTTTTAAGCAAGTGCAATTGCCAGAGGTTATTGCTACAAACTTCACTTAAAAAACAATAAGATACATTTAAAATAATTAATAAAAATAGTGAAAAACATCTATTTATATAGTATAATTCTCTCATCAAGGACGAAAGAATTACATGAAAAATACAGCTGAAATAATCACACAATATGAAAACAAAATTCATGATATTGAGCTAAAATATGAGGCTGAATTAAACACCCTCAAAAAACGCTGCGACCAATACGCTCAAGCATATGACAGCTTGCAAGCCCAGATAAAAGAATTATTACGCAATCGCTTTGGTAAAAAATCAGAACGCTTTATCGATGAAGAAAATCCACAGGCAGATTTATTTTACTCATTCAAAGAATTACTTGAGCAGCAAGAACAAGCTGAAGAATCCAATGAAGTGACCATCGCCGCCCATAAAAGAAAGAAAAATAAAAAATCTCACGACCATTTACCACGAAGAATAGAAATTATCCCAGTTGATGCTGCGCACATGCGATGTATTTGCGGATGTCAAAAAACTGTAATCAATTATGAGCCTAAAGATATATTAAATTATCAACCAGCTGTATTTGAAATTATTGAACAACGCCGCGAAATTGTTGCCTGCCCAAAGGGTTGCGAAGGTCAAGTCAATACTGCACCGGCGCCATTACAAATATTACCTAAAGTACAAGTCAGTGAAGAATTTTTATCTTTTTTAATCGTGAGTAAATTAAATGATAGACAACCTCTTTATCATTTGGAAAAACAGCTTCTTGAGCGTTATGGCATTGATTGTTCTCGGCAAAGTATGGCGCGCTGGAATATTGAGCTGACAACACCATTACAACCCATATACAATTTATTGAAAGACGAAGCCATTGATTATGATGTGGCTAGTTGTGATGCCACAATGTTACAAGTATTACGAGAACCAGGACGCGCACCTGAAACAAAATCCTATGTTTATTGTATTCGTGGCGGTCCGCCTGATAAACGTGTTATTTTGTATGACTACAATAATGCTGAACATAAACAATTCGTAAAAACCTGGTTCACTGGATTTAAGGGCTATTTACATGTTGACGGTGATAACTTTTTTGCACTGCTTGGTGCAGATGAGGACGTTGATTTGGTCAACTGCAATGCGCATGCTCGACGGAAGTTCGAGCCTTTAACAAAAGGTGTTAAGGGCAAAGGTTTGGCGCTTGAAGCCTTACGTTTTTTTAAAGCATTGTATAAAATCGAACGTCAAGCAAAAGAACAACAGATGACGCCGGAACAACGCTATCAGCTGCGACGAAAAGAATCTGCGCCTCTGCTTGAAAAATTTAAGCTCTGGCTCGATCAAGTTTGGCCGACTGTGTTACCACAATCTCCGCTTGGTAAAGCAATTAAATATTGTTTAAATATATGGCCAGGATTAACTGCTTTTTTAAAAGACGGTCGACTTGAAATAGACAACAATCTAACCGAGCAAGAAATTAAACCATTTGTCATTGCACGCAAAAACTTTTTATTCTCTAGCTCCATGGACGGTGCAGATGCTTTATGCATGCATTTTGGACTTATCCGAACCGCAAAACTTCACGGACTAGATCCCTATCGTTACTATGCCAAATTATTAAAGAGCATTCCTTATTGCAAATCCGCTGATGATTACGAAAAACTTTTGCCTTGGAATATTAATCTGCATGATGGCAGCGTTGCTTAGTTACTGCAATAATGGGGTTGCTGGATCGCTTACTTTTTATACCCATCAAGCAAAATAGGAAGTAATTGTTTATCAACATGATTCAAATTACTCTCAATGATCTGTAAGGGAGTAGCCAGATCGTGCGCAATTACTGTCCATACATGCTCTAGTTCGCTGCGGTCTTTATTTTGCACAAATATTCTCCTGTATCGTGGAACTAATATTTACCGTCCAAGCTGCTTTTTAAAGGAAAGAAATGATAATTATAGAACATTTTTTGTTTAAAAAGGTGGCTCTTTACTCACAAAATCTTTGATCCATGGTAAATCACCAAAATGTTCTTTGGGATGTCCACTGGCTATATAAAGCTCAGTAAATCCTTCTTCAAAGAGCTCTTTGGCAAAGTCTTCGCCGCTGATGGCTTCTCGCAAATTCGAGTCGATATAAATTGGTGTATTTTTTGCCAATGAAGGTAAGATCTTTTTTAACTCTGCTGTGCGGTTAAAGGTTTTTATAGAAATACTCTTGAGATCCGCTTCGCGTTCCCAAACGCTTGTAAGCATTTTATCATCATCAATAAAAATCAATTTGGGCGTATCATTACTAGTCAACGAAATTGGAATATAAGGTGAATAGTTTTTCGGAATAATTTTAACGCCGAGTTTATCTGCATGTTTCCTTACTTTTGATTCTTCATAGCGACTGGTGACTAGAATAGCGCGATTGCTTAAATTTAATCGCTCAATTAGCTCCAGTCCAACTTCAGGAGAGCCTAGTAATTCATAATCCACCAAAAATTGATGATTAGATAAATCTGTTGTTTTACAATATTCATCAAGTGCCTTACTGTGATGGAAATGTTTAAGGGTTATGTTAGGTAAAAGTGGTTGACAGCGTGAATCCCAAATCGCATGAATTGATTCATCATCATCAACAATGACTAGAATTGTGCCAGCTTGTAAAATCAATTCCTCTTGAAACCATGAAGGTGCTGGTGCAATTGGCAAATCAATGATTACAGTTGTACCTTCACCTGTTTTAGAAAGCATATCAAAATGGCCATTATATTTTTTAATAAGTGCTAAAGAGGTTGATATTCCAATACCTGTGCCGCCTTCTTTATCACGGCTCATACCACCTTGTTTAATTTTTTCTAATATATCAGCTGGGATACCTTTTCCAGTATCTTTTAAAGAAATGCATACGTTTTCATGGTGTTTCTCTAAATGGACAGTTACTTCACCTTGTGCATTAATCGCTTCAATTCCATTATTCAATAAATTTGAAATCATGCGTTTAAATTGTATCGGATCAATTGTTACAAATAAGCCAAAGGCATTAGCTTCCATCTCTAAATTTAAATCAATATTTTGTTCACTAATTTGCGCTTTTTTCTCGGAGATTAAACTATCTAGTAAACTTGAGATTAATTCAGGGGATGCATGTTGATTTTGTTTTTGAGCAGATGATGATGTTTCTTTTGATTCATCACGATATTCTATCAATAAATTATTTGCAATATCATTAATACGGCTTACCGCATTGCGAATTAAAATACGTTGATTTTCTGGGATGGTCGATAAGCTTCTTAATACCGTATTTAATGCAGCGAGCGGGGAGCGGATGTCATGAGAGACTTGAGCAGCGTTGTTAATGAGGGCTTGTTTGGCGCGTAGCGCTTCAGCTTCTTTCTCAGCGGTAATATCAATGGATATGCCTAAAATACCTATTACTTCATTTTTTTCATTAAATAATGGTGTTTTTTGGCTAAGAACAATAACATCTTTACCTTCCATCCGTGATTTTTCTTCAATAGACTCTGATTTACCAGTTTGCATAATTCTTCGATCATTTTCTACAAATGCCCGCGCGACATTTTCGCCCCAGGGTAATTCAAAATCAGTTTTTCCTACAACTTGGTTTCCGTGACTTAAACCTAAACTTCTAGCTTGGCGATCATTGCAACCTAGATATACTCCATTTTTGTCTTTCCAATAAAGATGACCGGGCATATTAGCAACAATACCGCTTAGGGCGGCTGTATGAGATTTAGATTCTGTATTATGAGGTTTTTTCAATTTTTCCTGTATGCAAGTTAAGAAGTTTTTAAATTTTGTTTTAAACATAACTTACCCTAATGAATTGAAATGAGAAATATAGTCAGTATAGCCCCTAAATATTCCAAAGCTACTCAGTCCTTATAGGCTCTATAAAGAAATTTATAAATGTTGTACAATATTAGAACCATGGATAACAAAGACAACAGAATAATTAAAGCGTCTTTTAAAGACTGTCCGCTTAGCGATAGAGCGACATTTGCTGCATCCAGTTGCATTATGCCAATCAGTGTGGGCCAGATGGTGCATGAAGGCTCAAAATTTTTAGCAGTCATTAATCTTATAAACCGTTCATTTAAATCTTGCACTTTAATGATTGATGACAGTGTGCAACGCCATACCATGAAAATTGATAAAGATATTGATGATAGCGCGGCTTACGATTTGGCTGTGGCAGCAGGTGATGATTGGCTAGCAAGAAACAAATCTTCATACCAACAGTTATCGATACCATATAATATTGTACGCTGGGATGATTGGTTTCATAAACCAGAGTTTCAAAATACATACGCTCAAATAACTTCACTATATAATCAAAATGAAAACTATAGTGATGCTATTAAAGCTAACATTATTGATTTTTTATCACGTTATAAAACCCATCATCCTGATAAAAAATGGGACTATGAAAGGGCATTTTATTTATGCTTAGATTATTTGCTAGAAGAATGTGCGGTGATGTTATTATGGGCGGAACATAAATATCCATTTGAAGTCTATCCAACTGGAAGAAATCAGGCTATGGGAGCGACCCATAAGTTTTTGATTGAACCTTTTGATCCTGATCTTTTGCGTTCTGTTCCATTGCGTTTCAAAAAATACGGAAAAATAGAAAATACTGTATTAATACCTCAAGAAATATCAGTTTAAAATTTTTAGAATTATTGACTCTGATGGCAGCAATCAGCCAAGCACTTATAGCTGTAGATAGTAAAATCACTTTAAAATTGATATTATCAGCCAATCTTATCGTTAATTTATTATGAGGGTTTATGCGCTTTGGTTATACTGTGATTTATGTCTCTGATGTTGATACGACACTTTCTTTTTACGAGAAAGCATTCAAGTTAAAAAAACTCTATCTGCATGAAAGCATGCAATATGGAGAATTAGCTACTGGCTCGACTAAACTGGCCTTCGCTTCTGAATCATTAGCTGAATCAAATGGTGTTGATTTTATTAGTAATCGTTCTAATGCCAGCAAAGCCCCAGGATTTGAAATAGCCTTGATAGCTGATGATGTGGCAGAAGCTTATCAGCATGCAATTGCTGCCGGTGCAATCGATGTAAAAGGTCCGATTGAAAAGCCATGGGGGCAAACTGTGGCGTATGTGCGTGACTTAAATGGCGTACTAGTTGAGATTTGTAGTTCATTGTAATTATTACAAATTGATATAATTAGAGCTATCGCTTTGCTAGTTTATAGTAGCATACTGTTCAAAAGCTACCCCACATTGTTGGAATATTTTTGGCTAGGCATGTCCTGGGCAGTCATTTAAGAAACATATTTATATAATCTATACAAATATAATGTAATCTACCAGTAATGTCTCACAAATTTATCCGATATCCACCATATCTTTACGAGATTTAGTTCCTATATCATTAAACAGCTCTGGGCATATCGCCAGGATATAACAAAATGGATTAATTCATCTTTTTGAGAGATGCAAGGGTTCAGAGCTTTTTTAGATTGTAAGGAGAAAAAAATGTACAAAGAACTAGAAAAACCAGAACGTACAGTGTTTATATTTAGAAAAATAAATCATTATCAGAGTGATGAGGTTGGGCATATGCTTGATCAATTATTTCATGTAGCACGGAAAGAAAAAAAGTTAGATATTGATGTGGATGTAACTCATGATCGTAAATGTTCTGAGCGAAGTCGATTATATAAGATCAAACGTATGCGTCAATCGAACAACACATGCTATGAAAGCTAAAGCAGCGTGGATGTTCCAATAAATCTTGGAATATGCAATTTAAATTTTCCACTTATGCAGCATGCTTGGCATAGCTAACGAAGCAAAATACAAAAAATTAATACAAAGAGAGCCAGGAATAGAAAATATGAAAAATTCATCGCATGATACGCAAGCAAGTTCAAGTTCTTCAAATACCCAACAAATGCAAGAAGTTGAAGCTAATCAAAATACACAAGAAAAAGCTTTAACTACATCTATAGCTTTTTCTTTAGAAAATATTAGTCAGTTACGGGCTGACGAAATACGCGCATACTGTTTAAGATCAGACACTGACCATTTAATTTTTAAGGCAATAATAAAAAATGGGAGTGCCGATGAATTAAATACCATGATTAATAACCCAATAAATAAAGCTATAAAAATTAAAACCGATGTTCATGGTAATACATCCCCGCATGTGGCCATGATGTATGGTCGAACAGAGTTGTTACCGATTTTTAAAGAACATAAGATGAATTGTGATAAGGAGAATCAATGGGGATTGCAACCTTTACATTATGCGGTTGCTTTCAATGATATAGCAAGCCTTACTTGGTTTATTGGTAATCTAGGAGTTGGTGCGTCCGAATATTTAACGAAGAAAACTGATTTTAAGTATGGAAACAATTTATCTGAGTCTCATCGGATGAATATTGTAAGTTGGGCTTTCTTGACCAGCGATAATTTAACCGTTGAATGTATACTGGAGGCAGTCAATTTAAAAGATCGCCCTGATGCACTGCAAGTTTCAGATTTTGGGACCTTGATACATGTTGCGGTATGGCGAAATAGTGTAGAACTATTGCATAATTTGTTGAAGCATGAAACAGCCCGCAATCTGTTGAATACGGAAGATAAAAATGGCCGCACCCCACTCAGCCTAGCATCGCAACTGGGGCATATAGAGGCAATGCTCAGCTTATTAAGAAGCTCAGATGTACAGGCAAATCTTCCTAGTGGTAATAATCAGTGGACTCCATTGCATTGGGCAATTCATGGTAAGCAGACAGCAGCAGTAAATTTATTATTGCATTATGTTGACCCCAATAAACCTGCTAAAAACCAAGTCACAGCAACAGAATTTTTACATACAAAACAAGCCACTTTAACTAGCTTGGGTTCCAGGACATCAGAACAAGATTATGACTTGGCTATATACGAGGAAATAGAGGAGGTGTTAAAAGAAGGGTATCAAACAAATCCCTATATGGGCACAGTTTCTAAGTTTAAACCAGCGATTCAGAGAAATTATACCAATCTAGCCATTAATGGTGGAGGTGCAAAAGGCATGTTATTTCCTTTTGCATTAGAATCTTTGCAAATACAGTTAAAAAAGCCGGACTTTTTAAATAACATACAGCGTGTAGCTGGAACTTCAGCAGGTTCCATTACGGCGCTATTTATTGCGCTGGGGTGCGAAGCGAGTCAAATTAAGGATATTATGTTGGGTAACGATGTTACGCTCAATCATAATGAAATTTTATTGAAACTTGATATTGATGATTTGACAGAGGGGTGCTTAGAAACTCCTCTATCGACTGATCTGCCAACCTCTACTCCAACACCTTTGAGTTTTGAAACAATCTATCAACGTCTGATAGAAACAGGGCAAACATTTTTGGCTAAAGGTTTCGAGAAGATAAAGCAAGGTGCACGGGTGGGCAGGAATATTTGGAATTTAAATTTCCATCAAGGTGCTGTTAGTGGTACTCGCTTTATAGGGTGGTTAGAAAAAAATATTGAGGCAAAATTAAAGGCTGAGGGTGTATATTCTCAAGGAAAACGGGACGGTTTAATTACCTTTAAAGAATGGAAGCAACTTGTAATAAATGATCCAACGAAACAATTTAAGCACTTGTATATTTCGGTCACGCAGCTGTCTCCGGCTATTAAACCGCTTGTACTAAATACAGAATTTGTAGCTGATGATGAATGGTACGCAAATATGCCTATTGCTGATGCCATCCGAGCTTCAATGTCTATCCCATTAGTATTTATGCCTTATGTTCCAAGGCAGCGCATAGTTAATGGAACAGCTCCATTTTCAGATCGCCTGTTTGTGGATGGTGGGTTGCTGCTTAATTATCCGTTACATGAGTTTGATAAAGCATATTATTTTGAAAACGCATTACGCAAACCGGAAAAATGGGATTTGGGCAAAATGACTCGGGTTAACCATAATACGCTGGGTCTTTGCTTGGTTACCTCAAATGAGACAGATATTGCTGGCGATGCTCAAAATTTAACTGTAAAGAAAATATTAACTTTGATTAAAGATCTTTATTGGAACAATGAGCAGTTAGCGCAATCTCGAAGTGTAGATGATACACCACGTACTGTATTTTTGCAGTGTCATATAAAAGTAAAAGAAGGGGAGTTTAATATTGATACAATGGATTTTCATAAAACTCAAAACCCACAATATATCACTGTAGCAAAATTTTCTAGTTTAAATGGAGTGCAAGATTTCTTAGCTGGAAACGTGGATAGAAGTGCATTTTCGAGTAATTCTAACAGCACCAGTGCTTCTACTGAAATCATCTCAACTGCCTTGAAGGATTCGTATGATTCTTTTAGTGCTGCAAATGATAATAAAAAGAGTGCGCAAACATCACTCAACTATGAAATATTATTAGCAGAATGTGAACAGGCATACCAAAAATCTCAAAAAATTGTAGACGAATTAGCCAAGCATTCACATTATCCTGAACTGCAGGAAGGAAAAGATGCAGAAAGCAGAGGAGATAAAACCGAAGCCATTGTATTTTATAGGCGTGTGGCCAATAATAGTGCAAAAGCAAAAACACGTTTAGCTACTCTTTTATTAGAAGAAAAAAGCACTCAAGAAGAAGGAATAAAATTTTTACAACAGGCAGCAAGCGAAAAAGATCCACGAGCCATGCATAAATGGGCAACTGTTCTGTATGGTGGAAAATATAATATAAAACAGGATATATCAGGGGCAATGAAAATTTTTAACGAAAACATCCAGCAGCAATACCCATCATCAACTTTTCAAAGTAATAAATATGCTAAAAAATAACAGCAAAATTACAACGTTAAATGAATTGCGTCAAGAAATAAAAAATGCTAAAGTTATAGATGATAATTTTTGGGGAGAAATACTATCTTATATTTTGAATCTTTCGGAAGCGGTCATGGGAATGTCAGCAAGAATAATTTTGAACGATTTACGACGCGACGATAAAAAAAATAAAGTGGATGAGCCTGCAGTAGAAAAAATAGACCAGGATAATGTTCTGGAATATATGGCGCTCCTTGCCGCTGCTAATGACGAATTGGATCTATTGAAAATTTTAATAAATAAAAATGCTGTTAATATAAAATGCCAAGATGACCGTGGTAATTCGATACAATATTTTGCGGTTGTAAATAATAGGGAAAGTGTAATTGAATGGCTTAGGGATAAACATGAATTTGACACCAATGATGAAAATACATTCCATC
The DNA here is from genome assembly GCA_041660525.1 of Legionellales bacterium. Classification (GTDB taxonomy): domain Bacteria; phylum Pseudomonadota; class Gammaproteobacteria; order JABCZS01; family JABCZS01; genus JABCZS01. Next base: position 42,358 of record JBAZWD010000013.1, on the reverse strand, counting down.
TATTAATTAAAAATCAAAACTACAATTTTTTTAAAAAATTGTATCCTTCTCGTGAATCTATACAATCTTATGAATCTGAGGTGATGATAGATTTTTTTAAAAAAATAAATGATAAAAATAACTTAAGAATGTTTGAGCATTTATGGGGGATCGCTTTTGGAGAAGTGCAAAATGCTGTTTTACTACCTTTACAAGAAAAGATATTTTTTGAAGTATGCACGTCAGGAAATATAGATACTATAAAATTTTGCATAAATTTCAACCAATCTTTCAAGAAATGCAAAGATCATGAAGGAAATACAGGATTTATGTTGGCAATTAAATCCGGTGTTTTAGCAACAGTTAAGGAGTTACATAAACCCTTTGAGCCTACTCGAGGCAATACTAATAATGCTGGAAGACCTCCAGTCTTGCAGGCAGCAGAGTATGGTGGATTGGATATATTGCGATATTTAACTAATGAGGGTGGATACATCGGGGGGCAACCGTTAAATGTCGTAGATAACGACGGAAACACAGTTGCGCACATTGCTGCTAAGAATGGGCATGAAGACATACTACAATGGTTAAAAGCAAAAGGTGAAAACGAGCTTTTTAAAAAAACCAATAAAAAACTGAAAACACCCATTCTTCTTGCTGCATATCATGGACAAACTACTATTTTGAATAAAGATTTTTTTGGAGACTCGCGCAGTGTAGTAGAAGAGATTTTTTTGGAAGGTGTAAAAAATAATAAAATGAGCACTATTCAATGGTGCCTAAAAGTAAAGAATAATAATAAAAATAATTTTTTAAAAGCAATGTATGTTAGAGCAAAGGATCATGTTATTGCATATGACATGCCGGAAGTATTGAATGTCTATAATGGAAATATTAATATTTCCATTGCAAACAATTCTCATGAAGATGACGACGATGTTGTTATTATTCCTCTTCCTGCTGATAACTCTTTTGATTCTAAAGAATATGATGATGCTGATGAAAAAATTGATGATGCGCAAATCTTTAATATTAATAAAAAAGTAGACTTGCTAACAGAGGCGATAAATTGTAACAAGAGAAATGTTGTGAGTTGGTTTATTGCTAATGAGAAAAATTTTTTAAATAAAAAAAATGCCAATCAAAATACTCCACTTATGCAAGCCGCCATAGCCGGAAACTTAGAAATCTCAGATGATCTCATAAAATCAGGAGTGTCACTGGATGATGAGGATGGAGATGGTTTGAATGCATTATTGATTGCACTAAAGCTTGGACATTTTAAACTGTTTCAGTTATTGGAAAGCAAAAACGCATCTTTATTAAACAATAAAGCAGGAAATATAAATGCTCGTACGATTGTTCATGAATCTATTAGAGATGAACTAGAGTCACATTTCATCAGCAAAGAAACGAAGAATGAAACGAGAATACGTGATGATAGAGAATCTTTATTTAATGATATAGAGAAAAGTGAAAAAAATGTCTATGCGAAAATCAATAATAAGAAAGATTTATTATTAGTGAAAAATAGCAATGGGGATACTCCATTGCTATTTGCTGCAAAGTGCAAGCAATATACAATATTGAAGAAAATAGAAAAGCACTTTACAAAAGAAGAGTTAGGCTTAGTAGAAGAAACAGTAATATTAGAGCTTGTCAAAAATGATTTGGTTGAGGCCGTGAAAGAATTGGTGACGGAAAACAAAATTAACCTCTTACAAGAGGAAAACTCTTCTGGGCAAACTGTTTCCCATATCGCTGCCAAATATAACAGTTTGAATATTTTGGAGTGGCTCTTAGAGGAGGATTCCATTTCTCAAGATAAAGACGACAATGACAAAACACCTTTGTTATTGGCAATTAGGAATAATCACATAAAAGTTGTTGAATTTCTTTTTGCTAATAAACAAGTTGCCATATCGTCTAAGGAAATGCCAAGCCAGCATGAAGAAGTATTAAATGAGCTACTGGAATGTGATAGCAATTATATTTTAGAGCATTTAATTGAACTGAATTACATCAGTAATGATTATAAAGATGATGATGGTAACAATCTGTTATTAATAGCTGCAAAAGTCGGTGCTTTGAAGATTATTAATGGTCGTGTTGCAACGGGTAACGTATATTATAAAAATAGATTCGGATTTAATTTTTTAATGGTGGCAACTTTAAATAATAAACAGAGTGTTATTGAGGGTGCTATCTCTAAGAAAAGTCCTTTATTGGATTGCTATACTGAGAATGGTGAAAGCCTATTCCTCCTTGCTGCTAGATTCAATCAGCTTGAAATGGTTAATTTCTTTTTGAAAAACAAGAGGTGCTTTTCTCAAAAAGATTTGACTGCGCACTGCAATCATTATGGACAAAATGCTTTGCACTTAGCAAAGCCAAATGAAGACCTTGCTAAAGTTTTGGAGCAAAACGGTTTTAAGGAATATCCAGACAATTTTGGATTTACGCCTACTAAGCTTTTTGAGATATATAACTTAATAAAGAGTGGGGAAATAGAAGAGTTGCAAAAATTGCTCAAATATAGTTTGGGCATAGCAATATTTTACACTCAGGACAATGTTATTTCAGATCATGATTTATCAATCCTTGTGAGCGCAATCGAAAAGCTGTTTTTTTTTAAAATACTTGTTTTAGTAGGACATAATATTACAGCCGGTGGCATGCGAATGCTGGTCGATACGCTCCAGAGCAGAGAGCAGGAAAATTTAACTTATCTAAATATTAGTAATAATGTTATTGCAGAAGCCACTATTAAAACTGCATTAAGAGGAAGTGGCATCCAAAAAATCACGGCAAATTGTCAGCGAGAAGCGAAAGATCAAACGCAAATAGATAAAGCGATAGAGGAGCATGATAAAGAACAAATACGTAAAATTAGTGAAGAACATGAGAAAGAAAAAACACAAAAAGATATCATGAAAATAGAAGAAAATGATTGCAAGACAGAAAATCTACTGGGTCATGGATCTTTTAGCAACGTCTACTTCGGTAAAATTAAATCAGATGGTAAAAGAATAGCAATCAAGGAAAAATTGCATGGGGGGCATATTTCTAATGCAACTGTTGACCTCAGCTTTGAAAATGAAATTTCTATCCACAAAAAATTTAATAGTAAATTTCTTTTAAATTTACTTTATGTTATTGCTCCGAATAATCATTTGGCTTTAGAATTTATGGAGAACAGAAGCTTATATGATGTCTTACATACAGGCAGAATAAAACCAGAAATTAATATAATGGCTTTAAAAATTAGAATTTGTTTTGATATTATTTTAGGCTTGACATGCTTGCATTCAAAAGGCTTTATGCATCGTGATTTAAAAAGTGACAATATTTTTATTGATGAAAATTTTAAAGCTAAGATCGGAGATTTTGGTTTGGCAACGACGATTGTAAATGCTGCAGAATACCCAGAAGAGCTGAATCTTGGAAGAAAAAAACGATATTTTGCACCTGAAATTTGGGAGTGCGGGCACTCCAAACATGCAGCTGAAAGTGATATATATAGTTATGCCATTATTGTTTGGGAATTAATGTCACTTAATATACCGTTTTCAAACTACACAGACATTGATGAAGAGAAAATTAAGCAAGCAATTAAAGAAAATCCACGAGAGCCAATTCCCAGAGATGCGCCACCGTTAATAAAAACAATAATCACTTGGGCTTGGAATGTAGATCCTGCTAAACGTCCTAAAGCAGCTGAGGTTGCTGCTCTGTTACAACATACTTTAAGCAATAGCAGCGTTCCGGATGAGTATAGATATACTTTTAGCCCTAATACTTGATGGAAAAGATCAACTAAATTACTCTTTCATCTTAGAGCTTCATTGATAGATCAGAATCATACCCTTCATCATCAGCATCACTTTCTCCACCATGAACATAGCGCAAATCTTGATGAGCTTGTTTGCGTGTTAATATGCAAGCGCGAGTTTCGCTTTGATATTTTTTTAAAAAAGCAAAATGTTCCGTTGGGTTTTTATGTTGAAGATAAACAAGATATAGTTCATCAATTCGGGTGCAAGCTTTTGCTACTTTTTCTGGTTTTTGTACTATTCCTGTTTGTGAATAAATTCCAAATAACACATCATTTTTAAAAGCTTCTGTGAAGCTAATAAAGCCTGCTTCTATCATAATGAGGCATCTTGCATGCGAAACGGACATGCCTAATTGATAAGATTCATCAGTTGAAGAATGCCATTGTGCTTGCTCTTTTTCCATTATTAAAAAGCAAATACGATTAAAGCTCTGTGTATCTTCTTCATCAATTTCATCATATAAAACCTTAAGTTCTTCAATGGTTACTGTTTGGTGAGTTTTGCCATAGCGTATCATGAGCTGTGCGAGCTGTTTTTCCTTTGAAGTTTCATTATTAGATAATCGTATTAATAAATGATAGATGTCACTAGAGTAACTGCCATGCTCTGGTAAAAAACTATCACCTAATCTTTGACGTTTAGGATCGGTTCTATGTTCGGATTTTACAACCGTTTGACCTGCGCGGTAATGCTCAACAGGACCATATCCTAACTTACCGGACTGCGTATTGTATCCAAAATCCATTTCCCATTGTTTTTCTCTTGTGATGGGAATGCCTAATTTAAGAGGTTCAGACTCGTTTAAATGGACAACAGATTCTTGAAAAAGTCTTTCTGCAGTGATCACTAGTCGTGTGCTTTTTCCGTTTAAATTAACGGGCATGACGCCAGTATCTTGGGTATTATAACGATGTTCAAAAATATTTTTTGTTAAGGAAGATAATTCCTGTTGTTTATTTGAGCGTTTAGGGTTAAAAAAATTCTTTTCTGCCATATGACGTCTATAGGTAGATCGGTAAGTAGAAGAATGTTGCGTGTGTTTTTCATCAAGTGTTTCCTTTACAGTTTCAAGTTTCGCTAATTCCTGTTCTGCATTTTTTTGTTGCTGTTGTAATTGTTCAGTAATCGGCTTACTTTCTAAAAATAAAGCTATTTCTTGTTCTTTACCTGTTATTAATTTCTCAATTTGTTCAGAGCGTTTTTCATATTCTGATTTAAGGCCAGCTTCATTTAATGAATTAAACCATGATGCTTCATCTTTCCAATATTCTATGAATCTTGAAGGCAATGGTATACCTTGAGGCAACATTAAATCATTTTCTTGCGTATTTGCTTGTGCATTAACAGGCAAAACGAGTGGGTTTTCGATGATGCTTTCAAGGAGCCTCACGCGTGACGCAACAGCCTCAACAAAAAAAATCAATTTTTTATCTGTGACCAAACAATAATACGACCATGCTTTTTTAAGGTTGCCTATTGTTTCATAATGCTTTGCGACAATAAAGTAAGCTTTTTGCTTTATTGGCAAAAATTCGTTAGAGCTAACTTTGCAATCTAATATAGGTTGCAGTTCAGCTAATATATTTGTTTTGTCTTTTGAATCGGTTAAAAATTCATCAATGCTTTTTTGGAAAGCGATCATTGCGCTTTTGATGGCATCTTCATTTTTTTGGACGTGTTGATAAGAGAAGTATTCAGTTAAAGCGTTATTAGCTTTAATCCATTCGTTCTCTTGTCTTAAAGCATGATATAGAGTTAGTTTATGTACATCTTTTTCATCAGGCCTGTTTTTGGCAAGTTCAACAGCTTTATTTGCATACACAAGAGGCTTTTGTGGAGGGCTTTCAATGTTTGCTTGCCCATTTAAAAGACGGCGTGCATAGTTGACATTACCCCAACTACTACCACGAGTTGCTGCTAAATAATAAAAATTTATTGCTAGTTTTGCCTGATTTTTATCTTTTATTGCTGCAACGGCAACGCCAAGTAGATTAATAGTCTTAGCATTAATAACGTAAGGCTTTTCTTGTTTATTAGGCCAATAAAATCTTTCTGAATAATTGTATACATCTTGCGCATTAACTGTATTATTTTTGAATTGCTCTATTAAAAATATTGTAATTTCCTCGTGTTTTTTTGTGTGTGACAATTCTTCAATTTTATCTTTAATTTCTTTAGAGAGCGCCATGATTAGTCCCTTTGGTTAGATTGCAAATTATTTTTATTTCTCTTGAATGTGTTAGAGAATACCTAAAATACCTGTAGAAATGCAACCTAATTAGTATTTAGGTTTTTAGTTAAAAAATCGATGGTACGTAGTTAGTTACGTTGTACTTCCTGGTTGAAAAATGGCCTTTAACCTAGTGGTTTTTTTAAAACTGCAACTGTTGAGATGAAGGGTTTGATTCATAAGTCTATTCGAGATTTGGATGAAATTGAATCTGATAAGAAAAGCCGCTGCAGATGTTACAGCGGCTTCATATAGGGCAGTCCTACTTGGTGGTTGCTTTCTTTGTGCGAACTATTTTACGCTTAGTTGTTGTAGTCTTTTTAGCTTTTACACTAGGTTTGGCAGATGCTTGTTTTAATTCTATTTTGAGCTTTGCCAATTCGGCCTTATTATTTGCCAATTCAGCTTTATGTTTTGCTTTCATTGTTATGAGTTCAGCTTTTGCTTCTTTCAACTCTGCTTTTAGCTTCATGAATATATCATTCGTAGCCACTTTGGTTTTTTGGGTTTTTACTAATTTTTTGATAGGCATCGTTTCGTCTCCAGAATATTGTGTTGTGAATATTGAACTACAATACTTTAGCATATATTTTCATTATATGTACTGCCATCATATGAATTCTTAAATATTTATCGAAAATACTCAGTATTAATCTGTTTGCCAGCATTGATTAAACGTTCAAATTTTTGCTGCGCTTGATTTATCTCTTTGAAATCCTGTGTTTTAAATCTGATATTTGTTTTCACAGTTTGCTCGAATATATTGCGCGCTTCTTCTAAGCCTTGTTTACTTAAGAGATCATTAAAATCTGTTTTTTGCTCATTGAGCAATTTAGGTACAACCAAATGTACAGATGCCGAGTGATTTACGGTTAATTTTTCAATGGTAGTGAGTAAGTTTTTTTTAGCCTGTTCAGCTTTATCACCAACGATGTCATTATCAGCGCAATATATGACTTTATCTGGCAAATATTTAATTGGTGCGAATGGGATATTAGTTAAACTGCAAGTGATATGTACACGAGCCTTGGGATTTATGGCAAGTATACTTAGTCCAGTTTCAGGGCCCTCAGCTAGATGTGGAATCCCGCGCGAATCACCTAATTGAATACTGGCTCCCTTCATTGGCCCGAAAGTTTGTTTGGCTAAAGTGAAGGCATTAGTATGACGTCCGATTGTTATTTTGTTTTTTTGTGCAGTTTTAGCATCTAAATAAACTAGATGCACAGCTTGAATATTGCCATCTTTATCACGCAGAGGAAAAAGGGTAGCAGGGTGACGGTTGTAGTTAATAAAGCGAATATCATTAGAGTGCTGGTGGATAATTGCTTTGGGTATATGGCGATGCGTGACTAAGTATGTCTCGGCTAACGTGTTCTTCGCTGGTCTAGATTGTTGATATAAACGTTGTGCTTTTTCAATTCCTTGAGCACGTGAAGCGATAGTGTCTGTTTTTGCTTCCAAAAATGGGCGTAGTTTTGCATTTTCACGTGTAACAATAGATTGGTTTTGTGGAGCAGGGTAATTTGTAATGCGTCGTTGGTAATCTTCAATAGGTTGTCTTAAAATATTTTCGGCGGCAAATTTTAGCGCTTCCTCCCGTTTGCATTTATGAAGCAATTCAATCAGTGAGACAAAATCTAATTTTGTATTTGCATACAAACAATCGCCCCGTTTAAAAGCATGCTGATTTTGCGTCATAATGAGGACACCTTTGCTGATATTCTCGCTACCATAAAGCAAAGCAGCATTCAAGACTTTTTTCGGCTCCCCAAATAATTTTTGTGCATGACGTTCTATCTTAATACTTAAATCATCTAATAGTTTGATCTCGTTAATATCCAACTTTGCTTGTTCTTTTGGCTTTTTATTTTGATAAGTTATCCCTTGGTAAGATTTTTGAGTTTGTTTCAAGTATGATTCTTTGTCTTGCGTGAAGATTCGCAGGAACTTCTTTGAGCGGGTAGCACCCACATAATTACTTGAGTAATTCAACATGTGTTTATTATCAAGATCTGCAAGCATTAATACGCAGGCTGCATCTAAGCTTTGTGCGTTGTGGTAGGTGCGGGCATAGCCTAAGTCGATAAATGCGTGACTAAGCTGATTACGCTCGAGTTTTATAATTTCGTTGTTGCCAAAATCAATAGTAAAGTTTGATTCACTGATATTTTTCAGAATACCTTGTTTTGAGGTATTGAGTGGGATTAAAGATGTATGTCGAATATTATTTGTAAGCATTACCTTATCACCCACGGATAAAGATTGTGTTTTCGTTTCAAAATATTCTAATGTATTGGGCTGGTGAAAAATTTTTCGCATGGGATCAATAGTAATAATATGTTCTCGCTTTAAGATTCCTGTTTTATCGAGTTCGCAGCTTGCTAGAGTCAATTTATTATTATGTACATTGATATTAACAATTTGCCAGTAAGTGTTGGCAGCAATGCCCGCTGCCTTAATTTCTTTATTAAATTTTAAAATATATCCATCGGTATAGTATGCAGCGCGATAACGCTTTTCAGTATTTAAATCTTGGCTTTTTAACATGACTTGTTTAAAGTGAGGGCCTGTTTGTATATGTAGGCGTTCATTAATTGTTTGTCGCTCTGCATTAGTCAGTGCCAGTATCAAGCAATCGTCTTTTAAAAACTGTGGCAATTTATTGTAGGTTTCACAGAGAATATCGATAAGGTTTTTATTCTCTTGATTGTGGCGTAAATATGGAGCAAGGCTTTGAGCCTTTTCACCTGGTTTCAAACGTGCGAGTGAAACGATAGCTTTATGCAACTCAGGTCGCTTGATTGCACACTGACGATAGATTTTTCTTAATTCTGCTACTTTCATTCCTTCTTGTTGTTGTAAATGTAAAAAGGGCTGTGCAGAGCGGGGCGAATCTAGTTGCTGACTATCGCCTGCAAAAATCATGCGTGCACTGTATCGATCTGCGATATAAGTTAATTCCAACATTTCTTTATAACTGAGCATAGAGGACTCATCGACGAGTACTATTGTATTTCCTTTTTCCATTACTTCTTGCAACTGATATGATTTTTCAAGTTGCAGGAATTTTTGAGTTGTCATTGTATCAATGCCCGCTTTGCGAGCTAGTTCATCTTTTTGACTATGTTGTGGCGCAATCCCAATAACTTTGCATTGATTTGTCCGAAAGAGGGCTGCTACATGCTTTAATACTAAGGAGGTTTTTGCGCTGCCTGCTGGGCCTTGTAGGATAGCTAGAGCATTATCATGCGAAACTAAATCGACGATGGCTTTGATTGGGGCATTACTCAGTTTGATGCTCTGTTGTTGCAGATAATTGTTAACAGCAGATTCGTCTAAGCGCGGAACTCCAATTTTTTGTTGTACTACATTATCTTTGCTTGGCTCTATGCTTTTATCTCTTAATCCTTTAAAAGCTTCTATCAAATTCTCACGATGCTGAATCACCCAACTGGAAGTGTAATAATTTCCTTCGCTCACAATATCTCCTGCTGACACCAAAGCCTCAAATGTTTGTTGTACATCTTGAATCTGCGCTCTGCCCAAAGTTAAACTCAGCGCTTTACGAAGGATATGAGATTTTGAAAGTTTAGTTTTACCTTCAGTGGTGAGCTGGGCAAGTGCTTGGTTGAATGCAGCTTTAGCAGCATTTAATTTTAACTCATCATTAGGTTCGTGCTTTTTCATGACTGCATCAAAAGATAAATCTTTGGTTAAATTGTTACCTTTGTTTGATGTTGTGATTGTTAAATCACCACGGATGGATTCTAAGGCGTGTACAACTCCTTGCGGGCTATCCGTGTATAGAGTCACATTTTTATCTTGCATACCTGTTAAGGTACGCAGGACATTAATACTAAGGTTAGCTCTGCAATCCATATGATAATGATTAACACCCTGTACATTTGTGGCTGGATGCAGACAATAAGCATAATCAGAAAAAACTGGTCGTTCATACCCTTTATTATCTTTGAGATAAAGTACCAATGGCTTTTCATGATGTGGTAATTTTAGGTGAATGGCATTGTTATCTATGCTTTCTATGGTGCCCATTTTGTTTTGATAGGCTTTGCCGTAAATATCAAAATTAGGTAGGACTAGCTTATCGCCCACAGCAATTTTTATTGAAGATTCTTTGAATAAGCTAAGGTCTTTGTAGTCAGTAATATCTTGAAGATTAAGATTATGGGTGGTTTGATGTTTACTATGTGAAAGTGTAAGCACAGCTCCATCAATCATAGTCACCTTAAAATGTTCGCTCGCACGATACTGGTTACTTTTTAATTTAAGTATTAGATTTTCACTCATACTGATAAGTTGCAGATTGTTTAAACGAATGATGTCTCCTGCTTCATAAGAAGTAGGACGTTTTATGTCGATAATATTTAAATATTCATGAACATAGTTTGTGACTCGAACTCCTGCCTCAAGCTTGCCTTCACCTACAAGTTGGTTGCGCACTAAACGATTTACTGTATCTTTTTGGTAGGATAATAGCAGCGCATCATTATGGTTGGAAAACTGCTTAGCAAAATTTTGTAAAAAATTATCTTGGCCTATATTTTCAAATCGAAGGGGATGGGTATCATTGATAATGTCATAGGACAAACGATGATTAGTTCCCACTGGAAAATGACTTCTTGGTATATAAGGAGCAATCAGCTCGATAGGTGAGAGTCGCCTATCTAGGGGATGAATATCTTTATCATTGGCCCAAATAATTTTACAATCATGTTTATTGGCTATGTTGCTGATGGTATGCATTTGAGCATAGAGAAGCTTTTCGCTGCCATGCACCAAAAATATACTTCCGCGTTTAATGAAAGCGCTATTTAAATAATTAAGACCCCAGGTTTTAAGCCTTGCTTGTGCGCAGATTTTTCTATCAACGTCTGAGACGCTCAGATGTAAAACTTTAACACCTAAAAGAGATGCAAATGATTTAGCACGTTGCAAAAAATGTTTATCTACTTTAGGGCAAAGATTATCGACTATCATTTCACGGATATTTTTTGTGATTACAAAATCAATTAATTGTTTATAAACTTCATTGTCTTTAGCATTAGTAAATGATTTATTGATAACCCATTTTGTTGCAACAAGGCTAAGCAAATTTGTGTGTAGCCGATTAGTAAATGGCTTTTGTATTTGCGCTTTTAGTTCATGGCTAAGCGCACTATTGTTAGCTGAAATATAATAAGCTTTGCGCTGAGCATGACCGTTTTCATTGAAACGTAATGGCTGAATCAACCCAATTTGTTTTGCTCTCTCAAACGCAGCCTCAATGTGCTTAGGCAACACTTTACCTAGCGTTAAACGCGTAGCTTCTAGAATAATTTCTTGCTCTGCGCTCATGCGCTTGAATAAATCGAGTTTAGCAATACCGGCTTGAATGGCTTCATCAGCTATTTTATTACCGTCACGAATACGATAGCCTGTATTATTTTTAAATTGAGCAAAGCTTTTACCAAGTTCAATTTTTAAATGCTGACATAGTTCCCGCGCCTCTAATTTCCATTGTTCTTGCTGTTGAGTGAAGGCAGTCTCAGACGTTTTATTTTTTCGAGTGGTGAGATTGAGGGTAGCTTTAAATTCAGCATCATGACGACCCAGCTCGAAAGCCTTAGCATTAATTTGCTGGCTGCGTTTTGAAAATAAATCTATTAATTGCTTAGGAACTCCTTTGATTTCAAAGGTAGCTTTCTCATCAGTGATTTCAATTTCATAACCTAATTTTTGTAATTCAACAGCTAAGAAAGAACGGTAGATTACACCACCTAGCATTTTGTTCTCTAAAACTGAATCTGAAAAAATTGAGCGAAATTTGCCATCTTGATTCTGACAAAGATTTAGCAGAATACAATGCGTATGCATTTGGGGATCAAGTTCCCGTGATAAAAATTCTAAAAATTTAGTAAACACAACTTTGTCAGCAGGCGCGGCTGCACCATTGATGCGGGTTTGCAACAAGCTGTTTTCAAAAAAACTAAGTGTTTGAGTAACCGCAATACTATGAGCATTGGTAACGTCTTTATCTCCATAAAGCAGCGCCATAATTGAAACTGATTTTGGTGCGGAGAAGGTTAAATCTATTCCAGGTCGATGTTTAATTTCTCCATCTTCTGTGCGCCCCAATATTTGACCATTCGGTAATTTTCCTGCAAGCAACTGTTTAAAATCTTCCATGCTGGGCTTGGTATGAGGATAAAGACTATCAAGTGCTTTGCCTTGCCATTCCAAGTTGATTGGGTTTTCATTTCCTGCATAATAGTCCAGTACACCCTGATAATATTTTGCCGCATCAATAGCGCTGGTGAGAGGTTGAACAGATAGCATTATTTACCTCGATCGATATTTGCTTTTGATGAGGCAAATCGTTCGATACGCTTTTCTTTTTCGTTCGGATTGGCTGGTATTGCAGAGACACTATTGTTTACTGCTGTTTCAGTATTTTTTTCATCATCGTGGGTAGAGCCATTGTCCTTATTATCCTTATTGGGCAATACCGGAGCTGGAATAGTTAAATGTTTTGCCACAAAGCCCTCATTAATGAGATTAAATGGAGATATATCCACCTTTATTTGTGTAATGGGATAATTACCTGAAAGACGTAGATAAGCGTGGAGGGGTTTAAGGTTCATGATTTGTTCTGGCATTACCAAATCAACAACTCTGCGTTGTTGGCTTAAACTTACTCCATCACGGATAGTATTTGCACCAAATGATATCTGTTCATTATTTTCAATAATTTCTTGTTGGCCCAAATCACGAGAGGCTTGGCGCGCCGAATCGGCATCATTACACATGAAGTAAACGCGTGTGCCGTACATCGAAGAAAGCGCTTGGGCGCTGGCACTATTTGAAAGGGCTACCGCTTGCGCTGTAGTTTGGTAACCAGAGATCACTTGAATGCCACGCTTACTACCTCTTGCCCTTACTTCTTGCAAAGAGCGGGAAGGGTTAAGGCTTGCTTCTTCATCAATAACTACAGCAATCTTACGTTTGGGGTCTTCATCGAGCGTTAGCATCTCATTAGCGACGACATCTAGCATTACGGACAGTAAGGGCTTGAAGGTTTCATGCATGTCTTCACGCGAGGTGATAAAGAGCCAAGCGTCATTCTTATCATGCACCCATTCTCGAATCGAGAATCCATGATCATTATTTTCAAGTAACTCAAGACAACGCATATAGGCGGACAAAGTGGCTTTTACGCTTAAGGCTATTTTCTCAGCATCACTGCTAACCATCGCTTCAGCTACAGTACCTTTTAAAGCTTTTTCCAATATTTTTAAATCAGCTGTGGTTAAAAGAGATAGCAGACGCTTCACTCCAGGCTTGCCATTCACATCGCCTTGATATTCGTGACGTTCACGCAAGACTATTTTGGCTGTCTCTAAAAATAAAACACGGGAAGCCTGGTGCCAAAATGGATCTGCTCCGCTTTTAGGTTCAGGAACTAGACTGGCTGCAATGTATTCAAGTTGTGATTCGTTTCTTGCATCTGACCAAAAATGCCAAGGTTTGGCTCTGGCATCCATAGGATTGATGATTATGTCATGGTGATTGCGGTAAAAATATTTAACAGCAGTGCATTCAGGATCAATGATAATAATTTTATAACCTTCATCACGAAAACCTTTTAATAATTCTAATATTCCTTGTGTTTTACCGCTACCAGTGGCTCCAATTAACAAGATATGTTTGCGTCTTGTTTCTTTAACAAGAGGGACACCACCAAGAGTAATACGAGATGCTTTAAATCGCAACTGCAAATGGCGGGTTAGCGCTTCAGGAGAAATTAGTTTTGAGCCACGCAGAAATTTACGTCGTGATTGAGTGAAGCCCTTGAGTGTCAATAAGCCTATGGCCACGAAATATAATCCAATTATCCATATGGCAATTTTTCTGGCTTGGATTACAAATTTATGCTTAACGTTTGTTACAATATGTTGCACGCTTTGGTTTGCTAGAAACTCATCGGCACGCATAGAATAGGTAGTGCCCTGATACCATTCAACAACCACCATCGCATGATTGCTTGCAAAGGATTGGGTTAGCCAATATTGCCCAGCAAGACTGCGCTCAAAGTGACTGGTCTTGAGCCAAAACGTGATACCTAAAATTACAACATACATAAGCATAAAGAAAACGGTGAGCTTCATCACTACCTGTGTCCACATCAATACTTGATGAATAAAAACTTGACCGCCACGAGTAAAATAATTCATCAGTTTTCTTCAGCTTCTTCAAAATAAGCAAGGCGTTTTTCAGTGGCTGAATCTGTTAATTCTGGATTTGTGATGGCAGTGAAATCACGCAGTAGTATTAAACTTTCATAAACTAGCTCAAAGGTTTTTGTGGCAACTACTGTTCTTTCATCTTCATCACTGGCTGTATAGCTATGTGTATTGGCATGATTCAAAAGATTTTGGTGCAGACAAAAGCAACGCTTACCGTCAAGCAAATCACGTAAGATTTGATTGATACTCAAATGATTTTTTTTTGCATACCGCTTTACTTGTTCGTATTCAGATCTGTTGAGTCGTAATGATATTTGTACTTGCTTCATATTCCCTCCTTGCATTGGGAAGATAGAATAGAAGCTGTCCTAGATGGAGGACAACATGCATTTTTTTTACTTTTTTACTTGCATGCCTGCGATCTCATCAGAATATTTTTAATATTTAAATGCCAAAGTTAATTTAATTTTCAATTGAGTCTTAATCTCTATTTGAGCTATCACAATAACAGGAAATGACTTTCTTTATTTCCCATCACTATTATGATAATCTTACGGACTACAAACATGGCCTGGGTTTAACGACGACTATCTTTGACTGTTTTAAACCTATTGGATCATGGTTACTATTAGTTGATTTATTAAAATAATAAGAGATTGAACATGGATCAAAAACCTTCATTATCAAGGCGTAATTCTTTTACTCATGCTCAAGAGTCAGCAGATAAAAAACGCGCTAATCAAGACAGGCGCGAGAGGTATAATGCTTGGATCTTGCATCGTAGTCGCGATAAGCGCACAGATAAACAGCAGAAAATTATCGATGAGTTTTATCAAACTTTACAGGCTTTTTTGACTACTTTATTTACTGGCATACATGCAGTTGCAGGTGGTGCAGTGACCCCCGCTAGTGATAATGGCATTATAGGATTATTACAATCTTGCCTACAATTTATTCCTCATGTGGGTAGTTTATTAAATACAGTGGCTCAAACTGTCACAGATAGTCAACGGCAAGAACAAATGAAGCGCATCAGTGTGTTGCTTGGTAATTTTACCCAAATGGATGAATTGGGCGAAGACTTTGCTGCACAAATGACCGCTTATCATCAACGTGAATTAACGCATCCTAGTGGCGAAACAAGTCGTGTTGCTACACTATTTGCACCACTGAGCGACGCAATTAAAAAAGTAACTGACTTTATTTTAGGCAAAAAAGATTTGCCGCATGCGCAGCAACATCGTGAGCTATTAGAGCTGATTGTGGCAGAATTTATGTTGGGGTTAGTACAGGCATCGGCACTTTCTGATCTACCTAAGAACTTGGCTGATTATTTAAGTGCGCAACAAAAAAATATCAGTCATCAAGAACTACATCCTTTAGTTCCATGGAGTGACGATAAAACCACTCGCTGGCATAATAGTTATCATGCGCTGCGTTTATCATTTTTAGCTTATGAACATAAAAGTAAAATCGAAGAGCTGGCGCAGCATTTTGGATTTACCCAACAAACAGGACAATATCATTATTTTTTAACTGAAAAGGATATCCGCTGCTTTATTTTTGCCAATGAGCAACAAATAAGTTGTACCTTCCGTGGTACTAACACCATCACTAATGCCGTAATAAATCTGGATTTTACCTCATATAAATTTTCAGAAGGATATCAAGTCCACCGAGGTTTTTATATGGCGTTAGCGCCGATTTGGGAGCAATTAAATCAAATTTTTACTGAGCACCAAAGCTCCTTTCCTAATGCGACTTTACTCTTTACTGGTCATTCATTAGGTGGTGCGTTAGCAACATTGGCTGGCGCAAGATGGTTAGAACAGCATCCTGGTGATGCTCAGCGTTTGCAAGTGATTACTTTTGGTCAACCACGGATTTTTAAACAACATGCCTTATCGCAAGAAGTAGAAAAATGTTTTCATCGTTTTGTAAATATAGGCGACCCAGTGCCATTGCTGCCTACAGAATCCGCCTTAAATTATCGCCACATAGGACAAGCTTATTATTTCCCTGAGGCTGAGCAATCATTTTCTTGGACTGCGAATTTAAATAATTCTGGCAAAACCATGTCACAGCATAGTCTTGTCAATTATTTACCAGCATTAGTGACACATGCCAAAAATGCACAAATACATTTAGTTATCGATCAAGATCAATTAGCATTTCAACAATATGAAGATCAAATATCTTATCAACTTGCACTGTATCAACGGCTAGATATTCCAGATACTGTTCCTGCAATCAATTTGCCTGCAACGATGATATCTCATCCACAATTGCCGACCCCTGAATTAGCGCAACTGATCACAAGTTTACAAGCTCAAATTGCATGTGAGGATTTAAATGCCATCAATGAAACCACACAACAATTTCAGAGGTATTTTCAAAGTGTTCCTACTATTAGTTTCCCCTATACACGTGCCGTTGAGCTGGAAAATTTATTATGGGATAAAAAATATTCAGAATTATCCGTAAATACACAACATGCGATTATCCATGCTTATTATCAGTGCTTATTACAAGGTTTATTCAGCCAAGGGGGGCGTGGATATCAACCCAAAAACATAAATTGGGAATCGCAGTTAGCAGCCTATAGACCATTGAAGACAACAGCTGATACTGCGGCATTAGTTTTTACCCACTTAAAACTGATGTCATTACTAAAATTACTCGTACGCCAATATGCCGAGCCTCACTCATATTTAGTGCAAGGTTTAGTGACCTTGCAAACTTTAGTGCAAGGTGAAGCAAGTGACAGTCAAGTACGGTTACACACAATTGAAAAATGTAATAAGCAATTAAATGCCGCCGAATTACCAGATGATTTTGCTCAAGTACTGCTTTTCGATATACTCGCCACACAAACTTCAATCGATTTAGTATTATTAACTTGGGCGCGCCAGTATATATCAAGTCATCGTGATAGTCGCTTATCAACTATACTGCTGGGAAGCGCGCTAAATTTATGGCTGCGCGCGCTCACTTATTTTGATGCTGCGGTGCGACATGAACTATTATTTGGTGCTGAAGAGCTGGTAGGTTTGCGTTTCTGGCTAGAGAAATCGTATTTATTGTCTAACTCCGCTGAGGAATGGGTTCTTGCAGGTATGCTGCAAAATGGACTTCAATTTGCAGCTAAAACAACATCCGATCCATTGTTGCAAGCGTTAAATACCTCACCGATAGAACAAGCCTTAAATCAAGTGATTAATGATGTTACGCTCGATGTCAACCTACGTTTATCTTTGTTATTAAGATTATATTGTTTACAGCAAGAAAAACATTCTCAAAATAAACAATTGACTTTAGAAGAACAAGAAAAATTAGGCACGATGGCATTTGCAGCCAAGCAATATGAACTTGCTAAATATGCTTATAGTAAAGCGCATACGTTGTCGCGTATCTCTGATAATACACAAATATCATCAACAACATCCGGGCTAGCTAAAACCATAGCATCTATCATTGAACAACAGTTGCAAAATCTAAGTCATAATCAAACCTGGGAAAGAACGCAAGCCGCGTTAGAAATATTGTATTATGTTCCAGATCATTCAAGTGCAATTCAAATTTTATTTACACTTGGTGTCGGGCCGCAGCTGGATGTGATTAAACAACGCTTATTATTATTGGGCACGGCCATTACTGAGCAAGAAAAGAATAGCGCACTTCAATCTGGGAAGGTTGTATGGACGGGCGCGTTTAGTGACAGTTATGTACTCTCTGATGCTACAGTCGCACAATTATTTGATGGTAAACATATTCGAGTCCACAATCGGGATGATAAGCAAGAGCAAGAAGGTCGCCATCGTGTCGCGTGTATTGGTGCGGGTGAGCAATGTTTACATGTTAAAGAAAATCCTGGCCATACCGGTTTAGCGTTTTCGGCTTGGGCTTTGGCCGTATGGATGTTTTATGAAACTAAAGTTCAAGGACATCTTCTCGTACCAGTTGAGCCTGTATTAATTGAACGCCATTATCAGGGAAAATTACAACAAATTATTGTGCAAGCTAGCCCCACTATCATGGGGGAAAATTTACGGAAAGTTTTTAAAACCGCAGGTGATTCCACGCCAGAAATATTAAATCACTTAGATAAACAAAATTTTTCTGCTCTTGCCAGTGTCAGTATGTTATTAGATATGGAAGATGCACGTCCTGCTAATTGGATAGTTGAACGAGCCAATAATCAAATTCGGTTGGTCAGTATCGACAACGACCATGTGTGGGTTAACGATGAAATTAATGACCAGAATAAATTAATGGTTAAAAACATTGTCTACTGCTTGGATAATATGAGCCAACCCATCGATGCTAACGTTCGCACGGCTTTGCTTGACCGCAGTTTTTCACATACAAATCGCATGAAAGCCTGGTTATATAATTTACAATATTACAATGAACGTATCATTAAAGTTTTTGGACAAGAATTATTAAAAACCTTACATGAACGTAAGCAAGAAGAAAAAAAAGTTATTTTGGAAGCCTATTCTCATCCTGAAGCGTTAGGGCGATTATATTTTAAGTGGTTTTTATTACGCAGAAGCTTAGAGGAAAATAATATACTTGATCATTGGACTTTATTTAAAGCCATACAACCGCGTCTTGCCAGTATTTATAAAAATGCCAAGGGTGCACAGCCCAAAGAGCGATTTGATAATCTCACTAAAGAATTATTTACCCGCAAAGGCGGCACGCAAACCACCACTTCGCAACTCACTGAAATGATATTGGGCAAGGTCGCTAAAGATTATGCTAGCTTTGCGCAGGCGCGCACTACACCGGAGAGTTTATTGCAATTACTAGGAGATTTACAAAGTAATGTGATGCTCGATTTTATTGAGCGTGATGTGTTGCATGGTAATTTAAGTTTATTTCGAGATATTCCTCAGGCGCATCAACATCAAGAAGCGCTATTGTTGCTCTTTTCTGGACAAAAATTTAAGCCAGGCGTTTATACCTCAGAGTTTCATAAAGAATTTTTAGCGGCATTGAGCAATGATTTAACCGTTTTAACTTTTAAAGATAATGCATTTTTGAAAGATGAAGAATTAGTATTGCTTATCAAGCGTATGCCTAAATTAGAGCGGATAACACTAGATGCATGTTCGCGGATAACGGGTTATGTGCCTGGAGTATTGGGGCGGCATAGCTGGTTGTCTAAATTTTGTAAACGTGGGGTTAAAGAAATTAAACTTAAAGCTTGCGAGAGTTTAAACCCAGATTTACTCGGAACACTGCCAGCAATATGGCAAGCGTTTCCTCAAGTTGGGTGGGATATTCAGCCGCCAAGGACTTGGGATATAGTTACTGTAGTTGATTTGGCTATGACTTATCCTGAGAAGGGAATACCTATACCAACAGCCAAGTATTTGCAGGGAGAAGCACTGAGAAAAGTAACAGAAGTTAAAAAATTAACAATTAAGTATTCCAGTACGATTAATGTTTTAACTGTTTTACACAATGGCTGGTTGGCTGGAGGGGCTAAGGCCATTAAAATCTGGGAGATCAACTCTCAAGGGACTCAGCTGCTGCACACAATACAAGGACATTCTAATCATGTTCGCGCTTTAACTGTCTTACCTAATGGCTGGGTGGCTGGGGCAGAGGATAACACCATTAAAATCTGGGAGGTTAACTCTCAAGCGGCTAAACTGTTGCACACAGTACAGGGACACTCTAATGTTATTCATGATTTAGCTGTTTTACCTAATGGTTGGCTGGCCAGCAGCTCATCCGATCACACCATTAAAATCTGGGAGATTAACGCACAAGAGCCTAAACTGTTGCACACAATCCCTGAACGGATGGTTTGGTCTTTAACCGTCTTACCCAACGGTTGGTTGGCCAGTGGGTCAATGGATAGTGGCTTGCAGGGAGCCGATGGCAGCATTAAAATTTGGGAGGTCAACACTCAAGGGACCCAACTGCTGCACACAATACAAGGACACACTGATCTTGTTTGGGCTTTAATTGTCTTACCTAATGGCTGGTTGGCTGGAGCAGGGGGTAAGGCCATTAAAATCTGGGAGGTCAATGCCAAAGGGTCTAAACTATTGCATACAATACAGGGACACTCTGATATTGTTTACTCTTTAACCGTCTTACCAAATGGTTGGCTAGCTAGTGGATCAGATGATAACACCATTAAAATCTGGGAGGTTAATGCTCAAGGCACCCAACTGTTGCACACAATACAGGGACATGCTGATGCTCTTTTCTCTTTAACCGTCTTACCCAATGGTTGGCTGGCCAGTGGGTCAACGGATAACACCATTAAGATCTGGCCGCTATGTGGACACGCGCTAGATGATAGATTAACTAATGCCAGCAAAACCATTCGCTTATTGCATAATACACGTGAGCTTTTAATAAGTAATCGATTACGCCTTGAACAAGTGCCATTATTGTTGACTAAAGAAGTTGCTAAAGATTTAACTACTTTGGATGTATCAAATACCAGAATTACTGATGCTTTGCTCGAAGCCATTTTAGGTTGCTGCCCACGATTGGTAGATATTAAATATGATCATTGTGGATGGTTAACTGAGAAAGGAATAGCTTTAATTACAGCGCGAAAACAAGCACTGAGTAGTGCGTCAAATAATATAAATAACTTGTATGCCTACCACACATATTCAGATACCATGTCTAATGTAAACCCATCCAGTGCGACCGCATCAGCAAGTTCAAGTACGAAAACAAATACGCAGAATTATCAAACATAAAAACAATAAGGATTGTATATGCCAAGTCTTCATAGCGAACAACATAAAGCATACTGCGACTGGCTTATTGAGCGTGCCTGTCAGAATAAAACTCCAGCACAAGAAACACAGATCCGTGAGTTTCATCAACAATTATCAGCAAGTTTAATTGCACTGGTGAGCGGTATTGAAACGCTAAGTAGTGGTATGGTAGCGGCGCGGCCACCTTTATTATTAGGTCTTATAAATTTTGCGCTAAACTTAGCGCCAGTAGCAGGAGCCGTAGCTGCCAAGGCTTTAAATGTAGCAGTGGACCAAAAAATAACAGTAGATCAAAAACGCTTAAATGCATTGCTAGGCGATGAAAACACACGCAAACGTTTGGTCGAGCGCTTTTGTGCACAAGCGACTTACTACCATCATGCTCAGGTGTTAAATCCGGGGCAAGAGATTGCGTTGACGCAAGCGGCGCGAGATCAAACCGAAAAATTATTGAGTCAATTACCACTGAGCTTACCTAGTAACCTGCGAGTTTTAGCAGAAAAGATCACTTTGCAATTTGCGCAAAGCTTAGGTGAGGCTGCGCAAAAACCTTATGATTTTCCGGCTAACGATCCTGATAAATTAATGGTTTTTTTGGTTGAATATATTAATTTGGTGAGTGAAGCTCCTCTGGTGTCATTTGCAAATAAGACATCAACTTCTTTTCATTTATTAGAATTGTCCGATCGTTGGAAATATGTCTACCAGTTATTGCGTTTATCATTCTTAGCTTATGAGCATGAAACCAAAATACGTGAACTTGCAGATGCCTGGAAGTATAACACACATGATCTTGTGGCTAATGAGTTTAGGCTAATTGAGAGCGATCGTGTTCGTTGTATAGTTTTAGCAAACCAAGATCAAGTATTGATTACTTTTCGTGGGACGGATAATCTGAGTAATGTTTTTACTGATGTAAAAATATTATCTACGACAGCGCCAGGATTAGGCCAAATACATACTGGATTTTTAAAAGCATATCAAGAAATAAAAAACCAGCTGCACGATATATTAAATTTTTATGTTAAGTTTCATAAAGATGTTCCTTTTATTTTCACTGGGCACTCTTTAGGTGGAGCGTTAGCGGTACTGGCAGCAAATGACTATGTGCAACACAATGCCACGCAAGTGCTAACATTTGGTCAGCCAAAAATAGGGATGACATTTAAAGCAGAAGCTGCGGAAATTTTAAATAATTGCGTATATCGTTTTGTAAATCCTAAAGATCCTGTGGTTCAAGCATTAGTACATTATTCTGATGTTGGAAGGATTTATATTTTACCTGAATTGGATTTGATTTTTGATTGGGAACAAGCAGGGCAGCTTGCTCCGTTTGTTAAGGTGCGCCCTCAGGCACATAGTCTTTTCACTTATCAGCTTCGAATAAAAAGTCATGCACAAAATGAGATGAGCCCTGTTGATCAGATTGATAATCTAGAGCGCGAGTTTATGAATAGGGCAACACCGCTTGCAAATATACCTAACAATCACTCATTAACATTGTCTGTTTTACAAACACATCTTACAGCGTCTCAAATTGCAAACAGTAGTGAGCATGCGAAGGATTTAACAGCATTAAATCAGTTATTAACAAATTACGCAGATATCTCTGTTGATTGTTTACGATTACTTGAAGAACATATGTGGAAATCAGATTTTTTACATTATCCTGAAAAGTTACAGCAGGTGATAATAGATTTATTTGTCCGTGGCTTAGAGCAGCATCTTATCAATGGCGGGGAACCTTTTAGACCGAGAGTTACAAATGCTCAATCCCAGCTTGATAAACTAAAAAATAAACCAGGTATATCTCCACTAACGCGAGAGGCTCTCGAGCGTTTACAATTCTATTTAGCATGGAGCATAGCGCAGCATCAAGATTTATCGCATCAGCATACACCCATTCTTGCTTTATTGAAGAAGACCAGTACACAAAGTTTGTCAGCACAGCAAGCTAGGATTTTTTCAGCGATAGAACAATTGCAACAAACTGATTTTTTTAAAACACAAAAGGCGTTGGCTGAGGCTTGTATTTTATCTTTATTAGCACATGCACCTGAATATAACGAAGGTTCGATTGTGGCGGCTCAAGCTTATCTATACACCCAACGTAATATTCCTAAGCCCATGCACTGGCATCGTGCTGCACTGGATTTATTATTACGCAGAGCACAACACCAAGCAGATGTTTGGCCAGTTATTTTGGGTGAATCTTTAACCAGCGCACCACAGGCAGAAATGGATGCGCCAACCCCTGAAAGTCCACAGCTTGAAACGATGTTAATGGGTTTAAATTATTGGCTACAAGGTGAGGCGAGTTTTACTCCTGGGTCTTCATTATTTTTAGATTTAACTGCAACGTTACAAGCACTGAAAGCTTCACATTCAGATGATATCTTATTAAACTTTTTATGTGATGTTTATCAAGATACCAATGAAAGTGAATGGCATATCCTTGCAAATAAACCATCGCAACATTCATCTCTACATCAAGCGTTGTATAAAGCCGCGCAGAATACAAAATTTACAGCCCATATAAGATTTAAAGCTTGGCAATATTACGAAGCACTGTTGTCACAAGGTCAAACAATCATGTCAGTAGAAGATTGCATGCAAATGGGGCAGTGTGCGATGGATGCAGAAGAATTTAATACAGCGATTCGGATTTATAAAAAGGCATATGATTTTGCCAAACAATCATTAGCAAATGTTTCTCCCTCAAGTGTAGAAGCAGGTGCATTAAATAATTATCTTACGAATATTAAATCCAAACTCACTGATTTGCTATATAGCAAGACACAACAATCCACAACACCTTGGCAAAAAGCTAAACTTTATTTAGATCTAGTGAATTATGCTCCTGCTGAGCACCCAGTACATCGAGATTTATTTGAATGCGTACTGGCCACTGGTTTAACCTCTATTCGTGCAAAATTATCACAACTTGCCGTGCCGATAAATATGAATGATGAAAATGACAAGATAGGCGCTCTTGAACAAGGCGAGATTTTAATTCAAGTTTTTGAACAGTATTGGCGGCTTAAAAAAGAATATGCGGCAGATTTATTTGAGAACGATCATATCCGGCCTACAAATAAAGCAATCAATCCTAGCCACGAAGATGTTCATAATGTCGCTTACATCGGAGATTTACACTTTAAAGAAAATCCAGGTTGTAGCGGCTTAGCATTTGCGGCATGGGCTTTATCGGCTTGCTTTTTTTTAGATGATAATCCTAATACTCAAGCGCCAGGATTTATACCGGCCCTACCTGCAAAAATTGTACGTCGCTATCAAGGCAACGAGCAAACCATTCATGTGCAATTAACCCCGCATGCACCGGGAGAAAATTTAAAAACGTTATTGGATAAAAAATCAGCGGCACTATCGAGTGATGTATTAGATGCACGTGCATTTTCAGCCGTATTTATCCTTTCATTATTATTAGATTTAGAAGATGGTCGAGCGCCTAATTGGGTTTTGAATCAAGGTGTATTAACTAGTATTGATAATGATCATATTTTAATTCGTGAACTTTTTAAAGGTGGAAAGTTAGAGCTTAAAAATATCTTATTTTGTTTAGATGAGATGGATAAACCGATTCATGCAGATATTCGGGCAATTGTGACTGATATGTTACGCTCACCCTTACCGCGGATGCGTTTATGGTTGCAGATATTAGGTTATTATACCCAACAAATACATAATGCTTCTACGAACCAAGAGATTGCAGATTTATTTAACCGTCCTAATGACAAAGACAAAGTTATATTAGAGCCATTTTTTCATCCCCAAGCCATGGGTAGATTATATATTAAGTGGTTTAAATTGCGTGCAGCACTGCAAAAAACTATCAGTAATAAAAATGTCTATATCACTCACCATGATTTGCATGCGCATATCCAATCTGATGTCGCAAAACATTATGTGGGAGTGCGAAAGCCAAATACTTATCCGCTGGAACGGTTCAAAAAAATTATGCCTGGCACTAAAACTTGTAGCACAGCATTAATTGCAGGTAAAATTGTACCCCCTAAAACTACTGTAAATAGTTGGCATGCACAACCTGCAGAATATACTGGTTATGAAGCGTTTAAAGCCAATTGTGCTACGCCGTCAGAATTATTAGCTTTACTGCCGGGACTACAAAAAGCGGATAATGCCATAGAGCTGATCATCAATGAAATAGCACAGGGTTATTTAGACACGTTTATTGAAATGCCAGAAGCTCAAGCTGGGGTGTTGGCTAGCCTTAAGCCTGAAATGTATCGGAAGATGACTGTGGAATTTCATCAAGCATTACTCAATGCAATTAGTACTGAAATTATAGCACTGACGTTCAGGGGTGATCTGTGGCTTACTGATAAGACCCTGATGGATTTGATTAATAGATTGACTCTTAATACGACGCAAAAACTTGAGGGCATAGTGTTAAATGGTTGTGAGCAATTGACAGGCTTTGTTAAGCGGCTGGGCAATTTAGAGTTATATCGTAATATTTCTTATGTTGTGTTGACCGAGTTTTGTAAACGCGGTATTAAAAAGATTAGACTCAGTACTTGCGAGAATTTAAGTCCAGACTTACTAGAAGCGTTGCCAGCAATATGGCAAGAGTTTCCTCAAGTTGAGTGGGATATTCAGCCTACAAGGACTTGGGTTAATTCAAGTATGGCTCACATTGCAGCAGTTTATCCGGATAAGGGACTGCCTATACCAACACTCAAGTATTTGCAGGATGAAGCATTGAGGCACGTGAGAAATATAAAAAAAGTTAGTCTACTTAAAAAACAGCATTCTGCCTCTGTTAATGCTCTAACCGTCTTACACAATGGTTGGTTAGCCAGTGGGTCAGATGATAACAGTATTAAAATCTGGGAGGTTAATTCTCATGATATTCAACTTTTACACACAATGAAAGGACACTCTTATGGTGTTTCCGCTTTAACTGTGTTATCCAATGGCTGGTTGGCCAGTGGGTCTGGGGATCATACCATTAAAATCTGGGAGGTTAACTCTCAAGGGGTTAAACTGTTGCATACTATACAGGGACACTCTAATGGTATTGAATCTATAATTGCATTACCCAATGGTTGGTTGGCCAGTGGTTCTGATGATAAAACCATTAAGATTTGGGAGGTTAATGCTCAAGGCACTCAACTGATGCACACATTACTGGGGCACGCTGATCGTGTTCGCGCTTTAACTGTGTTACCCAATGGTTGGTTGGCCAGCGGGTCAGATGATAACACCATTAAAATCTGGGAGGTCAATACTCAAGGCACTCAACTGATGCACACATTACTGGGGCACGCTGATCGTGTTCGCGCTTTAACTGTGTTATCCAATGGCTGGTTGGCTAGTGGGTCAGGGGATCTTACCATTAAAATTTGGGAGGTTAACACGCAAGACTCACAAAGGTTGCGTACAATACATGGACACTCTTCTACTATTGTCACTTTAACTGCTTTATCCAATGGTTGGCTGGTCAGCGGGTCGGTCGATAACACCATTAAAATCTGGGAGCTCAAATCCCAAGGCATACACCTGTTGTGTACAATACAAGGACATTCTAATATTGTTCGTGTTTTAACCATCTTACCCAATGGCTGGCTGGCCAGTGGGTCATGGGATAAAACCATTAAAATTTGGCCACTATGTGTATACGAGCTAGATGATAGATTAAATAATGCCAACAAAACAACTCGCTTATTACATAATGCACGTGAGCTTTTAATCCACAATCGATTACGCCTCGAACAAGTGCCGTTACTGTTTACTAAAGAAGTCGCTAAAGGTTTAACTACTTTTGATATATCAAATACCAGAATTACTGACACATTACTCACGGCCATTTTAGATTGCTGTCCACGATTGGTCGATATTAAATATGATAATTGTGGATGGTTAAGTGAGGAAGGAATAGCTTTAATCACAGTGCGAAAACAAGCACTGAGCACGGTGTCAAATAATATAAATAACTTGCATGCCTACCACACACATACTCAGACTACGTCTAATGTAAATCCATCAAGTGTATCCGCATCAGCAAGTTCATCTTCATCATCAAGTGCAAGCTCGAACGTGAATAATCATCGAATAGGATAATAACTGTATTAAATACACTAACGTTACTTTTCATACCTAACTTATGAAGTGTAGACAAAAAATATTTACCTTCAACTAGGGTGAGTGAAGAATATTAGAGATGAGCTCACAAGCAAGAATGTGGATTTTTAGCAGCAAAAAAGCCATAAACGAATACTTTCATATGACATCAAAAATGATTTTGAAAAAAATCTAGATGTCATCATGTAAGTATTTTAACATGCTGAAATATAATAATTAAAAGTAAAGCTGATGCTAAAATGAAATCAGGAAAAAAATTGTGAAATCAGTTTTTTAAATTTGAAATCAATTTGATTTCAAAAAGATTTCAAATTGATGTCACGGCAAGGTTTAGTGAAACCCCCAGTTTATATTTTAAAATCATGCAGTTAAATCTAAAAGCCCACAGCAACCTTGTTGCGACAGGTGTGTAAGTTTTAGACTTTCCATAGGCGCGATTGAGCGCACATGTTTTGGGTTAATGATTGGGTTTAAAATGTTGGGGTATTACGGTTAAAAGATAGGTTATTTTTGGTTGATTGCTTGTTCTTCCAGCGCTTCGTTTTTTAATTCAATTGATTTTTTCTGTAGCGATATTAACTCATCTTTTGGCAATTCTATGATGGCTCTATCCCAACCATCGGGTAAAGGTGAGTTTTCTATAAACTTATTCCAAACTCTTTGCACTGTAGCTGAGAGCACTCTTTCAGATACGCCCAATTTTTTTGCTACAAATCGCTGCGTGGATCCCTCAACCATTGCAAGCCTGGCTGCTTCAGTATTTGCTTGATTGATTCGCAAGTCATTTACAGCTTGATCAAATTCATCATTCGATAGTCTTCGGAATTGTGTTGTCACTCTTTAACCTACTTTGTTCATTATTAGCACTGCAATGAGTTTCGTCTAAATGCTTTTAAGCGTCAACAGTATTTTAAAAATAAGTAAAAATACGCCAAAATGGCTAGATAATATCTACAGTTTGTAGTATACTTATATAAGTTAAAGCAACCCAACAGGAGCAAATATAATGAACACCAAAGACGCATTATCAATACTGAATATTACCAAGTCACCTGTAAGTACTACTGATATTAAAGCAGCTTATCGCAAAGCTTGCTCAATCTATCATCCTGACCGCAACCCTGCCGGACTAGAGATGATGAAGCTAGTTAATCAAGCCTATGAGGCCCTCAAAGACTTCTCAGGCAACGTAACAGACCACCACCAACAAAACTACGGCGAAGCCATTAACGAAGCTTTAAACGCCATTATCACTTTGGGCCTTGAAATTGAAATATGCGGTAGCTGGGTATGGGTTGGTGGTAATACAAAGGTCTACCGTGAAGAACTTAAAACAGCAGGTTATAAGTGGGCACCTAAAAAAATGCGTTGGTACTTCCGCCCCAGTGAATATAAGTCATTTAATCGCGGTACATGGAGTATGGATCAAATTAGGGAAACACACGGTAGTCAAAATATTCACTTTGAGCAAAGACGGTTAGCGGGTTGTTATTAACATGGAATCCAAATCACCAAGAAATTTGCAACACGCAGTCTACAAAGGACTGCGTGCTAATAAGAGGACAGCAACATATGAAACTAAGTTATAGGCAGTTAGTCAATGTGCAGGCGATTGCATGGTTAGAGCGGCAGGGGAATGATAGACCTACGCAGAAAGAAATTGACGAAGCAGAAAACATGCTGTTGGTTGCGAAAGCAGCATTGAAGCTCACGCAAAGCACCAGAAAACAAAATAGGAAATAAATTTATGAATAGCATAATAACCTCAAAAACTGTAGCTAATAATGAAAGGCTAGCGTTCCTACTCCGTAAGATGCCTCGTTATTATTTACAGTTTGAAAACCTTGTTTATGATGTCGCGGACAAAATGATAAAAGGATATTCGGGCGCCTATTGGGAATTTGTAGAATTATCTAATTAAGGTTTTTATCTTAAGCCTTCGCTGGGGGTGGACAAAGTAGAGATTTATATTGAAGGCAACGGATATAGTGGGGAAGTGAGCGAAGATGCTGCGGGTATTATTGCAACATGTTTTGGTTTAAATTTTTTATTATATAAATGGCAGGATAAAAGCTTATATCACTACTATGAATCGTTAATTGATTATATCTATTTTCATGAGGAAATGGAGCAAATACGTGCTGCTATTGATTAAGTAAAAATAATTTTCACGAAAATTTAAATGTTTAAATTTATGAATGTAATTTATTTGGCTGTTGAGTAACTTATGCACATGGTTGTAACATTTTACTTTATAAATTTATCACTGAAAGGATATTATCATGCCAGGTAAGAAGTTAGGGGAATTATTAAAAGAGAATCCTTCACAAATTCAGTTAGAAAGTTTTTTTAAAAATTTACTCGAAGAAGAGTTATTGATATCCTTTTTTAATAATAAAGGCGGTGTCGGAAAAAGTTCTTCTTGTGCAGAACTTGCCGTTATTCTGGCCCAAAATGGTATGAAGGTATTGGTTGTAGATGCTGATGCACAAGGCAGTGTGAGCTCTAGAATATTGCATAGAAATTTTATTGAAGTAGGTGGAACTCATAATCCAGGCGAAAGTGATGAGCAAATACTAGCTGACTTAGGTGAAGATTATATTAGAAGTCAAAATTTGGCAGATCAAGAACAAGATCTCGTTGACATCCATGCGCTTTTTGCATCTGTAAACAGTCGTCCTGCAAACCCTCAAGAGTTAGATCGCAGTGTTAATCGCGTAAAGCTTTTCGAAGCGCAAATGAATACTAAATCTGAAAGAGAGGGGGGCGGTGTTTGGGTGCTTATGGGAGCGCTAGATTTAGAACTTTTAGATTCTACTATTTCTACTAGCTTAACTTTAGGGCCAACATTAAGTAACGCTAACGTCAGTGTACCAGGAGCGTTACCTATGGCGATTAGAAGTTTAGCGCGAGATCGAGGTTTTGACGTAGTTTTTATCGATTTAAATCCAGCGCCGACCGCATTAAATCAATGTTTGTTGATGGGCTCTAATCATTTTGGAGTTCCCTATACTGCTGAATTTAGTTCGCTGCGTGCTGTTAAGAATATAAGAACTATTATCCCACGTTGGGATGCTGATATGGATAGAAAAAATTTACGCGAAGCAGGATTAGGAAAATCTGTTTTACACCCGGTCGGGTGTTTTCCGCCTAAACCTACATTACTGGGGGCAATTTGTCATCGGGTGCCTGCAAAAATTCCAAATGCTTATCAAAGAGCACGTGCGTCTATTATGCAACAATTATTAGAACTATCTGCCACAATGCAAAATAGCGATCAAGAACCAAGTAAAGGTGTTGTTTCCTTTGTGGTTAGTGAAGGTTACTCTACTGCAGTGGCGGCAGGATTAGATGGGACAGCACTGTCTGATATTACAAAACAAGCTGCAAAACGAATACATCAATCTAAAGAAGGTAAAACCATCGTAGCTAAGCGCCACATGCAAGTAGGTGTTAAAATCAGCGCAGAATATTTGTTTGCGCTTACGGGTATGATAGCTGCCATGTCAGAGAAGCATCGCCAACGATTACATGAAGAGCAATTCAAAAGTAATCTAGAAGAGAATAAAAATATAGGGCAGCCCACTCAATCACAAAATATTAATAAAAAACGTAAGCAAACAAATACAGCACATGAGATTTTAGTCCATCAAAACGGTAACATCAGATATCGTTTAGAAAGAGTACCTGGAGATGGTGATTGCGGCTTAAGTGCATTAAATATTGAACGTGAAAATTTTTGTGATACCTTGCGCAGTGTATTTTTTGATGAAGGAAATGAAGCATTACGTCCTGGGGCAAGACAATATGCTAGAAATGTTTCAAGAGAAATGTTTGAGTTATTTTCTGATCCACATGAATTACAGCATCTACCAACACAAGTAAAAGAAGACTGGGAGCGTTGTCACTCTAAGCTTGATACAAAACGACAAGAGGTAGGTCGTGCGCGTGCACAATGGATTGCAAAGTTACCTGAGAACTTAAAAGCAAAAGCAGAGAAGATAGAAAAAGAAGAGCAATTTTATGATGATCCTCAACTTGCTGCCATTGCAGGTGATGCACAACATCAAGAAATTAGAGCATCGTTACTTGCTTGGACGCAATGTGTGCAACAAGAAAGTCAAGCAAGATATGAATTACAAAATTTTTTAGCTACTCCAGCAACCATAAAAGCATTTATTGATTATTTAACTCATGAGCATCGTTGGGTGGGTGTACAAACTTTACTCTTATATGCTAGAAATGCAGGAATATCATTAGAAGTTCATAGATTAGATACACAGGGTAATGTACTACCTGCCAGAGCAGCAGAGCAATATATAAATCCCTCAAGTTCGGTTAGACATATACTATACAACGGACGTAATCATTTTGACAGATTATTAGAGCAACCTGCTGTAGTCAATGCCAATGTGGCTTCAGTTGCTACTGCATTATATAACCCTAATAATCCTCTCGCTAGAAGAGCTTCGCAAGTCCATAACGATAATGACCAACAAGAAAAAGAGATTAAAAAGCAAAAGAAAAAATAATCAGAATGATAACAATGTTATGAGAAAGGTATATGTAAATTTTACAACTTATTATTTGTGAATTGTATATATTTATGAAAAGTCTATTTTTATTCCAAACTGCCGTGACGAGTTGTATTGCGATATAATTTTACTCTAATATTATAAAGATGTTTGTCGATTGTATGTTTAGAAGTATTACGTATAGTCGCAATTTCCTTAGCAGATAGCTTAAGCTTCTTTCGCATGGTTTGAATTTGAGCCTCTGTTTCGGTTAATAGGGAAGTTCTAGTCGATGTGCAAGCAGGCGCAAGGGTGGCTATATCGTTTAATTCTTGCACTTGAGTTGGTGTCAGTGATTGTGCAACACCAAATACAGCTATTGCTTTACCATCATCAGAAAGCACAGGAATTTTAGTGACCAGTAGTAAGCTTGGGGCTTGCCCCCTAAGAATAACCAATTCAATTTTTTTGTTATAGGAAGAGCCTTTCATAACACATTGATCTGTAAACCTGAAGTCATAGCCGGTGTATCCTACACGCACATGATTAAGATCGAAGTCGCTTTTGCCAATGATCATTTCAGGTGATGAAAAATGAAAAAAATCTGAAAAAAGTTTATTTGTCTTTAAAAAATCACCATTTGCATTTTTTATCCATGACATGCATGGATGAGGATACGCATCGCAAGTTTTTTTTGCCTCTTGCATTGTAATATGTGTTTTTTGTATTAATTTATCATGCTCTTTTAAGTAAAGCGAATGCTCTGTTGCCATGTTAAACCTCTCTTCTTACTATCTTTGAAATATCATTGTTTTGAGTCTTTATCAAAATAATCCCCCTAGGCCATTTAATTTAATGGCTTATCTTATTCTTGTAACGCATGAACCTTAAAGTATTATTAAGAAAACTGATATTAGGTAGAAACTTGAGTATGTCCGCTTATTTAGATCTTTGATATAAAGCAATTGATCTTAATGACTCATTTTTAAGACAGTTGGCGTGTGTTTTTCAGGTGTACGACTTAGGGGATGGGCTGATTATTGTTGAGTTTTGGATTGTTAGCTTTTTTAAAGTCCAGCAACTTTAACAATACTATTGCTGAAACACGTTTCGTTGTCCCAGACCGAATTCGTGTAAGAGTTGGTTGCGATACCCCTATCGCTTTGCCCAGTTTGCGAAGTGAAATTTTATGGTTTTTTGAAATTTCATTAAGCAGTTGCTGAATTTGTTCGTTGTGCTCATTCATGGGTTTATTGTCCATATGATTGTTCATAGAACTTATTTTCCCATAGTTAAGAACAATAAAAATCCGAGAAAAGTTTGCTGATTTTGAAATATAACTTGATATTTTATAGCATTTGGATTGAAATGGTTAACTTAGACATGCATTTTATGTCATCGCAAGCCAGTGAAAAACTTTTGCATCAATTTATTGATTCTGAGGGCTTGAGAAATCTTAATTATTTTGGCTTCTATCGTTTTTATGATAGTGGCGAGGCTTTGTTATTAAGTACAAATCCAGAATTAATGCTTAATCGTATCAATCAAAGAATACCATTCCATACAAAACCTCCTCTTGAATTTCTCAGGGCAAATCGAGTATTTGATGTGATGCTGGTTAATCAAAATGCACCGGATATTATTCAACAAGAATTTAAATTATTTGGCTGTGGCCATTCAGTGATATTTTTTCATTTTTATCAAGAGTATTATGATGTATTTTATTTTTCAATTAATGGTGTCGATGATAGTGCATGTAAATTGCTGGTTAATTCAACGTCATCATTTTTTCATGTTTCACAAGATTTTTTGTTAATGCAATCTAAACTTATTGATAATACCAAATTAATTTCTTTGCCCATGGAAAAATGCGCTAGGTTTCGCAGAAATTATTATAAAAGTAAAATTCAGCTTTATCTGCGTAATCAGAATGATATTGCTTATCTTTCACCGAGAGAATCGGAGGTAATTGTATTATATGCAAGTGGATATCAAGCAAAAGAAGCGGCGCGTATTTTGGATATTTCATATAGAACTTATACAGGTTATTTACATAATCTTGGGCAAAAATTGGGTGGAGTAGGGGGCAAAGATTTGATCAAAATTGCTCGTGAGAATTATTTGGTTTGAACATGTTAAAATAGATACTTAATTAATTTGCTTAATGAGCGTCTTTTTATTAGAAGTTATATGATATTGGCTTTAGGCTCTTTCATAGCAAATTTAATCTAATTTATCATAAGAGATCTTTGGCAGATTGGATAGATTAATCAGATATTAGCTTGACTAATTATACGTAATTTCGTATAATTCTCTATATTAAGGATTTATATTATGAAGGATATATACTTTATAGGAAGTGCTCAGAAAGACCTTAAAGGGCTGCCTGAAGCCGCAAGAAGGGAAGCTGGCCATCAGTTGCATAGAGTGCAATGTGGCTTAGAGCCTTCTGATTGGAAGCCTATGACTTCAATAGGGAAGGGGGTTCGAGAAATTAGAGTGCAGATAGATGGCCAGTTTCGGATAATATATTTAGCCAATATAGCTGGCGCTATTTATGTTCTTCATGCATTTACAAAGAAAACGCAAAAGACAACACAAAAAGATATTGATCTTGCAAAAGCTAGATATAAAGAGGTAACTAGGTCATGAGTAATAAAATCACCAAATCATCAGGAAACGTTTTCCTTGATATAGGGTTTTCAGCTGAGGAAGCCGAAAACTTACAAATACGCTCACATTTAATGATGGCCATCAGTGAACATATTAAAGAAAATAACTTAACACAAGCGCAAGCCGCAAAAGTGTTTGGGGTTTCTCAGCCACGGATTAATGAAATTATGGGTGGGAAAATCGAGTTATTTTCTATCGATAAATTAGTACTTATGCTAGCACATATAGGTAAGCATATCGATGTGATTATTAGTGATAAGGCTGCATAAAAATAGCCAAGTTTTTTCTATAGGATTAAAAACTAGAGTAAGAAAACGATGATAAAAAGCTCACTTTTTTAATTACCAAGCGCTTTATTACTGTCCCCAAAACTGTCCCAACGCACCACGGTTTGTGGTGTATTAGGGCGGTTTAAGACGGTTTTAAAGAAAGAGAGCATGCTGTAAGGCTTTGATTTATATAAACTTATGTTGAGCACCTAGGACTTTTAAACCGCATTCAGGTCCGTGCTGTCGTGTCGACTCAGGGGCCGGCAGCGAAAGATGCGCAATATGGTTATCAAATTCATTGCAAAAATCATCAATTTGGCAGAAAATAGTCGTTAGCTGGTGCATCGCTTTCATCTTGAAAATCCTTTTTTGCGAAAGATTTCAAAATGTTAGTGTATCAGCTACTATTTTTCAAACCCATAACTCGGGTTACTAAAACATGTCAAAGTTACAGTCAGTGATCTTGGTAGTGTAGGTGGGATTGCAGCCATGGGAGAGAATAAATCTAATATTGAAACCTTGACCTTGGAATACTGTGATATTACTGACGCAGGCGTTGCCGTTATCGCGCCTATTAAATCTTTAAATTGGCTTATGATAAGCTCCAGGGAATCTAAGATAGGAGATAAAAGCGCAGAAGTATTGGCTAAAACCAAATTAACTCATTTGGATTTACATAGCCACAACTTAACTGGCAAGGGTGCAAAATTTTTCTTAAATAATACCAGGTTAACCACGCTTAATCTTGCTGGGAATAAGATTAGCGAAAGCGGAAATGTAAATGTGAATAACTCAGCTTATTTAAGTTTCAGCTAGTTGATGCGATGGGATTAAGCCGGCTTCAAGTTAATTATTTAAATGATTGAAGGAAATTTAAATGACACCCCAAGAGCATATTTTGCAGCTACATCGAGAAAGCATAGAGGTCAATAAATACTCTGTGACCACTGCGCATAACTTGAATCGGGATATAGAAAATCAATTTAAAGGTCAGCGCAAATTTTTTTATGAATTATTGCAAAATGCTGATGATGCTGGCGCCGGTGAGATAGAGTTTATATTGGTGGGCGATGTATTAATCGTTCGTCACACAGGTAGGCAGTTTACCTCGACCGATGTCGCGAAAATCTGTGAATATGGTCAACAAGAGCATCGCGATAAAATCACTAACATGCAGCAAACAGGCTATAAAGGTGTAGGTTTTAAAGCGATTTTTAGTATTTGCTCAGCAGCACAGATTATCTCAGGTGGATATTCTTTTTTATTTGATAGAGATCACGCGCAATGGAAAGCCGCGCCTAAAGATAAACCCTATCCTTGGCAAATGATTCCTATTTGGACAGAAGGCATGCCGCTAGGGAAAGATTTAGAAAAATATTGTGATCGCAATAAAGTCATCTTCATGTTTAAGATCACTAACGTGCTATCTTTACAACAAGATTTGGCTGCTATTCAAAATGAACCCGATATCTTGTTATTTTTGCGACATACCTCAATCATGCGGATTAATCATAATCATGTCATACAAAAAATTTCTAATGGAAGCATAGTTGATTTAAATATTAATGAGGACTTGTTCCAAAAATGGCAGGTGCAGAATAAAACTTATTTAATTGATGAGAAAATAAAATCCGTTTTGCAAGAAATGGGGGATTATGAGTGCCCAGAAAAATTGAAAAAAGCGGGTACATTTCAATTAGAATTTGCTGGTCTCCTTGAAAATGACGCGCCTATCGCTAGCAAAGGGCGGTTATATAATTTCCTGCCTACGCAAGTCTTTGCTGGTTTGCCTTTTCATGTCAATGCAGATTTTTTACCCACTACCGATCGCACGCAATTACAAGATAAAGCATGGAATCATTATTTAATCCAATGGATAGGTCATTTAGCATTTGAATGGCTACAAAATGTGTCGCAACAGCACATAGCATTTAGGCCGCATATATTGCAATGGCTACCACTCAGAACAGTGAATAATCTCAGTGAGAAAATGCAGCACAGCTATCAACAAGGATTTGAGAGTGGCAGCACAAGTTATCGATTTATACCTAGCGTTAACGGCCTGCTCACCACTTTAGCACGCTGCATGGTAGATGAAAGTGGCTTACGCCATGATTTTTTGAATTTCTCTTATGCTGAGAAAGATGTGGCTGCAAAAGAGTTGCTGGGTACAGAAAATCTCACCGATACCACACGCTTTACTTTTGCATTCTTGATTGAAAGCCTGGATAGCATTGCTTTGCATCTGATTGCTGAAAATAAGAAATTGATTTTATTTTTACTGCACGATGGACGCAGCTCGCACTATAAGGCGAAGCATGACGAAAAACACCTGCCGCATAGAAAATTTGTATTAACCAATCAAGCGATATTGGATGCACCTGCAAAAACTTATTTTCCGCCACAAAACTTTACTATCCCCACAGGCATTAATATCCCCATCATCCATCCTTCTTTGTTGCAAGGTCCTGAAGCTGGCCAAATTCAAGCTTGGCTAGAGAGTCTGGGCACTCAAAAATGTGATGCCATCTCTGTGTTTGAAGGCCATGTTCTTCAGCTAATTGAAAAAAATGAGATAAATCAAAAAATTCTATTGCGATATTACGATTTGTTTTTTTAATACACAAACAGCAGTTGCTTAGTGACAAACATATACAAGCGCTTCATGGCATTAAATTGTTGACTACACAAGGAACCCTGAAGCGGCCCAGTGAATGTTATTTATCTGATCGCTACCAACCACAATTGCAGCTACAGCATGAAATGAGTGAAGAAGATATTTATATTACCCCAGACTATATTGAAAATGATCAAGAGTTAGAGAAGTGGCGTGAATTTTTATGTGAAATAGGGGTGCATCAGCATATTACTGCTGTTAGAGTTAAACATTCTACGCGCGGTAAACTCGAAGAGGATTTTTCTGCAGACTTAGCTGGGTATTTTAGGGGGTTGACTAATACCAATGACGCACGAATAGCACAGCACTCCACCAAACCTGAAAATCATGAAGTGAGAGAATTTGTATTCGTGCCCTTTATGCGTTACTTAAAAACAAAACCAAGGTATGCCAAGCATTTTTGGCAAGCATTAGTCAATGCTTGGCAAGAAGTTGAGCCTGCATTAGAGAGTGCGCAATACAAAATGTCAGGACATGGATCAGCCAATATACGATCACCTTTGTATTATTATCTTCGGCAGCAAGCCAATATTTTAGCCTGTGACGGGCGGTACTATGTCGCCCATCAGCTATATGCGCCTTATTTTCAGCAGTTTTTAGCGCATAAACCAAGTGCTGTTGTACAACTGCCTGATGTGTCTATGACACCAGAACAAGCAGAAAAATTGGGTTTTAAAACAAAATTAGATTTAACAGATATCTTATATATATTAAAAAATATGCTTGTTTATCCTCAAGCCAGTAGAGCAAGTATTTATCAAGAAACGGTAAAGCAATTATCCCATTTGTCCTTATCGTTTGAAGATGAGCAACGAATAAAGATTGAAGCGTCCGAATGCTATTTGATGGCAGTTAATAATGAATTTTATTTAAGTATCAAATTGCGATATACCGCACAGGATGTACCACTGAATTCTTCGGTGTGGTTAAAGCGTCTAAATGAATTGAATGAATCTCAGATGCAAACCTTATGCAAACTCTTCATTGATCCCAATCAAAAAATTATATTTAATGAAACACAAGCACAAGCACAACCACAACCACAACCACAAGAGATTCCTAATATTCAACGCTGTTTAATGCTTATGGTGCCTTATATTGCTGTGATTCGTGCGCATACAGATAACATAGACATTCAAGTTGTCATTGAAGATCTATTTAAAAAAATTCATCCACTGCAAGTAAAGCAAGCGCCTGTGCTTGCTATACAAACTGGCTTTAGCCATGAACCTATCTCAAGTTATATGGCGACTAACGCATTGTATCTAAGACAAGCACCTGGAGCATTGACTAGAGGCATCCAAAAGTCACTACGCAATGAACTGATAAAGCAACTGAGAGCGTATCTGAATTTGAAAAAACATGAAATGGATTTAGTAGATTATGTTAAAGAAGAAGGCCATTTGGATCCTTATGCACAGTTCAATGAAGACACATTACTCAAAGATTTAAATGAAGGTTTGCAAGCGCAAAATATTGCTGCTCCTCGCTTAATTGCTGCTAAAACAATTTTGCAAACCATCATGACCGAGGCGCAGGTTGTGACGAACATAGAAGCAAAAACTCCACCACCGCAATTGCGGCAAATCTCCGCACTTGAGATTTCTACAGGCCCAACAATCTCGCAGGTGAGTGGAAGTACACCTTCAACCAGCGCAGCCGCTAAAAATTTATTGCCGGCCTTTAATGAAGCAGGATTTATCCCTGAATTCACTCCAGATGCACTTAATTATGACCGAGTGAGATTACAAAAAATAGAACCCACAGTGCTGGGGAATAACAATTTACCCCTCATTTCTACACCTAGTTTGCCCAGCGCATCTTCTGCTACAGCAAGCTCATCGAGTGTGACTGCAGCAAGAACACTCGTCACGCCCATTCCAGTCATGATGAGTCCACAAGGCAATGAATCTGTAGCCATTGGAAACTGGGGTGAAAAAACAGTTTATAATAAATTGAAAAGTGACTATCAAAATAAATATGGTGTACAAGCGATAGAAACGGATACTGGCTTCAAAATAGTAGTCTTACAACACCCTAAATCTCAGCAAAAATCTCCTTTAACAATCACTGTGACTTGGATGAATAAAAATGGAGAAAGCGGTGCGCACTATGATATTCAAATCACACGCCAAGGATACAAGAATGATGAACGCTATATCGAAGTAAAATCAACAAAATCCAGCGAAAAAGATACTGTGGAATTGCCTCGCTTGGAGTGGCAACAAATGCAACAAAGCGCATCTCGCTACCGTATTTTTCATCTGTATGATGCAGGTAAAAAAGAACCCAGGATCGAAAAAATTAAAAATCCTGCACAGCAGCTGAGCGATAATAAAATTCGTATAGAGAAATATATATTGAAAATATAACGATGAGATCAAGCTTGATTTCTTTACAAATATCCCACAGGAACTTGCAAAATTGTATCTGTTATCCATTCAAGATGGTCGCTTTGATTAATTAACAAGCCAAAAGGTAATTTTTGTTCATCAATAAATTGACTCAGTGATTGCAATTGTCGCAAATGAACACGAGTACCGTATTTAATTTCAATAGGGAGAACACCAAAACTACCTTGAAGTATTAAGTCAATTTCTGCACCATTATAAGTTCGATAATAAAAGGCTTCAGTAGATACGCGATTATCTTCTTAAACCTTTTAATCATAGCTCGGGACATTGAAATCGATGCCAGTGTTAGCTATGGGGCAAATTTTATCTATGCTATCTTCCTTTATCATGAGATAAGAGGGATGATAGCAAGGCCTTAGATTAGGTTGCTTTTATGTCTACTTTAAAATCTAATCCGTATTGATCAAGCTCGCTTTGTAAGGCAAGCTTAACAAACTGTAGAGGAGAGTATCCTAATTTTTCAGCAAACTCGGCTGCTGCTTTAGGGCTTATAATTTTACGGCCATGCTCTATATCGCATATATATTGGCTGGATACACCAAGTAATTTCCCAAACTCCCGCTGTGACATTTCCTCGCCTTCGCGAATAGACCATATAAAACTACCAAGAGTTAATTTAATTTTGGCGATTTTTTCGAGCGTAGTAATAGTTTTATCGCTCTTAGGGGTGGCTCTTGTTTTTTTAGTACTCATGTTTATTTACCTCAATCACTTCAATAAAATGTATTTCTTGGTTTTCATCAATAACGTAAAAGGCACGATAGCCTTTGTTTAGCCGTATTGTGCGTTGTCCTTTACGAGCTTTATCTTTAACCGGCTCGTCGTGATAGCCTGGAATTTTTCTAGTGGCATTTAGCCCAAATTCTTTAACAGTTTTAACCCATCCTAATAATTTCAAGGTAATATGAGCGGGTAGCTCGACAAGAGTTTTTTCTACCTTCTTTGAAAGAATGACCTCAAATATATCCATCGTCTCTGACTTTTATTTACACTTAATAAGTGTAACATATAGATTAAATAATGGCAAAAAAACTTTATTGAAATAGCCTATGGTATGCGTATACTAAGTTTTAAGCTCCTTTGCCCCATATAAGTTTTGATACTTTGACTGTGCCAAAATTGTGTCAATGCACCGCGGTTTATGGCGTATTTAGGCCGCTTTTGGCGGTCTTGAGGTGGTAGAGAGGCCGCAAGCTATTGATTTATATAATACTATATTTGGCTCATAAGGACTTTTAATCCGCTGGTCGATGGTTCGAATCCATCACGACCCAATTTAAAATATAATAAAAACAATATGTTAAAGAGTTGTAGTTAACATTCTTTAGTTGCAATTACTATCCCACTGTGCCAAATTTGTGTCAAAGTTAATAAAAACAATAAGATATGCTTTAGTTGTTGTAACGTCTTAATACATTACCCTTTGATTTATAAAAACTTATTAGCGATAAGATTGTTGCTACAATGTCAGAAGATATGCTATAATTTCGGACAAGAGGTCAATATGTCAATTGCAGAAAAGATAAAACTACATATATTTCGCTTTAAACAAGGCCAGCTCTTTAGCACAGAGGTTTTTATTAAAGCAGGATATGCACGCACAGTGATTGATAAAACATTGTCACGTTTGGTGAATGAAGGCTTAATCCAAAGATTACGTCCAGGGATATTTGTACGCCCAGAATATAATCGCTTCGTGGGTAAAGTTTCACCAGAAATTTCCAAAATAATCAATTTAATTGCTAAGAAAAATGGCGAAACTATACAATTACATGGCGCAGTAGCTGCAAATCAATTTAAAATCAGTACACAAGTTCCAATACAGCCTGTTTATTATACAAGCGGTACAACGCGTGTCATTCGCATTGGTGAATTAAAAGTAAAATTTATTCATACGTCTAATCACCAAAGACTACAGTGTGCTGGTAAAAAAATAGGAAATATTTTAGCGTTATTATGGTACCTTGGTAAAGAGCAGTTGAATACATCAATTTTAAATAAAATTCGTAAAGGAATGAGTAAAAAAGAATTTGAAACATTGCGTGCTTGCTCTATGCCAGCATGGATGAGTGAGGCAGTAGAACAATATAACAGAGGATTATAATGCAGGAAAATTATTTTGAATTAAATAAACAAGATCAAAAAACTATTTTAAAATCAGCCTCAATACAACTTAATAAAACAGAGCATGTGCTTGAAAAAGATATTTGGGTTTGCTGGGCATTGGAGAAATTATTTAATATGCCTGATGCACATCCTATGGCATTTAAGGGTGGCACATCTCTTTCTAAAGTTTACAACATCATTAACCGGTTTTCAGAAGACATTGATATCACACTTGATTATCGTCATTTTAATAAAATATTTGATCCTTTTGGCGAAAATGTAAGCAATAATCAAATGAGGAAATTTAGTGATCTTCTTAAATCTCATGTGAAAGAG
This sequence comes from Legionellales bacterium, assembly GCA_041660525.1. Taxonomy (GTDB): domain Bacteria; phylum Pseudomonadota; class Gammaproteobacteria; order JABCZS01; family JABCZS01; genus JABCZS01. The sequence continues at coordinate 194 of JBAZWD010000013.1, read as the reverse complement.
TATAGCTATAACACAGTTGTTCCTTATTTTAAAAATGAATTAAAGAGTTTGCCCAATTCGCATCAATATGAAGTCAAGGCTGATGAAACAGGTGAGCAAGTATGGATAAGCTATCAGTCTGTTACTGCGCAAGAAAATAAATATTTAAAGCCTGAAATTTTAATTGAATTTGGCGGTAGAAATGTCATTGATCC
>JBAZWD010000012.1:43704-64810 GCA_041660525.1 Legionellales bacterium | reverse complement strand
AAAAGTGTTAGTGATTATGCAAGCGATGCGGGCCGTTTGCTTGTCGGAACTCCTGCTGATTCTACAGTTCCAGTAGAACTACTAGAAGAAACATATCGGCCAGGTGTTTCTTTTTAAAAAATTTAAAAAAGCAAAGCTACACAACATTGAGGCGAGCTTAAAGTAAGGGTGTTAAAAAGCAAGTTTGTATTTGCTGTTTAAGTCAACCATTTCCACTTCATTTTTATTTTTTTCTATACCTAATTTGCGAGCTATACCTTTACCATCCAGCGGGTTGCTCCAGTAGCTCCAGGTATTTTTACCCGCATATGCTGAATTTATATTTGTATAGAAACTATTTGAATCTTTAATTCCATTATCGGAAACGATATCATTTGTAATTTCATTGGCAAGTTTGTCTGCTTGTCTTAATTGATAACGGTCAATACAGTTTATGATTAAACCTATTGTAATAAGTGTTGCAATAATTGGCGCAGCTATACCCCCGGTGGTAATAAAGCCAGCCACAGCGGTTAATATTGCAATTTCTGATGCACCCATGGCGGCTATTGCAGATGACGTGAATACTAAGCTCATCGTTACGCCACAGCCAAACCATGAAACTTTTGATTTGTTTTGATAAAGTGCTTCTGTTTGTAAGATGGCCTTGGCTTGCTGTATGGTTAAATCACGCGTTAGAATATGTGAATATTTTTCATCTGAACGTGTTCTTCTGATGGTATCTATTTTATTGATAAGGGCTTTTTTATCTTCTTCATTGGTAAGCTCATATAAGAAATCAGTATCATTTTTACCTGCTAATTTGGCAACAAGATTTATTGCTTCTAATTCTTTTCTCATGGCAACATATGAGCATAAAAACATACACAATGCAAAAGCACCAGAGGCTAAAGTAAGACCTGCAAATTGCGCCCCTGCGCTTGCAGCATTTTCGTATAAATGATGGCCTATTAGCGTTGCGGCAATTAATTGCGCACCGTTCAATATATTGATGAGAGACCATCCGTAATCACCATTGTATGCATCATTAAGACCATCAATAACCACCCCGATTGCGTCTATAATATTCCATACAAAAAATAACCAGTTGGCAAATGTTAGTCCAAAATCTTTACCGTCTCTGGCTAGGTTCAAGGCCATCTCATTAAATTTTTCAAGACGGAGTAGGTCTTTATTATATTCAAAAGTAATAAAATAAAATGCAGTGCCTATAGAGCCTGTCATATAAGCGCTTAACATGCCGAACGCGAATGCGCTGTTGGCAGCACTGAGCATCTCAGCGGCAAGCGAATTTCTATTAGCAGCGCTAGCATTTTCATAGTTTTTTATTTCTTCTTCGGTAAAGCCTTTATTTATTTTGTTAAAATTACTTAGCGATTCGTAATAATAACTAGAGTGTGTTTTATTAGCTTCAGCTTCATAAGAGGTGCCAAGCTCTTTGAGTAGTTCTTCGAGAGTTTTACGAGATTGAATAAGCTCTTGTAGGGAAATGTTATCTTTGATCTTTGCTTCTTGAGCGTCCAATTCTTCTTGCTGCTTTTTCTGATTTAATTGTTCTTCTGTGGTTTTCAAATATGCAGCTATTTTTTGCTGATTGCTTAGTATTTGATTAAAATATAGGGTAATATTTGAGTAGAGAGTATAAGGATAAATTGAATATACGAATGGTTGATTGTCTAGTACTGGTAAAATAGCTGGAGGATTATGTGTTTTTGCAAGTACCTTATCACCTTTCCAGTATTTGTCATCGAATTGGTTATTAAAGATAACTTTGGATAAGCGATTAATTTCCTCAAACCATACTGGGCTTGCAGTTGTATTTGCATTTGTATAATAAAATAATCTTGCGGCGTCAAGATAATTAATTAATTAATAAATAAATATTGTCAATTAATGCTTGTTTTTGATTAAGGTTATCTCGCATCCAAGCAGATGCATCACCTCTTTCAGTGGAATTAGCTTTTAAGTGATTTTTTATTTTCTTAATTAAAAGTTGTAACATTATCGTTTTCCTTTATTAGCAATATGCAAATCAGCATATCGAATACAAGTGGAGCCAAGGTTCTAACTTGGTTAGTTATATGCTAATTTATCAAATATTTATTAAGTAAACATTAAGAAAGATAACTTTATTTAGGATATTTAATGATATATGAAATAGTGATTTCAATCATAAATGATTTAATATGGGGTTTATTATTTTTATATTAATGATAAAAGAAGGGCGTTTTAGCTTTGTTTTAATTCTGATTTGGGAAAAATACTTGGATTTTCAATCCGGAATGTTTCCCGGGTTTTGATACCTTAATGGTTGCGCCATGCAATTCGACGATTTGCTGCACTATCGATAATCCTAATCCCGAACCTTGCGCTTTATTGCCAAGTTCACGGTAAAATCTATCAAAAATACGATCATATAATTCGGGTGCAACACCGGGGCCTGTATCTTCTACGCAGAAAATGACGAGTTGCTTTTCAACATGGGTACTGACAATCACTTGACCGTGTTCTGGGGTATAACGAATTGCGTTATCAATTAAATTGCGTATTAACACTTGAATGAGTGTTGCGTTGCCGTTTGTTATCGCAGGTGTTTTGCTTTCATCAAATGACAGGGTAATGTGTTTGTGGACCGCGTCTGTTGCTAACTCCGAAATAATTTCCACTGCTAATTTTGATAAATCTATAATTTGTATTTCTTTTAAAGGCTCATCTGGGCGCAAATTACTTAAGGTTAATAATTGGGTGACGACGCGTGCACAGCGATCGACGCATAGGTTAATTTTGTTTAAAGCGATTTGATGGCTAGTTTCATCATGTGCGTTTTCAGCGACCTGTGCTTGGGTTTTAAGTGCCGCTAGTGGCGTGCGTAATTCATGAGCGGCATCGGCAGTAAAGCGTTTTTCACGCGCATAAGATTCTTCTAGGCGTGATAATAATAAATTGATTTCATCAATCAAGGGTTTGATTTCTACTGGAACCGACTCGGTATTAATGGGTTCTAAATGTTGCAAGGCACGATTTTTAACATCATTGATGGTGCGCTGCAAAGGTTTCATTGCTGCGCGTATCGTGATAAAAATCATGATGATGGATAAAGGATAAATTAATAAATCCGGTAAAATATTGCCTAAGGCTAGATTTTTTACTAAATAAGCGCGGACATCATTGCGCTGTGCGACTTGATAACGCAGATGGTTTTTTTCATCTATCAGCGTATAAACGCGCCAAGTGTAGTTTCCGATTTGTGAAGTGGTAAAACCTTCTACATCTTTGGCTAAAGGATAGGGCGGCGCGCCTTCAGTACGTGCCAGCAAAACGCCGTCATCCGACCAAATTTGAAATACGCGCCTGGTGTCATAAGGGTGTAAATCATCACCATAAATCGTATCCCATAATTTAGGCGGTAAATAAGTTTGATTGGGTGAGAATAATTCATTTAAATTGTTGCCTTGGGGCAGAGTGCTTTGTTCGGTGGTATAACGTATCACATGCGCAGCTTCGATAAGTTGTGCATCGAAAATACTATTAATTTTGCGGGTAATATCAAAATAGCTATAAATCGCCGCACCTGTGATCACACAGGTAATGGTCGCTAATAAACTGACCAATAAAAAGCGGCGAATTGAGGACATTACGCGATCCGATCAATCATATACCCTACACCACGGATAGTTTGAATAAGATCTTCGCCCAATTTTTTACGTAAATTATGGACGTGTACTTCGACTGCATTACTATCAATTTCTGTATCCCAGCCGTAAAGCGATTGTGATAATTGCTCACGTGATAAAACACGGCCTGCATTTTCAAGCAGCTTATATAAAAGCGTAAATTCACGCGGAGAAATATTAATCCGTTTGCCTTCTAAGAATACAGAATGGGAAGCCGGATCCAAGGTGATATGACCATAATTAATTAAAGGTTCAGCACGTCCCGCAGCACGACGTTGTAGGGCGCGTAGGCGAGCATAGAGTTCTTTTAAATCAAAAGGTTTAGCAATATAATCATCGGCGCCAGCATCCAGGCCTAGGACTTTATCGTCTAAGCTTTCACGGGCGGTAAGAATAATTACAGGGGTGATAACACCTTTTAAACGGATATTTTTTAAGACTTCAAGTCCTGAACGTTTAGGCAGACCTAAATCTAAGACGACAGCATCGAAAGTCTCTGTTAGAAGCGCTAATTCGGCCACATGACCGTCTTTTAACCAATCTACAGTATAACCTTGTTGGCTAAGACCATTTTTAAGACCATCACCTAATAATTCGTCATCTTCAACTAATAATATTCTCATAATAAATTTACTCTCTATGTCATTGTTTCTAATAAAATTTATTTTGTCAATGGTCAATCTCTCAAAGTAGCTTGAGACATTAACCTAAGTTACTGGGTTAACCTTAGCAGGTCTCATAAGAAAATGCAAAGACTTTCTTAAGGAAGCAATTTGTAGGGGCGAAAAATCTTTCGCCCGAGATGTTAGGTAATTATTGGTGAAATTGATTGAATTAATGCGTGGCTGCCCAATATTGGATTATATTTTTAATTTATTGGTTAGTGAATACCAGAGGGCGAAAGATTTTTCGCCCCTACGGATGTTCTATGTAGCTTAGTAAGGATAAATATTAATCATCCCAAGACAACGATCCCCCAGTCTGATATTCAGTAACTCTAGTTTCAAAGAAATTCTTCTCTTTCTTCAAATCTATCATTTCACTCATCCAAGGAAATGGATTTGTAGCACCTTTATATTGTTCAGGCAAACCAATCTGCAATAAACGACGATTAGCGATAAACTCTAAATATTCTCTAAACATACTGGCATTTAAACCTAAAACACCACGCGGCATCGTATCGATCGCATATTGATATTCTAATTCAACACCTTCTTTAATAATATTAATAGCCTCTTGCTGAAATTCAGGTGTCCAAACATGAGGGTTTTCAATTTTAATTTGATTGATGACATCAATACCAAAATTTAAATGCATGGATTCATCGCGCAAAATATATTGGAATTGCTCAGATGTACCAATCATTTTATTACGACGGCCCATGGATAACACTTGCACGAAACCAACATAGAAAAAGATACCTTCAAAGACGACATAAAACGCAATTAAATCACGCAATAAACGTTGATCATTTTCAGGCGTGCCGGTATGGAAATTAGGATCCGCCAAACTTTCTGTGTAAGGCATAGCCCATGCAGCTTTTGCAGCAACAGAAGGCACTTCGCGGTACATATTAAATGCGCGTGCTTGATCAATACCCAAACTTTCTATGACATATTGATAAGCGTGAGTGTGAACGGCTTCTTCAAATGCTTGACGTAATAAATATTGACGGCATTCAGGATTGGTAATGTGGCGATAAACAGCCAGCACTAAGTTATTTGCAACTAAAGAATCAGCAGTTGAGAAAAAGCCTAGATTACGTTCAATGATAACGCGTTCATCATCGGATAAACCATCGGGCGTTTTCCATAATACAACATCGGCTGCCATATTAATTTCTTGTGGCATCCAATGATTTGCACAGCCATCATTGTATTTACCCCAAGCCCAATCATATTTAATGGGTTCTAATTGATTCACATCCGCGCGACAATTGATCATGCGTTTTTCATCGACTTGAATAGGCGCTGCATTCATCTGTGGGCTTTGTAAGCCGGCAACAACATTTGTTGTTGTGCTTGCAAGTTGTTCGTACATATTATCTAACTCCTTTTATTGACACGCTTCACAATCGGGATCTGTAATTAAACAAGCTTTAGGTTCGCTACTTTGGGTGCTTTGCACTGCATTAAGTACGCCTTGAGCTACAGTTGATTTTTCGGAATCCGTTGCGCCTAAACTACGTAAATAATACGTGGTTTTTAAACCTAAACGCCATGCTAATTTATAAAGTTCATCCATTTTTTTACCGGAAGGTTGACCCATATATAAATTAAGTGATTGCGCTTGATCGATCCATTTTTGGCGGCGTGAAGCTGCTTTAATTAACCAAGTTGCATCGATTTCAAAAGCAGTTGCATACAATTGTTTTAATTCATTAGGAATTCTGTCAATTTTTTGAATACTGCCGTTAAAATATTTCAAATCGTTGACCATCACATCATCCCATAAATTACACGCTTTTAAATCGCGTACTAAATAAGGATTGATCACCGTAAATTCGCCAGATAAATTTGATTTCACAAATAAATTTTGGAAAGTCGGTTCTATGGATTGCGCCACACCACAAATATTAGAAATAGTCGCAGTCGGTGCAATGGCCATGGTATTGGAATTACGCATACCTACAGTTTTCACGCGTTGACGCAATGCATTCCAATCTAAGGTGCTGCGTGTATCTTGTTCCAAAAATTCACCACGTGTTGCTTTTAATAGGGCAATGGAATCAATGGGTAATATGCCTTTGCTCCAGAGTGAGCCTTCAAAACTTTCATAAGCACCACGTTCTTGTGCTAAATCAACAGAAGCTGAGATCGCATAATAACTAATCGCTTCCATCGTCGTATCTGCAAATTGCACAGCTTCATCAGATGTATAAGCAATACGCAATTGATGTAACGCATCTTGGAAACCCATTAAACCTAAACCGACAGGGCGGTGACGTAAGTTTGAACGGCGCGCTTGTGGTACAGAATAAAAATTAATATCAATGACGTTATCAAGCATACGCATCGCGGTGTGTATGGTTTTTTGTAACTTAATTTTATCCAATTTGCCATCTTGCGTTAAATGTTGCACCAAGTTCACGCTGCCTAAATTACAGACGGCGATTTCATCCGCGCAAGTGTTCAGGGTGATTTCTGTACATAAATTAGAGCTGTGTACCACGCCTACGTGTTGTTGCGGAGAACGTAAGTTACATGGATCTTTAAACGTGACCCAAGGATGACCTGTTTCAAATAACATACCGAGCATTTTGCGCCAGAGTTTAACAGCAGGCATTTGTTTAGAAACCATTTTACCTGCAGCTGCTTGCGTTTCATAATATGCATAACGTTCTTCAAAAGCGGCGCCGTATAAGTCATGTAAATCTGGGGCTTCATCCGGTGTGAATAAAGTCCAAGGTTTATCTTCAAGTACACGCTTCATGAATAAATCAGGAATCCAGTTCGCAGTATTCATATCATGAGTACGACGACGTTCATCACCAGTATTTTTACGTAAGTCTAAAAATTCTTCGATATCCATATGCCAAGTTTCAAGATAAGCACAAACTGCGCCTTTACGTTTGCCGCCTTGATTCACAGCTACAGCAGTATCATTCGCTACTTTCAAGAAAGGAACGACGCCTTGTGATTTACCATTAGTGCCTTTAATGTGTGCATGCATGGCGCGCACAGGTGTCCAATCGTTACCTAAACCGCCTGCATATTTAGATAATAACGCATTATCACGAATGGCATTATAAATACCGGATAAATCATCAGGAATAGTGGTTAAATAACAGCTGGATAATTGTGGACGTAATGTACCGGCATTAAATAACGTTGGCGTTGAACTCATATAATCAAAGCTGGAAAGCAAATGATAAAATTCAATGGCGCGGGCATTTTTATCTTTTTCACCGACCGCTAAACCCATCGCAACACGCATAAAGAAAATTTGTGGCATTTCAAAACGTACGTCTTTATGATGAATAAAATAACGATCATAAAGGGTTTGCAGACCTAAATAGGTAAATTGAAAATCACGCTCGGGTAAAATGGCTTGTGCAAGTTGATGGACATCAAATGTTCTTAATTGCGCATCGAGTAATTCTAAGGCAATACCGCGTTCTATGAAATCATTTAAGCTGGTAGCGTAAACGTGTTTCATATCTGCAAAATGCACTTGGCTATTTAAACCTAAAAAGCCTAGCGCTTCTTGGTATAAATCAATTAACAACAAGCGGGCGCAGGCAAAAGAATAATTAGGTTCTTTTTCAATTAAAGTCCGGGCGCTCATGATGGCAGCTTTATGGACGTCAGCTAAGGCCACGCCATCGAATAAATTGCGTTTAGTTTCATCAATAATGAGTTGTGCATCAATTTCAGCTAAGCCTTTGCAAGCGTCTGCTATTGTAATATCTAATTTTAATTGTGATAAAGGAACTTGTGTGCCATTAGCCAATGTTACTTTGAGTTCTGTAGTGGTTGCAGATTCTTGATCTTGGCTTGCGCGTAAGCGTTTACGCTCTTCACGGTATAACACGTATTCACGCGCGACTTTTTGTAAACCTTCACGCATTAAGGTGAGTTCAACTTGATCTTGAATATCTTCAATATGAATCATGCCGCCATTAGGCAGACGACGTTTAAATGTGGTTTGCATGGTTTGTGTCAAACGATCGACGGTTTCATGTACACGGCTGGAAGCGGCTGCATTGCCACCTTCAACAGCTAAAAAAGCTTTAGTGATGGCAACAGAAATTTTGTTAGCATCAAAAGGGGTTACTTTGCCATTACGACGAATAACATTTAATTTGCCAGGTTCGGTCGCGTTCACCGGAATTGCAGAAACCGGGGTATTTAATCTGGACTTATTTAGTACTGTATCAACGGGTGCGGTATCGACGGACATCATGTCACTCATAAACTACTCCTTGCTATTTTTTGAATCACGAATTGGAAAAACACAATATATAGGTTTTTTTTGCTCTCTTCACACAAGATAGCGTGTATTAACCCCGTTGACAAGGTTAAAAGTCTGGGGGTTATTTGTGGATAATCTGTGGCTTATTTTTACAATTTGGAAAATCTTTTCAGATTCCTAATGTTGCAGTATGCAAGTTAATTAAATAATACTGTTGAAAATAAATAAAAATATTTTTCTTGACAGCAAACCTTTTTATGCATGCCTGTGCACAGACTTATTCACAGCTGTTTATTTTATGACAAGAATAAAAAAATTAATAGCAATTTTTAAAAATCGCCTTAAGATTTTCATAAGTTATTGATATTTAATGTTAATTTTTAGTAAAATTAAATAACTTAAAAGATAAGTGCTTGTATTATTTACGAGTTTTGGAGATCTTGACAAGATATTCACAGAGTTATCCACAGGAAAATCCCGCTACTACTTGATGCCGTAGCGGGAAGCTCTTTAGAACAAGAAAGAGGGGTCGTTGCTGATGGTATATGTCTGCACAACGATGCTGTATATCTACACGGGAAATGTTTAATAAAACTTCGAAAGTAAAAGTAGGTTGACTCGTTTTACTATATTAGTAGAAACTTAAATAACTCTTAAGCCTATGGAAGTTGTCATGCATAAAAAAAGTTCTTTTTTCTTCATTAATCTATTTTTATTTATTTTCTCGAATTATTCATTTGCTAATTGTGATGAAGGTGATGATGTGACTTTTGTCGCGCTCCCAGACATTCGTCATATTGCCTGTGAAGGCCCAGCACGTAATGCCACTTATACTTTACAAAACTGTGAGCCTGCAGCGCTGACTGTAACTCAAGTAAAGATGAGCAGTTATGACAATTATGCCTATGATTTGATTACAGTCGATAATGGTCCTTTAACTACTTGTCAGGGTGTAATTTCTGCTTATGGACAGTGTAATATTAATTTAATCATTAAACCTAGTGCTTGTACGACGGGACCCATCAATGGCAATATCAATCGCTTGCTCAGTATGCGCATAGGCTCACAGCAAGGCGAGTTAACAACGCCCGTGCAAACGGTTTATACCACGTTAGGTGCGGGTGATTATTTTGCATTAGTCGGTAGCGATTTAACAAATGATGATGGATACGGCGCTGCTGCCATTAGCGGCGATACCGGTTTTACGGATATGGGCTATACAGGTTCATTTTTGGTCAGTAATGGTACGCAATATTTATCTCCGACTGCGCCAGAAGTCATGGCTGCAAATGGTGATTTTTTAGCGACTTTTCAAATGTTCACCCGCATCTATTTTCCAGCTTGTGACAGACGCGGTTCATTAAAAGATGGTGATGTACTCACGCCAGGTTATCGTTGCTTATTCAATACAAATGATAACAGTGGTATTGTCGATGTGAGTGGTAAAATCACCTTTAAAGGGACAGGGCGATATCTATTTTTTGTTGATCCTCTCAACACGCCCACTTGCGGGACGACATCACCACGGATCCAATGTCATCTCAACATTAATCCTGATGCGCATTTTGAATTTTTAGATGGCGCAAGTTTAAAAGATGTTTATTGGATAGTCGGTCACAATGGCAGCGCGCCGGCTTTAACATTGTATTCTGGCGCTTATTTTGCGGGTAATGTGCTTAGTATCGGTAGAATTATATCGATTAACGATAATAATCGTGGCTCAACCGTTGGACATTTATGGTCTTATAGTCCAATTGGATTAGTGGGTAATTCTATTTCTATTCCGCAATAATATTTAAGGAGTTTCTATGCTGCCTACAACAATTAAAGAAAATAAAAAGTCCCGTGATGGACAATTAGATGTAGTTTGGCATGTCAAACAAATTATGAAAGGCGGTTTGCTTTTGGGTATGGGTCTAATAGGATATATGAGTATGCGCACCTCGTGGACAGGACCATCTATCCCCCCTTTAACAATGAATGGAAATAACCGAGATGGACGCACATTAAATGATACCTATATGGTATGCATAGATTCCTCGCAAGTTGGACCGTTTCAGTTAATGGAACAACATGCAAGCTCGCGGCTTGCGATAGAATCTTTTGCTGATCAAAACTACATGGCAATTTGGGAAAATATGAATAATCCAATTGATAGTAATATCTTTGGTCAAAATTACGATGAATCATTTGCACCTACTAGCGATATTTTTGCGGTTAATACTTATACAAATGGGGATCAAAAATTCCCCACGCTTGCGGTAACACAGGACAAGCGCGCATTAACACTCTGGCAAAGTAATGGTCAAACTGGTGCTTATAGCATCTATGGGCAATTCTATGACACAGAAGGTAATGCTTTAGGTAATGAATTTCGTGCGAACACCAACACCAATGGTAATTTTTGGTATCCTGGGATCACCGCGCAAGCCAATACTTTTTTTAGTGTATGGAATAGTGATCAACAAGGAACACGCGGTCAACTTTTTGATGCGAATGCTACACGCATAGGCAGTGAACTTCAAATCAGTACAGATGCAACCGGCACTAAAGAACGATCCGGCGCATTCACTTTATCAAATAATCAAATGATCACTTTTTGGCAACATTTTGATGCCTCAACGGGTTATGACATTCGTGCACGCAGAACTGATGCGCAAGGAGTTGGACTCGGTAATGAATTTACTGTCAATACCGTCTTGACAAATCAACAAGTATTTCCTCATGGTACTGCACTGAACAATGGCTTTGTTTTAGTATGGAGCGGCAATCAGGCCGTCACTAATTATAATATTTATGGACAGCTGTTTAATCTTGCAGGTGATCGCGTAGGTAATGAATTTCAAATCAATACCTTTAGAGCTCGCGATCAACAATATCCGAAAGTTAAATTTTTTCAGCAGGGGCAAAGATTCACTGTCACTTGGCAGAGTACGCAAGACAGCGTGCCAACACAAAAATTAACTCGCGCACAGCGTTTTGAAGCAAACGGCGCACGTTTAGGTGATGAATTTCTTGCGCATACCAATACCGTTCTGGATCAATTATTACCGAATATTGCAACAGGACCTGGCACAGGTTTTACCCTATTTTGGGAACAAGATACGACTTTTCATGGCCAACGTTATTTTACCGATATTTTTGTCGCGCAAGCGTGTGATGGAAGTTACACTGAAGGATTTGCTTATCCGTTGAATTTATTGATGGGTCCGCTGGCAGATCCAACTCCGACCATTGATGCCACACTAACCTTAGCACCGACTAGCGCAGGTCAATTAGTCAATACCACTTATTCACCAGCTGCCTTGGCAAATTATGATTCTGTTACGGGAACTTGGCATGCGATCGGCAGTGTTGAAGGCGTACGCATATTTATCCAGGGCATGCAATTTGTGCCAACACAATATAGCTATCAAACGGTACAACTGGGATTATCAGTCAGTGCTAGTAGTAATATTTCACCTTTTAATGCTGATTTTACTTTAACTGGAATTGCAGTCGATGATCCACCCACGTTGCCAGGTATTTATTTGCCAGTCACACAAGGCCAAACTGTCGTTTTAAACAAACAACATATCCCTGTGGATGACGTTGATACCCCGCCAGAACAAGTGGTCTTAAACGTGCAAGAAGTCAGTCAAGCGATGGTTGTTTTTTGTGCACAGCCTAATAGCCCAATCACTAGTTTTACAGAAGCACAATTAGAAGCCAATCTTGCTTGCTATATTCCTAATGGTAGCCAGCTGGAGCCAACCTTAACACTGGTTGCGACCGATGGCTTATCTACTACCGATCCTGTTTCGCGTGAAGGAACCTTTACGGTATTATTGAATATTACTAACAATTATATTCCCTTAAATCAAGGAGAACGTAAACTCATCACCACTACATTGTTATCAGCAACTAATCCGCAAAATAATGCGAACACAGTGATGTTTACAGTTTCGAATATTCAGCACGCACAGTTTGAATATGACTCGCGCCCTGGTCAAGAGATTACGACATTTAGTTTAGCGGATATTCAAGCAGGTCGTATCTATTTGGTCGCTGATGGCAGTACAAATGAAGCAAGCTTTAATGTGGTAGTCAAACAATCTAATTTGTACACTGAAAGTGCCTCAGGCAATGTTGATTTTAATATTTTACCGTATTTTGTGCGCAATAATGTCAAAGTTGAAGCGCTCAATGAACTCGTGCCACTGACTGAAGATAATATTTACGCGGTAGATCCTGATGGAGATTCCAGCGCGTTAGTGATTAATGTCAAGTTCACCGACAAAGCGCATTTTGCTTATAGCGGTGAAACAGACGAAGAAATTTTAAATTTTATTCAAAGTGAAGTCAATCGTGTGTTATTTGTTTATGGAAGCTCGGGCAAAAAACCTTCCTATACCTTGACCGTAAGTGATGGCTTTGGAACCAGTGCCGACAGTAATGGTGATGTGATTTTTAATGTAAACACTGATGATAAGGGTAATATTGAAGATACTACTGAATTTAAAGTCAGTTTTACCATTGCTTCTATAGCTGCCTCTACTTTTGCGAGCTATCTATTTTGGCAATATAAAAAGCACAAAGATGCACAACAACGCCGTGAAAAATCCCCGCTTGGCAATTTAATCCGCACAGCGCTCAAGCTAGATGACGTGAAAGATTTTGAGTCTAAAAAAGGAACAGCTTTTGTCGAAGCCATTAATTTAATTATCACTGAATTAAAAGACAAACATCAAATTGATGTATCCGGCATGACTGAAGATGAATTATTAAAATTTTCCGAGCATGTTGCTGATGCATTAAAAGTACAATATGTGAGTCATCCTGTTGCAATCTCGAACCCGAATCTATGTGTGCGTGCTTATCAGCAGTATCAGCAGAAGACTTTGTTTAAAACCGATGACGTTAAGAAAAATATTGTGCCTATTGCGACAGTGATCCAAACTGCGCATGCTGCTGCGCAGGCATTGATGTCAACGGCGGCAGCAACTGTCGGCACATCAACATCGATTAATAATAATTTGAATGCACCTTTGCTTGGAGGCGCTGCGAATACAACAAATACTAGTCTTTTAACTAAGCTCAAGTCTTGCTGTAAATAAATAACTTAAAAGATAACTGCTTGTATTATTTACGAGTTTTGGAAATCTTGACAAGATATTCACAGAGTTATCCACAGGAAAACTCCCGTTACTATAAATAATAACGGGAGTGTGTGTTTATTCAATTATTGAGTTACAGCGCTTATAGTATCGCCATATAATTGAATGGTTGAATTAGGGCTGCTCGTGGCTGCTGGTGCTGCGCTCCAGAGAGTACCATTGACTTGAGCATGGTTTGTACCTGCAGATGTCGTGGTAATTGCAGGGGATGTTGCATCCACCAGGGTTGTACTGCCCGATAAAACTGAACCCTCGAGCTGAGCACCTGAATCTATTAATACTTGTCCTGCAGGCCCGGCAGGGTATGTTAAGACAGAAGCGTTAAGCATAATCCAGAACACATTGGCGGCTGATGAATTATCAGGGTTTGTGAATGTAAACACTGTATCTGCATCAATATCTAAATTAATTCCCGGTGGGACGAAGAAGTAATAATTTTGAGTGGTTGCCGTTCCTGTTAATTCGTTCGCGCCTTGAACGGTGACTATAGTGCCGCTACTAGGAGCTAAAATATAACAACCAGGTCCTTTGCTTTCGTTATTTAGCCCGTTAATCGCCGTGCATCCCGTCATACTACTTAATTGAGTATAAGCTTGTGTTAAATCATTGACTGCTGCTGTATATATAGAATTTGGACTAGTATTTTGAGCATTGTAAAATGTTCCATTAGAAATGGAAAAATTGCCGGGAGTAGAAGTACCACTTGAACCTATATCACCACTGATTTGCGCTGAACTGGTACCGTTGCTAGCAACCACTCCAAACATTGGAGATGTGCTGCTATTGGCCAATAATGCAAAGTATGCACCTGCGCCCATAACTGAAACTTCAGCATCGATTTCGGCGATTAATTCTGACTGTTCACGTGTTTCCACGCCTATATATAATTGGCGGTCAATTGTTTCTTGTAATATTCCACCTGTGGGGCAAGCAGGTGGGGTTACTGTAAGCGTGATCTGGCAAGTTGCAAATCCTGTTGTATAGCCTGTGATGGAGCCTGATGCAGTGTTATTAGAATGGATAGTATCGATACAACCACCAGACACAAAAGACGTTGTGAGACCCGTAGCGGTATCATCAATATTAGTAATGACATGAATATTATCTAAATTAATGGTATTGGCTTCCGTGTTTACTAGGTTATATACCACATCTCTATCACCGCCGTCGCAAGCTACATTCATAAATTCTGTAACAGGCGAGAAACTAATGGGAAGATCTAAAGGTTCTTCTGCCTGTAAAACTGTGGGTAAAAAACTGATTAAAAAACTAAAGGTAAACAACGTATGTTTAAATGTTTTCATGATAGCATCCTTTTTCATTATTAATCGCGTTATCGCGCAGGGCCATTAAGTATAGGCTCCGTGAAAACTAAATCAACTAACGTAGAAAGAAGCTGTTAATCTGGGATAGCCACAGAATCACCATATAGCGTAATGGTGCCTAAAGCCCACAAATGACCATCTATACTCGCAGGGCTAGGGCCTGCGGAAGAAGTGCTAATGTCTACTCCTGAAAGTACCGTGCCATCTAATTCAACACCTGATTCTAAAATAACGCTGCCATCATTTCCGGTTATCCAATAAATCTTATCTTCTGAGGCGCCATCTTTGTAAGCAAATGATGTTGCTGATTTTAGATGTAAATTACAAGGTCCGCTGGGTGTTATGGAGAAGCAATTATTCTCACCATCATCTACAAAAAAAACAAAATCACCTGTACCAGATAAAATAATGAGACCATCGACGGTGACTTCATCAAGCCCTTGATTACTGGTTAAACAATAATAAGACGATTGTAATTCTGCAGGAAAACTAATATCTGAAATGACACGACAATTGGCTTTATTGGCTATGAACATCTGATAGGTTGTAAGAAATGCATTATTGGCATTTGTGACATTGGGATCAGTAGGTGAAGTATATAATTGACCGTTGGTAACATTAAATTGGCCAGAAATGGGCGTCGTTCCCGTATGGCCGACACTGCCCACCACAGATGATACAGAACCCATATTATGTAATTCATCACTTAATATTGCAAAATCATCCGCGGCACCTAATTGTGTATATGAAAAAGCAAAAGATGATTCGGCTTCTATTTGTCGCGTGCTAACACCGACCACTAAAGTGCGGCTAATGTCGCCCAAAATGGTGCCAGAGCTGCAATCTTCAGGTGTAATAATAACGTTAATGTTACAGGAGGCTAAGGCTGGTAATTTTGTTTTATTATCTAGGGGGCAGGTGGTAAGACCACCGGTTTCGACCATGGTGAGGTCTTGTGGAAAATCATCATTAACCTCAATTGTCGCAGGGTAAAGAATAATACCGGTGTTATTGATCGTATTCGTTACTTTGAAAATCGCATTGATAGGCGCCGCACCACAATTAATATTGCTGATTTTAGGCCCTGTAATTTCAATATCATCGGCTTGTGCATTGCATAAAACACCGAATAATAAAAAGCTAAGTACACTTATTTTTTGCATAGTCTGATTCATTATTTTCCCCTAAATGGTTAAACGTACACCCAGTAATATAGATTGGACATGAATATCCAAATCAGAGGTGTGTATATCATCGTAAAAATCATCTGCACCTTGTGCGCTGACATTATCAAGCACAGTAAATAAATATTGTAGCGAAACATCGAGATCGCCAAGCACTTCATAATTTACGCCGCCGCCAAATTCATAGGCAAAACCGCTGCTGTCTGTTTCTGCAAGATTAAATCCGGTTAGATCTTCACCTGGATTAGGCACCCAATTTAATGAAGTACTGTTCCAAGCGATGCCTAAACCACCGAGTGCAAAAAACGAAAAATCACGCACGGTAAAAACATCAACGGCAACATCAAACATTAAACGTGTGCTATTAAAATCCATATCATAAGTGGCTTCATTTTTATAACCAAAACGCAGGACATCGCCTTCTAGTGTGGTGTCGCCTAATAAATACACATTGATTTGTGGAGTGATGGAATCAAACCAGGCCATACCGGTTTCGAGTTTATCTTCTTCTGCGTCTTCACCCCAATATAAGGGCATGATATAACTTACACCGAATTGTCCGGTAAAAGTTTCCCAAGCATTACTATTAGTTTGGGTGAGACTGTCACTTTCAGTACTGTCGACCTGAAGAGTGCCATCGCCGTGTGTAACATCAGCTATACCTAGTAATAATGATAATTGAAAATCACCTTCAAATAAATAATCATAGCTGCTGTCATCGTCGTAATCATCAGCACAATTGCAGTTTGCAAATGCAACATGAGACATAAATAAGAGAGCTGTGCTGCTTAGTAAATAATGATGCAAACGCATAATAGTTCCTTCTAAATATATTCCTTGAAAATAAAGCTTTGATTAGTATAGTGGATTAAATATAATGATGTTAACACATAAAGGAGCGATATAAAATGACAACTGGCGAAAAAATTACCTTAGTAGAAGGACAACTTCACGTTCCTAATCAACCCATTATTCCATTTATTGAAGGTGATGGCATAGGCGTTGATATTACTCCGGTCATGCGCAAGGTTGTGGATGCTGCGGTTGAAAAATCATACGTGGGCGCAAAAAAAATTCATTGGCTAGAAATTTATGCCGGGGAAAAAGCCACCAAAGTGATGGGTGAAAATAATTGGTTACCCACGCAAACTTTACAAGCCATGACAGATTATGTTGTTTCTATTAAAGGTCCATTGACGACACCTGTTGGGGGTGGAATGCGTTCATTGAATGTGGCGATTCGTCAGGAATTAGATTTATATATTTGTTTACGTCCTGTACGTTATTTTGAAGGTGTGCCAAGTCCAGTGAAGCAACCAGAAAAAACTAATATGGTTATTTTTCGCGAAAATTCTGAAGATATTTACGCGGGTATTGAATGGGAAGCTGATTCTAAAGAAGCCAAGGAAGTCATTGAATTTTTACAAACTAAAATGCATGTGAAAAAAATTCGTTTTCCCTCGCATTGTGGCATAGGCATTAAACCGGTTTCAAAAGAAGGCACAACGCGTTTAGTCCAAGCTGCAATTCAATATGCAATCGATAATGATTTACCCTCAGTGACCTTGGTTCATAAAGGTAACATTATGAAGTTTACTGAAGGCGCTTTTAAAAACTGGGGTTATGAAGTTGCACTGAAAGAATTTAATGGCGAACTTCTAGACGGTGGTCCTTGGTGCACTGTAAAAAATCCTAAAACAGGAAAAACCATAGTTATTAAAGATGTTATCGCTGATGCGTTTTTACAACAAATCTTATTGCGTCCAGAAGATTACAGTGTGATCGCGACTTTAAATTTAAATGGTGATTATATTTCCGATGCATTGGCTGCAATGGTGGGTGGTATTGGTATTGCACCGGGTGCAAATATCGGTGATAAAGCTGCAGTTTTTGAAGCTACGCACGGTACTGCACCTAAATATGCAGGGCAAGATAAAGTAAATCCAGGTTCTTTAATTTTATCAGCAGAGATGATGTTAAGACACATGGGATGGATAGAGGCGGCGGATTTAATTATTGCTAGTATGCAAAAAACCATACAAGCAAAAACAGTGACTTATGACTTTGCACGCCTGATGCCAGACGCGCAAGAAGTTTCGTGCTCAGCGTTTGGGAGCGCGATGATAAGTCATATGTAAATTAGTTGGCTTCTGCTACTTCGGTTTCGGTGGGGCGAATATCGATAGCATGTAGACCTTTAGGGCCTTGATGTACGTCAAACATAACCCTTTGACCTGCTTTAAGGCTCTTATAGCCTTCCATTACGATCGCGGAAAAATGTGCAAATACATCTTCATTTTCGTTTTCTGCTGGAGCGATAAAGCCATAACCTTTGGCATTGTTAAACCACTTCACTGTGCCGATAGCCATATTTAAAGTCCCTTTTAGTTGAGAATAATACAAAATTTCGCCTTAACAAAAGGCTAATATTGATTATCATACACCAGATTTAACCGGAATCAAGTTCTAATGTGTACATCCGCTATGGTATTTAGTCAAGTTTTGATTGACACACGAAGTGCTTTTGCTTTTAATAAACTTGGCTACAATAAAGGTAAGGTAAAAACTGATGAGTGATTTGCAACAAGATTTGGGCAGTGTTCAGCTGCTTGAAGAAGCCCGGCCGCAATTAAAAAAGCCTGCTATGTATCAAGTTATATTACTTAACGACGATTTTACACCTATGAATTTTGTAGTTGAAGTACTGGAGCACTTTTTTGGTCAAAGCCAAGAGCGCGCAACGCAAATCATGTTTCAGATCCATAACAAGGGCAAAGGTGTTTGCGGCGTATATACTTATGACGTGGCTGAAACCAAAGTGGCATTAGTCAGTGATTATGCGAGAGCGCATGAATATCCATTATTATGTGATATGGAAGCAATAGAGAATTAAAATAAATCCGGAGGTTGGCATGTTAAGTAAAGAGCTCGAATTTACTTTGAATTTGGCTTTTAAGGAAGCGCGCAGTAAGCGTCATGAATTTATGACAGTTGAACATTTGTTACTATCTTTATTAGATAATTCATCAGCCGTCAGCGTTTTGCGTGCCTGCGGATCAGATATTGAAAGATTACGTATAGATTTAGTCAATTTTATTGATGAAACAACTCCTTTAATTGATATCGAAGATGTTGAAAGAGAAACACAACCCACGCTAGGTTTTCAACGCGTATTACAACGCGCTGTATTTCATGTGCAATCTTCTGGTAAATCGGAAGTCACTGGCGCTAATGTATTAGCTGCTATTTTTAGTGAACAAGAAAGTCAGGCCGTTTATTTTCTGAAAAAAGAAAATATCACACGTCTGGATGTGATTAATTTTATCGCGCACGGTATTTCTAAATTGCAATCCGAAGACGATGTGCAATTACCGAATGAAGAGAGCGGTGAAGAAGGGGGTGATGAAGGCAGCGCAGGTGGCGGTCAAAATTCTCCGCTTGAAAGTTATGCCGTTAATCTGAATGCCAAAGCACGCATGGGTCGTATTGATCCTTTAATTGGTCGTGAAGAAGAAGTATTGCGCACTATCCAAATTTTATGCCGTCGTCGTAAAAATAACCCTTTATTAGTGGGTGAAGCGGGGGTGGGTAAAACTGCGATCGCTGAAGGTTTAGCCAAATTAATCGTTGATAAAAAAGTCCCAGACATTTTAGCGTTAAGTACTGTTTATTCTTTAGATTTAGGGTCACTTTTAGCGGGTACGAAATACCGCGGTGATTTTGAAAAACGCTTAAAAGCCGTATTGCATCAACTCGCAAAAGAAAAAGGTTCTATTTTATTTATTGATGAAATCCACACCATTATTGGTGCGGGCGCTGCCAGTGGCGGTGTTATGGACGCATCTAATTTAATTAAACCGTTATTGGCTTCCGGTGATTTGCGTTGCATAGGCGCAACCACTTATCAAGAATTTCGTGGCATCTTTGAAAAAGATAATGCCCTTGCCAGACGTTTCCAAAAAATTGATGTGCTAGAGCCTACAATTGATCAAACAGTGCAAATTTTAAAAGGTTTAAAAACTTACTTTGAAGCGCATCACGGCGTTAAATATTCCCCACGTGCTTTGAAATCGGCGGCAGAATTAGGTTCACGTTATATTTATGATCGTTTTTTACCGGATAAAGCCATCGACATCGTCGATGAAGCCGGTGCTTATCAACGTTTATTGCCCGCATCAAAACGTAAAAAAACCATTGGTGTACGCGAGATTGAAGACATAGTGGCGAAAATTGCGCGCGTGCCCGCAAAAACAATTTCCAGTACTGATCGTGAAATGATGAGTCACTTAGAACGTGATTTAAAAATGTTAGTGTTCGGCCAAGATAAAGCAATTGAACAATTAGCCGCAACCATTAAATTATCACGCGCAGGTTTAGGCGATCAGCGTAAACCCGTAGGTTCATTTTTATTTGCAGGTCCAACCGGTGTTGGCAAAACTGAAGTGACACGGCAATTAGCAACATTATTAGGCGTAGAATTAATTCGTTTAGATATGTCAGAATACATGGAAAGACATACTGTTTCGCGTTTAATCGGTGCACCCCCAGGTTATGTGGGTTTTGATCAAGGTGGTTTATTAACCGAACAAATTACCAAACATCCGCATTGCGTTTTATTATTAGATGAAATTGAAAAAGCGCATCCTGATGTGTTTAATTTATTATTGCAAGTCATGGATCATGGCACATTAACCGATAACAATGGTCGTAAAAGTGATTTTCGTCATGTGATTATTGTCATGACTACCAATGCCGGCGCGGAAGTTATTTCGCGGCGTTCAATGGGCTTTACCGAACAAGTTCATGATTCTGATAGCATGCGTGAAATCGAACGGGCTTTCCCACCAGAATTT
>JBAZWD010000012.1:19474-43694 GCA_041660525.1 Legionellales bacterium | reverse complement strand
GTGATTTATCAAGTTGTTGATAAGTTTTTAGTAGAATTACAAGCGCAATTAGATGATAAAAGCGTAACACTCGAAGTGGATGAAAGCGCGCGTACGTATTTAGTTGAAAAAGGTTACGATCCAAAAATGGGTGCACGTCCAATGGCGCGATTAATTCAAACCGAAATAAAAATGCCCTTAGCGGAAGAAATATTATTTGGTCAATTAAACCATGGTGGTTATATCAAAATTAGTTTTGCATCAGGAAAATTAGCCTTCGCATATACGAAGGCTGAAGTGTTTGCCGATGCAGATTAATTATTTATTGATAGCACAGATCTATTAATGGTTAAGAGAGGCTGTTTTTCGTTGGCTTTATGCTCATCATAATTACTTTCTTCTAAGAAACGCTCAATATAGTGTGCCAAATGTGCAGTATTATCATGCTCTTTTAATGCTTGTGCAGTGTGATGTAAGTCATGATAAGTATTAGCATATGTACCCTGATAAGAGTCAGCGATCATTAATTTATAAAGCGCTGCGTTCACGTCTCTATGAAGATCCGCAGGTAAGCTAGTATCATGTTTTGGTTTTTTCTGCGCGATGTATTGATATACAGTATTGATTATATCAGCATCAAAGGCTAGATTTCCTAAGCTGAGCATGACCATTTCAGCGAGGATCACAATAAATTCGAAGGTGTGTTCCTGTGGATTATCCCATACGTCTTTTTCTTCGTTTTTTAAGGCATCAGCGAGCAGGTATATCAAGGAGAAGGATAAAAATCCTCCAAAGCGTCCCAGGTATTTATAAAGCTTTTCATAGTTAGCCTTGCTTCCTGAGCATTTTTGATAGGCCTCTAAAGCGACGATGGTTGTTTCAATAGAAAGGTATAAAGCATCAAAAGCTAAAAGCCCAATTTCTGCTTGGTGTTCATCGGGTTCTTTATGCAGCTTTTTTTCAGTGGCTACAACATAGAAAAGAAATCCTAACAGGGCGGGCGCAATTGTACCTTCAACGCGACCGATGTAGGTATACATAGTATTCAGTGGAGATGAGAATGCTTTCTTAAACAAGGCTTCCGCTTCTTCAAGATTAGTCTTTTTTTTTGGCCAACAATAATTGGACCATGATGACAGACTAAAATATCCCCCAGGCATACATCCCCCTTTGTTAGTGAGTAAGATATCATCTATCTAATCAAAATACAAGGGGTTAGATGGGCTTAATCGGCGTCTTCTTGCTTATTACGCATTTTAAGATTGCCGCGAAATACGATTCGGCCTTTGCTCAAATCATAGGGCGTCATCTGAATAACGACGTCATCGCCTTTTAAAATACGAATATAGTTTTTGCGCATACGGCCGGAAATGTGGGCTATAATTAAATGCCCATTTTCTAATTCAACACGAAACATGGTATTAGGCAAGCTATCAACAACTTTGCCATCCATTTCAATATGATCTTCACGCGACATAGATAATCCTCTAAAACTTAAGAATTAACAGTATATCGTGTTTTATCACATTACGTAAGTTTTAAAGCGATTCTAAATATTTTTCTGCATCCAATGCCGCCATACAGCCCATCCCCGCAGAAGTCACAGCTTGACGATAAATTTGATCGGTGACATCGCCTGCGGCAAAAACGCCGGGAATATCTGTTGCGGTAGCGTTACCGTTTAAGCCGCTATTGACGATCAAATAACCATTATTCATGGGCAGTTGATCGGTAAAAATTTGCGTATTGGGTGTGTGTCCAATAGCAATAAATACGCCGGGTACATTTAAAGTGGTGACTTGCGCAGTATTCACATTGCGAATTTTAACGCCGGTAACACCGGTATTATCACCTAAGACTTCTTCTAAAACACTGTGCCAAAGAATTTCAATATTACCGCTTTTTGCACGTTCTAAAATTTTGTTGGCCATGATTTTTTCACAACGGAATTGATCGCGGCGGTGAATCAAGGTGACTTTTTTACAAATATTCGATAAATAGAGGGCTTCTTCTACAGCAGTATTACCACCGCCTACAACGACAACTTCTTTATTGCGATAAAAAAAGCCATCACAGGTTGCGCACGCGGAAACACCTTTGCCTAAAAAAGCTTGTTCGGAGGGAATGCCCAAATATTTAGCAGACGCACCGGTTGCGATAATTAAAGCATCGCAAGTGTATTCGGTTTCATCACCAAATAAGCGAAAAGGGCGTTGTTGTAAATCAACGCTATGAATATGATCATTCACAATTTGCGTATTAAAACGTTCCGCATGACGTTTCATGCGATCCATTAAATCAGGACCTTGTAGGCCTTCCACATCACCTGGCCAATTATCGACTTCGGTAGTCGTTGTTAATTGCCCACCGGGCGCCATACCGGTAATTAATAAAGGTTCTAAACAACCACGTGCGGCATAAACAGCTGCTGTATATCCGGCTGGACCGGAACCTAGAATAATAAGTTTTGAATGGGTGTGTTTCATGATGCCTCCTCGGTGCAGCCATTATACAAGTGAAAGTGCAGCTATTCCACAATATTTCATATATAATTATCTGATATAAGGATGTCACATGGCTCAAGCAAAACGGAAAAATCCAACCAAGCCACATTGGTTGTTGCAAATACAGTATCGCCTGCGCGAAGGTGGGGTTATTTTAATGGCCGCCATTTCTTTATTCTTGTTTTTATCTTTAGCGACTTATTATGAAACCGATCCGGGTTGGTCTAAAACTGGCGTGGGAGCCGAAATTGTCAATTTAGGTGGCTATACAGGCGCTTGGTTTGCCGATGTATTTTTTTATTTGATAGGCTACGTCGCTTATTTATTTCCGATAATGATAGCGGCGTGGTCTGTGGCTATTTTTAAACAAAGACAAATTTTAGAAGAACCGCGCGCGCATTTATTATTATTTCGCTGTTTAGGTTTTTTTGGCACATTATTGGCAGGTTGCGCTTTAACCGATTTATTTATTCCTAATTTTTCAACGGTTTTACCGCAAGGGCCGGGCGGCGCATTAGGGCATTTGATTGCGACAAATTTAGTACAAGCTATGAATCCTAATGGCGCCTCTTTGATATTGATTGCTTTATTTTTAGCATGTGTAACATTTGCCACGGGTTTGTCTTGGTTGAGTTTATTAGACCATCTTGGGCAACGTATTTTATTACTTGAAAAACCCCTTAAAAATCTCTGGGCACGTTATCGCGATTATCGCGCGGATAAATGGGTGCAAGAAACCGTTAAACCTAAAATTGCCGCAGAAAATCCAATAGAGCCACGTTTTACACCGACTAACCCAGTAGTAGTGAAAAAATCCATGCCCATGGTGATCACGCCACAAGTAGTTGTTAAAAAACCTAAACGTGTGCAACAACAAATTCCTTTATTTGATAGCGAAAGCGCATTGCCATCGCTGGCTTTACTTGACCCGCCTTCTGAAGAAAGTTATGAAGCCTATACACCGCAAATGTTAGAAGTTTTATCGAAACAAGTCGAAGAAACATTGGCAGACTTTGGTGTGATTGCGAATGTTGTTGCTGTTCATCCGGGTCCTGTGATTACGCGTTTTGAATTGGAATTAGCACCCGGTATTAAAGCGAGTAAAATTACTGGTCTTGCACGTGATATTGCCCGATCATTATCCATGGTTAGCGTGCGCGTTGTAGAAATTATTCCAGGCAAATCGGTCGTGGGTTTAGAATTACCCAACATACACAGACAAACAGTTGCTTTAAGTGATGTTTTAAGTTCACAAGTTTACGAAAAGTGCGAATCACCTTTGAGTTTAGCCTTAGGTAAAGATATTGCGGGCCACCCCGTAGTTGTCGATTTAGCCAAAATGCCACATTTATTAGTAGCAGGAACAACCGGCGCTGGTAAATCCGTGGGCTTAAATGCAATGTTACTGAGTATGTTATTTAAAGCCGGTCCTGAAGATGTGCGCTTTATTATGATCGATCCAAAAATGTTAGAACTTTCTGTTTATGATGGCATTCCACATTTATTAACGCCTGTTGTTACGGATATGAAAGAAGCATCAAACGCACTGCGTTGGTGTGTTGCAGAAATGGAGAGGCGTTACCGTTTAATGGCCGCTTTAGGTGTGCGAAATTTAACTGGATATAATCGCAAAGTATTAGATGCAATAAAAAATAAAACACCGATTTTAGATCCACTTTGGCCGGAAGAAAATGAACAGGAAGCACCAGAATTAGTTTATTTACCCTATATTGTTGTTGTCGTCGATGAATTCGCCGACATGATCATGGTCGTGGGTAAAAAAGTAGAAGAATTAATCGCACGTATTGCACAAAAAGCTCGTGCTGCAGGTATACATTTAATTTTAGCCACACAACGACCATCGGTTGATGTGATCACCGGCTTAATTAAAGCTAACGTGCCTGCGCGTATTGCTTTCCAAGTCGCATCCAGAATTGATTCACGCACCATTTTAGATCAACAAGGCGCAGAACAACTATTAGGCCGCGGTGATATGTTATATTTACCTGTCGGTGCAGGATTGCCAGTACGTGTTCACGGCGCATTTGTAAGCGATCAAGAAGTACATGCTGTTGCTAATGATTGGAAAGCGCGTGGCACACCCGAATATCAAGATGATATTTTATCGGGGCAATCTTCAGAAAATAGTTACAGTACATTTTCTGCAGGCATTGAAATGGATGATGAAGATAACGGCAAAGATTCACTGTACGATCAAGCCGTGCAAATCGTTATTGAAAGTCGCAAAGCATCGATATCTTCGATACAAAGACGTTTACGCATAGGTTACAATCGCGCAGCGCGGTTAGTAGAACAAATGGAATCCGAAGGATTAGTCTCTGCAGTGCAAGCCAATGGTGGCCGAGAAGTATTAGCAAAACAAGGTTAAAAAATGAAAAAAATTGGATTAGTTATTTTAAGTTTATTCTTTGCAAACGCAGTTTACGCAGATGCAGCTGTTCAAGCATTAGATAAACAATTATCAAGCACACAAAGTTTTGAAGCACATTTTGTGCAAGCTACGCAAAGTTCGCAATTTGGCAACCAAATTACCCAAGGTGAAATGGCGCTGCAACGCCCCGGAAAATTTCGCTGGCAAATTACCAAACCCGATCAACAATTATTAGTCTCTGATGGCAAACAATTATGGATTTATGATCAAGATTTAGAACAAGTGATCATCCAACCCGTGAATCAGCGTTTAGATGAAACCCCCGCGTTATTGCTCGCAGGAAAAGTCGATTCTATCCAAGAATTTTTTAAAGTATCTCAATTTACCAGTACAAAACCCGGTCAATGGTATGAATTAAAATCATTAGATAGAGACGGGCTAGTGGATAAAGTTATTTTAAACTTTGACAATAATACAATTCAAAGCATGCAAATTTTTGATAATTTGGGACAAAGAACAAATATTACATTTTCACAAATTAAAACGAATCCAAATTTTCCTGCGAATTACTTCAGCTTTAAGGCACCTGCTGGCGTGGAAATTATTAGCGAATAGACTATAATATAGTTATCAAACATAATAATAACGGCAGGAGGTAACGCTATGAAAGTTAAACAATTAATGAATAAAAGACCCGATTATATTACGCCGGACACTACAGTCCAAATGGCCGCAGAAGAGATGTTAAGGCGTGATATTGGCTTTCTGCCTATAGGTGATGACTTTGAAGACCGCTTAGTTGGCGCGCTCACGGATCGCGATATTGCCACGCGCTGCGTAGCTAAAAAGCATGATGCGTCTAAAGTATTAGTTAAAAGCATTATGACACCTAAGATACTCTATTGCTTCGAAGATGATGATATTGAAATTGCTGCCGAAAGTATGGAACGCATGCAAGTTCACCGTTTAGCAGTTCTTAATGAGAAAAAGCGCTTAGTAGGGGTTTTATCATTAGGTGATATCGCTGCTAAGACTCATAATCCTCGTTTATGCGGCGAAATCTTAGAAAAGATTTGTGAAATTTCGCGTAGGTAAGGGTGAGTTACTTTTCAACATAGGTTTTAGAATGATCTAAGCGCTTATCTTCTATTCCTAAATGATCATTATAAATCACCCAATAAGAAGACACATTCTGCACATAACCGCGGGTTTCTTTAAAGGGGATGGTTTCCACCCAAATATCCATAGGCAATTGTTCTTCAGGTAACCAACGGTAAACCCGCGACGCACCGGCATTATAAGCAGCGCTGGCGAGTTCTTTTCTATGATTAAATTTCGCGAGCATGTCTCTTAAATAAATAGTACCCAAAGAAATATTGTGCTCAGGAATCACCAATTGATTTTTATTAAACGGCTTTCCCGTTTCTTTAGCAACCAATTGCGCTGTAGAAGGCAATAATTGCATAACACCCATCGCACTCGCAGAGGATTGCGCATCGGGTAAAAAGGCACTTTCTTGCCGGCTAATCGCAAAAGCCCAAGATGTATCAATATTATTTTTTTGCGAAGAAGATTTAATATGCTTTTCATAAGCGAGCGGAAAACGAATTGTTAAATCATTGCGATCTTGCGCTTGTGTAGCGGTTAATATACCGCGATCATACCAATTCAACGCGCGCGCCAATTGCGCGGCAGCTTGTAATTGTTCTTCATTAAATGTGGCAGTGCTCGTATTCCATTCACGCCTTGCGTCCCCTAAACGATTAAGAATAAACAATTCTTGCGCACGTTGTATGCCTTTATCTTCTGCAACAAAGTTTTTGGTTGCTGTATCTACGGGGTAAACGGCATGATTAAGCGAATAGGGTTTTCCGAGTAAATCACTGGCTAACATCCCATGATAATTCCGTTCTTTAGATAATTTTTCTAAAATAGGATTTGCTTCTTGTGGCTTATTTTGCGCGAGTAGGGCGCGACCTTGCCAATAACGCCAAGTGGGTTGTTGCTGTAAATCTTCAGGCATTTCGTGAATATAACGAGTAACATTGGGCCAATCTTGTTGCCTGAGTGCGTAACGTACGCGCCATTCGTAAATCGGTGTATCTATTTGTTCGTCTATAAGCGCATCTAATGCATCAATCGCTTTAGGATCATGTGAAGTAGCCAAGTTAATAGCAGCGGCATAATCTTCTTTTAATTTAAACCAATTATCCACTTGCGCTAATTGTTTTGTATTTAAATAACGTTTTAAAAATGTAACTAATTTTGTTTGATTAGCATCCATCGCCAATTGCGTACGCTGCCATGCAACATCATTATTAAAATATTGAGTTTTTTGCCAAGCCGTAAATAAACTGTTGCAAGCATCAGGACGAGAATAAGCACTTAGCCATAAAGGCGTGGCTTTACTTAATGCACTAGTTTTCTGGGTGGTTTTATAGTCTGCCCAAACCGCATAACATTGCAAACTGACATCATCACTGGGCTCGTAAAACTTTTTATATAAGGCCCATTGTTGTTGTTTGGCTAAAGTTGTCAGCCAATTTGTTTGTAAGCGTATCGCTAAAGATGAATTGGGATAAGCCTTAATAAACTTTTCGATATGTTCGCTCGGCAAGCTATGGCGCATCATGCGGGTAATTTCCGCATATTGTAAATAAGGATATAAAGGGTAATTAGCAAGCCCGGGTTTGAGCTCGTAATAAGTTTCTAGATCGCCTTTTTTAATGGCTTCCTCTGCATAAACGAAGTTTTTACGTAATGCATCGAGATCTTGCGCAAAAAGCATGGAGCTACAAAACGAGAGCACACAAAACAACAGTGCTTTTTTGCGCATGAAATATCCTCTTAATTAATTACCCCAGTCATTATCTTCATCAGAATCCCAATCATCTTCGTCTTCATCTTCTTCGAGATCATCTAAATCTTCAAAATCATCTTTATCATCGGCATCAGGATCAACCCAATCCGCAGGTTCAGCAATTTTGGCAAGATTCAAATCTTCCCAGGATTCTAACTCAATCTCTTCCTTTTCACCTTCGAGGTATTGTAATTCAATAATGCCTTCTTCTTTATCAACATTAAGAATTTCAAATTCGCGATCATTGGTGCGATCATAATACCACTGTCCGGTAACAGGCTTTAATATTTCTTCTGTGTGCATAATGTCCTCTATTCATCTTGCCAACTGGTGTTTATAGGATAGCATGACTTAGTAAAAAATCTAGTGATTGCACAGTAGTCATTGCTATGAAATAATTCGAGTCACATTCGAATAACACAGGCTAACATGATGATTACTTTCAAAATTATTAGGAAAATCTTAAGTGCCAAAGGTTTTTCTTTCTTCGATAGCGCATTAATTACAGCAATTAAGCAAATTCTTGCACAATATCCTGATGCAGGTCCTGATACCACCTTATCATCTAATGCATGATGGTCATTAACATTCTCAATTTAATGGGGTGGGATTTTAAATCTGAACGTTAGGCAGAGCCTCAAGTAAGGGTTCAAATAATATTTTAGGTTTGGGTACTGTTTGTGTTTCTTCTTTTAGTTGCTTAATCGATAAGCTGACTTTAGCAAAAGTACTTTGATAATCACTATGTTCCCCATACATGATGCAGTCGCCATGCGCCTTATTTAATGCAATAAAATATTCGACCATTTCTTGGTAGGCTTTATCTTGTTGTTCGCTAGGATGGGATAAGTCAATACACAGTTTCATGGCTTCATCATATTGAGATTTCGTATAGCATCTGACCAGATCGAGTTTGTGTGCAATGGTGAGAATGCGAAAATAAAAATCACGTTTTTTCTTCTGATGAGGGCAGCTTTGCTTATTCAATTCGTTTTCATAAGCGGGGTTGCCCATATAAAGTATGATGTCATGCATGTCGGCTTGCATATTTTCATCATTCAACAGGCTGCTTTTATTGGCGAATTCTAAAAAATTATCAGCGGATGCTTGGCGATAACGCATAGCTAATGCCTTGGTTACGGGGTCGCGGGAGCTGGCTTCACTTTCACGACCTGTCACACTAAAAGTAGCAGCGATACGTAACCATTGCAGTTCTTTTGCTGATAAACCAAGACAAAATGCTTTAAATTCAGGACAGCTTGCATGACGTGCAAAATAATGGGTAACCAATTCAATGCCGTCCATAACCCGAGCGGTATGTGCAAGGCCATGATTAGGACGCTGGATGGTTTTATTAAAAATTCTTCTGCTGCTGTTTTCTTCATCTTTATATTCTTTGCTTAAGTAGTTGTCAAAAGCATATTTTAAAGCCAAATCAGATAAATAATGATCGCTTGGTTCCAGCGCAGGACTTCTCACAAATGTTGATGATAAACATAAGGGACCTGTCTGGGTCGTGATAATTTGCATGCCCTGAGGAAATATAACTTCAGACTCTTGCTCGTTGCCAAAGGGAGAAATCACCGGCGCATCGTGTATTATTGTGCGCGTAGTGCCTGCACCATGGAAAGAGGAGACGCCATTACCTAAAGCGCTAAAGCTTGTAATGGAAGGAAGTTTTGCGGGATTGCTAGTGCGACTCGCTGTTTTTCCCACGCTGAGATATTCGCCTCGTTGCAATACAGCTTTTCCTTCATTGCTTGGCGTTAAAACTAGTATTTTATTAAGCGCATCATTAATCAGACAATTTAAGATAAAGCAAAGTAGAGGTGTTTTATTGTCTGCAGCAGATAGAAAAATAAAGCCATTTTCTAGTTTTTCTTGACGTGAAAATCTATTGATCGATTGATAGCCGTAGTCACAATAAATTTCAATGGCAAGTTTTTGAATGGCAGGTAGTTTAGAAAGAATAGGATTATTTATTTCTAAGCTTTGTGTATTTTTTTTAAGATCCAACAGCGTTAAAATCTTTGCAAGTTTTTCGATTAAATCATCCGATAAAACAAGATGACTGAAGTTCGCGTTATTAATTAAAAAGCTTAAATTAATGGCTTGTGTTTCCCCAGTGAGTAACAGCATATAATGTTCACCATCAAAATCTATCGATGTATGCTCATCAATTTTATGAAGTAGTGTTTCGATGTCATGAGTAGATTGAGATTTATTAATAGGCCCTTGCTCAAGTGCTTCCAAATCAGGAATGTTGTTAACAGCGCGTATAATTTCATTAGTTTGTGGAGCAGTTTTCTTAATAGTTTCATCGATCAGGTTTAGTTTTTGCCAATAAAGATTTTTATTTGAAATGGTTTCATCTATTGTATTGAATAAATAATGAGAGAAATTAATGCCAGTAGTAGGCAGCTCAATAGGACTTATTAAATCTACAGAATGAGGCTTGAGTGGTGGAAAGACTAGTGTTTTCATAATGATAAACCCTGAGCGATATTAAGTTATTAAGTTATTAAGCTTAATGTACCTATATTAGACACTTATGTCAAGGGGGGGAACTACCGAGAAAACCAACGTTCTGACGTTTTTTGTATCATGCAAAATAAGACTGGAATACATAAAATTCCGATAACCGTAGCAGCCAACATACCTGCAAATACGGTTATACCGATAGATTGACGGCTAATTGCGCCGGCGCCGGTGGCGAATACTAGGGGTAATACGCCGAAAATGAAGGAGAATGCAGTCATCACCACAGCGCGAAACCGTAATTGCGCAGCCTCAGATGATGCTGTTAATAAGTCTTTGCCGTGTTTATGCAATTGATTCGCGTATTCCACAATTAAAATAGCATTTTTACTGGCCAGCGCGATAAGTAAAACTAAACCAATTTGCGCATAAATATTATTATCAATAGGGCCGATGGCAATGCCTAATGTGGCACCCAGCATTGCAACACCGACGGATAATAATACCGCTAATGGCAAGCCAAAACTTTCATAATTCGCTACTAAAAATAAATACGCAAAAATAATCGCAATAATAAACACCACAGCGCCGGAAGATTGATTTGCGACCTCTTGAAAAGATAAGGCAGACCAAGAATAAGAAAAACCACTGGGTAAGGTATTTTTTACAACTTTGCTCATGGCAGTAATCGCATCGCCGGAGCTGTATCCATGCGCTGCTTCACCATTAATCAATGATGCACGGAATAAATTGTAACGGGAAATTGTTTGCGGACCTAAAATATCTTTGATTGAAACCAAAGTGCCAAGGCTCACCATTTGCCCGTCACTTGATCGTACAAATAATTGTGAAATGCGATCAATATTTTGCCGATACGGCTCTTGTGCTTGCATAATCACTTGGAATACACGACCTGCATAATTAAAATCATTAATATAAAAAGAACCAAATTGCGCTTGCAAGGTATTATAAATATCGGATAAATCAACTTTAAGAATTTTAGCTTTATCGACATTAATATCGACAAATATCTGCGGCGTATTGGTATTAAAGCTACTAAACACAGCAGTTAATTGTGGATCTTGATTTGCGGCGACCAGCATCGCGCGTGTTGCTTTTGAAAGCTCTTCAGGGGACTGTCCACTTATATCTTGCAACCAAAAATCAAATCCACTGGTAGTGCCTAAACCTGAAATAGCAGGCAAGGTAAATACAAATATATTGGCAGAAGGAATTTGATTCATTTGACCGCGTAATTTATTCAGCAGCGGGAAAAAGTCTTGTGCTTCTTTAGGGCGTTGTTTTAAATCTTTTAATACAGCAATCACCAGACCTGTATTGGGCGCGTTAGAGCCATTTAAAATATCAAAACCATTGACGTTGAACACATCTTGAATTCCTGGCGTATTTGCCAACACAGATTCAATTTCTTTAATAACTGTTTGCGTTCTTGATAAAGAAGCAGCATCGGGCAATTGCGCATGTATAAAAATAATGCCGGTATCTTCTGTGGGTAAAAAGCCGCTGGGCAATCTTGGATAAATAAACGCAAATAAAATAAAACTTAATAATACGCCGATGCCGACAATTTTTTGTCGCTCTAATAAATAATGCACAGTGTTCACATAACGTTGACGAACTTTTTCCAGTATGTTCTGAAAATATTTTATGATTTTAATGGGCGGAGTTTCTTTGCGTAAAATAATCGCGCATAAAGCCGGGCTTAAAGTCAAGGCAACGATACCGGAAATAAATACAGTCCCAGAAATGGTTACAGCAAATTGGCGATAAAGTTGTCCTTGTATCCCAGGGAAAAAGGCGACAGGCACGAATACCGCTAATAAGACTAATGTGGTCGCAATAATTGGCCCGGTAATTTCTTTCATGGATTGTATGGCGGCTTGTTTGGGTGTCATGTCAGTTTCTTTTAATAAACGTGAAACGTTTTCAACCACAACTATCGCATCATCGACTACTAATCCAATCGCTAATACTAAGGCAAATAAAGTAATCGTATTGATTGAATAACCTAAGGCAAACAATAACGCAAACACACCAATTAAAGAGACAGGAATCGCAAGAGTGGGGATTAACGTTGCGCGCCAATCACCTAAAAATACATAGGTAACTAAAACAACAATAAAAAAAGTTAAAACGAGTGTCATGATCACTTCTTCTATCGTAAGCTTCACAAATAGTGTCGTATCATAAGGCGTTTTATAAGCCACATCTTCTGGAAATTGCTTTTCAAGATCGACCATGACACGCTGTATGTCTTTCACAACTTGCAGGGCATTAGCGCCAGGGGATAAATAAACACCGATATTAGCTGAAGCGACACCATTGAGCTCACCATAAGAGCTGTAACTTTCTGAACCTAATTCAACCGTGGCAATATCTTTAAGTTTAGTGATGCTATTGCCGGCGCCAGTTTTAATAACTACTTGTTCAAATTCTTCGGGCGTTTTTAAGCGGCCATGTGCTTGTAGGGTATATTGATAAGCATTATCTTTAGTAAAAGGTGGTCCGCCTATTTGCCCAATAGATGCTTGTATATTTTGATCACTTAATGCGCTCACGACATCGGTTGTGGTAATTCCTAATGTTGTCATACGTTCTGGATTCAACCAAATGCGTAACGCATAATTCAATGGCCCGAAAATAGAAGCATTCCCAACACCATGAACACGTTTTAAAGCATCAATCACATTAATCGTGGCATAATTACTTAAATAAAGCGGTGAGCGGGTTTGATTAGGGGAAACAATACTAATCACGGTTAAAAATGCTGCAGACTGTTTAGTGACACTAATACCAATACGGCGCACTAAATCGGGTAAGCGCGGCTCCGCTAATTGTAAACGGTTTTGCACGTTAATTGTATTGATATCAGGATCTGTGCCAACAGCAAATGTAACGGTTAATAAATAATTACCATTATTATCGCTGGTTGAAGACATATATAACATATTGTCCACGCCGTTCACTTGCTCTTCAATTGGCATGGCGACTGTCGATTCAATTACTTCAGCGCTAGCGCCAGGATAACTGGCAGCAACTTGCACTTGAGGCGGGGTAATATCGGGGAATTGTTCTGCCGGAATAAATTTTAATGCAATAATTCCAGCCAAAATAAATAAAGCAGAAATCACTATGGCAAAACGCGGCCGGTGAATAAAAAATTCGGATAGATTCATGATTGAGCCTTAACTGCTACCATCATGCCAGGTTGTACTTTTTGTAAACCTTCAGTAATAAAAACATCGCTCTGGCTTAAACCTTCGATGATTTCAGTTTTATTATCCTGAACAATACCTGTTTTTACATAGCGTTGTTCAACCAGATTATCTTTGGTAAGCAACAAAACATAATGGCCAGTTTTATCCAATAAAATAGACGCGCTTGGAATCATTAAAGCCGGTCTGGGTTGTCCTTGTTCAATAATTACCGTTACAAATTGCCCAGGCAATAATAAGGCATTGGGATTCTCAAAATCTGCATAAACGGCAAGCGATCCGGTTTTAGGATCAATTTGATTATCCACAAAAGCAATTTTCCCTGCATTTTTGTAAATAGAGCCATCGCTTAACTGAATGCGCGGTATTAAATAATCTTTTAAATTATCGGGCGTGCCATTATGATTTAATTCGATGGATAACCATTGTTTCTCAGGAATAGAAAAAACCACACGAATAGGGTCTAATTGCACGATAGTCGCTAATGTTGAAGTACTGGGTGAGAGGTAATCACCAGGACTAAACGTAGTAACACTGATACGCCCAGTCAGTGGCGCAGTAATGGTTGTATAGCCTAAATCCAATTGTGCATTTTTTAATGCTGCTTTAGCCGCTTCCACATTGGCTAATGCATTAGAATAATTGGATTGCGCTTGATCTAGGCTAGCTTTGGCCACAACGCGTTTGTCATACAATGTTTTAAAACGCTCAATGTTTAAACTGCGTTCCGTTAACGTCGCTTGCGCGGCTGCTAAATCTGCTTCTTTTTGCAATACGGTTGCTTGATATTGATCGGGTTCTATCACAAATAAAACATCACCAGCCTTTACCAACTGTCCTTGTTCAAAGCGACGCTCCAATAAATAGCCAGAAATACGCGGTAATAATTCCACCATTTCAACCGTAGTTACGCTTCCCGCATAAGAAGAAGTCTTAACAATATCTGTTAATACCGCTTGCCCTGTAGTCACTGTGGGCGCAGGCGCTTCTGGATGTTGATTGCAGGCCGCCAAAGTGAGTAGGAATATAAATCCAAATAATTTTTTGTTAATCATCAAAAAATAATAGTACTATTTTACTGAACCGTCACGTGGCATAAACAGATAAGTAAGTTAAACTTAAGCTATTCACAATTTTAGGAATAGCTATGTCTTTGCACAATACGGTTTATATTGTCGATGGTGCTCGCACGCCTTTTTTAAAAGCACGCAGCCATGTTGGGCCTTTTAGTAGTTCCGATTTGGCGGTAGATTGTGGACGTAATTTATTACTGCGACAAAATTTTAAACCCAATCAGTTAGATGAAGTGATTATTGGTTCAACAGTCATGAATGCGTGTGAACCCAATGTTGCACGCGTGATTGGTTTACGTTTAGGCGCAAAAGATGTGCCTGCATTTACGGTGCAACGTAATTGTGCATCGGGCTTACAAGCGTTAGATAGTGCAGCACAACTCATTCAATTGGGAAGACATCAATTAGTCTTAGCCGGCGGCGCGGATGATATGAGCCGATCGCCTTTATTATTTCCACATAGCATGGCGAATTGGTTAGGTGATTTAAATAGCGCTAAAACTTGGAGCGAGCGCTTAAAAGTCATTGCGCAATTTAGACCTGGTTTTTTAAAACCAACTTTAAGTTTATTAAAAGGTTTAAGTGATCCCACCGTGGGATTATCGATGGGACAAACCGCAGAAAATTTAGCTTATCAATTTAATATTACCCGTGAGCAAATGGATGCGTATGCATTGCAAAGTCATCAACGCAGTGCTTACGCACAAGCAAAAGGCTATTTTTCTGAAATCATTCCTATTTATGATGACAAAGGTCAATGTTACGATAAAGACGATGGCGTACGTATTGATAGCAGCATGGAAAAACTTGCTAAATTAAAGCCTTTTTTTGATAAACCCTTTGGTAACGTTACTGCCGGCAATAGTTCACAAATTACCGATGGTGCAGCTTTATTAATTTTGGCCAGTGAAGCTGCAGTTAAACAATATAATCTACCTGTTTTAGCGCGTATTGTAGATGCACAATGGGCTGCGCTTCCACCTGAAATTATGGGATTAGGCCCAGTGCATGCGATTACACCTTTATTAATGCGCAATAAAATGAAATTAAATGACATAAATTATTATGAAATTAATGAAGCATTTGCAGCGCAAGTAATAGCCTGTTTTAAAGCATGGGAAGATAAAACGTATTGCACACAAGCCTTAGGTTTGCAAGATGCGTTTGGCAGCATTGATCAAGATACCGTGAATATCGACGGTGGTGCAATTGCCGTGGGACATCCTGTTGGTGCAAGCGGCGCGCGTTTAGTTTTACATTTAGCCCATATTTTAAAGCGTCAAAGAGCGCGATACGGTATTGCGAGTTTATGCATAGGCGGCGGGCAGGGCGGTGCGATGTTGATAGAAAACATAAACGCATAAGGATATATAAAAATGAAAAATTGGCAATTAAACGTAGATGATCAGCAAATTGCTTGGTTACATTTTAATAATGAAAATAATAAAGTAAATATTTTGCGCACGGCAGTTGTAAAGGAACTCAATGAAATTTTGGATGATTTAAAAAATAATCCACCCAAGGCATTAGTTTTCTTATCGGATAAAGCATCAGGTTTTTGCATGGGCGCAGATATTCACGAATTTAAAAATAATACCGATTTGGATGCATTAAGAGAATATGTGAATTACGGACAAGCTGTGATGCAAAAAATTGCGGATCTTAATTTTCCGACAATTGCACTCATTAATGGTTTTTGTTTAGGTGGCGGTTTGGAACTCTCATTAGCTTGTCGTTACCGCATTGCACAAGAAGATGCTTTATTAGGTTTACCCGAAGTACGTTTGGGCGTACAACCCGCGTGGGGCGGATCAGTTCGTTTACCACAATTAATTCATCCGTTAAAAGCATTAAACATGATATTAACGGGGCGCATGATTAAAGCTTATCCAGCGAAAAAAATGGGTTTAGTCGATGCATGCGTGCCTAAGCGGCAAATGCTAAATGCTGCGCGCACGATAGCTGTGCACGGTCTTCCTAAACGTAAAAAACAACTAGGGCATATGCTTGCACGTTCAGCACTAATTCGCCGCCTCGCAGCTAAAGTCATGCGTTATCAAGTAGCTAAACAAGCAAATCCAAAACATTATCCTGCGCCGTTTATGATTATTGATAATTGGGAAAAATACGGCGCAATGGGTAATGAAGCTTATGCTGCAGAAGTCAATAGTTTTATTGCATTATTAGAGGGGGATACCGCCAAAAATTTAGTACGTTTATTTTTATTGCAAGAACAATTAAAAGCAGCCGGCAAAAAAACAGATACTAAAATACAACACATTCATGTGATAGGTGCAGGTACTATGGGCGGTGATATTGCTATTTGGTGCGCGCAAAAGGGTTTAACCGTCAGCTTGCAAGATAGAACACCGCAAGCTCTAGGTCGGGCTATGGCATATAAATTAGATAATTTAATTCCCGATGTCAACGGTGATGGCTTAGCACATGCAGATATTATTTTAGAAGCTGTATTTGAAAATTTAGATGTTAAAAATGCTTTATTTAATGATATCAAAGATAAAATTAAACGAGATGCAATTGTTGCAAGCAATACATCGAGTATTTCATTAAAAGAATTTCCTTATCCTATAGTAGGGCTGCATTTTTTTAATCCAGTAGCAAAAATGCAATTACTCGAAGTGGTACATACGGAAAACTTAAATCAAGACGTAAGTGATCGTGCTTTAGCGTTTGCACATCAAATTGGCAAGTTACCCTTAAAAGTAAAAGATTGCCCAGGATTTTTAGTCAATCGTGTGATCGCGCCTTATTTATTAGAAAGTGCATGTTTATTGGAAGAAGGTTTAACGCCGCAGCAACTGGATAAAATTGCCCAAGATTTTGGTATGGTAATGGGCCCGGTTGCGATGATTGATTTAATTGGACTGGATGTTTGCCTTGCAGCTGTTAAAAATTTGGGCGGTGTGGCGCCTAAGGTTTTAGTGGATAAAGTCGCACGTGGCGAGTTAGGTAAAAAATCGGGGGAAGGTTTTTATGTTTATAAAAATGGTAAAACAATTAAACCTAAAAATTACGAGACTATGACCATGAATCCTGATGAAGTTATCCAGCGTTTAATGCTGCCGCTCATTAATGAATGTAAAGCTTGTTTGAGGGAGAAAATCGTCGAAACTAGCGATGAAATTGATGCTGGGGTGATATTTGGCATGGGGTTTGCGCCCTTTAGAGGGGGCCCGCTGCAGTATGCAAAAACCATAGGTTTATGATAGAATGGCCAATGCTCAAGATATTCAAACAGCCCCAATACTCAACGGCTAATAGCTGGCCTATTTATAAACGTCTGCTGGGTTATACCAAAAAATATTGGATAATTTTTGTCGTGGCGATGGTAGCCAGCGCGGCCTATTCTGCAGTGGACGCCGCTTTAGTGCGTTTAATTCAACCTTTGCTCGATGACGGTTTTGTGAATCGTGATGCAAAAGTGATAGCCTTGATTCCTATCATGTTAGGTTTATTTTTATTTCTGCGCGGCGTGATGAGTTTTGTATCGCAATACACATTGAATTGGCTAGCGCGCAAAGTCGTGTTTGATATTCGTCTGCAATTATTTGCGCATTTATTAAAATTGCCCGCAGGTTATTATGACCATCATCCAGCCAGTGAGATTCTATCTAAGATCAGTTATAACACCGAACAAATTGCGCAGGCATGTACCGATGCCATTATTGATTCTGTTCGCAACTTTTTCTTAATTGTATTTTTGTTAGGTGTGATGTTTTCTATCAGTTGGCGTTTGTCTTTATGGTTTTTATTATTAGCGCCTTTAGTTGCCATATTGGTAACAGGTGCCAATAAATTATTCCGCCGTTACAGTCATAAGATTCAAGGCACCGTAGCCGGCATGACTCATGTCGCGCAGGAAAATTTATTAGGTTATAAAGTCGTGCGTATCTTTGGCGCGCAGAAATTTGAACTGCAACGTTTTTATAATGCTACAGAAAGCAATCGTTTACATGAAATGAAATTAGCATTAACAAAATCCCTCAGTGTGCCACTGGTACAATTTGTGGCAGGATTGGGCGTAGCGTTAACATTGTATATTGCAACGCATCAAGCAGCAGCTTATGCATTAACAGCGGGTGGTTTTGCAACCATGGTAGGTGCAATGATAGCCTTATTAAAACCTGTTAAAGAAATCACTTCGGTCAGCCATAAAATTCAGCAAGGTATCGCAGGCGGTCAAAGTATTTTTTCTGTATTAGATGAGCCCACAGAAACAACGGGCGGGGAGCGCTTGACCAAACCATTAAGCGGAAAAGTTGAATTTAAAAACGTGAGTTTTGCGTATGATGGTGGCCAGGAAGTAAATGCTTTATCAGATATTAGTTTTTCAGCAAAACGTGGCCAAGTCATCGCATTAGTCGGTCATTCCGGCAGCGGTAAAACCACATTAACGCAATTACTTGCGCGTTTGTATGATCATTATTCGGGTCAGATTTTATACGATGATTTAGATATTAAAAATATTCAACTAGACGATTTACGTAGCAATCTTGCCATAGTCTCTCAACATGTTGTGTTATTTAATGATACCGTTGCACATAATGTTGCGCACGGGGACGAAAATTACGATGAAGCACGGGTGATTGAATCACTAAAACATGCGCATGCTTTAAACTTCGTGACGGAATTGCCACAAGGTATTCATACTAATGTTGGACAAGACGGACAATTACTTTCAGGTGGCCAACGTCAACGTATAGCGATAGCACGCGCACTTTATAAAAACGCACCGATTTTAATT
Organism: Legionellales bacterium; assembly: GCA_041660525.1. Classification (GTDB taxonomy): domain Bacteria; phylum Pseudomonadota; class Gammaproteobacteria; order JABCZS01; family JABCZS01; genus JABCZS01. The sequence continues at coordinate 24,407 of JBAZWD010000012.1, read as the reverse complement.
TTTGATGAAGCAACCAGTGCGCTGGATACTGTATCTGAGCGCTATATCCAAGAAGCTATGCAAGATTTAATGAGTAACCGCACTACATTTGTAGTGGCGCATCGTTTATCAACGATCGAGAATGCCGATAAAATTTTAGTACTCGATAAAGGCCATATAGTGGAAGAGGGTACACATGCAGAATTATTAGCGCATAATGGTTTGTATGCACGTCTATATCAATTACAGTTTAAACAAGAAGATAATGTTTAAAATCTATCATTATTTTTTATATGCTTGGTATCAATATCCCTGGGCTTTTATTTTATTGCTACCTGCCTCTATTGTTTATCAAATTATTATTTCTATTCGTCGTTTTTTATATCAAAAAAATTACTTTAAAAAATACCGCGCAAGTGTTCCAGTGATAGTCGTTGGGAATTTTGTAGTAGGTGGCACGGGTAAAACACCCATGGTTATTGCGATAGCGAAATTATTATTACAAGCAGGCTTTAAACCAGGGATTATTACGCGCGGCTATCGCAGCGATAATGCTGCACAAAATTTATTGATTGATAAAAATTCTGATCCCACGCTTGCGGGCGATGAACCTGTATTAATAGCAACACAAACGGGTTGTCCGGTGGTTAAAAATAAAAACCGTGCAGCCGGTGCAGCCATTTTAGCTAAGCAGTGCGATATTATTATCAGTGATGATGGCTTGCAACATTACGGTTTAATTGCGGATATTAAAATCGCCATGCAGCCTGATAAAATCTGGTTAAAAAATAATTTTTTATTACCCGCAGGCCCTTGGCGTGAGTCTAAAAATTTATTAAAAACAGTAGATTTTACAGTTGAATCACAAGTAGAGATAGAAGACATTTACCCTTTAAACGCTGAAAACAAAGCGCGTCATGATGGTCCCGTTCACGCAGTTTGCGCTATTGCCGCGCCATGGCGATTTTTTAAATTATTAAATGATTTTGGTATTAAGACGATTAATCATGCTTATCCTGATCATTATTTATTAACTGAAAATAATTTAAAGTTTGAGGATGCGTTACCGATTTTCATTACTGAAAAAGATGCAGTAAAATGTAAAAATTTTAATCTTGCGAATGTTTGGGTAGTACGCATCAAAACAAAATTAGATCCAGTATTTACAACGTCATTGTTAAATAAAATATCAAGCTTGAGGATTTCATCATGAAACAAAAAGTATTAGATTTATTAGCGTGCCCAAAATGCAAAGGCACTTTAGAGTATGATAAAAAAAATCAGCAATTAATTTGCACTACGGAACAAATCAAGTACCCCATCAAAGATGGGATACCTGAACTTATTATTTCGGATTCTTCTTGGATTTCTTCGTAGTAGATTCTTCTTTTTCAGCTGTTTCAATGACGGGCTTTGGGTTGGTCGTTGCAATTACTTGCGCGACACCGGTTTGCGCAGTCATCATATTGTGAACTAAATCCCAATCGATATGTGCCTGTGTATTGCCGAGCATTTTTTCCATCTTATCGATGAGATTAACTTTACGCTCGTTGGTGTGCATAGGATGTTCTTCCAAGGTTGGGTGTACTTCAAGATAAAGATCACCATTTCTCCAGCCTAATTTAATAGGATCATGAACAATCGTAACAGCTGTTCCGACAGAAACATAATTAAATAATTGTTCAATATCAGCTGGGAATAAACGTACACAACCATGCGTAACACGACGGCCTACGCCAATAGGCGAATTTGTGCCGTGTAATAAATAACCTGGAATACTTAAACGTAAGCGGTATGCGCCTAAAGGATTTTCTTTGCCAGGTGGCACATGGGTGCCATTTACTAATCCTGGGATAGGGTCACCTGAAACTTTATGTTCTGCTAAAATACTGGCAGGTACAACCCAAGTAGGATTTGCAGTTTTATCCGTGACTTTACCAGTGGTTAATGGTGTAGACCAGCCTGCTTTGCCAATACCAATAGGGTATGTCGATACTTGTGTACCGTTGGGATGAAAATAATAAAGCCGTAATTCGGGTAAGTTGATGACAATACCTGTGCGTGTTTCAGGGGGTAATATAAAGACATTAGGAATAGTGATTTTTGTGCCTTCACCTGGAATCCATTCATCCACGCCTGGATTAGCTTGTTGTAATTCATAAGCACCCATATCATAGGTACGGCCATATTCAGCAAAGGTATCTTCATATTTTGCTTTAAAAGTAATAGGTTCTCCCACCACTTCAGAATTTTTATCCATAGGGAAGGTTAGGGCATAAGCACAAGGCGTTATGCTGGCGGCCAATATAAGAAGCCCTCTTGTTAAAACTCGCATAAAAAATAACCCCTAAACTATTAATAAAATTAAGGCTAGATAGATTGCTATCTAGCCTTTTAAATCGCACAGATTAAAGTATATACCTAATTTAAAATTTGTCAGGTTTCTGAGTCTACTCTCTACCACTAAATGCAGACAATATCTGAATCAAGCTAACAAATAGATTATAAATTTGTACATAAAGCCCAATGGTGGCCAAGATATAATTGCGCTCACCGCCATGGATAATAGCGCTGGTTTGCCATAAAATCCAGCCAGATGACAATAGCATAAACAAGCCAGAAATAGCGAGCTGAAAACCAGGTGCATGGAAGAAAAAGCCTAAAACCATTAATACTAAGGCGACTAAAGTCCCAACCACCATAAAACCTGTCATAAAGCTAAAATCTTTACGTGTAGTCAACACATAAGCAGACAAGCCCATGAAAATCAGCCCAGTTCCACCCAAAGCCATCATAATAATCTGTGTACCGTTAGCATAGCTAGAAGTCACCATATTCAAGATAGGCCCAAGCGTATAACCCATAAACCCAGTAAATGCGAAAGTACTCACTAAACCCCAATAACTATTACGGGTCCGGTAAGTTAAAAACATCAATCCATAAACGCCGACTAAGGTTAATAAAATCCCAGGATAAGGCGCATTAGTCGCCATGGCAAATCCTGCGACCAAAGCACTAAATAATAAAGTGGCAGAAAGCAACATATAAGTGTTACGCAACACACGGCTGACTTCCAACGTATTGGTTTGGGCCAGTGTATAAGTTTGATTTGACATATGATCCTCTTAGTGTTTAAAAGTGACTGTTATTTAAGTATTTTAACATAAAAACACCCAAAACGAATAAAATTTGTCTTCAGGCAAAGTTTTTAGTATAGTGGTCAACGGAGAGATGGCAGAGCGGTTTAATGCGGCGGTCTTGAAAACCGTTGAAGTATACTCTACTTCCCAGGGTTCGAATCCCTGTCTCTCCGAATAATTTATTATAATTCAATATATTATACGGCTTCGGTTAACTTACTTTAACTGACAAATAAACCCTTAAAACACAGACTGTCCCCAAAATTGTAACCAGCTTTTAAACTGACTTTGAGATTTCTGCATTTTCTGTGTATATCTCTATATCTTTAACGCATAAATGGATATATCTTTCCATGGATTTCCAGCTTGCCCAACCACCCAATTTTTTGAGTGCTTGTAGAGGCGTGCCTTTCACCGCATGACCAGTAGCCCATGTGTGTCTCAGATCGTGCCATTTAAAATCTTCAATTCCTGCGCGTTTTAATGCACTATCCCAAGAAGCTCTAGGATATTTGATTGGATTACCTTGATATGTGAAAACATACGTACCATGCTTGCCTTTTTGTCGTGCAAGTACAGCCATAGCATCTTCATTTAGAGGAACGCCAATAGGCTTTCCTGCTTTTGCATTCAAAGCATCCACCCAAGCAATTTTTTGCTCAAGATTGATCTTCGACCATTTCATTCCCGCGACATTAGATGATCTTAACCCTGTTGTCAGGGCAAATACACACATATCGTGAGTATGCTCAGGAAGCTCATTTAACAGTCTTTGCATTTCTGGGGGTGACAAGATCCTATCACGTGCAGGCGGTTCTTTAAGTCGCCTAATTTTAGGAACTACATCAATCCACTCCCACTCGCCCTTGGCACGATTTAGTACCGCTCGTAGTAGGGTGAAATACCTATTAACTGTTGCATTTGTAGCGCCTTGTTGTTGTCGGATTTCAATGAGGTTGTTGATGAGTTTTTTGTCTATATCGACTAATCGCTTACCATACAAATAATCATGAAACCAACATAAAAAACGCTTATCTTCCTTTATGGTTCTCTTATGACACATTTCTCTGATCCAGCGTGTCGCAGCATCTTGCCATAAATACTTAGGTTTTTCTCCTAAATTAGCAATTCGCCACATTTCAGCTTTTAACTTGTCGTGGAATTCTTGTGCTGACTTTTTGTCTTTAGTCCCAGTAGATTGATATATTCTTTCTCCATTGGGCGCTGTGAACTTTGTCCAGTACACGTTTCCACGTCTATAGATAGACATTGCATTGACTCCTTATTTTGGAAGCCTTGCAGTCTTACCCTTTGAACAGGATAACTATTTCTAATGTAATCAGCAAGATCTGCTTCAAGAAAGACCCAGCGCCGACCAATTCGGCAGCCAGGGACGATTCCTTGCTTAGCGCGAGATTGCAAGGTGTTGGGATGGATTTTTAAGTATTTCGCCGCTTCATCCAAATTGAATGTTTGCATTTTTTTTCAGTTTAAAATTGAATTATTTTCGATGATAAATTTTTACAAAAATTTTGCAACAAAATTGCCTGAATTGATTCATATTTGAATGCAAAATATATCTAATTATTAAAAGTGATTCAGATTCAAATTATTTTTGATGTGTTTATTGAATACTCACAGGGGCTGTTGTAGTGTTTTTACAACAGATTTTAAGGTTTAATAATCATGAAACCAGACTCAAAGAATTGTGAGACTTCCGCTATCCTAAATCGAGAGGATCTAAGATCAAGTCATTTTCATCTACCAGAATCGTATTGGGATCACCGCGTTATTGCACAGGGCTATCGTGTGTT
>JBAZWD010000012.1:0-19464 GCA_041660525.1 Legionellales bacterium | reverse complement strand
GTAAATCTGATTTTTTTTTAGAAATGGCATTGCGTGCTGCCAGCGGCGATGTATTTTTAGGCAAGCGATTTCAAAGGCCGCTCAAAGTATTATATTTACAATCAGAAATTCATGAGGCTTATCTCAATGAACGGCTTGAGGTATTTGAGAGATCTGCAAGACAACAGGCGCTGCAATTAATTAACAAAAATTTTCATATCTCAGGTCGATTAACACTTGATTTAATGTTAGATAATGATTGGGCAAATTTACAAAAAATATTATTAACGTTGCAGCCTGATTTGGTTGGGATCGATCCCATCATTAGTTTTTCATCGGTTGATGAGAATTCATCTAAAGAAGTATCACAACTGCTGTACAAACGTATTGTAAACTTACAAACCTCGATTGCTTCAAATCCTGCTATTGTTCTTATTCACCATTTGAAAAAACAACAAAACAAGCGAGATAAAAATAATTCATTTTTTGATATTCGTGGCAGCGGCGCTTGGCAAGGTTGGTATGACACTGGGATCTTACTGAGTAAACGTGAGCAGTCTGTTGTATTAAATTTTGATACACGACATCAGCAATCACCATCTGAGCAATGGATCCAGTTAGATCGCGTTGAAGGACGTTGGAGGTATGCTTCGCTTGAGGGACAAGATTTTACTCAGAAATTAGCATTTGCATACCAGTTTTTGCTTGAAAATCATGATGGCTTAAGTATGCCTGTATTTCGTGATATTTTGATGGAACGCTTAGGTATTGCAAGACGCACTGCTTATAAAGTGATTGAAAAATTAAAATCACACCCTGATGTTCATGTGATCCGCTTAGGGACACAACAGCATTTATCTGTTCTAGTGCCACCCAAAAATATGGGTAAGTAATGGTTTTATGTGTACAAAAAATCAATCACTTCCCTTAGTGCACGCCCATGTGCATAAAAGGCATGCACAGACACCTACACACTATTGTTATGATAAAAAAACCAGATCAATCATGCAGATAACAATTTTCTTTACATGTGTCCGTGCGAGTGTGCATTTTTGCTACACGCAAAAGTTTATTTTTATTAATCAAACAATTACAAAACTGTGCCTGTGCCCCCTACTACGTAGGGGAAAGCTACTTTCCCTACATAGTGTAGGGGACATACACGTTCTTAACCTAAAGGAGTCACAATATGAGCGTATTAGAAATCATCACTAAGTTATCTGTAAAAAGTGTTCATTGGGATCACGTGGGTGGACGAGGTCATTCAAGTTTCACAGCCTTTGATATAGCTGCTTGTTTAACAGGGAGTGAACAGCTTTATCATTTTGCTTGCTGGTATGTGAATGGTGATCAATCTTCACGTGTTGAACTCTTAGGCTATTTGTTGCGAGTAACGCAACAAATAGCCGTTCGTCAACAATGGCCATGTGCTGAAAATACAGAACAGCTTCAGCAGTTGTGTAATGCAGCACTCACCGAGTTCGCAATGCCAAGACGCTGTACACATTGCAAAGGCACGGGTGTGTGTAAAGTAGCTATTTGCGAGCGTTGTGCTGGAGAAGGGCAGATTGCTTATACGCGTGTTGTGTTAGCACAATTATGCGGCGTATCAGCCAATAATTGGAAAAAAATATGGGAGCCAAAATATGGCTGTATTTATGATGTATTGTTGCAAGAAAAGCAATGTTTAACTCAAAAATTATTAGCACAATTAAAAAATAGTGATTTACATACGAATCATTGTAAGTGAAATGCTTGTTAAGTGCGGGATGTTTTGGCATACTTTTTTACATAATGAATATTTTTATAAATTGAAAAACCCTGCATGTTGCGGGGTTTTTATTTTAATCATATCAATTTTGTTTAAATTTCAGGAGCTATCATGAACGGTTTAGATAAATCTATTGCAGATAAAATACTATTTTGGTCCAAGCCAGGCACTGTGGGCTATTGGGTAAGTGATGTTGTATCGGATCAAACACAGCATGATTCTCAAGCTAGAGCTTTGCAAGAGTTTTGGAAAACCTTAAACAATGATAAAGAACCAAATAAATTATATTTAATGCAAAAGCTATTAGTAATTTTAACGTTTCCACAGCAAGGGAATATTGTTCGCAATGGAAGTGCCTTACAAAATACCATACAAGCACTTGATCCAGCATTATGCAGTCACATTAAACTAAACTTGAGGCAAGCTTTCCCTCAAATAAGGGAAGTCCATACTTTGCAGATGCAGTTATCTGTTAAGACAACAAGCTTTAAAGAATATTGGGGACATGTTTTCGATTTGATTACATTGATGGTATTGCTAGATGCAGGCTTGCAATCAAGTTATTTATTTTCAAAAACAGAGTCTAGCCAAGAAGTGGCCCAACGTGTTTCTTTAATAAGTTATGCAAAAATGTTACGCAGCATCTCTGATTATTTTTATGGATTGGGTGTTGCAAACAATCATGATGTTATGGATGACGTGGCATTGATTAGCTCATTATTGCGTTCTAATGATTCTGATAATATTTTATATACTCGGTTTGCTCTGGATATGGATGTAATAGAAGCCTGCCCAGAGCAACGTATGCGAATGGTATTTTTAGCAATACAACATGCCTACAGTAAAATGGGTGATTACTTTGAAGAGTATCATGTTTTAGGCGATGGTTATCGTATAAGTCAGGAGTTGCGCCAATCGATACAAGACCATCAGCAGGTTGTGAAATCTAAGCTAATAATTATGCAAGGCTCTAGTTTCTCGTCAATAACAGATTCTTTAAAAACATTTTGGTATCGCTGGGGTGCCCCAGCAGATAGAGTTAAACAATTACAAGATGAATATGATTTTTTAGGTAAAATGTTATTCGTTAATCAACAAGGTTGTTTAAATTTAAAAATACTAGTGCAAATTCAAAATGCAAATCCAAATCTGTTTTTATTCTGCCATCAAAAAACCAAAGAATTATATGCAAACGTTAAAGATGATTTGACTGAAAAATTAGCACAAAGAGCTAGAGTGGTGCCTACTTCACTAAAACTTATCATGCGCCCCAATCATCCATTGATGCAATCATTGCAACAGCAAAGTAAAGCACGACTTATTCAAGCGCCGCCTTTGCGCAAGCAAACGCCACCAAGCAGCCCATTTTTGTCAGCCGCAAGGGTATCTGTTTCAGATGAAGTTGAGGAAGATGATGATGCGACACTATGTTTGCCTGTAAAAGATGTTGAGCAATTATATGGCACTCCTCCTGAGCAGCGTGCGCTACACCAACATTCACGTGCTTGTGGGAATGCACAAAAAAATTATCTTATTGATTGGATGAGCATAAATTTATCGCGTGGCACCTTACAGTTAAATAAATTAGAACAAGAAACTAGAGATTTGTGTTGTGTGTATTGGAAATATAATACAAAAGATCATTTTAAAACTCATTCTAATGCCTATGCCACAGAACAACAAGTAATTGAATATGCCAAGGGTGAACTTGCATTATTAGCTGGGAGCGAAGGTGACGCACAAGCCCTTATTGCACGTGAACGGCATGATGGTTTAGCACACTCTTTCAAACATTAACGAAATACATATATGACATTTAAAAACATCAGTCCTGAACATATTTTTGCAAAGTCAAATGAATTGCAAAATAAAATTAATGAATACTATGACCGTGCTGTAGATGTACTACAAGGAATTAATCGATATGTGGCTGCTCAGAGTCCGAATAATGCTAAGAAAATTCCAATCCCTCATTTGATGTTTCATCTTTATAGTCGTGAGGTGAATGATTTACTGGCAGAATTAGCAGCAAATTTTGATGAAATTATTGATTTAACACATACTGCTATTCAAGAGGCATGGGAGAGTAGTAATCCTGAAAAATTTTCTCCTGAAGTAAGAGATGCTGTTGTAAAAGGGTTAGCTGATTTAGAAAAATTAAAAAACTTAAATTATGAACCAAATCCTATTGATGAAATTTTATCATCAGATGGGCAGTTGCCTGTAAGCATGATGCAATGGCAATCGCCAATTCCGAATTTAATGGCACATATATATGAAGTTTTATCAACGACGGAGCAAGCTATTGCTGATGCTGAAAATCCAACCTCAAACGCAAAGAGTGATACAAACTTTCTTCAAGTTTTGCAGAGCGCATTAGCTCCTTTGCGCCAGGCTGGATTGTTAAAGCGTAACTTTATGACAGATTTAGCCCCAGTAATCCGTCTGCAAGTTAAACAAACCTATCAATCAATAGAGAAAGACACCAAGTCAAAGGGGCAACGTGAGTCTCAATATTGGGCGGAAGATGTGATGAATGCTTTAACAGTGCATATCATTAATGTTCGCGATGGTCGTGTTTTAGAAACTCAAGCACAAGCTTCATTTAATTCTTTAATAAAATTAGTATTAAATATTGCTAATCTAGCTTTAAAGCCCTTGATATGGCGTCAAAAAGAGTGGCTTGAGTATATAGCCCAATTACAAACAGATATATTAGCTTTGGACGTTAGTGAAGAAGTAAAAGCCGATTTAACTTTAGCGATAAAACGAATAGAAAAAGGTGCATGTGCGGATAAGGCTGCTATACAAGCTTGTATTACGCAGTTATATCAGAAAATTCATGATGGTGGTTGGTTTTCACCATCATTTGTTGATATTTGGATTGATGCACGCAAGCGGCTTTTACAAGTACAAAGGCATTTATTTCAAGCTATAAAAAAACGTCGAGATGATTTAGAAAACGTATTAATACAAATTTCTACCGCCCATGAGAATGCATTTAAACAAAATTTATTTGTAGATATACCTGATGGCTCAGTAAAGCAATGGTTAATAATTAAACAAAGTGAACTGGATAGCATTTTAAAAAGTAAAAAACCTAAACTATTGTCAAGCCAAAGTATTGAAGATTGGGAACAAAAATATCGCCAATTTTGGTTAAATTTTTCACAAAGCCTAGATAAACAATGTTTCAATACTGCTTGGCATCAAAGAACAGCATTTGAGCAAGCGCGGCGAAATGCTGCAAAAGCACGTGATGATTTAAGTTCTCCCGAATGTGGTGAAATGCTCTTTAGCTTCGGTGAAGTTGATAAGGTCGCACTTTTAAACCTATTAGAATATATGTGGAATAAAACGTATAACTTTACAGTGATTGCACAAGATTCTGAACGTGATAGAGTTTATAAAGTTTTGCGTGGGCAATTGGCAGGTTCACGTAGCACATTAGAAGCTGTGCATTATTTAAACGCTGCAATGCTAAGTATGCAAATGTCTCATGCTAAAAATAGTTTGGCCCATCATATATGGGGAAAGCCGTCACGAGGTACAACGGTATTAGCTGAGGTTGTAGTTAAAGCACAAGAACTTGCAATATTACCAAAAACTGAGTCACTTGCTTTTTCCAATGTAATATTTTGTATTATGTCTAGTATGCAGTCTTATTTTAGTCGATTATTTTTTCGTAAGCCAGAGCAACAAGCAGACGTAGCACGTATTTTAAATACAGTAGTACGTGAACGTGAAAAAATGATGCTTACAAAAAATGAATACAGTCAAGAGCAAGCTGAAAATACGATCATGAAACAAATTAAAGGACTGTATGAGTCTTTGGAGGCTGAGTATGCAAGTCGTCCCTTAGTGCGCTTAACGCGTTTTTTTGGCGGTGATTGTCGTAGCGATTATATAGACTCTTGGAAGCGTGTATATACTCGGCTTAAAGATGAACATCAACTTAATGCATTTCATGTTGAAGTACGGCCAGAAATCCTTTTACGGCTTGAGATCAGCATCCTTAAAATAAAAAAAATATCTGGAATTAAAAACTTTTACCCGGGATTTTCTGACGAACGTGATCGCGTTACTAGCTTGCTTAATAGTTTAAAGAGAGTTATTCAAGAGCAATGTTACGATTCAATATCAGTTGCTAACGAATTTAATCGTGTGCTAGTTGGCCTTGAAGATAGAGATCAATTTTTCTATTCAGATTTTAGTCAGATTTTTAAAAGTTGTTATGATGATTTAAAATCTCGTGGACTTCTAGTATTTATAGAGCCACGAACTTTGCTTGAAGAAGAAATGGGGAAAAGCATGAATGATATTCGTGAGGAATCTCAACGCTATAAACGTGCTGCCGCTATCATGACAGTCAGGGCAGAAGCAACATTCAAAAAAATTAAAAAATAACAAGAACAATGAAATTCAGTCAACAACTCTTGCATGATATTCACTCAATTCGCGACCAACGCCAACTGTCATATCGCCAGTTGGCTAAGGAGAGTTTTGTGCCACGCAATGTAATATGGAGTCTGTTACGCGGTAGTGTAAATAGGGTATCACTGCAAAATTTAGATCGGTTATGGTGTTATAGAAAAAAATGGGAGAAGTATCTTGAAACAACTTATCAGTAGAAATTATTTATCTTTGTTATGCATGGCTTTGTGCTTATGTATTATGCCGGATGCTTTTGCTAGTACTGGCGGTGGAGGTCTTTCAGATTTGGTTGATGACTTGAAAGAGATGCTCGATACCTGGGTTGCGCAAGGCGTAATTCTCTGTGCATTTGGCTTTGCATTATTTCGCTGTGTTACCAAGTTTGACTTTATGTCTATTGGTGGAGCGCTACTGCTTGCATTAGTGATTGCCTATGGCCCTGATTTCTTATTATCGCTTACTGGTGCTGTCATTTGAAGCCTATTTATGTCCCTAAATACCTAGATGAACCACCACGGTTTTTGGTATGGACTTATCCGCAGTTTGTATGTCTATGTACCCCATTTTTGATAGGGCTAATGACAAAAGAGTTGTTATGGGGATTATTTATTTCACTGCTTTTGGTTTGGGTAATGCGTCAATGTAAACAGTTATTTAAAGATATTCATATTGTGAGTGTATTGTACTGGTATTTACCACAGCAAAAAGCATTTAGAAATTTACCACCATCATACATCAGGGAGTATTTAGGATGATTAAAGGTCAATATGATTCTAAACTCGCGCAATTATTACAATCTCGCAACCGACTAGTGATAATATTAAGCGGCGTGGTAATTGTGCTTTTTATATTATTACTAATTTTATTACCACTGGCACAAAAACGTGAACAAATTGTTGTGTTGCCGGATGTGGTGACCGAGCCTTTTACGATAAGTGCAAAAAAAGTGTCGGCTAGTTACTTACGGCAGATGTCAGATTATTACACTCGCTTAGTTTACAGCATTACGCCAGCGTCTGTGGACGCACAAATAGATACTTTATTATTTCATGTGCCGCCGCAGTATATAGGTGAATTGAAGTCCGAGCTGATTAATTATGCAGATGCAATAAAAGAAAAAAACTTAATGAGTACATTCTACCCCATAGATTTTGTAGTAGATGAAGATAATTTAAAGTTAGATGTGACAGGGGATTTTATTGTGTTCTGGGGTGATGAGCAGACGCGTTCAGAAAAAACATTACAAGTACAGTTTCTTTATGAGCGAGGCAGGCTTTGGGTACAGTCTATCAAGGAAATAAAATGAGAAAAATACTTATGATTACAAGCTTGGTGCTATCTTCATCATTGTTTGCTTCGCAAGACTTTGTTGTTGAAGATGGGCAAGCAGTTGATGCGCGTATATCTTCTGAAAATCTTAATCGTATTTATTTACAGGATGATCGTATTGAAAGTATTAAAGCGTTAGATGGACAGTTTCAATACCAACATGATGCTAAATCAGGTGAATTGTATTTAAAACCTAATGTGGCATACAAGGATAAACCGATAAATTTATATTTAACAAGTGAAAATGGATTTAGTTACGCACTGACATTGCGACCTGGAAGTGACAAGCCTCAGACTATTTTATTAGATAATAAAAATTCAAAAAACTCTGACGATTTAGCAAAAATGAACGAACAAGATGAAATTCATGCGTTATTGAATCAAATGTATATAGGACGAGGAAATGATGAGTTTACGCGTCAAGTTATTGATGTTGATAAATTAACAATACGTGACGAAATTGCTATGTCACATCAGGCTAATTTCTGGGGCCAAGATTATCTTGGTGAAGTGCTACTTATTACGAATGATTCAGAGAAAAAGGTGATCTTGCATGAAGCAGATATTGCAGATAGCAAAACTATAGCAATGGTCATACTAGCCCACGAATTAGAACCTGAACAGGTGACTTTAGCTTATCGAGTAAAACGCCATGCTTAAAAAACAAAAATTAGATGAATTAAAAAAATTCTGGACTGCTTTACCTGCCCAAAAGCGCAATGCAAAAATAATAATAGGTTTAGGAGGATTGCTGATTATTGTGCTTTTGTTTTCAGGCAAAGATTCTCCACCTAATACAACTAAAAATACTCAAACACCTAGTTTATCTACAGTGAATGATGCGATTGAAATTCAAGATGCTTGGCTTTATCGCTCACAATCTCGACTTGAAGAACAAGATCAATTAATAGAGCGAATGCAGAATGAACTTGAACAGTTACACACTGACAAGCAATCTGAAATAATTGAAACCGATGAATTAGAAAATTTAAAAGCACAGCTACAAGCATTATCTGAACAAGTTTTAGAGCAAGAATATCAACAAGTATCTTTACCTGAATTTGATACAAATTATGTAGCTACTCCGTTAGCACCGCCTGAGCCTAGAATCATGGTTCAAACATTTGTATTGGAAGAAAGCAGTTTATCTAAAACACCTGATGAATATATTCCTTTAGGTAGTTTTGCCGAAGCAATTTTGCTTAATGGACTAGACGCGTCGACTGCAAGCTCAGCTTCGAGCAATCCTTTGCCTGTATTACTTAGATTAACCAGTGATGCTGTTTTGCCGCGTCATTTTAAAGGACAAATGAAAACATGTCATGTCGTAGCGGGTGCTTATGGCGAACTATCTACGACGCGTGTAATGATGCGTTTAGAAACTATTACCTGCGTTAATTTGAAAGGTGAAATATTTGAATCTGTTATCGAAGGTTATGTCACTGGTGATGACGGTCGCGTCGGAGTGTTAGGAACGCTCCGAGATGATACTGGCCCGTTGCTTAATAAAAGTTTCGCAGCGGGATTGTTGGGTGGACTCGGACAAGGGATTTCCGAGTCGACAGGGAGCACATCCACTTCTGCATTGGGTACTGTCACCACATACGACACTAATGAAATATTTAAATTGGGACTGGGCGAAGGAGCCAGCAGTGCGCTTGATCGACTTGCTCAATATTATATTGAGCGCGCTGAGCAAATATACCCAGTAATTCAAGTTGCGCCTGGTCGAATAATTACGTTAGTAATTAGTGGATCACAAGGTTTGACTCGAACTAAAAAAACAAAGATGGAGAATGAAGAATGAAAACGACACAATTAATAGGAATGATCTTTTGCACCTGTCTATTAAGTGCATGTAGTACCACTAAACCTGCTTGCGCAGTGGGTAATGATCTAGGTTGTCAATCAGTTATGGATGTTAACCAAGCAATTAATGAAGGTTATGGTAGTGATGTTCAAATTGCATCATTAGAAAAGCCAGAAAAATTAACTTTAGCACCGATGAGTTCTTATGATGACGTTACACCTGAGCGCACACAGGAAAAATGGATAAAGGTGTGGGTACCTGCGCGCATTGATGAGAATGATAATTACCATCCCGCTACAGAATATTACACAGTAATTAAAGCTGCGCAGTGGCAAGAGGTATATATTGATTAACTTGCAAGCACAATTAAAATCTCTACAAGCTTTCATAAAGGATAACTTCCAGGATAACTTGGCCGTTGATGTAAAGACACAATCGCTCACTATTGCTAAACAAAATAGTTATTTTCATGAACATACTATTGCTGAGCTTTTGCCTTATGAATATTATGATCCTAATACAGAGCTATATCATAATCGAGATAATATAGGTGCATTGGCAGAGGCTATACCATTAATAGGTTTAGATGATGAGGCAATATCCACGCTTACAGCATTTTTGCAAGATAAATTGCCACAGGGCGCGATATTACAAATATTATTATTCGCAAGTCCAGACGTTGATTCAATGTTGATGGCGTTAGAGTCTAATCGAGCAAAACGCGGCGGGATATTTACTACATTAGCTAAGCAGAGATGCGAATTTTTAAGACAAGGTACACAAGAGTCATTGTTGAAATCTGAAGATTTTTTGATGCGTGATTTTAAGCTGATATTTGTTTTAACTATGGATAAATCAAATGAGATGGGGTTGCTCACATTTAAAAAAGAATGGCTATTATTGTTGCAATCATTAAAGATTCCTCATCAACTAATGCAGCCTGATAGTTTAATTCGTTTAATACAAGGATTAATTAACCCTTATGGATTTGTGCATCGCAGAAATCAATTGCCAAGTTATAATGAAAAGGATTTATTAGCAATACAAGCCGCACCAAACGATACCAGTCTCGCGTTGACTTCTCGCGAGATTAGTATCAACGAAGGTGAATGCATATCACGAGTTTATCGAATTACCGATTATCCCCAGCAATGGATAGCGCTTGCTATGAATGAAATCATTGGTGATCCCTTGCGTTCTAATTTGCGCTTAGGAAATCCTTTCGTTTTTTCAATGACAATTTATGCAAGCAATAGTGAAATGGAAAAAACTCGTCTACAGACCCTTAATCTTCGATCAAGTCAAAAAGCAGCAAGCAAATTATCAAATTTAATTCCAAACTTAAAAGCGATTGATCGCGATTTAAAGCAAGTAGTTCATGCGATAGATAATGGTGATAAGTTGCTTAAAGTTTCGTTTCAGGCATGTATCTATGGCAATCTTAATACCATCGATAAAGGTGCCACACAATTAGAATCATTATTAACTGCTAAAAAATTTAAATTTGCAACATGTCGCTATACACAATTACCCGCATTTTTAAGCATGTTACCGATGACAATGCAATCTGCATGGATTGCAGATGTACAAAGATTTGGCTGGTTTAAAACACAACTGGCGAGCACGTTAGCGCATTTTATGCCTCTAACAGCAGAAAACAAAGGTATGCATGTCTAGCATTCCAATTTTAGGTCGGCGGGGCCAATTAGCTTTTTATGACGCATTTGCTAACCGGCAAGGTAACTATAATGCCGTAACGGTGGGTGCATCAGGCAGTGGTAAATCAAATTTCAATCAGGAAAAAATTTTAGCTCGCGTGGGTTCTGGTGGTCGGGCGTATATTATCGATGTAGGCGGTAGCTATGAAAAAGACGTATTACTATTAGAAGACATAGGTGCACAATATATCGAATTTACGCCCGCTGCCAATATTAGCTTAAACCCATTTTCTAAAATTGACCCCGTTGAGATGAAGCAAAGTCCAGATAGCTATTTATCTTTGCTTAAACCTTTACTTGCGCAAATGGCATCTCCGTCACGCCCACTACATGATTTACAGCTTTCGCTATTAGAGCAGGCCATTTTGGTAACTTGGTCAAAATTTGAACAACGAAGCACAATTACTCATATTTCAGAGCATTTAAATGCTCATAGTGACCCTAGAGCAAGAGATTTGGGCCAGATGTTATCGCCGTATACCGACAAGGGTGCTTATGGCCATTATTTTCAAGGCCCGTGTACTTTAAATTTTGAAAGCCCATTAATTTGTTTTGAATTAGAAGCGTTGAAAAGCAAAAAAGATTTGCAGTCAGTGGTGCTTATGTTACTGATTTATCAAATCACACAAGCCATGTATTTAGGGGATAGAAAAACTCAGATTACTTGTTTAATTGATGAAGCGTGGGATTTACTAGCGGGTGTGCAGGGTGCTGATTTTATCAGTGTTGGATGTCGTCGGGCGCGTAAATACAATGGCAGTATTAATATTTGTACGCAAAGTCTCGATGACTTATTTCAAAATCCAGCTTGTGAAGCAGCATTTGATAATTCAGATTTTTTAGAAATTCTAAGACAAAAACCTAGTAGTGTACAAAAAATCATTCAATCAGGACGTTTACCTTTAAATCCTCTGCAACAAAAAACGCTTAGTTCACTAGTAACACAATTAGGTGAATATGCAGAAATTGTTATTATTGGCCCAGAATTTTTTTTAATGGGCCGCCTTATTTGGGATCCCTTTCATTCTGAGCTTTATTCTTCTACAGCGTCGGATGTGGTTGCGATTAAAGATCGTATGAAACGAGGGTTAAGTTTAGAGTCTGCTATTCAAGAACGCGTAAGGAAAAAACAATATGCAAGATCGATGGTATAAATATAAGTTTTGTTGGTGGCAAAGTATATTAATCATGTTTTTGATGGCGCTGATTTATCACTTTTTACAGCCAAAGCCTCCAATTTTAGGAATGGTTAATGTCCAAGAAATCAGTCAAGATTTTTTACATCATTTAGCGATGCAAACTTTAACTAAAGATCAACAAACCAAGCAGATCGAACTATTTGGTCAGACATTAAATGAAGAATTGTATCGTTTATCTAAAGAGGTTGTTTTATTTGAATCCCGTGAAGTGGTTACACCATTACCAGATTATACAGATGAACTTAAACAATCAATATCTAACGCCTTTAATCCAAATTAAGTGAAATATTATCGTGTTGTCATAAGCCTATGCATGGTCATGTTTATGGGCATGCTTATTCTTGGGCATCAATATTTTGGCTTTGGTTTTAATAATACTGAGAGCTTAGATAATAAAGTATTTTTTGTGGAAAAAAATAAAATCCCAAAGCAGGGTGATTTTGTGGTTTTTAAGAAAAACACCAATGGAATTTTACCTGATGGTACACAGTTTATTAAAAAAATCGCAGGAATTTCTGGTGATTTAGTAGAACATAAAAATGGAAAAGTTTATATCAATTATCAGGCACTAGGTGAAATCAAACCTAACACACAATCAGGAAAATCATTGCAATTTGGGTATGTGGGAATTATCCCAGATGAATTTTATTTTGCTTATACAACACATCCGCGCAGTTTTGATTCACGTTACGCACAACTAGGACTGATTCATGAAAATGAAATTATCGGTGTTGCTACTCCTTTGTGGTAGTGAAATTCTTGCAAAAGATTTAGGTCAGCACGGAAATGTTTATCCCATTGCAGAACATAACTTATTGGATGTAATGATAAATCGAGTTAACCAAATGCAGCAAACAGGAGAATTAAAAATGAGGCAAGAGGAAATGAGAGTCTCTGTGCAAAATCAACTTAGGCAGCCAATGGCAGGGCCTGAATTAGATTTAACAGATGAAGAGCGTATCACTTATGTTGATTTAAGCATTATGTCGTCTGCGCCTATCATTGATAAAAATGGCAATGTACTCATAGTGCAAGGTAGGCGCATTAATCCTCTTGATGTTATCGATTTTAATGAGCCATTGTATTTTATTGATGGTACAAAAACACAACAAATTAAATGGGCATTAGACGATGGCGGTCAAA
Source organism: Legionellales bacterium (assembly GCA_041660525.1). Taxonomy (GTDB): domain Bacteria; phylum Pseudomonadota; class Gammaproteobacteria; order JABCZS01; family JABCZS01; genus JABCZS01. The sequence continues at coordinate 6,081 of JBAZWD010000012.1, read as the reverse complement.
ATGCCATTATTCTACTTGTTAAAGGTTCAGTATTTGATTTGATGAGTAAATACGATGCTAGGTTTTATTTTGATCAAGATGGCAGCCTTGTTAAAAGACTTGGCATTAAACAGGTGCCTGCAAAAGTTGAGTCTATGGGTGATAAGTTGAAAGTGCATGAAGTTATTATTTAATAGCTTATTATTTTGCATGTGTATCACTGCACTACCTGTGCAAGCTAGCTGTTTCGGCCGTTTAATTAATCCAGTCACCGATATTTGCTGGTCTTGTTTATTTCCAATAACCGTTGGGAATTCAACTATCGGGGAAGGCGAAGATACATCTAATCCTTCAGGCGCTACATGCAAATGTCCTGATGGACTATTTCCCCGTTTTGGAATCAATTTAGGATTCTGGGAGCCTGTGCGTTTGGTGGATGTAACTCAAACGCCATACTGTTTTGTTAGTCTTGGTGGTTTACAACTTGCTGAGGGTAGTCAAATTGGTACGCAAAAACCAAATTTAGGACAAGCACGTAAAAGTTCATATCATGTGCATGTATATCATTATCCAATTTTGACATGGCTTAATCTGGGCTTTGATGATTGTTTAGAATCTGCTGCACCTGCATTGTTATATGCAAGCGAATTGGATCCCACTTGGTTAAACGATGAATTATCTTTTGCTTTTAACCCCGAAGCTATTACCGTAGGTAATCCTGTTTCACAAGCTGCGTGCGCAACAGATTGCACAGCAGCAAGTATATCATTTCCATTAGATGACCTGTATTGGTGCGCTGGTTGCCAAGGTTCAATGTTTCCAGTTACTGGCCATATTGGTAATCATGTGAGCAATGTACAGGCTTCTTTACTTATTGCTCAACGCGGCGCATTTCGTATGCACCGACAAGGAAATAACATGCCTGGCACTATGGGTGAAGCTGCTATGTGTGGGTATTACAGCATGCCCACTATGCAGAAATCTCAATATAAAACTCAAATGACATACCCGACAGTTCCAACTGATGGCAGTACATATGCTTGTAATCCACTGGGCCGAAGTTCTGTATTGTGGGAGTCATTTATATCCTACCCAACTGAAGGAGAACATTTTGCTTACCTTTTATGGCGCAAACGCAATTGCTGTGCGAGCTAGTGCATTATTAATCTTAATGTGTGCAAATGCCTATGCTGTAGATACAGCAGAGTTATCAGCATTAGCCAAATCTATAACAGAACGTATACATAATTCTCAAATTCAATCGTCAATTCAATCAAATAATATTAATGAGACACAAAAACAAATTTTAAATATGCAAAATGATGAGGCTAAATTATTTATTGCAGTCAGTTTTTCTATGCCCGAAAAGTTGATTTTAGATTATTTACAGCAAGCTAAAGAATTTAATGGCTGGGTGGTGGTTCAAGGATTCAAAGATAATGCTATGCCTTCGATGCTGGAAACTTTAGCCAAATGGGATAAAAAAGCAGACATTTCACGTTTATTGATTGATCCTAATATATTCAAACAATATCAAATTAGCAGTGTGCCGAGTATGATTTTAACAACAGACACATACCCTTGCGATAATCAAAAATGTATCGCAAATAGTTTTGATAAAGTTGTAGGAAGTGTACGAGTGCAGCATGCTTTAAAAATCATGTCAGAGCGCGGTGATTTACATGAAACAGCAAAGGCGTGGAAATCAAAATGATCAAAGAGCAAATACGCATTATTTTTTTTACAATCATAGGTATTACTTTATTTTTCGCTAGTCATACGCTATTGGCTAAAACACATTTTTATAAAGACAGGGCGCAGGGCTGGCATTGGTATGAGCAAATAATACAACCTTCAAAATCTTTGGAGAAAGAAAATATAACTCAAGGAACACCAGAACAAGCACTAGATGAACTTGATACGCTTCAACAAGAATTGGAAGGTGCTAAAGCACTGGCTGTTATGTACCCTACAACACAAAATATTGAGCAATATATCAAATTACATAATGCTGCACTTAAGCAGGCAAGTCTATTTTCCAATGTTTGGCAACAAGTGATTTGGCAGAATCCTGAGCTTAATTTTGCTGTTAATAAACCAACTGATAATTCTGCACGTCATTTGTATTATGATTTAGAAAAAACAGTAGATGAACGTAGCGTACAGTCTCTTGCTGCCGAATATGGCTTATTTTTCTTCTTTCGAGAATCGTGCCCTTATTGTCATGCTTTTGCGCCAGTTCTAAAAAGTTTTGAAAACCAATATGGTCTTACAGTAATGGCAATTTCATTAGATGGAGGTACGTTGCCTGATTATCCAATGGCCGTTAATGATAATGGACTTGCACAGCAATTAGCTGTTGAAACGGTACCTGCGTTATACGCTTTACATCCAAAAACTCAACAAGTAATACCTTTAAGCTTTGGACTTGTCAGTGAAGCAGAGCTGAAAAGACGTATTAGTACCTTAGGGCGCATGCAAGGAGGCAACCCATGAAACGTTTAATTTTATCATTAAGTTTATGTGCCTCGATATCAGCTCAAGCTGACATTAGCAGTGACATGACAAATTTTTTTAATAGCATGGGATTTCAAACAAATACCACTGGCGCGGGAGCCTATCAAGGTCAAACGGCTGGTCTTTATACTGGCGGTCAACTTTTCGCGCGCCAAGAAGTAAGACAAAACAATTTAGGATCGATTAGTTTTCCGAGTTATCGCGGGGGATGTGGCGGTATTGATATGTTTATGGGCGGCTTTTCCTTTATTAATGCTGATGAATTAGTAAGCCTTTTTGAAGCAATTGGCAATAATGCATTAGGTTTTACTTGGCTATTAGCCATGGATACATTATCACCTTCCATTAACAACGCTACACAAACGATGCAAAATCTTGCGAACGAGGTGAATGCTTTTAACATCAATTCATGTGAAGCGGCTGCAAGTGTTGTTGGTGGAGTCTGGCCAAAAACAGATGAAGCGCAAAAGCAAGTTTGCGCAAATATCGCAGCAAGTACAGGCAAGTATTCGGATTGGGCGGCAGCAAGACAAGCGTGCGGTGCAGAAGGTGAGCGTGCTGAAATTTTACAAGAGCACCTAGATGGTGAGTTTAAAGAGCTGATTTTGCATGATACGAATTTAGCATGGCAAGCAATTCAAAAAAATGATTTTTTACGACAAGACTCACAACTTGCTGAATTATTTATGTCGCTAACAGGTACGATCATTATTGACGTACCCCAAAATGATCACACAGAGCCACGCTATCAATATTTCTATCCATTAATTGAGCGTAGTAGTGTTATTTCATCGTTGCTTTATGGAGGAGATGCGACTCTTTATCAATGTCGTGATTTGAATGAATGCTTAGAAGTAAATGAGAGTGCAGTCACTATTTCTGAAAGCAGCGGTTTTGTACAGCAAGTTCAAGAAATTCTCGATAGCATAACTCAGAAAATTATCATAGATGACGAGTTATCAGATTCGGAAATTTCTTTTTTAGGCAGTACTAGTTTACCTATTTATAAAATGTTGAATATCGAGGCAGCATATTCAACTGCGGGTAGTTTATTGAATTTACATAGCTACGCAGAAATGATCGCGTTAGACATTCTTTATCAATATTTAAATGAGACTCTTGAAGTAATGCTCGCTAGTAGCCAGTACCTACATATGAGCGACGATCTGGTTCAGCCTTATAAAGAAGGGATTCGTGAAGCTAAACAAAGTCTTTACCAAATGCAAAGCTCTAGTCAATCTCACGTTATGGAATCTATTGATCTTATCCAGCGCACCAAAGCACTTGAACAAGAATTGGCAGGTAAATTGTCATCGCATTTGATTCTAGTACTTGGTTGGGGACATGGGGTACGCTAATGAGTTATGAACTGATCACCTATGGAGCTGGCGATAAATTTTGGGAATTTTTTAACGGTCTGGCCGCTGTTGTTGGGGATAGTAGCTATATTAGTATTGTTCAAATTGCAATTCTCTTTGCTTTTACAATGGGTCTTTTTCAGGCCGCATTTAATATTCAAATTCGTCCTATTTTACATTGGTTTTTCGCTTTTTTCCTAACGTTCAACATTATGTTGGTTCCTAAGGTAGATTTGCTTATCACTGATAAAGCTATGGGAGATAAGCAATATGTTGTTGCAAATACGCTATTTGGCATGGCTCTTTTTGTCGATACATTTAGTAAAATCGGTGATAAATTAACCACATTAACTGAAACTGTATTCACATTACCCGACGATTTAAAATACCATCAATCAGGTACATTGATGGCAGCAAGTTTGATAGAAACCGCGAGCAGATTTCAAGTGACTAGTACGCATATGGCACAGAACCTAGATAGTTTTATGCAACAATGTGTGCAATACGATATTTTATTAAACAAATACACACTTGATGATGTTTTTAATGAAGGGAATTTATGGCAATTCTTTAAAGAGACTTCATCACCAGCAAGAGCATTTTTATATAATGAAGAAATAGTTACTTGTAAAAATGGTGCTGAAAGACTCAGTGATGATTGGACTGCTGAAATAGAGCGTGCTGAGCTAATTTATGGGCAACGTTTTTTTGGTGACACGCTTGATCCAAAAGCATCACTATTAAAATATTTACCTGTCAGTTATCAATATATGGGGAATCTTTCAAGTACTGCTGCCGACATTATGCAACAAAATATGATTATAAATGCTTTTCACGATGCTGTTTTAAGTCAAGGCTCACAAAGCGGAGCTTCAGCAGCAGTAGAAAGTTATGCATCAGCACGCGCATTGCAACAACAGCGCGCGGCATACGGAATCAGTGGTAGATTAGCGACACATACGCTACCTTTGTTAAAAAGCGTTATTGAAGTTTTAGTATACGGATGTTTTCTGCTTGTGATTCCAATCATGCTATTACCGAATAGCTGGTCAATTATTAAAAATTATATTTTAACATTATTTTGGATCCAATCTTGGGGGCCGCTATATGCAGTATTGAATTTATTTTTAAATTTAGAGACTCGCAGATCATTGATAGGTTTAATAGAATCACCTGTGTTAGAACTTTCAGCAATTACTATTGCTAATTTAGCGGGTGTTGAACAAGTTGCAAGTGATAGAGCTTTGATGGCTGCTTATCTGTCTATGTTTGTGCCAGTTATATCTTTTAGCTTGATTATGACTGGAAAGGCATATTTTCCTCTCTTGGCTACACAAATTGCTGGTGCTACACAGTCGGCTGCAAATACTGGTGCAGAAGAAGCAACAAGCGGCAACTACAATTTAGGTAATTTATCGCTTTATAATGATAATGCCTACAATGCTTCTGCATTCCATACTAATAGAAATTTATCATATGGTGCTGGTATGCTATCCATGCAAACATCTCAAGGCGGACAACAAGTTTTAAGCCCTGATTCTGAAATGTTAATTGATAACACACAGTCAATTTCAAAATTAAATACCAGTACGAATCTTGGTCATCGTATCAGCGATTCATTATCACAAAGTTATGAAGAAACGCAAACATATGCACAAAATCAAATGGCGAATGCTTATAAGTCCATGACGCAAGCAGCGCATCAAGCGTATGAAATTGGTGAATCGTATGCAAGAATTCAGCAGCAAGATGCAACGTGGAGTCGCAGCGAGTCAAGTAGTATTAATCAATCTGCAATTGATTTTAAAAACCAAACTGATTCACTAATGGAAGCTAATAATTGAGCCGAGAAGATGCATTGAGTGCGCAAGCAGGCTTGTCACTTGGTATGAATGCTGGCGTTTTAAAGGCCAGCGGTGGTGGAAATTTAAATATATCCACAGCAGAGCGTAATAACTGGGATATTGCCAACCAAAGTGTGGAGCAACAAACAGTACAAAATCAAATTGAAAGTGCTTTACGCACCGATCATACAGGTAGTGAGCGACACACAGGTGAAACATCCAGCCGTAGCAATGAAAGTGAACGTACAAGCTTTGATGATGCAGTGGGTTATCGGGATGAGGCTTCTAGCAGCTTTTCAAAAGCACAAAATATCCGTGAGGCTATGACAACGGTTGAAGAAGACTCAGCATCACTTAATAGCCGCGCTGATCAGCTAGTTGTT
>JBAZWD010000011.1:57569-76728 GCA_041660525.1 Legionellales bacterium | reverse complement strand
CCTGAAGCTTCGTAGACATAACCTAATTTTAATAAAGCATCAGCCGCTTTTTGATGTGCGGGGTAATCGTTAACCACGCGTGAAAATGCTTTTTCAGCTTGCGGATATTGATGTTGAATTAAATGGATTTCACCCAGCCAATATTCAGAATTAGCGACATAATCGCCTTTGGGATAAGCACTTAAATAAGCGTTAAATCCAGCGATGGCTTCGGGATATTTTTTATTTTGTAAAAAGTTATAAGCAGCTTGATAAGCGCCTAAATCATTGCCTGCGTTATTCACTTCCGCAACTGCGGTTGTGGTATCAACTATTGCACCGGGTGCAACAATCGGTGCGGCTGCAGGTTTTCCTTCAGGGCCGGAATATGCATTTGGCGCAGTTGTTGTCGGCACAGTAGGCGCAGTTGACGCTGCAACTACAGCAGCGGGTGCTGCTGGAGTTGTTTGCTCTTTTTGTGATAAACGTTGATTTAAATCATCGTAATAATCACGTTGTTTCTGTTCGAGTTGTTTAAGCTCAAATTGTGTAACTTCAACTTCACCACGTAAGGCCTGTAATTCCGCGCGTATTTCTTCAATCTGAGTTAACGCATCGAGTTGCGCTTGCACAGATTCAGCTTGCGCAACAGATGTTGCGCAGCAGCCAATAATGACTAAGAAATGACGCACGTTTAACATTATTCAGCCTCGTAAACAATTTCTGCACGACGGTTATAACGCCACGCTTCTTCGTTCATGCCTTGAACTGCGGGCTTTTCTGCACCATAGCTCACGACTGCAACTTGATGATTTTCTACACCGGCTAAATATAATACTCTAGCAACAGCTTGAGCACGTCGCTCACCCAATGCAATATTGTATTCACGGCTACCGCGAGAATCGGTATGACCTTCAACGCGAACACGTGCGTTAGGATGATGCACTAAATAATAAGCATGCGCTTCAATAGCACGCAAATCTTCAGGAGGCAAAGTGCTTGAATCATAAGCGAAGTAAAATACGCGTTGTTGACGTAAGGTTTCAGCTTCTTCAGCTGTCATTTCACCGCCGGTAAATGAACTATAAGAACCTGCACCACTGATGCTAGATTCATCATCAACGCTGACATTGTTTTCGTCGTCTTTAGGTTTGCTACAACCTACCATTGCTACCGCAGCGATAGCCAAAGTTGTTAATTTAACCCAAGTGTTTAATTTCATTAGATACTCCTTTCTTTACATTAGTTTTGGCGACCAAGCAGGTTCTTGAACATCCCCTTCTTGCGTCGGAATTAATAGTTTAACACGCCCATCAATAGAAACAGCACTTAACACACGTTTATTTTTGTTTACTGTACCATAAATAATCATACGACCGTTAGGTGCCAAACTCGGTGATTCATCCATACTCGTTTGCGTCAAAATGAGAATATGATTATTCCGTAAATTTTGTGCTGCAATATGGTAACGGCCTTTATTGCCATGGATCATCACCATGTATTCGCCATTAGGCGTTACAGAGGCACGCGCATTATATTCACCGGTAAAAGTCATGCGATCCACTTTTTTATTATTCAAATTGACTTTATAAATTTGCGGCTGGCCGCTGCGATTTGAAGTAAATATTAAGTGATTAGCATCGAGCCAAAATGGCTCTGTATCTATCGATGACCCTTGCGTAACCTGGGTCAGTTTATCATTACTCAAATCTAAAATAAATATTTTTGGCACATTGGCATGCGATAAAACCAAGGCTAATTTCCTGCCATCTGGGGAAAATGCAGGCGCGCCGTTAATTCCTGGGGCGCTAGATACTAATTTACGCTGCCCTGTGGCCACGTCAGCAATGTATATTTGCGCTCTATGCTTCTCAAAAGATACATAGGCTAATTGTTTACCATCGGGTGACCATGTCGGTGACATGATGGGTTCATTGCTTCTGAGGATGGTTTGTGGATTAAAGCCATCAGCATCGGCAACGTCTAAGCGGTATTGCCCAGGTTTACCGTTATTCCAGCTTAAGGCAACATAGGCAATACGTGTAGAAAACGCGCCCGGGAAGCCAGTTAATTTTTCATAGATTAAATCACTAATATGGTGCGCTAAATGACGTAATTGTTTTGCATCAATAACAAATTCACGTACTAATATGGGGGAAGGATTTGCGGTGCCAGCTTGGGTAAATAAATCATATAAGCTGAATTTAACTTGATAACGATTACCCGCCATCGGTAAAACTTCACCTATCACTAAGGCTTCTTGACTTAAATTTCGCCAATAGGCAAATTCAACTTCATTACTGTCAGAAGGTTTTTGCGCCATGTCTTTTTCAGAAAATATTTTAAACTCACCGCTGCGTCGCAAGTCATTTTGAATAATGTCACTGACATTTAAATCTTTAGGCAAACTTTCCGTGCCTGCAAAAGGTACGACCGCAACTGGGATTGCGGAATCAACGCCTTGCGTGATTTCAATTTCTAAATAAGCGAAACTCGCGGGTAAATAACATAATAAAAATAAACTGATCAAACGTTTTAACATAAAAAACTCCTCATTTACCCTAAGACTTCTTCTGGCCTTAATATTAGCCGAATTTCTCTAAAAGATTCAAATAAAGTTGGATCCGTAGGCACCGGCAAGGGCGATGCGCGATTCACCGCAGAAACTGCTGAACGATCCAAGGCATCATTACCACTTTTTTTCACAATTTGCACATTTAATACAGTGCCGCTGGGTGCAACGCGCACATGCAATTCTGTACTTAAACCTTCAAAACCGTGTTGTACCAACCAATTTTGCATGACTTTTTGTTTAACCATGGCAGTATAACGTGCAACTTCACTGGCATTGGCTTGTTGCAATTGCGCCTGTTGCTGCGCATCAATTGCTGCTTGTTCTGCCGCGGCTTGTTGTTGTGCAGCGTCGGCTTGCTTAGCCAATTCTGCTTGTTTAGCCAATTCCGCCTGTTTCTCCGCTTGCGCCTGTTTAGAAGCTTCTGCTTGTTTCGTTAATTCTGCCTGCTTTAATTCTTCTGCTTTTTTAGCTGCATCTTTTTGTTTAGCCAGCTCTAATTGTTTTTGCTTTTCAATTTCAGCTTTTTTAGCGGCTTCTGCGCGTATTTGTTTTTCAATTTCAGCTTTTTTAGCAGCTTCAATAGCGCGTTGCTTTTCAAGTTTACGTTCTTGTTGCGCGTCTAATGATGCTTGTGAAACCGTATGCGCTTGCACAATTTCAACATTTTCTATTGCATAACTAATGGCAGGTTTTTTATTTTCCCATGGGAGATCAATTTGCAACAACATCATGACAACAATACCAAGATGCAAGCCCAACGCCCAATATAGCGCGCGCTTATAATCTGGCGTTAACGGTTTCATTGAACACCTGTTTCATCCGCATCTGTTACTAGTCCGACACTTTTAGCGCCAGCATGTTGTAATAACACCATGGCCGTTACCACTTTTCCATAATCGACAAGATTATCACCGCGCACTAAAACCGGACGATGTGGAGTTTTTTCAAGTTCGATTGCGACTTGTTTACTCAGCGCGCTAGGTAGCATGGGCGTATTAGGATTTTGTTCAATGTTTAGAAAATAATTCCCTTTCGCATCTACAGAAACAATAATGGGTGGCATTTCTTGTTCTTCTAATATTTGCGCGCTGGATTCAGGCAAATCAACAATCACACCTTGCGTTAATAACGGCGCTGTCACCATGAAAATGATTAACAATACCAACATTACATCCACATAAGGCACGATATTAATTTCAGCCATCGGTTTATTTAGCGACGTATTATTATAATCGTATTGCATAATGGTTAACCTTACACTTGTACTTGACGTTGGAGAATATTAATTAACTCTTCGCTAAAACGTAAATAAGAAGTATTCAGTTCATCTATTTTTTGTGAAAAACGGTTATACGCAATAACTGCGGGAATCGCAGCAAATAAACCCATAGCAGTGGCCACCAATGCTTCTGCAATCGGCGGTGCAACCATGGCTAAAGTGGCTTGTTGTACTGAACCTAAGGTTACAAACGCGTGCATAATGCCCCACACAGTACCAAATAAACCAATATATGGACTTACGGAACCAATAGTGGCTAAAATGCTGACGTTTTTTTGTAGCGCATCATTTTCTTTTGATGCCGCAATACGCATCGCGCGTTGTGAGCCTTGTAAAATAAAGCTGGGGTCTAAATCTTTGCGTTGATTTAAACGCATAAATTCTTTTAAGCCTTGGTAAAACACATGGGCTAAGCCTCCCGAACGATTATTGCTATTACCGACTTCTTGATAAAGTTGGTTTAAATCTGTATCCGACCAAAATTTTTTAGAAAATTTCGCAGCTTGTTGATGTGCGTTATTCAATAAACGATTACGTTGAAAAATAAGTGTCCATGAAGCAACGGACAAGAATGTCAGAATAAGCATCACCATTTGCACTAAAAAACTGGCTTGCCAAAATAAGCTCCACAATGAAAGTTCTGCTGTCATGACGGACTCCTTAATCCAAAATGTTGATACGCTAAATCAGTTGCCACACGTCCACGTGCCGTGCGCATCATAAATCCTTGCTGTATTAAAAACGGTTCAATCACGTCTTCAATTGTTTCACGCACTTCACCGATGGCCGCGGCTAAACTATCTAAACCCACAGGGCCGCCGTTGAATTTATTAATCATAGCTAATAATAACTTTTGATCCATGGTATCAAAACCGCATTGATCAACCACCAATAAAGTTAAAGCTTGCTCTGCAATGGTTTTATTGATAATACCATCGCCTTTAATTTGCGCATAGTCACGCACACGACGCAATAAGCGATTTACAATTCTTGGTGTGCCGCGCGAACGTCTGGCAATTTCAAAAGCACCCTCTTGATCAATTGCGACATTTAAAATTTGTGCCGAACGCATCACAATTTGCGTTAGCTCTTCGCTATTATAAAACTCTAAGCGTTGCACTATGCCAAAGCGATCTCTTAACGGTGAAGTTAAAGAACCCGCGCGGGTTGTAGCACCGACTAATGTAAAGGGTGCTAAATCTAATTTAATCGAACGCGCACTTGGGCCTTCACCAATAATAATATCCAGCTGATAATCTTCCATAGCGGGATACAAAATCTCTTCAATTACTGGGCTAAGTCTATGGATTTCATCAATAAATAGCAAGTCATTTGCCTGAAGATTGGTCAAGATAGCCGCTAAATCGCCCGGTTTTTCGAGTGCAGGACCTGACGTTTGTCTTAAATTTACGCCCATTTCATGGGCAATAATATGTGATAAAGTGGTTTTACCTAAGCCCGGTGGGCCAAAAATTAAACAATGATCGAGGGCTTCACGCCGATTACGTGCTGCGTCTATAAAAATCTGCATTTGCTCGCGCACAGCGCTTTGCCCCACATAATCCATTAATTTTTGCGGACGCAAAGATTTTTCAAGTAATTCTTCAGCGGGAGTTGCAGTTGCGGTGATAAGGCTATCTTCTTGAATCATAATGCTTCCATGCAAGGTTTAAGTTGATTGTAACACACATAGGAATTATGATGTTAAACAACCTAAATCTCGATTAGTATTCATATAGAATAGAAGCACATTTAAGCATTTCATAAGAAAAACAGGTTAAAATAGCTAGCTAAATAATCGTAAAGGATGGTTAAGATGCCAGAAGAAAAGATATCCAATAGCATGCTACGTGCCTGGTACCATAACCATGAAATCGAGGGTAATAAATCACTTTGGGATCGCATGTTAGCTGATTTTGACCGCACTTATGATGGTCAATATCCCGATGAGCGCTGGGCAATTAGTAAGCTTTACGGTAGCCTGGGTGTTACACTCGAATTTTTGCCAACATTTTTAGATGAAAGTGTTTTATCATTTAATCTTACTTTGAATGAATTTCTTCTTGAAGATGATTACCTTCTATTACAACCAATTGCTTTCCTGCTTAAAGTATTTGTTGGTTTACCTTTGCAGCTTTGTACTTCTATTTTATTAAAACTTGTCTATTCTGTTACCCGATTTCCTGAGTATCTATGGGACAATCCCTACTATGAAGCAGACAAAGATGCATTGAATGGGATGTTTAGCAACTTTATCATAACACGACCAATGATCATAATAATGGTTATAGCTTTGTCTCTAACGTTCTTGGCTTTCGGCGCGTTAATCGCTGCTGCAGTTTGTATTGGGATAGCCACCCTGCTTTTACTAAATACACCAGAATATGAAAAAGAATTATCTTTACTTTCTGGCGCAAATTCAATGACGGGTAATTATTTGAGTTTTGAAACATTTATCTATGCCGTTAAAACAGGCGCTATTGATACAGCTAAAAATATTTATAAGCAGAGTTTTCGATATGATGGACGTCAAACAGAACAGCTAGTGGGTAAAAATTGCCAGGCATTTCGAGAAGCTGTAGCAAATGGCGATTTAGAAACGGCTAAATGGATATATGAAAAGATGCCCGAAAAATATAAATATCGAGCAATTGTTAGTGTTTTTATTGCTAATGGTAAAGAAGGCGCTGCGTTTTTTAAAGCTAAGCAACAAGGTTATTCTAATATTGTTAGTTGGTTATCAACAGAAGTGCTAAACGGCGCTGCCCAACGTGCATTACAGATTGGCAATCTAGATGAGTTTTTATCAGCACTTGAAGACGGAAAAGCAACACCAGAGCAAAAACAAGAAATGATCAATGCTCTAGTTGAGATGATTAATGAAGTAAACCCAAGCAATAATAACAGAGAAAATGTTACGAAGATTTGCGGCTTAATTAAAGGTAAATATGCTGAAGGTTATGCAAAGGTTTTTGAATATCTTGTTACAAAACAATATGGAATGTTTGCAAAAGAGAGGTCAGCAGATTCTTGGAATTCTATTGGTAATCCCGATTATGTTACTCTTAAGGAAGGATTTCAAGAGGATGCTACTAAATTGGCCACAGCGCCTCCTGCAGCTACTGTTGGCAGCGTGACTCGAGCATGGAAAACTTTCAGCAAAAATTCCCAGGCAGAGACTGTTGATGAGAAGCAATCTTTATTGGCTGGCATGAACAACAAATAGCCTGTATTAAACTGAGATAGTTTATTAATTTACATGCGCTTGGTTACAAGTTTTGCAAAGCAAAACGAATCAGATCTTGGCTAGTATGTGTGGGTTTAGCCAATTCTTTAATGCAACGCGCGGCATCTTGCGCGCGGTAACCCAAAGCTACTAAAGCGCTGATCGCTTCTTGTTGCGGGTCTGTTGATTGGCCATTAAATTGTTGATGAACATCAACAGAAAACTTATCACGCATTTCAACCAATAAACGCTCTGCCGTTCGTTTACCAATGCCTGGAATTTTGGTCAGCATCGCAATATCTTGTTGCTGAATATGCTGCATCAGTTGTTGTGCATTCATTCCTGATAAAATTGCTAATCCCATTTTAGGCCCTATGCCACTGGTTTTAATCACTTGCCGAAATACACTGCGATGTTCTTCGTCATGAAAACCATACAAAGCTTGCACATCTTCACGTACGACAAAATGTGTATATAAGGTTACTTTTTGGTTTACTTCGGGTAATTGATAAAATGTTGTCATCGGCACTTGCACTTCATAGCCTATGCCTTGTAAATCAATTAGAACATATGGGGGTTGTTTTTCGAGTAACACTCCGGTTAAACGGCTGATCATTATTAACTATCCTCAATATTATTTTTAATACTTGCGGCCTTTAATTTTTTATCAAGCGTGGCTAATTTTGCGCCTAAGCGAAGGGCTAATTCCAAATAAGCCGCATCGTAAGTGGATAAATCAAACTGTTGTGATAATTTACCAATTAAATGTAAAGACTCAGACCCTGCTGAGAATTTATCTACGCTTAAAGGAAACTGCTTTAATATTTGTAAATACTCTTGATAATCCTCTTGTTTAATTCTTTTACGTTTTAATGCAACATTGAGAACATTCATACATTCTAAATAAAATAATGCCGGAACATGAATATCATACAATGCCAAATCGATATCTATGCCAGACTCATCTGGCAACAAATCTGCCATAATAAAAGAAGTATCTATCACTAAACAACGATTCATTTTCTGCCTTCATCCCGCATGTTAATTATTTCTTGGGCATTACCCAATGGCGCACGTTTTTTTAATTGTTTTAATTGCGCTATGATATCTTGATTTTTATTTTGATAATAATGCTCTACCGGTATGATAAAAGCAACTGCTTTATTACGATTAGTTAAACAGTATTCTTGGCCATTTTGCACACTGCGGATAATTTCGGGCAAATGAGTTTTGGCCTCAAACATACCTATGGTTTCCATGAAAGCCCCCTTTTTTATAAACCAGTTTATTAGACTAGTTTATAGCTGCAATCCTATTTTGTCAAACTCCATGGCTATGAAAATGACATAAAGCTACAGCTAAGGCATCAGAAGCATCAATTTGAGGCTGTTTATTAAGATTTAATAAACTCATGACCATAAGGCGTACTTGTTGTTTTTCTGCTTGGCCATAACCTGTAATCGCTTGTTTAATTTTTCGCGCAGCGTATTCTGCAACTGGCAATTGATGAATAGCCACAGCAGTAATGGCAGCGCCACGGGCTTGTCCTAACTTTAAAGCTGAATTGGCATTTTTGGACATGAATACTTCTTCCACTGCAACGACTGTGGGTTGGTATTGTTTAATGATCGTTTGTAAATCAGTAAAAATGCGCTCGAGGCGCTGGGATAAATCATCCGAATCTAATTTAATCACACCGCTGGCGATATAGTGCGGTTGGTTTTTGATGATTTCAATGATCCCAAACCCGGTTTTACGCGAGCCGGGATCAATGCCGAGAATGCGATGCATGAGATGTCCTTAATCACGTGATCCTTTTTAGTATCTTAACACATATTAAGTCGGGGTCATAAAAGCCATCGACGGTTTTTTATATTTTTCCCTAAATGAACCTGTTTTCTTTTTTGTATCTGTTGCTTGAGCTGCTGCAATAGGATCTTTAGCCTTATATTTTTCCAATTGCTCAATCAATTTTTCTGTTTCGCTAAGTCCAGTTCCCATACCTTTTTTAATGGCATTCTCGTATTCTGTTTTGTACACTTTTTTATATTTACTTACGATTTCATTAACGCTAAATTCAAAATCCTTTGAATCTTGCAATAGGTGAATTAGTTTATATAATCCAGCTGCTTTCAAGGTTTTAGTATTTATCTCATTATTTTTAAGGCCAAAATTAGCTGGTCTTAAAAAGAGCTTACCAGCAAGAGTAGTTGGTTGCTTTTTATTATCCTGATTATGCTCTTCTTTTGTGTCCCCTCTTAATTGTTGCAACTCAGCTAATAAAGCATCTAATTTTTCATTTAAAAGTAAAATAGCATAATCGCGCTCTTTGACTTGAGCTGGAACAGAGGTTTTTGTTAAACCCTGCACCAGATCCAATGTACGTTGCGACCCTAATCCAACACCAGTAAAGCTGCCACCGGCAACCATCAGCGCGTATTCCTCCGGATTAACTTGTTTAAATACTGCAATCACCAAACTAGCATAGTTATTAGCTGTAAGATCCTTTGCAGAAGCACTTTCTGGGATACTGGCATATATATGAGAATAATTGTCGGGAACGATAGCATGCTGACATTGGTTTTCTATTACAGCTGCCAACTGGTCTTTTGTAAGTGCAAAATAACTTTGCAAAGTGGTGAGATGCTTTATTTTGAGACCTTTGTTTTTAATTCTCCAGGCCAATATATTTTTTTCAAAGCTATTTGCTGACATTTTATTTATTTCTTGATCCAGATTTGTTATGGCTATATCTAAAACGGCCATGGTATATTTTTGGCTCGCCAATAATTTTCGATTTTTAGGTATAAGATCTACTTCTTTTTCGGCATTTTGCTTACCAATCATCGTCATCGTATCTTGAGTTTCTTTTGATTCTTTATTTACCTCAACAGTATAAAAAGGTTGCCCCAAATTTGAAGATGGTGTTTTAATTAACCCTCTGAGCACATCTTTGATCTCTACATTAGTAGTTAAATTTGCTAATGTTTCAATATCATTAACATTAGAATGCGCATTATAATTACACAGCGTGTTAACAGCAAATAAATGGCCTTGTTTTATGGCATGTTGTAATGCCGTCGTATCATTCACTTGTGTGTTGATGACTTTAGCTCTATATCTAGCAGGACATTGCGTTAATAAATAATCGAGTATATCTTCCTTGCCATAATAAGCAGCTGCTTGCACAGGTGTCATCGAAATTGTATCGCTACTGTGTGAAAAATAACCAAGCTCCACTGGCCAATCAACTGCTTGAGTTAAAAATTCATGCCATAATTCTTCTAAATGTTTTTGTCTGATGGTGGCAATAGCTTGCACATTCTGCGTGGAAGTAGGTATTGCTTTAAAGAATTTGTCTATTATTGCCTGACAACTACTCGTTTGAGTTTGATTTTTAATTAAGGCAATCATTGATCCAGTAAACGCAATTTTTGCGGCTGCAATAGGACTTACTGCTTTTTCTTCTAGAACTGTAGTAGTAACTAGACTTGCAGGAGCGGAATTATTAGCAGATGCAGATACATAATCTTCCACAACTTGCATAAGTTCAGGACCTTTTTTTGAAATGACGTCAGTTACAGTGAATCCTGCTTTGTTCTTGATCTTAAAATCAACTTTATTTTCGCGTAATTTACGTATAAATGAGGCCTGCTCATGCTGCGCGGCAATATGCGCGACGGTATTTCCATCAGAATCCTGCTGTTCTAATAAAAATTTAACAGACTCTGGCGGTAAAAATTCTAATATAAAATTAAACCAAACTAAATCACCTTTTTGACAAACTAAATGTAATGCCGATGTGGTTTTATTTTCTAAAGTAATTTCAGTATTTGTGTAGTTATACCAAAATGTCGGTGCAATGATTTTATCAAAAGCTGCAATTTTAGCTTGCTTATCTTTAGCATTTTTGACTTCGTCATCTGCTTCTTTGCTAGCAATATATAAATCCCTATAGGCTTTCCAAGTTTTAGAAAAACCTTCATAATTACCTGCTAACACAAAAGCGTTAAGCATGCTAATCATTTGTTGTTCTGTGGGTAGCTTTTTCATTTATTTACTCCTGATTGAAATATAAGACCTTATTATGCATATAATATGGACTTATTCGGCAGAAGTAATGATAACTTAAGTGCTAGGTCAAATTATTATTTAGAATTATAACTCTCGTCCGGAATGTCGGCATTCGTGTAGACATTTTGCACATCATCTAAATCTTCTAATTTATCAATCAATCCTAAGATTTTTTTACCCGTTTCTACATCTACGCTTGCATGCAAATTAGGTAGAAAAGTAATTTCAGCTACTTCTGAAATTAATTTTTTATTTTGCATGAAATCTTTTACGGCGGAGAAATCTTCGGGCGCGGTGCGAACATCAAATGTACCATCATCCATGGTTTGCACGTCGATCGCGCCAGATTCTAATGCCGCTTCTACGATTTCATCTTCGTTATAAGAGTTTGCAAAAATGAGTTGACCGGTTTTGTTGAATAAATAAGCAACAGAACCATCTGTCCCTAAATTACCGCCTGATTTTGTTAATGCGTGGCGCACTTCACCGACGGTGCGGTTACGATTATCGGTTAAACATTCAATCATCACTGCAACGCCGCCAGGACCATAACCTTCATAGGTAATCTCTTCCATTTGGCTATCATCTTCACCGCCGGCGCCACGTTTTATGGCGCGGGTAATAATGTCTTTTGACATATTCGCAGTGAATGCTTTATCCATCGCTAAACGTAAGCGTGGATTAGAGTTTTCATCACCTCCACTAATGCGTGCAGCTGTGGTAATTTCGCGAATTAATTTAGTAAATAATTTTCCGCGTTTTGCATCTTGAGCGCCTTTGCGATGCTGAATATTCGCCCATTTACTATGTCCGGCCATCTTTTTTCACCTTCACTTGGATTCCTAGTTCACGTAATTGTTCATCGGGTACTTCTGCAGGCGCATTCGTTAATGGACATTGTCCGCTTTGCGTTTTTGGAAACGCGATCACATCACGAATAGAACTTGCACCTGACATTAGCATAATTAATCTATCGACACCAAAAGCCAAACCACCGTGTGGTGGGCAGCCAAATTGCAAGGCATTTAATAAATGGCCGAAAGTATCCCAGGCTTGGGTGTCGGAAAAACGTAATAATTCTAAAATAGCGAGTTGCATATTCAAATCATGAATACGGATAGATCCACCCCCTACCTCAGAACCGTTTAATACCATATCATAAGCGCGGGAAATACTTTTACCGGGCGAATGTTGCAAAGCTTTTGGATCAGAATCAACAGGCGCTGTGAATGGATGATGCATCGGATCCCAAGTATCTTTGGCTGGATCATAAGAAAACATTGGGAAATCAATGACCCATAAAGGTTTCCATACACTTTCATCAATTAATTTACGATCGCGACCTAATTGTAAACGCAAACCACCGAGAGCATCACTGACAACTGTGGCTTTATCCGCACCGAAAAATAATATATCGCCTGTTTGTGCATGCGTGCGTTTTAAAATGGCATTAATCACGTCTGGTGTTAAGAATTTTAAAATCGGTGATTGTAAACCTTCAAGACCTTGCGCTAAATCATTGACTTTAATATACGCTAAACCTTTTGCGCCAAATTGGCTGACGTATTGCGTATAATCATCAATTTCTTTACGGCTTAAATTAATCCCATTAGGTAAACGTAAAACTGCAACACGACCAAGCTTATCATGTGCAGGCTCTGCGAATACTTTAAAATCAACGTCTTTTACTAAATCTGCGATATCCACTAATTCTAAAGGATTACGTAAATCGGGTTTATCGCTACCAAATCTGCGCATGGCTTCTTCATACGTCATGCGTGGGAATGGATTGGGGAAATCAATATTTAAAATCGATTTAAATACTGTACGAATCATTTCTTCCATTAAATTCATGATATCGTTTTCTTCGATAAACGACATCTCGATATCTAATTGGGTAAATTCAGGTTGTCTATCGGCACGTAAATCTTCATCGCGAAAACAACGTACGATTTGATAATAACGATCCACGCCACCGGCCATTAATAATTGTTTAAATATCTGTGGCGATTGCGGCAGCGCATAAAATGAACCTGGAACGTGACGGCTAGGCACTAAATAATCACGCGCACCTTCTGGGGTCGTACGCGTTAAACAAGGCGTTTCCACTTCTAGGAATTCGCGTGTTTCTAAAAAGTTGCGAATAACGCTTAATACTTTGGCGCGCAATTGTAATTGTTTTAACATCGCAGGTCTGCGAATATCGATATAGCGATATTTTAAGCGCACTTCTTCGCTAATGTTTTGTTGCATATCCGGCGTAAACGGCGGTGTTTTTGCGCGGTTTAGTACGATTAAATCTTTGGCAATGACTTCGATTTGACCGGTTGAGCGATCGGCATTTTCAGTACCCGCGGGGCGTTTATGAACTGTGCCTATCACTTGGATGACACATTCATCGCGTAGACTTTCGGCTAATTCAAAAAGGACTGTATCTTCTGGGCGAACAACAATTTGTACTAAACCTTTCTTGTCGCGTAAATCAATAAATATTACGCCACCGTGATCGCGTCTGGCATGTACCCAGCCACAAAGCTTAACTTGCGTGTCTAATTGTGCTAATCCGACTTCCCCACAAAAACCACTGCGCATGGGCATGCTCATGAAAAATGCTCCTTCGTTGAATACAAAGGATATATTATAACAATTAACGTACTTTGCGGGAGGCTTTTAATTGATCAATACCGGTTATTTTTTGCAACCAAGGGCGAAAACCTGGATTACGCAATAGCCACATGAGGAGTAAAGTAGAAACAAAGGTCACGCTGAAAACCATTTTAAGCAAAAAGCTTAGGAAGTTATTGACCGCAGTTTTCACATAACTATTGTCAAGACGCGCAATAATTAAGTAATCTGTGAATGCATTTTGGGGCGCCCAGGCCATTTCAATCCGATTACCTTCTTCTATGGGTTTTTGAAGCTCAGCAGCCTCGTGCATAGGAAGTTCACCAAATTCAGTGATTAATGTCCCGTTAAAATCATAAACGCGTGCACCTTTTAGAGGGGTATTTAGGCTTAGAGTATCGCCTAAAGATTTTAACTCTTCAGAGGTAATATTTGCGGAATTTAGGGTTAATAAGGTTTCAACAATAGCCAAGCCCGTATAACCTAAACGATTCAACTCTTGTTGCTCAAACTTTTGATAAGCGGGATAGATCCATAAGGCCTGAGCTAAAAAAATCACAAAAAATAGATATCCCACTAAACGCAAACCTGCATGGTTTTGCATGGAATCTACAAGACCAACATTTTTCCTGCCTTCATCACCTACACGAATCATGGTACCACCTCTAATGTTAGTTAACCATATATTATTTTATTATTATGTAATTGTATTTATAGTCAAAATTTTAGAAGATTGACAGTTTTTACTGACAAAATATGAAAAACTGAGGCATAATTGACTCATGTCGACCTCTTATCTCACTGAATTGCCCTATTACGAAAATAGCTGTATTTATTTTGAACAAATCAGCAATGAAGCTTGGCCTGTTTTTTTAGATAGTTGTAAGCCTGCAAGCACGCTGGGCCGCTACGATATTTTAAGCGCGCAACCCTATTCACATTTAACAACCTATGGAAAAACAACAACCATCACCAGCCCTAAAGGCACCATTCAAAGCGATGCTGATCCTTTTTCTTTAGTTAAACAACAATTGGCGTTACATTCCGCGTTCAATTCCCATTTACCGTTTAACGGTGGAGCTTTGGGTTATTTTGCTTATGATTTAAAGCAGCGTTTAGAGGAACTACCCGATACTGTCATTCATGATATTACTTTGCCCGATATGTCAGTAGGCATTTATTTATGGGCGGTGATAGTGGATCATTTGGAAAAGAAAACTTATTTGTTAATGCCACCTAAAGATCGCTGCCCAGAAAATTGGCATGAAATTAAAAATAGATTAACCTCAGCATCCCCAGAGGGCGAAAGATTTTTCGCCCCTACGGATAGTGGCGATTCATTATATGTGGATAATCCACCATCCGTAGGGGCGAAAAATCTTTCGCCCTCTGGGGATAACAGGCGCAGCAATTTAACACAAGATCAATACAGCGAAAAATTCACACAAATTATGCAACACATTAATCAAGGCGATACCTACCAAATTAACTTCGCACAACGCTGGCAGTCTACTTTTGATGAAAATCCTTGGGATTTATACCAACATTTACGTGAAAAAAATCCCGCTCCTTTTTCAGCATATATTCCTATGCCGCAAGGTGCAATTTTAAGTTGCTCGCCAGAGCGTTTTCTAACCGTAAATAATCGCGAAGTGATCACTATGCCTATTAAAGGCACGGCAAAACGCGAAAGCGATCCCATCTTAGATCAACAAGCTGCACAAACGTTATTAAACAGTGAAAAAAATCGTGCGGAAAATATTATGATCGTTGATCTGATGCGCAATGATTTAGGTAAAAGTTGTATTACAGGTTCTGTTCATGTTGCAAAATTATGCGAGCTACAAAGTTTTACTAATGTTCATCATCTCGTCAGTACGGTGTGCGGACAATTGCGTGCAGATAAACAACCGATAGATTTATTGCGAGATTGTTTTCCTGGCGGCTCCATTACCGGCGCACCTAAAATTCGTGCTATGGAGCTTATTGATCAATTTGAACCCCACCAACGCCATATTTATTGCGGCAGCATCGGGTATATTAATTTTAATGGCCAAATGGATACCAACATTGCAATACGCACCATAGTCATTAATGATAATCATCTTTATTTCTGGGGTGGCGGTGGTATCGTTAAAGATTCACAGGCTGATTTGGAGTATCAAGAAACCTTGGATAAGGTTAGACCGTTTTTAAATATGTAAGCAGCAATTTTAAATTTGCATGTTGAATATCCTTCAAATGCTCGATTCTATCACGCTAAATTTAAGAATCACGGATCTGTCACCCCGCAAAAATTCCGCCATCTTGGTAATTAGAACACCTATTTCTCGCGGAATTTTGTGCGGGGTCTGGCAAAATACTTGCTGTCATTTGCCAGGTGCACTTACCGGACCCCGCACAAAACTGCGTGATGCAATGATATTCTAAAAAACGCCATAGACGCAGTTTTTGCGGGGTGACAGATCCGTGAACTATCAAGCAATTGTAGGATATTCAACATGCAAATTTAAAATTTCTGATGTGTAAGCGAAAAAGTTGAGCATACGGGCATTTTAATACTATAATGAGCAGATTCTCAAATGTGATGGAGCTTAATATGTCTGAACCTACGCAAACTAAACCCGGCTTATCTGATGATATGGTCGATGGCATCACCGCCCTAGTGTTAATCATTTTAGCGGTATCAGCTACGGTTTATTGGTTAACTACTTTATCGTAAAATCGGTTAATGCTTGATAGTCTGCTGGGGCTATGTGTAAATCCATTACCCGTGAAGCAGGCGGGCCTTTTCGCAGCGCGTTGATAAATAAATCTAATTTATCAATCTCGCCACAAACAAATACCAATACACTACCGTCTTCTTGATTTTGCACCCAACCGTTTAATTGTAAATCCTGCGCTGTTTTTTGCGTAAATGCGCGAAAAAATACGCCTTGCACGCGGCCTGTGACTTTGATTTTTTTACATAGATTATTCATTTTTCCAGTCTACTACTTAAAGCTTGCGCCTAACTTTTGGGTGTAATTTTTTGTTAAATCAGTGATAAGTTTATCGTGTTGGCTCGTCCTTGCACTTAATAAAGCACGAACAGACACTGCGTCGGGACGCAACATATTGGCCGGAGGAAACCAGTCCGCCTTCCACGCAACCGCTTGCGCACTATGCCCTCGGCAATAAGCGAATTTTTCTCCTAAAACATCACCGTTCGGCTGACAAGTAAACCACTCACCTTCATCAGTTTTTCTCGAACGTGGTAACGCGCCAACAACTGTAAAGTTCGGGCAGGGATTAAATGAATTAACGGGGTTACAGTATTCATTCACCACATTCGCGGGAAGGCGCGACTGGAGTCCGCCAACTTCTTTTACCAAAACCTGATCGCCTTCAGCCAATTTCAAATTTCCATATAAATTAATGCACTTTTGTAAAGCAGCCTCTAAATTCTGAATAAGTTGACGGGCATCAGTTTTATGAGTGACAACCCAAGAACCTTGTTCAGCTGCTTTGATTTGTTGATAAGCATCTTCTTCAGGTAAATATTTTTGGATCATTGTCCACATACGGCAATCCAGGCCCCAGACTGCATATTGAAATCCAGTGATATTTTTAAAATCCCGTTTAGACAGATCGGTAACATCGCCTGAGGCTTTTGCTAAATCTTTATTGGCTTTTAGCATAGCTTCCGCTTGGTCTTCTTCTCCTTCTGCGACCAGCTTTAAAAATTTAGCAACATCAGCAGGATTGACAACAGGTTTTGGTGAAATAATCTGATTTGCTTGTGACGAATTCAACATAATAGAACTAGAAGCACTGCTACTTGAAACGCTGATATTTTTTTGGGTATTGTCAATCACTTCTTTTTGTTCTGCACCTTTTTCTTTTTCATGTTCTTTTTGCATGTCAATTTCCTTGTTTTACTAAGTAGAGCAATCTATGTTTGTGAAGGTATGTTAACTTGACTAGTCATTAATCAGTCAACTTAAAATATGGGATGATACGTTTACTAATTTCTGAATTTATTTTATTTTTCCATTATACTACAACCATGATTACAATATTAGTTCTGTATTATTCACGTTACGGCGCCACACAAAAAATGGCGGAATTAATTGCGCGTGGCATAGAATCTGTTTCGGGTGTCCAAGCACAAATTCGCACCGTGCCTGAAGATAAAACATCTCCCTTGCCTGAAACAGGCGCAGCGTTTGTGACTTTAGATGATTTAAAAAATTGTAACGGCTTAGTTTTAGGCAGCCCTACCCGTTTTGGCAATATGGCTGCACCTTTAAAAAGTTTTTTAGATTCGACCAGTGGTTTATGGATGGGCGGAAATTTAGTCGGAAAGCCCGCAGCTGTATTTACTTCAACCGCCAGCATGCACGGTGGGCAAGAAACAACGTTATTAAGCATGATGTTGCCGTTATTACATCATGGTATGTTAATTCTTGGGATTCCTTACACAGAGCCTGAACTTACGACGACAGCTGAAGGCGGCACGCCTTATGGCGCTTCGCATTTGGCAGGACCACGCAGTGATAAACCTATTTCCGAAGCTGAAAGTGTTTTATGTAAAGCTTTGGGAAAACGTTTGGCGCAAACAGCACTTCAGCTTTCTAATACGACAAAAGCCAGCGCATAATCTTTTTCATGAGTAATGCTCAGATGTGAACTGCGTATTTTTTTTTCTTTTACTAACAAATCGGCTTTATCTGAAAAAACCAATTCGGGTTTTCCTTCTTTATTATTGGCAACACCAATATGCGAAAAACGTAGGCCTTGGGTAAAACCCGTGCCTAAAGCTTTTACAAATGCTTCTTTAACAGCAAAGCGCGAAGCTAAATAAGTGGCTTGATTTTTATGTTGTAAAAAAATTTGAAATTCATCTGTGGTTAAAATACGTTTGGCAAAAGATTCGCCAAAGCGATTTAAACTATTTTCAATACGGGAAATTTTAACTAAATCTGTGCCGATTCCGATAATCATTGAGCGATTATCCAATAACTAATTGGCAAAGATAATTACCGTCAGCATCTGTGGTACCAATGACTTGAACACTGGTTACATTATTAGGAATGGTGGGTTCACCATCAACCGTAATACATTCAGCTGATCCATAACCAGATGGACGCAAAAATAATAACATGCTATTCACAGCAGGCGCTCTTTGAAGCTGCACAGATTGATCAATATTATTATTGGTGAAGGTCATTTCTCCCACCCAAGGATTACGGCGTGTATCCGTATAATAATATTGGTACATTAATACCACACTATCATCCATAGTCTGGGTGAAGCTTAATTGAAGATGTACATTCAATGGTGCTTGAGACCCTGCTGTAGCCGGAGTTTGGCCTGGGGCAAATACTGTTTGTGGCATTTGCATACCGGCTGGATAATC
>JBAZWD010000011.1:0-57559 GCA_041660525.1 Legionellales bacterium | reverse complement strand
TGCAAAGGTAAAGGTTGATCTTCCATATCAACAGGCGGTAATTGAAACCCAGAGAGTTGTCCTTTATCTGCCTCATTTGATATATCAGTATTCGTTACTGCACTGGGATCTGTATAAGCAAATACCGGCAACACAAAGATTAAGCCTATTAACAATCCTATATTTTTATAATAATGACGCATGTTATTCTTCTGTAGAATGAGGAGTCTCGCCACCTTGACCTTTTTCACGTTGAATGCGTTGATAAATTTCTTCACGGTGTACTGATACCTCTTTAGGTGCATTAACGCCAATACGCACTTGGTTGCCTTTAACACCCAATACTGTAATGGAAACATTATCACCTACCATCAGTGTTTCACCGATTCTTCTAGTCAAAATTAGCATCGTTTTCTCCTTAAGTCCTTGATGCAAGGCTCTATTTCAGCCGCTCAATTTCTGGCGGTTTATCTAAGCTAAAAGCGCTATGCAACGCACGCACGCCAAGCTCTATATACTTTTCGTCCACTAACACCGAAATCTTTATCTCTGATGTGGAAACCAACTGAATATTTATCCCTTCTTGACCTAAAACCTCAAACATTTGCGTAGCGACCCCTGGTCTTGAACGCATGCCTGCGCCCACTAAGGATATTTTCGCTACATGACGATCGCCATGAACGCCACGTGCATTTAAAGCTTTCGCTTTCTCCTGCAATACTTCCATTACGGTATTATAGTCATTCTTATGCACGGTGAAAGATAAATCTGATAAACCTTCCACACTCGTGTTTTGAACAATCATATCTACATCAATATTAAGCCCACTCACAGCGCCTAAAATTTGTCCCGCAATACCAGGGGCATCTGGAATACCCAAAATGCCCACTCTAGCTTCATCTCTATTAAATGCAATTCCCGATACTACTGAATGTTTCATAAGTCCTTCCTCTAAAGCAATCAACGTGCCAGCACCCTCTTCGAAAGTCGATAATACCCTTAAGGGCACTTGATAGAGCCCTGCCAATTCTACGGAATGGATCTGTAAGACTTTGGCGCCTAAGCTAGCCATTTCTAACATTTCCTCAAAAGTAATGTGAGATAATAAACGTGCTTGCGGCACTATACGCGGGTCTGTGGTATAAACTCCCGCAACATCGGTGTAAATTTGACACTCGAGTGCTTTTAAAGCACCAGCTAATGCGACCGCTGAGGTATCAGAACCACCCCGACCTAAAGTTGTTAAATGTCCATGTTCATCAACACCTTGGAATCCAGCAACCACAACAATAAAACCATTTTTTAAATCACGATGAATATTATCAGTATCAATATGCGTAATCGTCGCTTTGGTATGAATACTATCCGTCAAAATTGGGACTTGCGCGCCATTATAACAGCGCGCTTTTGCACCTAATTCATTTAAGGCAATGGCTAATAAAGCACTACTGATTTGTTCACCACTGGCTAATAAAGCATCCAGCTCACGGCCGTCTGGTTTTTCACTTAAAGTTTTAGCCAAAGTAAGTAATCTGTCTGTCTCGCCTTGCATAGCAGACACAACCACCACGACGGGTTGTTTTTGACTGGCCGCAAAAACTTTCCTCGCCACATGCTGAATACGCTCCAAACTGCCCATGGAGCTACCACCGTATTTTTGTACTATTAACGTCATGACCAACCTAAATTAAAAAGTTAATCTTGTAGAATAATCGATATAGGGGGTAAGCTCAAGGCTATAAATCAAGTGCCTGACAATCAATCCGGATACGTGCTTGAAATGTGGTATCAATCGCATTCCAGTCTACTATATCGACTTTGTAAGGCAAATCAGACTCTTCAAAGTCAAATGCTAAATTAGCCAATAATTGTAAAGATAAAGTCTCCCCATTTAAATCAATGGCTAAATCTAAATCTGAGTATGGTTTTGCATTACTTTTAGCACGAGATCCAAATACCCAGACTTGAGCGCTCACTGGCAAATGACGCTTAAGAATTTGTAGAATAATTAATTTATCTTCTGGGAGTATATCAAGCATTATTGTGAACGTTTTTTTAATTGCTGGAATAAATATTGTGCTTCCTTTAAAAATTGCGGCACTTGCGCAAAAACCATAGCCGCTTTTCCTTCATCGTAAGTATGGCTCGTGATACTGCGTTCATTTCGATAAACTTTCCATTCACGCAAATCAGACATCAGTAAGCCCTTCTCATTCCCTGTTCGAATTAAATCAGCAAATGATAAACTATCAATTTCCTGAGGATTAGGTTCGGTTAATTCCAGATAACGTTTGAGCATTTTCCAAGATAACTCATAAGTAAACTCAAAAGCCTGGATGGTTGCAGCGCGTAATTGTAAAATTAAACCTGGATCATTTTGCACTAAATCAGAATGGTAATAACGTAAACTTTCTTCTAATTGTTTTATCGCTTTTTCTAAAGAACTTAAATCAAGTTGTTTCATGCTAGATTCCTTTTAGCCAAGCTGTTGCACTTTCTAATGCTTGTTCTAATTGCGCTTTCGAACCCTGAGCCCCGGCTTGGGCAAAATCTGCGCGCCCACCGCCTTTTCCACCTAACTGTGCAGCGATATGATTAACTAAATCAACGGCTGAAATTTTATCTTGGGCTTTTTTGCCTACGCCTGCAGCAAGCGTAATTTTCTCATTTTCAATGGCTGCTAAACAGACCACGATTAAAGGCTCACGAGATTTTAAATCATCGATTTGATCGCGGAGAATTTTTGCATCATTTTGTATAGATGTTAATACTTTAAAACCATTAAGCTCTTGCACATTTTGAAGTAAATCGCCTGCTTGTGATTTGCTTAATTGCGCGGAAAATTGTTGCGCTTGTTTTTCAAGTGTTTTATTTTTATCTAATAATTGTTGAACTTTAGTTAACAATTCTTGCGGATTGGTTTTTAACAATTGTGACGTTGTCTGTAAATTATAAATTTGCTCTTGGCAAAAGTCTAAAGCACCCTGCCCCGTTAATGCTTCAATACGGCGCACACCCGCAGCAGAGCCTGATTCGG
Source organism: Legionellales bacterium (assembly GCA_041660525.1). Taxonomy (GTDB): domain Bacteria; phylum Pseudomonadota; class Gammaproteobacteria; order JABCZS01; family JABCZS01; genus JABCZS01. The sequence goes on along the minus strand of JBAZWD010000011.1, from coordinate 54,543 downwards.
AAACAATTTTAAATAAACCAATTTCGCCGCTAGATTCTACGTGCGTGCCGCCGCAAAGTTCTATCGAGAAACCTTCATTCATATTTAATACGCGGACATTTTCGCCGTATTTTTCACCGAATAATGCTGTGGCGCCTGATTGCAGGGCATCTTCTGTGTTCATAACTTTAATTTCAGCGCGCGCATTTTCACGAATTTTTTCATTGACTAAATTTTCAGCTTGAATAATCTGAGCGCTGGTCATAGGTTCAAAATGGGTAAAATCAAAACGTAAACGCTCAGGTGTAACTAATGATCCTTTTTGCATCACATGCTCGCCTAAAATTTGTTTTAATGCGGCATGCAATAAATGAGTTGCTGAATGATTTAATGCTGTAGCTTTACGTTTATTTAAATCAACCACGGCTTGCAAGGCGTCACCTACAGATAATGCGCCTTCAATTAAAGTCCCATGGTGAATGATCGCATGTGCAGATTTTTGAGTATCAATGACTTTAAATAAACCATGTTTACAAACCAATTCGCCGACATCACCAACTTGACCGCCTGATTCAGCATAAAATGGTGTTTGCGTTAAAATAACGGCAGCGCTTTGGCCCGCATGGATTTTTTCAACCGGATTGCCATCTACAAATAGTTCGTGAATTTTAGTAAATTCGCTCAAAGTATGGTAGCCCGTAAATTCTGTGTGTGCATCACTGGTTAATAAAGCTTGTGTACCAAATTGACTAGCGGCTTGTGCTTTGGTCCGTTGCTCTTGCATTAAACGTTCAAAACCTTGGATGTCTAAAGTCATTTGTCGCTCACGGGCAATATCACCTGTTAAATCTACAGGGAAGCCGTACGTGTCATATAATTTAAAAATAATTTCGCCCGGAATTTCATTGCCGGATATTTTTTTCAAAGAGTCTTCTAATACGTTTAAACCTTGATCCAGCGTGCGTGCAAATTGTTCTTCTTCTTGTTTTAAGACGCGCTCGATCGTGGATTGTGCTTTTGCAAGTTCTGGATAAGCTTCACCCATTTGTTTTACCAATGATTGTGTTACCCGATAAAAAAATGGCTCTCGCATACCTAATTGATTGCCGTGCCTGACAGCTCTGCGAATAATACGACGTAAAACATAACCACGTCCTTCATTGGAGGGACGCACTCCGTCTACAATTAAAAAAGAAGTGGAGCGAATATGATCAGCAATGACGCGAAGAGAAATGTGCGTTAAATCTTTAGTATGGGTAATAGCAGCAATATCTTTAATTAAATTTGCAAAAATATCAATTTCGTAATTACTGTGCACACTTTGCATCACAGCAGAAATACGCTCTAACCCCATACCGGTATCAACTGAAGGTTTAGGCAAAGGTGTCAACTTTCCGCTGGCATCACGGTTATATTGCATGAAAACCAAATTCCAAATTTCAATATAACGATCGCCATCTTCATCAGGAGAGCCTGGAGGGCCGCCCGGAATTTCTGGGCCGTGATCATAAAATATTTCAGTACAAGGACCACAAGGTCCAGTATCACCCATAGACCAAAAATTATCTTTTTCACCGCAGCGCGATAAACGCTTGGGATCAATATTAAAGTCGTTAATCCAAATATCAGCAGTTTCTTGATCGTCTACAAAAACAGTCACCCATAATTTTTCTTTGGGCAGTTTTAATTCTTCCGTTAAAAACCGCCAAGCAAAACCTATCGCTTCGCGTTTAAAATAATCACCAAAGCTAAAATTACCTAACATTTCAAAAAAAGTATGATGACGTGCGGTATAACCGACGTTTTCTAAATCATTGTGTTTACCGCCAGCACGTACGCAACGCTGAGAACTCGTGGCACGATTGTATGCACGTTTTTCGCCTAAAAAAACATCTTTAAACTGCACCATGCCGGCATTGGTAAACAACAAAGTAGAATCATTGCCCGGAATTAGAGAGCTGCTAGCTACAATAGTGTGGCCATGCTCTTTAAAATAATTTAAAAATTTTTCTCTAATTTCCGAGCTTTTCATTTTAGTCCTCAAGCACCATGTCATCTTCTTCAACAGAAGCACCTGCACGCACAGCTTGTTTGACATTTGCAGTGGATAATAATTTATCACGCAAGGTTTTTTCAATTTCAGCGGCCATTTCAGGATGTTCTTTCAAGTATTGACGCACATTTTCTTTACCTTGACCCACACGTGTACCTTGATAACTATACCAAGCGCCGGATTTATCAATTAAATTATGTTCAACACCCAATTCAATTAATTCACTTTCACGTGAAGTGCCTTCACCATAAAGAATATCAAACTTCGCTTCGCGAAATGGTGGCGCCACTTTGTTTTTAACAACTTTAACGCGGGTTTCACTACCGATGACTTCTTCGCCTTGTTTAATCGCGCCTATGCGACGAATATCTAAACGAACAGATGCGTAGAATTTCAGTGCGTTACCGCCAGTTGTTGTTTCAGGGCTACCGAACATCACACCAATTTTCATACGAATTTGGTTAATGAATACAACCAAAGTGTTAGAGCGTTTAATGTTGCCTGTCAGTTTACGCAATGCTTGTGACATTAAGCGTGCATGTAGACCCATATGACTATCGCCCATCTCACCTTCAATTTCAGCTTTGGGCGTTAATGCAGCAACAGAGTCGATTACAATTAAATCTACCGCGCCAGAACGTACTAGCATATCAGTGATTTCTAAGGCTTGTTCACCCGTGTCAGGCTGTGAAACTAACAAATCATCCATATTCACGCCTAATTTTTCAGCGTATTTTGGATCAAGCGCATGTTCCGCATCCACAAATGCAGCGGTGCCACCCATTTTTTGACATTGAGCAATGGTTTGCAATGTTAATGTGGTTTTACCAGAAGATTCAGGGCCATAAATTTCTACAATTCGCCCGCGCGGTAATCCGCCTAAACCAAGGGCAATATCTAATCCTAAAGAACCGGTAGAAATTGCTTCAATATCAGGAATATTTTCAGCATCACCCATGCGCATGATTGAACCTTTACCAAATTGGCGTTCAATTTGCGTGAGTGCTGCACTTAAGGCTTTTTGTTTATTGCTTTCCATCTCTTGCTTCTCCTTGTGTGAAAATATCATTATCACATAAAAAAACAAAAGCGCCTATATTTTTACAAAATATTGCAATTGAGAATTGATAAGTTATAGAATGACGCAAATAATATTATTATGCAGGATGAAAAAATGACATTAATGTATTTTGATACGTTTAAATGTGTTAAACTATTGGTAGAAGCAGGTTTTAACCAAAAACAAGCAGAAGCCATCAACGAGGCGCAAATGACTAACATTCAAACACTTTTATCTCAAGTCGCTACAAAAGCCGAAATGCACGCCGAGTTTCAGAAAGTTCGTTCTGAAATCAAAGACGTTCGGCATGAATTAAAAGCGTATGTTCACAAATCAACTACTACAATCTTGATTACTATGATTACATTAGCAGGCGTTATTCTTGCTGGAATACCTTTTCTAGAATCATTGAATTTGTAGAATCATTCCCAAAGCTTTAGCAACCGCTTGCTCGCGAATCGCTGTTCTATCGCCTAAAAAATGTTCGCACCTTGTAATGGCATCTCTTTCACGTAATTGCCAAGCAAACCAAACTGTTCCCACAGATTTATCTGCAGTTGCACCAGTAGGACCTGCAATACCTGTGATCGCAATGGCTAAATCAGCGCTACTTTGATCTAATGCACCTTGAGCCATACTGATAGCAACTTGTTCACTGACTGCACCATGTTTTAAAATAGTATTTTCAGGAACATTTAATAATTTTTGTTTAGATGAATTACTGTAAGTAACAAACCCGCAATCAAACCAATCCGAACTTCCAGGCAAAGTTGTTAACATTTGTGCCAAATAACCTCCGGTGCATGATTCTGCAGTGCATACAGTTATTTTTTGCGCACGTAAATAAGTACTGACCTGTTGGGTCAACGACAGCAGTCCTTGTGTGTATGACATATTTACACCCTCCATAAAATACTATATTACATTAGAATTAGAAGAAGAACTGCTATTGGAGCGCGATATATTTGATAAAGACTGGTTACTGCTAGGAGATGAAGTAAGTCCTGTACTTGAAATTCTACTTGATCGCCTAGAACCTGAGCTCATACTTAATGCTTTTAACCATTCAGGCAAAAAAGCCGTGGTAAATGTTAACGCGACAGTTGTTAAAGACCGACTTCTAGTCATGGCTTTGCTAAAATAATTTGCTCCCCATTTTTTTTCAAAAACCTCATAAATATAAGGCAGCTTTCCAGAGGATAATTCAGCCAGTCTACTATAAATTGTCGAGGCGTATACTGTAGGCGCTAAATTATCAGGTATTACGTCGATATTGACGCGTTGTAATTCCTCATCGTGAACAAAGTATCTTTTAAAATCAACCACCATCGTATTCAGTTCATTTTGGTCTTTTTGTGCAGTAATAATATCAAGCAAAGCCAACATGCCATAAAGGTTTTCTGAGGCCTGAATTATTTCATCTTCACATAATATGCCCATATAGTTTAAAAGATTCTTCAAGCCTGAAATATCTTCTTTTGCGTAAAAAGTTAAATTCTTTGTTTTGACTTGATCAATTGCAGTGATCAAACCTTTAAATTTCTCACTATCTGAAAGCCATTCTTCGAGCTTATTAACACGCAGTGCATAATAATCTTTTGCTGCTGTTCCAGCAGCGGCATTTTTATACTTTGTGTAGTATTGTTTATAATTATCTAACACTAATTGCAATTCTGGTTGTAATTGATCAGATTTTCTAACACCTGCTAAATTTTTTATATTTTGTGTAAAGCTTATAGGGTCTAACATCCACCACTCCTAAAAAATAATTTAAAATATTCAATCAAGTTATGTCGACCAAATTGCATAGATCTTAATATTTCCTTAATCTACCAATTACTACTAATCTATGGTCAAATAACAAAAATTTTTTAATATAAGTGAAAAAAAATGGACTTATCAGCACACACCCCGATGATGCAACAATATTTAGCCATGAAGGCGCAGCACGCGGATCATTTATTGTTTTACCGCATGGGTGATTTTTACGAATTGTTTTACGATGATGCCATTCGCGCTTCGCAATTATTGGGTATAACACTTACCAAACGCGGACAATCTGCAGGTGAGCCTATTCCTATGGCGGGTGTCCCCTATCATGCTGCAGAAGCTTATTTAGCTAAGCTCCTTAAACAAGGATTATCGGTTGCGATTTGTGAACAAATCGGTGATCCCAAAACTTCTAAAGGACCTGTTAAGCGTGAAGTGATGCGCATACTTACACCTGGGACTGTGACTGATGAAGCATTATTAGATAATCACACCGAAAATTATTGTGCAGCCATTGATTTTCGCGATCATCAATGGCATTTGGCATTATTGGATTTAAGCAGCGGTGAATTTTTTATTTGGCATACCGATGACAAAGCCCAATTGCAATTGGAGTTAGATCGTTTTAGTCCTAAAGAAATCTTAATAAGTTCACGCGTCAAACTAAACCTTTATGCACCTATTCAAAAACCCGATAATTGGTTTGAAGGTAATGCAGCGCAAGCATTATTAAAATACATTGATGAGACGCAAAAAGCGCAAGCGGTTCATATTAATCCCTTAACAACTTATCTACCTGAACATTATTTACGTTTAGATAAAACCACCCAACAAAATTTAGAATTATTAGAAAACTTACGTGGCCAACAAAGTGGCACATTGATTGATGTATTGGATAAAACAGCCACACGCATGGGTGCGCGTTTATTAAGACGCTGGCTTATTCATCCTGTGTTAGATACAAAAATTTTAACAGCCAGACAAGATGCAATTAAAGCATTATTAAATGATGAAAAAACGCCAGCTTTGCAAGATACTTTACGACAAATTGGCGACATTGAACGCATTATCGCGCGCATTGCATTGAAGTCAGCACGGCCTCGGGATTTGGTGCAATTGCGCACAACCTTAAATAATGTTCCTGAAATAAAAACATTATTAACAAAGTCTTCACGCTTAGAACAATTAAAAAACCAGTTACTTGATTTAAGCGCTTTATATCAATATTTAGAAAATGCCATATTACCTGAGCCAGCTGCGGTCTTGCGTGACGGAGGCGTGATTAACACAGGCTTTAATGAGGAATTAGATGAACTTCGCGCGCTAAGCGATGATCATAGTACGTTTTTATTAAAATTAGAACAACAAGAACGTCTGGCTACGGGCTTAAGTACTTTGAAAGTCGGATACAATCGTATTCATGGATTTTATATTGAAATATCACGTGCACAAGCCTTGCATGCGCCGAAACATTATCAACGCAGACAAACGTTAAAAAATGTCGAGCGTTTTATCAGTGATGAACTGAAAAACTTCGAAGATAAAATTTTAAGCGCAACCGCACGTGCACTTGCATTAGAAAAAATTTGTTATGAACAAGTTCTGATGCATTTAATCACGCATGTTTTAGAATTAAAACAGTTATCAAAAGCACTTGCTGAAATTGATGTATTAGTTAATCTAAGTGAGCGCGCGCAGAGCTTGCATTTAAATTGTCCTGAATTTACAAGCACAACTTGTATTCATATTGAACAAGGAAGGCATCTGGTTGTGGAACAAAACGCAACAGCGCCGTTTATAGCCAACGATCTTTGTTTAACGCATACACAACGCTTATTGATTATTACCGGGCCTAATATGGGCGGTAAATCGACTTACATGCGACAAACCGCACTCATTGTGATTATGGCTTATATGGGAAGTTTTGTGCCTGCGCAACACGCACAACTAGGACCTATTGATCGTATTTTCACACGCATTGGTAGCGCTGATGATTTAGCCGGGGGTCTATCAACATTCATGGTTGAAATGACTCAACTCGCAGAGATTTTAAAAAATGCTACGCATCAAAGTCTCGTATTAGTTGATGAAATTGGACGCGGCACCAGTACATTTGATGGATTGTCGCTTGCCTTTGCCAGCGCAAATTATTTAAGCACACACATTAAAGCGTTGTGTTTATTTGCAACGCATTATTTTGAACTTACACAATTATCTGACACGCTCACTCATTGCAGCAATGTGCATTTTGATGCCATTGAACACGGCAATGAAATTATTTTTTTACATCAAGTAAAAAATGGACCAGCGAATAAGAGTTATGGATTGTCTGTTGCGAAACTTGCCGGAATTCCAAATGAGGTAATTCAACTTGCGCAAAAAAAATTGGATTCATTAGAAGAGAGTTTGCCCCACACGTAGTGGGACAAACTCATACTGCTTGTCCGTGATACTTTCCGTGTGTTTTGCAGCAGGACGTCCTTGTTGTCATCCTTGACCGTAGACACTAAATTACCAGAATTTTTTTTTAATGCAATACTTATGGAAATTAATTTAAATAATAAATTTGTTGCATTAAAAAATTCATCGTGATATGTATCCCCGCTTACACGGGGATAATGGTTAGGTGAATAAAGAATCTTGTGATAAGCCTTGACTTTCTAAAATTTCTCGTAGGCGTTTCAATGCTTCTACTTGAATTTGTCGCACACGTTCGCGTGTTAAACCAATTTCATTTCCAACTTCTTCAAGCGTTGCCATTTCATGACCACGCAAACCAAAACGTCGCACAACAACTTCGCGTTGTTTTTCTGTTAAATCATGCAACCATTGATCAATGTTTTCACGTAAATTTTGATCTTGCAACAGTTGCGCAGGATCAGTATTTTGATCATCCGCCAATGTATCAAGGACAGTTTTATCAGAATCACTGCCAAGAGGATCTTCAACAGACGTAACAACACATTCATTTAACCCTAACATACGCTTAACATCTTCGATAGGTCTATCGAGTAAATCAGCAATTTCTTCTGCGGAAGGTTCGTGATCCAATGTTTGCGCAAGCTCACGAGCGGCACGCAAATAGACATTCAATTCTTTCACAACATGAATGGGTAAACGAATGGTGCGCGTTTGATTCATAATGGCACGTTCAATGGTTTGACGTATCCACCAAGTGGCATATGTTGAAAAACGAAACCCGCGTTCTGGATCAAATTTCTCAACCGCGCGGATTAAGCCTAAATTACCTTCTTCAATTAAATCTAATAATGATAAGCCTCGGTTAATATAACGACGTGCAATTTTAACAACTAAGCGTAAATTGCTTTCGATCATACGTTTACGGGAAGCATCACAACCTGATAGGGCTTTACGGGAAAAATAAATTTCTTCTTCCGCGCTTAATAAGGGAGAAAAGCCAATTTCGCCAAGATACATTTGGGTAGCATCTGCCACTTTACGCTGCACGACTGCGCGTTTGCGTTTTGCTTTTTCTACGGAAAATTTAATGACTTCAGGTGGAAGTTCTTCTTCATCGACTTCTATCTCATCTGCTTCGATGTCTTGTAATTCATCTGCGATGACGTCGACTAAAGGGTCAAAATCGAATGACAATTCCTTGTCTGAGCCCGCATCATGATCTTTTACCATTTTGTGCCTCTTGTTTGCATAATCCTTTGCTTCTAACCTTTTGGTAAATACCGTAATGGATCTACCGGTTTGCCATTGTGGCGTATCTCGAAATGCAGTTTAACACGATTTGTGTCCGTATTGCCCATTTGTGCAATCGCCTGCCCTATCTTAACTTGAACGCCTTCTTTTACCAATAACTTTTTATTATGTGCATAAGCGCTTAAGTATTGCTCATTATGCTTTATTATGAGCAATTGTCCATAGCCTCTTAATCCTGTACCACTATAAACCACTTGCCCTGCACCTGCCGCATGGATCAATTCGCCTTCAACACCTGCAATATCCAATCCTTTAGTTTGTGCAAAACGCCCAATAATAGCGCCTTTTACTGGCCATTGCCAAGGACCTAATGCCGTTGTTTGTGCAACGGGCGGCGCAGGCTGAGGCGCTACAGTTTTTGCAACCGATACTGTTTGTGTTTGCGGCTGCTGCACTTGCGGCGGCGGTTTAGATTCCTTCTCTTCCAGAGAAATTTTCTGCCCAACATAAATCTTATAAGGCGGCTGAATATCGTTCGCTTGCGCTAATTCTTTATAATCACGGTTATAACGCCAACCGATGGAATAAAGCGTTTCTCCTGGTTGGACAATATGTTGCCCGGAAAGTTGCACATAGCCACCGGCATCGTTAACAGGTGCCCAATTACTTGTACAGCCGACTAAAAAGATAAGGCACAGACATAATATTCGCCGCACAATATACGTCCACCTTTTTGGTATGAATTAAAAAAACCAAACAAATAGGCCTGCTGCGACAATTAAAGCGACGGTGACCCAACCGATTAAGTCGATATATTGCTTCAAGTGATCTTCTAGCTTTTGGCCGCCCAATACAATTAAAGCACAAACTAAATAAAAACGTGCGCCACGACCAATAATCGATGCAATCACAAAAGGCAAAAAGGCCATATTCATCACCCCAGCGGCTATCGTAAATACTTTGTAAGGTATCGGTGAAAATCCTGCAACAAAGACTATCCACACACCGTATTGATTAAACCAAGTCTCTGCATGCGCAAATTTTTCTTCGTAGCCTAAATATTGAATCACCGGTAATACTATGGGTTCAAATGCATAAAGTCCGATTAAATAACCAAAAATCCCGCCTAATACAGAAAATATTGTAGTAATCGTTCCATAATACCAAGCGCGCTTACGATTCGCTAACGCCATAGGCGCTAACATAACATCGGGCGGAATAGGAAAGAATGAAGATTCAGCAAAGCTAATAATTGCTAAATAATAAACGGCGTATTTATGCCGAGACCAGTTTAAGACCCGATGATACAGTTGTGAAAACATAATTGTTAAACCTTTAAATTTTTAATTGTGCAACCCATTCCATTAAACTTTCTAAAGCAGAATAACGGGTCAAATCAATTTGTAAGGGTGTAATCGAAACATAATCACGACTTATAGCATAAAAATCTGTACCAGGACCTGCATTTTGTTCACTACCTGCAGGGCCAACCCAATAAATTGTACGGCCACGAGGATCTTGCGCTTTGATTGCAGGCTTTGCACGATGACGCTCGCCTAAACGGGTCACTTGATAACCTTTTAATTGCTCATAAGGAACATCAGGGACATTAATATTTAATATCGTATCTGCTGGCAGCGGAAATTGTTGCAACTGCGAAATAAGACCTTGCACTACTTTTGCAGCGGTTTCATAATGAAGATGTTCTTCACCTGCTAAAGAAACTACTAATGCAGGAAAACCTAAAAAGCGCCCTTCGGTTGCTGCAGCAACTGTTCCAGAATATAAAACATCATCACCTAAATTTGCGCCTGAATTAATTCCGGCGATCACCATATCGGGCTCGTAATCTAAATAACCGGTAATCGCAACGTGCACACAATCCGTAGGTGTTCCATCAACGCTAATAAATCCGTTAGGCATTTTTGCAAGTCGCACCGGACGGTTTAGTGTTAAAGAGTTACTCACACCACTGCGATCGCGATCTGGCGCAACAACCGTTATTTCCGCCATTTGTGCAACTGCTTGCGCTAATATTGCCAGACCTGGCGCATGCACGCCATCATCATTACTGATTAAAATTCTCATTACGATTTATCCTGTATTAATAAAGCCACTGCATAAGCTGCAATGCCTTCTTCGCGTCCTAAATATCCCATTTTTTCGGTTGTAGTGCCTTTAATATTAACTTGATCTGGCGTTATTTCTAGATCATGGGCAATATTATTTTTCATCTCAAGTTTATAGGGCCCTATACGCGGCATTTGTGCCACGAGGGTAATATCAACATTGGCAATTTTCCAGTGGTTTTTATGTAATAATTTTTTAATAATTTTTACAAATTCGCGCGAATCCATATTTTTATATTGTGGGGAGCTGGGTGGAAAGTGCTCGCCTATATCGCCCAATCCTGCTGCGCCTAGTAATGCATCACATAATGCATGTAATATGACATCGCCATCGGAATGCGCTTCCACAGCTAAATAATGGGGAATTTTTATTCCGCCTAAAAATACGTGATCCCCTTTAATAAACCGGTGGGCATCAAAACCATGTCCTATACGCATGTTTAACCTCTTAAATCTTCTGGCCAAGTAATTTTTATATTGCTATAGCTACCTTGTACCATTTTGGGATGATAGCCCAAATGTTCTATAGCACTGGCTTCATCAGTAATATTAATTTTATCATGTTGTGCTTGTAATAGCGCTTGATACAATAATTCAAAACGAAAAATCTGCGGCGTTTGTGCATGCCATAAAACATTACGATCAATTGTTTTTACAATATGATTAGCACTGTCTACTTCTTTTAATGTATCACGCACGGGCACGCCCCATAAACCACCCACAGGATGATCGGCAAGTTCATTTAATAATTCTGTAATGCCTGCAACTGTAATATAAGGTCGCACTGCATCATGCACTAAAACCCAATCATTAGCTTGCGCTTGATTTTTTTTAAGATGTAAAAGCGCATTAAATACAGAATCGCTGCGCAAATCACCGCCGGTAATGGTGGTGAAATTATCATAAGGTAAATGAATTAAAGATTTCCAATAAATATCATTAGGGTGTAATGGAATAACGACTTGTTCAACATTTGGGATCCGGCATATCACTTCCAGGGTATGCGTTAGTATCGGTTTGTTATGCATATTGGCATATTGTTTAGGCAAGGTTGAACTCATGCGCTGTCCGATACCTGCAGCAGGAACAATGGCCCAAAGCTTATTGGTGAGCTTCATGCGCATCGCCCATAAGTTGATAAAAAATTTCGCCGGGTTTTATCATCCCCAGTTCTACGCGTGCGCGTTCTTCGATGGCTTCATGTCCGCTTTTTAAGTCTAAAACTTCTGCGTGTAAAACGCTGTTGCGAACTTCTAGCAATGTATTTTCTGCTTTTTGTTGTTGTACTTCATTTTTTAATTGTAAAAATTGCATGAGGCCACCTTGGCCAACCCAGAGGTCAATTTGTCCGATGATTAAAAAAATGCTTAGGCAAGTTATGATTAGAATTGAATTTTTCATGCATCTAATTATATCAGATGGTGGCATTCGTGTGGTTAGTAGTAATACGAAACATCGCGGGCGAAAGATTTTTCGCCCCTACGGATGGTTTGTGTTCACCATATGTGGATATTCAAAAATATATGGATATGCAACGCCCCAAAGGGTTTGCAAAACATCCTATGTGGAAACCCCCAACATCCGTAGGGGCGAAAAATCTTTCGCCCGCGATATTAATATTTACCTGTACAATAGCGATAGAATAAACACTTGCTATTACAAATAAGAATGATTATCATTTAGCTTTGCAATTCTTACAAACGGAGTATTGATAATGACGCGATTCTTAGCCTTTTTTCTAACTTTTTTCACCGTCAGCGCAATAGCTGCAGATTCTCTCGTCATTTACAGTGGCCGCGGCGAAGCTTTAGTGGCACCTCTTTTCGCCCAATTTGAAAAAGATACGGGTATAAAATTAGATGTGCGTTATAACGCCACTTCCAGTTTAGCTACCCAATTGTTAAGTGAAAAACAAAATAGCCCTGCGGATATTATATTTTTCCAAGAATCAGGCTATTTAACCCTGCTTGCTGAAGCCGGTCTTTTAAAAACATTAAATACAGATTTATTGAAACAAGTTGCATCTCATGCACAAGATGCAAATGGCCGTTGGTTAGGCAGTAGCGCGCGCGTACGGGTTTTAGCTTATAACACCGATAAAATTAAACCTGAAGATTTGCCCAAAGATTTAAAAGAATTAGCAGATCCAAAATGGAGTGGCAAAAAAATTGGTTGGGCACCGACTAATGCAAGCATGCAATCTCATGTCAGTGCTTTGCGCAAACTTTGGGGCGAAGACGAAACGTTTAAATGGCTAGAAGGTGTAAAAAATAATGATCCCATTAGCTATCCTAAAAATGCACCACTTGTTACTGCTGTAGGTACCGGCGAAGTGCTTGTTGGCTGGGCCAATCATTATTACTTACATATCTTAAAAAAACAAAACCCTAATTTAGCGGTTGCTAATTACCATTTTCCTGAAAGTGGTAAAGCGGGTAATATTTTGATTATCTCAGGTGTCGCTGTTTCCGCTCACACGAAAAAATCTGCACAAGCTGAACAATTTATTAATTATTTAATCAGTGAACAAGGTCAAAAGTTCTTTACCGACTCTTTTGAATATCCTACACGCATAGGTTTTGCAGCAAATCCAATCGTTACACCTTTAAGCGAAATTCCCTTTGCAGATGTGTCGCAAAAAGATTTAGCTGATGTAGAACCTACACTTAAAATGTTGCGAACTTTAAAATTATTATAACTGTATGACACGACAACTACTCACCGCGCTGGCCATATTGACCAGCGCGATTATGTTATTACCCTTTATCGGTTTACTGTCAGGATTAATCAATCCGCCAGAAAATCCGCTCGCACCTGCCACACAGTTTTTAGAATTAATTTCACAAAGTGATTTATGGGTTTTATTGGGACGTACTATTTTATTAGGGTTAACCGTTTCGGTATTGTCTGTTTTCTTTGGGACATATCTTGCTTATTTATTAGTGCGGACCCGTTATTTTGGTCATCGTTTATTAGCGTTAATGGGTTTAATGTCGCTGGCTATGCCCAGTTATATTTTAGCCGCTACTTTGCGTGATATTTTAAGTGCTTATTTTACAGGTTATTTTCCCGTGTTATTAACCTTAGTCGTAATCACAATTCCCTATGTGCAATTATTAGTGAGCGCAAGTCTCATGCGTTTATCCAGTAGCGAAGAAGAAGCTGCTCGCACTTTAGGTGCAACTACTATGCAAATATTTTTTAAAATTATTCTGCCCCATGCAAGACCCAGTATTGCTTTAGCTTTTTTAATTACTATTTTATATACGATTAGCGAATTTGGCGCTGTATCCGTACTCAATTATCCTGTTCTAACGTGGCGTTTGTATCAAGCTGTTGATCATCAACAATTATCACAAGCCATATTGCTTGGCGCTAGTTTATTAGCATTAGGCATTCCTTTATTTATTCTTAGTCGTTTATTGCATGGTGAAGTACCTAGCATTACGCAATTAGCCAATCCTAAACAAGCATCGCACATTACTTTATCGCCATTAGCATTGTTTGTTGCATATAGTGCGCATGCAATTATGATCGGTATAGGTGTAATATTACCGGTGATTGTTTTAGGCACTTGGGTTTATGCAGGATTAGCGCAGCATCTTACTTTTGCACCGCTTAATATTGCCGTATGGGACAGTTTACGCATTGCCTTATTTGCTGCGAGTATTATTGTATTACTCAGTTTTGCACCTGCCTGGTTAGCAACACGGCGTACAAAAATAATAGGACGATTGATAGAACAAACAACGTATTTATCCAGTGCATTGCCCGGTATTTTATTAGCATTTGGATTAATGTTAATGGCATTATATTTAGCGCGTTTTATGAACAGCACAAATTTATATACAAATTTATTACACAGCGGCATATTATTAATTATCGGTTATACCTTATGTTTTTTATCACAAGCTTATACCGGCGTAAAAACTGCTATTTTAAAACTTGACCCCAGACAATATGATACGGCTAAAACATTAGGCGCTTCCAATTTACGTTATTTTTTCAAGATTGCATTACCTAATTTAAAGCCGGGCATTGCTACGGCATTTGTCTTGGTATTTTTAGCCGTGTTAAAAGAATTGCCCGTGACTTTATTATTAGGTGGTGCGATGGGATTACGGCCATTAAGTTACAGAGTCTTTGATCGATACCAAGAAGCATTTTTACATGACGCAGGCTTTGCAGGTCTGGTATTATTGCTATTATCCTTTACCATGATGGCCATAGTTTTACGCTGGAGATCACATGTCTGAGCCACTCATTATTACAAACCTAAGTTGTGAATACCAACAACCGGTATTTGATCAACTAAATTTAACCGTATATCCAGGTGAATTTATGGCTATTTTTGGCCCGTCCGGTTGTGGTAAATCCACATTATTACGCGCCATTACCGGACTTATCGCACCGCAAAGTGGTGAAATCAATATTGCAGGGTTAACTGTTTTTTGTGATGGCAAAAATATTATTCCCGTGGAAAAACGTAAAGTCGGTTTAGTGTTTCAAGATTATGCCCTATTTCCTTTTCAAACTGTGGCTGAAAATATTGGTTTTGGTTTGGAAAAGTCTGCTCATAAGAGCGCGCGTGTAGCTGAATTATTAACCTTAATTAATATGACACATTTGGCAGAACGCTTACCTTCACAACTTTCAGGCGGTCAACAACAACGTGTGGCATTAGCACGAGCACTTGCACCAAAACCCAAGTTATTATTATTAGATGAACCCTTTGCCAATGTGGATATTACCTTAAGACAACAATTAATTAGCGCATTGCAACAATTAGTAAAGCATGAAAATGTCAGTGTGATTTTTGTCACGCATGATCGCAATGAAGCATTTGCATTGGCACATCGTGTTGCGATTTTAATGCCAGGACCACACGGCAGTCATATTGTACAATGTGCTTCGCCAGAAATGGTTTACCAACAACCTGTTCATCGTGATGTGGCTTTATTAGCTGGCGCTGCATTTTTATTGCCTGCTATTGCTTCAGGTGAAACAGCGCAAACTCCATTAGGACAAGTTTTTCTACAAAATCCTCAACATGGCACGGGTGAAATTGTTGTTCGTCCTGAAATGGCTAGTTTTATCGCGGATGAAAGTGGCAATGCCACCATAGTCAGCTGCACCTTTCAAGGTTGTCATTATCATTTATTATGCGATACCCCAGGCGGTCAACTTTATACAGAAACACGCAGCAAAACCCCTCCTGCAATAGGTACGCGCGGTTTTGTTAAAATCATTGAGCCTTGTTGGTATTTGGCTGTGTGATATACTGCTGTCCATGAATGCACAAATTATCGATGGGAAAGCGCTAGCTAAACAATTATTGCAAGAATTAAAGCAACAGATCACGCTTGCACCTAAGCTCGCCGTTATTTTAGTAGGTGATGATCCTGCTTCTCACCTTTATGTGAATAAAAAACGTGAAGCGGCGCAATCTGTAGGCATTATCAGTGAAGATCACCGCTTAGCCGCTACTACCAGCGAAGAAGAATTATTAACCTTAATTAAAACATTAAATGCAGATCCCAATACACACGGCATATTAGTGCAATTACCACTGCCTAAACATCTTAATCCCGGCATTATTATTGATGCCATTAATCCTTATAAAGATGTGGATGGGTTTCATCCTTACAATTTAGGCCGACTTGCTGCGCGCCAACCTTTATTACGCCCTTGTACGCCTTATGGTGTGATTAAATTATTAGAGCATACGCAAATTGAATTAAAAGGCATTAACGCAGTCGTTGTAGGTGCATCGAATATTGTCGGGCGTCCTATGGCCTTAGAGTTATTATTAAAAGGCGCCACTACGACTGTATGTCATCGTTTTACGGAAAATTTAGCGCAGCATGTTAAAGAAGCGGATTTAGTTATCGCTTGCGCCGGCAAACCACATTTAATTAAAGGTGATTGGATAAAATCAGGCGCAGTTGTCATTGATGTCGGCATTCATCGTTTAGAAAATAATAAAGTGATTGGTGATGTAGAATTTGACAAAGCATTTGAGCGTGCAAGTTTTATTACCCCCGTTCCCGGGGGCGTGGGACCTATGACTGTTGCAATGTTAATGAACAATACGTTTTTAGCGTATCAAAATTTACACACCCGTCCAAATGGGTAAATAACCAAGAATTCTTAAACATTCCACAATAATAAATCCAACACCAATCAAAGCAACCAGCACGATCATAGGCGTTCCACCACATACACGGTAAGGTGATTTTAATGTATTCGTACGGCGCATTTTATAAGCCATCATCGCGGGTAAAATAATCAAAATAAATGCAGCAAAAATCGATGCATAACTTAATAATTGCACAAACCCATTAGGATAAAATAATGCAACCAATAAAGGTGGAATAAAAGTTAAAACTGCTGTTTTAAAACGATTAGGCACTTTTCCTTGTTTTCTATCACGTAAAAAATCAAACAAACTTAAAGCCACACCTAAAAATGTCGTAATCAAAGCCACATGCGCAAAACCATTAATAACCCCAGTTAACCATGGCGTTTTCATGTAATGATCAATAGCAATCATTAACTCACCCACAGAACCATTGGTTACGGCAATTTGCGCAAAACTATTCATACCAAACATAGGCAATGTGCCCAGCAATGTCATGACCCATAATAAATAAATACAGAGTGTAACGATGCTACCCCAAAGTAATACCGTGCGTAATTTACTGACATCATTATCTAAATAAGGTGCCAGTGATGGAATAACAATATGGTACCCAAACGCTGTTAAAATGACTGGCGCAGCAGCCCAAATATAAACCGCTTCACGTTGTTGTAATAAACTCACATAATCTACCTTAGGCAAAAACAAAGTAAATACCGCGATAATTAAAATGGCTTTTATTAAAAACAAACCGCGCGTGGCAATATCGACAGCGCCTGTGCTTAAAGTGACTATGCTGCCTAAAACTACTGTAAATATGAGTGCGTTTAAAAAATTCGGAAAAGTTTTATCAAAAACTAATACGGTGGTTGCTTCCATTAAAGAAGCGCCGCCTGAAATCAATGCGCTGGCTAATGCGTATAGTAATAATAAATACATCACCGAAGTTAAATATTGCGCAGGCTTACCCAAAGTTTCCAAGGCCATAGAGCCATAACTATTACGTGGCGCTTTAAATGCTAAGTTAACCTCTAAGGTTAATAATGCAGAATAAAACACAACAGCACACACAAATATAAATAATAATGCGCTATATAATGCACCCATGCCGGCAGTAACTAAAGGCAATGCAATCATGCCCGCACCTATAGCTGTTCCGGCTGCAATTAGAATTGATCCAAATGTTTTAGTCATGGTAATAACCTTAATTTTAAAATTGCACACATAATAGCATTAATCGCACACGGATATAAGATATTCACAATTGTTATCTATACATATTTGTTTAATAATGCTCATAACTCCAATTAATAATACACCTAAGGAGGTTCATCATGAATGTAGGCCCAAAAGTATTTATTAAAATCACTAACAAAAAAATTGTTCCTTGCGAACCTTTGCATAAAATCGATGCATCGCCGTTAAGCAAGAATTATTCGATGCATATTATTCCAAGGTATAAGCATTAGGCGACTTAGCCGCCTTCTGCCCAGGATTTTTGTACGGAATCACGCTGTTTGATTTGGTTAAAATAACGATCTAAATGTGGCCATTGTGCAAATGTAATATCAAAATGTGCCATCCAGGTTAAAATTACAAATAAATAACCATCAGGCAGCGTGAAATGATTTCCTACTAAAAATTCGTGTTTAGCCAAATGCAGATCTAAGCCGGCTAATTTTTTCTCTAATATGGGTTTAAAAATCGTAGCTTTAAGATCGGCAGCAAGGCTTGGATTAAATAAAGGTCCACAGGATTTATGTATTTCTGAGGCAACATAGCTCAACCACTCAATGACATGGTAACGCTTGACATCACTAACTGCCGGCAATAAATTTAACGATTTAAATTGTTCCGCTAAATAAATTAATATGGCAATATTTTCAGTTAAAATTTCACCGTTATCCAATTGCAATACCGGCACAGTGCCGTGAGGATTTATTTTTAAAAAATCTTCACCATTGCTTAAAAGTTTATTACGAATATCCACTAATTGATATTCACAATCTACATCGAGCTCGTGAATAATAATCCGTGAAGCCAGTGAACAAGAACCTTTAGAATAAAATAATTTCATCACCCTCTCCTAGTTAAGACTATCTAAATAACGCGCTATCGTATCCTTCAAACCATAATATAAAGCATCACAAATCAAAGCATGTCCTATTGAAACTTCTTTAATCATGGGAATTTCTTGAATTAAGGTTCGCAAATTAAGTAAATTTAAATCATGCCCCGCATTCAGATCGATACCCAGATCATAAATCGCTTGCGCAGTATTTTTAAATAAATACAATATTTCATCACCTTTTGACGTGCCATAATGTGTGGCGTAAGATTCTGTATATAATTCGACACGATCTGTTTTTGTTTGCGCTAATAAGCGAATATCTTGCGCGCTTAGCGTGTGCGGATCAACAAATAACGATACCCGAATATTATTGGCATGCAATTTACTAATAACATCTGTTAAAAATTCCAGATTAGGTTCAATTAACCAACCTGCGTTTGAAGTTAAAACCTCGGGAGGATCAGGCACTAAAGTACATTGCGCGGGTTTTACATCTAAAACCAGATCCAAATATTCTTTTGAAGGATAACCTTCTACGTTAAATTCTACCGCAATATTTTTTGCAATATCATAAACATCTGTGCGGCGAATGTGGCGTTCATCCGGACGTGGATGAACAGTAATTCCTTGTGCGCCGTAACTAATAATATCTAATGTGGTTTTTAAAACATCTGGTGTATTGCCGCCGCGCGAATTTCGTAAGGTTGCCAATTTATTTACATTGACACTGAGCTTGGTTGTCATCGTGTTAATACCGCCATTGTTAAACGATTAATTGATACACGCCTTTCTTCTTCATCGCGAATATCGATTTCCCATACTTGCGTGCTTTTACCTAAATGAAAAGGTTTCGCTGTACCGATTACAAAACCTTTACGCATCGAGCGTATATGATTGGTGTTAATATCAAGACCCACACAATAATGGGTATTAATATCAACACAATAATTCCCCGCAGTACTACCGACTGTTTCTGCTAATACACAAGAAGCGCCGCCGTGCATAATGCCTATGGGTTGAATCGTGCGGTGATCAACAGGCATTTTTGCCACTAGATAATCATCACCTACTTCAATAAACTCTATACCTAAATATTCAGCCATCGTATTTTTACTGCGTTCGTTGGCGTTAGCAATATCAATAGGTGTTTTCCATATGTTCATGATGAATCCTTATTTGATCCAAAAAAAAGGCCTAAAAATGATTATTTTTAGGCCTGTTCGCGTAACACTCAAAACTTAATGTTGTGCAGCAGGTGCAGGCGCTGGATTAATAATTTTTTGTTGCATTTTTGCAGCCATGGGCATTTCAAAATAACCTTTTTTCCAATAGCTCATACCGTAATAACTGGTGCAAACTAAATGTAAGACAGCAAATAAAATAATCAAAATACCCAAAAATTTACCAAAAGCAGAGTCGTATTTTTTGGCTTTAAAAAATAAGGCCATACCCGCAACCAAAGCAATCAGTAAAATCCCAAATGCCATATGAAATGAAAAAATTAACATAATATTCTCCTGTAATGAACGTAGCTTAAGTATAGTTCAAAAATTTTTGCCCCGGATAGGATTCGAACCTATGACCTTCCCCTTAGGAGGGGGACGCGCTATCCCCTGTGCCACCGAGGCATATGAGGTTTTATTATAACGCGTCTGACTATTATTGATATAAAATAAACAAAGGCTTGGGTTTAAGATTTAAAATTTCACTGGGCGTCATTAAGCCTGTGCTAGGTGGTTTTTTATCATTTTTATAAAACAATTTTATACCGGTATATTGCACAGGTTGAGCACCCACATAAGAATTATAGCTGTCAGTTTTCAGTGTTGGTGGACCCCAACCATCCATATTAATGATTACTTGCACTTCAGGAACAGGTTTAATCAAATGGGCATCGGTAATCATTTTCTGAGTAAAGCGATGCACGACTAATACTTTCGGCGGTAAATTATGCGTGCGAACCAGATTAGCTAAATAATCAATCGCATAATTAATATCCGATGCACTCATAGTTCCGATCACACCGCCAGGTTTTTTTTCGCCAAACATATCAAATTCAGGATCTAAACCTAGCATTACATTGGGCTTTGCTAAATGCGCGGCGAGTAATGGGACTTCAGTGCGCACACTGCTTAAACCCACTTGCACGTCCAAAATCGCTATGCCATTGACTTGATTAGCCATATCTATTGCTTTTTGAATCTGTGCATCCGACATACGGCCATTGTAATTGCCATCAGTACCCGCATCTTTTTGCGCAACTACTGCAATATATTCAATCGCAGGAATCACTTTTTTGCTGGGATCTGCAGCCTGCCATTTGGCCACTTCACCTTCTAGCATTTTAAGCACTTGATCAGGTGGATATTCACCTAAGACGCCCATTTTGGCAGAGTTAAAATTACCGTAATAGCCCACAATTCGATGGTCGGGCAATAAAGGCCCTTGGGCTGCAATTGCGGTATATGCGAATAAGCCTAAAGTTAAGCCAGCTAATAATTTATATAATTTAATAAGATCCATAAGTTCCACCATTATTTGTTATAGTAATTACTTAAGATTAGCATAATTTATGGAAAATTCATCCAGTAAAATGCCTAAGCAAAATTCTAGCTATTGTTTATGGTTGGACCTAAAATGGTACTCAGTGATCTTCACGATATTGAGCAAGACCTTGAAAAACGAGAGTCAACCCCTGCCGATCAAGGAATAGCAGTTCCAATTAACTTTTAATTTTAAAGTACATCTCCTCGGACAACTCAATCATTTCCAAGGTGATTTGTAATTTACGTTGCGCTAAAGATTTTGAAAAATGATTTTTAAATTCAGCTAAAATATTTTCCGCAACAAAATTTAGCACATCTTTAGGACGACCAGACATTACTTGCAATTGAACGCAAATAAAAGCATTTTCACTATCGCCATTACCGATATAATAATCCTCTTGCTCTACTGCCCTACTTTTACAACTTTCGATTTTTGTCGGTAAATTATCCGCTAAAATTTTATGACATTTTTCAAAAAGTGAAGCAAAGTTGTTTTTTTCGATAATATTAGTTGTATAATCCAGTCTAAGTTGTGGCACAGAGTTCTCCTTTCATAGCAATATCAAATCAGGCATTACTTTTACAATAAGTATGAAAGAATGTCAAAACATCAAGCCTCACCGAAACTGTACAAATATTATTGACAGCCACTTTAATTTCTTGATATATTGCTAACTTTATTTATTTATCTTTCTTAAGAGGCGTTAATGTTTAGAAAATATAAGCTTAGTGATCTCATTAACTCGGCTGGTATACAGCAGCCCCCATTACAAAATAATAATGCTGCTCAACGAGTTAATCTAAACCCTCACAATGATACAGAATTAATGCATTTAATTCGTAACAAAAAATCTGAGCAGGAAATCCTTGAGTGGATAAATAAACCTTCAAATAAAAACGCAGTTCCAAATCAAATCAACTTCAGAAATAATGAAGGCAAAACGGCTTTATACCTTGCTGTTGAAAATGGATACTCTTTCAAAGTGCAAGAAGCGATCATTAAAAACGGTGGCGATATATACAAGGTCGCACATTTGGCAGCAGGAAATCATAATGTAGAAATGCTTAAAGCTTTATTTAAGATAACCATTAACAATCAAAAACTATCTTCAATAGTTATTCAGAATTGGGAATTACCTCTAGTAGATTGCCTGCTATTTGACGTAGTAAAAAGTGAAACAAATTCAGAAAATATAACAGCAACATTACAGCTCCTATTTGCTAATGGCGCGAATGCCTTAAGCAGAAGGCCACAGGACAAAAAAACAGCTTTGATAGTGGCTACTGAAAAACGCAATATGCCAGCAATAACCCATCTCATTCGGGATAAAAGACCTGAACATATTAATGCTGTCGATACAAATAATAAAAGCGCAATATTTTATGTGTGCGATCTAAAAGCTGGCGGAGTAAAACTAAGAGATGAAATCGCGCTCCTTTTTCTTGAGAATAATGCTGATATATCAATATGTTCTAACTACCATAAACGCCCATATGAATATATGGAAGCACCACCTTCAGTAGTTGAAGCAGCAAAGAATTTAGCTAATAATAATGCTGCAGCTGAAGTAACCCCTTATGTTAATAACGCACAATTACCACATCAAAATCTAGCACAGGAACAGCAAAAACTACTGGAAATAGCGAACTTATTGGGCAATGTAAAAGAGCTGTTAAAAGATCTTGTCATTAAGCGAGAAAGAATAGTAATTGATCTTCACGATATTGATGAAGCTCTTGAAGCACAAAGGTCAACCCTCGTGAATCAAGAAATAGCACTTCAAAATCAGCAAGCACTAGTGGGAACTTTACAAGGGCAATTATTACCCAACAGTTCTGTTGCGGCATTGGAAGCTCAATTGTGGAATAGTATAACGCAAGTTGATCGAAAAAGAACTTTTAACGCGATGACTAGTGAAGACAATGACGACGATGATGCAAACAATAACAATGTTAACAAACGTTACAATTAATGGGTCTAACCTCACCCTATTTCATTTTAACTTTTTTTGCGTGCTTTTTTTTAGGAACTTTGTGAACAGATTCAGATGCACATCCTTGTGTTTTATTTTTAGTTTGTATTATTTTATTAGTTAATAAAAGTTTTGTTACAGATGAGCGAGGCTCTGGCAAGCTGAAAGCCTGCCCCTTAATTTCATGTTTATATCTTTTTGCAAATTTCTCTTTGTGTTTATTATTGAAGTCAAAAAATGCATGCCTAAATATCGTGTTACGCTTTAGGGTATATAAAATAATATTCATATTAACGACCATATGTAATTTTTTATAATTTCCCAATTCAAGGGCTGGCAATTTTGTCTCGCCCTTATCATGCGATTTGATATGTCGAATATATTTTACGATCATATCTTTCTTAACCCGTACGGTAGTGTCTAGGTTAAATTTTATCATGCCAGATAAAGTAGCTCGATATTCTGGAAAAAGACCTGTATATCCCATCTCTCTTTTATGAGGCTCTAGATGTTGATACAAAATTTTTACAATCTCATCCTTGTTTTTTATTAAATCGATATAGTGAAATACTGAATGGTTAAGATTGTCTCTTTTTTTGAGCATACTTGGTGTTTCTTTGAGTATTCTTTGAATCTCTAAGATGTTTTCAGAAAGAATGGCTCTCATAAGTGGTGTAATGGTACTGCCAGCTATTTCTTTAATATATAAGCCGGTCCGTTCGGTCCTCAAAGAAACCTTATAAGCACCCACTTCTTCTTCAACTTTAGCAATATAATTTACGTAGGGTCGGATAAAATTATGAAACATTCCTTTTAATACTGCGAAAGATCCATCCGAATTGATATGGTTTCCTCTACCTGTAATGATAAAGAGTTTTAAAATACTATTTCTGAGAGCTTCTATAAACAGCTCATGAATAGCTTTTCTTGCTTCCTTTACTGTTTTTCCGTGTAAATCAAGTGTTAGCATATGTTAATTTCCTATAATCATAAGATCGTTTTGTCATTATTTTTTCATTTCATATTATAATATTTATATGTTAATGCAGATACAATGCTCACCGCACCGGCTGCTGCAAAAACATATTTGCTGATATAAGGTTTTGCAGTTCCTTCGGAATTGCTTATAGTATTATCTGTCTTCTGAAATTCATTTAAATTTAGAGCAATTGCTATATGATTATCAATATGACTGCTATCCGTTTTATTACTGACTATGTCATTACTGGTTTCGGTCTTAACGATAGCGGTAGTAACGGTTGCATTTTGCATATGTCTACGCTGAAGCATTTGCATAAATTCTACTGCATCTTTTGATCCTTTGCTTGCGGCTTTCACCATTAAATGAAAACTTTTTTCTCGATTTATATCCTGCCCGAATCTACCATCAATGTTAGCAAGAGCAAGAATATAAAGAGCATCCGGATTTTCTTTTGCAACCAATTTGTTAAGGTATAAAATACCTTTTTGTTCATCTTTAGCTATGTTTTCAGTTGTACCTCTAAGATAGGTGTCACATAAAAAAATTTCAGAATCTGTGTGCCCTAATTGAGCCGCATGCTCTGCGAGTAAAAGTCCTAATGGGATTTCATTCCTTGCAGTTGATGTTAAAATGTCGGCAAGCGATAACAATACTTCGGCAAATTGGTCAGTTGCCCCTACCTTTGCGCCATCTATCTTCATCCCTTCAAAATACATAAGTGCAAGTGCGAAATTTTTAGGAATAAGCATTTTTCTGACGCTTAAAGGCGTTGTATCTGAAGTTAAACTACAAGATTTTTTTAGCAAATCAAAAGCGTACTCATATTCTGCTGGCGTATGCGTTTTTGACAAGATAGCCAATGCAAGAGAAAACATCGCCAGAGGATGTTTGTTTTTACTGGAGATTTTTAAATATTTAACTCCCTCAGCGTTATCTTTGGGTACTATTATGCCTTCAAGAAAGAGGCAGCCTAAGATATAGCATGCTTCCAAATGGTTTTTTTCTGCGGCTACTTTTAACCATTTAACACCTTCATTTGCATCCCTTTTAACTCCCATTTGTGTAAAATAAGCAAGTGCCACTTCAATTTGTGCATCACCATCGCCTAATTGTGCTGCTTTTAAAAAATATTCAAAAGAAATTTTTAGATCAACCGGAACGCCTTTACCAATACTATAATATCGTCCCAACTGATAAAAAGCATAGGGGCTATTAATTACAGTTGCTTTTTTATAAAAATGAATTGCGAGTTTGTTGTCTTGCGCTATCCCTCGTCCTGAGCCATAGCAAATTGCTAAATCAACAAAAGATGGTGAAAAATTCTGTACTGCGGCACGTTGCAGAAATTTCACCCCGAGTTCTAAATTAATTTCTGTGTAATCACCTATTATGTAGCTTTTCCCCACAGAGCAGCAAGCAGCTGGATAATTTATTTCAGCTAATTCCAGCATTAAAGTCCTGCCGCGACTTTCAGCCTGAATCACACCTTCACCTTGTAAAAGAGTTTTGGCCAATAGAAATTTCACATCACTACTTTTGTTTTCGTATTTTTTTAACAGCTGTATGGCCTTCTTAGGATTACGTTCTACTTTTCGCCCTTCTAAAAAAATTTCAGCAAGCAACATGCCAGCCTCTGGCAGGCCTTGACTTTCCATGGCTTCTAAGCTTTTTAAAGCTTCATCCACTAAACTCTTATCTTCGTTATAATTACTGAGTGCATGCGCAGCCAATGAAAGTTTAGCGTCATTGTCACCTTGCTTTGCTTCCTCTTTGATTTCATTTAGAATATTTTTAAAAAAATCTGTTTTTATAAATTGCTTATTTCGCTTTTCATCTTCTGTCAAGTTTTTTTTAAGCAAGATTTTATATGCAGCATTTTCTTTATCAATCTTTTCTATTATGCTGTTATATGGCTCAAACAATTTTGGAAGAATTTTCTTAAGCACGCCTGAGGTGCCATTAGAATTAACATGACTACCGTAACCTGTGACAAAATAAATCTGTGTCACTCCTTGCTCAATAGCTTTCTGAAAAGTTATATAAACTGCTTTGGTAGCCTCTTGCACAGACAAACCATGTAAATCCATGCTTAGCATGATGAATACTCCTGTAAATTTAAGACTAGCATAGGTGTTAATTCTTTAACGAAGAGATTTACAACTTCTTACAGCAGGACCTTTGCACACATCTTCTGGCTCTTCGGAAGGATAATCGGTTACATCTTCTTCAGGCGATAAATAAGCAAAAGGATTTTTATGAGCATGCTGACGCAGGACGTCTCTAACTTTTTCAGCACTACGTGCTGCCCAGCCATCCACTGGAAACTTCGATAATACATCTTCTGCAGATTGATACAAATGTGTTTGCATATGATGATCACCTATCATAGCAATACAAGGTGTGTCTGGGGTACAATGTGTTTCAATTGTTTTTAAAAAAGCCTGATTTCTTTTTTCAAAATTCTCAATAAATTGTGGACCTTTGTTTTTACCTTTAGTGAATTTTCTATCAACTCTATCAAGACTTTTTTGCAGAGCAAATAAGGTAAGATCTTCTATTTCATCTAACTTTGAAAAAACCTTAAGTACATTTGCATAGCTTCCCAATTCTTTTCTGCGCGCAATGAATAGTTCATTGGCATTAGACAGCAGGATAGATTGCTCTAATTTCTGCTCAAGACCCTCTTCCAGTGAATTTTGTTTTTCTTTGTAAAAGAATTTACGTAAATCCATGGCATCATATTGTAAATCCTGTTCTATTTTCATCTCAGGTGTTTTTTTAGCCAAGCTCATTTTGTAATTTCTTGATATTCTCTGGAAAATATAAGCATGTGCAATGAGAATATAAACTTCTTGCGGCTCCATTCCTGTGCAAATAACTTCTGTATTTGATTGTGTTAGTTTATCCTCGTTAAGATTAAGACCTGGTATCTTATGACAATCAAATGAAACATCTTTAAACTTTCCTTCATTGATGATAGTCACTTTTTTCTTGTTGTTTTGCTCATATTGCCTAAGCAATTTTTTAACACAAGCTTCGGTTATTGTTGATTCTATTCGCTTTTTATTTTTAGACATCACGGACTCATCTTGGGAGTAAACTAACATTTTACAGATTGCTTAACAGCTGGTCAACTATTGCTGTATTGGTTGTTGTAAACTTCCCCCATTTTTTTATTTTGTCAATGCTTGCTTATTTTGTGGCTGCAACATTGCATGTAGACCTAATGCATGTGCAGTCACATGTAATGCTTCCTGACGTAAAGATAATAAATTATTAAGTGATAATTTCTCTATATCATTATCCAATCTACTGGGATCAAATAATTTAATTAATATTTTTTCTACACCGGTCAGTACTTGAGGCAGAAAAGTCATCATATCTATCGGCTGACCATTCACAATAGGGGTTTCAGGCAAAAACGATGGTGCGTGCGTTTCATCATTACGCATTTTGCGTAATTGCTCTAGCCACTGATAATTTTGATTGGTGCTTGGTTGTATGCTTAACAAAAATTGGCGTAAATTGGGATCTACGGGATTAATTTTAAAATCAGCGAAGAAGGCATTGAGTTTCGCTTCTGGTGTTTTACCTTTAAAAAAATCATTCAAGGGTGCTGGAAAATTACACATTTTTCCGAATACTCTTGGCGACTCCCTATTAAAAGTACGCTGATAGTAATCTTGGAAAGCTTTGTCTAGCATATTTTTTAATGCAGTAACTAGTTGGCTTTGAAGGCTGGCAACAGGCGCATTACCATTTGCTTTGTGCTGTAAAATTTTGACAAACTGAACATAGCACTCTTTAATTCTTTCTGCATATATGTTGCCAATTAACGCAACAAGATGGGTGTCATATTGTGCAACGATGTGCTGACGATAGTTTAAGATAATTTGTGGATCACTCGCATGTTTACCATCGATAATTTCTTTCGCAAACAATAATTGATTGTTTGCTATTAAGTTATCCAAAATATTTTTTAAATGATCCAATCTAACGGCAGTTAAATTTTTATGATAAACATCATGCGCTAAAATGAATTCTTTGTTTTCAACGAGTTTTTGAGTGGCATACAACATGAGGTGCAATTTTCTTTCTTTAAATTGTCGTTGAATGTTTTCATCCTGAGTTTCTAAAGTTTTACCTATTTCATCGCAGTAATTCTCAATAGCAGAGATGTTATTATTACGGATCCAATAATCACATAATTCACGCAAAACATCCTGCTGATCCCTCATAATAAAATTCATGGGATGTGATTTAACTATCGAGAGAATAAATTCCTGCGCCATATCAATTTTCCCTTTTTTGAGCAATATAGATATAGCATTATATAATGCCGTCAGAGAGTTATCGTAACCTTTAATTGACCTTTGCAATAAAAAATCAAATGCTTGTCTGATATATGTTTCATTTTCTGTTGTTATACTATTATTGAGGACAGTCTCTACACACAATCTTATTTCTCGCGATAGTATTTGTGTTTGTGTTAAATGCTGTAATATTCCCATTCCCCAAGGGGCAGACAAACTACTTTTTGCAACTAAAGCTTGCAAGCAAGAGTGATATTTATTTTCTAAAAAATAATCATCTTTCATCACTGCATATAGGGTTAGTGTTGCCTCGAACAATGCTTGATCCTCTTGCGCACATTGCTTAATCATCCAGGTAAAGCAATACGCAACAATATCATGCACCGCGGTATGAATGAGTGGTTTCCATTCGGTAATATGCTGCATAAAATATTGCAATAACACCAATGCACGACTTGCATTTTTTTCTGGAATGGAAATGACTTGCGTTGTTACGTAATGCCAAAATGGTTCTTGGGTTTTCCAATATTCTAATTCGCTCTCACGCACTAAAGCTGGATTTTTAAATAAAGTTAATAACATATATTGCTGATAAAGATTTCTTTTTATATTTTTTGCAATTGCAGAATGCACCAAAATATGTTGAATCCCCATGAAGACGGGTTGAGTAAACGGTTTAGGAAATTTATCAAACATCGCACACAATAGTTCATAATGATGTGCATCTCTAGGTAATTGCGTAATGAAAGTGACAAGTGCTTGTATAAGGGGTGTATCCACTTGACTAAAAGCAGTATCTCGCTTAGTTAATAGTGCATATAGTATATATGCACGCAAATCGCTATCGTTAATTTGTTTAATTTTATTCAAGGTTGTGAGCGTAAGTGTTGTTGTATCTTTAAAATGACATATGACTCTTTGTCTTAATAAATCCAATTTTTCCAGATAATCTAAACGATAACTCACTTGCCCAGAATTTTCTTGAGAAGCAAATAAATTAATTAAAGACACAGCACGTGGCCATTGTTGACGTCGTAAGTGATAAAATAGTATAGCTATTTCAAAACCGACAATACCACGTCCTTTGAGATCTGCCATTTTTTTACTGAGTTTTTTGCTATCAGCATAATGAACAATGAAGTGACTGACGATTAATTCTTCTAGTGATTGTGCGGACAATGTTGCTTCTGCGCCTGAAGTCACACTGATAATATCGCTGTCTTCATCTGTATCCATGTCATCATCTGCCACATTAAAATAATGTGGGACGCTATTTAGACGATAATAATCGTCTAGCTTAAGTTTTCCCTCACCAAACAATCCACTCGAGAACAGTATTTCCAATGCAACCGAACGTTCATTTTGAATAAATATTTTTTCAACGTAATATTTAATAACGATTTTCAGCTCATAAAAATCTCCTGTTAATAACCAATTCAGTGTTTTTTGGTATTTTGTAGTGATTACTTTTTGTGGCCAAGTTTTCCATTGTTCACTGGTGTGTGCGAGTAGTTTACAGGCAGCATCAACAGCACTCATCTGATCCCGATCGAGGAATAGTAATGCAATCTGTTTGAGAAAATCATCCCTGTAACCCGATGACGGCATTTTTTTAATGAGAACAAAAGCCGGCGCCAGCATTTTATCAACAAGATAAGCGTCAATCTGGCTGATGAGCATATAATAATCGTTCTGATTTCGTGAGACACTATTGTCAGGCAATGTTTCTAATCGCTCTTTTAATGCAACTTGTTCTTGCGTTTTCAAATGCTTACGACGTGCATCTTCTGCATACACCATCTGTCGCGGTATATGTAATAAAATATTCAGCGTTTCTCCAACAGCATAAAAGCAATCTAATTGATACGCTTTGTTGTTACGTTTTTTTTCATCTATTTTGTCAACAATAGTAATATCATTGGGCCAATGATCCAATTTTTCAACAATAAAGCGATAATCATCTGCTGTAGCAAATGTTGTAGGCAGTAGCGATAAACACATGGACTTGAATGGGATGCGAGATATATCTTGCTTTAGCAGATGAATCACAATATCGTCTCGTTGTTGTTGACGACAGTATGTGCAAAATAGCAGCAAAAATGTATCTCTTTTATAAGTTGAGATTTTTGTTAAGCATTGTAAGAATTTTTCAACAATGACGCCTGTAGGTTGTTGTTCCTGCCTTGAAAAAAATCCTGCAATAACTAGAGAGAAAATAGGATGTTGGATCTCGTCTAACTCATACTCAAATTCATCCTGAGCGAATACGCCAAACGCAGTTTCGTCTGACAAGGCATCATTGACTTGTGCTAACCATGAAAGAGACGGAGGCAATTTTTCTAGCAATAAAATGACCTTTGTCGTTTGTTTGGCGATCAACAGCTTAAAAAATAATTGAGATATAAAATTTGTATAAATCTCATGGGTTAATGGTCGAATAACATAGGGTAGCAAAGAGAGAAAACTTTCATGCTCTACAAGATATTTCACAGCTTGATCCGGAAATGTTTCATTAACACTGTAGTATTGCACTGAAGCCACTTGTAAATAGTTGGCAAACCATTCAAACCAATGACTTGATTTATCTGTCAGTGATATGTGTTCTAAAATACCAGAGACTATTTCACGTTTATCATGATCATTATCTAAATATCGATAAAGTTTTTCAACTTTTTCAATATCTTTTCTTGCCTCGTATGCTTGACAGAGGATTAACCATAAAGATGTATTATTTTTGCCACGATTGGCGGAATAAAATACGGCAAGGCTTATTGCCGCATCATCGGCATCAGATTGGTTAAACTCCAACAGGATTTTAATAATATCCCCTAAGAAATCAGAATAATAATCTTTGCCAATGAACTCAGATTTTTCTGCCAGTGTTCTTAATACAGCAACAGACTTTTGTTGTTGTGCAACAGGAATTGCTTGTTGAATTAAGTTACCTTGCTGCTGTGTAGAGGGAACTTTTGCTAGATGGGTAAAAAACGCTGGGAAATTAGGCTCACGTAATGCCAATGCAGCATTTTCTGCGCTATTTTCATTTGTTTTCGTGTGCAAATTGGATAACATTTATTTTCACCTGCCTATATTTATTGTATAGAAAATTGCCCTACCAAGGCATATTTTGATTATACGTTGAAAACTAAAAAGCTTGAAGAGAAGTTTATTGCTTGTTATGCTTATGTCTTAAATTAAGAGAAACAAATGCTTAAAGCCACTATTTATCATAACCCCCGCTGCAGCCAATCTCGGCAAGCATTAGCGCTGCTCGAGCAACATGGTTATCATACAGAAGTTATTGAATATTTAAAAACACCACCCAGTATTTCGCAATTAAAACAAATTTCAAAATTGCTGAAGATCAAACCACGCGAACTCATGCGTGTTAAAGAAAAAGAATATGGATTATTAAAGCTAGAAAACTTGAAACTCAGCGATGCAGAATTAATTCAAGCCATGCATGATCATCCCATTTTAATTCAAAGGCCGATTATAATTATTAATGATCATGCGTGTATTAGCCGCCCGCCCGAAGTTTTATTAAAACTTTTATAACAAATTTATATTCGTTTATTTTCAGACGTTGTTCTTAGGTTTTAAACTTAAAATACAGCTCTTCTGATAATTCCTGTAACTCAATGGTAATCTGCAACTTTAATTGTTTTAAAGATTCAGAAAAATGATCTTTGAACACATCTAATAACAGATGCACCACCTCATCTCGCACTTGCTTGGGACGGCCGGCCATAATTTGTAATTGTAAACAAACAAAAGCATGCCCAGTATCACCATCACCAATATAATAATCTTCTTGTAGCATTGCCCTACTTTTGCAACTATTGATTTTCGTAGGTAATGTCGTAGCTAAAATTTCATGACACTTTTTAAATAACGCGGGGAAATCATTT
This sequence comes from Legionellales bacterium, assembly GCA_041660525.1. GTDB lineage: Bacteria > Pseudomonadota > Gammaproteobacteria > JABCZS01 > JABCZS01 > JABCZS01. Next base: position 21,945 of record JBAZWD010000011.1, on the reverse strand, counting down.
TTTTCAATAACATTGGCTGTATAATCTAATCGTAGTTGTGGCATCGCGGTATCCTTGTCATGGTCAGTTGGTTTTAATGCCTTATTCTAATAACAATCATGATGTTTATGCAAGGACAACATGCTTTCTCCAGAGTAGTTAACACGGTCGTGAACGCTACGCTCAATTTATAAGTTAAAAAACAATATTCTTCCTTTTATCAATCAACTTAAAGGAGAAATAAATATGTACCATCTATATTTAAATACACTTAAAAAAGTGCCAGTTCATTTCGTAAAAGGGTTTTGGCTAGGTATGGGCGCTAGCGCAGCAGACGATGTATATCCAGCAGCAAAAACACAAATAAACTGGCTATGGGAACAATGGAAATTTCCCAAGCAAGAGAAATCTCCCGAGCAGCCTTCAAGCAACAATAAAAAGCCTAAAAACTAAATTAAACGGGCATAGTGATGTGCTATGCCCGAATTTTTAAGCACCGTAAAAACTACCCTACCCATCGCCTAATTCTTATGGTATGTTCAAGCTAAGTCAGTTTCAAAATTTAAAGGAGGCAACAATGTATATTGAATCTTCAATGCTACCGGGATACTTTTCGGTAGTTAATTTAGATAATAATTATATTGATGCCAATGATAGACGAGTGAAACTACTAGGCTTTGAGAGGCTCGAATGCTTATTAGGAAAGCATTACAGTGAACTCCCTTGTAAGGCGGCTTTGCAAGCAAATGATTATGTTCGGCATAATCAGCAAGTATATCATACGGGCAAATCTTTAAAATGCCTAACCTATACCTGTCATGCGAAAGATGCCTGGGGATTATTTATTGGTGAGAGAAAAACCGTATTTGATGCGAATAAAAACATTGTGGGTGTTTGTAGCTACGCCATCGATATTACCCATTCAAAATTAATTGATATCGCACCTTTTCTTATGGAAACTCAACATGGGAAAACTATTTTTCGTAAGAAACAATTTTGCTATCTCATCCAAAATGAAACAGATGATAATATTTTATCTAAGCGGCAACACGAATGTTTATTTCTTTTATTAAAGGGAAAAACAGCTAAGGAAATTGGCAAGCAGTTAGATCTTTCAGCGCGTACAGTAGAGAGTTATATTGATCAAATTAAATTGAAATTTAATGTCTACACAAAATCTGAATTAATTGATTATGCTATTAGTCATGGTTATATAAATATACTTCCGGAAAGTTTGATTAGCATTCAATGAGAAAAAAAGGGGCAGGTTTGCCCCCTTGAATTATTTATTAAACTGATCACCGGCCTTAAAGACTCATCTAAACGTAAAACAGTTGAATAGCCGACGCGCATATGAAACAGGCTCGCGCTGTAATAATGGTGTTTGTTCTATTGAAGGATTGGGAGCACATGCATTATTTCTAAAGAAACAATTTAAAATTGGAGCAGCACAACTACTCTCAACACGTGCTAATAAATATGAAGCTTGGGGTGCAAGCGTAATGATGGCCATATTAATAAAATTAGGATTTTTCGCGAAAAGCATGGGGAAAAACGCGAGTTGTGTCATCAAGTTGGTAGCTATAAAGAAATATCGAGAAGATACGGAAGGATTATTTAAATCTAGTGCTGAAGGTTTTATACCCAACATTTTTTTAAAATACTCAGATAAACGATTAAACTGCTGATCAATTTTCTCTTCTCTAAGCTGATTAACCGTTAAAGTTAAAGAGTTTATGAATAACCAATAGACTACATCATACGTAGTTGCCATTTCATTTTCTTCGCCAAAGCTTGAACCTATAGTTTCTGTTGAACCATCTGTGTAATATATATCTGAAAGTATGGCTAAAATACAAAACCCAACCAACCCACCTGCGATGGATTGGTTATATTTATCCTTAGTCTTTATTGCATGGAAGTAACTTCTTCTTTGCCACTCACGCACTTCCTGTTTAAGTGCATCTGTTTGAAAGGCTGGGTCATTATCTTGCACAATGTCTTTAAATTTATCATCAATCCGGTCAAAATTTACTCTAAAATCACGTTTATCGTCTTCTGAGAGAGATTGGGTGGCCTCTGCTACATAATAAAAAAGCCAGATAAAGTCCTTATGGATTTTGATTTGAGCGGCTACTTCCTGATCCGTTGTTGGAGCTGCTTGTGTAGATTCTGCGAGTGAGGTAGAAGCAGAAGCTAAAGATTCAATTTGCAAAGCAACATTTCTAAGACCTGCGGTAAACTGTTTTAAATCATCCAATAGCACTTGTGGGATCATAAACTGCCTCTTAACTTACTAAAAAGCCTATTTTACCATAAATATACCTTAATGCTAACATTTGTTATTTAAATGAGATTTAAACCTCTTGATCACGCATCACCCAGGGGACAGCATCGATTGGGTATTAATATTGACATCTGAGCCTTCGATCACAAGATCACTATCATGATAATCGCCCAGTGCAACATCATTAAATCCGGTATACAGATATTCTAATGAAATCGAAACATCTTCTAATACTGCATAACTCATCCCACCGCCGAATTCATACGCAAAGCTGGTACTGCTTTCTGATTGAATATTAAAGCCTTCTGCACCACAATCGATACCCGCTTGATTAGGCGTAGTTTTCAAATCTAATTTATTCTAGGCTACACCCGCGCCTGCAATGGCATAAATAGAAAACCGTTCAAATGATGCAACGGTTAAACCTAAATCAAACATTAAGCGAGTACTATCAAATATGTTTTTTTTCTAAACTCATCTTCAAATTGAAATCGATCATGGCTTGGTTCATCCTATCTGCTAAAGCTATAAGTTTAACTTGAACACGAAGAATTTGCGACAGAACCCTAATATATAATACTATTAAGCAGTTAAGCATAACCATTAGGTGATTTATGGGCACAATTGTTTTAATTCCAGGGCATGGTTGCACACCTCAAGTATTTGACGCCCAGGTGCGGGCATTATCGCCGCAATATCGTTGTATTTGTATTGATTTACGTGATTACACCACAGTGGATGAAGTCATTGCGGATATCTTAAACAAAGCACCCGATAAATTTGTTATTTTAGGATTTTCGTTAGGTGCGGTTATTGCTTTACAGTTGGCACAACAAGCCAGCGATCGCATTCAAGGTTTGATTCATATTTCTGCGCCGTTTGAGGGACCTTCTGATCGTTTATTACAAGAACTACCTGCTATTTGTAAAAACTTACCCGGCATGAATTTTATGGAATTTATCAATAGCGGATACCAAAAATATTTTCCTGATCGATCCGTTAATGATCCGCTTTATATTATTTTCAAACAGATGCTGATAGATACTGGGAAAAAACATTATATCGACCAAGCGCATATGCTATTACAACCTTGGTCATTAAAACCGTCTGCCCATGATACACATCCAGTATTAATTATTGGCGGAGAACATGACCATCGCGCCCTACCCGAATATCATCAAGCCATGCATCAACAATTAAAAACATCTGAATTGCATTTTATACCTAATGCCAAACATTTTGTGACACTAGAACAGCCTGATTTAACTAATCAAGTCATTACAAATTGGTTAATTAAACTAGCTTGGCATTTAAAGCGCCAAGCCAGACTCTAATTACTAAGAAAAACTACAATATCATATACAAAATTTGAATAAATATGAGGGCGAAAGACAAGTACCAGGCTGTTAATTTAAGGAAATATTAAGTTTATCTGCTTGCTTTATTTGCTTGTTAAAGAATGCTACTATAGTTGCATTTATTACTGACTACAAATATTATACCTATTATCATGAAAATCAAACCGGCCGAAGCAAAAAAAAATGCTATCAAAAAAGAGATACCCAGTCCTGAGGAAATCGCCAGGCAAAGGGGTGTCGCTGCAGCTTACAGGGGCCGTTTTTACCCAAACGGCCCCGATCGTGAAAACTTACAAGGGCAAGGTTATACCGACGAACAAATCAAAGCCTATATAGAAGGATTTAATGCTACAGTAGGAAACGCGGAAGTACAAATGAAACGTTTTGTTACTAATCAGTTATCTACTGATCGCTTCAGTCTCATGGTTTCAACCACAGAAAATGCGTTAAAAGAACGCTTCCCATCCTGGACGCAAGACGTTATTGAGGAGTATCTCAGACAAACGGCATTAGAACCCAAAAACCAAGAACATGATAATAAAAACGAAAAGAAACTAAAAAATTATACAAAAGCAAAATTAGTTTATGCAGTTCATCGCAGCATTGCCCAAGGTTGTATACCCAATTATGCCCGCTACCAAAAAGGTTACCAACTTGATACGAATCAAGATTTCCTTGAAACATTAGCCGCTACTTTTCTGGAGCGCCGCTTAGAGCTTAATGAATATTTTGAAAAATATAGATTAGTGCACAAAGCGAAGAAAGACAAAGACCCGGATACATTATCAGAAAATAGTACAAATAATTTGCGTATTGCTTTTTTGAATAATTATCAAAAATTTATTAATAAGCTTAGAGGAAAAATTAAATCCGATAAGTATAACAAAGAATTTGATGCGCTAGAGAAAAAGATAGCTGCAGAATTGGAAAAATATCCTACATCTCAAAACAAGCTAGTTAAAAATGCACCCGTTATATCTAGACCTAAAAGAAATCTTGAAGAAGAAAAAATGCAATCGCATCAGGAAAAGGAAAGTTCTACAGTTGATAAATATTACAAAGATCTAACAGACGATATCTCGTTTGAACCTATTCGACGTCTGTTTAATTTTGTGATATCACTTAAGAATTATATTATTATTCATAATAATTTACCAGATAACGATCGCTTGGGTTATCTGGTTTATTTATATTTTTTAATCAATAAATTGAAACTCGAATACTCTGATGCAAAAAGTAGAAGTACAATTCACGATTTATCCATGGAGATGATTGCCCCTGTCTTAAAAAAAATTCGCAAAAAAAAGCTCAGTTATTATCTGCCTGACGAAGGGAAAAATTGTCGAAAACTTCTTCCTGACGATTATATGGAAAAACACACCCGTATTGAAGAACTTGAAAAAACTTTCGAGCAGTTAGCGCCGCTAGTGAAAAAAAATGATGATGATAAATCCGAGCCAGATTTTAGCCTGTTAACGAAATTAAATTTACATCATTCAGATTACCTAGAAAAATTATCTGCCAAAGATATGGCAGGAAATCATATTACATTAGCAGATGAGAACAATGATCTAGCTCCAGGAGACAACCTCTTAACGCCAGATACGGAAGCACTTTTGCTAGCAAACTTAGGCGTAGTTAATGCAGCAGTCGAAAAACAATTACAAAGCCTAGATGATAAAAAATCAAATAAAATATTTTGCGCGATCAGGCCTCCTTCTCATCATGCACAACATGATCATGCATCGGGTTTTTGTTTAATGAATACTGTTGTAGCTGCTGCACTACGACTCTTAAGAAAAAAGAAAAAAATAATGATTATTGATTTTGATGTGCATCATGGCGATGGCAATTATGCACAATTTATCAAGAGACATCACATGTACAAAGAATATTACAGATTAATTGATGTATACATTGAGGCAAAGCATGCACCATTTATTAAAAACCAACCCAGCGCAGCGAAACCTGAATATAGCGACAATATTAGCCTCAATGAACTAAAAGAAGGTTATACCGGATTGGACTTGCTGAACACAATAAAAAGCGCAGTAGAAAAATTTAATTTTAAACCAGATGTTATTTTAGTTTGCGCAGGATTTGATGCGCTCAAAGGTGAAAAATTTAATGGGGGTGTAGAAAATCCGCAAGAATATTACGCCATTGGTGCCTATCTTGCGAGTCTGTCGGATAATGTGATCAGTTTTCTTGAAGGTGGTTACAACCTAAAATTATTAGCACAGTCTGTATTTTATTATGTCTTAGGCACAGGAACCTTATTACCTGATGATAAGCAATTACCTACGCTACATAATAGTAGCGAGGTTGTGCCCACCATGAGTCTGGTGGCAAACGGTATAGAGCATGTATATCAAAAAACAAGAAATAAAGGCAAGACAGATGCCCCCACTGACACAGAAACCAACTCTAACAACAAACACCTTAAGCTTGGTTCATCCTATCCGCTAAAGCCATAAGTTTACCTAAACGGCTAAAGATTTGTGACAGAACCAAAATTTAAACAGTTAATTAATGCTGACAAACAGATTAATACTGGGTATTTTCGATAAATATTTGAAAATTCATATGATGGCAGTACATATAATGAAAATATATGCTAAAGTATTGTAGTTCAATATTCACAACACATTATTCTGGAGACGAAACGATGCCTATTAAAAAACCAGTAAAAACCCAAAAAACCAAAGTGGCTACGAATGATATATTCATGAAGCTAAAAGCAAATTTGAAAGAAGCAAAAGCTGAACTCATAACAATGAAAGCGAAACATAAAGCTGAATTGGCAAATAATAAGGCCGAATTAGCAAAGCTCAAAATAGAACTAAAACAAGCATCTGCAAAACCTATTGCAAAGGCCAAAAAGGCTACAACAACTAAGCGTAAAATAGTTCGCACAAAGAAAGCAACCTCCAAGTAGGACTGCCCTATATGAAGCCGCTGTAACATCTGCAGCGGCTTTTTTTATCAGATTCAATTCCATCCAAATCTCGAATAAACTTATGAATCAAACCCTTCATCTCAACAGTTGCAGTTTTAAAAAAACCACTAGATTAAAGGCCTTTTTTAAACCAGGAGGCGCGGCGGAACTAGCCACGCACCATCAATTTTATAACTAAAAATCTAGATTCTAATTCGGTTGCATTTCTACAGGTTATGACTCTGATTTATCGATGACTCTTTGAACAAGCCTCAAATAGGGTTAATTTAAATACAAAAAACTCACAGAAAAAAGCAACAATCGGACGTGGAAAAGATAAAAATTTAAATTTTATAATTAGCTACAAATCGAGAGTGTTCATCTGACTGTGTCAAATCAAATTTATAAGTTACAGATTTTCCTTGAGCAATCTGTGTTTGAATTGCTGTTAATATTGTATGGGCCTCGTATCCATCTCATATAATTGTCTTATACGTTAAACCCTGTAATGACTGGTCTGGCACAGTCCTATGAACACTCTCTGCATTCATTTTATTGTATTGAAAAAGCATGGATGCTTTTTTTACTTTACCAGTGATATCAAGGTTAATATTTGCTTCAAATTCCCCCTTCTCATTTACTGAACCTATTTCAACATGATGCTGTAAGGCCCAATCATTCAGCTCTTTTATAATTTTTGCTCTCATATGCTTGATCACATGCTTAATGATTTCTTCTTGTGTCCGATAAAAGGCACTTTCATTTTTTAATTTTATATTATCTTGAGAAATGGCACCATGCTTAGATAAATCCTCCTTGAATTTATTGTATTCTTCTTCTGTTAATCCATATTTTTCTTCGACTACATGTGCTCGATAGGGATGATAAAAATTTGGCAGCCGAACAACCTGTGCCAGATTAATATTCTTACCTGATATGCCACCAAAAAATATCCGCTCAAGTGCTCTCACATATCCTGAAGATTCATGTGAACCAGGAGATGATTTTTTGACATCAATTTTAAATCTGCTAAATAAGTCTAAAACACTGACGCTATTTTGTTTAATTTCTTCTTGCTGGTGTAAGGTAACAAAAATAACGCCTAGATAAGGATAATGAAGCTCACCATTTTTACGATACCGCGGCATTAAAGTAATAGCTTTCATTTTTCCATCTGTGGGTTGATGTGTCGTTTTTTTATCGTAATTTAAAATGGCAGTCGAGTATTCAAGAGCCACACCTACATCTTCTGATGTAGATACAAATGGAATCCCCTTAAATTCTTGATAGGTTTTTTGCTTAATTTTAGTTCTATTATTTTTTTTATCATCTACAGATTTATTTTGCGCATCTTTGATATCTCCTGAAAAAGTATGATATGAATTCACATAGCGCTGTATAATTTCTATCAAACGACTATCATACATGTCGCGACTGCCATCCCCTGAAACCTGTAACACAGGCTTTACATTTCTTTCTTGTGAAAATTTATTGATTGATTTTTTAGTTTCATTATCAGCGATTTCTAATTTTTCTTCTCTTGTTGAATTTGGCTTTGCAGGCAGAGAAAAATTAACGCCCGCATGAGCATGCGTGTTTGCACTATACATACCCCAAGAAGCGAGTGTATTTTCATTTGATTGTTTTACATATTCTTTTCGCGTGGCTTGCGTTTCATTATTTCGTACAAAATGATTACCTCTTGCTGAGGCTATGAGTTTTGTTCCTTCAGGCACATCTTTAAAATTCTTATTGAATTTTATTTTTTTAGGCTTGCAATCAATTTCTTCTTCCGAGTCAGAATCATATTGATTATCTTCATAACCATCTTTTTTATTTATTTCATATTCTACTTGCGCATCATCATATGATCGTTTTAAATCAGTACGTCCTGTTTTATTAAGCACTTTGCTGGCAGAGTAAAACCATGGTTTTCGTTTGATGTACTCTTCTGCTTGCTCGTCCATAAAAAATTTAATTGATTCTTTTACTAAAGATTGCTCTTCGTCTTCATCTTCGCTACTAGATACATTTTCAAAATCACTATCATCATCTTCTTCACTATCCATATAAGATGACTCTTCATCACTGGTATCGGGTACATTACCAAAAACATCTTCACCTTTTGCTTTTTTATGTAAAACCAAATGTTCCATCATGTCTTTATAAACGGGCTCTATAGGTGTAGTCGCAGCATTTTTTAGATACTGTTCGTAACTTACATGTGGATCTTTAGAGGTTTTTGCTTCATAAGCGATAATTTGAAAAGTATTCATACCTACTGGTGTAATATGAGCGGGAGATTTTTCTGTCAGTGCTTCTTCATCTGCGCCACGTTTTAATAATAATTTAAATGCAGGATATTGTTTACCCAATATAGTTTCATGCAAGGGTGTATAACCACAATATTCCACGAGTTCGATATCAGTTGGCGATTTATCGAGTAAGGCCTTAATGACCCTTAGATGTCCTCTAAATGCAGCAAGATGAATAGCAGCACCACCTATAGCATCGTCAGACTCACCCACATATAGTGAAGTGTCAATATCCTTTATCTTCAATAGATAGCTAACACATTTAATGCAATTATATTCTGCAGCATATGCTAAAGCAGTGTAATCATTTCCATCTTGATAATTAATCTCATAACCATCTTTGATGGCGTCTTTTAACACACTCAAGGCAAGTGCATCAATTACATCTGCGCTTTGTTCTAAAGTCTCTTCGGTTCTACCTTTTAAAGTGCGTTCAAATAGATCTAGCCATTCGCTATTTTGCATCATATGCTCCTGCTGTTTTTAAGTTTTATGTTCAACTCATCACTTTTAAAAGATGAAAAAATTGTGGCTATTATAGATCGAAATGTAAAAATGATTGTACCTGATATTGAAGCACGGGTAATAAAAATCCATCATCACTTTTTGTCTCAGCTATTGCAGACCTAAAAAAGCATCAAGCCTGATTGGGATTAACCTAAATAGTAACCAAAATTTGAAACAGCATTATCAGTTATTAATACAGGATAAAATCTCACAACATGATTCATTAAACAACTATACCCGATACAATGCAGTAACAAAACTAACGCTTGCACTAACTCATATTCTGTCCGCCCAGTTTTGGGTGCTTCAACAGTTTTAATAAATCTATCAGTCAATGCTAATTTCATCGTTTTCTCTCCCTCTGGGGCACCAAAATGATTTGGCTTCCAGCGGTTGTTCTAGTTTACTAATGAACGAGAACAAACAGCAATAAGGTACAAGCTGATTTGTAACTTATTGAAAGGATAAGGATTTTAAGAAATTTTTGAACCTAAACGAATGCTCACGAATGTCTGTGAATATCGGGACGGCAGGATTTGAACCTGCGACCCCTAGCACCCCATGCTAGTGCGCTACCAAGCTGCGCCACGCCCCGAAGGGATGTATTCTAACAAAAAGTCAGCAAATATGAAATCTTTAAAAATTACATACTGGATATGTGGTCCCGCAGAATAACCCATAACCATTGCCATCTAGCATATATTGACTGGGCAGTGGCCCACTATCATCTATATAATAATCCCAACTGCCATTTAAATTTGAAGACATGAGTGGGAAATAATTAACAAATGATGTATCTGGGTCAGTAGCAGCATAATAGCCTTCAGCCACACACAGCGATCCAATACACGTAACGCCAAAAAAACTACCACCATTTGTAAAGTTATTGGGTAATCCTAAGCCTTTTTCCGTGAAATAATCCCAAGTACCAGGCTCACTAACATTACTGCTCATGATGAGCACTGGATAATCAACTCCATCAGAACCTATATAGCCACCGCCTGCTGTGCAAAGGTTTCCTGAGCAGCTGACTGCTAAAAATGCACCATTGGTAAGGTATGCACTGGGTAAGCAACTAGAATTTGGATAGTTATTACAATAATCTGTAGTAGCATCAACGATAATATTCCAAACATTATCGGTGCCGACATTGGTACTTAATGTAAGCAGTGGGTAATTATTATTTGTAGTAATATAGTTTCCAGCCGCAGTACAAATATCATTAGAACAACTCGTGCCTTTAATATAATTAAATTGCGAATCACCATGTCCTGTAGCATCTTCGGGCAAACCTGATGTGCTATCCATCACGTATTGATGCCAGGTACCGCTTCCACCGACATCTTGATTAACGACTAACATTGGATAATAGCCAGCTACAGCACCATTACTATATTGACCACCAGCAATACAAACATCAAGTCCACAAGCAACACTAAAGAAAATACCATTGTCATGAAAATCTGTAGGTAAATTACCAGGATGCGTGCTGTCTATGACAGCTTGCCATGTTCCACTGCCTGAAACATCACTATTCACCAGCAGTAAGGGATATTTTATACTGCCATTTTGATACTGCCCACCAACTATACACGTATCTGCTGAACAACTTGTACTGTTAAAAATACCGTTAGGGTATGCAGTGGTATTGATATATTCCCATGAACCTTGTGCGCCACTGCTTTTGCTCACGGCTAAAAGAGGATAAGTATTGCTTGACGTTTTATATTGACCAGACGCAACACAGGTTTCACCTATACAATCAATATTACTAAAATATGCAAAACCATCATAAGCTGTTGGTACAAAAGAATTATCAATGGTATAAGACCAAGTGTTGTGTGCGCCACCTTCTTGGCTCACAGCAATCATAGGATAAACATTACCAAATTGATCCATATATCCGCCAGCAGCCAGCGCAGTATTAGCCGTAGTAGTCGTAGCAATGAAAACACCATTATTACTAAACATATCAGGCAGTGGACCTGTGCTGTCTATTGTATAATTCCAAGCTTGATTATTTTTAGTTGTGCTAAATGCCGCTAACATCGGTGTTGCGATAAAACTATTTGTATAATATATACCGCCTACAACAGGGTGTGCTTGTGTAGTAGTTTTTACTTCCAGTGGATATGCTGTACCTGCACAAGTAAAACCATCTGACATGCACACAAAAAGACAAGGATTATCAGAACTCGCATCAGCACAATCACTGCTCACGGGTCCTGAAATTGATAATTCTAAAGTACAACTGCCATGAGGTTCTAATACAAAAGTCTCGCCACATAAATCTGGAATAGCATTATCTACAGTGACTTGTGTCACATTTTTCGGCAAATGTTTTACATAATTATAAAGATCGGGGGGAAATGGACCGCCAGTATTATCCTTGACCGTATAATAGGCAACGCTGGTTTGTCCAGGTAGAATTTCTGTCGGTAACGCAGTTCCTTCTTTGGGGTATATATCAAATGCTAAAGCAGTGGATTGCGCATTACCATTTAGCGAGAAAAAAAATATAAAATTTGCAAAGCTTAATACTATATTCTTAATACGCATATGAGTTCCTTAATCAGTTATTTTATTATGGTTAATTGCACTAAAATTTCTTGTACATAGAAATGATCTTGCGTTAAGGTTTCTGAAATGCTTGTTGGTTCAAATTGATCATATGCACCCTGCCCTAACTCCACTTGGCCAAAATCGGTAAACCGATAACCAACGCCCAAACGTAAATAATCTGTTAAATCAACATCAACTCCAATACCAACATTGTATGTAAAAGAAGTGGTCGTATGATCTTCATAAATATGTGTCATCGCCATTGACGGTAGATAATCAATACTGAATTCTTGGGCTGTGTTAATGCCAGCACCTAAACCAAGGGAAATATAAGGACGGTAATCTTCATGCCACTGCGTTAATAATTTACTTTCAATTAATATTTGCCGAGCAATGATTTCATAATTGTAATCATAATACGCCATACTATTGGAATTAAATCCCTGCGCAAGGGTACCATCTGCGTCATAACTTGCAGTTTGATAATAGGAAACACCCAGTTGCAGTGCAAAATCGTCTGCAATTTCAGATTCGCCACCCAAGAATAAACCCCAAACTCCGCGTGCTTTTGTTTCATGGTGAGCATCATAATCTAATTGACTCGAGCCAAGCGTAAAGTATTCAGAAGCACCTGCATCAGAATTAAAGCCAACACCACCTGAGAGCGTCACTAAAGGGGCAATTGAAAATTCGTCCTCTTCTGCATGTGCAACTGCAGAAGAAACACAGAGAATACAGGCTAATACTTTCCATACACGCATCATGAATCGTCCTTAAATTAAGATGATATGATTATAGTGTGGATTATTAAACCCGCCAGCGTGTGCCCTGTGCAGAGTCTTCTAGGATGATGCCTAAATCAGTAAGTTGTTGTCGAATCGCATCGGCTTTCGCAAAATCTTTGCTACTGCGTGCTACATCACGTGCTTTGACTAATTGATCTATTTCAACATTTGATAATGCTGCAGTTGTTGAATGTTGTAAGTAAGTTTGTGGATCTTCTGTCAGTAAGCCTAAAATATTAGCTAATTTTTTTAATAGACTTGCAAGCGCATCATCGTGTGTAATATTGATCTCTTTCGCCAGTTCAAATAATATCGCTAAAGCTTCTGGTGTATTGAAGTCATCATCCATGGCTTGGTGAAAACGTTTTACATAAGCATTATTTTCATCTAATTCAATATCATTTAGCGTGCGATCGCGCAGTGCAATGTATAAACGTTCTAAACATGCACGGGCTTGTTTTAAATTATTTTCTGAATAATTGACAGGACTACGATAATGGCTCGCGACTAAAAAATAACGAATGGTTTGTGCGTCGAACGTTTTTAAAACATCACGGATAGTAAAGAAATTGCCTAATGATTTCGACATTTTTTCATCATGTACTTCGACAAAACCCGTGTGCATCCAAATATTTACAAATTTTTTATTTAAAGCACCTTCTGATTGTGCTCTCTCATTTTCATGATGCGGAAAAGTTAAATCAAAACCGCCGCCGTGAATATCTAAAGTTTCACTTAAAAAATGCGTAGCCATTGCAGAACATTCAATATGCCAGCCTGGACGGCCATTTCCCCAAGGCGAAGACCAACTAGGTTCACCCGGTTTTGCAGCTTTCCATAAAACAAAATCTAGAGGATCTAGTTTGTCTTCATTAATCTCTACGCGTGCGCCTACACATAAGTCTTCTAATTTACGATGCGCGAGTGCGCCGTAACTGGGAAACTTTCTGACGTGATAATAAACATCATGATTAGGTGCTACATAGGCAAAGTCATTTTTTATTAATTTTTCTATCATGCTGATCATTTGATCAATGCTTTGTGTAGCACAGGGTTCTATATTGGGATCAAGTGCACCTAGTGCTTTGAAATCTTCGTGCATGGCATTAGTAAAACGCGCGACGAGCACTTCTATGCTTTCATTATTTTCTGCAGCACGTTTAATAATTTTATCATCAATATCAGTGATATTACGCACATAATTCACTTGATAACCACATGCTAACAAATAACGGTAAATTGTATCGAATGCTAACACCGTGCGTGCATGACCAATATGACAATAATCATAAACCGTGATACCGCAAACATACATGTTCACTTGCCCAGTAGTTAAAGGCTTAAATAATTCTTTTTGTTTAGTAAACGTATTATAAATGTGTAACATGAAACTTTTTATCCAGTCTTAATGTGCGTAAATCTTGCGATAATAATGGCCACCATGCCGTTAATTCAGGGCCTTGAAGCGTGCCCATTAAAGCTGCGCGTAAGGGTTGAAATAAAGCTTTACCTTTATAGCCGGCTGCTTTTAATTTTTCTAATATTTGCTCGTAATCATTTTCATTTTGTATGAGTTTAAAAAACTCTTCAGGCGTATCGTTTAATACACTGCGTGCTTCATCGGTATAGGCTAACTCTTGAGTGAATGCCCGTTTTGCCCAAATACATGCGTCTTTGGGTAATACCAATTCGGCGCGTATCATGGTTGTGAAGGCTTGATGTTTTTCATGCGGGACAATCTCACCTATTTCGCAAGTTAACCAAGACCAGAATTCTACGTCAGATAAACGCGCTAAACTCATTCTTTGCCAATATGCTAATTGACTCTCATCATAACGAGCGGCTGAGCGACCTAATTGTGAATCGGTAAAATGCGCGGCTAATTCATCTAATGTGTATAATGTATTTTCAGGATAGTAATGCCCCAAACGCGCTAAATAATTATTAAGCGCTTCCGGTAAATAACCATCGGCACGTAATTCACGTATACTTTTTGCACCATGACGTTTTGATAAAGGACTATTATCTGGACCCACAATTAAAGTAATATGACCATAATGTGGCACCGGTAATTTTAATGCTTCTAGAATTAAAATTTGCCGCGGCGTATTTGTTAAATGATCTTCACCACGTACCGCAAGTGTCACTTGCATCATCGCATCATCGATAGCATTACAAAACATAAATGCAGGCGCGTTGCTTGAACGTTTAATAATAAAATCACCCAAATCATCTGTTTGAAAAACTTGCTGGCCTTTTACTAAATCTTCAAAACGAACTGTTTGTTTTTTAGGTACGCGAAAGCGTAATGTAAAACCTAAACCTTGCGCTTTTTTTGCAGACACTTCTTCTGCAGTTAAGTGTGCACAAGTTCCCGCATAACGCGGTGCTTGACCTGCGATATTTTGCATTTTACGACTGAGTGCTAATTGCTCTTCCGTACAAAAACAAGGATAAGCTTGGTTATTATCTAATAATTGTTGATAATACTTTTCATAAATATCCATACGTTCGGCTTGCAAATAAGGACCTGCATCGCCACCTTCTTCTGGACCTTCGTCCCATTGCAAACCTAGCCAGCGTAAATCTTGCATTAAACTATCTAAGTAGATTAACTCTGATCGGATTGCATCGCTGTCTTCGATACGCAACAAAAAGATGCCCGATTGTCTTTTAGCCAATAAATAATTGAACAAAGCGGTCCGCATGTTGCCTAAATGTAAATGCCCTGTCGGACTTGGGGCAAAACGTGTTTTGGTGGTCATAGATGGCATAGTTTAATGTTCTCTTAATGCTCAGAATGTTATAATGTATAAAAAGGCTCAATTTATGTTTTTTGTATCCGATAAAAATAACATGATAAAAATACTTTTGAAATCTTTTCTTGGTTTAACGCTAAGTATAGCCCTTCTAGGTTGTGATAATCAGCCCAGCAGCGCTGATGCAAATGAAGAAAAAATAATTCATGCAGCTAACCATTCTGTTGTTCAGATTGAAACCAACTATGGCTTAATCTGGGTCGAACTATTTAATGACATTACCCCAAAAACCGTCGCTAATTTTATCACTTATGTTAATAACGATTTTTATAACGATACGCTTGTTCACCAAGTTGCACCGGGGTTTATCATTCAAGCAGGCAGTTATGATCAACACTATCAAGCAAAACCTACCCATAATGCCATTAGCAATGAAGCAGCGCAAGGACCCAAACATACACGCGGCACGATTGCAATGATGCGCGGCCATCAACCTGATTCTGCAACGAGTGAATTTTTTATTAATCTAAAAGACAATGAATTATTCGATATTCGCAATGGCTACGCGGTATTTGGTAAAGTCATCCGCGGCATGGAAATCCTTGATAAAATCAGCAGCGTCACGACTTGCAAACGCGGGCCTTTTTATGAAGATGCGCCTTGCGAGCCTGTCATTATTCAGAAAGTAGTTGAGATGTCCTAAAAATAAAAAACGGTTTGGTTCTTAATAGTAAAGGCCGATAATCCACTTCTTGAAAAATACTGTCTGAAGATCGGGGTTCTAATAATATTGGAATTAAGCGCCCCATGGGTTGATCCAGCAATATCCATAAATCACCCGGTTTTGCATTCATTTTGATTTCTTTTTCTTCTGTGTTGACTGCTACTGTATTCGTCTCCCCTACTAAATGCGGCAGTAATTCTATAGTTGTAATCTTTGATTGCACAACATCAACGCTGCGCGGGGTAGAAATAGTTTCATAAGATAAATCATGTCTATCAAATAATTTAGCAAAGCGTTCTTGTTCAGCAGTAATAAGATAAGCTTGCGGCAACGTTAAAGGTATGCTGTTTTTTACTTGTGCAAAATTAGGGAACTTGTGTAATTCTTTTTTACCGGTTTTTACATTGATTAATTCTATAGTTACAAAAGGTTTTTGTTTATCTTCTACGCGTTCATGACGTAACAGAACACTTTTCTCATGGCTATCGCGCGCTTGCTTTGTCACTTTTAAAATATCATCTTTAAATTTGCTCGCAGTTTCTAAAAATGCTTGCGCACTTACTTTTTGTTTACGGGTGCGTTCTTTTATATTTTCGGGCGTTGCATAATGACCGACTCTAGGATCTAAGCGATTTTCAACTAAAACAGAAATCGATCCATTCATCGCGCTAAAATTGCGGAAATTCCATAAGCGTAAACCCGCGTGGCTTAAAGGTTGATTGAGTTGCAAAATTTCGCCTTGATAATGACGCGCAGGAACGCCCATTTGTGTATTCGCACGCATCACTTCTGGCAAGAAAACATCATTGGCAAATTGATTTAACGGTGGCGCAATATTAGGATTATTATTCACGTCAAACTGGCTTTCAAAATTGGTAACATAACCTTGCTCATTCGTTAGAATTCTTTTATTCGCAGAGGCTTCATGTAAATCTATAATAATATGCGGTTGATACTGACGTAGCGCATTCACAAAAACTAAGGTTTCATCTTCTTTTAAAGATACATAATCAATGTTAATGTTGCCATTGGTTTCATTAAAACGCGAATTGTTATCACGCCCATCTGGGTTTGCATTAACAATAACCACTAAATTCATATGGTTTAACCATTCGGTTTGTGGGGTCGTTAATAAATCACGTACTAACATTTGCAAAGCTTCAGCGCCTGATTCTTCTGTCGCGTGCTGTGAACCCATAAGCATCGCTGTAATTTTATTTTCATTAGGATTTTGAGAAATTAACACAGCCTCAATATCACGTCCGCCCGCAGATTTGCCTAGCGTTACCATTTTTGCGATCGAGGATTTATCAGTCAAATCATGCAAAAAACCACTGATTTGCTCTGAATTAGGTAATGATTGATAGTTGTTACTTTCCAAAGGCGTCTGCGTGACATTATCCGCATAGGCTTGTGAATAAGTCAAAAAAATTACGAGCAGTGCAAAACTACGTATTAACTTTAACATGGGAAAATTTTCCTTGGATTTAAAATATTGTTAGGATCAAAAACTTTTTTGATATTACGCATAATACTTAAGGTATTTTCATCAACTTCTTGGCTTAAAAATGCTTGTTTACTCACACCAATACCGTGTTCACCTGATAGACTGCCTTTTAATGTTAATACCAACGTAAAGACATCTTGTAAACATTGATCAATGTGTGCTGCTTGTTTTTCATTGGCAGGATCATACATTAAATTCACATGAATATTACCATTGCCCGCATGACCAAAGCTCACAATGGTAATGCCGTATTGATTAGATAATTTTTCTAAACCAGAAATTAATTCTGGAATTCTTGAAACAGGCACAACAATGTCTTCATTAATTTTTTTAGGTGCAACATAACGCAAACTCGGTGATATACGACGTCTAGCTTGCCAAAGCTGATGTACTTCTTGCTCCGTATTTGCAATTTCAATGGTGATTAAATCCGGATTTTTTGCGGCTTGTTTAATAATTTCTAATATTTGATAAATGTTGTTTTCATTGCCATCAATACCAATTAACAATAAGGCTTGCACATCATTGGGTAAAGCTATGCCACCGTATTTGCGGACTAATTCCACAGTGGTTTTATCCATAAACTCTAAGGCTGCAGGTAATTCTGCTTGTCCCATAATTGCAGTAATGGCGTGTGTAGCACCGGTTATATTTTTGTATAACGCGCGCAATGTCATTTGTTTTTGAGGTAGTGGTAATAATTTTAAAGTGGCTTGGGTAATAGTTGCAAGCGTGCCTTCCGAGCCAATTAATAAGCGCGTTAAATCATAACCGACTACACTTTTAGTGGTATAAGCACCGGTATTTATTGTATTACCTTCACCGGTTACCGCTTTTAAGGCTAAAACATTTTCACGTACTGTCCCGTATTTTATTGCACGCGGACCTGAAGCATTATGCGCTAAATTTCCACCTAAACTGCAAAATTCACGACTGCCCGGATCAGGCGCCCAAAACAATCCATGTTTTCCTGCAGCGGTTTGAATAGCAAAATTGGTAATACCCGGTTGCGCAATCATAACGCGATTTGCAGTATCAAGCGAAATAATTTCATTCATACGTACCATCGACATCACTATGCCTGCTTGTATAGGTAACGCACCCCCGACTGTACCTGAACCTAAACCACGTGCAACCATGGGTATTTTATATTCATTACATAAACGGGTAATAAAAACGACATCTTCATGAGATTGCGGAAAAACCACAGCATCGGGCATAAAAAATTGTTGGGTACTATCACTGCCATAAGGCCAACATTTTTCAGGATCTGTAAAAAAAAATTCATCTGATAAATGGGCCTTAAGCTGCGTTAGAAATTTAGGGTTCATCGATATACTCAAAGACGCGGACGACGCGAGAAACACCGGTAGTCGTTCGTGCTAATTCGGTTAATTGATCACCTTGCGCACGTGAAACCATACCCATTAAATAAACCACATCGTGTTCTGTAATGACTTTAGTGTGCAAAGGATTAACATTATTAAACCCAGAAGAAGATTTAATTTTTGTGGTAATCCACGCATCGTGAGAACGCGTAACCATGGAGGTGGGCTCGCCTACTTCTAATTCATTATGCACTTTACGGACTTTCTCAACGCTTTGGGCCAATTCACCAATTTTATCTTTAGCCGCTTGCGATGCAACTTGTCCAACCAATAAAACAATTTCGTTGTAACTCACAATCACGATATGTGATTTGGCATCTAAATTAATGTGTTCATATTCATCAATGGCATCTGCGACTTTTCGCTCTATCGCTTGATCTTCTATCAAAGTACCTGTGGTACGTTTATCATAAGCCGCGGCTGCCGTACCTGTTGCTGCAGCGCCACCGACAACGGCTGTTGCACAAGCAGACACCAAAAAAATACTAGCAAAAATAACGCTTAAAATTTTGAACATGTATTGTGATTTCATCCGTGAACCTCGCCAAAAATTTGATTATCAATTAAATCACACAAATAATGAATTACGCATAAATGTACTTCTTGAATACGCGCCGTTTGTTCGTGCGGCACGCGAATTTCTATATCATTTTCTGCATTCAATACTTGCGCCAATGGACCGCCGTCTTTCCCTGTCAATGCGACAACCCGCATGCCTGCATCGTGCGCACTTAAAACTGCTTGCACAATATTATTAGAACGCCCGCTGGTACTAATGGCCAATAGAACATCGCCATTATGCCCAAGCGCGCGAATTTGTTTGCTATAGATTTCATCATAATGATAATCGTTCGCTATAGAGGTCAGTGTAGACGTATCAGTTGTGAGCGCAATTGCCGGTAAACCCGGGCGTTCACGTTCAAAACGATTAATCAATTCTGAAGAAAAATGTTGCGCATCCGCAGCAGAACCGCCATTACCACAGCTTAAAATTTTATGGCCGCTTAATAAGGCATCGACCATCAATTGAGCTGACTGTGCGATAGCGCTCGGCAAAATATCCGCAGCGGCAATTTTCGCTTCAATACTTGCGCTAAATAAGTGCGTCAACCGCGCCATTACATCCATAAAACCTCACATTGAAAATGCATGTTTAATCCAACGTATTTCGGGTTGGCCCATAGGGTATGTTATGCCAATTACATCAAAACGACAAGGATGGGCATCTAACCAACCCTTTTTTTGCAAAAAGAATAAAGCTGTTTTAAATAAACGCTGCTGTTTATGATAAGTAATACTCTCGATGGGGTCATAGCCGTCTTTTTTGGTGCGCGACCGCACTTCTACAAACACAACGGTATTCTCGTGCGCCATCACTAAGTCAATTTCACCCATCTTACAAGAAAAATTACGCGTGATTAAACGTAAACCCTGTGCTTGTAAATATTCACAGGCCAGGTTTTCTGCGGCATGTCCCACTTCTTGACGCGCTAAAGCATTATAAGACACGAGGTTCTCCTGCGCTAAAACGCGCGCACATGGGTTCACGCACCATAAAACCGCTATTGTCCATGTATAAACGCCCTGTCGCACCACTCATACTAAATTGTGGATTTGCACTAAAAGAGCGAATATTTTTGGAGACTTTATAAGCATCCACGCCAAAAGCAAATAAACGTTCTTGCGCTATTGGTTGTGTTAATAGTTGCGTCGCCATGGCATTGAGCGTGCTATTACGTTGTGCAGGATTCACTATCCAAGGACTGTCACAAAAAATAACACCATTTAAATCGTTATCTCGACCAGGATTAGGCGTGCCTTCATACAAATTAGCCATGGCATAAATAGGAACATAACGATTGTAATAAAATTGAATTAAAGGTGGCACTTGCCGTGCTTGTCCAGGAGATGCCATTAAAAATATGAAATCATAAGTTTGTTTTAAATAATCGACGGGATCATCAAGCGTTTGATTTTGATCAAAATAAACCATTTGATGAACAGTGCCGCCTAATTGTTCAAAACGTTTTTTAAAGGATGCGCCTGCACGTCGACCAAACGTGGTTTTTTCTATCAATGCTGCAGCTTCTCTATGACCATCATTCCAAGCGCGCTCAGCTAGCGTATAAGCTTCATCTTCTGGACCTAATGCGAAAGGATAAAGGTACTGTGGCAAGCGGTTGCGACCTTCCAAAGTATTAAGGGAGATCACAATGATTTTATTATCCACGCGTTTGCTATCTAATAATGTTTCCATCCCTGATTTTGTCAGTGGTCCGACAACAATATTAGCGCCTGCATTAATTGCAGCTGTGTAAGCTTTAACAACATCTTTATCGCCATTGGTATCGTAAATGCGAACATCTGTTTGCTCATTAGCCGGATCTAAATAATAAGCACCAATAAAACCTTCGCGGATAGCTTGCGCAGCAACAGCATATTGGCCGCTCAGCGGTAATATTAAAGCAATATGGGGCATATCAACGCTAGGGGCTACAGGTGCTGCCAAATTGGCTGGCTGTGCTGAAGATTTTGCGTCTGATTTATCTTTAGCATCATCTTTACGTTGCCAAAACCAAGCAAAATTTTGTGGCTTTTCTTTACTTTGAACGTGTTCTGGGGCGTCAGTCGATATATCTTTTACTTCAACCTCTGCCTGGGCAGTGAGCGTCATGGTCATTAGCGCAAATATTGCGTACAATAGTATTTTCATCAGGTTTGGATCACTTTAAAGTTAATATGCCAGGTACATTATACATTGTGGCATCACCCATTGGGTGTTTGCAAGATATCAGTGCGCATGCGTTAGAAATTTTACGTAGCGTTAATCGTATTG
>JBAZWD010000010.1:0-97274 GCA_041660525.1 Legionellales bacterium | reverse complement strand
CTTGGCGATCATTGCAACCTAGATATACTCCATTTTTGTCTTTCCAATAAAGATGACCGGGCATATTAGCAACAATACCGCTTAGGGCAGCTGTATGAGATTTAGAGTCTGTACTATGCATCTTTTTAAATTTTTCCTGAACGTTAGTTAAAAATTCATAATTTTGTTTTAATTATAACTTACTCTAGTAGCTTTAAAGTGGGAATGTAGTCAGTATAGCTCCTAATTACTCCTTAATGGGCTCTATAAAAAACCATACACATACTGTACAATGGTGAGATCATGGATACCAAAGACAACAGAATAATTAAAGCGTCTTTTAAAGACTGTCCACTCAGCGATAGAGCAACATTCGCCACATCTAGCTGCATTATGCCAATTAGCGTGGGCCAAGCTGTACATGAAGGTCAAAAGTTTTTAGCCGTTATTAAGCTTATTAATCGTACATTTAAATCTTGTACTTTAATGATTGATGACAGTGTGCAACGCCATACCATGAAAATTGATAAAGATATTGATGATACAGCTGCTTATAGCTTGGCTATGGATGCCGGTGATGAGTGGTTAGCAAGAAATAAAACTTCATACCAACAATTATCTATACCACATAATATTGTGCGCTGGGATGATTGGTTTGATAAGCCAAGATTTAAAAATACATATGCTCAAGTAACTTCACTTTATAATCAAAATGAAAATTACAGTGATGCCATTAAAGCTAATATTATTGATTTTTTATCACGTTATAAGGTCCATCATCCTGATAAAAAATGGGACTACGAAAGAGCATTTTATTTATGCTTAGATTACCTGCTAGAAGAGTGTGCAGTGATGTTATTATGGGCTGAACACCAATATCCGTTTGAAGTATATCCCACTGGAAGAAATCAGGCTATGGGCGCGACTCATAAGTTTTTGATTGAACCTTCTGAGCCTAATCTTTTGCGTTCCGTGGCATTGCGCTTTAAAAAATATGGAATGTCCGAAGATGCTGCAATCTCTCGGTCACGAGAATTATTAACTTAAATTTTTGTTCTATTACAGCATCCCAGATTTTTATAATGCAAAGTAAAGCTTGTTGCAAACTGTCAGTCCTAAATAAATTGGAGAAATAGAATGAAGGAATTACTTTTTTTTGAAATTGTTGCCGCAGAAATTTGGGAGGGAGAAGAGTTAAATTTAAATCGGATCGTACTAGAAAAACCGTTTTCTTTCACTTTTGAGGATCTATATTGCGGATTGCAAGCAACAGATTATTGTAATGCGTATGTGTATGCTGAACAGCATTTTGAAGATGCAGTTTCATCTCCAGAAAATTTACAGCAATTTATAATTGAAGCCCATCGTTTAATTGCCAGACATTTATTGATGGTAGTTCCAAATCTTAATTCAGGAGAGTTTGCCAAAACTCAACCTAGTGTAGTAATAGAAAAGCAGTGCGTGCCTACCTCTGTTCCTGTGGATGCGATCCCAACAGAGTTTGCTGCTTTTTGCACTGAGCTATGTGAAAGAATTAAAGATATTAAGGGCAAACCCGCAACTGCTTACCGCGTTGCTGCATATGCATTAGGAGAAGTTGGAAGGATTCATGGGTTTCCTAATGGCAATGGTCGCCTAGGGCGATTATTAATGAATTGTATTTTAAGTTTAGCAAATTATAAACCAATTAATTTTGAAGATAAGGATGAATATTATAAGTTATGTGAGAATTATATTAAGAGTAAAGATGCAATACCTCTGGCTAAAAAAATATGTAGTCTGAGTTTAGCAGAGAATAAATATACTCGTATGAATGGTGTAGAAAACCAGCGGATCAATTTTTCCGATCCAAAATCTTTTATTTGTATTCAGCATAACTTAGTACATTTGGTTCAGAATTTTTCAAAAAAAGAAGAGCCGGACTATAAACCTTTAACTTTAAACGAAATAAAAATAAAAGAGTTACTAAAGAAAAATTTACATCCAATAATAAATAAATTTTTTGATCGATTTGATTCAGCAGCCTGCGCATTGCCAGCTCATGTTGATGCGTCAAAAGTCACTAATAAAATATGATATTTTTAAATTGCATTTATAAACTGAATAGTTGGATGGAATTGAATCTGATAAAAAAGTTGCTGTAAATATTACAGCGACTTCATATAGGGTAGTCCTACTTGGCGGTTGCTTTCTTTGTGCGAACTATTTTACGCTTAGTTGTTTTAGTCTTTTTAGTCTTTTTAGCCTTTGCACTAGGTTTGGCAGATGCTTGTTTTAACTCTATTTTGAGCTTTGTCAATTCAGCCTTATTATTTGCTAATTCAGCTTTATTATTTGCTTTCATTAATTTAAGTTCGGCTTTTGCATCTTTTAGGTCAGTTTTTAGCTTCATTAATACATCTTTTGTAGCTACTTTGGTCTTTTTGGTTTTTAGTAATTTCTTAATAGGCATTGTTTCGTCTCCGGTATTATGTTGTAAATATTGAACTAATCTACTTTAGCATATATTTTCATTATATGTACTGCCATCATATTAATTCTTAAATATTTATCGAAAATACTCATTATTAATCTGCTTACCGGTATTAATCAATCTTTCAAGTTTTTGTTGTGCTTGATTGTTCTCATTGAAATCACGTATCTCAAATATCATATTCTTGTCTACTGCTTGCTCGAATAGACTGCGCGTTACTTCTAAACCCTTTTTACTTAAGAGATCATTAAAATCTGTTTTCTGCTCATTCAGAATTTTAGGTAAGATTACATGCACATGTGTAAAATGATTTTGGGTTAATTTTTCAATCGCAGTAAGTAAGTTTTTTTTCGCTTGCTCAGCTTTATCACCAATCATATCATTATCAGCGCAGAGCACAATTTTATTAGGCAAATCTTTAATTGGTGCGAATGGGATATTCGTTAAACTGCAAGTGATATGCACACGAGCTTTGGGATTTATGGCAAGTATACTTAGTCCAGTTTCTGGGCCTTCAGCAAGATGTGGGATACCACTGGGATCACCTAATTGAATACTGGCTCCTTTCATTGGCCCAAAAGTTTGTTTGGCTAAAGCGAATGTATTAGTACCGCATCCGATCGTTGCATTTGTTTTTTGCGCAGTTTTAGCATCTAAATAAACTAGATGTACAGCTTGAATATTGCCATCTTTATCATGCAGAGGGAAAAGAGCAGCAGGGTGGTGGTTGTAGTAAATAAAGCGAATATCATTTGAATGTTGGTGAATAATTTCTTTTGGAATATGTCTATGCTTAACTAAGTATGTTTCAGCTAAAGTATTTTTAGCTGGCCTCGATAGTTGATAAAGCCGTTGAGCCTTTTGAATACCTTGTTCTCGTTTATACATAGCATCTAAATTTGCTTGTGATATTCTGTCGGATTGCTTATTTATAAATTTTTCCGTAAGAGGTGATCTCTTATCTTTGCCTAGATAATAGTCTTCAATGGGCTGACCTAAAAGAATTTCTGCCGCAAAATGCAGCGATTCTTCACGTGTTTTGTTATTAACAATTTCAATTAATTTGATGAAGTCTAATTTTTTATTTGAATAGAGACAATCTCCACGATTGATCTCATTTTCAGTTTTAGTGATGACAAGAAGACCTTTGGCAATATTGGTATCACCATACAGCAAACCCCTTTGTAGGATTTTTTTTGGGTTGCCTAATAGTTTTTCTGCATTTCGCTCAATTTTATAGCTTAAATGATCCAGAAGCTTAGCTTCATTGATTTCAACCTTTACTTCCTGTTTTGATTGTCTTGGTTTAGCTATGGATAAACCCCGATAAGATTTTGAAGTTTGGCGTAAGTAATTTTCCTTATCTTGAGTAAAAATGCGTAGAAATTTCTTTGTGCGGGTTGCGCCTACATAATTACTTTCATAATTTAACATATGTTTATTGTCTATATCTGCCAGCATTAAAACGCAAGCGGCATCTAAGCTTTGAGCATTATGATAGGTGCGTGCATAGCCATAATCAATGACAGCATGTGGTAGGTGATTACGCTCAAATTTAACTGTTTGGTTATGTCCAAAATCGACAGTAAAATGAGTGTTATTAAAACTTTTTAATATGCCTTGTTTGGAAGTATTCAGTGCGATTTTTAATGAATGGCGAACATTTTGAGTTAGCATTATTTTTTCATCAACTGAAAAGTGAGCAGTTTTAACAGCATAGTATTCAAGTGTGTTATCGCTATGAAAAATTTTACGCATGGGATCGATGGTGATAATATGTTTACGGGCAAGTTCACCTTTATCGTTAAGATGGCAAGCAGCAAGAGTCAGAGTATTTTTATCAATATTTATGTCAATAATTTCCCAGTAACTGTTTACAGTTATACCAGCAGGTTTAATTTCTTTATTGAACTTTAGTATATGTCCTTGTGTATAATAAGCAGCTCTATAGCGCAACTCAGTGCTTAAATCTTCGCGTTGTAACATGACTTGACCAAATGTTGGTTTGTTTTGTATGCGTAATAATTCATTGACAGTTGATCGTTCAGCATTTGTTAGGGTAAGTATTAAGCTATCATCTTTTAGAAATTGGGGAAGTTTGTGATATGTATTACAGAGAGTATCAATCAAGTTTTTATTAAGTTCAGGATGGCGTAAATAGGGCACAAGACTTTTAGCTTGTTCACCTGTTTTGAGTTTAACTAAATCGACGATTGCTTTATGTAATACGGGATGTTTGATAGCGCATTGTCGATAAATTTTTCTTAGTGTTGAAACTTCAATTTTTTCTTGTTGTTGCAGATATAAAAAGGGTTGGGCAGAGCGGGGCGAGTCTAATTGCGCACTATCTCCTGCAAAAACCATTTTTATAGAATATTTGCTCGCAATATGAGTTAAATTTAGCATTTCTTTGTAGCTCAGCATTGAGGACTCATCCACCAATACAACTGTTTTTCCTCTGTCCATCAAATCTTGTAGCTGATGGTTTTTTTCGTTTTGTAAGAATTTTTTTAAAGTCATGGTTGGGATGCCCGCTTTTTTACATAATTCGTCTTTTTGGCTATGTTGTGGGGCAATGCCTATTACTTGATATTGTTCTGCTTGAAAGAGTGCTGCAACATGGCGCAAAACTAATGAAGTCTTGGCGCTTCCTGCTGGGCCTTGGAGCAGCGATAAACCATTATTTGTAATTGTGATATTGAGAATTGCCTGTTTAGGTTCTGCTTCAAGTTTTGAAGCTTGTTGTTTAAGATAATCTAATACGCGTATTTGGCTTAACTTAGGAATATCATAAGGTATATTATTTTGTTTAGATAGATTACTAGATTCATTTTCAAGTTGATGAAAGGCTGTCGTTAAAGCTTGCTGAGATTGTATAACCCAGCTTGCAGTATAGTGCTGTCCTTTTTTGGTAATGTCACCGGAATTTAGTAAAGACTGAAAGCCATGAAGCATGTCATGAATATCCACTTGTCCTATTTCCAGCGCGAGGGCGTGCTGGGTAATTTCCCATTGACTGAATTGCGTTTTACCATCACCACTTAGTTCATGTACGGCTTGGCTTAATGCGGTAATACTCAATTTTGTTTTTAAATTAATATTGGATTCAAGCGCATTTGGCATACTTGAAGTTTGCGTTTGAATGGATACTATAGGAATAGACAAGTTTGTTTGAATGGATTCTAAAGCGCGTGCTACAGATTTTGGATAATCTGTATATAGCGTAACATTTTTATCCTCCATGCCTGCTAATGCACGAAGTGCATTGATGCTATGCATTGCTCTACAATCCAAATGTACTTGTTGAATATTTTCAATACGAGCTGAGGGATGAGCGCAATAGCCATAATCCGCGTAAATAGATCGCTCATAACCATTTTTATCTTGCAAATGTAATACAAAAGGTTTGTCTTCATGTGCAAGCTTTAAAGTAATAGCTTTACTGTCAAAAGATACCACTTCACCTATTTGATTTTGAAAGCGTGCGCCATAAATATTCATACTGGGCAGCAGTAATCGCTCTCCTATTGTTATTGCTAATGGTTGTTCGCGAAATAAAGTAAGATCACGAGGCTGGGTGATTTTTTCAATATTTAACTGATGCTTTGTATAATGCTTACTATGCACCAATGTTAACGTACTGTCATTTATGTCAGAAATTTTAAAGTGATCGTTCATACGAATTTTATTATGTGAATCAATTAAGCTGAGATTATTTAACCGCAGTATATCACCCACTTGGTAGGTTGTTGGCCGTGACAGTTCAGTTTGACTACTATACTGGTGAATATAGCTTGAGACAGTTATGCCGTTTGCAGCAAGCTTTTCTTGTTGTATTAATTGACGTCGAACTAATAGGTTAATAGTATCTTTTTGATAAGACAATAGCAGAGTGTTCACATTTGGCGTATAGATATTCGCAAACTTTTCAATAAAGTTATCTGATGATAAGTTCTTCAATTGCAAAGATTCAGTGTTGCATCGCTCGCTAAAACTAGCCCTAGGCAAATGAGACGCAATCAATTCAATAGGTGACAAACGCCTATCTAACGCAGATGTATTTTTATCATTAGCCCAAACAATGAGGCAATTTTTATTTTTAGCAATAGTTTGAATGGACTGCATTTGTGAATATAATAATTTTTCACTGCCATGAATGATAATAATACTTCCTTGTTTAATTGTTGCCTGATTAAGATAGTTTAAGCTCCAAGTTTTAATCCCAGCCTGTTCGCAAATTTTTCGATCAATACTTGAGACTGTTACGTTAAAAAGATGTACACCTAATACTGAACTAAATTGACTGGCACGCGTTAGAAATTCTTTATCAGTTTTTGGGTTGAGGTTATCAATAATCATTTCACGCTTATTACTATTGAGAGTAAAATCAATGAGCTTTTGATAAACTGCATGATCGGAAATAGAGTTTAGATTTTTAGTGATAATCCACTGGCCCGCAACAAAGCCAAGTAAGGATTTTCCTAATTGCCTAATTAAATGTTGTTGTGCGTGTTGTTTAAGCTTATTTGCTAGGGTGACATTATTGGCAGACATATAATACTGTTGTCGCGAATTAGTCGTTGACTCTTCGGCTTGATTGCGAATTGGGTGTAGTATTCTTGCATCTAGTGCACGCTGCCAAGCTTCATCAATAGCTTTGGGTATTAGTTGTCCTAATGATAGACGTGTGGCTTCATAGATAACCTCAGTTTTAGTCATCATGCGTTTAAATTCATCGAGTTTAGCAATGCCAGCTTGAATGGCTTCATTAGCTATTTTTTGTGTATCACGTAAGCGAAAACCTTTGCCATTTTTAAATTGACTATGGCCTTTTTCTAGGTTTACACTTAAATGATGGCATAATTCATTGGCTTCAATTTTCCACTTTTCAATTTGTTCACTAAGCGGTGCATCCTGAACTTTATTTTTTCTGGTGATTAAATTTAGTTTATCCAAATGTTTTGCATCAAAACGGCCATTATGCAAAGCAGCCTCTAATATTTGCTCACGACGTTTTGAAAATAAATCGATTAGTTGTTTAGGCACGCCTTTAATTTCAAAAGTGCCTTTGTCGCTGGTGACTTCAATTTCATAACCAAGTTTTTGCATTTCAATTGCAAGAAAGCTACGATAAGTTACACCCGCTAGCATAGATGCATCATATACAGCATCATAATGGAGACTACGGAACTTACCATCAGACATACTCTGACTAAGATTTAGCAGCACACAGTGGGTATGAATTTGGGGATCAAGTTCACGTGAAAGCATTTCTAAGAATTTAGCGAAAATAACTTTATCAGCGGGAGCAGGTTCGCCATTAACGCGTGTTTGTAAAATTGTATTTTCCAATAACTTTAAAGTCTGTGTGACAGCATAGCTGTGTGCTTTAATAACGTCTTTATCGCCATAGACTAATGCTAAAATCGAAGCAGACTTAGGTGCAGAGAATGTTAAATCGATTCCAGGGCGATGGTTTAGTTTGCCATCCTCAAAGCGACCCAGATTTTGCCCATTAGGTAATTTGCCTTCGAGAAGTTGTACAAAATCTTCTAGTGAAGGTGTTTTGTTATAAAGGGCTTCAAGTGCTTTGCCTTGCCAGTCAATAGCAACCGGATGCTCACCACCAGCATAATAGTCCAATACCTTTTGATAATATGCGGCGGCTTCTTTGGCCCCGGAGAGATTTTTAAGTGATAACATAATGCCTCTTAAAATTGTTCGTATTTATGTTCATCATTTTTTTGGGGTTGCGAATTCTGTGTTGCAGGGTGAGTCGCGGGTAATAAAACCACGGGTGTTTTGATTTTACTTTCTGGTATAGTTTGGGTGGTCAATTCCCGTTCAATAAAGCCAGCCGTATGCTTTTCGAGTCGATATATAGGCACAGTGATTTTAGTAATCGGATAATCTCCGGGTACACGCAGGTAGGCTTGTCTTGCTTTTAATTGCATGACTTGTTCAGGCATGACTAAATCAACAATTCGATGTTGTTGTGTAATGGAAACACCATCGCGGATCAGGTTCGCGCCCATAGATACACTTTCATTAGGTACTAATAATTCTTGCTGACCTAAATCACGAGAAGCTTGCCGCGCTGATTCTGCATCATGACAAGCAAAATATACTCTCGTGCCATACATGGATGACAATGCTTGGCTTGCGGCAGAATTTGATAGTGCAGTAGCTTGAGCCAGTGTTTGATAGGCTGAGATAATACAAATGCCTCGTTTACGTCCCCGTGCACGTAAAGCTTGTAAAGAGCGCGATGGATTTAAACTCGCCTCTTCATCAATTACCAAAGCAATCTTGCGGTGGCGATCTTCATCGAGTGTCAGCAATTCATTAGCAACAATATCTAAAATTACTGAGAGCAGGGGCTTAAATGTTTCATGTTTATCATCACGGGAGGTAATAAAAAGCCATGCATCTGTTTCTTCATGTACCCAATTGCGGAGGGAAAAACCTTTATCTGTATCTTCTATTAATTCTAAGCAGCGTAGATAGGCAGACAAAGTCGACTTAACACTTAAAGCGAGTTTTTCAGCGTCACTGCTGACCATTGACTCTGCAATCGTGCCTTTTAAAACGTCCTCTAATTTTTTTAAATCAGCGGTAGTGAGAAGCGATAATAAGCGTTTCATGCCTGGCATTGGTTTATCGCCGGTATGTTTTTGTCGCTCTTTTAATACAACTTTTGCAGTTTCTAAAAATAACAATCGCGCTGCTTGATACCAAAAAGGGTCGGCACCACTTTTAGGCTCAGGTACCAAGGCCGCTGCAATATATTCTAATTGTGATTCATTGCGAGCATCTTCCCAAAAAGCCAAAGGACGTGCGCGGGCATCCATTGGATTGACGATGATGTCGTAGTCTTGAGTTTCAGGATGTAATGCGTGGCGATAAAAATATTGTACAGCAGTGCATTCAGGATCAAGGACAATGACCTTATAGCCTTGCGCGCGTAGGCAACTTAATAGCTCTAAAATGCCTTGTGTTTTACCGCTACCACTAGAGCCTACCATCAAGATATGTTGTGACTCAGAATCTTTAACGAGCGGAATGCCACCAAGATGTAATTTAGAAGCTTTGCCCTTAAATTTTAAATACAGAGCAAAGTAAATTGCAGAAACCAGACGACTACCGCGTAACCGCTTAGGTTTAGATTGCAGAAAACCCCTTAAGCAGAAAAGTAATATACATATTAAATACGACACGGCCATCCATAATGCTAATTGACGTGCTGTTAGGATGCTGTGATGTTTAAGGCGTAGGATGATGCCTTGAATGACCGTGTTTTGTATAAACGCATCAGCTTGCACCGAATGAGTATTACCGTCAGCCCATTTAATTACTAAGGTTTTATGAGGGGGTGCAAAAGATTCTGCTAGCCAATATTGCCAAGCTAAGCTGCGCTCAAAGGCACTGGTTTTATGGAGCATTATTCCTATCCAGAGAATAACGGAAAGCAATACAAAAGCTAAGGTGAGCTTAAATACGACATGCAGCCACATCAGTACTTGATTGATAAATATTTGACCGCCACGTGTGAAGTTTCGCATCAACTATCCTTGGGGGTATCTTCGCTTAAGCCAAAGCGTTTCACGCGTTGTTGACGTGCTTGTTCAATCAGATCGGGGAATTGCTGCTGAACTAATAGGCGAAGTAGCATTAAGTTTTCAAAACTTAATTTCAGAAGAAATGGGACTTGTTCTTTATAGTCATTTAAAAAATCTTCCCACCCATGAGGGAGGTGATCTGAATTATTGACTAAGTGCTGTAGGGCATGTTCTTCACAGAGACAATGCTTACCATTAATCATGTCTCGCATCATTTGATTGAGACAAAAACCACCACGCTTAGCATTACGCAAAATTTTTTCATGCTCGGTTTTATTAATTCGCAACGAAACACGTATTGATTTCATAAAATACTCCCTTAAGTTCTTTGTCTTAAGGTAGGTAAAAAAGCATTCTCATTGGTTAACAAGTTGATTCACATCTAAATTGATTTTTAATAAACGCCAAAAAAGTTTATAGCTAAGTGACGTCAATTAATTTTGAAGTGGATCGTAATTTACAAAAAGATGATTTCTAATAATTTGAAACTTAAAAGAAAATTTAGATATGACGCCTCTGGCGCCAAAGGTTGGCGCCGAGTAATTTTATTTTGGCGCCAAATAAGCTGAAAAAGACGTCAATTTTGCTCCACACTGACGCCAGTAAAAATAGCAGGAAAACAGTTAAAAGAATTATAAAATACATAAGCTTAGTTAAAATCACTGATCAGCAACCTTGTTGCGTAGGGTGTGTTAGTTTTGACTTTCTATAGGCGCGATTGAGCGCACATATTTTGGTTTAATGATTGGGTTTTAAAATGACTAATATTAGGATTAAAAGATGGGTTTATTTTGACTTAATTGCTTGTTCTTTTAGCGCTATATGTTTTAATTCAGTCGATTTTTTTTGTAATGATTTTAATTCGTCTTTTGGTAATTCTATGATTGCTCTATCCCAGCCGTCGGGTAAGGGGGAGATCTCAATATGTTTGTTCCAAATTCTTTTGACAGTGGCAGTAAGCATATTTTCAGAAACGCCTATTTTTTGAGCCGCTACTCGGATTGCCCAGCCATCAACCATAGCAAGTCTAGCTGCCTCCATGTTTGTGTTATTAACACGTAGGTTGTTCATTGCTTGGTTAAATTCATCGTCTGTTAATCTGCGAAATACGGTTGCCACTTTCTTTACCTTAATTGAGTACTTGCCAAGAGTTTCTTACAAAGGCTTTTGAGCGTCAACAAATATTTAAAAATAAATAAAAAGTATAAGATAAAGTATTGACATATCTTATACTTTAACTTATACTTATATAAGTTAAAGCAACCTAACAGGAGCCAATCAAATGAACATCAAAGACGCATTATCAATACTGAATATTACTAAAGCGACCGTGAATCCTTCTGATATTAAAGCAGCTTATCGCAAAGCGTGCTCACTTTACCACCCCGATCGCAATCCAGCCAGGCATAAGATGATGCAGCTTGTTAACCAAGCGTATGAACTACTTAAAAACTTCTCAGGTGACGTACACGAACATCACAAGCAACATTATGGTGAGGATTTAAACACAGCTTTAAACGCCATTATGGCTTTAGGGCTTGAAATTGAAATTTGCGGTAGCTGGATCTGGGTAGGGGGCAATACCAAGCCACATCGCGATGCACTCAAAGCAGCAGGCTATAAGTGGTCACCTAAAAAACTGCGTTGGTATTTTCGTCCTAATGAATACAAATCTTTCAATCGCGGAAATTGGACTATGGATCAAATTAGGGACACCCACGGCAGCCAAGGTGTGCGCTTCAAACAAAGACAGCTCGCGGAGGTGTAACCATGAGGCCAACGCAAAACCAATTACGTAATTTACAAGCCCTTGAATGGTTAGATCAACAAGGAAACTATAGCCCTACACAAGCGGAAATTGACGAGATCGAAAAAATGTTGCTGGCATGTCATGCGGCATTCAAGTTAACGGGTGGTAATAAAAACCAGAAAGAGGCTTTTAAATAAATACTTTTTAGTTTGTTAATTTTTAACCAAGGAGATGAGTATATGAGTGACATAACGACTGATGTAATAACCTCAAAAACTGTAACAGAAAACAAAATGCTTGCGTTCCTTCCGCGTAAGCTACCTAGGCATTTTTTGCAATTTGAAAGCTGCGTTTATTATTTTGCTCGCAACATAATAATAGAATATTCAGGTGGACAGTGGGAATTTATAGAATTATCTAATCAAGGTTTTTACATGCGTCCTTTATTAGGTGGCAGTAAAGTAGTAGTTGAAATTGACGGTAACGAATTTAGTGGTCTTGTGAGTGAAGATGCTGTAGGCATTATTGCCTCTATTTTTAGTTTAAATTATTTATTATTTGAAACGCAGGAAGAAAACCTATACAAGCATTATGAGGCACTGATTGACTATGCGCACCTTCATGAAGAAAGAGAGCAAATATTTGCGGCCATTGATTAATAACTAGGTACTATAAATGGTAGACATAGGTTGCAAGCTATGGTACTCTGTCCTATAGTTAAGAGAGGAAAGGATGAGCAGGATTAAGGCAACACCAGCCTTTTTGAGGGACGCTAATAAGCAGCTGACCGAAGAGGCTTTGACTGGCTTAATGGACTCTTTAGTCTCAGATCCCAAGAAAGGGGAGCTGATTCAAGGAACAGGTGGTGTGCGCAAAATACGTTGGCCCACAGGGAAAAGTGGAAAAGGCAAGCGTGGGGGTGTGCGAGTTCTTTATTACTATGATGGAACGCGACTTATTTTATTGTTGATGTTATACAAAAAGTCAGAGAAGGCAAATATTAGCGCAAATGAAAAGAATACATTACGTAAATTATTACCCGAATTATTAGAGAGATACAAAGATGAGTAAGGTAGGCGAAAAACTGATAGCGGCAATTCTAGAAGCAAAAGAGGAAGGTTTGGTTAGTTTAGAGGCCACACCTGATGTAGCCACATTGAGAAAAAACCTGCACCTTTCTCAAAGCGAATTTTCTAAAAAATACCGCATCGGTTTAGAGAATATTAAAAAATGGGAACAGCACAAACGCGAGCCTGACTCTGTTAGTCGTGCGTATTTGCTGTGTATTCAAAACGATCCGGTTACCATGGCACGTTTGGTTAGATCAAATATAACAATTAATCATACCAATGAAGCAGGGCAAGCATAAAGCTGGTTCTGCCTACTTCTCTTCCAAACTATTTTGACGATTTGTATTGCCATATAATTTGACTCTGATGTTATAAAGATGTTTGTCGATTGTATGTTTAGAAGTACCACGTATAGTCGCAATTTCCCTAGTTGAAAGCTTAAGTTTCTTACGCATGGCTTGTATTTGAGCTTCTGTTTGGGTTAATAGAGAGGTTTTATCTCTAGCTGAGCAAAGAGGCGCAATCGTGGCTATATCGCTTAGCTCTTGAACTTGAGTAGATGTAAGGGATTGTGCAACGCCAAAAACAGCTATTGCTTCACCCGTATTAGTATCAGAAAGTACAGGAATTTTAGTCACTAGTAGTAAACGTGGGACTTCATTCCGAAGAATAACCAATTCAATTCTTTTGTTATAAGAGGAGCCTTTCATAACACATTGATCTGTATAGCGGAAGTCGTAACCTGTATATCCTACATGCACATGGCTAAGATCGAAGTCGCTTTTGCCGATCATCATTTCAGGTGATGAAAAATGAAAAAAATCTGCAAAAAGTTTATTTGTCTTTAAAAAATCACCATTCGCATCTTTTATCCATGAAAGACATGGGTGAGGATACGCATCGCAAGTTTTTTCTGCTTCTTGCATTGTAATATATGCTTTTTGAATTAATTTATCGTGCGCTTTTAAGCAAAGCGCCTGTTCTGCAAACATGTTCAACCTCTCTAATATCTTTGAAATATCATTGTGTTAAGCCTTTATCAAAATAATTCCCATAAGCCATTTAAGTTAATGGCTTATTTTAATTTTGTAACTCATGAACCTTAAAATATTATTAAGAAAACAGATCTTAGGTAGAAACTTGAGTAGATCCACTAGAAAATTTGAGTATGTTCGCTTATTTAGATATTTGATATAAAGCAATTGATCTTAATGACTAATTTTTAAGATAGTTGGGGATATTTTTTTAGGTATATGGCTTATGGGATGGACTGATTATTGTTGAGTTTTGGGTTGTTAGCTTTTTTAAAATCCAACAACTTTAACAATACTATTGCTGAAACACGTTTGGTTGTTCCTGAACGAATTCGTGTAAGAGTTGGCTGCGATACTCCTATCGCTTTGCCCAGTTTGCGAAGTGAAATTTTATGGTTTTTTGAAATTTCATTAAGCAGTTGCTGAATTTGTTCGTTGTGCTCATTCATGGGTTTATTGTCCATATGATTATCCATAGAACTTATTTTCCCATAGTTAATAACAATAAAAATCCTATCAATCGTTAGTGACTTGGAATGATAACTGTGTATTTGCTGTAATTAGGTGTGTATAAATGGTTGGATCAGGAATACATATTGAGTCATTTCTAGCTAGCGCAAAGGAATTACAAAAATTTATTGATGCTGAAGGCTTAATAGGCATTAATTACTTTGCTTTTAATCGTTTTTATGACAACGGCGAAGTTTTATTATTAAGTACAAACCCCGAAGTAATGCTTAATCGTATCAATCAAAATATACCGCTACATTCTGATGCTCTACCTCTCGAATTTTTAAAGGCCAATCGATTATTTGATTTAACATTAGTTAATCAAAATGCCCCGGATATTATTCAACAAGAATTTAAATTGTTTGGCTGTGGACATTCAGTAATATTTTTTCACTTCCATCAGGAATATTATGATGTGTTTTACTTTTCGATTGGGGGTGTTGATGATAATGCATGTAAATTATTGATTAATTCATCAACATCATTCTTCCATGCTGCACAAGATTTCTTATTGATGCAATCAAGACTTATCCATAATACCGAATTGCTTTCTTTACCTTTGGCAAAATATGCTAAATTTCGTAGAAGTTATTACAAAAGCCGAGTTCAACTTTATTTGCGTAATCATAAAGGTTCTGCTTATATTTCGCCTAGGGAATCAGAAGTAATTGTATTATACGCAAGCGGGTATCAAGCAAAAGAAGCGGCTCGTATTCTGGATATATCATCTGGAACTTATAAGATCTATTTACATAATCTTGGACAAAAATTGGGTGGGGTAGGGGGCAAAGATTTGATCAAAATTGCACGGGAGAATTATTTGGTTTAAAGGAGAGATCTTTTAATATTTATTTAGCTGAGAATTATTGCTGCTTTTTTGAAGAAAATTATATCGCATTTGTTCATTGGGAACTCCATAGTGTCCATTATTTATAATTTAACCTGTTAGTGCTTCTTGAAGCTTGCTGCCGCTTGGGTTGTTGCACGTAAGCCGCCTTCTAAGTTTGTAATCTAAACTTGCAAAGTTTCTTTACAATATTTTCGCCACTTATTATCCCTCCACACCCATCAGAAAACTTAAAATCTGCTCGTGGTGTAAATATTTGGTTTTTTGCAGTGAAAAGAATTAAATTGTTCATATCAGCGACATTTTTGTCGGAAATCTGTTGCGTAGAATTAATTATTGTAGAACTAAATTCGCCTATCAAAGTGAACTTTCGGGTTAAAGGAAAGTATAAAATTGTATTTTTATCCTCAAAAGATAAAGGTTCAACTGTAGAGCTTCCTGGTTTCATCAATATTACAGGTGATTCTGAAGTAATAAAAAATAAATCTTGTGGAGCTTTAGCTAATCGCCATTTACGTTCGTAAAGACTTGGTAAAATACGCTCTGTAATTGTTTCAAATTCTAAAATAATATGCTGATTCCGGGTAATATTGATATCAATTGCCGTTTTTGCTTGTCCATTATGTAAAGAAGTTTTTATAATAGCTTCAAATTTTTCTCCGCCTTCATCTTCAAGCAATACTTGAGAACCTTCTGGAAGGATAGGCAATTGAAGCATATTTGCTTTATTGCTAATATGTTGTTTCAATCCCTCTCTTGTATAAGGATTTCTTATAGCATAACATGCAATAAAAAATAGAATCTGAGCATAATCTCTTTCTGAAAATTGCTCTGTTGTTATTACATTCTGAATTGAGGATGCAAAGAAACTTTCCAGTTCCCCTAATTTTTTTTCTATTTCAAATGATAGAACAGCTTTAGACTCTATGAGATTAAAGTCTCTTTCAGCTGCTATGTTTTTTGGCGTCGTAGTAAAATGACGACCTCTTTCAAAATCCAGGGTTAAAATATTGCCTTTCTCATCAGAAAAATTCTTAAGATAACATTGTGATATAAAATGATGCTTTCTTGGTGTATTTTGCATCTTACACATCTCCCACAAGATTAATTCCAAATTTATATTTAAGCAAGCTCTGCAATTGAATCTTGTTTATCCAAATAGTCTCTTTCCTTTTCAATAGACCTAATAATGCAATCAGTAAATGGTC
The DNA here is from genome assembly GCA_041660525.1 of Legionellales bacterium. GTDB lineage: Bacteria > Pseudomonadota > Gammaproteobacteria > JABCZS01 > JABCZS01 > JABCZS01. The sequence goes on along the minus strand of JBAZWD010000010.1, from coordinate 80,784 downwards.
TATTTAAATTATAATAAAAGGATCCGAGATTCAAGTGATTAGGCGGTACAGTTCAATTCGGGTTATATTTAGTCATATCTTTTATTACTTCATCATCCTTAAAGTCATAGACAAAAGCTACACTGTGCTTTGCCCGTGTAATTGCCACGTATAATTTTGCACGACTTGTTTCTTCCAGATGATGATCTCTATTTTTTAACCATTGAACTATTGGTTTTGTTGGATAAATTAGTACTCTATCGAATGAAAGTCCTTTAGATTCTCCAAAATTCATAACTTGGTAACCGTTTTGTATCATCGTTCTTCTATCATATCGTAACTGTATTGGTTGATACATATAAAGATAGTACTCTAGATCCTTTTGCCTAACAATAAATATTCCATCATGATTGGTAATATGCATATTACCTGATTTTGTTTGAGGATAGTTAGGATATAATGTATTTGATAAATTACAAACAGAGGGTACACTACGGTAATTCGTAGTGAGTAATACATGATCTTTTTCAAGATTTGGTATGAATTCAAAAAAAATGGATATTCCAGATTTTGAATATTTTTTGTTCTTATTAGAATTATTCGTAGAATACGTACCTTGACGAGGATCAGCAACTAAAAGTGTATTGATGTTAGAACTAAAGAGCAGCTTCAGAAGCTCAAGATCATGGCCTGCTAAATCTTGAACTTCATCAATAAATATATGAGAATAGATTCTAGAAAGTCTATCAATCACTTTGCCACCACTGGTATCATGGCACTTTATAATAAATTTTGAAATTTTATCCGAGTAGATTCTATCTTGTCGATCGAAATAGTGATTCTTGACGTCCCTTTCAGGGATTCGAGGTGCAGATTGGCCGTTGGGTAAATGTATTCCTTTTATGGTTCTATCATAAAATAACCCTTGATATGGTCGTACACCATGTTGCAGCAAAAATGAAAACCATGTTTGTATTGTGATATTAGGAGGTGTGAAATTATTTGTTTTTACAACTTTACTTCTTATTTCTGCTTCATTAGCTTCTGTGAAGGTGGTTATTAAGATATTATTGTCAATAATTTTTAGCGCTTCTTCTATAAGGTAAGTGGTTTTTCCAGAACCCGCTGCTGCTATAATAAGTTTATTATTCTTCATGGTGTGGCTTTATGGAGTTTAAAATATACTCAGGAAATTCTATGGGGTGGGTTGTGTCAAATATTTTTAAAGCGCATTTAGTTTTGTTCTTTTTCATGTATTTATGTAAGTCATCATCCGTTTTGCAAGTCGTATTTAAAATAGTATTTAATTTATCACGATCATTTTTTTTTAATAACTTTGGCTCCAAAGTATTGTAGTTAAAATTCGGGATAGGGCCTCCATCAATCTTCTCATCGTAGCATATTCTAATGTTTTCTTTTTTGTTTTCGCCAAGGTAATTAGCATACTTTTTTCTGATCGCATTAATATTGCTATCATTGTCGGTGACAACAGAAACTTTTTTATTTATTTTTTCAGCAATTTCAAGGAATCGTTTAAAACGTATTCCGACTGTAATAACATCGACTCCATCTTCAATAGGCAATTTACCATTATTTTGCAGTCTGTACGCCTTTTGTACTATCAGCTCATCTGAATCACCTTCAACTAAAATTGCATTTTTACACAAAACAAGACGAAGAGTATCGTATCCTGATAATTTTTTAAAAAAAACTTCAGTATCTTTAGATAATTCATTCAGTCTCATGCATTTTAAGTTATTAAGAAATATCAGTCGATCAAGTCCAAGTTTATTGGCTACAAAACTGCAATGTGTAGATACTATGATTTGCTTATTCTCAAGTTTAGTCATAACTCCTTTGATTAGTTCATTTAGTTTTGTGTGTGACAAATGATTTTCTGGCTCTTCTAGAAGTATTACATTTGCCTCTTGAGATTTCTTATGGCTCAGGGCTAAATTAGTTTTAACAATGCTTTGTTCTCCCTTACCAATATAATGGAACGGGATTTCATTAACATATGTCATTAAACTATGTTCCCATGCATTCTGGGTAGAAAGATCAACTGATATTTTAACTTGTTTATCAGTAACGTTAGCACCAATGTTTATTTTTGTATTGATAGCTTGCACAGATTGCGTGTCCATGAAAGTTTCTTTCATTTGCCTATGTGCTTGAGAAATCTCTACTCTCTCTTTGTCTTCTAGATTTTCTCGAATGATTCGTGAAATATAAAGATCCGAGCCGTTTTGTATACGCGCATTTGCAGAATCTATTAAAGCAGACTTTATTGGAATATCCCTTGCTGTAAGACCAGCCCGTGCAAATGACTGCCATGTCACTTTATAGTATTCAATTGGTATTGTTTTGATAGCACTGGTTTTTATTAATTCTGCATAAGATGACTTATGTTCATGGTCAAACTCAATGCAAAATGAAATGCCGTATCCATCATTTTTTTCATCATTTCCATTTCCTCTCAATGATTCAAGGCTAGTGTTTTTTTCACCAGTAAGAAATAGCTCGATCAAAATTTTGGGAGGCTCACATTGATTGGATGTAGAAAGGCTATCTATGTATTTTTTTTCAACGGCTCTATTAAAAAGATATGATGATAGTTCATTCTTCAGGTATTTACCGTGCAATATACCGGTAAGTGCTAAATGTATAGCTTCCAAAATCGTAGATTTTCCTGCTTCATTATTGCCCACAAGAATATTTATCCCCGGATCCAACTTGAGGGAAAATTTTCCTTCAAAGCATTTAAAATTTTCAATATTAACTTGTGTTATGTACATTAATAACCTCTATTAAAACCACTATAATTTTTACTCTTCTTTAATTGGTAATTATGAACAGAATTCTGAATTACCCGCATACAATTATGCCTGAATTATTTAGTTAATAAAATTCATTAGGATGGTTCTGTGAATAAAGAAGATCTATTTCCACTTAAGTTGATATTTCTATTCTTGTTGAATCATTAGGATGAAATTATTCTAACTTATGTTGCTACTGATAGTTGCAATTAAAAACCGTATGACGAGTTGCCCACGTAAAAATAACGATGCCTAATCATTAAATATTGGCTTGACTAATTATACGTAATCTCGTATAATTTAAAACATGAAGGATTTATATTTTATAGGAAGTGCTCAGAAAGACCTTAAAGAGCTGCCTGAAGCCGCAAGAAGGGAAGCTGGCCATCAGTTGCATAGAGTGCAATGTGGCTTAGAGCCTTCTGATTGGAAGCCTATGGCTTCAATAGGGAAGGGGGTTCGAGAAATTAGAGTGCAGATAGATGGCCAGTTTCGGATAATATATTTAGCCAATATAGCTGGCGCTATTTATGTTCTTCATGCATTTACGAAGAAAACGCAAAAGACAACACAAAAAGATATTGATCTTGCAAAAGCTAGATATAAAGAGGTAACTAGGTCATGAGTAATAAAATCACCAAATCATCAGGAAACGTTTTCCTTGATATAGGGTTTTCAGCTGAGGAAGCTGAAAACTTACAAATACGCTCACATTTAATGATGGCCATCAGTGAACATATTAAAGAAAATAACTTAACACAGGCGCAAGCCGCAAAAGTATTTGGGGTTTCGCAGCCACGGATTAATGAAATTATGGGCGGGAAAATCGAGTTATTTTCTATCGATAAATTAGTGCTTATGCTAGCACACATTGGTAAGCATATTGATGTGATTATTAGTGACAAGGCAGCATAAGACAATCAAGTTTGTTTGTGCAGGATTAAAAAAGAAGGTGATAAAACTTTTCTTTCAATTATTAAGAGTTTTATCACTGTCCCCAAAATTGTCCCAACGCACCGCTGTTTGCGGCGTATTGGGGTTGTTTTAGGAGGTTTTGATAGTAGGAGTAAGACCGTAAAGCATTGATTTATATAAAAATATTATCTATCATAAAGGTCTTGAAAACCGTTGAAGTATACTCTACTTCCCAGGGTTCGAATCCCTGTCTCTCCGAAAAAATTCTTTAAAATCAATGAATTATTCGGCTACGGTTAACTTACTTTAATTGACAAATAAATCCCTTACACACGGTTTGTACCAAATTTGTACCAGTACTTTAAACTGACTTAGATAATTCGACATTTTCAGAATAACCTTCAATGTCTTTAACACATAAATGGATGTATCTTTCCATCGATTTCCAACTTGCCCAACCACCTAATTTTTTAAGTGCTTGCAGAGGCGTGCCTTCTACCGCATGTCGAGTTGCCCATGTATGTCTTAGATCATGCCATTTAAAGTTTTCAATGCCTGCGCGCTTCAATGCATTATCCCAAGAAACTCTTGGATATCTGATTGGGTTCCCTTGGTAGGTGAATACAAATGTTCCATGCTTATTTTTTTGTCGCATAAGCACAGTCATTGCATCATCATTCAAAGGCACACCAATTGGTTTACCAGCTTTTGCATTCAAAGCACTAACCCAGGCAATTTTTTGTTTAAGGTTGATTTGCGCCCATTTCATACGCACGACATTAGATGCTCTTAAGCCTGTTGCCAGGGCAAAAATACACATATCGCGAGTATGCTCTGGAAGCTCATTCAACAGTCTTTGCATTTCCTCGGTTGATAAGATCCTATCACGTGCAGGCGGTTCTTTAAGCCGCCGAATTTTAGGAACTTGATCAATCCACTCCCATTCATTTTTTGCACGGTTTAGTACCGCACGTAATAGGGTAAAATATCTGTTGACTGTTGCATTTGTAGCGCCTTGTTGTTGCCGGATTTCGATGAGCTTGTTGATAAGATCCTTGTCAATCTCATACAAGTATTTACCAAAGAGATAATCATGAAACCAACACAAAAAACGCTTATCTTCCCTTACAGTACGTTTATGACACATTTCTTTCATCCAGCGTAGTGCAGCGTCTTGCCATAAATGCTTAGGCTTTTCGCCTAATTGAACAATTCGCCACATTTCTGCTTTCAGTTTATCGTGAAACTCTTGTGCTAGCTTTTTGTCTTCAGTCCCAGTAGGGCGCGATATTCGCTGTCCATTGGGTGCTGTGAACCTTGCCCAGTACACACTTCCACGTTTGTAGATTGACATCGTATTGCCTCCTCATAACGGAAGCCGTACGGTTCATCCCCACGCTCAGGATAACTTTTTCTGACGTGATCGGCAAGATCGGCTTCAAGAAATACCCATCGTCGGCCAATACGACTACCGGGAATGATTCCTTGCTTTGCACGGGATTGCAAGGTATGGGGGTGAATTTTTAAGTACTTAGCCGCTTCATTTAAATTGAACGTTTGCATTTTACATAAGCCTTAAAAATAATTTTGTATCGATAATATTTTTAATAAAAAAATATATCAATACAATTACATCAATCTATGCATATGTGCTTTAAATCGAGATCTGCTTTGAAAAAAACAAAGCAGATCTGCATGGTTTTTGTATGGGCTATTGAGTTTTTAATAAAAATTTTATAGTGTTTTGCAAATAGATTAAAAGATATGCGCTCAATGAATTCAGATGCAAAAAATTGTGCAACTTCAGCAATTTTAAATCGCGGAGATTTAAAGATAAATCATAATCATTTTCCTGAAATGTACTGGGATCAACGAATAATAGCGCAGGGATATCGTGTATTGATTGCAGGTGCACCGAAAGTAGGCAAGTCTGACTTTTTTTTAGAAATGGCATTGCGTGCTGCAAGTGGGGGTGTATTTTTAGGCAAACGATTTCCCAGGCCACTTAAGGTATTATATTTACAATCTGAAATTCATGAGGCTTATTTAAATGAGCGTCTCGAAGTATTTGAAACAGCTTGCAGTCCACAAGCAATTGAATTAATTGCGCAGAATTTTTATATTTCTGGACGTTTAACTTTGGATTTAATGTTAGAGAATGATTGGGTAAACATACAAAAAATTTTATTAAATTTACAGCCTGATATTGTTGGCATAGATCCCATTATTAGCTTTTCATCAATTGATGAAAACTCATCGAAAGAAGTCTCGCAGCTATTGTATAAACGCATTGTAAATTTACAAACATCTATTGCATCCAACCCAGCATTTGTGCTTATTCATCACTTAAAAAAGCCAAAAGAAAAGCATGACAATATTGCTTCATTTTTTGATATTCGTGGCAGTGGGGCTTGGCAAGGCTGGTACGACACAGGAATTATGCTAAGCAAGCGTGACAGTTCGGTGGTATTGAGCTTTGATACCCGACATCAAAAGTCACCACCTGAGCAACGAATTCAGTTAAATCGTACAAGAGGTCGCTGGGAACATACTACATTTACGACACATAACTCTGAACAAAAATTGGCACTTGCTTTGCAATTTGTCATTGAAAGTCCAGATGGGCTAGCAACGCCATTTTTGCGCGACATATTAATGAACCGTTTAGGTATTGCCAGGCGTACAGCCTACAAAATTATTGAACAATTAAAATCTCATCCTAACGTCCGCGTTACTTCTTTAAGTGAACAACACTGCTTATTACTTCCCAAGATCACAGCACAAAATGAGGGCAAATGAAATTACTACTTGTACTAGGAATCAAATACTTACAAGTGTGCACAAAAGTGTGCATTAAAAGCGTGCACATGCACGTGCACACTTTTAGGATCATTAAAAAATCTGATAAATCAAATTCTTATGTCTTTTTACTGCGTGTGCATGTGCATCTGTGCATTCTAGTAATGCACGCTTTTTTACTTTTAAAAATCAAAATGTTACAAAACCGTGCATCTGTGCCCTACTACGTAGGGGAAAGCATAACTTTCCCCATGCACAGTAGGTATATATAAATTCACATAAGGAGCAAACATGAGCATACTAGAAATCATAACTAAATTATCGGTAAAGGGTGCTTGCTTAGATCGTGTTGGGCGAGGAGGAACACCTAGTTTTACCGCATTTGATGTAGCTGCTTGTTTAAGTAGTACCAACGATAGGCTTTATCATTTTGCATGTTGGTATGTAAATGATGATACGTATGCACGTGGTCAACTCTTAGGCTATTTGTTGCGTGACACGCAACAAATAGCCGTTCATCAACAATGGCCATGTGCTCAAAACCTTGAGCAGCTCAAACGGTTATGTGAAGCAGCATTAACAGAGTTTTTGATGCCAAGGCGCTGTACGAGTTGCAAAGGAACGGGCATATGCAAAATTACTATTTGTGAACGTTGCGCTGGTGAAGGTTCTATAGCATATACACGCGTTGCGATAGCAAAACTATGCGGTGTATCAGTTAATAATTGGAAAAAAACATGGGAATCAAAGTACGTTAGTATTTTTGATTTGCTACTGCAAGAAAAGCACTTGTTAACTCAAAAATTATTAATTCAATTAAAGGGAAATCATGCACATATGCATAGTTTAAAGTGAAATGCTTGTTAAGCGCGGGATCTTTTGGCATACTTTTTTTCATAATAGACATTCTTATATAAATTTTAACCCTGCATATCGCAGGGTTTTTTATTGAACATTATTCTCATTTTATTAAGTATCAAGGGTGTATAATGCACGATCTAAACAAAGCCATTGTTGAAAAAATAAAATTTTGGTCAAACACTGATATTGTAAACCATTGGGTAGGTGACGTGGTCACCGAAAAGGCACACCACGGTTTACAGCTCAAAGCTTTACAAAATTTTTGGCAAATCTTAATTGTGGATGGCGAATCAAATAAATTATATTTGTTGCAGCAAACATTGGTTATTTTGACTTTTTCAGATCAGCTAAATATTGTGCTGAATACTAATGATTTACATGGCGCTATTCAAGAACTAGATTCGTCATTACGCAGTCATATAAAACTTAATTTATTACAGGCATTCCCTCAGGCAAGGGATACGCATTCTTTGACGAAACTGTCATTTATCAAACCAGCGAGCTTTAAAGAATACTGGTCAAAGACTTTTGACTTAATTACATTGATAGTATTATTAGATGCAAGTATGCAATCGGAGTTATTGCTTAATACAGCAGGATCAGGAACTAAAGAGTATGAGTTATTAATCAGATATGCAAAAATGCTAAGAGGAATTTCAGATTATTTCAATATACTTAGTGTTGTGGAGCAGTATGATGTAATGGATGATGTTGCTTTAGTCAGCACTTTACTTCGTGATATAGAGCCTGATAAAGGGTTGTGTGCACGATTTACAATGGATGCAGAGGCAATTGAAGAAACCCCAGAGCAGCGTATGCGACTTGTATTTTCAGTAATACAACAAGCCTATTCCAAAATGGGTGATTACTTTCCTGATTATCATGTATTAGGTGATGGTTATCGCATAAATAATGAATTGCACCAAGCCATGCAAATTCATCAACAAACTGTAAAATCTAGGCTTGCTATATTTAATGGGACTGATGCTTCATCCTTCGGGTTTTTAAAAACATTTTGGTCTCGTTTGGGCGCTCCAGTAGACAAGGATAAGCAACTTAAAGATGAATACGATTTTATAGATAAAATTCTATTTTTGAATCAACAAGGATGTTTAAATTTAAAGCTGCTTGCTCAAATTCAAAATAAATATGTAACTGTTTTTTTGCATTGCGATCCAAAAACTAATACATTTTATACCAACATTAAAGATAATTTAAGCGAGCAATTGGCAAGAAGATCAAAAATGTCAAAAAATTCTCCCTCCCTCGCCATGCGACCAGATAATCCTTTGATGAAATCTCTACAGCAGCAGAGTAAGGCACGTGCGATACAAGCGCCGCCACAACTTAAAAAGACGCCGCCGGTAAGTCCGTCTATGTCTGCAAAAAGTACCGCGATATTTTTATCCGATGCAGAGGCAGAAGGAGAAAATACAGCTGCAGCATTACTTCATGAAAAAGACTGTGAACAATTATATGGTACTCCACTCGACAAACTTGATGAGCATCAACACTCAAGAGCTTGTGGGAATGCTCAAAAACATTATTTTGTAGATTGGGTTTATATGCAATTTTTGAACGGTACATTTCAATTAAATCAAATGGATAAAGAAAGACAATCTTTATGCTGTGTCTATTGGAAGTATAATACAAAAGATTATTTCAAAAGCCGCTCAAATATTTATGCAACAGAACAGCAAGTACGATCATATGTTAAAGAAGAGCTTGCTTTGCTTGCAGGTGCTGAAGGTGAAGAAGAAGCCAAAAACGCACGTGAACGTCATGAAAGCATGAGAAAGAGTACTGTCGCAAAATAATAAGTAAATTCCTAATATCTAACTTTTGAAATAAACTATGACATTTAAAAACATCGCTCCTGAGCAGGTTTCTGTACAGGCACAAGCACTTCATGCAAAAATAAATGAATTTTATGATCGTGCTGCTGATGTATTGCAAGGCATTAATCGTTATGTTCCTGTTAATCAAAAAGACGCTAATAAAATACCGATCCCATTTTCACTGTTTTATCTTTATCATCGAGAATTAAATAATTTAAAGGCCGAATTATCAGAGAGCTTCAATGATATTGTTAATACCATAGAATTAGCTATCCAAAATGCAGGTCAGTCCTTTGGTGATAAACTTTCACCAGAAGTGCAAGTTGAAATTGAGCAAGTATTAACAGCGCTTGAGGCATTAAAAGCACTTGATAATTACCCTGATCCTATCGACAGTATTCTAGAAACTGATGCGTTAAATTTGAAAGCTTTGCAATGGCAAGCGCCACCTATTGTAGATTTAATGTCTGTATTAGATGCGATTTTATTAACTGCTGAAAAATCAATTGCTAGTGCAGAAGAATCTTTGCTCGATAAAAAGAATCTTATAAATTTCGTACAAACATGTCAAAGTGTATTGGCACCTATGAGGCAAGCAGGGTTAATAGCGCGCGATTTTACATTAGATTTAGCACCCCTTATCCGTTTGCAAGTAAAAAGCACTTATCAGGCTGTTGAGCAGCAAATTAAGGCAAAAGGACTAAATGTAAATCAGTATTGGGCTGAGGATATGATGAACGCGCTTACCGTGCATATTATCAATATCCGTGATGGCCGCATTTTAAATGATAACGCTCAAACTTCATTTAGTGCTTTATTAAAAGTTGTGATGTCAATCGCTAGCCTGGCTTTAAAACCTTTGATCTGGCGACAACATGAATGGCTAGAAGAGCTGGGACAATTACAATCAGATATTTTGGCTTTAGAAGTCAGCGAAGAAGTAAAAAAAGATTTAAGTTTAGCGCTAAAAAGAATTGAAAATGGTGCCTGTTCTGATAAAGCTACTATACAAGCTCATGTTCAGCAACTTTATCAAAAAATTCAAGAACTAGGTTGGTTTTCACCATCTTTTGCTGAAATTTGGTCAGATGCACGTAAACGTCTTTTGCAAGTACAAGGTCATTTATTTCAAGCGATTAAAAAACGTCGCGACGATTTAGAGAATGCTTTAAATCAAACTACGAGAATCCATGAAGATGCTTTTAATCAGTATCTTTATACAGACATATCCGATGGGTCAGTAAAGCATTGGTTGCAAATGAAACAAAATGAATTGCTTTCAATTTTTAAAAATCAAAAACCAGATTTATTATCATTGCAAAGTATTGAGGATTGGGAGCAGAAATATCGACAATTTTGGATTGGTTTTTTTCAAGATTTAGATAATAGATGCTTTAATTCCTCTTGGCAGCAAAGATATTTATTTGAACAAGCAAGGCGTAATGCTGCGACAGCTCGTGAGATGCTAAGTGATCCCAAATGTGGTCATATGTTATTTACTTTTGGTGAAGTTAACAAAGGTGCTCTTCTAAATTTGCTGGCCCATGAATGGAATAAAGTTTATGGATTTACCCTGATCGCAAAAGATCCTGCGCGCGAACAAGTCTATCAAACCCTACGCGGACAATTAATTGGGGCAAGAAGTTCTATCGAAGCCATGCATTACTTGAATAGTGCAATGCTTGATATGCAGATGTCACATGCTAAAGAGAGCTTAGCCCATCATATTTGTGGTCGTTCTTCTCGTGGTGCAACAGTGCTTGGTGAAGTGGTTTCTAAGGCTCAAAATCTTGCAATACTACCCAAAAATGAGCGATTGGTATTTTCAAATGTGATTAATTGCATACAGTCGACAATGCGCTCCTATTTCAATCAACTATTTTTTAGAAAACCTGAACATCAGGCAGATGTAGCACGTATTTTAAATACAGCGATACGAGAACGCGAGAAAATGATGATGTTAGGTGAAAAATACAGTCAAGATAAAGCTGAAAATGTAATTATGAAGCAGGTTAAAGGATTATGTGAGTCGCTTGAGGCAACTCATGCCAATAGACCTATAGTACGATTGGCACATTTTTTTGGAGGTAATTGGCAGGATGATTACCTTGAACACTGGAAACGTGTGTATAGGATGCTTAAAGATGATCATCAGCTTAATGCCTTCCATGTTGAAGCTGGCCCGGCGATTTTATTACGGCTTGAGATCGTCATTCGTGCAATCAAAGGACTGTCTGGAATCAAAACTATTTGTCCGGGGTTTTCTGATGAGCGTGAACGAGTAATAATTTTATTAAAAAGCTTAAAACGAGTGATTCAAGAGAAAGGGTACGACTCTATTTCAGTCGCAAATGAATTTAATCGTGTTTTAATCGGGCTTGAAGATCGTAATCAATTTTTCTTTTCAGATTTTGGTGAAAAATTTAAAGCTTGCTATGACGATTTAAAATCTCGCGAATTATTAGTATACGTGGAGCCTCACACTCTTTTAGAGGAAGAAATGGGTAAAAGCATGGATGAAATACGCCAAGAAGCACAGCGCCTCAAGCGTGGGGCTGCTATCGCAAAAACCAAAGCACAAGCCTTATTAAAAAAATAAAGTGCAATGAAGTTTAGTCAACAATTATTGTGTGATATCCAAACCATTCGTGATAAGCGCCAGCTCTCTTATCGAGATCTGGCTAAGGAGAGCTTCGTGCCACGTAATGTGTTGTGGAGTCTATTAAGAGGGAGTGTGAACAAAGTATCACTGCATAATTTAGATCGTCTTTGGTCTTATCGAAAAAAATGGGAGTCTTACATTGAAACAACTTATCATTAAAAATTGGTTACCCATGTTATGCATGGGTTTATGTTTATGCATTATACCTGATGCCTTTGCAAGTACGGGCGGTGGTGGACTTTCAGATTTGGTAGATGATTTGAAAGAAATGTTAGATACATGGGTAGCACAAGGTGTAATTCTATGTGCATTCGGTTTTGCATTGTTTCGCTGTGTCACCAAATTTGATTTTATGAGCATCGGTGGTGCACTGTTATTGGCATTAGTAATTGCCTATGGCCCAGATTTTCTCTTATCGCTTACTGGGGCAGTGATTTGAAGCCAATCTATGTTCCTAAATATTTAGATGAACCACCACGTTTTCTAGTATGGAGCTACCCACAGTTTGCTTGTATTTGCATGCCATTTCTATTGGGATTAATGATGAAACAACTAATGTGGGGACTGTTCATTTCCTTGGTTTTAGTTTGGATTATGCGTCAATGCAAACAATTATTTAAAGATATTAATGTCGTGAGCTTGTTGTATTGGTATTTACCCCAGCAAAAAGCATTTAAAAATTTACCACCATCATATATTAGGGAGTATTTAGGATGATCAAGGGTCAATATGATTCTGCGCTGACGCAATTATTACAATCGCGCAATCGCCTTATAGTAATACTGGGTGGTGTAGCAATTGTACTTTTTATATTGTTATTAATCTTATTGCCACTTGCGCAAAAGCGTGAGCAGATTGTGGTGATCCCAGATGTTATAACAGAACCATTTACCATCAGTGCAAAAAAAGTGTCAGCTAGTTATTTGCGGCAAATGGCTGATTATTACACTCGCTTAGTTTACAGCATTACACCTGAATCAGTTGATGCGCAAATTGACACGTTATTATTTCATGTTCCACCTCGGTTTATGGATAAATTGAAGCCAGAGCTAATCAATTACTCGGACGCAATAAAAGAAAAAAATCTAATGAGCACTTTTTACCCAATAGATTTTGTGGTTGATGAAAGAAATTTAACATTAGATGTGACTGGCGACTTTATTGTGTTTTGGGGCGATGAACAAACACGCTCAGAAAAAACATTACAAGTTCAGTTTCTATATGAACGAGGTCGACTTTGGGTGCAATCTATTAAGGAAATAAAATGAGAAAAGCATTTTTGTTTACAAGTTTAGTGCTCTCTTCATCGTTGTTTGCTTCACAGGACTTTGTTGTCGAAGATGGTCAAACAATTGATGCGCGTATATCTTCTGAAAATCTTAATCGTATTCATTTGTTAGAAGATCGCATTGAAAGTATTAAAGCGTTAGATGGCCAATTTCAATATCAGCATGATCCTAAATTAGGTGAATTATATTTAAAACCTAGTACTGCATACAAAGATAAACCCATAAATTTATATTTAACAAGCGAAAATGGATTTAGCTATGCTCTGACACTCAGATCTGGAAGTGACAAGCCACAGACCATTTTATTAAAAAATCCTAATACAAAACATTCTGATGTTCTTGAGCAAATGAATGAACAAGATGAGATTCAAGCATTGCTCAATCAAATGTATTTAGGAAAGGGGAATAACGAATTTACCCGTCAGGTTATTGATGTTGATAAATTAACAATACGCGATGAAGTTGCTGTGACACACCAGGCCAATTTTTGGGGGCACGACTATTATGGGGAAGTCCTACTCATTTCCAATGATTCAGAAGAAAGCGTTACTTTACATGAATCAGATATTGTTGATAGTGGTGCGATAGCAGTCGTCATACTAGCCCATGAATTGGAACCTGAACAATTTACATTAGCTTACCGAGTAAAACGTCATGTTTAAAATATATAAATTAAATGAATTAAAAAAATTTTGGAATGCTTTGCCTGCGCAAAAACGTAATGCGAAAATTATAGTGGGATTAGGTGCTTTACTGATCATTGGGCTTATGTTATCAAAAACAGATTCGCAACCTAATACACTAAAAAACACACAAATACCTAGTTTGTCTACAGTAAATGATGCGATTGAAATTCAAGATGCATGGCTGTATCGCTCACAATCACGGCTTAAAGAGCAAGACCAATTAATAGAACGAATGCAGATTGAGCTGGAACAGCTACAAACTGAGAAAGAAACTGAAGTAATTGAAACTGATGAATTAGAGGATTTAAAAGCACAATTACAGGCATTGTCAGAACAAGTTTTAGAACAGGAATATCAACAAGTATCTTTGCCTGAGCTTGATACAAATTATGTAGCTGCTCCGTTAGCGCCGCCTGAACCTAAAATCATGGTTCAATCATTTGTTTTGGAAGACGGTTTGCATAAAATACCAGATGAATATATTCCGTTGGGTAGCTTTGCTGAAGCAATTCTTCTTAATGGGCTAGATGCTTCAACAGCCACTAGTGCTTCAAGCAATCCTTTACCGGTATTACTTAGGTTATCTAGTGATGCTATTCTTCCGCGCCAGCTTAAAGGTCAAATGAAAACCTGTCATGTGGTAGCGGGCGCTTATGGTGAATTATCAACAACGCGGGTAATGATGCGTTTAGAAACCATTACGTGTATTGATAAGAAAGATGAAATATTTGAATCACAGATTGAAGGCTATGTCACAGGTGACGATGGCCGAGTCGGAGTGTTAGGCACACTTCGCGACGACACAGGCCCGCTGCTTAATAAAAGTTTTGCAGCGGGATTGTTGGGTGGACTCGGGCAAGGGATTGCCGAGTCGACAGGGAGTACATCAACTTCGGCACTGGGGACTGTAACTACTTATAACACGAATGAGATTTTCAAAATGGGTTTAGGCGAGGGTGCAAGTAGTGCACTAGATCGGTTAGCACAATATTACATAGATCGAGCTGAGCAAATATATCCAGTGATTCAAGTAGCACCTGGTCGAATAATCACATTGGTCATTAGTGGTTCACAAGGTTTAACCCGAACTAAAACAACTAAGATGGAGGATGAAGAATGAGAGTAATACAATTAGTAGCAATGGTATTTTGTACCTGCATATTAAGTGCATGTAGCACCACCAAACCTGCTTGCGCGGTAGGTAATGATTTAGGGTGTCAATCCGTGATGGATGTAAATCAGGCAATTAATGAAGGTTATGGCAGTGATGTACAAATTGCATCATCAGGAAAACCAGAAAGATTAGCTTTAGCACCGATGAGTACTTACGATGATGTTACGCCTGAACGTACACAAGAACAGTGGGTAAAAGTTTGGGTGCCTTCACGTATCGATGAAAACGATAATTATCATCCAGCCACAGAATATTATACCGTAATTAAAGCTGCGCATTGGCACGAACCATATGTTGATTAATTTACAAGAGCAGTTGGCGAAATTACAAGCTTTTTTAAAAGAAAGTTTTCAAGAAAATTTAGCAGTTGATGTAAAGACACAATCACTCACTATTGCTAAACAAAATGCCTATTTTCACGAGCATTCTATTTCTGAACTTTTACCTTATGAGTCCTATGACCCAAATACAGAGCTATATCATAATCGAGATAATATAAGTGTATTGATAGAGGCTGTACCGTTGGTAGGTTTAGATGATGAGGCTTTATCAACTATTACTGCATTTTTGCAAGATAAATTACCTCAAGGTGCAATATTACAAATATTATTGTTTGCAAGCCCTGATGTGGATTCCATGTTAATGGCATTAGAAGGTAATCGATCAAAACGTGGCGGCATATTTACTACATTAGCCAAACGTCGATGCGAATTTTTAAGGCAAGGCACACAAGAATCATTGTTAAAATCTGAAGATTTTTTGATGCGTGATTTCAAACTGATATTTATTTTAAGCATGGATAAATCAAATGAAGGTGAATTGATCACGTTTAAAAAAGAATGGTTGCTATTATTACAAGCATTAAAGACACCTTATCAACTCATGCAGCCTGACAGTTTAATTCGTTTGATACAGGGATTAATCAACCCTTATGGATTTGTGCGTCGCAGGAATCAATTGCCTAGTTATGATGAAAATGAGCTATTGGCAATACAGGCAGCATCAAATGATACCAGTCTCGCACTAACTTCTCGCGAAATAAGTATCAACGAAGGTGAATGTATATCACGGGTTTATCGAATCACAGATTATCCACAGCAATGGATAGCGCTTGCTATGAATGAAATCATCGGAGACCCTTTACGATCCAATTTACGGTTAGGGAATCCTTTTGTTTTTTCAATGATAATTTATGCTAATAATAGTGAACTCGAAAAAACACGTTTACAGACGCTTAATCTTCGATCAAGTCAAAAAGCAGCAAGCAAATTATCTAATTTAATTCCTAATTTAAAAGAAATTGATCGCGATTTAAAACAAGTCGTTCATGCTATGGATAATGGTGATAAATTGCTTAAAGTTTCGTTCAATGCTTGCATCTATGGCAATCTCAATACCATCGATAAAGGCGCAGCACAATTAGAGTCATTATTAACAGCGAAAAAATTTAAGTTTGCGGCTTGCCGTTATACTCAATTACCTGCGTTTTTAAGTATATTACCGATGACGATGCAGTCTGCATGGATTGCAGACATACAAAGATTTGGTTGGTTTAAAACGCAACTAGCGAGCACATTAGCGCATTTCATGCCACTAACAGCAGAAAACAAAGGAATGCATGTCTAGCATTCCAATTTTAGGTAGGCGTGGTCAATTAGCTTTTTACGACGCATTTGCCAATCGACAAGGTAATTATAATGCTGTAACGGTAGGCGCATCCGGTAGCGGCAAATCAAATTTTAATCAAGAAAAGATCTTAGCTCGCGTGGGTTCTGGTGGTCGGGCGTTTATTATCGATGTGGGAGGTAGCTATGAAAAGGACTCATTATTGTTGGAAGACATGGGTGCCCAGTACATCGAATTTACGTCCGCTGCCAACATTAGTTTAAATCCATTTTCTCAAATTGATCCTGTTGAGATGAGACAAAGTCCTGATAGCTACTTATCATTGCTTAAACCGCTATTGGCACAAATGGCATCTCCGTCACGCCCACTGCATGATTTACAGCTTTCGCTATTAGAGCAGGCTATTTTAGCAACTTGGTCAAAATTTGAACAACAGAGCACAATTACGCATATTTCCGAGCATTTAAATGCTCAAATGGATTCGCGCGCTCGTGATTTGGGTCAAATGTTATCGCCTTATACATCTAAGGGCGCGTATGGACATTACTTTCATGGTCCCTGTACATTAAATTTTGATAGTCCATTAATATGTTTTGAGCTTGAAGCATTAAAAAGTAAAAAGGATTTACAGTCCGTAGTTTTAATGCTTTTGATTTATCAAATTACTGATGCGATGTACCTTGGTGATCGCAAAATTCAGATCACATGCTTAATTGATGAAGCCTGGGATTTGTTAGCTGGGGTGCAAGGTGCAGACTTTATTAGTGCAGGATGTCGTCGAGCGCGTAAATATAATGGGAGTATTAACATTTGTACGCAAAGCCTTGATGACTTATTTCAAAATCCAGCTTGTGAAGCAGCATTTGATAATTCAGACTTTTTAGAAATTCTAAGACAAAAACCTAGTAGTGTGCAAAAAATTATTCAATCAGGGCGTTTGCCCTTAAATCCTCTGCAACAACAAACGTTGCGTTCACTAGTAACACAATTAGGTGAATATGCTGAAATTATTATTATTGGCCCAGAATTCTTTTTGACAGGTCGTCTTATTTGGGATCCCTTTCATGCTGAATTGTATTCTTCTAAAGCTTCGGACGTGGTTGCCATTAAAGAGCGAATGCAGCAAGGGTTAAGTTTAGAGGCTGCTATACAAGAGCGGATAAGGAAAAAACAATATGCAAAATCTTTTGTTTAAATATAAGCTATCCTGGTGGCAAAGCGCATTGATCATGTTTTTTATGTTATTGGTTTATCATTTTGTACAACCTAAATCACCAAGATTAGGGATGGCAAATATTCAAGAAATTAGTCAAAATTTTTTGCATCATTTGGCAGCACAAAATTTAACAAAGGAACAACAAACAAAACATCTCGAAATATTTGGCCGAGCATTAAATGATGAGCTAAATCGATTATCTAAAGAAGTTATTTTATTTGAGTCTAGTGAAGTGGTTACACCAT
This sequence comes from Legionellales bacterium, assembly GCA_041660525.1. Taxonomy (GTDB): domain Bacteria; phylum Pseudomonadota; class Gammaproteobacteria; order JABCZS01; family JABCZS01; genus JABCZS01. The sequence goes on along the minus strand of JBAZWD010000010.1, from coordinate 62,678 downwards.
TAGCAGATTATACAGATGAACTTAAGCAATCAATATTTAAAGCACCCCATCAAGATTAAGTGAAATACTATCGCATTGTTATAAGCTTATGCATGATTATGCTTATGAGCATGCTTATTCTTGGGCATCAGTATTTTGGCTTTGGATTTAATAATACTGAAAGCTTAGATAAAAAAGTATTTTTTGTGCATAAAAATAAAATTCCACAGCATGGTGATTTTGTGGTTTTTTATAAAAATACTGATGGAATTTTACCGGATGGAACGCAATTTATTAAAAAAATTGCAGGTGTTTCTGGTGATTTAATCGAACACAAAAATGGGACAGTCTCTATCAATTATCGCGAGCTAGGCGAGATTAAAACCACTACCCAGTCAGGGAAATTATTGCACCCTGGATATGTGGGAATTATTCCAGATAAACATTATTTTGTTTACACGTTACATCCAAGAAGTTTTGATTCACGTTACAAAGAAATAGGATTAATTCATGAAAATGAAATTATCGGCACTGCTACTCCTTTGTGGTAGTGAAGTTCTTGCAAAAGATTTAGGTCAACATGGCAATGTTTATCCCATTGGTGAGCACAACCTATTGGATGTAATGGTACACAGAGCGAATCAAATGCAGCAAACAGGAGAACTTAAGATGAGGCAAGAGGAAATGAGAGTTATAGTTGAAAATCAAATGAAACACCCAATAGCAATACCAGGATTAGAGTTTACAGATGAAGAACGTATTACTTATGTTGATTTAAGCGTAATGTCAACTTCACCTATCATCGATAAAAATGGTAATGTGCTTATGGTTCAAGGTAGGCGCATTAATCCTCTTGATGTTATCGATTTTTCCGATCCATTATATTTTATTGATGGCACAAAAACTCAACAAGTTAAATGGGCATTAAAAGATGGTGGTCAAAATGCTGTGATTTTATTGGTCAAGGGTTCTGTATTTGATTTGATGAGTAAATATGACGCTAGATTTTATTTTGATCAAGATGGTAGCCTTGTTAAAAGACTTGGCATTAAACAAGTGCCTGCAAAAGTAGAATCCATTGGTGACAAGCTAAAAGTCCATGAAGTTATTATTTAATAGCATCCTGTTGTGCTTGTGCGCTATCGCATTGCCTGTACAAGCAAGTTGTTTTGGTCGTTTAATTAATCCAGTCAGCGATATTTGTTGGTCTTGTTTATTTCCAATTACTGTGGGGAATACTACTATCGGTGATGGGATAGATACGACGAATCCTTCAGGTGCAACATGCAAATGCCCTGATGGACTATTTCCTCGTTTTGGAATTAATTTGGGCTTTTGGGAGCCTGTACGTTTAGTTGATGTCACTCAAACACCATATTGTTTTGTTAGCCTGGGTGGTTTACAAATTGCTGAGGGTAGTCAAATTGGTACGCAAAAACCAAATTTAGGTCAAGCACGTAAAAGTGCATATCATGTACATGTATATCATTATCCAATTTTGACATGGCTCAATTTGGGTTTTGATGATTGTTTAGAATCTGCTGCACCTGCATTGTTATATGCAAGTGAATTGGATCCCACTTGGTTAAACGATGAGCTATCTTTTGCTTTTAACCCCGAAGCTCTTGCCATAGGTAATCCAGTTTCGCAGGCAGCGTGCGCAACAGATTGTACAGCAGCAAGTACATCATTTCCTATAGACGATTTATATTGGTGCGCAGGTTGTCAAGGTTCAATGTTTCCAGTGACGGGTCATATTGGTAATCATGTCAGCAATGTACAGGCTTCTTTGCTTATTGCTCAACGCGGGGCATTTCGTATGCATCGACAGGGAAATAATATGCCTGGCACTATGGGTGAAGCCGCGATGTGCGGGTATTACAGTATGCCCACTATGCAGAAATCTCAATATAAAACTCAAATGACATACCCTACAGTTCCGACTGACGGTAGTACATATGCTTGTAATCCACTGGGCCGAAGTTCTGTACTGTGGGAGTCATTTATATCCTACCCAACTGAAGGAGAAGATTTTGCCTATCTTTTATGGCGCAAAAGAAATTGCTGCGCAAGTTAGTGCGTTGTTGATCTTAATGTGCGCAAATGCCTATGCTGTAGATACATCAGTTTTATCAGCATTAGCCAAATCTATAACAGAACGTATACATAATTCTCAAATTCAATCGTCAATCCAATCGCATAATATTAATGAGACACAAAAACAAATTTTAAAGATGCAAAATGGTGAGGCTAAATTATTTATTGCAGTCAGTTTCTCTATGCCCGAAAAGTTGATTTTAGATTATTTGCAGCAGGCGAAAGAGTTTAATACATGGGTGGTGGTTCAAGGATTCAAAGATAATTCTATGCCAGCGATGCTAGAAACTTTAGCCAAGTGGGATAAAAAAGCAGATATTTCACGTTTATTGATTGACCCCAATATATTCAAACAATATCAAATTACCAGTGTGCCGAGTATAGTTTTAACAACAGACACGTACCCTTGTGATAATCAAAAATGTATTGCAAATAGCTTTGATAAAGTTATAGGCAGCATACGTTTGCAGCATGCTTTAAAAATCATGGCAGAGCGTGGTGATTTACATGAAACAGCAAAAGCGTGGAAAACAAAGTAATGAAAGAATCAACACGTGTTGCTATCTTCTCAGTCATTGCAATTATATTGTTTCTCGTCAGTCATACACTGTTGGCTCAAACACATTTTTATAAAGACAGGGCGCAAGGCTGGCATTGGTATGAAAAAATGATACAACCACCCAAGTCCTTGGATAAAAAAAATATCACTGAAGCCACACCAGAACAAGCGTTAGATGAACTTAATACCCTCCAACAAGAGTTAGAGGGTGCTAAAGCACTAGCGGTAATGTATCCGACTACGCAACATATTGAGGAATATATCAGATTACATAATGCTGTACTTAAGCAGGCAAGTTTGTTTTCCACTGTTTGGCAGCAAGTGATTTGGCAAACCCCTGAGCTTGATTTTGCAATTGATAAACCGACAGATAACTCAGCACGACATTTGTATTATGATTTAGACAAAACAATTGATGAACGTAGTATACAATCACTTGCTAGTGAATACGGTTTATTTTTCTTCTTTCGAGAATCTTGTCCTTATTGTCATGCTTTTGCTCCCGTGTTAAAAAACTTTGAAAACCAATATGGTATTACAGTCATGGCGATTTCTTTAGATGGAGGTACATTGCCTGATTATCCAATGGCCATTAGGGATAATGGGCTTGCACAGCAATTAGCCGTCGAAACGGTACCTGCATTGTATGCATTACATCCAAAAACTCAACAAATAATACCGTTGAGTTTTGGTCTCGTCAGTGAAGCTGAGTTGAAAAGACGTATTAGTACCTTAGGGCGTATGCAAGGAGGCAATCTATGAAGCGCTTTATTTTATCATTAAGTTTATGTGCCTCGATATCAGCTCAAGCTGACATTAGCAGTGACATGACAAATTTTTTTAATAACATGGGATTCCAAACAAATACAACTGGCGCGGGAGCCTATCAAGGTCAAACGGCTGGCCTTTATACTGGCGGTCAATTATTTGCGCGCCAAGAAGTGAGAAAAAATAATTTAGGATCAATTAGTTTTCCGAGTTATCGCGGGGGATGTGGCGGTATTGACATGTTTATGGGCGGTTTTTCATTTATTAATGCTGATGAATTGGTAAGTCTTTTTGAAGCAATTGGTAATAATGCCCTGGGTTTTACCTGGTTACTTGCGATGGATACATTGTCACCCTCAATTAACAACGCCACACAAACAATGCAAAATTTAGCAAATGAGGTAAATGCTTTTAACATCAATTCATGTGAAGCGGCAGCAAGTGTTGTTGGTGGTGTGTGGCCAAAAACAGATGAAGCACAAAAGCAAGTTTGCGCTAATATCGCAGCAAGCACTGGTAAATATTCTGATTGGGCAGCAGCAAGGCAGGCGTGTGGTGCAGAAGGTGAACGTGCAGAAATTTTACAAGATCACTTAGATGGTGAATTCAAAGAATTAATTTTGCATGATACGAATTTAGCATGGCAAGCAATCCAAAAAAATGATTTCTTAAGGCAAGACTCACAGCTTGCGGAATTGTTTATGTCACTAACAGGCACGATAATTATTGATGTGCCACAAAACGATCATACTGAACCACGCTATCAGTATTTTTATCCATTGATTGAGCGCAGCAGTGTGATTTCATCCTTGCTTTATGGAGGTGATGCTACGCTCTATCAATGCCGTGATTTAGATGAATGCTTAGAAGTAAATGAGAGCGCAGTCACCATTGCTGTAAGCAGCGGATTTGTGCAGCAGGTTCAAGAAATCCTCGACGGCATAACTCAGAAAATTATTATAGATCAAGAGTTATCAGATTCAGAGATTGCTTTCTTAGGTAGTACAAGTTTACCTATTTATAAAATGCTCAACGTTGAGGCGGCATATTCAACTGCTGGCAGCTTACTAAATTTACATAGCTATGCAGAAATGATTGCCTTAGACATTCTTTATCAATATTTAAATGAGACTCTTGAAGTGATGCTTGCAAGTAGTCAGTATCTACATATGAGTGATGAATTGGTACAGCCTTATAAAGATGGAATACGCGAAGCGAAACAAAGCCTTTACCAATTGCAAAGCTCTAGCCAATCCCACGTAATGGAATCAATAGATTTAATTCAACGCACCAAAGCACTTGAACAAGAATTGGCGGGAAAATTGTCATCGCATTTGATTCTAGTACTTGGTTGGGGACATGGGGTACGCTAGTTAATGTATGAATTAATCACATACGGCGCCGGTGATAAGTTTTGGGAATTTTTTAACGGTCTAGCTGCTGTTGTTGGGGATAGTAGCTATATTAGTATTGTTCAAATTGCTATTCTCTTCGCTTTTACAATGGGGCTTTTTCAAGCTGCATTTAATCTTCAGATTCGTCCTATCTTACATTGGTTTTTTGCTTTTTTCCTCACGTTTAATATCATGTTGGTTCCAAAAGTTGATTTGCTGATCACTGATAAGGCTATGGGCGATAAACAATATGTTGTTGCTAATACTCCATTTGGTATGGCTCTTTTTGTCGATACATTTAGCAAAATAGGCGATAAATTAACTACCTTAACTGAAACTGTTTTTACATTACCCAATGATTTAAAATATCATCAATCTGGTACCTTAATGGCGGCAAGTTTGATAGAAACCGCAAGCCGATTTCAGGTAACCAGTCCCCATATGGCACAAAACCTTGATAGTTTTATGCAGCAATGCGTGCAATACGATATTTTACTAAACAAATATACACTTGACGATGTTTTTAATGAGGGTAATTTATGGCAGTTTTTTAAAGAAACTTCATCACCCGCAAGAGCATTTTTATATAATGAAGATATTATCACTTGTAAGAACGGTGCCGGAAAACTTAGTGATGATTGGACGGCTGAAATAGAACGTGCAGAACAAATTTATGGTCAACGTTTTTTTGGGGATACATTAGATCCAAAAGCATCATTGCTAAAATATCTACCTGTCTCTTACCAATACATGGGGAATTTGTCCAGCACCGCGGCTGATATTATGCAGCAAAATATGGTGATCAATGCTTTTCATGATGCTGTGCTCAATCAAGGCTCACAAACTGGTGCCTCGGCAGCGGTTGAGAGTTATGCTGCTGCTCGTGCATTGCAACAACAGCGTGCAGCCTATGGTATCAGCGGCAGACTCGCAACTCATACATTGCCTTTATTAAAAAGTGTTATTGAAGTTTTAGTTTATGGTTGCTTTCTTCTTGTTGTTCCGATCATGTTATTACCAAATAGCTGGTCAATTATTAAAAATTACATTTTGACCTTGTTTTGGATACAGTCTTGGGGGCCATTATATGCAGTCTTGAATCTCTTTTTAAATTTAGAGGCTCGGCGTTCATTAATAGGATTAATCGAATCACCCATATACGAGCTTTCTGCTATTACAATTGCTAATTTGCCTGGTGTGGAACAGGTTGCTAGTGATCGTGCTTTAATGGCAGCTTATTTGTCGATGTTTATTCCAGTTATTTCATTTAGTTTGATTATGACAGGGCGCGCGTACTTTCCATTACTTGCTACACAAATTGCTGGTGCTACACAGTCAGCAGCAAATACGGGTGCGGAAGAAGCAACAAGTGGCAACTACAATCTTGGTAATCTTTCACTTTATAATGATAATGCATACAACGCTTCTGCCTATCATACCAATCGAAACTTATCATACAGTGCGGGTATGCTATCGATGCAAACTTCTCAAGGTGGGCAACAAGTATTAAGTCCTGATTCTGAAATGTTGATTGATAACACGCAATCAATTTCAAAATTAAATACAAGTATGAATCTTGGTCATCGTATTAGTGATTCACTCTCACAAAGTTATGAAGAAACTTTGTCTCTTGCACAAAATCAAATGATCAGTGCACATAAATCAATGACACAAGCGGCGCATCAGGCGTATGAAATTGGTGACTCACATGCAAAAATTCAGCAACAAGATGCAACATGGAGCAGGAGTGAATCTAGCAGCGTCAATCAATCTGCTATCGACTTTAAAAATCAGACTGACACCCTAATGGAGTCTAATAATTGGAGTAAAGAACAAGCATTGAGTGCGCAAGCAGGCGTATCGGCTGGTTTTAACGTTGGTATTGCAAAAGTGGGAGGAAGTCTTAATGCAGTGGTTTCAGATTCTGAGCGGGATAATTGGGAAGCTGCTAGCCAGAACGTCGATCAGCAAACTTTACAGCATCAAATTGAATCTGCCCTGCGCAGCGATCATACTGGCAGTGAACGTTATACGGGAGAAGTGTCTGCTCGTAGCGGTGAAAGCGAGCGTACAACTTTTGATGAGGCAATGGGGTATCGTGACGAGGCTACTAGCTCCTTATCAAAGGCACAAAGTATACGTGAAGCCATAACAATGGTTACAGATGAATCTGCATCGCTTAACAGTCGAGGCGATCAATTGGTTGTTGATGCTGTTAGGCAAGAAATTAATCCTGATACAGGGCAACTCTATAAAACGGCAGAAATAGCTGAAATCGATGCACGTGATCCAGAGAGAATGAAAGCCTTAACAGAAAAAATCGTCAAAAAATTGGCGAATAGCTTTATCAGCAGCCCTCCCAAAGATAAATCAACTTTAGAAGTAACTAATCAAGAAAACACTGAAAAAATCAGGGAAACTGCGAAAGTGCAAAGCAGCGCGAAACATCAAGCCAGAAAATCAGAACTTGCAGAAGCAGGAGCACTTGAAAGCGACCATAAGACTAAGTTAAACTTTGATCTAAAGAAAGAGGTAGCTGAACAGCTTGCTAGCAGCCATAACACCTTACAGACGCGTTCAGATGATTTGGCTGAGAGTCGCGAGGTGCAAGCTAAAAGGGTGGATGAACGCCACCGTTACGAAGACGAGGGTTCAAAAAAATAAACGGAGAAAATCCTATGAGCGATTTAAATACAGGACCTCAATCAGGTGGTAGTTATTTTGAGACAGTGGTTTTAAGTGCACTTGTGAAGTTAGTGCATAATAAAATTTTTCCGACGATAGTGCTTATTATATTCAGTGTTTTCTTTTACTCATTTCTTTTCCGTCTGGAACCTCCTCTTGGGTTTGCTGTTATGTTTGTCACTCTTTCTATCCCTGGGTTAATAGCTTTGGCATTTTATCTATATGGTCTATGTGACTTAGCTCCCAATATGTATGAAGCGTATAAGCGGTTTAAGCGGGAGTTTTCGCCCGATAAGAATGGCGATACATAATGTTACTATAAGTATTTTGCAGAACATGGGAAAATTTGAGTCAGAATAAAATGTTTAATTTATTAAATGAAGAATCATTATCATATTTTTGTGAAAGAAATGATATGTTTCATGGGTTTGGTATTGAGGAGGTTGTAAACACGTTTAATATATTTAAAATTTTAAATGTTAGTTTTGACATGCTAAATTTTAATGAAAAAGGGGTGATGATTTTAGCTGAATCAGACGGTATAACAAGAAGTATAACCATTAAAGGTTTGTTTTATTATGCCAAAAAACTAACGGCTTTAAGAGGTTGCGAAGGATTTCAGTCATTTTCAGATGGTTTCAACAATCCAACCCAATTCTATGATACTTTATTTGAAGTAGATTGTGCCTATGAAATATTAATTAAACCAGATACAGTTGAATTAGTTCTTTCACCCGAAGTTAAAGTTAAAGGTAGCATTAAACGACCTGATTTTAAATTTTTGACTAAAACGGGACTGACGGTTTATTGTGAGTGTAAATCAATGAATTCCGTGGATAGAGCCAAAAAGAGTAAGGCTTTAAGAATAATGAGTCGAATTGAGCCAAAGATTAATGCCTTATTGAGCGACAATTTTAGAATTGAAATAGAGTTTAAATCCCTGCCTCAGACTTGGAATTCTAATTATTCAGATCAAATTACTGCTGTTATTGAGACTTTAGTTAAAGAAAAATTTATGGAAACTCATCTTGATGTAGACATTCTTGGTCATAAAACAAAAATCAAGTTATGCCGCTGTAGAGATGATCTCTATTTTCGCAGCTTAATGAATGTTGGTAATAAGGCAGTATCCGATAACCCCACTTTAATTATTGGAGAAAATATGAATTTAAAAAAATCTATAAAAGAAATAATTAGAAGAGCACTTACTCAGCTACCACCCGAAGAAGCTGGGGTTGTATTTATTGATAGTCTTAATGAAAGGAATGCAAAGGAAGCAATTTATGAGTTTTTTTCGCACAATAAAATTAAACACTTATATGGGATTTTTTCTAGAACGACAGTATTAAATTATTATCCTAATCCAGACAATTTATAAGTCATTGCACATTTCTGATTAGCCAATTAAGAGCTTTATAAACTGTTAAGATATTTATCTACTTTATTATTGAATTCTCTAATTAAGTGTATAGGAATTATAATGCCCAGGCTTTCCATTTCGTCTGAGCTGACCCTAGATGGGACTCCAAGCATGCAACCATACTTATCTACTGCTAAGCCTCCTGAATTACCATGGCTTACTTTCGCGGAGGTCATTATTAACCAATCGCTTGTAAAATTGCTGACAATTCCATCTGTTATTGTCAGTGAGTGGCCGCCACTTATATCAGGATATCCAAAAATGCGCACGAATTCTCCAAGCTGTATACTTTCGTCTCTACATCTTTCTGTATCATCAAATACTGGAAAAACTCTCGGATAAACACCAAGCTCTGTTTCCTCTTCTTCATCGTAAAAAGCTGAATAAATTTGCAAATATGCTAGATCATATTTATGACTTAACTCAGGGATGGTAATTGGATGAGCCAGATATACTTCATCTGGTAAACCGGTTTTTGGATCCGGCAATACAACCATGCAGCCAAATTCATCAACATGAAGATGTTCTTCATCTTGTGGAATAATATGAGAGTTGGTTAGAATGAGGCCTTCTTCATTAACAATCGTTCCTGAGCCGCCGCCATGTTCATCATCAGATTTTGTACTCGGACAGAATATATTTACCACAGATTTTGCAATTTCGTTTTGTAAGGATGGCGATAATACACTGTGGTTATTAATATCCTCATTGTCATTTCCTATGTTATACAGGATGATAAGGATAAAAATAACAAACGCTAAAAGACCAGTAATAATTTTAAAGAAAGTTCTAAATCGATTTGAATTATTTTTTAATTCTTTGCTATCTTGAGATGAAATTAGCTGAGATTTTCTTTGCAATCGTAATATTTTTTTCTTTCGTTTTCAACTTTTAATGCCTGCCAAAAATATGGCATAACAATAAGCCACCAGATAATGGGCATGAATTTATTGCCACTTCCGCTTTGAATAACTTCGTTTAGCTGAAATCCTTGTGAAAAAGTCCATATTAGCATTAGTAAAATAATTGCCCATCGATGTCCCCTATAAATAAAAAAGCAGAGTGGAACATAGATTATCATTTCAATAATTACATTCGAGAGAGTAACGAATGAAGTAAAAAAACTAAAGATAAGTCCAAGAGCCATAAACGCGGACATTATTAAAACAGAAATACCTCGGTATGATTCCGTGATTTTTAAAGTATTATAATTATCGCACTGTTTCTTTAAATCGGATTCTTCAATTGCCCAGGACCAACTACTAAGGTTCATATTTTTATCGCTTTAAATGTTTATTGATACATAGAAAATGAGGGATTATAACACCTAAGAATGCAAAGATCACATTTCTGATTCATATAACCAACTATCTCTTTGGGCTTACTTTTGAAGTCATTTAATTATGTGAGGTAAGTAAGTCACTTTCTATTGCCATTAAATAGATATATAGAAATGCTTTTGCATTAATCGAAGTAAAGGCCACATTAGCGCTAGGAAAGCCAGGCCGGTCGACTAAATCTGCTTTAAACGATTTTCAATTTGCTCCATAAGTTCACATTCACCAACGTTGCTTACCAGCTTTTGTCCTTTTGCGCTGAAAATATATGGTATATTTGAGACGGCTCCAGGTTTGTATAAGCTTTATAAGCGATTTAAACAAGAATATTATCCTAAAGGCCCAAATAGCCATTAACCATGAGGAATCGAAAGACTAATATGGGTTCCGTAGTATTAGAATTACAAAGTGACTGCCTAGATAAAGATAAAGCAGTAATAGATATACTTCGTAAAGCATTCCTTGTTGCTAAAAAACTTGATTTAAGTGAATTTGAATCTTGGATAAGTCATGAGTTAGATGGATATCCAGAAGGTGTGCCTGTGCCATCTTACCGAGAAACAATTTGTGAATTAAAGGCAAATAACCCTTACACAGGCTGGATTCCTTATTATATTCCAGACAAAGAATTTGACTATAAGGTTCGCAAAAGACATATCACACCGCCCATTTCTGAGATTGAGCAATTAAGCCAGTGCGATCCTGAAAAAGGCAATTTACGTATCCCTTTGTCGGGAGAGGAAGTTATAAGGTTGCAAAAGTTTGGAAACTGTAGTTTTGAGATTTGTGCGTTTATTCCCGTTACAGTAATGAATAAGATTTGTTCAACGGTAAGAAATACATTATTGAGTTGGGCAGTTAATTTAGAGAAGCAGGGCATTTTTGGAAATGATCTATTATTTACCGCTGAAGAGAAGAGCAAAGCAATGAATCAGACGACGCATATACATATCGAAAATTTTCAAGGTGTTTTAGGAAACATAGAAGGTAGCACTGTTAACCAGCATTTAACTTTTACTATAACGAAGGGTGATCAAGAAGAGTTAACACAAACGCTCATAAAATATGGGGTAGAGGCTGCGGATATTAGCGAGCTTATCGAAGCAATAAAACTTGATTCAAGCTCTAATGATGACAAGAAAACTCAAAGACAGTTTGGTTCGAGCGTAAGCAATTGGATAGAAACGATGATTGCTAAAGCTGCTAATGGAGCTTGGAATGTTTCAGTAACTGTTGCAGCTAATTTGTTAACAACAATACTATCAAAATATTATGGAATAGCTCTATAGCAAATCTCAACGAAGGACAATCCTGAATTATTTAGAAAAACTGTCGTTTTATAAAGTGCACATGAAAAAGCTTTTTGAAGTGTAGCAATGGTCTCGTTGAACATGCGAGTATGAATTTATTTAAATTCAAACATCAGCGAAGGATAACCGTAACTATTTTCAATACTCCAAATATTCACAAAATCCCATTCTTCATATGTACGCTGATAATACATTTCCGAGGTGGTTTTCCCAATCCCAACCGCAGAATTAAGCTGGCCGGAACTGTTTACATCCCAATAATTATTTTCCGTATCATAACCTTCATAAGACCCTACAAGTCCTCCTACATAAGAAGTGCCGCTTACTTTTCCAATTGAATAATTGTACTGAATAGAGTGCCCTTCATGGCTACCTACTAATCCACCTACATATCGGGTTCCTTCAATGTTCCCAGTGGCATAGCTATTATCAATTCTTCCAAAATAATTTGAACCAGAAAGTCCACCTACATCATCAATTCCGTAAACATCACCCGTTGCATAACTTTCTTCAATAGACTCTTTATTTTCGCCAACAAGTCCGCCCGTTTTGTTTTCCCCAAATACATTACCTGTCGCATAGCTAAAGCTAATCTCACCATCTAAAAGACCGACTAAACCACCGGTTTTTTCTTCTCCATAGACATTACCGGTAGCGTGACTAGAAATAATATGAGCCAAAGTTTCAGCGTCTCCTATTAACCCCCCAGTATTGATGACACCAGATACTTTGACATTGGTAGAGGTGTTATAAATATTATCGTAGGAATAAAGACTACCAATTAAGCCACCTACATTTTCTTTGCCAGTGACTTCGCCATTCACATGCACATCTTCAACTGTCACTTGATACCCATGGCCTAAAAGCCCCCCTATAGATTCAGACGACATAGGATCTGCTTTCACATTAATATTTAACAAAATGTCGTTAATTATACTGTGTAATCCAGCGTAACCAACTAAGCCACCAATATATCGGCTTTCTGATCCTGCGGTTACTTGACCGCTGGCATTGATATTAGAAATGTTTGTATTTCCTCTATCTTTTCCTATGAGTATTCCAACTGCTTCTATTCCTTCAATGTTAGCATTTTCTAAATTTAAGTTAGTAATGCTCGCATCCTCAGTTGCACTAAATAATCCTATATTCTCAGCATCTGGTTTAATAATTGAAAGGTTTGAAATAGTATATCCATGACCATTGATGGTTCCCGTGAACGGATCTGAATTTGAACCAATGGGGAAAAAATAATAATTGGTACAATCAATATCATTTTCTAACTCGAAATATGCATCTAGATTTTGATCGATATGCTGCAATGATTCGCAATCATTGATTAAAGTTGAGTTGGTGATCTCTCCAGCTATAGCTGTGGATATTAAAATATAAATACTTAGAATGATGAATAAATTTTTCATTGTATCTCCATTGCTATATAAAATTTAGTAAGCACATCATATGATATATTTCTATCAGTATAACATGGACAAAATCGATCTAATAGTTCAAAGAAAAACGTAATATGCGCAGATAAAATCGTAATGTTATGCTACTAATCAGTAATAGTGTTTAGATTTAAAATCAGGAGAGCCGAGCGGGTCGGCTAAACCCGCTTCAATAGATCCTCAATTTGCACCATCATTTCACTACACAAAGGCTTCTGAAAAACCCAATTAGCGCCAGCAGCAAAACAATTTTTTTCTTGAGCTGAGTCCATAGAAGCAGAACAAATAGCGATAGGGCAGGGAGGATACAGATATTTGGATTCGTATTTACGTATTAATCGTGCGACTTCATAGCCAGATAAATCTGGCAAACCAAAGTCTAACAAAATGAAATCATAATGGTGTCGTTTAATTAGGCTCACCGCTTCATGTCCCATATCGGTTACGTCCACTTCAAAACCGCATTCTTTAAATGTATGACATATTATTTTCTGCACTAGTGGATTATCTTCAACGATCAATACCTTTTTTGCACTATCACCCAATTTGGCTTTTGTATGGTTATCCATGAGGGGCGCCTTATAGTAAAATTTAAATTCTTGCGGTGCCCCTCACTAATCCACCACTCGCCACCGCCGCTTGCCAAATGTGACCCATCTCCTAATAAAAGTTGTACAGCCGCAATAGCAATGTACAAAACAAATATCTCCACGAAATATTCGTTAGCTTGCGAACCAATTAAAAGGATTGAGGGCCCATTTGTTGGGCAATGATGGCGAGAACGTCGCCTATATTGTAAGATATAGTCAGCCATTGAAGAGTATCCTGTATACTTTCGGTGGTCAGTGGGCGTTGGGTGCTAGAACACCTGGCGTCCACGCTTATATTTCATACCATATTTAAGAATAAATCAAGTTTTTATTAATGAAATGCTCATATTCTCATGTTCATAGGTGTTGGTGCCTCCCAATCCGCATAAGCTATTGGTAACTAAATCCATATGTTTTGCTCAGAGTGTTCCATATTTGGGTCAAACTTCAGTCGTGTAAGCTGAGGGTTAGATTCCCTCGGCTTACACGACTGGAATTTGATCCTATCAAAAATAATTAGGAGCTGTATCATTCCTACCCTAATACATCAAAATTATTTGATTAACTCAACATAATTGGCTAGGCTTAAGTTAATCAAATTATTTGGAGTTACCATGAAATATCTCACTACTGCATTTTTATTAAGTATATTAAGCATCATGGGTACAACCGTATTTGCAAAAGGATCTTTTAGTTCTGGTAGTGCTAGCCAAGGAGTTGGCCAAAGTCATGAAGCAGGCCATGAAGCAGGCCATGAAGCAGGAAATGGAGCAGCACAAAGTCAAACTGGCCCTAGAACTAACCAAGATGTTGGAAGTTCAACACAATCAGGGGATACTGCAAAAAACTCTCAAGGGAATTCACAAAGTAATAGTAGTTCTTCGACTTCAAATAATTAAATTTTTAATTTACTGTTAGTCGCTATCAGGCTTACGTTTTATAAATAAACAATGGCGAATTCAATTTGCAAATGCAATTTACCTATAGATTTTCAATTTTGTTTAATACTATCGATAGACCCAACCAACTCTCTTCTGGCATTTAGTGTGTAATTCAATGAATCACACACTAAATGATATAGCATGACATGAGCTATTGCCGTGGATCCTGCTTACAGAATATATCTACCAACTGTTGTTAACAACACTGCATCTTTCCCATGCTACGACAGGATTCTGCACAGCGACGACATACTTCAGCGCATTTTTGCATTTCTTTATCTTTTAAATTTTCACAAGATTCTGCGCATGCTTCACATATCTTCGCACAAAGTTCACAGATATTTTTATGGAATGAAGAATGACGGATCATGAAATCAGCTGCGATTTGGCAAATTTGAATACAATCTGCCATGAGTTTCATGTGATCTTGTTTTGTATGCTCACCACCTTTTTCGGCGCAATAATTGAAAAGCATTTTTTGACATTCATTACTACAATCCATACACGCGGTAATACATTCTTTCATATCGCTAGCGTTCATTATTTGATCTCCAGGTTATTATTAAGCTTAATGACTATAGTGAGTATAGCCTATTAGTCTACTTCTGCAGAAAATCCCATTATCCTAATGTATTTCAACATCATCGTGACCAATAACTTGACTCAAGTGCACCCTGCTCGCAAGTATTATCAGGTTAATTATCTCAGCTATAATTGAGATGCATTTTAAATTTCAGTTCAGCCTTAGGCATGACAAATTATCAGGTTTTAAATAAAAATAGGATTCGTTATGCTTGAAGGAATAATTGATTTATGGTTTGTTTTCGTCATATTGTCCTTTGTTTTTACCATTTTTGACATCAGGAATACTCCTGTCAGCTGGGTACAAAAATTAGGTTGGATTCTAGTTGTACTTTATACAGGCCCCTTTGGATTATTTTTTTATCTCTTAACTTGTCGTAGCCCGGGGCAGAATTGGCATGCTCTGTATACACAAGCCACATGGAAGCAAGTCATTAATTCCGAAGTACATTGCGCAGCCGGGGATGCAACAGGCGTAATTCTTGCGGCAATTATATTAAGCTATACCGCTTTACCTATGAATATTGAGGTGATGTTCGAATATACTTTGGGGTTTATTTCAGGTTGGATCATTTTTCAAGCAGGGATGATGAGGAGCATGTATAAATCTTATGGTGAATCACTAAAAAAGACATTTTTCCCTGAAGCAGTATCTATGAATTTTATGATGTTAGGAATGATTCCGACCATGATCGTATTAATGACAATAATTCCGGAGAGTAGAGATCCTGCGAATTTGCGCTTTTGGTTTATCATGAGCATGGGAGCACTCATCGGTGGGATCATTGCCTATCCCATTAATTATTGGTTAGTAAAAAATAAACTAAAACATGGTTGTATGACATTACCCGTTAAAATGAATATGGACAAGCATACTCAACACCAAACAATGCAACTATCTTTTACTAATCAAGTGGTGATAATAGCACTGACCTTTATTCTCTTACTAACAGGAATTTTTGTTACCTATTTTTTGTTGCCTATGGAAGGTATGCAGGGGATGTAATCTATGCATTCAGAAGCACATAAGAAAAAGACGAGAATGGTTATCATCGCGCACTATAGTGCTAATGGGCACTGGGTAAATATAGGTCTTCACATATAACCAGAGGATGGCTAATAAAGAAATCAACGGTAATGATTTGATAAGGCCACCTAATGTCGCACTAAGTTTAGCCACCTCAGTCACAGCAACAATAATTCCAGCAGATAAAAATAATTTAATTATGTAGTACAGCATAGATCCATTCCTCATATTAAGCACCTATTTCTTTGAGAACAACAAAATAGGCGTAGGAACATCAGCATACTGCCATGCTTGCTTGAATTCATTATCAACCTGATCTGCTTTTATATTATCACCCAAAGCACGTAAACTTATCGCTAATCCATAGAGTGTCCAACCATTTTTTGGGTATTCGTGTAAGTCTTCTTCATACATAACTTTTGCTTGCTCAAAATGTCCATATTTTAAATAAGCATCGCCTAATGCTTGCTTGGGAGTAAAATACAAGGCGGATGGTTCCCGATATCTCATTTTATCTTGAACTTCCATAACTTGATTAAGATAGGTAAATAGAGCTTTTTCATCACCCGTTATATTCGCGAGTGTAGCTAAAAGCATGTCATTGGCAATTGTTAATAGGTTATAGCCATCCTCCCCTAAATTGCTATCGATTTTCCCCTGTTGAATGATTTGTTTTAAATGTGATTCTTCATCCATTGCAGCTTTTAAATCGCCCTTATTTGCTAAGGCCATGCCGCGCGCATAATGCCACATACCTTGCGCATAACCATAGATTGTTTTTGGCATGGGTTCTTTTAATATTTCATCCCACAAAGCAAACCTGGCCTGCACAAAATAAGGAACGGGTATAAACCATTGTAAAGAGGGATCATTTTCTAGCCATTCAGGAAAAGGAGAAGTCACAATTTTGTTTGCGGCACTGAGTGCTAACTCTTGGTTGCCTTCCATTGATGCTGCGGTGCGTAAAAAATCATAATTATGAAAATACAAATAATTAATCTCAGGCTCAAATCCTTGCGTATGACAATCTTGAATATATTGTTCGTATACTTTTGTTGCTTGAATATTAGCCTCTGCCGCTTCATGATATTGTCCTAGACGAGTGAAAATATGCGACTGCATATGCACCAAATGTTCAGATCCTGGAACTAATGTTTTGAAAAGTTTAGCACTTTTTAATGCATCTTCAGGATGAGCATAGGGTTCTGTCACATGAATAAAATAATGGTTTGCGCCCACGTGATTCGGATCATCCGCAATGGCTTCTTTTAATACATTTGTTGCTAAACGCGCAGTTTCGCTGTCATAAGATGGATCACTTTCCGTGTTTGAAAAAAACAATGCAGCGCCATATAATGCTTTTGCATCGTTGTCATGCGGATATTTTTCAACAATATTTTTCATTGCGTTTACATAAGCGAGCCTTTCACTTTTTGTAGCAGCATCAGGTGAGCTGTTTGATTTATGACAGCTTGGGGCTGAGGCTTGATTTGTTTTGAGTGGTTCATGCTTATAACGTAGAGAAAGTGCTTTGATATAATCTTGCTCTGCAGGTGTTACATTATTCATGAGTAGCAACGCTTTTTGAATAGCTTCTTTTCCATCGCTGTATTCATGACCATTCATGGGTGCATTCATTTTATTCCCTAAGGCGAGTGCAAGGCCCCAATAACACATTGCGCAATTGGGATCGAGTCTTGTTGCTTCTTTAAATGAACGTATGGCCTCGCCGTGTTCAAACCCATAAGCAAGTACCATTCCTTGATCAAAATAACGTTGCGCGAGTGGTACATTGGTAGTGATCTGGCGATGAAAAGCTCCAAGATTATCAAACAGTGGAGCATGCAGATTCGTTTTTTCATTGATAGGCTTTGTAAAAAAAATATAGGCAAGCGCCAGAATCAAAGTTACCCCTATGATTGTCAATAAGCCATATTTTTTCATAATTAGTCTCTCGCTTTTAATCAATCTTCTCAGAACTAAATGATATCCCACGTAACCGCAGTGCATTGCCAATAACAGAAATTGAACTCAAACTCATCGTGGCAGCACCAAACATGGGATTTAATAGTAAACCAGTCCAAGGATAAAGTATTCCTGCCGCAATAGGAATACAAAGCAAATTATAGATAAAAGCTAAAAAAAGATTCTGACGAATATTTTGCATTACATTTTTACTGAGAATTCGGGCGCGCACTATTCCCATTAAATCACCTTTGATTAAAGTAATACCTGCACTTTTTATAGCAATATCGGTACCTGTACCCATGGCAATCCCTATATCAGCCGCGGCTAATGCAGGCGCATCATTAATGCCATCACCTGCCATGGCAACAATATATCCTTTCTTTTGTAGATTTTTTATTATTTCATTCTTTTTTTGAGGTAAAATATCGGCTTCAATTTCAGTGATTCCTAATTTTTTACCGATTGCATTAGCAGTAATTTTATTATCACCAGTGACCATGATAATATGAATTCCTTCCTTGCGTAATGCTTTTAAGGCAGCAGGCGTAGAATCTTTTATCGGATCGGAAACACTTATTAGGCCCACAATGTTATGATTAAATACTACAAACATCACGGTTTCCCCATTGCTGCGTAATTCATCTGCGCTAGAAGCAAGTACTCCTGCTTCAATATTAAGTAAATGGAGCAATTTCATATTTCCTAATGCGACTTGATTACCGTCAATAATTCCCGTGATACCTTGTCCTATTTCAGCTTTAAATTCACTTGGCGTTTGTAAATGAATTTTTTTCTGGTTAGCCGCGCTAACAATTGCATTTGCTAAAGGATGCTCGCTATTGCTTTCCAGACTTGCTGCCAAAAATAAAATTTTATTTTCATCGAGGTCTGATGTGGGAATTATTTTATTGAGCATGGGTTTGCCTAAGGTGAGGGTGCCAGTTTTATCTATCACTAGCGCATTTATTTTTTCAAATTGCTCTAAGCTTTCAGCATTTTTTATTAATATGCCTGCCTGTGCGCCACGTCCTATGCCCACAGTGATTGACATGGGGGTTGCAAGTCCTAATGCACAGGGGCAAGCAATAATAAGAACAGAGATTGCAGAAATGAGGCCATACGTCATAGATGGATGAGGAATAAAAAATGACCATACAAGAAAAGTAAGTATTGCAATAATAATAACAATAGGCACAAAATAACCAGAAACGAGATCTGCCAGGCGTTGGATAGGTGCACGTGAATGCTGCGCCTCAGAAACTAATTGCACAATTTGTGCAAGCATGGTTTCATTCCCCACATGTTCAGCTTCCATGACAAAACTTCCGGATTGATTGATGGTTGCGCCGATAACTTTAGCGCCTATCCCTTTTTCAACTGGGATGGATTCGCCGGTTATCATCGATTCATCTAATGTGCTATGACCCTCAATAATGACACCATCGACAGGCACTTTTTCTCCAGGGCGAACACGCAGATGATCTTTTATTTGTATTTCTTCTAAAGGAATTATCTTCATTGTTCCACTAGCTGTTATTTGGGTTGCTGTAGCGGGAGCTAAGTTTAACAAAGCACGCAGAGCAGAGCTGGTCTGTTGACGTCCTCTCAACTCTAAAACTTGTCCCATTAGTACTAACGCCGTAATTGCTGCAGCAACCTCAAAATAGAGATCTACTTCTCCATGTAGACCATGAAAATTAGCTGGAAAAAAATTGGGGAATAATAATGCGAAAGTACTGAAAAAATAAGCGACACTCATACCTAAAGTAATTAACGTAAACATATTCAAATGTTGTTTTATGATTGAATCCACTCCTTTTTTTAGAAGAGGCCATCCACACCAAAAAATCACGGGCGTTGCTAATATAAATTGTATCCAAGAAGAAAGACGTGGTGGAATCAATTGGATCAAAGAAGAAAGGACCGGGATATGCACGCCCATAGAAATAATTAAAAGCGGTATCGTCAAAATGACACTAATCCAAAATCGTTGAGACATATCTGTTAGCTCAACATTAAATGTTTCTTTTAATGAAATAATTCTGGGCTCCAACGCCATGCCACATTTTGGGCAATTGCCTGGTTTATCTGAGATTACTTCCAGGTGCATTGGGCAAACATATTTTTTTTCTTGAATATTGTGTGTAGCGTTCATTAATAGTGCCTAATTGTAAAAGACTTCATCAAAATTCTAATTGAATAAACAGCAATATCCTCGCCATGGGCAAAAGCATTGATCTAGAAAAATTATAGTGCATAATGCAGTTGATATATGTGTGCGTTAACATAATGTTAATTTTATAACTTATCATGAGGTTTGCAATGAAAAAAGTGATTGCCTGGAGTTTATCTTTTCTATTTATGATCTTAACTTATTCTGTCTATGCTAGCGAGGAAAATGAGCATGATCACCACCATGGGCATAGCATGGTAGAGGATCACGCATCACATGCATCTCAAGAATCCTCACCTGCAACACCCACTATAAAAATTGATGTTAATCCCGTGAGCGGACAGAGTAATCAATGGCAAATCAAGCTAACCCAAATAAAAGACAATAAGCCTGTGCGCTTAGAGGATCTTAAAGAAGTACATACTGAAAAAATTCATTTATTAATTATCGATAATACATTAGAAGATTACAGCCATGTTCATCCGCGCCCATTAAAAGAACCAGGTCTTTATCAATTTGAATGGGATCCTAAAAAGAAAGGACAATATTATGTTTGGGCTGATTTATTTCCACTCGCTACACATAAAGAAGAATATGTAGTCACAGAAGTTTCCTTAGGGGAACAAACAAAATCCAGTATCAACCAAAATGTTGTAATGAAAAATACGGTGAATGATTATCAGTTTCAACTTTCTTTTGAAAAAGATGATTTGAAAGCAAAACAAACCAATACAGGGCTAATCACTATTACTGATTTAAACGGTAAACCAGTTCACGATTTAGAGCCGATTATGGGTGCTTTTGCACATATTGTTGCTTTTTCGGATGATATGAAAACTATCGTGCATATTCACCCAATGGGGAAAGAACCCACGAAAGCAACAGACAGAGGCGGACCCGTACTGAAATTTCACATTGAATCAGATAAACCAGGTTTTATTAAACTTTTTGCACAAGTAAAAATAAATGGTAAAGAAATTTTTGTACCATTTGGTATCATGGTAAAATAAATGATGATAAAACGCATAATAATATTATTGGGAGCTATTTTTTTTAGCTCCTATATATTTGCTGCTGCTCATACCATAGATTTAGTAGTGGAATATAAAGAAGTTGAATTTGCAGGAGAAACACGCAAAGCAATTTCAGTGAATAATCAAATTCCAGCACCTAAACTACATTTTGAAGAAGGCGATGAAGTTACCATCAACGTTTATAATGAATTAGATGAAGAAACGGCTATTCATTGGCATGGCATGCTGGTACCTTGGCAAATGGATGGTGTTTTAGGCGTGACTCAAAAGGGTATTCAACCCGGTGAAATGTTTCAATACCATTTTACCTTAGAGCAATCGGGCACCTATTGGTATCATGCACATGCGGGCCTTCAAGAACAACAAGGACTTTACGGTGCATTTATCATCGATCCTAAAAAAAATACTGAGTATCAATATACTAAAGACTATGTGGTAGTATTATCAGATTGGAGCAATACTCATCCAAACAATATTTTAAAAAATTTAAAAAAAGCTGGCGATTATTATTCACCGCGTTTCCCATTACAACCTTCTCTTGTACGTTTTATTCGAGATTATTCTAAGGCTGACACAGCAGAAAAACAAAATTTAGTTAACGATTATAAAATGATGCAGCAGATGCGAATGGGTATTTATGATATCAGCGATGTCGCTTATGATGCTTTTTTACTGAATGGCCGACCCAATACCTCTCCTTGGACAGCTCCTGTCACGGTAGGCGACATTGTGCGGTTAAGATTTATTGGTGCAGGTGGCAGTACGATTTTTCGAGTAAAAATACCTGGAACCACTCTAAAAATAGTGCATGTACAAGGCAATGATGTAGAACCATATGTGATTGATGATTTCACTATTGGCTCTGGTGAAACATATGATGTCTTGGTCGAGATAAAAGAAGATAATCCCTACATTATTTATGCGGAATCTGCTGATACATTAGGAGCCGCTTATGGGGCATTGATCACCGAATCTCAACAGACCGTTAATTATAAAGATGTTGTTCCTTTCCCAGAACCTTTACCAGTGACACGTGAAATGATGCAAAATATGATGGCATCCACTATGAATCCTAATATGAATTCGCATTCAATGCCTTCTATGCAAATGACGCCTTCCTCAATGAACCTAGATCACGCCATGATGCATATGGAGAATACTAATCCGCCTTCTTCACCAAATGCAGCGCCTAATAGTATCTCAACTCCATCTACCCCTCCCACAGATACGATGAAAATGGATCCCTCAATGTCTATGAACCAAAACGTTCCTATGGATAATATGAACTCGCATTCAATGATGCAAAATACACCCTCATCTAATTCAATGTCTGATATGCAAATGTCCTCTTCTTCAATGAAGTCTGATCCTTCTATAATGAACATGGGAAAAACTAACTCTCAACCAGCAACAAAAACAGATCCTAATAATTCACCCACTCAAGATACAAGCCACGCTTCTATGAATAATACATCTACTTCTAATCCTCCCATAGATACGATGAAAATGGATCATTCAATGTCAAGGGATCAGATGGCGCCCATGAGTAATATGAATAATGCTATGGGGATGAGTAATCATAATATGAATATGATGGGCTCTAGTATGGCCATGAATGCTATGACGATGCCGATAGAACCTAGCATCATAGGAGATAGAATGTTGCCAGCCAACCAGGATTTACTCAATATCAACACAACTGGCACAAAATATCAAAATTTATCTGCTGCTATTCCCACTAATGATCCCGATCTTCCTGTGGATGGAATTATTCAAATGGAATTATTTGGCTACATGGAAAGGTTTATTTGGTTTATTAATGGCGTTCCTGCTTATAATGCACCACCTATCGTATTAGATCCCGCTAAAAGATATCGGATTATTTTTACAAATAATTCCATGATGCATCATCCTATGCATATCCATGGACATTGGTTTATTTTACGTAATGGACATGGTGCTTTTGATCCATTACTACATACTATTGATGTTGCACCTGGTGCCACAGTCACAACAGATATTGATACAGATGCCAGTGGACAATGGTTTTTTCACTGTCATTTTCTCTATCATATGGAAACAGGTATGTCACGCGTGTTTCAATATTCGAGTTTAATTGAAATAACTAAAGCGGAAGCAATGCCGCAGAATATCGTGGAAGAAACAAATTATTATAATCGGCCCATTGTCAGAGTTGATGAGGTAAGGCCCATTGATATGGATATGGTGATGCATCCTATGGCTCATCCTAAAGGATTATATCTTTCTTCTTTCTTAGATGTGGGTGCAGATCCTTTTAATAATATACAACGTCTTAATTATAAAGGCTTATACGGTCCTGATTATAATAAATTGGAACTATTTATCAATGATGCTGAATTAAATGACGGCATCGTAGAAAATGCTGATATAGATGTTTTTTACTGGCGACTCATTAGTCAATTTTGGGCAGTTAAAGCCGGCGCTAATTATTTTTATCGCCCTGCGCATACCCCATATTGGCAGCCTGGTGCAGGTATTGAAGGGCTAGTACCTTATTTCATAGATGTTAATGCACGACTATATTATCATAGCGGAAGTGCTAAATTGGATGTGGAATTGTCGCGCGATACACAAATTACCAATAATTTCTTTTTAAGGGCTGGCGTTCGAAGTATTTTAGCATCTAGTGCAGTTCCAGAAGCTGAAATTGGTAGCGGCTTAAATCAAATGCGTTATTTGATAAGACCTTTTTACCGTCTTATGCCAGGGCTAGATATTTTTATGGAATTTGAGCATGAACAAAGTTACGGGGAAACCAGTGATTTTTTTGAAGCAGCTAATGAAGATACTATAGTTAATTCATTAACGTTTGGACTGTCTGTATTGTTTTAATAAAACTGGAGAGATATATGTTAGTAAAAAATAAAGCTAAATTACCATGTTTATTCATTGCATTGCTTTTTTCTATAAGTTTAAATGCCTGGTGTAGCCCAAGTGATCCACATTCTTCTGTTGGGGAATTGACAACGGATACTCCTGATAGAATTATTAATGTCACTCTTAATGACACAATGAAAATACAATTTGAACCAGAAATTGGGGTAATTAAAGATAAAGAAGTCATTCAATTCAATGTCATTAATAATGGGAAAATTAATCATGAGTTTTCAATTAGTGATGAAAATACGCAAAAAATGCATCGCGAGATGATGCGCCAAATGCCAAATATGGAACACACTGATCATGACACAGCACCCCTTAAACCAGGAGAAAAAAAAGAAATTGTTTGGAAATTTCATGGTACCGGCCCAGTGGTTTTTTCATGTGATCTACCTGGTCATTCTGAAGCGGGAATGCTTGTCACAGTTCCGATCCAATAGAAAAAGCATCTATTCTTTAATAGAATTTATTCTTTTTGGCTAAGTTCTGCGCAGCAGGTTTATCATTGGTGTCGTTCTCACGCTTTATAGAGGCGTCTTCTTTCAGCTGCATTTGTGAGGATTCATGACTTGGTGTAGGATGGTTGGCCTTACGTTTTATTTTCTCATGGAAGTCAGCAAAAGCAGAGGTCGTAATTATCAATGTAGCACTTGCTAATAAAATTAGTATTTTCTTCATGGTAAATCCTTTATTAAAATTTCACAATGTTCTTTACATATATTACGTAAATAAAAAAAATATCCCTTAAAATATTTTGCGTAATTTCTATAAATTAATTTGATAAAAAATGTTGAATATCATAAAGAATTATTAATTCACGCATTTCCATTTCTTATTTATATTGTAAGTGCATCTGGAAATAACTTCTGGATAGCCTTTCTGCCAAACATCCAAAAAACAAGAGGGCGAACCGTAAAATCAAGAAACGTACTAGAAAATAATCCACAGAAAATTACCACGGCGACAGGATGTAAAATTTCTCGCCCCGGCTCATCAGCCGCGATAATCAGCGGAGTTAGCGCAAGTGCCGCAGTGAGAGCTGTCATTAGCACGGGAATGATACGTTCTGATGTACCGCGATAAATCATTTTCAGATCAAAGTGTTCGCCCTCATGCTTCATCAAATGTAAATAATGTGCGATCATCATTATACCATTACGTGTTGCAATACCAGTTAGGGTGACAAATCCCACCATTGTCGCAATGGAAAATATTCCACCTGAAAGCCATACGCCGATTACTGCGCCAATGAAGGCTAGCGGTATAGAAATCATTACTTGCAAAGCAAGATTTGCACTTTTAAAGTAAGCAAACAATACAAGAAATATACCTGCTAATGAGAATATACTTAAAAGGAAAATCATTCGTGAGGCGCTGGCCTGGCTTTCAAACTGGCCGCTATAAGTAATGTAATAGCCTTGTGGCAAATGCACTTGACTATCTACTTTAGTACGTACCTTCTCTACCACGCCAACCAAATCACGCTCTGACACATTTGCCTGGATCACGATACGGCGCTGTGCATTCTCACGGTTGATGATATTCGGACCTTTCGCCTCCTGTATGCTGGCGATGGCTTGAAGCGGTACTACGTTTCCGTTTTTAGTGTCCACTGGGATCTGTTTAATAGCATCTATATCGGTACGTGCAGCATCCGTTAAGCGCATGGCAATATCATATGTGCGCTGTCCATTGACTACTTGTCCTATAGTTTTACCTTGCATGGCAAGTTCAGCATATTCCGCTGCTTCACCAGAAAGCAGGCCATAGGTGGCGGCCTTTTCACGATCAAATATCACATGTACCTGTGGAATCAGTACCTGTTTCTCGACAGAAAGATCCACTACACCTTCCACTTCACTCATGACTTGCCTAATTTCTTCGGCTTTAACGCGGAGCGTGTCCAGATCTTCGCCAAACAATTTAATGGCAATTTGAGCACGTATACCGCTCATCATATGATCGATGCGATGGGAAATAGGTTGGCCAATATTGACGGCAACCCCAGGGATCTCATCTAACCTTGTTCGGATATCGGCTAGAATTGTAGCTCGGGAACGTTTGGACTCTTTAAGTTCCACTTCAATATCGCTTGAATGGATACCTTCAGCATGATCATCGCGTTCAGCACGGCCGGTACGTCTACCCGTTTTGACGGTTTCCGGCACTTGATGAATAAGATTCTCAGCAATAGTACCGATTCGGTTAGATTCAGCAAGACTGGTTCCTGGTGGAGTAAGCAAATTAATTGTTACAGAACCTTCATTAAATTGAGGTAGAAATTCTTTCCCGAAAAACGGCACAACGGCAAGCACACTGATTGTTAGGGTAGCAACGATAGTCAGTACTTGCTTGCTGTGCTGGAAAGAAAAATCTAGTATGCGGTTTTGTATTGTTTTAATTTTTCGCACCAGCCAACTATCATGCTCATCGCGCATACGCTTCATATGCGGCAACAAATAAGAGCAAAGCGCTGGAGTAACTGTTAACGATACAAACAGCGAGGCAATGATTGATACGATGTATGCTACGCCAAGGGGCAAAAATATTTGGCCTTCAATACCGCTCATCGCAAAAAGTGGGATAAACACTAACACCACGATTATTGTGGCAAAAACTATAGAGTTACGCACTTCGCTGGACGCTTCATAAATTACCACCAGTGGATTTCGTGGCTTAGCAATGTGACGATTTTCGCGCAATCGACGAAATACATTTTCCACATCCACAATTGCATCGTCCACCAATTCACCAATGGCAATAGCCAAGCCACCCAGTGTCATGGTATTGATGCTCATATCAAAAAATTTGAAAACGATTGCAGTCAGTACAAAAGATAAAGGAATAGCAGTGAGAGTGATAAAAGTAGTACGGAAATTAAGCAGGAACAAAAACAACACTATAGCGACTAAGATTGCACCATCAAGCAAAGCTTTTTCGACATTGGAAATAGCACGATCAATGAAATCTGCTTGTTTGAAAAGATCTGCATGAATAGTCACTCCTTCAGGCAGAGTTTTTTGGATATTTGTAAGTTCAGCCTCTATTTTTTTTGTCAGCTCAATTGTATCTGCATCTGGTTGCTTTTGCACCGAGAGGATCACGGCAGGTTGGCCATTGACGCTAGCATCTCCACGTTTAGCAAGTGGTCCACCGAATTTAATCTCCGCCACCTGCCCCAGAGTTAGCGGCGTGGAATTATTAATATCTTGAGGCAACGGTGATTTTTCTAGATCATCAAGCGTTCTTATACGAGAGATGTTGCGAATTAAGGCTTCTTGATAATCGGATATTAAAAATCCACCTGTTGCATTGACGTTTGAGCCTTGAATCGTTTGTTCAACATCGTGTAGCGTTAACCCATAATTTGTGAGTTTTTGTGGATCAACCAATACCTGATATTGTTTTAAATCACCACCGATCACAGTTACCTGCGATATACCACCGATTGAAAGGAGACGATTTCGGATGTCCCATTCAGCGGCATCTCGCAATTCCATACTGTTGATTTCAGGATTTTCGCTGGTCAATCCTACTAACATGATTTCCCCCATAATGGAAGAAATCGGTCCCATTACAGGGCGAATATTTTGTGGCAACGTTTCCTGTGTTTGCTGGAGTTTTTCTGCGATAATTTGGCGGGCAATGTAAATATCCGTATCCCAACCAAATTCCACCCATACAATCGAAAGCCCAATGCTAGAAGCTGAACGTACGCGCTCCACGTAAGTTGCGCCATTGACTGCTGTTTCAATGGGCCATGTCACGAGTGCTTCCACTTCTTCTGGCGCTAACCCTTCAGCCTCCGTGAAAATGGTCACTGTTGGACGATTAAGATCAGGGAATACATCTACAGGCAATTTGCTAGTAATAAACACGCCATACACCAGCAGCAATGAAGAAAACGCCACCACCAATAAGCGATTATTAAGCGAAAACTGTATAATTGCATTAAGCATGGCTAGTCCTTACCTTCATGCTGATCAATAGAGGATGTGGCGAATTGAAGCTGATAGTTTCCTACTGTCACCACTTGCTCATCAGGGAATATGCCTTCCAATATTTCGCGATCAACACCGAATTTTTCTCCCAACTTCACGCTACGTCGCTCAAATTCATTACCATTTTTTACAAACACAAAGTTGTTACCGCTTTCACCTAGGATGGCTTTTGCTGGCACAGTGAGTCTATTTGCAGAGTGGCTGATCTCAATTGATAACACCACCTGCATATTAGCAATTAGTTTGAGATCAGGATTTTGCACGATGGCATAAACATTAAAAGTACGGCTGTTACGATCAAATGTACTATCCATGCGTTGTACTGTCCCAGTAAGCGTCTGTGTACCTACAAGATCACTAGTGACACGCACACGTTGACCGATTTGAATTGTACTTACTTCTGGTGTTTCATACATTACGCCACGCACCAACACTTCGGAAGAATCACCCATTTCCATCAGTGGTGTCTCTGGTGTGATCGATTGGCCAATCACTACGTTTTGTTTGGTAATGTAACCACTAATGGGCGCTGTAATAGAAACGGGTGAACTGCCAATGAAAATAGGCTGGAAAGTGAGCAATGTTTGATTCTTATTGATTTTTTCACCGACTTTCGCATAAATTTCTGATACACGACCTAAAGCATGTGCATGCACGATTGCTTGACGTTCAGGCAGAAACTCCACAATACCATTCATATCAATTGAGCTGGCATGGGGCACGATCTGTGCTTTCACTGTTTGAATGCCAAGGTTATTGATTGCGGTGTCTGACAAAATCACGGTATTGATTATGTCCACCGAAGCTTCTGTGCCTGGAGCTGGTGTATGTTCGTGCCCCTCATGTGCATGCGCAGAGATATACATAATCAATGTCATTAAGACAGTTAAAAGTTTTTTCATAGGATTTCCTCTATTTTACCACCCAGTTCAAGCTCTAATGCACCACGGGCATTAATGGCTTGTGCCACTGCATCCAGCGCTTCATTCTCAGCAGTCAGTAGTTTTTCACGCACTTGCCAAACTTCTAGCGCATTAGCCTGTCCCTGACGAAACATGCTGCGGGTGAGTTCATATGATTCACGATAAGTTGGAAGGATATTTTTAAAATAACTATCGGCTCGCTCTTGCATGATGGAAGCGCTTTGACGTAATTCTTCAATCAGATCTTTTTGTGGCAATCCAGTGAGCAAATCTTCTTCATATTGAGCCTGGGCTAATTCCGCATTGGCTCGGCTACGTTCAGCGTTATTTTGATTCCAAATTGGTATGCGCAGAGCAATACCCACTCCGTAAAAGGTTTCATCTTCTGCAAAAAAATCTTCTTCGTTGCTTGGCGCATTCGAATAAAATAAGCGAGGTGTGATTTCTGGTAGAACGGCATCCTGGTTGGCTATCTTTATTCTTCGCTCCGCAGCCTCAATTCGACTTTCTACTATATTACGAAAGTTTGCATGAGTATTCGCAAATTGCTGTAGTCTTTCTATGTTGGCAGTAATTGGGGTAAAAGTTGGGCGTTGTAGTTCTGTGGATATATAGCTACGTCCTGTAAGTAGACCAAGCGAGGAGCGTGCTTGTCGCAGCTCAGCATCCAGTGCTTTTGCATCTGTGCGAAGTTTTTCGGCATCTGCTGAAAACAGATAGGACGCCGCAGGGCTAGTTTGTCCTTGACTGGTAGAATCTTGCACTAGCTTTCTCATTTGATCCGCATCATCGGCATAACTTTCATAGAGTTTTTTACGCTCAAAAAGCAACCATACTCGCGTATAAAGCATGGTTGTTTCGTTGATGACTTTTAGCATTTCATATTTTTGCTCGATATTAGCCACCTGTGTCAATGTGTCACCATAACGGATACGCGCCCCAGTAAGCTGCGATAATTTCAGCGGTTGACTGAGTTCCAAATCCATTCCTATACCATTTTCGCCTTTTGTGTGAATAGCACCAACACTCAATTCAGGATTTTCCAGCAAGGTTATTTCAGTCGCATTTGCCAACTTGTCTTCATGTTCCCGTTGTATGCGGTAAAGGCTGGTATTTTTTTGAAGACTATCGCTGATAACCTCATCAAGTGTAATATTTTCTGCTAAAGCAACGGCAGAGAATATTGCAAGGGATATGATGAGGATAAGGTGCTTCACATTTAAATCTCCGATATTGTTGCAAAGTAATACGAAGCAACTGATACCATCCCTCAAAAATGATCTACCTTCTTTAACAATTTTTTTTCCAATAGTTTACGGGCACGATAGACACGGGTTTCTATCGTTTTTACGGTTGTACCAAGCAATGCTGCACATTCTTCTTGTGAATGCTCTTCAAGTGTAAAAAGTATCAACGCTGTCTTTAGCTTATGCGGCAAAAGATTAATAGTTTGATGAATATAGTTTATAGCTTGTGTTGATTGTGCAATAGTTTCCGGGTCAAAGGAGGGATCCTCGAAATCATATGGTGTTTCCTCGTCGTCTATCGAAATAAAATTCATAAGCTTCCGCTTGCGGTCATAGTCACGGCAAAGGTTCAGTGCGATCTGAAACAACCAGGTAGAAAATCTATACTCCGGCTTATACGTTGCCGCTGAGAAATATAACTTAGTAAAAGTTTCTTGTAATAGATCGTAGGCAACTTCATCATTACCCACATAGCGGCATATAAATCTAAATAAGCGTTCTTTATAGCGTGCCATGATTTCATTCAGGGCTATATTCTCACCCTGCACCAGTCGCTTAATCAGATCTTGATCTGTGCATTCCTTCATACTGCTGTGCTTTTAAGGATTATGTGTGAGTGTCTGAGTTGTGAGATCATTCAATTTATTTTGCTGTTCAGGTGTTAAGACACTATGTAGTTCAAATAGATGTTCTAGTGTTGCTTTCTGGAGTTCGCCTTGTGCAATGTGGATTTTATCAACAGCCTCTTTTACCCGCATGGAATAATGCCCATCTTCTTTAATCGCACGCGCAAGCTCATGGTCAGCTTTATATATTAGTTCCTCCAATTCATGCTTTTTTGTTGCAAACTTTTTTTCAATTGGAATCAGTTTTTCATCCTGCTCGGCAGTTAGATCAAGCTGCTCGTGTAACCATTGGTGTGGATCGATAGAATCTTCCTGATATCCTACAAAAGAATGACCTAGCATCCAACATGCTCCAAAAGCAAACACTGCAACAATGATGGTTAAGCTCAAATCGCGGTAAAATCGTTTCATGGGTGTTCACTCATTGAGATGATAGAGGTTAAGGCGATAGCTTCCGGCTTAAAGACTTGTAAATTAAAGATTTCCATCGCTTCAGGATTTGCGCTCGTTGTAAGCGTCGAAACCCCCACCATTACTCCCAGCAAAGCGGCGCATATGACAGGAATAAAGCGGTGTTCTGCCGGGAAAAGAAACGCTAGGAAATGCTCGAGACTACCAATTGGATGTTCCATTTTTTGGAGAGTAATGCGTTGCCGGACATCGCTTTCTAGATGAGTTAGGCGGTCGTAGTTCATTGTTGATTTTCTCAACCGAGCTAAAATGTTATCTATTTTATCGCTCATAAGCACCTCACATTCATTCATACCATAATACTGACCGTTTAGCCATATCCCTCAAAAATTTTTGCATGGGATCTGGAAGATTTGATATCATATATTGCCGCTGATGTTTATATAGGATATCAATGATAATGAAAATACATCCACTTTAGCGCTGGAATTCATTATATGCCTTATCCACGCTGTTTATCAGAACTTCTAGCTTCTGCCTCGCTCTAGAGAGATTTTGTTCTATATTGCATGATTGGTTCTGTTGAAAATTATTATTAGAGAAATCTTCCATTTCAAATGTCTTTCCTGTTTTTACTATGTAATCAAATTCTTTTTGTCCTTTCTTCAATCCATTTTCTTTTAAAAGATCATTAAAATCCGTTTTTTGTTGATTAAGAATTCTGGGAAATAGGACATGCACAGATGTCCAGTAATTTTTGGCAATCCTATCAATGGCATTTAGTAAATTTTTCTTTGCAGTTTCAAATTTATCAGAAATCATGTCATTGTCAGCACAGAAAATAATTTTATCGGGTATGTTTTTAATTGGCGCATTGTGGATATTACTTAAACTGCACGTGATATGAACGTGAGCTTTAGGGTTAAGCGCAAGTATGCTTAAGCCCGTCTCAGGGCCTTCAGCAAGATGTGGAATGCCTGTGGGATCACCTACTTGAATGCTGGCTCCCTTCATTGGCCCAAAAGTTTGTTTGGCTAAAGCGAATGTATTAGCGTTACGTCCGATCGTTGCTTTTGTTTTTTGCGCGGTTTTAGCATCTAAATAAACTAAATGCACGGCTTGAACTTTGCCATCTTTATCTCGCAGCGGAAAAAGAGCAGCAGAGTGACGATTGTAGTAAATAAATCTAATATCATTAGAATATTGATGGATAATTTCTTTAGTAATGTGACGATGTTTGACTAAATATGTTTCAGCTAGTGTATTTTTTGCAGGTTTTGATTGTTGATACAAACGTTGTGCTTTTTCGATTCCTTGCGCTCGTAGAGTGATAGCATCTGTTTTTGCTTGCAA
Organism: Legionellales bacterium; assembly: GCA_041660525.1. GTDB lineage: Bacteria > Pseudomonadota > Gammaproteobacteria > JABCZS01 > JABCZS01 > JABCZS01. The sequence continues at coordinate 29,886 of JBAZWD010000010.1, read as the reverse complement.
AAATGGGTGGGGTTTTGCATTTTTAGGAATGATAATAGATTTGTTTTGTGCGGCGATTTTATTTGCACTGCATGATTGGTAATCCTCAATTGGCTGTCTTAAAAGATTTTCTGCGGCAAATTTTAATGCTTCCTCACGTTTGCTCTTATTAAACAATTCAATTAGTGAGACAAAATCCAATTTTGTATTTGCATACAAACAATCGCCCCGTTTAAAATCCTGCTGATTTTGCGTCATGATTAGGACACCTATGTTGATATCTTCGCTGCCATAAAGTAAGGCAGTATCTAAGGTTTTTTTTGGTGTTCCAAATAATTTTTTCGCATGACGCTCGATCTTAATGCTTAAATCATCTAATAACTTGACCTCATTAATCGATAATTTTGCTTGCTCTATCGACTGTTTATTTTGGAATGGCATTCTTTGGGAAGATTTTTGAGTTTGTTTTAAATAACCTTCCTTGTTCTGAGTGAAAATGCGTAGGAATTTTTTTGAACGAGTTGCCCCTACATAATTACTTGAGTAATTCATCATGTGTTTATTATCAAGATCTGCAAGCATCAGTACACAAGCCGCATCCAAGCTTTGCGCATTGTGGTAGGTGCGTGCATAGCCTAAATCGATAAATGCATGATCGAGTTTATTGCGTTCCAGTTTCACAACTTCGTTGTTGCCAAAATCAATAGTAAAATGTGATTGAGTAATCTTTTTAAGAATACCTTGTTTTGATGTGTTTAATTTTATTGAAGAGTAATGTCTAATATTATTTGTTAGCATTATTTTATCTCCCAACGATAAGGATTGTGTTTTTGCTTCAAAGTATTCCAAGGTATTGGCTTGATGAAAAACTTTTCGCATAGGATCAATAGTAATAATATGTTCTCGCTTTAGCCCACCAGATTTATCAAGTTGGCAATTTGCTAATGTCAGCTTATTGTTTTGTGCATCGATGCCAACAATTTGCCAATAGGTATTAGCAGCGATGCCGGCTGCCTTAATTTCTTTATTAAATTTTAAAACATTTCCTTCCGTATAGCATGCAGCACGATAACGATTTTCATTATTTAAATCTTGGTTCCGAAGCATCACTTGTTTAAAGCTAGGGCCGGTTTGTGTATGCAATCGTTCATTAATAGTTTGACGCTCGGCATTTGTAAGTGCCAGTATCAAGCAATCATCTTTTAAAAACTTCGGCAATTTCTCGTAAGTATCACAGAGTATATCGATAAGATTTTTATCCTTGGAGTTGTGCCTTAGATATGGTACGAGGCTTTCTGCCTTTTCGCCTTGTTTTAGACGCGTGAGTGAAACGATAGCTTTATGCAACTCAGGACGCTTGATTGCGCACTGACGATAGATTTTTTTTAATTCTGCTATCTTCATTCCTTCTTGTTGTTGTAAGTGTAAAAAGGGCTGAGCAGAGCGAGGGGAATCTAGTTGCTGGCTATCGCCTGCAAAAATCATTCGTGCATTATATCGATCTGCAATATAAGTGAGATCTAACATTTCTTTATAACTGAGCATAGAGGACTCATCGACTAGCACTACTGTTTTACCTTTTTCGATTACTTCTTGTAATTGATGTGATTTTTCGAGCTGTAGAAATTTTTGTATGGTCATTGTCTCTATGCCCGCTTTGCGAGCAAGTTCATCTTTTTGACTATGCTGTGGTGCAATGCCGATAACTTTGCATTGATTGGCTTGAAAGAGGGCAGCCACATGTTTTAATACGAGTGAGGTTTTTGCGCTGCCTGCGGGGCCTTGTAGGATAGCTAAAGCATTATTGTGTGAAGCTAAATCGACGATAGCTTTGATTGGGGCATTACTTAGTTTGATGTTTCGTTGTTGAAGATAATTGTTAACAGCAGATTCGTCTAAGCGCGGAATGCCACCTTTTTGTTGTGCAGCATTTTCTTTACTTGGCTCTATGTTTTTATCTCTTAATCCTTTAAAAGCTTGTATCAAATTATCACGATGCTGAATCACCCAGCTTGCAGTATAATAATTTCCTTCGGTAACAATATCTCCCGCCAATACCAAAGCCTCAAATGTCTGTTGTATATCTTGGATCTGCGCTCTGCCCAAAGTTAAACTAAGTGCTTCACGAAGAATATTTGATTTTGAAAGTTTAGTTTTACCCTCACCAGTTAGCTGATGCATTGCTTGGTTTAATGCGGCTTTAGCAGCATTTATTTTTAACTCACTGGTAGGCTCGTTTTTTTTCATTGCGATGACATAAGATAAATCTTTTGTTAGATTATTGGTTTTGTCTGATGTAGCTGATAAATCTGGACGAATGGATTCTAAAGCGTGAACAATCGCTTGGGGACTATCCGTGTATAAAGTTACATTTTTATCTTGCATACCTGTTAAGGTGCGCAGGACATTGATACTAAGGTTCGCTCTGCAATCCATATGATAATGATTAATACCCTGCACATTTGTGGATGGGTGGAGGCAATAAGCATAATCGGCATAAACGGGTCGCTCATATCCTTTACTGTCTTTGAGATAGACTACCAATGACTGATTATAATGCGGTAATTTCAGATGAATGGCATTATCATCCATGCTTTCGATGGTGCCAATCTTGTTTTGATAGGCTTTGCCGTAAATATCAAAATTAGGTAGTATCAGCTTATCGCCTACAGCAATTTTTATTGAAGATTCTTTGAATAAACTAAGGTCTTTGTGGTTAGTGATATCTTGCAGATTAAGCTGATGCATGGTTTGATTTTTATCATGTGAAAGCGTAAGCACAGCTCCATTAATCGTAGTTAGCTTAAAATGTTCACCCGAACGATATTGCGCATTTTTTAAATTATGGATTAAATTTTCATTACTAGTGAGAAGTTGCAGATTATTTAAACGAATAATGTCGCCTAATTGATAAGATGTTGGGCGTTTTATGTCGATAATATTTAAATATTCATGCACGTAGTTAGTGACTCGTACTCCTGCCTCAAGTGTGCCTTCACTTACAAGCTGATTGCGCACTAAACGATTCACTGAATCTTTTTGGTAGGATAATAGCAGCGCATCATTATTGCTGGAAAACTGCTTAGAAAAATTTTGTAAAAAATTATCTTGACCTAGATTTTCAAATCGAAGGGGATAAGTACCATTGACAATGTCATAGGATAAACGATGGTTAGTCCCCGCTAAAAAATGACCTCTTGGCACATAGGGAGCAATAAGCTCTATAGGCGAGAGTCGCCTATCTAGCGGTTGAATATCTTTATCGTTGGCCCAGATAATTTTGCAATCATGTTTCTTGGCTATGTTGCTGATCGTATGCATTTGAGCATAGAGGAGCTTTTCACTACCATGAACTAAAAGTATACTCCCACGTTTGATAAAAGCGCGGTTTAAATAATTAAGACCCCAAGTCTTTAGTCCTGCTTGTTGGCATATTTTTCTATCAACGTCGGAGACTGATACATGAAAAACTTTAACCCCTAAAAGGGACGCAAATGATTCAGCGCGCTGTAAAAAATGTTTATCCACTTTAGGGCAAAGATTATCAGCAATCATTTCACGATTATTTTTAGTGACTACAAAATCAATTAATTGCTTATAAACTTCATTGTCTTTAACATTACTAAATGATTTATGGATAACCCATTTTGTCGCAACAAGGCTAAGCAGGTTTGTGTGAAGACGATTAGTATAGGGGTTTTGTATCTGTGTTTTGAGTTCATGGCTAAGCGCACTATTACTAGCTGACATGTAATAAGCTTTGCGCTGTGTATGCCCATTTTCATTAAAACGTAATGACTGAATCATTCCAGTTTGTTTTGCTTTCTCAAACGCAGCCTCAATGTGCTTAGGCAATACTTTACCTAAGGTTAAACGCGTAGCTTCTAGGATAATTTCTTGCTCTGTGCTCATGCGCTTGAATAAATCGAGTTTAGCGATACCCGCTTGAATGGCTTCATCGGCTATTTTATCACCATCACGAATACGATAGCCTGTACCTGTATTAGTTTTAAATTGAGCAAAGCTTTTATCAAGTTCAATCTTTAAATGCTGGCATAGTTCACTCGCTTCTAGCTTCCATTGCTCTTGTTGCTGAGTGAAAGTCGTCTCAACAGTTTTGCTTTTTCGCGTGGTAAGATTGAGTGTGGATTTAAATTCAGGATCATGACGACCCAGCTCGAAAGCTTTGGCATTAATCTGTTGACTGCGTTTTGAAAATAAATCTATTAATTGTTTTGGAACACCTTTGATTTCAAAAGTAGCTTTCTCATCGGTGATTTCAATTTCATAACCGAGTTTTTGTAATTCAATTGCTAAAAATGAGCGATAAATCCCACCACCTAGCATTTTGTTCTCTAAAACTGAATCTGAGAAAATTGAACGAAATTTGCCATCATTATTTTGACAAAGATTTAATAAAATGCAGTGCGTATGCATTTGTGGATCAAGTTCGCGTGATAAAAACTCTAAAAATTTAGTAAACATCACTTTGTCAGCCGGTGCAGGCTCACCATTAATGCGAGTCTGCAATAAGCTATTTTCAAAAAATTTCAGTGTTTGAGTAACCGCGCTACTATGAGCATTGATAACGTCTTTATCATCATATAGCAACGCCATTATTGAGACTGATTTCGGTGCAGAGAAGGTTAAATCTATCCCAGGTCGATGCTTGGCTTCTCCATCTTCCATACGTCCCAGTATTTGACCCGTGGGTAATTCACCTTTGAGCAGTTGTTTAAAATCTTCCATGGTGGGCTTGGTATTAGGATAAAGACTATCAAGTGCTTTACCTTGCCATTCTAAATTGATCGAGTTTTCATTTCCTGCATAGTAGTCCAGTACACCCTGATAATATTTTGCCGCATCAATAGCGCTAGTGAGAGGTTGAGCAGATAGCATTATTTACCTCGATCGATATTTGCTTTTGATGTGGAAAATCGTTCTATACGCTTTTCTTTTTCATTTTGATTGAGCGGTGTTGCTGTATGGTCGCTGTTGTTTTCTGGTACTGTTTCAATGTTTTCTTTATTATCGTGTGTAGGGCCTTGGTCTTTATCCTTCTTGAGCAACTCCGTAGTGGGAATAGCTAAATGTTTTGTCACAAAGCCGTCAGCAATGGGGTTAAATGGAGATATGGCTACCTTTATTTGTGTAATGGGATAATTGCCTGAAAGGCGTAAATAAGCATTGAGAGGTTTAAGGTTCATGATTTGTTCTGGCATCACCAAATCAACAACTCTACGTTGTTGGCTTAAACTTACGCCATCACGGATAGTGTTAGCGCCGAAGGAAATCTGTTCATTATTTTCAATAATTTCTTGTTGACCCAAATCACGCGAAGCTTGGCGCGCTGAATCGGCATCGTTGCACATAAAATAGACCCTCGTGCCGTACATCGAGGAAAGGGCTTGGGCGCTGGCACTATTTGAAAGGGCTACCGCCTGAGCGGTGGTTTGATAACCAGAGATCACTTGAATGCCGCGTTTGCTGCCTCTAGCCCTTACTTCTTGCAAAGAACGCGAAGGATTAAGGCTTGCTTCCTCATCAATAACTACAGCAATCTTGCGTGAGGGGTTTTCATCCAGCGTCAAAAGCTCATTAGAGACGACATCTAGTATCACAGACAGCAGCGGCTTGAATGTTTCATGCATGTCCTCACGTGAGGTTATAAAAAGCCATGCATCATTTTTATCATGTACCCACTCGCGAATGCTAAACCCAAGATCTTTATCCTCAAGTAGTTCAAGGCAACGCATATAGGCAGACAAGGTAGATTTTACGCTTAGGGCTAGTTTCTCCGCATCGCTGCTTACTAGGGATTCTGCTACAGTGCCTTTTAATGCTTCTTCTAGGACTTTTAAATTAGCTGTCGTTAAAAGAGATAGCAGCCGCTTCACCCCAGGCTTGCCATTCACATCGCCCTGATATTTGCTACGTTCACGCATAACAACTTTGGCTGTCTCTAAAAATAAAACACGCGCGGCTTGATGCCAAAAGGGATCTGCTCCGCTTTTAGGTTCAGGAACGAGACTTGCGGCAATATACTCAAGCTGTGATTCGTTTCTTGCGTCTGACCAAAAATGCCAAGGTTTAGCCCTAGCATCCATAGGATTGATGATTATGTCATGGGTATTGCGGTAAAAATATTTAACGGCTGTACATTCAGGATCGAGGATAATAACTTTATAGCCTTCATCACGAAAGCCTTTTAATAATTCTAATATTCCTTGTGTCTTACCGCTGCCAGTCGCTCCAATTAACAAAATATGTTTGCGGCGAGTTTCTTTGACTAAAGGAACACCACCGAGAGTGATACGAGACGCTTTAAATCTTAATTGTAAATGGCGTGTTAGAGCTTCAGGAGAGATTAGCTTTGAGCCACGCAGAAATTTACGTCGGGATTGTGTGAAGCCCTTGAGTATCAATAAACAGATAGCTACGAAATATAATCCAACCATCCATATGGCAATTTTTCGGACCTGGATTACAAATTTATGTTTAACGCCCTTAACAACATATTGCACACTTTGGTTTGCTAGGAACTCATCAGCCCGCAAAGAATAGGTGTTGCCCTGATACCATTCAACGACTACCATCGCATGGTTGCTTGAAAAGGATTGGGTTAACCAATACTGCCAAGCAAGACTATGTTCAAAGTGACTGGTCTTGTGCCAAAACGTACCCACTACAAGCGCGACATAAAGCAATAGAAAAAAAACGGTGAGCTTCATCACTACCTGTGTCCACATCAATACTTGATGAATAAAAATCTGACCGCCACGAGTAAAATAATTCATCAACTTTCTTCAGCTTCTTCAAAATAAGTAAGGCGTTTTTCAGTGGCTAAGTCTGTTAATTCAGGATTTGTGATAGCAGTAAAATCACGAAGTAGTATTAGACTTTCATAAACTAGCTCAAAGGTTTTTGCGGCAATCATCAGTTTTTCATCGTCTGTATCTTTGGTACTGCTATGTGTGCTGGGATGATTCAAAAGATTTTGGTGTAGGCAAAAACAGCGCTTACCGTCAAGCAAATCACGTAAAGTTTGATTGATAGTCAAATGATTTTTTTTGGCATATCGTTTTACTTGCTCGTATTCAGATCTGTTGAGCCGTAATGAGATTTGTGTTTGCTTCATATTTCCTCCTTGCACTGGGAAGATAGAATAGAAGCTGTCCCAGATGGAGGACAAAACGCATTTTTTTACATATTTTGGCAAGAGAAAAGCCAGGTAAAAATAGTTTTCCCTGACATCAAAAATGCTTTTTAAAATTTTTTAAGCCTTAAGAAATAAGGCTTGTAACACATTGAAATATAATGATTGAACGAAAAGCTGATTTCAAAATGAAAGCAGCCAAAAAAAATTGTGACATCAGTTTTTAAAATTTGAAATCAATTTGATTTCAAAAAGATTTCAAATTGAAATCATAGTGAATTTTTATAAAACATCAAATTTATCATATAAAACATTCATTTATACTAAAAAACTGACAGCAACCTTGTTGCGACAGGTGTGTTAGTTTTAGGCTTCTACAGGCGCGATTGAGCGCTAATACTGCGGTTAATGACTGGGTATTAAAATGACGAGTTTTTGGGAATAAAAAATATTGCGATTTAAAATTTTATTCTGATAATTTTGTGATGATGAGTTGTTGCTAAATTATGATTCTTTAGATGATTCCTCAAAAAGGCTATTTTCAAGAGAAAGGTTAACGACCCCTATAGCTCTCAAACACTGGATAAATAAAGCAGCACTAAAATTCCCTCGCGATAATCTCGCGCGTAAATCATCTACTTTAATATCAGAAATACCTTGGGCATTTAGCCGCTCAACAAGCTCTGGATAATTAATGCCCCGTTTTGCAAGTTCTGCTTTGATAATTTTAGAAACTATTTTGCCCCATTGCGCATTGTTATCTTTCATGACTCACCAAATGATGTTTATTTACATCTAATCATACAAATAAACATCTAAAATTGCAAAAAACTGTTGACTTATGATGCTAATAAGCTATTATAGATGTATATAAGCATCTTTTGTTGCAAACCTTAAAGAGTTAACAATTTTATTTAGGAGCAAATCAAATGAATACCAAAGACGCATTATCAATATTGGGGGTAACTAAAGCGACAATCAGTCCTTCTGATATTAAAGCTGCATATCGCAAAGCCTGCTCGCTTTACCATCCCGATCGTAACCCCGCAGGGCAAGAGATGATGAAGCTAGTTAATCAAGCATATGAGGCTCTCAAAGACTTCTCAGGAGATGTAACTGACCATCATCAACAAAATTACGGCGAAGCCATTAACGAAGCTCTGAACGCCATTATCACTTTGGGACTTGAGATTGAAATATGCGGTAGTTGGGTGTGGGTAAGTGGCAATACAAAGCTATATCGCGAAGTCCTCAAAGCAGCGGGTTATAAATGGGCACCGAAAATGTGTTGGTACTTCCATCCATCAAATGGGGGAACACACGGCAGTCAAAATATTCACTTAGAGCAAAGACAGTTAGTAGGCTGTTATTAACATGAAATTCAAATCACCTAGGAATTTGCAACACGCAGCCTACAAAGGATTGCGTGCTAATAAGAGGACAGCTACATATGAAACTAAGTTATAGACAGTTAATCAATATGCGGGCCATTGCATGGCTAGAGCGGCAGGGGAATGACAGACCTACTCAAAAAGAAATTGATGAAGCAGAAAACATTCTGTTGGTTGCGAATGCAGCATTTAATTTGACGCAAAGAAGTAGTAAACAAAATAGGAAAGAAATTTATGAATAGCGTAATAACTTCAAGAATTGTAGCTAATAACGAAAGATTAGCGTTCCTACCACGTAAGATGCCTCGTTATTATTTGCAGTTTGAAAACCTTGTTTATGATATCGCGGACAGCAGGATTAAAGGTATAGACATTAATTGCAGGTTATGGTACATTGTACTATAGTTAGCGGGAGCTAGGATGAGCACAATTAAGGCAACGCCGGCCTTTATGAGGGATGCAAAGAAGCTTTTATCCCAAGAGGCTTTGAACGATCTAACTGATTCTTTGGTTTTAGCCCCCAAGCAGGGGGTGATCATCCAAGGCACAGGCGGCGTACGTAAAATGCGCTGGCAGACTGGCAAGGACGGAAAAGGCAAACGAGGGGGTGTGCGCGTATTGTATTATTTTGACGGCACACAGCTTATTTTGTTGCTGATGCTATATAAAAAGTCAGAGAAGGCAAACATTAGCACAAGTGAAAAAAATATATTGCGTAAACTATTACCTGAATTATTAGAGAGGTACAAAGATGAGTAAAATAGGCGAAAAACTTATAGCGGCTCTTATGGAAGCTAAAGAAGAGGGTTTGGTTAGCTTGGAAGCCACACCTGATGTGGCCAAACTTCGCAAGGAACTTAACCTTTCTCAAAGTGAATTTTCAAAAACATATCGCATTGGTTTAGAGAGTATCAAAAAATGGGAACAGCACAAGCGTGAGCCTGAATCCGCTAGCCGTGCATATTTATTGTGCATTCAAAACGATCCCGTTACCATGGCGCATTTGGTTAGGTCAAATACAGTACCAAATAACAATGAAGTTGGACGAGTATAAGTTTGCTGTCCATTATGTTCTTTGCAAGTAATAAATCAATTTAAAAAATATAATTTATATGGTTGTCATATAATTTTGCTTTGCATTTGTTAACTGAAGTTCTAAATAAAAATATCTTCAAAAAACCAAATTGCTGTTTTATAGAGCATAAGGTATACTGCTTACATTATTATAAATGATAGAAAACTATGACCTGTAACTGCGCATATACGGCAACGACAATTAAAGAAAAAAAATCTATTCTGGGCGCTTGGGCTTAATGCAACTATGTTTTTTGTTGGCCTGATAGGCGGGGTCATTGCGCAATCCACAGGACTCATCGCTGATGCATTAGATATGTTAGCCGATTCTTTTGTATATGCATTGGCTCTGTTAGCCATAGGCCGTAGTATACGATTCAAAACAATCGTTGCTACTCTTAGCGGTAGCCTTCTTCTTATTTTAGGATTTGTAATTCTAATAGACGTAGGCCGTCGTTATTGGTTTGGCAGTGAACCAGAAAGCCTTTTCATGATAGGCATTGCCAGCATTTCTTTATTTGTTAATGTTACGGTGTTACGGCTGCTGCAACGTTTCCAGCAAGGCGATGTTCATCTCCGTGCCGCCTGGGTATTTACACGTACTGATGTAATTGCCAATCTTGGCGTAATAATGTCCGGTATTCTCGTGGCTTTCTCAAATTCTAATTATCCAGATTTACTGATAGGGGCCATGATCAGTCTTTATGTTATGAAAGAAGCATTAGGAATTTTAAAAGATGGATCTAAGCAAAATATGGAGAAGATGAAATAAAAGAATTTGCCAGTTTTCTAAAATAGTAAATTTTTAATTATTAACAAAGGCTTATATCGCTACTCCCCCTTGGTAAGACCTGAGAAATAAATATAAAATCATTTTCATACCAATAGAAATCATATACAATGCCAAGATGCACAGAATGCTATATACACTTTTTTCCCTCATTTTTTTGGTTGGAGCATTTTTGATGTCGCCAGGGGCTCATGCTTTTGACATTAATAACCTCTGTATAGGAGGAGAATGTGTAGCCTCTACTACAGATACTGCTCAAAACTCGCAAGATGATGATTCATCCTCCTCTGATACTACTATGCAACATAATTGTGGTCATTGGTGCCATTATGGCCATGCTATCAATACTTTTTATGGACATCCAATTACACTGACTGTGAGTCAAAATTTTTCTGAAAGTTATAATTCTCCTGTATCTCATTGCCCTGATGGTATAAAACGCCCTCCTCGAGTGACTGCCTAGGTTATCTCAAATTTCTTTGCGATCTTAACACTTATGGACACATATCATTTTGTCCGATCGCCCTTACTTTTTATATTGGAGAAACACCATGAAGAACACTCATTTATCTACTTCCTCATCTACCAGCCTTATTTGTAATTGGCTTTATTCTGCTGGGACAGCTGCAATTGCCGGAGGGGCAACTTATTTTGGCAGTGCATATTACATAACGACTACCCAAAAAATTCTTGTCAAACAAATGCCTATTTTTGATAACACAGCAGGACGTGCCATTATCAATACCTTAGGAGTTCCAGGCACATCAATACGCTATCTTGCGCAAATGTCGGATTTAGTCAGTAAGGTTCGTCAACTTATTAATAAACCCGAACCCTCTAATAAAGCTCTGGGGAAAAAACTTTTCCAAGCAATGGTTACTTTATCAGTAGCTAGTTGTGCAGGAATTGGGGCTTATATACTGACGGGGATTCAGGATGAAGAATATGATTTTGAATATGACCCAAAATGGCTAGCATTAGCTATTCCTCTATCCTTGGGGGGCATGGAAATAATAGAAGCACTCTTAGGCAGTTTGGATATTGAAAATATTAAAAAATTAGCATCCTATCTTATGAAAAAAAATTCCAGTGATACTGCTGCTATTTCCACCACAGATACAGAAAACTTCCCACGTCCAACAATTAGCTATGGGATTACTATGGCAGGCAGTACGCTGATACTTTTTTCATTCGCTACCATTGTAGATGAATTAAGACGTAATATTTTGGAGGAAAAAGATTCTCCAAACAATAGCATTTTATTTACAATTGGTGTTTTGGGAAATCTGTTGCAAACACTATTGGATTTAGAAAAAATGAGTGAGCTTTTACAAAAAATTCATAGAAAAGAAATATCAGTTGCTTTAGGAACACTGAGTTTGTCGCTTGCCTGCGCATCTTCTTCATTAAGCTTTATCATGGGTTATGAATTTGGAGAAACGAGTAACAGTAATCATAATACATGCGTCACTTTAGGTACTCTTGCTTCGATACCTAAAGTGAATACGGCTTTTATGTTCATTTACCCTGCCTTAGAATATGCCAATGAAATGGTTTCTAAAAAAATACAAGAGATTAAGAAGTCAATTTCAGAAAGATCTAGCCAAACCGTTCCATTGTTATCAGCAGATTATTCTAGCAGTATTAATACATCTCCTATACAAAAGGATAATTGTTGTGAAACGGTATTTAATAAAATTCGGTTTTGTTAAAATTTAAATAATTAAGGGGGCTGAAAAAAATCAGCCCCCTTAATGCCGTGCTAGCATATGATGTATTTACTATTTTTCAGACGTATGCAAATTACAGGTATTTTTATCATCAATACATTTCTTACGTTCATGTTGTAAAGTTGTGTGTGAAATGCCAAATTGTGTGGTTAGTTGTTTGCGTATAATGTTCAATAAATTTTCGCAATCTTTTTTTTCATCAATTATCACATGGGCAGTCAAGCTAACTTTATCATTGGTAATCGCCCAGATGTGTAACTCATGGATATCTAGCACCCCATCAATACTTAGAATTGATTCTTTCAACTTCTCTAATTCGATACCCTCTGGTACACCCTCTAACAAGATGTTCACACTGGCTTTTAATAAAATCCATGTACGTGGCAAAACCCAAAGACCAATAAGAACTGCGATGAGTGAATCGACCCACGTGAGTCCGGTGTAACGAATAATGATTGCGCCAGTAATTACGCCGATAGATCCTAGCATGTCACTCCATACCTCGAGATAAGCTCCTTTCATATTAAGGCTCTTATCTTTTGTGGGAGCTAGTATTCTCATTGAAATGATATTAACAATCAAACCAATACTGGCAATAATTAACATGCCTGTTGAGTTTATCTCGGGCGGAGATTGTAATCTCTGGTAGGCCTCAAATATAATATAAATGGCAACTACAAACAGCAGGATGGTATTTATTGCTGCAGCTAAAACTTCAAATCGAAAATATCCAAATGTTCTGCTGCTGTCAGCTGGACGGCGTCCAATTTTTATTGCAATAAGTGCAATAGTCAATGCAGTGACGTCGGTTAACATGTGCGCAGCATCTGAAATTAATGCCAGACTACCAGTGATGAAACCACCTATTGCTTCTGCAATAAGAAAAGTTGATGTTAAAATCAGGGCAATAGTCAGTGCCCGTTCATTGCTTTTTCCTAAGTTTGCGTGATCATGGCCCGTGCCCATTATTTGTCCTTATTCTCAATTATGGTCTTATAAATAGAATATTATTATCTATGTCACCATAGTGTACATTAAGTATAATTGCTAGCTTTCTACCAGCTGAAATTCTTTAGCGAATTTATTTGGGTTACGTCAATATGATAGTGTACCTTACTGTTACGGGCGAAGAGACCTCATAAGATCAAGTTGAGTCGTCACGCATACAATTTTAGCCGCAACTACAATAACCTATTATTTCCAATCATTTCTGGTATCCCAGATTTTTCTCTCATTGCTTTATCAACCAAGTCCCAATCAATCTTAATGGATTTGTTGCTTTTCGCATTATTGATCACATTTTTTGCCAATTCTTGACGCGTTGTTTCTGACATTGGATATTCCTGTAATAGAGGATACACTTGTAGATAAAGCTTATTATCTCGCCAACCTGCTTTTATTGGTTCATTAATCAAAGACACTGGCGTTCCTATAGGAACACTAGGATACAACTCCTCAATATCATCAGGGAAAAGCCGAATACACCCATGTGATACACGACGACCGATACTGGCAGGGGCGTTGGTGCCGTGCAATAAATAACCGGATATGCCTAAGCGTATCGCATATTTACCTAAAGGGTTGTTAGGTCCAGGAGGCACGACTGCTGGAAGATTGATACCTTTAGCCCTATTTTCTGCTTGAATACTTTTCGGGATATTCCAAGAGGGATTTTTTTCTTTTCCAATCACGCTAGTTTCTCTGACAGGTGTTTCCCAGCCAACACGTCCAATACTGACAGGGTAGGTTGCAACTTGAGAAGGCATAAAATAATAAACGCGCAATTCCGGCAGATTAATTACAATACCATCTCGTTTTGAAGGTAATACAAATTCTGCAGGAATAGTAATGTCATCAAGCTGTTTATCAGGATAATTTTCATCAATCCCTGGGTTGGCGCGTTGCAGCGCGACAGCGCCCACATTATACATACGCGCATAATCACTAAAAGTATCGTTAGTCTGTGGGGTCACCGTGAAGACCTTACCAAAGACTTCAGTGCTGTTATCTAATGGATAGGTAAGCGCATAAGCACCTGGAGTGATTATAAATAAAATCAAGTACTTAAAAATTAATTTCATGGTTTTACCTTAAAGGATTTATGAACGATACTTAAATATAGTACATCCACTTACTGTTAGGTCAAAACGAAGGGCAATAGCTTATTTTTCTCCTTCGATATGTTGGTTAATATGTTAATTAAAGCTGGGATAAATGTAGCCTTAGTGATTGATGATAGGCTTGCTGTATAGAGAACGCTTTACATTTTAGATAGTCTAAAGGAATTTTTCTTTTTTAAGGCATCAACTAATAAACCTGGTAATAATTCCTTACTTTTTTCATACATTCCTGGAGATTGTGATTCTCTTGGGCCAGCAACATTTAGTATTTTTATGTTATTTTGCTTTATCCATGAATTAAACTGGTCTAGATCAAATCCCTGCGATATATCAACAATAAAAAAAGGTTTATTCTTTTCTTGTAATTCTTGAAGGGTAAGCACAGTGCCATCGGTAACCTGTAAAGGAAAGGTAGGAACCACTACTAATGTCCCGTCAGAGTCTCTGATATTTAATTTTGTTCTTTCTGAATAATCCTTAGAGGCTGTTTCTTGTAGTGCATAGTGATTAGGGATTGGGCCAGTTTCAGAAAGGCGATCTTTTGGACACCAACCACCATGAGGAATACTAAGATCAATAGCGATATCTAGCGCTGCTCGATCTACACCTGTTTGTCCGCCAGATATAATTTTCTCAATCATATTATACATTCTCTTTTAATGTTGCTGAATTAGGCACTGTAGTATCAAAAACATCTATACCAGTTTTTCTTTTAATATAGTTTACAAAAACATTTGCAGGCCATGCAAGAACGATAGAATAAGTAGCTTTAATTAGAAAACTTAAAATAACGACTTGCAATATATCTTGTAGCGGTATTGAATTTACTTGCATCATCAAAATTGCAATGGCTGAATATAGAGCTTCTGAAAATGCAGAAGATCCAAATGATCTTAGCCAAAAATGTCTTCCTTTTAGTAAAATCTTCCATTTTGTAATTATTTTTGCATTAACCAAATTCGCAATCATGTAGGCAGCAAAACCGCTTATAGTAATCCAGACAAGAGAATCACCTAATATGAACGAATATGTTTCTTGATGTTCAAAAAACGTTGGATGAGGAGAGGAAAAAACTATTTGGCAAATAACTACAAATACTGCTTGGCAAGCAAAGCCGCAAAAAATTGTAAATCGAGCTATTTTATAACCGAAGATCTCAGCAATGATATCGCCAAAAATAAAGAAAAAAGGTGAAGTAAATGAACCACCGAGCACAAAAATTTCATCTGTTCCTATATATCTATTAGTCAAAATAGCATTACATAACATGATGCTCATATACAGCATGCTCATGAAAATGAGAAACTTAAATCCAGAAAAACTAGTTGACCTTAAAGGAAAAAAGGCGCTACATGTTTGATTTTGTGGATCCATAAGGTCACCTTAATTTGATATAGTTATAATGAATAGGTCAATAAAAAAAGTCAATAGATAGAAGTTATTTAATCAACCTAAGGATCATTGTTTTTGATGTCTTGCTTTAACAGTAATGGATGAGAAAATAATACGAACGATAGGTGTATATGAATACAATTTTTAAAAAGCTTAAAAACATTTATTATACTGTAGCGGCGAGCGGTCACAATATTGCTACTTTTAGGATCATTGATATAGAAACAGACTCTCATGGTGCTCCGCTTTTTAGTTTACAGCTTGTGGGGAAAAATATTTGTTTAAAATACTCTCAGCAAGATTTATTAAATAACGACTATATTTATCAGAATGTTACCGAGTATGAAAGAATCATAATAAAAGAGTATGGCAAAACAATACAAAGTGTAACGCCAAAAAAATCTAACTTAAAAATTTTAGATTTTCAAAAAAATCGCATAAACTCAATTCAAACAGATAACATCACAAAAAAGGTGTTTTTTACAATTTGTGTTAAGGAAAAAAATAGAGAAAAAATAATTTCTTTAACGGCGAAACAAATCATGAAAAATAAAGAAATTTTTTATGCGATGGATAGTAATGATAAAATACAAATTTCATATTATGCAGGCATGGAAGACATACTTAATGAAAATGAGTCCCTAAGGCCAAAAAAGATTTCTTTTTCACATTCACTAAGGACTTTATTTTCATTACTAACAAAGAAAAATAAGACTATAGATCAATAATCTTTCCGTGCTTGTTTCATGACACCTAAAATTTCGTAACTTTCATCCATCATTAAAATTTTAAAAGAACTATTCATTGGCTTTAGATATTTATTGCCATCTTCATCAATCAATAGCTGTTTTAGCGTTGGGGCTTTATGTGTATCCTTAAAAACAACAATGAAATCTCTGTCTTGAGGCTCAGCATTTTTATCAATGACTAATATAGTGCCTTCTGAAAAATAATCCCAATCACTATCATCTACTTTTAATGCATAAGAATTTTGGCCAAGATCTGATTCCGACAATATTGTTTTTTCAGAAAAATTTTTAGATTGTTGAGTGCTGGATAAAAATTCTTTTATTGTTTCCCAAGGGATGACAGGAATACTAGTCCAGAAATTTCTATTCTCAACATAAAATCCCACAGCTTCATTAAGTGATAGGGGCGCATCCCCAATTAGTTGTCCCACAGAAATATCAAAGAATTCAGCTATAGGAGTCAAAGAGCTAAGGGTTGGATTAGTATACTCGTCAGTGAGAAGTCTACTTATCGTACCAACAGGTACTCCTGTATTTTTACTCAATATGCTTATATTGATATTCTTGTGTTCCATTAATACTTTAAGAGTTTTGCTTAGGTTTTCTTTTTTATATTTTTTTATAGTTAGTTTATTCATATTAAATCAAGGGGTTCCATCCTCATCGGTTTATACAATAGTATTATCATAGTATATTTTTCTCGCAAAATTTTTAAATCGTTTATGATTAGATTTATCATTTATTTTCATTATATGGTTGATCTTTTATCAATACAGTCTATTATTTTCATTATATGGAAAATGTTGTTCTAAGTAAAGCCATTAAAGAAGGATTTCATATAATAACTTCCATATAAAATGCCCCACTTTGCTATCGGCAATTTGGCTAAGATAGGCAGGAAATAGGGAAAAGGTTTTAATTGCTAGGCGCGCGCTACGGTTTTTAGGTCATAAATTAGGGTAGGGGTGACTGGCTATTGTTAGCTTTTGGATTATTTGCTGCTTTAAAATTCAATAACTTTAGCAAGACATTTGCAGAAATCCGTTTAGTTTTTCCTGAACGGATACGTGAAAGCGTTGATTGCGAAATCCCCATGGCTTTACTTAGTTTGCTTAATGAAATTCTATGCTTTTTGGTGATCTCATTAAGTAATTGTTGAATTTGTTCGTTGTAAGTGTTCATGCGCTTATTGTTTCACATTCAACGATAATAAAAAGCCGATCAGTTGATCATGATCAATTGACCCTGATTTTGAAATATAGCTTAGTTTGTTTTTTGCAATCAGGATCATGCAAGTGATTAGGTCAAAGTTACATCTTGAGCTATTTCAAACTAACGAAGAGCGTATGCAGCAGTTTATTCGTTTTCAAGGTTTGAGTAACATCAATTATTTTGGCTTCTATCGATTTTATGATAGTGGGGAAGCTTTGTTATTAAGTACAAATTCGGCATTAATGAGGAATAGAATTGAGCAAGGGATTTCTTTGCATCCTGAACCTTCTTTTGAATATCTAAGAGCTAATCGTTTGATTGATATGATTCTGGTCAATCAAAATTCACAGGCCATTGTACACCAAGAATATCAGTTGCTGGGTAATGGCCATTCGGTAATATATTTTCATTTCCATAAGGAATTTTATGATGTTTTCCATTTTTCAATTGGTGGTACTAATGATGAGGCCTGTAAATCGCTCGTTTGTTTAATGCCGGCATTTCAGCATATAGCGCATGATTTTTTGTTAATACAATTAGATCTTATTAATAATTCTGAATTAGTTACTATTCCTTTTGCAGATCATGCAGGGTTTCGTAGAAGATATTATAATAGTAAAATTCATCTTTATATACGCGAGCGACAAAATATGATTCATGTGTCTCCACAAGAGTCACAAGTTATGCGACTGTATGCAAGTGGATATCAAGCAAAAGAAGGTGCCCGAGCTATGGATATTTCGTCAAGAACCTACAAAAGTTACTTATTTAATCTTGGATTAAAGCTAGGCGGGATGGGTAAAGAATTGGTAAAAATTGCGCGTGAGAATTATTTGGTTTAAAAAAATAACATTCGAAGAAGTAAAATCATACAATAATTTTCTTTTACATTTTGGCTTTTATACGATTTCTTGGCTCGATTCCAAGTTCTTGCTTCAATCCACGAATTTTTTCAATTAATTGATCTCGCACCTCAGAAAATTTGGCTATTTGTTCATTTCGTGTGAGATTTGGATTAGCCGGATCAGGAAATGGCCAATTTTTTTTCTGCTGTTTTCCAATGACCAACGGACAAATTTCATCCGCGCAAAGAGTAATAATAAGATCAATAGTTTTTAGATCTATTGCATCTATCGACTTAGATTGATGATGACCGATATCAATATTAATTTCCTGCAGCGATTTAACTGCTAATGGATTGAGTGTCGTTGGCTGAGAACCTGCACTTAATACTTCTACGCTATCGCCAAATTCATAACGAGCAATTCCTTCTGCCATCTGGCTGCGAGCTGAATTTGCAACACACAAAAATAATATTTTCATACTTTACTCTTGTTATTAAACATACGTTTCATTCGCAAAGCCACATTAACCAAAATAATCAGAGCAGGAACTTCAACTAGTGGGCCGATAACACCGGCAAATGCTTCAGGAGAACTAAGACCAAAGGTAGCAATAGCCACAGCAATTGCTAATTCAAAATTGTTTCCCGCTGCTGTGAATGCCAAAGTAGTTGAGCGCGCATAATCGACCCCCATCCATTTGCTAATGAACATCCCTAATAAAAACATAATTGCAAAGTAGATTGCCAATGGTATAGCAATTTTCACGACATCCATTGGTATAGATAAAATCATCTCACCTTTGAGACTGAACATCATAATAATAGTGAATAGCAAAGCGAACAGAGTCACATAGCCTATCCGACTACAAAATTCACTTTCGTACCAGCTTAACCCTTTTTGCTTCACTAATAGCCAGCGAGTCAAAAACCCTGCAACAAAAGGTATACCTAGATATATAAGAACGCTATGTGAAATGTCAGCAATTCCGATATTAATTTCATAAGCATTCATTCCTAGTTCTTGCGGTAGCCAATAAATAAAAAACCAAGCATAAAGACTAAACAGTAATATTTGAAAAATGCTGTTAAAAGCAACAAGAGCAGCACAATATTCACGATTCCCGCCAGCTAAATCGTTCCAAACTATTACCATTGCAATACAACGAGCAATACCAATCAAAATCACTCCAACCATATACTGTGGTTCATCATGTAAAAATAAAAAAGCCAAGCTGAACATCAATACTGGCCCAATTACCCAGTTCAAAAGTAACGAAACCCATAAGATTTTAATATCTTTGAAAACTAGCGGCATTTCTCCATAGTTAACTTTTGCTAATGGGGGATACATCATCAAGATTAAACCAATTGCGATGGGGATATTTGTTGTGCCCACATTATAGCTGTTGATGATCTCCGGCATAGTTGGAATAAGATTGCCTAATAATACTCCCAATATCATTGCCAAAAATATCCATAATGTTAAATATCGTTCAACAAAAGCCAACTGTTTCACTCGCAACACTCCGTCTTGCAACTTGCATCACCACCACAACAATTTTCAGTTAAAAATGCTAACAGAGCATTCATGACAGCATAATCTGCTTTATAATAAATAAAGCGGCTTTCTTGGCGTGCATGGATTAAACCTGCATGGCTGAGCTCTTTCAAATGGAACGATAGGGATGAGCCTGGTATTCCAGTCATCTCTTTAATCTCTCCAACTGAGATACCTGCGCTGCCGGCTTGAACCAGCAGGCGAAAGATGTTTAGTCTAGATTCTTGAGCAAGCGCCGCTAGGGCTGTAATAGCAGTTATCGTTTCCATATTTCAATTATTATCGAAATGATTAATAATGTCAAGCGTCATGTTGCGTACGAACTATTGGGGTAGTATAACAAGAGGGAAAGTTGATAAGCTACGCGCCAGGCGATGTAAGATCAGAATCTTGAAGCTTGAAGCAGGGCGAAGTTATTAATTTTGTGTACCAGATTTGTACCAGTGCACCGCGGCTGATGGCGGATTAGGGCGGTTTTAGACGGTTTTGAGAGTGGGGATGTAACCGTAAGGCTTTGATTTATATATAAATCTATCAGTCACGTAAGGTCTTGAAAACCGTTGAAGTATACTCTACTTCCCAGGGTTCGAATCCCTGTCTCTCCGAAATCTTCAATGAAAATAATGAATTACTCGGTTTTTTTCACTCACTTGAATTAGCAAATAAATCCTCAAGTAACAGATTGTGTCAAATTTGTGCCAAACAATTAACTGTGTTTAGCGATTTCAACATTCTCTGTATATTTTTCTATGTCTTTAACACACAAATGAATATACCTTTCCATGGATTTCCAGCTTGACCAGCCACCCAATTTTTTGAGCGCTTGTAGTGGTGTGCCTTCCGTCGCATGACGAGTAGCCCAAGTGTGTCTTAGATCGTGCCATTTAAAGTCTTCGATGCCTGCACGCTTTAATGCATTATCCCAAGCATCTGCGCTGGGATATTTAAGCGGTTTACCCTGATAGGTGAATACAAAAGTATCGTGCTTACCAATTTGTCTTTGCAACACGCACATTGCATCATCATTCAAAGGCACACCAATCGGTTTTCCCGCTTTTGCATTTAAAGCCTCAACCCAAGCAATTTTTTGCTTAAGGTTAATTTGCGCCCATTTCATGCGTGCGATATTCGATGATCTTAACCCTGTCATTAACGCAAATACACACATGTCATGAGTATGAGAGGGAAGCTCAGCAAGCAACCTTTGAATTTCAGCAAGTGATAGAATCCTATCACGAGCAGGCGGCTCTTTGAGTCGCCTAATTTTAGGAACAACTTTGATCCACTCCCACTCATCCTTCGCACGATTTAATACTGCTCGCAACAAAGTAAAATACCGATTCACAGTCGCATTAGAAGCACCTTCACTTTGCCGAATTTCAATAAGCTGATTGATTAATACCTTATCGATATCAACCAAACGTTTATTGTAAAGATGTTCATGAAACCAACGCAAAAAACGTTTGTCTTCTTTGATGGTTCGCTTATGATTCATCTCCTTAATCCAGCATACCGCAGCGTCTTGCCAAAGATACTTAGGCTTTTCACCCAATTGAACAATTCGCCACATTTCATTTTTCAAGTTATCGTGAAACTCTTGCGCTAATTTTTTATCGGCAGTTCCAGTAGACTTGCGTATTCGCTGTCCATTGGGTGCCGTAAAAATTGCCCAGTAGATGTTGCCACGTTTAACAATTGCCATTGCATTACCTCCTTATTGTGGAAGCCTTGCAATCTTTCTTCACTTGCAGGATAAGCTTTTCGGATATATTCAGCAAGATCTGCTTCAAGAAAAACCCAACGTCGGCCAATGCGGCCACCCGGAATAAGCCCACGCTTAGCGCGCGATTGCAAGGTGTGTGGGTGAATTTTTAAATAATTCGCCGCTTCGTTTAAATTAAATGTTTGCATACTGGGCCTAGGATAGATGGAAAAGTGTCACAGTTGCGAGACAACAAAATGATTTGTGTAGGTAATTAATTTTTTAAAAAGCCAGAAAAATATTATTTAAGTGATGTCAATTAATGGGTTAAGATGCAATCATTGTAGGCTGCCTAATATTATGAAAAATAAAATAAACTTCAAGTAGTGATGTCAAATTGAAGCACACTGTGACACCAGTTTTTTTTAAATGATGTCAAATTGATGCCAAAAAGATATCAAATTGACATCACAGTGCTACTTAGTGAGAGATTGATTTTATTTATAAAAATCAGTCTATTAGATTAAATAGTTCGCAGCAACCTTGTTGCGACAGGTGTGTGTATTTATGGCTTTCTATAGGCGCGTTTGAGCGCAAATTTCTAGATCATGAGTTGGGTTTAAAATGATTAGGATTTGTAGTTAAAAGATTGGATATTTTGTCGAAAAATTTATGCTAATGAAGCAATGCACTGTATATTGTGTCTATATAAAAAATATGGCACTATATATTGCGTCTATTCCTTCAATTTTTTTTACGAGCATCTCATGAAAAGAAAAAAGCGTAGTATCTTAACAATGAAGCTCCTTCATTTGACGAAGAATAAGATAGTAAGCTATCAGACAACGGGGCAGTACGGAATAGGATGGCATAGTATTATGGTGGTACATGAGTAAGATAATTCAAAAATTAAATAACCTTAAAAGCTCTGAGTCTTTTATTCAAGTGAATACAATAAGAGGATATAAGTATGTAGATAAGGCGGGTGAAATCGTTAATACGTATTATAAGGATGACGTGCCACCGGTCTTTAATATGACTATAGGTGAACTTAGAATTCATAAACCATCCAATAAGGTAGAAGAGATTAGAGTTAGCCCACAAATGGTCTGGTTGCGGTGTTTGGTTGTTGATTCCCTTGATATGGTTGCTACGACTTTTACACAAGAATCAAAGAAGATTTTTAAAATATTGGACGTAGAGAAGGTCAGCAGAATTGGGTGGCGTAATTATTTTATATACGAGTGTGATGATAAGGTGGATCAAGACAAAATTTTTGAGAAAATTATCACAATAAAAACTGTTAAATTAAACTCAATTAATTTTGAGATAAATTTGGATAAAAATTTTAAAGTCATTTTAGGCTTGCAACCGGTAACTAAAACGGATAATAACACCTCAGCAGTTTTATTTGATATTGATATTTCTCATAGTGGGGAAATCGATACCAAAGAGGTGCCAAAAGTGCTAAAAGAATTTAGAGAGTATTTGACTGCTGAAAAGGGATTTTTAGACACAGTAAACAATATATTGGTTGGTTAATAGTATGGAGATTCTTAAAATTCTTGCTCAAAAAGTTGAATTACAATCCATATTAGTTTTGCTGATTACCTTAGGGTTTGGCTATCTATTAGTAAGTTTAGATACAAAGCTGGAGAGTGCGGTTGGAGTTTTAGGTTGCCTTTCAATAGCAGTGGGTCTTTTGTATACTGTTATCTCATTTTTTTCTATCCAAATAAAAGAAAGTTACAAGGATGTAATCCTTGAATATAGAAATGCACTTGCTGCAGCACATTCTTCTCATAAAGTGATACAAGATTCATACGCAAAAACATTGGCAAGTGACCATGGAGAAACAAGGAATAATAGTAGCGGTAGCAGTATAGGTGAAGCGTATAGACCCAGTAATGATACGAGTAGCCGAACACTTGGTACTTGAAATTGAAAATCCTTTCTAAAACCCATGAAATAGATTGAATATATGCATGGCAACAATTACAAATATTGAACATTAAAGTGATAGTATTATTTATTAGTCAAACATGCAACGTGGGTACATTGAGTAATATGATGGAAAATTTGTTGTCTGGCTTCATTGGCGCTTTTGTAGGTGCGGGCATTTCTTTTCTTACAGCATTGTGGATGAAAAATAAAGAAGTTAAGGCTGTCTCATTAACTAATGCAAAATACATAGCTTCCTTGTTAAAGAAAGAGCGAGCAAGTCTTGGGCAAATTGATTTTATAATTAATAAAGTCAAGAAAAAGCAGAGAGTGCAGCAGGCACCTATTAGCGGATTGTTTTTAGGAGTTAAACAAGAAAATTTAGAAAAAATATTAATGTATGGAAAATTTTATAAAAAGAAATTTCTTATACAAACTGAGCAAATAATTCAAATGCTTATTACTGCTGAGCAGACATATCGCGATTGCTACAAAATTGTAGATGAGTATAACCAATTGATTCATGTATATTTAGAAGCTACAGCAGAATGGAACAAAGCAAAGACCATAAATCAGATCGATATGTTCCTTGATAGTATGGATCATGATATCGACAAACAAATATATAGATATCGGGAAGGTATAGATAGTACAGTTGAATCATTAGAAAAAAAATACAATGAGGCAGTGCAACTAAATGATGAAGCACGAAAAATTTTTGATAATTTATGCCAAGATATTTTTGGAAATGATTATAAGCCTGTATTAACTGATGGCATAGTATTAGCAACAGATAAATATTAGAAGTTTAAAATTAGAGAATGAGTAGCGGAAAAATCATAAGATTGCAAAAAAAAAGAGATGGAGTCAGCCTTGCATCTTAAATCAGCACTGCGATGTCACACTTTAAGCCTTTCCCCAACACTAAAGTATCAGTATCTATTATGATGATACCTTCTGTTACATCATCGAGCTTTCCTGATGTCGGTGACGGGTCAAGCTTGATATTTTGAATTAAGATGTCAGGCCTAATGGGTGACCACGTTACTTTAAGTCCACATGTATTGCCGGTATTTTGCTATTAGACAAATGTATTCGCTGTCTGTATCGCGTAGTTCATTTTCCATGTTGAAAATATTTTGCATATCTTCGAGATCATTCTTTGAGCGTGCTTCCCAAGCATCGTCAATAGCTTTCATTTTTTGTGCACGTTCACATGTCCAATAATGATAACACTGTAGAACAGCTTGATAGGGTTCTTTCAAATGTTGGTTTTCATCGACTTTGAGCATGCATTTTAAATAAGCAATACCTGAGCGTTTACAAGAAAGCACCTTAGCACGTTTGGGGTATAGAAAACTATATTTATGTGCACATTGAATTTCAACAAAATCTTGCAACAAGACAAATACACTATGCAGAATTAGCTCATCCGTTTCATGATAACCAGGTTTTAAGCGCGTATTGATAATATGATAGCGGTATATTGTGCGGTATTTACACCACCATATAGCTTTTTCGATTGATCCAAAAATACTACACTCTATAAAATCTTTGATTTCATTTAGATAATAACGAATAGGCGCTTTGGATTTAAAACGCGCTTCGAACTCTGCCCATCCTTCTACCGTTGCACATGCAGGCGGGTAAAATTCAAACCAGGTTTTAATGTTTTTATATATAATGGACATGTTATTTTTATTTTCCGTTTAGGTATTAATCTAGCGCAGTATATCATAATAAAATTTATAAAAAGAAGTGATCATAGAAAAAAACACGAGTATAATGGTGTCTAATCAAATAAAGGAGGACTATCATGTTCCAACTCACTTTGATTAAACCGCCTTTTTTAGCGTAGTAAACTAAAAAGTTAAACCGGGAATCACAGGCTTGAATAAGACCCGTGTATTCTAAATGAATGTGATTTTGAAGGAAGCAATATACAGGCAAAAGCTCATACTCTGGACTTACTAATCCAGAGGGGTTGTTAGCGGGGGAGCTGCGCCTGTAGGCGGCTAATTTTATATAGTTTTGCTATTTTGTAACAAAATAGGGTGTTTTTGGCTGCATGCCAGCTACTTGCATATTGCATATATAATGTAACTACATTATAAT
Organism: Legionellales bacterium; assembly: GCA_041660525.1. GTDB lineage: Bacteria > Pseudomonadota > Gammaproteobacteria > JABCZS01 > JABCZS01 > JABCZS01. The sequence goes on along the minus strand of JBAZWD010000010.1, from coordinate 4,133 downwards.
ACAATATATGACTTAACCAAGGAGCACAAATATGGCCCGCACAAGCATGCACCCCAAAGAAGAACATTTTAATTTCCGAGTTCCTGCTGATTTGAAAATCGCTTTTCAAGAGGCAACGGAAAAAGTCGATCGTCCTGCTGCACAAGTACTGCGTGACTTTATGCGTGCTTATGTGAATGAGCATCAACAACCTGAAGCAGGGTATGATGCTTGGTTAAAAGAACAAGTCCAAGTAGCACTTGATGATAAACGTCCTGCTAAATCACACGAAGCAGTTATGAAACAAGCGCATGCACTTTTGGATAAATTATTAAGTGATAAAAACGAATGAAAATTGAATGGCAATTAATTGCCGAACAAGATTTGTTAGAAATTGTGCAGTACATCGCGGCCGAAAATCCCCAGGCTGCCTATCAAATATTTGATGAAATAAAGGGACAGATTAGTTTATTAGAAGATCACCCGCAATTGGGACGTATTGGGCGCGTAAACGGCACTAGAGAATTAATTATTATACGCACACCTTATCTTGTTGCTTATCGGATAATTGGCGATGTTGTTAATATCCTGCGCGTTACTCATGGTGCGCGTAAGTGGCCAGGGTTAAAAAATCAAAAAAAATAGTAAAATTGTAGGCATATACAATTTTAAGGAAGAAGAAACAAATGAGTGAAAAAATAAGCGAAATTGATCAACCAACGCGTGAACATGCCATGGATAATATAACTAGGCATATAGAACATGTTCGTGATATGTATTCTAGCTCTGTAGAAAGAGTGATAAAGGTTTTATTGCTCCTAAGTTCAGGTGGAGTGGTAACTGTTTTAGCTTATATTTCTAGTACATCAAAAATTTCAGGCTTATTTTGTTTAACGGGTTCATTGATCATGTTTTTGTGTGGACTAGTGATGGTAACTTTTTTAGTTGGGTACGATTGCGATGTATTACATAAACATTTAATGAGATTTGTAAGAGACCACAATGATTTCATTAATAATAAAATTTCATTTGATCAAATCGAGCATTTTAGCTCACTTCGAGAGGGTGGTTCATACCTGCCAAGGTTGGGATTAATTTCTTTCATCTTTATTGTTTTAGGTATAGTCCTGGGATTATGTGGATATTTTACTAACGTTATTACTGGTGCATGAAACCTGCTGATGAAAATTCTCACTGGTTGAAATGTAATCACGGTACTACTGGTAGCAAGGAAGTATATTTAAAATTTCAAATTGCAAAAAAATGGTATTTTTAACTTTGTTGTTTCAAATTCAATATCTGCAGCTTCTGGCATAGCGATATCATCGACAAGACTTTGCCTCTTCGCTGCCTCTTGAAACACTTCTCTTTTTTCTTCATCAGATAATACAATAAATTTATCCATTTTTTATATCCAGAATTTTATGAATCGTATCCGCCATCCAACCAGGAATATGTCCCATTGCTTGATGCAGTCCCGCTAAATCCTTATCCGATAGTACGAGTGCGCAGCGATTGATAATTTTATTATCAATATTATTCCTGCCAAGATAGGAAAGCGCCTGCAAAGCTAAATTAGCATGATAAGGTACATTGCTCAGCAATGCTACGCGCGCGCGTTTTAATTGAATAGTATACCCAGCTACGCGCCTTCTGCGAACAGTTGTATTAGTCAGATATGATGGTTTAGCAGGAACTTGGGTGGATAAGCCCAATATATTTGTCGCCCTTGCACCAGAAGGAAAAATTTGATCGCCAGATGCCATTGCACGTGCAATATTATCAGGTGTGGGGGAAAGCGTTCCCAGTAATTTACTTTGTTTCGGATAATCATAAATCCCACGATCCAGACGGCGGATCATGTTTTGTTTAACCAGCCTAGAGAGCACTTGATCCACAGCTGCACGCGTGCCGACATCCAAAAAGTCCTTAGGTGAAAAAACCCAGCCGGGCTTTTTGCGCTTAATTCTATTTGTAATTTGAGCGGTTATAGATGACATAAAATCTTCCTCTTATTGTCAGATAATAACATATATTTATCTGACAATCAAATGCTATAACATGTTGATTTTACGTGAATTATATGTAATTTAATCATTCTGATGGAGTATGTTACACTATATAGCCAAATCTGTAGAAATTTGATTGTGCCAAATTTGTGTCAAAACACGGCTCTATATGGCGTTTTAAGACAGTTTGAGGCAGTTTTAACAGATGAAGAAAGACCGCAAGGCATTGATTTATATAGAACTCTATTCGCCATCCCAAGTCTTGAAAACCGTTGAAGTATACTCTACTTCCCAGGGTTCGAATCCCTGTCTCTCCGAAAGTCTTAATAAAATCAAAAAGTTATTCGGTTCCGGTTAACTAGCCCAAAGTAACAAATAAATCCCCAAAAAGCACACTGTCACGAAATTGTAACCTGTTTTTCAGCTGACTTAGAAAACTCGACGTTTTCTGTGTACTCTTCTATATCTTTTACGCATAAATGAATATACCTTTCCATGGATTTCCAGCTTGACCAACCGCCCAACTTTTTGAGCGCTTGTAAAGGTGTGCCTTCAACCGCATGTCGAGTTGCCCATGTATGCCGAAGATCGTGCCATTTAAAGTCTTCGATCCCTGCACGTTTTAATGCATTATCCCAAGAAGCTCTAGGATATTTAACTGGTTTACCCTGATAGGTGAAAACATATGTACCATGTTTGCCTTTTTGTCGTGCAAGCACGGCCATTGCATCTTCATTCAGAGGAACGCCAATTGGCTTTCCAGCTTTTGCATTCAAAGCACTTACCCAAGCAATTTTTTGCTTAAGATTGATCTTTGACCATTTCATACCTGCGACATTAGATGCCCTTAACCCTGTTGATAATGCAAAGATACACATGTCGTGGGTATGTTCAGGAAGTTCAGCAAATAGTCTTTCCATTTCTTCTTGGGATAGGATCCTATCACGAGCAGGCGGCTCACTAAGCCGTCTAATTTTAGGAACCTGATCAATCCATTCCCATTCATTTTTTGCACGATTTAACACCGCGCGTAATAATGTGAAATATCTATTGACTGTTGCATTTGTAGCTCCTTCACGTAGGCGTATTTCAATCAGCTTATTAATGAGCTCTTTATCAATATTGACTAAAGGCATATTATAAAGATAATTATGATACCAGCGTAAAAAGCGCTTATCTTCCTCTATAGTCCGTTTATGGCACATCTCCCTTAACCAACGTTCAGCAGCAGCTTGCCATAAATGCTTAGGTTTTTCGCCTAAATTGACAATTCGCCACATTTCCGTTTTAAGCTTGTCGTGAAATTCTTGTGCTAGTCTTTTGTCCGCAGTCCCAGTAGAGCGAAATATCCGCTGTCCGTTGGGCGTTGTGAAGTTTGTCCAGTACATGTTTCCACGTTTGTAGATAGACATCGTATTGCCTCCTTATTATGGAAGCCTACCAGTCCCTCTCCACAGACAGGATAACTTTTTCTGATGTAATCAGCAAGGTCGGCTTCAAGAAATACCCAGCGTCTACCAATGCGGCCACCAGGAATAATTCCTTGCTTTGCACGGTATTGCAAGGTGCGGGGATGGATTTTTAAATATTTCGCTGCTTCATCCAAATTGAATGTTTGCATTTTTTTTCAGTTTAAAATTGAATTATTTTCGATGATAAATTTTTACAAAAATTTTTCAACAAAAACGCCTGAATTGATTCATATCTGAATGCAAAACATGTTTAATTGTTAAAAGTGATTCAGATTTAAATTATTTTCGATGTGTTTATTGAATACTCTTAGGGGCTATTGTAGTGTTTTGGCAACAGATACTTAAAGTGAATACAATGAAATCAGACTCAAAGAATTGTGAGACTTCCGCTATCCTAAATCGAGAGGATCTAAGATCAAGTCATTTTCATCTACCAGAATCGTATTGGGATCACCGCGTTATTGCGCAAGGTTATCGTGTGTTAATTGCAGGTGCGCCCAAAGTAGGTAAATCTGATTTATTTTTGGAAATGGCACTGCGCGCAGCAAGCGGCGATGTATTTTTAGGCAAGCGATTTCAAAGGCCGCTCAAAGTATTATATTTACAATCAGAAATTCATGAGGCTTATCTCAATGAACGGCTTGAGGTATTTGAGAGATCTGCAAGACAACAG
>JBAZWD010000009.1:0-114173 GCA_041660525.1 Legionellales bacterium | reverse complement strand
AAGAAAATAAATATTTAAAGCCTGAAATTTTAATTGAATTTGGCGGTAGAAATGTCATTGATCCAAATGAAAAACATTATATAGAACCTGATGTTGCCGCGATCACACAAGGTGTTATATATCCAAAAACAGAAGCAATCATTCTTTCACCAGTAAGAACTTTTTGGGAGAAAGCAACGCTTATTCATGTTGAATGCAACAGAAATACATTTAAACAAAACTCCGAACGTTTATCGCGTCATTGGTACGATTTAGCTAAATTGGCAGCACATTCATGGGGGAAATTAGCCCTTAATGATCGAGATCTTCTAGCAGATGTAGTTCAGCATAAAAAAGCATTTTTTAATACGAGCTATGCAAATTATGATGCTTGTCTTATTGGTAAATTCCAACTAATACCTGATGAGTTGTCGGTATATGAGTTATATAAAGACTATCAACAGATGGTTGGCGCAGGGATGATTTATGAAGAAATGGATTTCGGCGAAATATTTGACTCAATTTTTGAGATTGAAGAATTAATTAATGCAAGTAGTTTATAGAGGTTACCATGTCATTAGAAATCATAAAGAAAGAAATAAATCGTTTTTTAGAATCGGCTGTACCGGAAGTGCTCGCTATTCGTGGGAAATGGGGTGTTGGGAAAACATATACTTGGAATGAAATATTAAAAGAATGTGAAAAGCAAAAAGTTATTGCTTTAAATGAATATTCCTATGTATCTCTATTTGGTATTAATTCTATTGAGGATTTTAAAAATACTGTTTTTATGCAAATGATTGCTAATAACATAGGGACAAAATCACCTGGGCAAGAATGGACTGATAGATTAAGAGGTTTTTGGAAATTAGCTAAAAATATTGGTCCATTGAAAGATCTGCCGGACATAGATGTTTCTTCTATGGTAAGCAAGCTATTATTTTCTTTTGTAAAAGAAACTATTATTTGCATTGATGATTTTGAAAGGAAAGGCTCGGGCTTAAGTTTACGTGATTTGCTTGGTGTGGTATCACTTTTAAAAGAACAAAAGCAGTGTAAGGTTGTTCTTATTTTTAATGATAGTGAATTTGAAAGTGCTGAGTTTAGTGAATATGAGAAATTTAGAGAAAAATTTATAGATATAGAGCTTGTATTCGATGCAAGCTCAAAAGAGTTGGTGGATATTGCTTTCCCTGACCCAAAAGAGAGCGCAGATACTGCTTTGCCTGAAAAAAGCATAATAAATGAAAAGCTCAAAACATTTTCTGAAAAGTTAGGCATTAATAACATTCGAATTCTAAAAAAAATAGAGCGATTAGGTAAGCAATTGGATGACAAGCTAAATAGCTATGAGTCAGAAGTAATGAACCAAGCTGCCCAATCATTGGTGCTCTACTCTTGGTGCTTTTATTCAAAGGATGAAAAAATACCAAGCTTTGAGTTTGTAACAGATGTAAAAAGACACTTTTTTAATGTAGATCGCGAATCTGGTAATCTGGATAAAAAGCATGCAGAATGGAATCTAATTTTAAGAAATTATGGACATTCATATACTAGTGCATTTGATCTTGTTATAGCTGCCGCAGTAGAGCATGGTTATATAAATGACAGTTCTTTGCAAAAAGAAGCAAAGAATTTAAATGAACAAATTATTCAAGGTAAATCAGAAAAATATTTTTTTGATGCATGGAAAACTGTTCTTGGTAGCTTTGACAATAACCCGGAAGAAGTGATTCAAATATTGAAAAGTAGTGTTTATAATAACTATAAATATATTAATCCACTTAATTTAGATGAGGTAGTATGCTTTTTCAGAAAAATTGGAGATGATCAATCGGCAGATGAAATAACCGCATATTATTTTAAAGATGAGAATTGTCAACAAAGGTTTGATTTATCTGCTGATAATTCAGCTTATGGAAAGATTAAAGATGCTGAAATTAAACGACAGGTTGATAATTTCCTAAAAGTAAGCTGCGAAAGCAAATCTTTAAAAGACATTTTACTGCAAATTTCCACAAACCCATCTTTAAAAAGTGCAGATACTAAGCAATTGGCTAATGCATCAGTTGATGAATTTATTGAATTGTTTAAATCTGTGAGTAATAAAGAATTGCTGCAAGTAATTTATGCAGGATTGCTTTTTGGTAATATTTCAAATAGCGGAGAAGATTATATGAAAATTAACCAATCTGTAAGACAAGCTTTGAGCACAATAGGCAAAGAAAGCCAGCTAAATACATTTCGTGTTTCTACTTATGGAATTAATGTTGATTAAATATTTTTTGAAATTAGCTTTCTCGGAGTGTAGTATGCATTGGGGTTAATAAAGTAAGGCGGTCGCGAATTGCAGAGAGGTCGCAAGCTTATATGCTAAAAAACCGCCTTGATTAATTATACCAAAAACTAATTATTTAAGCATTTTGTTACGACAGAAAATCAAAAAGTAACTGTGCCAAAATTGTGCCAACGCACCGCGGTTTATGGCGTATTTAGGCCGTTTTTGACGGTTTTTAGGTTGCAGAGAGGTCGTAAGCTATTGATTTATATAGTACCATATTTAGCTCAAAGGACTTTTAATCCGCTGGTCGATGGTTCGAATCCATCACGACCCACTTTAAATTATAATAAAAACAATTCGTTGAAGCTTCCCATAGGAATTCATTTCAATTTTGCGTCGTATTTGCGGTGAATTTGCGTCGCAAAAATGAGAGCTAGCCTGACCCATTATACTGCTTATTATTTAAAAATACTGAAATTGTTTGCAAAAAAGACATTTTTAATGTATATTTTGTAAATGATTTCAGGAAAATTCATTCTAAAAGACTTTTTAACACAATTGCAAGCTCATGGACAATATAGCTTTACGCGCCCGGATGTCTTAACTGCTTTAGGGATAAGTCCTCTCTCTTTTCAAAGAGCAGCAGCTCTTCTAAGTAAAAAAGGTCAGCTTAATCGAATCAGGGGTGAGTTTTATAGTATCGTACCACCCGAATACAGTAACCAAGGTTCACTGCCACCTAACTGGTTCATTCAGCAGTTCATGGATTATTTACAACAAGACTATTATGTTGGTCTTTTAAGTGCTGCGAGTTTACAGGGGGCTACTCATCAGATAAACACAACGTTTCAAGTGGTCACTAATAAAACAACTCGAGCAATTCAATCGGGACAATTTCATATTCAATTTTTTAATAAAAAAACAATTAAGCCTTATTATTATCAAAAAATAAAAACAGCAGGCGGTATGATTAATGTGTCTATTCCGGAAATGACGGCTTGTGATTTATTGAGGTATATTAATGCCGCTGGGCAAGTTAATCATGTTGCAACTATTTTGTGTGAACTGGGGGAATCACTAAAACCCGAAATACTTGCGCAACTACTTGAAGATGAAGATATAGAAACAACAGTTGCACAACGTTTAGGATATTTATTAGAAAAACTTAATATACCAATCGATTTAACATCGTTATTAACGGTATTAAAAACAAAAGAACCAACGCGACAATTATTAATCAGAGAAAGTAGAAAACCAATTATTGAACATAATAAGCGCTGGAATATTTTAATGAACGAAATCGTGGAGCCTGATGATTTATGATACCTACACCCAATATTATTGCGTGGGGAAATATTGTTCCGTGGGTCGAGCCAGATTTAATTGAACATGATTTAATTTTGTCTCGAGCATTATGTGAACTATATACAAATCCTATTATTAATAAAAATTTAGTGTTTCGTGGTGGAACTGCGTTGCATAAGCTTTTTTTTAAAGAGGCGGGGCGGTTTTCTGAAGATTTAGATTTTGTACAAGCCTCTCCAGTACCCATTGGTGAAACTATCGATGCTGTTCATTCTGTATTGGATCCTTGGTTAGGCAAGCCAAATCATAAACAAAATGCAGGGCGATTTACGCTGTATTATAAATTTACAACAGAAAATGCTATGGCAACACGTAAGCTTAAATTAGAAATTAATACCCGGGAACATTATCGTGTAAGTCCTCTTAATACAATTTCATTTAAAATCTCGAACCCTTGGTTTACAGGTAATGCTGAGATATTAACCCATCCCATTGAAGAGATTATGGCAACAAAGTTGCGTGCACTCTATCAGCGCAGTAAGGGTAGAGATTTATATGATTTTTGGTATGTATTAGAGCACATTCCAGAGTTGGATGTTGCTGAAACGATTCGTGTTTTTGATCATTATATGCAAAAAGGTAAAACACCTGTAACGCGAGCACAATTTGAACAGAATTTAATGGCTAAGAAAAATGATATAGTTTTTAATGCTGACATTATCCCCTTGCTTTCGCTAAAGCAAAATCAAACTTATAGCGCACAGAGTGCTTATGGTATTATTTTTAATCGATTTTTACCTAAATTAAAGGGAGCGACATGGAAGGGATTGAAGGATTAATAAAATATTTAATGGAAGTACCTATGGAGATTAAGATATCAATTCGCTTGCTTGCGATAGCAGCATTTCTTAAAAAAATATACCCATCTTTGATCAATTTTCTGTATCAGCCCAAATTAAATATTGAATTTAAAATGGGAAATCATTGCGTCTTCATCTGAATGTTATAGAGATTTACCTAAATATACTGCTAGTTTAAATTAAGTCCGTTTTACTCTGAATTTTACTCTGAAGTTGAAACCGTATTGAGCCTTCAGAGTAAAGGTCAAACTAGGTTGTTAAATTCGGAAATTCCGAATTTCTTCGTAACTAACTTGCCACCAGAGAAGTAAAGGCTTTGTTAAAGAAAATTTAAATATATCAAAGTGTTATTTTTGCTAATCTTTAGGTTATTAAAAATTTGCGTCGCAAAAAATGAGAGCTAGCCTGATCCATTTTTACACTGCCACTGAAATGGTAACAAGATGCTGAGGTTTCCAGTGTATTGAGATGGTATGCTCATTTTTCGAAATGCTAAATGTTAAACTGGCTCCTGTTTTTATTAGTATCATTAGATGTATGCTGTGATGAATTATTATTACTTTCCATCGTTTGGTTGGAATGAGTTTGTGCGCTGTCTGAGTTTAAATCCATGGCGTGACTAGCACTTGATGAACAGCTAGCGTTATTTATTCTAGTGTGTTCGCGTTCAAATTCTGCATCTCTTATCTTACATAAAATATCTCGCGGGTTTGCGCCAGCAGGGACATGTAACGCTTGATAATAACCGTTTGTAAATTTAATGAATAGGGGAGTATTGTTGGCGAAATCTTCATGGATCAGCATTTTATCGTATGCATTTCCAGGCGTAATTAATACCACAGGACGTGCCAGAGAATAAGGAAGTGCGGCTAATTCAATGTGTGTGGCGGGAACATTTGCTCTGGCCATGTCTTGTAAATAATCTTCTACTGAAGCGTATTGTTGTTTATCTTTGCTGGATTTTGAAAGAGTATTATCTCGTTCTAGTATTTTGCTAATATGCTCTTTTAGCTCTCCATTTTGACTCATAAATTTCACAACGGTAGACCGAATAGATGCAGCCGTATCATGTGCGTTATTTGAATCTTGCACATTTTCTGTATCCGAATTAATTTTATTTAGAGCTTTCGCAATCGCCGTAAACAAACTATTTCCGGTATCATCTAAGGGTTGGCTGTCTGGTTCTAAACCGTATAATTTAGATGCATCTTTACTCGACATCATTTTTAAAATAATCATAGCTAAGTAAAGTGATATTTTTTCAATAGAAATACCCACGTAGGCATTGTTAGTGACTATAGTTTGTAATCGCTGTAACCATTTTATTTGCGTGGCAATTATTGCTTGGGTGTGAACAGTATCAGGATGATTTTTTCTAGGGCCTGAAAATTTTACTTTTACTATGCTTTCATATAATCCAGCACCCCATTGCGGAATAAAATGCCCTGAGTATGTGCCATTTACTATTTCTGATTTTTCATAGGGCTGCTGCACATTTCTAGTTTCAACCTTAGCCTCTGTTTGTTCAGGAAGATCTCCTACTTCAATTTCTATGAAAGGATCTAATTCAAAAAAAGTGCGTGTTTTTTTAGCAATAGTGAAGAAATCCTCATACACACATTTTTCATGTTGACTGCCCAATCCTATGCTTCTCTGGGTAAGATCGTCAATATTTTTTTTGAGAGCAGTTTTAAAATTGCTTAAACCTTCTTGAGTGAAATTAAATACAAAAGGAAGTGCACTCTCTATGGGTTCGCAAAATGCTAGAATTGAATCCAATTTTTCAGGATGATTGATAATTTCCCTATCAAATCTGCTGTGTACTGCCTGCATGTCGGCTATACTTTTAGGGCTACATTCAAAGCTATTCAAGCCTTGTACCATTGCATTAAAGTCAATTGAACCTCTTGAGAGTCGCTTTTCAGACTGGCTATTTCCCTTGAATCCTGCGCTTAATAACTGAAATAAACTTTGAGCACCTAACTCCGCACGTATTGCGCGCGCATCTTCCACGCTCTGCATTTTTATGATCGCCCGGCCTAAAAATATAGCGCCTTTAACATGCCCACTCACGAAATGTGCGCCGTCAATTTCTTCAAAATCCTGGAGATCACCTGTCTTAAATTTTCTCAATTTTTCTTGAGTCAAATTGCCTTGTTGGTATTTACGTTCTGAAGAAGATAAGTAAGTGGTGCCCATGATACAATAGATATAATTGCTTTCTAGATGCAACTCTTGTGAATATTCAATCATTGCTTTTATGGATAAAGCACCATAAGGGAGAACTGCTTCAGTACCTAGCTGGCTGACTCGTTTTAAATCCTCAAAACTATAAATTATTTCATAAAATGTATTTTGTTCAACTGTGCCTGTATGAGCTTTAGTCTTAAGATTTTTCATCATAGAATTGGCGATTCCATTCTGCAAAATGCCGCGTCCCTCTTCAAAACCTGTTTGCCACGGAGTGATTTTTAATATTCCTAAGCTATCATAATGTTGTTTAGCCTTATCTCTACGAGCTCTATTCTCATGCGGTGTCATTGTATTTGTCCTACATTAAATTTGTTAACAGAATGTTATCATAGTTCGTTAATATCAAGCTATGGCAACAGGCTTATTATTTAACGTTTTGTTTCTAGCTAATAAGTTGATATTCATCCAGATATATTGTCACGAAATTATGATGTGCTCATGCTTGACGTTTAACATTTCAATTTCAGATGTCAAACACCAAGCTTAACTCCGAGACGAATCCTGCCCGAGGCATTGAATTTTGACAAGAAAATTGAGTGACTACAAGGTGCAACATTCATTGTTTCGATTTCTTCCTTGCGGAGTTTCTTCAGTGATTTCGAACTGTTGGACATGATACCTTGGACCTTGCGTGATCAAGGGAGCTCCTGGAGCTGAAGTATTCGTTTTTCTCTCTTTTACCTCAGCGCGATATATTCCATAGGGAAGTTGCGCATTAACCTCTATGCCGCGCTGCTCTAAAAGTAACTCTACAATTTCATAGCTGCCTAAAGCGCGCATGAGCGGGGTATAATAATACGCATTACTAGATTGCCGGTTGCGGAACGCTCATTCGCTTCAAAAATTTGTTTGTCAAAATTTACAGGGGTTATGGTATATTCGGTTTTTTTCAATCACAATAGAGGTAATTTTATGTTCCGTCTGAAGTATGGGCCGGGATTTGTTGATGATGATAATGTGGATTTAATAAAACATAACGCGTATGCACCGCTTATTCGCTGGAATAGAAAAAAACACCAGCTAGAAGACGATACTGGCAAACTCAGCTGGAACAAACAAGAAAATAAATTATTTAATTGCAAAGGCGAAGTGGTGGCGCATGAAGATTCTGTTATGCCACCTGTGCAAACGTTAGATTTAAATCATTTAGCGAATCAAGCTTTCGCAAAAAATACGGCCTCCTTAAAACGTTGGTTTTTAACCGCTTGTGTTGCGGTTGAAGATCGACACTTGATTAATCTTCCCGACACTATGTCTGTTGAAACAATAAAAATAATCACGGATCAATTGCATGAGATTAATGCGCTATTGAATCAAGATGTAGCTAATATGGCTGATTCTTTGGTCTTGTTAAAAAATAAAGCGGATGTTCTTTTTGATACGGAAAATTGGATCCCTGTGGCACTGGGCATGGTAGATGATGGAACCTTGGATATCGATATACTTAATTCCCTTTTAGGATGGCAAGGTATTTGGCATCAATTTGGATCAGAATGCATTACATTTAAAATAGCAAGTGAAGAAATGCCATTACGACCAATTTTTAAAGATGTATTAAATTATTCAGCAGATGGATATCCATATTTTCCTACTGAAGGTAGTAAATTACATGATATGATATTTTCAGAGGCAATACTCTCTAGTGATTTGGAATTTGATGGGCCGGAAGATAATAGGTGTATGTTTACCTATAAAACAGCGGAAAATACTATTTGTCAAACACCCTCTACGGTATTAGAGAAAAAATATTTTCATGCGCAAGGGTCTTATGTGGTTATGATCTATGCGTTCGGACGTTTATTAGCCGAAGATTTAAATGCCGCAGGATATTTAGGAGCAAGACTTAAACAAGCTTATCTACCGAATGCACACGGAAATCTTTTTTTTGCGCACGAAAGTTATATGGGACCAGGCCTTGCGCCACAGCATGATGATATACACGCTTACACTTATACGTTTACTACTCATCATAATATAAAAAACTTTCTTGATTACATGCAAGTTAAAGCCATAGTCGTCAATATGTTTACCGAGCTTGGGAGAACAGCAACCACCACTTTAGCGAAAGAGAGATATAATAATATTGCCACTTCTTTGATTGAATTTCCCCACCAATATGCTTTTTATCCTTGGTTTCAAGCATATGGATTCATTAATTTTTTGCCTTTCATTTATGCGGAATTAGCTAAAACCACAGGAGTGAGTATGCAGAATTTTTCTTGGGAAGCTAGTGGTGAGGAGTATAAAATCATTGCATCTTTTAATGGCCAGGAAAAAGGGTTTAATGGCATGGTGCGTAACTGTTATACGGATGTTGAAGCGTGTCCGCTTAATCCTCAAGGCACATGGCTTTTATTAGCTGCGCATTTGCAGGAGATAAAAAATTTGGCCAAGGAAGCCAACACAAAATATTTACTTTGCATGGGTGATAAAAAAGCTGCTTCTAAAGAAGAAAAAATGGAGGCAGGCATAGGTTTAGAAAAATTGAGTCTTTAAAAATTGTCATGAAATTGTAACAACATATCAAAGCTTATGGTCTATTAAGACGGTGTATGTGGGAAATATTCACTATTTTCTAGCACAAACAACGTTCCTTAAATTCAAATTTTTATCTGTCATTGATAAGCTCATCGAGACTTATGATAAGTCTTTGGAAGATTTTGTAAAAATTTATATAGGTTAAAGGTAATCTATGAAACGTTACTCAACGACAATGAACATAACTCTATACCTAGAGCTGAATTAATTGAAAAACTATATACAGTTATTACCAATAAATTGGATGAAAGAATCAAGTCAGATGCTTTCAAAACCGATACCATAGGTCAACTTGTAGAGTATGTAAATACATTAAAATTAATTTATAAAGATGATGATAGATGTAAAGAATTGCATGAAAAATTAAATTCAAAAATTAATTTACTGACCTTGGATGATGATCGTGAGAGTAGGGATACTGAAAAAAGTAAGCTAAAGCGCTGTAATTCTGATGAAGGTTTTGATAAAGTAGAAAATAATAAACATTATAAAAAATCTTAAATACAAACATGAAGATTTAAGCGTACGGTATCAATGTTATTTGCTTGGAATTAATTGCAGCACGCTGTATTACAATATTAAAGACACAGAGATGGATGATACTACGTTACTGAACGAAATAAGAGATGTATGGGTGCGATATTCATTTTATAGATATCGCCGCATCACAAAAGAATTAAAGGCGAAGCGTTTGTAGTACCGCATCCACGGCTGCTTCACCTAACTGAGACTTTTCTTTCATGATTTCATTTTGGGGTGGTAATTGTGGACGTACCAAGGTAAGAATCGAATAGTATTTATTGACTAAGCTTGCACATAAAGGCAAAAGCTGTCTGCGTTCTTGTGAGTCAAGATATTGTTTTAATAAACCAATTATCTGATGACGTTTAAGTTGATTAGGCGTACCCTTGTTAATACAACTTATCCAATTCGATAATTGTGATTGATAAGGAACGTCTTTTGCTGTTTGTAATGCATGATGCGTGAAAAATAATTTAATTAAATCAAAATTGCCAGATAATAAAGCCAATTCAAAAGGTGTTTTTCCTTGGCTACTTAATTGAAAAATAGGGTAACGATCTGTAGCTGGTAATGCAAGTAAATATTCAACTAATTTTACTCGTTGGTGAATAATTGCTAAGTGTAGCGGCGTATATCCTGCGTTATTAGTTAATTCAGTATTGGTGTTTTTTTGTAATAAGAAAAATTCAGTTGCAGGTATTAATCCTTGTATACTGCTAATATGTAGCGGGGTATTGCCTGCTTGATCAGTTTTTTTGTGATCAGCGCCACAAAAAAATAATACACTCACTAAATCTTTTATATGAGCATCTTCCTCTGTTAATTGAGCGCATAAATAATGTAATGGATAGAGATCGGTAGTATCAGGTAATGGATCTTTAGCATAATTAAGCGTAGAAAAAGTTTGTTGGATTTGATTGATATTTTTACTGTCAAGGACACTGTATAAGCTTCCTTGGTAACGTTTTTGTAACTGTAGTAATTGCTTTGTATTTTCAGTTAAATCTGATTGTGTATTTTCTAGTTTGTTAATAAGAGCATTATAATTTGTGCGTGATTCTAAGCAGTGCAGATTAAAAGTTTTTGCTTTCTCTGTTAAGGCCGCTGATTCTTGCTTTTTATCATCAGATGGCTTATTAAGATTAGCTATAATTTTTTCACTTGCCTCTTTAAATGCTATCTTATAGGTTTGCTCCATCTGGTTTATCTTATCATGTGCAATAGCAGGCACAGTTTGAAAAGCTGTTTCTATAATATTGCGGCTTGAAAAATCTGCAATAAGTTTTGTTGCTTCTTTCGTGAAATTGTCGACGTTTTTTTGACGATGATTATTTGTTTTTAACTGATCTAAAGAAACATTAAATATAGCATCTTGTAGTTTAATATGATTTTCAAGCAAAGTAAGTTCTGATTGAAGCAATTCCTGCTCAGTTTTAAGGAGTTGATTTTTTAAGTCGGTTATATTTTTCTCAAGTTTTTGTATTTTTTCTTTCATGTTGAAAGACTCCTCATTGCTTGTCAAAGACGTTTGGCGTACTATCGCATCTGCGCACATCATAACGTTTTTGAATCTTATCGTCAAAAATTGATGAGAACAGAGGGAAATATGAAAGAAGAAATTAAATTACGTTTGTTTACCCACTTAGAAGAATGTAGAAAAAAAACAAATTCTCTGTATTATGGGACACTTGTCCAAAGTCATTTAGATGATGACTCACTCACTGATTTGCATGTATTATGCGGAGCTATATTACCTAGCGACCTGAATGAGCAGGATCTTATTGAGTTGTTAGAAGCATTACCTGATTTACAATCAGCCTTAACTGCGCCAAGTAAAAAGGGTTATCTACCCTTGCATTTTGCAGTGGCAAATAATCACGTACAAATAGTTGAATATTTGTTGAACAAATTGGCAGCAAATAATAGTCAAGAAAATATGGTAGATCATCGCGGTGAGTTTGGACGTACTGCTTTGAACATTGCTACTTATTACGGTTATTATCAAGTGATGCAATTGTTGCTATTACAAGGCGCAAATTCAAATATATGTGATAATCATTTAGGTTTTGCTCCATTACATAATGCTGTTTCTCAAAGCCGTTATGAAGCAGTATTGTTATTATTAAAATGGCCCTCCACGGATCGATATTTAAAGACGAGCGAAATAAATGGCGCCACTCTTACACCATTTGAATTAATGCTAAAACAGCAAGATGTTAAATTATTGAAATTATTTTTAAAAAACAACATTTTTCAAAATAAAAATCTCTCTTTGTCTAGTGGAGATGCTTCACAGTTGACTACCACCGTAAATGAAATTTTGCGTGTTATACATTCTTGGGATGCCCATAAAATTTTAGAGGTGCGTGGGTTTTTAGAGGAGTTATTATTACATTTTCTTGAACGTGAAATGTTGCAGTTGTTTGAAAATCCATCAAATATCTGCCATCAATATAGAACGCAGTATCAAGCGTTGCATAAACTAGCTGATGCACAATATATCAAGATCAATGACAATAAAACAATTTTGCAAACTGAGCATTATTTACCAGAGTTAGATGTACCTTATGCACCAGATAATTTGTTAAATAACTGGGTAGATGCACAGACACGTGCTCATTTAGAATCTTTGCAATATGATAAATCATCTAGCTCAGGACCTTTAACGATATATGCACCCTTTGAAAATACAACGTCATCAAAAGCATTTTCTATCAGGATTACATTAAAGATTAATGAGTTTTTATTAGCTGAAAAATTATTATCAACAGGACGATTTAAACCCAAAGATACAAAACATTTTATAGGAAATGCAGTCAGTTATGCAGGAAGCGTGATTCCTTTACCGATATTGACCACTGCAGGACAAGCAGGCGGTGAATTTTTAATTTGGTGTATTGATACAGGAATTATCCAGCATGCAAAGAAAATCTCAAGCTATTATCCCAGTGTTTTAGAAGCGGAGCAAATGGTACAACGCCTTGCTACCAAGCTTGCTCGTATTTATCAAGAGCCTTTAGATAAGCTAACAAAACAAGGTGCTACTTTATTAGCTGATGCAGCCGTATATTATATGTTGCAAACACTTGAGCAAAATCCTGAAGGTTTAAATCATGTTACCCCTGAATTATTTTTAATGCGCTCTGTTATGCGACCACCGAGCGCTTGTAATTCATTATTGCGTTTATTAGAGCATTACGATGTACTCACACAAGATGGCCAACTTTGGCGCGCCAGTAGTGTATTGTGTAAACCCGGAATTAAAACATTTGACGGTGTCTATTATGTGGGCGCAGGTTCTAAACCGAATAAATATGGTTATCGCTACGGCACATCTGAAGAAGCAATTCTTTTAGGGATGCATGCTTCATCGTTGGTTGCTGCTGACAAAAATTCTAATCTTCAAGATTCTAATACAGTAGGCCGTCTTTGTGTGAACCAACTTCCCTGGTTATTGCCGTCCACAAATAATAATGTAACAAGTTCTTCATCTACAAATCAAGTATCTAACAACAATCCACTATTGAATAAAAAATAAGAGGTAACTCATGAAAGATTATACAGATTTTCTTAATGCCATCTCAGCACGTTCTGAATACTTAGGGCAGCAAATCACTCTCATTCAAGCAGAACGCTGTTTAATAGAAGAAGCGGTATTTAAAATCACTCAACAAATACGTGAAAAAGGCTTTATTGAAAATATATATGAAATAAGATTGGGGATATTGGATGAAGCATTAGAATACCATGAGGAAGCTGGTATTCCTAAAGTTGAAAAATTAGATGCATGGCAAGCAGAATATCAAAGAAAGCTTGAGGCATTAAAAAAGGGTCACTTAGCCGCAGCAAAAGAGTACTTTTCGCGTTTTAATTGTTTAGTAGAAAGAGGTCGGCGTATTGTTATTGACGATCAAGTACGAGCAGACTTGTTAACTAAAACAGATGCATTATTAACCAGTTTGGTTAATCATTATGGAAGCTGGAGTGTACCATTTGATGCCGAAAGTATTAAAGTTCATATTAAACAGCATAGCAATGAGTATGCGCGCACTAAGCAAGCATCAGAATGTTTAAGTGCGCATATGGGTAGTGATGCAGATTCACTCCCGATGCGACAAGAAGATTTAAGAGAGCGTATTTTATATTTAAGACAAGAACAAGACCAATGGAAAGATAATAAACAAGCTTTGGTCCAACATTATCAGCAATCATTAGCTGGCATCTGTGAACGCCATGATGTGACCGCATTGAACACTTGGCTTTTGCAATTTGATAAAAATTTGCATCCAGGATTGCTCAATCAAACAATAGCTATGACTAATGGACAGTTACCTTTGACTTATTGTGTGGACAGAGAAAAACCTCGAACAACAGAAGCACAAAAAGCGCAAGTTTTATTTATTCAGCTGCTGTTACAAAACGGTGCACAGATTAATGAGCTTAATGAAGAGAAATATAGCGCTCTTCATCGTGCAGCATATTGGGGGAATGGACCTGTCATAACATTTTTATCTGCGCAGTCAGAAATTAATATTAATCAACCGGGATGTAATGCACGCACGCCATTACATATGGCTACTTTTAGTGGATTTTGTGATGCAGCTGGCGTTCAATTATTACTTACTGCACAAGCTAACCCAAAGGCGAAAACAGAAAAAGAACAACCTACACCGCTAGAAGTGACTCCTGTACATAATGCGGTATTACGTGGCGATCTAGCAATTCTAACTGCATTGCTTGAACACGATCCTGATTCTTTCTATATTGGAGATGCGCAAGGCAGCGGAGCGTTGGCGTATGCGCTTGAAAAAGGACCGCTTCATTTTCCAGTAGTGGAATTTTTATTACATAAAGGTGTGGGTTTATCTGCACAAAAGCCGTGGAGTGATAATGACTTAAGAGAGTTATTGACCATGGCAAAAAAACACTACCAAAGTTCACCGCAAGCATTTCAGAAATTTGTTCTGACTTTGAAACAACAATGTCAAAATATGGCAACACGTGGAGAGCAGGAGAAAGGTTCTGAAGCACCTGATGTAAAGCAATGGCGCTACCTATGCGAATCCATAGAGAATTCCGTTGTGAATAGTAATGTAGCTGTGAACGTACCAGATAGAAACAGAACTAAAATAGACTGTAAAATTATGTAATTATGAAAATATAATTTAATGATCCAAGTAGAGGTAATATGAGTATCACTGATGCCCTAATAATATATTTAGATGCGGCCCAAGAGTCTTTGAGTAAAAATGACTGGTCTCAAGTATATGAGATGATAGTTGTTTTAGAAGATTATAAATTAACCATACGTGATAGCGTGAGGTTGATGAATAAATTCATACCGCTGCTGTTGTCTTTAATTAAGTATTTTGTTGAAAAGGAACATTTTGATGATGCTTTAAAACTCTTAAAAATATGGGATTTTTTATTTACTGTAACACATTGGCCGCAAATTAATAATCATGCAGAATTATTAAGACAAAAAAATAATTATTTAGGTGATGCGCAAAATGGTGCGGGCAGTACACATGTTAAATTTTCACCTAGAAATTCTCCTTCAAGAACGCTTAGGCATACATTTATTGATCAACAAAAAAAAGCTTTGGAGAGCTATTTTTCTAATGCGCTGGATACTGAGAATATAAAAAGAATAAATTCAGTAGTGGTGCTGGTGGAATATGTGATTGTAAAAGAATATCTTATTAAAAATTGTTTAAAAAACGTTAATAATACAGCAGAGCTAGATAAACACTTTAATTTATTACGTCAGCTAGCGCAGCGTTTACATTATACAGATCAACCTAAGCTGGCTTGGAATCTATATAGTGATCTTTATCAGCTCACGCCGCTTACTCTTACTACAGAGCCATTACGAATCCAATTGTTAACAGCCTTGGCCAGCACTAAGTATCCTTACTCAAGTGCGGAGGTAATATCAGAATTTAAATGGAAAAAATGGCATGATACCTATACGCAAATTAAAAATGACTTTTTAACTGATGTCAATAATAAAAATATTAAATCCAAGCAAACAGATTTTGTTTTTAAACAGCGAGATTTAATTAAATTAATTATTGAAAATGCTTGCGAATTAATAAGTCCTCCCCCTTGTGAATTTAGCATTGTTTTAACAGGTTCTTATGCGAATGGTTTAGCTGGCGTTCAATCTGATTTAGAGTATTATTTTGTTTTAGAAAGTGAACTTGAATCTGAAAATTGGCGAGATACATTAAATGATCCGACTAAAGCTCATGAACACTATTTTCAAAAAATAGTCGATTTAATAGATGTGAGTATTACGACTTTGGGTTCGAACCACTTTTCATTGGATAATTCTGGTCGGTTATTTGGAACCATTAATGAATTGATGACTGTAATACAAACAGGAGAATATACTGCTGTTCATTCACTGATGTTTGGTCATTTCATTTATGGCTCTGAAAGTCTATGGGAACAGTACCATAATAACCTTTCAGAATTGTTAAAAATAAATCATATTGATCGAGCTAAATACTTAATACAAGCTCATGATTTTGAGCGCATTATGGTTAACAATGTACCAGTTGCTGGCATCGTTACATCTAGCGTAGCCATGAAGGTTAAAAAGGAATATATTGCGCCTCTTTATTATTGGATAGATGATACAACTTTACTTCACTATTCTGACGCACATCTTCATTCTGATTTTTATGTGGGGAAATTAAATCGCTTAAGAGTAACAGGATTTTTATTTGATGAATTTTGCACTTTAATAGCAGATAGTATGAATCAGTTGCAAGTTATTAGGAATACTTCTAGTGCTGTAAATTTTACTGCTGAACAGGCTGAGTTTCTTGAAAAACTAAAGCAGTACTTACTATTGCCACTTTATTTGCTATTAAAAGATCAAAAAGATAGAAAAATAGTTAATATAGAAAAATTAATTGAAATATTGCAAACTGCACTCAATGCTCCAGTTCCTAATGCCATCTTATCTGTCAAGGTGCACACTATTATTCATTCATTGGCATTTTGGGTGTGTCAAAAAGGTGATCCCTTACTATACATGAGTGTTTATCAATCATTTTGTCAAGATAAACTAACAACAGAATATAACCAAGTCATTAGAAAACTTTTTTACCAGATTTTGTTAAAATTTAAAGCAGGATCAGTGGATCATTGTTTTACTATTCCTGAAGACTGTAAAAGAATCATGGATAATATATTACCTCGATTGTACACTTTCCCCATGGCAAATGGTTGGTCTATTGCAAGTGCAAAAGCAGATAAACGGTTCGCCAAAAATCTGAATGAATTTTTAGCTTCTCCTCAAGAACCAGATACTTTAGATTCAAACCTAAGACCTTTATATTTAACTACAGCTGCTTATGATTCAGATAGAAATGTTGCCGTAACAACACAATGGGCATTAAAAAGCAATGTGATTAGTCAATTGCAAAGTGCTGCGGTCAAATCAAAATTTAGATTTAAAAGTTTTGATGATATCCCAAATACAGTGCGTGGACGTCATTTAGTTCTGCCTGTCAAGTCAACATCACCTCGTGTGCCTAGATTTTGGTTTAAAATACTCCCAGAACAATCTTCCGTTGAATATCAAATTTCTCGTTTGATGCAACGATTAATAGGACCAGGATTTTGTGTAGAAACAAAAATTGCCAAAATATCACGTGGAGATGGTCAGCCTGATATGGCTGTGCAGTTGAGCGTTGATATGGGTGAGATGAGCTTGAATAAACGTGATACTTGGGACGAGGGTTTGGTTGATAAAATAACCTTTGCTTCTTTTTTTGCACATTTTTTGCGAGTATTAATCACGATGCCAGAAGATGATAAAGAAAGTGATTATTTTTTAACTGAAAGATCTGATGGTAAATATGATTTAAAACGTATTGATATGGAACGTGGTTGGTTTGATCCCACTACACCGAAAAAAAAATATTTTGGTTTAATGGATGATATACCTACTTTACATGTAAAGAGCATCCTATTATGTTTGTCGCAAATGACAAAAGCACTTGAATTAGATGACCCAATTGTGCTCCAATTTTTAGCGATAGATAGTCATGCGATGCTTGAAAAATGGCTAGAGGAAATGAGAGCTGAGCATGCATGCTATAAGGAAATATTTGATGTAAATTCTTTTAGAGCACATTATCCTGCAAACCCAGGTGACGATAGTTTTAAAGAACTATTTGGAACAGATGAATGGACAAAGTTTTTCCCTAAAAATGAGCCAGAGTCTTGTTTATTAACTGTTCCTCTGTCTGCAGAAATAATTCAAATATTAAGTGAACGTATTAATTTATTGCAAAGCATTTTGCAAGTGCATCGCCGTGAAAATTTACAAATAACGCCTATTGAACTATTAAAACAGATTATTCCCTTATATCCTAATGGTGGTCAAGGTTTCTTAGAAAATTATTATGAGCCTGCATTAGAATGCCGTACCAGTGAAGATATTATGAAAAGATATGGTACCTTAAGTAAATTAAACGAACGTGCATTACATATGTTTAATGTCAATTCTTTACAAAAATTGAAAGCCACAGTAATACCTTTAGCCAGATTTTGGGCTGTTACAGATCAATATTATTTAATAACCAAGAAAGGCGCGAGTATTTCTCCTGAAAATTTACGTTCTACTTCTTCACCTACAGCCGTTATAGTGTATACACAAGGCGAAGCCTTGGCCATACATCAAGGTACGCATCCCAGTTTAGGTTATCATAGCGCACGTGTTCAACTTGAAAATTTAACGCAAGCTAATGGTGAAGGGATTATCAATAGATTACTCAAAAATGCACCTGTAGTCGGTCTTAATATCTCAGAGGAAATTAATAACTTTAATCGTCTAAGTATAAGGTACAGACATATTTTGATTAAAAGAGAATATGATAATATTCTTGCAAATGACTTAGGTTCTTACTATGGGCATAATACTTCTGATGGATTAAAGAGAATACATGTTATTATTTTAAAATTAATGGCTGGAGTGAATTTTACCGATCTTGACTTGAGGAAATTTTCTAGTTCATTAACTAATGAATTGTTAACTAATATATTACAAAATTCTTTTGCAGGACAACACTTGCGAACCCTGAATTTATCAAATTGTTCTCTGCTTAGAAATGATATTGTGCCAATAATAGCTCAATATGCACCATACCTTAACCAATTGGTATTACAGAGTACTGCTATTAGTAAAATAGAGGCTGTTGTTTTTCCTAAGTTAAAATCATTAGATATTTCCAACTCGGTCAATTTGCGTAGTATAGATTTTTCTGGTAAAAAAATGACTTTGTTAACGGCATTAGGATGTGCAAGACTTGATTACCTATGGATAAAAGATGTGCAAGATGTAACTGCTCGTGCGGTAGTCGACGGTACGCGATTGAAGGGGATGCAGACATGGAGACGATTATTATACTTGCCACATCAAGCAAGTCTTTCATCAATACCATCATCATTTTCTGATTTACCCTCAGTCGTTCGGAATATGTTAATTGATGTGATAAGTGCAGGCAATACTGAAAATAGTTTAAATCTTTCTATGCATCATTTAGATGATAATCATACAAAAACTATTGCTGCGATACTCAGTCATGAAAATTGTAGAATAAATACATTGGATTTGTCATCCAATGGAATAGGAGAAGAAGGTGCTAAGGCAATTAAGAGATCATTGCTTAAAAAATTGCAAAATTGGGCAGATGTCATAGCAACTCCTCTGCCCGTGATTACCACACTATATTTTTCAGGTAATTCCATCAGTCAATCATCATTGGATTCATTACATGCACTGATAACATTAAATAAAATTTTAGTAATGATGAGACGCGGCGGCCCTGTTGTTGTTAATTTTCCTTATTTATCTTTAGACGCTGCACGGATACTTAAACAAATTTTAATTGATAATAATCAGATCGTTGCAGTAAATATTCAGCAAACAGATGGTGGTGCACGTACTATACAATTGTGTGATGATATACAAAGTCTTGTCGCCATTAATAAAATATTGCCTAATTTACTTGACCCAGCAAATCAAACTAATGCAGTTCATCTGAGCGGAGAGAAGATAGGTCAAAGTGCGCTGAAAAAACTGATCGATATTGGTTTTAATCAGCCTCATTCTCGGGTTACTTCTCTTAATCTTGCGTGTAATCGTTTAGGAGATAGTGGTGTAAAAGAATTAGTTATATGGTTAAAAAATAGAGACTGCAAACTCGAAGAAGTTAATTTGGGTCTTAATCAGATTGGCAATAGAGGGGCAATGATGCTTGCTGCAGCGCTGTATGATCCGAATTGTAAATTGGGAGAAATCAATTTATGGGGAAATATGTTAGGTGATCTGGCTGCTGAATCTTTAGTGAATTATTTTCATAATGAGAAACGTGCCATTGTTATTGATTTGAATCGAAATAAAATCACGGCAGAGAAATTTGACGAATTAAAAAGAATAGGAGATGGTAATATTGTTGATGATATAGGTGTTGAAAGTGGCGCTATACCTAAGCTTGCTTTTGAAAATTTTATATTAAAAGCCTTTGTTCAGGAAAGCATCCCAGAAATTTCAGCATATTTAGCACAATACACATCTATATTGGCTGCCCAAACTGATGCAGTACAACTCAGAGAAAATTTTTTATTGTGGATGTTTAATACAATTTTTGCTACGACAGATCCAAATTTAAATCATAAACATTTTTATTGGTTATTAAGCTGTAAGCCTGGACGTTCGTTGTTAAATGATTGGTTATTAGCACCTGGAGCTCAACACGCCATTCTGAGACAAAAAATTATAAATTATATCCAAGCTCCAAGCTGGCATGCAAACAATAATTATCCTTTACATCAAGCAGCTTGTAATGAAGACGAGGATTGTTTTTTATTGCTTGTTAAACTGGGTGCACCTGTTGATATTAAAAATACGACTACTCCACCTATGTATGCATTTGAAATGGCATTAGCGCAAAACAAAGCAAGGGCATTTGTAAGCTATATGGAATATTGCTATAACAACGCTGTTATGACAGCGCCATCAACATCATCTAGCACCGCATTGGTGCTATCTTCGACCGCAAGTGTTGGGCTAACACCAATTGTGATTACAGGTAACAATGCGCAAATCGATCGGGGTATTGTTCGCAATTTACCCGAAACTGTGCAGTGGAATAGGCGTGATTACGGACCTTTTATTGTTTTTGCTATAGAATTAAGAAAATTACTTGGGCGGAATCATATTGATTTTACTTCCTTAAGTGATTTATTTCGAGCAGGCAATTTTAAGGCTTATCTGTATTTCGAGCATTTAACATTATTAGACCCTGGATTACAACCTAATTTACATACCACCACGAATAGCTTAAATGAATTATTTAGAATAACAGATGAGGCAACAGGAAATACCTATTTACATTATTTAACTGATGCTTGGTTAGCTGAACCAGTTGATTCTTATGAGCGCGTTTTGATGTTAAGTAGTATTAAATGGATTATAGATGTTTATGATAAAAATCAGGAACTACTTCATCTTAAAAATCACAGAGGTGAGACGCCTATTAGGAATCAGCATTTAGATGAAGGTTTGTGGCGTGATTTATCTACTGATACCTTATATCAAGGAAATTTAGTACGCGGACCTCTACGATTTATTTTTGAATTAAAACATACAATAGCTGTATATAGAAATTCAACAGCTTATCGTTTTTATAAAGATATTGAAGATGAATTTTTTAGAAATTTTGATGGCATATTAACTATTGAAGAAGGAATGTTGCGGGATGCCCCTTCAACTTATAATGAAGAAAATCTTGTTAATGCGCTACTGAAATATTGTAACAATCAGAAATTCCAACGCATTTGTCCGGGACATCGCTTATGGGACGAATTAGAAAATTTGATTAACCAGGTACATGCCGGAAAAGTAGAGCATTATCAGGTGCCTGTGCTAAGAACTCCAATTAGTCCTAATGGTTCTTCAAGAGCGTCTAATATCACAGTTCGACACTTGCGGGTAGAGGAGGAACAATTGAAGACACAGACTATATCTTCAGCAGCAGCAGTTAATGCTGCGAAGGCAAAAAGTGACACCGGTTCATCAAGTAGCACACCCTCATCTATTTCACCTACTTTATTATTCAGTAACGCGCTTGTTACTTCTTTGGAATTTGGAAGTGATTTGGAGCAAATAAATACAAGATTAGGTAAACGTAGTGGTGTGGCGGCAAAAGTTTTTGCGCTGATTAAAGAGGAAAAAGGACCATGGAAATTGTACTGTAAGGAAGGGGCCAAAACATTTGTTTCAATACCTACTATAGACATTAATGGGTTGGATGTCAAACTATCTTCATTTCAGACCATAGAAGATATCAATACTACAATAAAAGATGAACTGAAAAAAATAATATTAGAATGGAACGATAAATTGTTGGATAACGAACGGGAATATACACATAAGGCTAAATAGGCATTTTTTATTCATGTTATAATCATAAGTGACGTTTAATAATATAATATAAGTGAGAGATAAAACTCATGCAAATACCCAAGGCTCAACTCACTCGCCTACAAGGATATCTTGCTATCTTTTTCTTCCTTATGTTGGCACTTATGTTTGCCATGATAGCTGCTTTATTTATGAAAGTCATTGCAGTCCCACTGGCCAGTGCACTTATCGTATTCTCGGCTGTTGCAGCAGTTATTAGTGCATTAGGCATGTTAGGTGATTGGTTATATGAGCGCCGTTATTATTCTCGTGTCATAGCGCCCAAACAGTTGAGCATTGAGGTTAACCAAGAAAATCAAGCCTCCGCGGGTATAAAATTACAGACCACGCACAATAATAAATACACTTATGAGTTTGCTTCGCAATCATTTCTTTCGGCGTTAGATCAACGTAATGGTCGCGCTCAAGCACGGCTCTCACTGTCTTCACCCAAATTATTGGTTGCCAGCAATTATATTCCTCATTTTAAGATTATTATACAACACACAGAATCACCACCCCAATTAACTAAATATATAAAAGGGGTACGTACTTTATTAGCAGAATTATTAGCGCGTAATATATTAGAAAAAATAGAATATGAAGTACAAGATATGAATGGGGCTCGTATTTTTGGACTGGAATTTATCAAACATCCACACTATACCGCTTATGATGTACAAATTTTGAGTAGTGAATTTGTAGCACCAGGTGTTGCACAGGCAGTGGATCGTTTATTTAATAAATCAATTCTACTCAATTATTTACAAAGTGTATCTGGTTTGCCGAAGAATGAACGCGATATCAATAATATAGATGATAAAGTAGCCTACAAAAATATACAAAATTATTTTGTACATCAAGAACTACATCAAGACCAGCTGCGTATTTATACTCAAAAATTTGAACAAGAAGACTTGAATAAAAAAACTCCTAATATGTGGCAAGCATTTTTGAGTTTATTGTCTGAATCTTTTTTTGTTTTTCATAAAAAACGACAACCTGAGGTTCCACAAGAGGAAAAGCGTCTTTATAAAATCTTAACTGCAGGGACTCCGAATTTAGAAGCAGAATTAAGTCGTGTGTTGTTAGGGTATACGCAAACAATACAGCATGCTGCAACGCACAGTGAAGAAGGGTTGGATGGTATTTATGCTGTTTTGGAGAGCGTTGAAAGTATTAAAAAGAAATATTTACAACATTTACGCAACACAGATCCAGCTCTAACACAAACAATAGGTTTTGATGGTCACAAGTTTTTGCTTGCTTTTGATGGTTTGTATCAAGCTATTTGGTCACGAGGATTGTATGGACAATCATTATTAACGCTTAAATTAGATGAGATAAATGTTGTCACAGATGGAATTTCTAGTATTCCAGCAGAATATGAGTGGGCTTTGCAAGTCAGAGAAATTGAGCAGAAGCTTATTAATAGGTTACAAACATTGAAAGATAAGCACCAGCAAGAAATAGATGAAGTGAACTCCTCCAGTACGGGTGTTTTGTTGACAACAGTCGCTCCCATTGCTAAAGTCACCCTCTCAAATCAGCAGCATACAACAAATAATCAAAATTCCATACGGAGCGAAGCAAGTGTTTGTTCACTATAATAATGAGGAGATCGAGCTCCCCAAGTATATAGAAAATTTTATTCTATGGTTAACGCAACGTATCGATGATGTCAACACACTGGCTCCTAAAGATAAAATAACTAAAGAAACAATGCATGCGCAGTTGCGTTTAGAGTTGTCGCAAAAAATTGAGCGAGAAATTTTACGGCCTGCTATTCAAGTTGAACAATGGGTTAATATTAATAAATTATTAAATTCTAATGTTTATTACCAAAAGATCTATGCATTTAATCTTTTGTATTACAACATTGCAGAATATAATGAAGTTTTACTCAAGAGATTTGATGCTAAATCACCAGATGCTGCCTATTTTTATATCACTCAGAATTTTAATAATATTGATGCTGTATGCAAAATATTATCGTATTGTGGTTTTACTGCAATAGGTACAGCGGGTGTAGAAATAAATCAAATAGCAACGACATTAATTCCAAAGATTACTGAGCCTCCTTCTATTATTGGTAAAAATCAATCAGATAACGATGAAATAAACAGGAATGCTGTATCGATTAAAGCAATTGATGAAATTCAAAAGCTTATTAATTGGTCAAAATATAAACTTAAAGAAATAATGAATATAGATTCACATTTCAAGACATCTAATGTAGAACATAAATTACGTGTTATTTTATCAAGCATAATTGAAATAAAAATTTTACCTTTAATGCATGAATATCAAACAATGAAGCAAGACAGGGCAGCTAAACAAAGCTGGGGTTACGCTTCAGGCACGACGGTGGAGTCAACTGATAATATGTGGATAGAAAATTCTTTTATTGTTTTGTTTGCATATTTTTCTCATCTTAATCGAGTAATTGATTTTATTTTTAATCCCGAAAAATCTTCAAAAACTTTTTATTTAAAGGAGTTGCAGTTTTATATTAAAAATCCTAGTTATATAAATACGTTGTATGAGATATTGTGCGCATGTGAGTTTACGGCGATTGATCTGACTAGAGTAAAAGAGCAGGAAACCGCTTTTAAAATCCAGCAGGTTTTAGAAGTTAAAAGTGCATTGGTTAGAAAACAAATAAACAGTACTATTCAATTAGATTTAATTGTACCTGATTGGATTGAAATGAAATCTCAACAAATTGTACCCATGATGTATATATCCAATACAAATAATGTAGGTTTAGATATTAATCTTGATTTTATTAAAACAATAGAAATATTTTTTGCATCTTTTACTCAACCGACAGATGCCATCTCTAATATGCCCGCTTTGCCGGACTCTCCTGATAATGTTTATAAAATTATAACAGCAGGAAATTTAATATTAGAGGCTAAATTAGTAGATTTGTTATTATCTTATACCCAAAAGCATCAATATGCTGCAACGCAGACTGAGGCGGGATTGGATGATCTTTATTTTGTATTAGAAGAACTCGAAAAAATAAAAAAAGATTATTTATATTGCGTGCGTAAAGAAGATCCCACTTTAACTCGAAATGTAGACTTTGATGCAGATAAATATTTAAACGCTTTTAATTGTTTATATGCTGCCATTTGGTCACGCGGATTGTATGGAGAAAATTTGTTGGCGCTGAAGCTGGAATCAATATCTCTTGTCACAGATGGTGTATCAAGTATTCAAACAGAATATGAGTGGGCCTTAAAAGTGCGAGAGAATGAAAGTAAAGTCATTAAAACATTACAAGATGGTTTGCAGACACATCATGAAGAAAAAAGGAAACATCGAGAAGAGATGGAACTGGTTATTAAACAACAAGAAGCGCGGCAATCTGCAAAAAAGATCTTAAAAAAAATGCTTGCGATTAGCTGGCAGACTCAGACTGATCCCAAGTATAAGCCTAATAATAATAATTGTTGTCCACCACTACAACTTACAGCTCAATCATCGATCGCTCAACATCCCTTACTTTATAGCTTAAATTATTAATGATGTTAAAGGAAAGTAAATGAAAATTACAGATGAATTAATGAGTCGTAAAATTGATTTATATTTTATAAGTAATGCTGAAGAAAAGTTTGATACAGTTTCTGATCTTATTGAATATATTCAACTTTATTTAAAGCAATTTACTGGATTAGAGAAATCTAATGCTGCGTACAAAATCATTGATTTAATCCGGTTGTACAAAACAGAACATGCTGTGAAAGTCGAAAAATTACAACAAGCATTATCAAATATGAATTCATTAGGTTGGAAAGCAGCGTGTTTTTCTCAATATACTACAGCGATTTATAGAGATTATTTTCATGCAATTACTCCAGGCATTAATGCCAAACATCAAATTCTTTTTGATAAAAGTCGTTTTTGTAATGTAGAGTCTATTTTAAAAAACGTGCCTCCTGAAAGTGGTTATGCAATAGTGGGTAGCACATTTACTAGTAATAAACCCCAATTTCAACAAATAGAAAATGAAAGTCATATATTAGATGCAATGTGTGTTGCTAATCATTTAGATAATAAAGGTAATGTCGATGGATTAATGGTTGCTTTAGGTGATGGTTGCGGAGGACATTTTGGTGATAAGCCACAAGATAAAACCATTGCGAGAAGCGCGCATTTTGCCAGTAAACAAGCAATACGTGTACTATCGCTATTTGATCATCCAGACGAAATATTAAGTGCAATGAATGAAATTGTCTTAATCATCAAAAAGGAACTCATACAAAAATCACCTATGGAAAATACCACATTATTATGTGCGCGTGTCTTTGCAGAAGAAGAGGGGTATCGCATTGTAGGCTTTAATATAGGGGATGGTTTATTAGCCGTTTGGAATGCAGAGAAAAAATCAATAGAAACAATAGCGCCATCTATTGTGACGGAAAAAGGCGTTGCACAATTTCCCTACGCGTTTAAACCCCATGAAGTGCACGTGTTTGATCAGCATATTTCCTTAGGTAGCCATTTGTGTATTTTCTC
Organism: Legionellales bacterium; assembly: GCA_041660525.1. Taxonomy (GTDB): domain Bacteria; phylum Pseudomonadota; class Gammaproteobacteria; order JABCZS01; family JABCZS01; genus JABCZS01. Next base: position 87,424 of record JBAZWD010000009.1, on the reverse strand, counting down.
AGATGGCATTGTAGATGGATTACCAACGCTTAAGCAAAAAAAGCAATATGCCAACCAATTGCTTTATCATGAAGCGATTATTGATGCAAAGCTATTTAATCCAATACTAGAAAATATGCATAACGCGCAAACACGCACTGAGTGTTTGGTGCGCCACGTGGTTTCAACGATTGAAGCACAACGCCAAACGCTTCTAACTGGAACACAGTTGGAGCAGTATGGAGATGATATAGCCATAGCTTTCCTTGACTTATCTTTGATCACGCCAAAGCTTAGAAATACTGCCAAGTGCGTTATTAATTAAAAACTTACTCAATTTTATAAAGGACTACAAATTTCAACTAAAATAAGTTTGGCTGACATATTGGGGTTTTTTGAGAATGCAAAGTGTTTTTTAGAAACACCATTACGCCGATTTTGAATGTTATTAGATGCGCATTGCTCCATATGCTCATCCATTTCGGTATTAAGAAATGCTTCGACAATTTATTTGATAAGCGGTGTAAGAATACCAGCTTCACCCGTTAATAGTTGACCTGCCTTAAGTGTTTGCGCATGCCAAGATTTGTAGCGCCGTGCACAACTGGGCATTTGCCGGACGTAATATTTTCGCTCATGCGTAGCCTTCAATTGAAAGCTGATGGCATAAAGATGTTTTATAATGACATAACCTGAGAATAAAAGCATCTATACTCGTTCTTCAAACTAACAATGACTAATTTTCCATTCGCCAGCATGTTGATTGTTTTGGTTGACATCATCTTTTGTAGAATTCCAGTCTATCTTAAGCTCTTCACAAAGTGGTAATCCCCCCAAAAAATAACTGATGTTAAAAGTAGAAATTTCTCGTAATCTTAAAGGAAGGAGAGTTTTTATGAAGACATCAAAATTTACAGACAATCAAATTTTATCGATACTAAAACAGTCTGATGCTGGCACGCCTGTGCCGGAGCTTTGCCGAGAGCATGGCATGAGTTCAGCCACATTTTATAAATTGAAAGCTAAATATGGCGGGATGGATGCATCGATGATGGCCCGTTTGAAAGAGTTAGAAGCTGAGAACATGCGGTTAAAGAAGATGTACGCAGAAGAGCGTTTGAAAGCTGAGATTCTAAAGGAAGCGATTGAAAAAAAGTGGTAACGCCCTCTGGTCGACGAGCATTGGCGCAGAAGGCGGTATTAGAAAAAAACATTTCGATTCGTTTAGCTTGTGAGATATTTAACATGAGTGAAACTTGTTATCGATATCAAGCAAAGCTGCGTGATGTAAATATTCAGATTGCTGATTGGTTAGTGCGTTTAACGCAAACATACCGCACATGGGGTTTTGGTTTATGTTTTTTATATTTGCGCAATGTAAAGCATTTTAAATGGAATCATAAACGGGTTTATCGGATTTATAAGGAACTAGGATTAAATTTACGTATCAAGCCTAAAAAGCGATTAGTGCGAGAAAAACCCGAAGCACTTTCTGTACCCAAAGAAGTTAATCAATGCTGGTCTATGGATTTTATGCATAACCAATTAGAAAATGGGCGCAGTTATCGCTTGTTTAATGTAATCGATGATTTTAATCGCGAAGGTATTGGCATCGAAGTTGATTTTTCGTTGCCGGCTGAACGTGTTATCCGTTCGTTGAATCATATGATTGAATCGCGAGGTAAACCAAAGGAGCTACGTTGTGATAATGGGCCTTAGTATGTAAGTATTTCGCTTGCAAGATGGGCAAAAGAAAATGATATCGCACTGAAATTTATTCAGCCCGGTAATCCACAACAGAACGCATATATCGAACGTTATAATCGTACGGTTCGTTACGATTTACTCAATCAGCATCTGTTTAGCAGTATAACCGAAGTGCAAGAACAGGTGACACAATGGTTATGGGTGTATAATAATGAACGGCCAAATATGGCAATCGGAGGAATACCTCCTAACCATCTGAGGCAATTAGTAACTTAAGCCTTTAACTTTGGTTATAAATGGGGGGATTACCATTTCTTCATGATATTATTCAAAACATCATGTTGTGATGACGTTAAGGTTTTATCGGGGGAGTCGGGAATAGTATCGTATTTTGCTTTGGCTACATTACTTGTTTTATAACAACACAAAATAAGTGATGCAATAAGTGCAAAAGCCACCATTGCGCCCAATGACAAAAAATATTCTGTCCGTTGTTCGCAATATTGATTAGCTTGTTTATTAATGTCATCCATACAGCTGCTTGTTGAATTTTGACAGCAATTTTCTAACAGTTTATTTAAATCATCTTTGCTGTCGGAATAATCGGTATTATCGCAAGAGCCATTGAGAAGCTCACTATCAAAAGTTCCATTGCATGAATTGCATGTAGCATTAACTTTTTTATATTTTTTATCTATGCTTTCGCCGATATTTTCGTTATGCATTCCCTAAAATGTAAAAGTAACGACACTTATTGTGATATAAAGCAACATGCGCATTGTTTTATTAGTGGGTCTATATTTTGGAGGAAGAGAGAAATAGAGCTCTTTTTTTTCTAATGGATTTAACTTGAGGCGAATATTGATTTCTTTTTTTTATGAAATTCGTCTTTTAAAATATTCAACTCTTGATTTGTTCAGGCAAAAATTCCTGGCATTACTCGTCATGGCGAAGTACAAGCGCATGGTTTGGCTTTGTTGAAATATCCCATTTTATCTGTAATTGATAAGCATATGGTATTTTGTTAAACTGACCAACTTGATTTAGGAGTAATAAAATGTTGACTCAAATTCAGTTGGATATAAAACTAAAAATCTTAGAAAAACTGCCTATAAACAAATTGCAGTCAATTTGTAAGGAGTTACAAAATAATACGCTTGTTACAACTTTAGATCTTAGAAAATTTAAATTAAGTGCACTCAATCAAAAAGAAGTTGGTAAAGCACTCAGTTCATTATTATCAATGTGGACTCAGGATGAATTAAATAACTATTTGCAAAACTTGGAAGAACTGACAATTGATGATTTTAAGTTTATCTGTGAGGAGTTGCAAAATAATACTAACGTTACTGATGTGGATTTTACTGCCTTTTCATTTGATGCGCTAGATCAAGAAGAAGTCGGTCAAACGTTTTATGCTTTATTAAGCAAAAATACAAAAATCACTAATTTAAATCTGGATTCAACTGAGATTGACGAGCAGGTTATAAGCTGTATAGCACGTGCGATTAAAGATAATAATCAAACAGCGATCACGAATCTTAATTTAAAAGGTGGTATAAATTATGAAAAAAATAATAGTGAGATTGACCACGATATTGAGTTGTTATTGACATGCGGATCTATTCGCCATCTCAATTTAGCTTTTCAGAGCGCAGTGGATGCTAATACAGCAAAAATCATTGGCCAAAGTTTACTATCTAATGAGCATCTTGAATCACTAGTGCTGCCTATTATAGATAATGATTTTGCACACATATTTGAGGCGCTAGAAAAAAACATAACACTTAAACGTCTAGATATGAGCAACGGTACCATGTCTAATTCGAGTATGCATAGCCTTAAAAGACTGTTAGAGAAAAATCAGCATATTGTCTCTTTGATTTTTGCAAGCATTAATAAAGGCATTTGTCATTTAGATGAACAAGGCATATCTGTTGAAGGCCTTAATCTTTTGTGTGAAGGTTTGAAGAAGAATAGCCATGTAACAGAATTAGATTTTTCTGATTGTAACATCACTGATGAAAAGCTACGGTTGATTTGTGATTTAATAAAAAACAGCGATTCTCGTGTGGCAAAAATTAATTTATCAGGTCACGCGCTTACAGCTCATGGGTTAAGGTTATTTCTAGCCGAACTTAAGGGAAATACTAAAGAGGTTGAGATTTGTATGTCTGATATTAATAAACTACCTGATATTAATATACCATCTAATTTTAATGAAACATTTCCTTCTAATAAAGAACAAAGTTATATGATTGACAGCATTAATGCTGGAATTGATGCAGGTACGCGCATGAAATCAACCTTTAAATCCATCGATAACTGGCAAGTGCTCGATTATTATTTAAAGCTCGCAAGGGATCGAATTGATGATGGACATCCGGGTAAAGCTAAAATTATTAAGAAAATTGAAGATAAAATAGCTGTTTTTTCTAATAATAACCCGGGCAGGCTCGCCCCTATGTAGAAAATTTTTTGAAAAAGTGGAGTGCAAAGAAAAATATTATGAAAAGTTTCAATCATAAACAACTGACTGAACAACAATTACAAAAGCAGCTTACCCAAAATGCTACTGGTCTTTCTAATGTACTGAATAATTTCCCATATTTAAGTTATGTTGGAACAACAAATTATATTCTTTGTTTTGAGGTTTGTGATAAGTTTAATCTCAAGGAAGCAAGAATACTTCTGGAAACGAGCCTTGCTACATTGGTAGAGAAAAGTGCAAAAGAAGTTCATTTTCATTGTACTCCATATATCCCTTCAACTCTTGATTTGTTCAGACAAAAATTCCTGGCATTGCTCGCCATGGCGAATTTCAATGATGAAAATTTAATGCGCAGAATGTTGCCGTTTGCTGCGCATTTCCTAAAAGTTAATCTCGAGTATGAGGTTTTTACTGAAGCATATGATCCTACATCTGATGGTTTTATCGAAAATATAGCAAAATATTTACCTGCTGAAAATAAAAATTTTGCTAACATGATTATTTTTATAAGAGACAATTTCTTATTTTTTGAGCGGGGTTTTTCATTCCGCGCTAAGTATGAGACTGGAGCAGCTATAAAATCAGGAATGATAGTTTCTATTTTGAAGCATTTTTCTATTCAGCAGTGCAGAAAAACTTTCGCAATTTTTGAAGAGCACCATTCTTTTAATCTTTTAGTCGATGCAGCGTTCTTAGATAAAGACGGGTTAAAAGAAGCAAGAGATAAGCTGCCTCAAAAATTTCAAGAATTTTATTTTTTTATACAAAATATTGGCAACTGTCAAGATGAGATTCAAAAAAATGAAATTTATCGTGAAAAACGTGAAATTTTAATTGCTGCCACTAATAGTATCAGTAAGGCTAATAGAATTTTGTCTATAAAAAAACTTTCTGTAGAAAATAAAAATGATTTTTTTAAAAACATTCTAGCAAAAGTAGATATTAACAGCGCTGAGGATTTTACTGATTTTATTAAATTTCTTACAGTGTCACAATGCAAATTATTGTGCCAAAAATTAGCGGATGATAACAAATTTACTGAAACTTTATATTTGAAAAATTATTCTCCCAAGCCAAGTTTAGAAGGCTTTGGTGCTGTCATGAGCGCGCTTGCAGCAGCAGAGATTTCAGAAGCACAAGAAATAGCCTATGATGCACTTGAATCTGGGCTGCTGAAACTTATCCAAGAAATTCAGCAAAATAATAATAATCCAATTTATGATGAAAATGATTCGACATTTGCTGACGGATTCAAAGAAAGGCATCCTCTATATCATAGGATTCAGACTGCTCATCAGAATGGGGATTATATATTTAAACCATTATCTTCTTTATTGCGCGTAAGAGCTTATGAGAAATTAAAGTCACACCTGGTAAAATTGTTTGATGCTCGTGACAAGATTTCAACTAACCATGTCATTTTTTATATTTGTTTGCACTTTCTTCCTCAGGGAAAAACGCAGGAAATATGTGAATTTTTCAAAAATGAATCAGTTGCAATTAGAAAATTTCAACCCAGGGATTTTGTTTGGCACATGAGATGGTCGCAACCAGAAAAAATCCCAGCCATCTACAAAGTATTTGTCAGTGATTTAATTAAAAGTACAGCAGACTTCAACATTATTTTACCCTCCCAGGAGCGTGTCGCACTTAAATTTCTACTCAATGAGTTAAAAGATAAAATAAATGAGAAAATTCAAAATATGCAAGACTTAAAGGTGATCGTTGATTATGTGGATAATGAAGTTCGTGTAGATGCAAAAAACAGTATTTGTACATTGTTACATGCCAGGATAGGGCAGCTCATTAATGGAAGCAGTCATATCAACTGGTTGTTTAAAGATCTGAATGATGGGATAAAAATATTGATCATCAATATCTTAAAGCTTGCAATATATCAATTTAAAGAAAATTTACCGCGAGCCATTAAAAATAATTTTCGGTTTTCATATGGTCAGTATTCGGATTTGATAAAATTTTTAGATTCTATTGATATGAATAATATCACCAGCATTACATTGTATGAATTTTTTAAGCATATGGATACTGATCCATTCTTGCAAAAAACTTGGCAAGTTGCGAGTAGGCCAAAATCGGAAACACAGCGTTTAATTATCGACCTCAAACTTATGACATCAAACGCACCATCGGAATCATTTTCTAGCCTTGATATAGATACGTATCCGTACCTTTTTAATAAATTATCCTAATTCTCAAGGTAGGAAAAATCAATAAATGTTTGACTCTCACTATATCTCCAATCATAATAAATTTTTACTAAAGATCAAAGGCTCAAATAATAAGCCCCTCGTAGGAGAATGTGTATGCGTAAACAACTCTTTCTTTTCATAAGCATATTACTTTTTGCAATTGGGCATGTTGCGGCCTATGCCTCTGCGTGCGGCAAAAACACTGCCACAGCTTGCGCCTTGGAGTTATTCGGACCTACACCATCGATTGTCAGTCCCGCTGTTTGTGATACAACGCCACAGGTGCTAACTTATACCTTGAAAAATAATACACCTTCGACTATTGCGTTAAATAATATTGAGCTTAAAAAAATAGATGAGGTTGTTTCAACTGTAGTTTTAACTGGTGGAACTTGTCTGGACGACATGCGTTTAAATGCACAGGATACTTGTACAATTATTGTGACGGTTACCCCAGTCTGTGGTGATAATGCGACCCAAATGGTGAACCAACAACTTATTGTGGATCCAGATATTAATCAAAGTGATTTGATTGAAGATATCTTATTAGAGATTACGCCAATACTGCTTGACTCATATGCGTATGTTGCAAACAGTGGGGGTGACAGTGGGGAAGGAAGAGTCTTAAAATGTGGGCTTATTACTTCTGGGCCATCTACCGGTTTGTTTGATGACTGCATCGACTCAGGTGCCTCTGGAACGCAGACCCCTTTTAATACTACGTTTCAAACAGTAGCTGGTACGTTATACGCAAATATTTCTGATTATTTTGATGTCCCTATATTGTGTGATGTTGATCTTTTGGGGCAACTGAGTAACTGCATTGATAATAATCCTGATGCACTGATAAACTCGCCCATAGATATGGCGTTTAACACCAGCGATGCGCTTTATGCTTATATAACTGTTCCTAATGATGTGCAGCCTTGGCTCTATAAATGTGGTGTTGTTTCAAGTTCAGGACTACTGGAAAATTGTGTTGAAGTTGATCAACTAGAACAAGATGCATATGGTATCACTTTCCAGGCTTTTAATGGTGTCAATTATGCTTATATCGCTAATGGACTCACTAGCGGTTCTGGCAGTGTAACGCAATGCCAAGTTCTACCGAATGGTGACTTTCAATCTCCTTGCACGCTGAATGTTCCAGAAACTGGGGCTAGTAATATTGTGTTTGCTGAAGTGAATGGTGTTAATTATGCTTATATCACCCTACCTCCGACTAATGAGGTGTCCAAATGCGATGTGGATCCTACAGATGGGACACTGAGCTTCTGTGTTTCAATGGCCGGTAGTTTTGCAACCCCCAATGGTATTGCTTTGCATATGCTGGGGACGCAACTCTATGCTTATATAGCATCAACCGCCGGTAATATCGTTCTCGTATGTCCAATTGATGCCACAAACTACGGAAATTTTGGAACTTGTACGGACGCAGGATTTGCATTTGATCAACCTCAAGGTATTACCTTTCAAACCTTTTAAGTTCTAGAAAATAAACTATAATTAAAAGACAAAATAAGAAAAGAGGACCATCATGCGCGATAAAGCTTTATTATGCGGGTTACTGTTATTATCAGTCTTTTCTCCCCTGACTTTAGCGAGTGTTGACCTAAACAAGTTTGGTGTTATGTCTTCACAATATGCCTATGTTACCGACGGCAGTGATGGCAGGGTGCTTAAGTGTCCTATTATCACATCGGGTGCTTCAGCTGGACTTTTTGATACTTGTCTTGATGCAGGTGCAAATGCTTCTGCTACTTTCTTGAGCATCGCTTTTGCAACGTTTAATACTCAAAATTACGCTTATATTGCCGATCACAGTGGCCAATTAAATCTTTATCAGTGTAAAGTAGGAAGCGATGGGCAACTCAGTGCCTGTACAAATAGCACGCCTACTTATAATCCTTATGGCATTACATTTTATACTACTGATAATACATACGCTTATATCAGCGGTGGTGGTTTTGGTGGCAGCGTAGAAAAATGTGAAGTCGATGCAACAACTGGTCTTGTGAATAATTGTAAAGATATGAACATTACATTCTCACGTGGACCAACTTATATGGCTGTTCAAGAATTTAATGGTAAGCCTTATGTCTACATAGGTGATGGTGACTCAGCAGGATCTAGTGGTGCCATTGTGCAATGTGAGATTCAGTCTAATGGTGATTTTGTGCCTCCTTGTACGCGTTTTTCACTCCCTGGCGCAATTCAAGCAGCTTTTGCAGTAGTTAATGGTCAGCAGTATGCCTACGTTACGCAATGGAACGTGGTTGGCGTAACAGGGCAGGTATCACAATGTACGGTTAACACGACAAGTGGTGCATTTGAATCATGTAAACCTATGACACCTAGCTTCGCACAGCCTGTAGGCATGGTGTTGAACGTGGTGGGTAGTAATTTGTATGCCTATGTTGTAGATGGTGGTGGACTAGGTAATAATGTTGTGATGCGTTGCGCTGTAGATGCAACTACAGGTGATTTTATTAATCCTTGTGTTAACGCAGCTAATGCGACAACGTTTAATAATCCTTTTGGGATTACTTTACAATAATTTAAGTTATTTTTTGGGGGGATTAGAATTTCTTTATCCCCATTTTAGAGTTTATGTTTTTGATTTCGTCACTATCTATTCGGCTCTCCAGGTCTTTAAGTTTTTTCTTTAAGTCTCCTAAAGGCTGTAAAGACCATAGATATCTCACTTTATCTTCATCTTTATCATTCTTTATATTTAAAACATGGGTTATAGCAATGAACAAAAATTTATCTTGATTGCGTTCACCTTCAAGCAGGCTTGCTAATTGTGGTTTTTTTCTGAAAGTGTTAGCCTCGAAATCTGAACTCAAAAAGTTGATATCAGCCGTAATGTAACCAATAGCCAATTTTTCTTGTTGCCGTATATAAGCCGCGTCTGTTTTTATAACTGGTTTTGATGTACCTTGCTTGATCATGACTTGACATTCGGTTGGTCTTTGAAGATCAATATGATATCGGGTGAATATCTTATTGATGTAATTTTTAGCATCATCGTTATCACCCCATTTTTTAATGAGCGATTCTTTATCGTTAGCATCCATTAAATTATAAGCTTGGTCTTCATTAAGTGAATCAAAATACCAGCAAGCACCTTTGCTCTTTGGAATATAAAGAACAATTGTGTGGGCTCTTTTTTTATCAATATTGTTGCGAACATGATAAATTTTCCCATCATTTAATTTTTTTTCTTGAATCAATCGTGTCAAAAAGTAAGCGCAAGTCGGAGCATGATGGCGGCAAATTCCGTTACCTTGTTTTACGATCGTAGACAATAGTATCGGTGCATTTATTTCTTCTGTTTTTTTAGCGTTATCGATATCTGCGCTGTTTGGTAAAAGTTGACGGGTTATAGAGATGGCTGTATTTATTGTTACATTTGTCGCGTCTGTAATGTGTTGGTTGTGAGTATCATTCCAAAAACGATCATAAAAGTCCAATAAAATAATTTCGCGTTCACTAGAGCCGCGGGACATCACTTTAGTGATACCAACATGAGAACTCCTCCAAGATGGCATAGAGTCCACCCAATTTAGATTACCTGTTAAATCCTTAAAGGTATGGCCCGAATGCTTGAGAGAGTTGTTGAAGCCATGTAGAAGGCTTCGTTCGCCCGGTTCGATTTTAGGCTCAAGTTCGTTATATGGAGCTTCTAAAACATAAAAGCGACGATCATTACTGCCTGACTTAGTACAAATCCAAGAGTCGTCTACTAAATAGGCTAAGATATTATCACGTTGCGCTTTACTTTCACAGTCAACTGATAAAGCAGTTGTTTTCGTTTTACCAGGTTGTTCTAGTGAAGCGATATAGCAAATTTCTAATGTTGCAGATTGTTCTGATGAATTTGAAACCCAGGCAATGAGAGCGCTTCGATATTCTTGAATTTTAGATGGATTTATAGGCATTTATCGTCCCCTGTATTGTAGGTTTATCTATTGCGCTGATACTTAATGTTGGTTAGGCAGCTTAAATTAGTGCCATTATACAGCAAAGCTATTTGACTTTCAAGTGTAGGTGCAAACATTTAAAAAGGTCTTGCAAAAATATTATCCACGTTATTTAGTCATCTTTTTTTCTTGCTTGACTTTATCTAAAACTGCTAAAAACAAAGGACGATCGATCTTATTTTTTTTAAAAATTCTGAATATTTTTTACAAAAGAACAGGTTACCTTTTACAAAGGTTTTGGCATGCTCTTCTCTTTTACTTCTTTATATCGTTTTTCGCGCCATAAAAGCAAAATGTGATAGTAATCAAAAATTGGAGAAGCTGGACGTTTTGTTTTAACGATTAATAAATGTTCAGGCACTGGTCTTGCTGGGTAAGCTAATGCTGCGACTCTGCGATTTTGAGTCCGAGTTTCTTCAATTAAACATTGTTGTTCATATTCAAGATCCGGTAGTTGAGTTAAGGGGCTAGAGTCTTCTTCTTCTAAATCTTGAGCGTTAATAGCATCTGCATAATCTTGAAAATGTTTAAAAAGAGTTGTCCAATCTATCTGTTCACTATTAACAGGGTTTTTTAATATAAACTGTTTTTTTTTGTTCTTCAAAAGTTTCTAAAGGCGTAAGAGTAGTGGCTATGTTTGCAAGTAAATTTATTTCTGATGTTGAGGCTGCGCTTTGTGAAGAAGGCGAGGAAATTTTTTGGGGCTCATTTTGGTGTGTTGAATCCATCTTCTGACCTTGACCACTGGGGTCATTATACTTGTGAATAAAAAAAGTCCTGAAACACTAACTATTTTATAGCACAAACAATCTCACCAATCGAATGGTTTCAAAAGTATATTTACCATTGAATTGTTCATAAACTGGCATTAACTTTCCGTCTGCTGATGCTTTAAGTGCTGAAAAAATTGCATCAAATTCTTCTTGCGCGAATCGGGATTTTAGGTGATTAATATGATCGCTGTTGATCAACTGTAAACCTTGCAGTTTTTCAATATGCGTTAATATTGTGCCTAGAGAAAGATCACGTTCATTTGCAATTTGGGCAATGGTCAGTTCATTTTTTAACATTTCCAAAGTGACATAATGTGTGGGCGTAGATTTTTCTTTTTTGCCTTTATTGCTAGCTGGTTTAATTGCGCAACCACCAAAGCGAATACTGAGGGTTTGTTTTTGTTCCTGTGTTATTTCATCATTTGATAATGCTTTTAAATACTCAACATTGTCAAATGAACATTGTTTAAAAATTTTATCATGCGCAAGAATTTTGGGATGAACTTGCAACGCTATTTCATTTAGATTCATCAGCTTTAAACCATCTAAACGCCGTACGCGTGATAAAGCAACATAACCCATGCCAGGCTCAAACGCATCACCTAAATCTATTTCCGCAGCATCAAGCGTCATGCCCTGACTTTTATGAATCGTGATAGCCCAAGCAAGTTTGAGTGGAATTTGCGTGATGGTGGCGCGCACTATGCCATCGTCTTCATATTGCCATTTTTCGGGTTCGGCAATAAACGTATCATTATCAAAAGTTTTAACAATAGGCCAGCCATCATTACGATCAAATCCAATCACAGTACAGCGCGTGCCATTTACGTATTTGCCGAGTGGATGATTTTTAATAAACATGACTTGCGCGCCAATTTTTAATTTTAATTCTTCTGGTGCTAGGCAATTCTTTTTTAATCCCTCGACAAGTTGTGAATAACCCACGCTAGTCATCTGAAATATTTTTTCTGGACTATCAATGTTTTCAAGTTCACGTATATTAATCAAATCCACATTTACGTTACGCGAGTATAATTTTGTGGCCTTGATATTACCATGCGGTTCTTTTTTATAGCGGGTGCGCAATGGGATTTTTGTATGCTCACCTGCAGTACCACTGCGTATATCATTTAAAATACCATGCAGTGGATCATTGATTTGTCGGTGTTGTTCTTGCAAATAACACACATAAAAATCGCCTTTTTCCCAGGCGGAAGCTTCAAAAGCAAATTGTTTTTCATGCATTAAAGTATTTGCAGCAGCAACAGGAGGCAATTGAAAAAAATCACCACATACGATAACTTGCATGCCGCCATAAGGTTGCGAACTATTGAGTAAGGCACGTGCGATGGTATCTACCATTTCTAATTGATGTTTATGTAACATGGAGATCTCATCAATCACCAAGACGCGGGTTTTTCTGTAGTTGCGTTTCACGCGATCAGAAGTGATTATTTTTTCAAGTTCTTCTTCGCTGAGCGAATCTCTCACGCCTATGCCTGACCATGAATGTATCGTGTTACCTTGTAAATGTGTAGCAGCAATACCGGTAGATGCAGTGACAGCAACCTTAACGTTATTTTCTTTAAGGTATTGAATGTATTTATTGAGTAAATAGGTTTTACCTGAACCGGCCTCACCTGTGAGGAAAATATTCTTCCCCATTTTCAATAAATCAAAAGCTTCGGTTTGCTGCATGTTTGTTTTTCTCTAATAGAAGAATCATATTATACCTTGAAAATTTGCTATAATACATATAATTTTCAAGGTATAATAGCACTATGGAAATCCTTCGTCAAAATTTTATTGAACAAATACAAAGGCTTGCAAAAACACATGTTATAGTGGCTTTATTAGGACCTCGGCAATGTGGAAAAACCACTCTTGCAAGAAGATATAGTGGAGACTTAAACATACAGCCTTTACAGATATTTGATTTGGAAAACCCTAGAAACTTAGCGCAATTAGAGCAGCCACTTTTGGCATTAGAATCCTTAAAAGGCTTGGTTGTCATTGATGAGATTCAACGTCAACCAGATTTATTTCCGGTATTAAGGTACTTGGTTGATAGAATTAATAATCCATTACACTTTTTGATTCTAGGTAGTGCTTCCCAAGAATTAATCCAACAGTCTTCTGAAAGCCTTGCCGGAAGAATTGCTTATATCGAAGTAACACCGTTTACTTATGGTGAAGTGGATGATTTATCTTTATTATGGTTGCGTGGTGGTTTTCCACGTGCTTATTTGGCCACAGATACAGAAAGTGAAGATTGGCGTGAATTTTATATCACTAATTTTTTGGAGCGCGACTTACCCAATTTAGGCATCCATATTCCTGCTCCAACCATGCGCCGCTTTTGGACTATGCTTGCGCATTATCATGGCAATATTCTAAATACTTCAGAGCTTGCGCGCTCAATGAGTGTTGCTGACGCAAATATTCGAAAATATATAGATATTTTACAAGGCACATTTATGATTCGCTTATTACAGCCTTGGCATGAAAATGTAAAAAAGCGGCAGGTTAAATCACCCAAAGTCTATATTCGAGACAGTGGGATTTTGCATGCTTTATTAGGGATTTATCAACAAGAGGTATTGTTGAATTATCCAAAACTAGGTGCTTCATGGGAAGGTTTTGCATTAGAGCAAACAATTTCGCACTGGCAGGCAAGAGCACATGAATGCTTTTTTTGGGCAACGCATGCAGGTGCGGAAATTGATTTACTCATTTTTAAAAATGGGAAAAGAATAGGTTTTGAATTTAAGTATAATGATGCGCCTACTATGAGCAAATCTTTGCAAATAGCTTATGAAGATTTAAAACTGGATCATATTTATGTTATTTGCCCGGGCGATGCACACTACGCATTAACTAATTATATTACAGTTTTAGGTTTAAAAAATTTTAAGAATGGCGTTGCAGGTGGAGAGTTAGGAGTAATCTAATGAAAATTTGGACCGTAGATGCATTTGCAAAAAAACCTTTTACAGGCAATCCGGCAGCCGTGATGATTGTTGATGAATTTTTTCAAGATGCGCTTAGTCAAAAAATTGCAAATGAAATGAATTTATCGGAAACAGCATTTGTAAAGCCGCTGGGCGTTGATCATTTTCATTTGCGTTGGTTTACACCCACCACAGAAGTAAAATTATGTGGGCATGCAACATTAGCTACAGCACATATTTTGTATCAAGAAAATAAAGTAAAAGGCCATGCAATTACTTTTGATTCTTTAAGTGGCCCGTTAAAAGTTTATAAAAATAATCATGAACTAACCTTAGATTTTCCTTTGCAAGCAACGCAAATCTTGCAAGATAAAACATTATTTGAGCAAACATTGGGTTTAGACATTGTGCAAGCGGCAACAGCTTTAGATGATTTAATTATTGAAATCGCTTCACCTCAAGAGTTGCGCAATTTAAAAGTTTCACCTGAGAAAATCAATACATTTGATTGCCGTGGTGTTATTATCACTGCAAAAGGCGATGAAGGTTATGATTTTATTTCTCGTTTTTTTGCGCCGCGCGTAGGGGTGAGTGAAGATCCCGTAACAGGTTCTGCGCATTGCAAATTAGCCCATTATTGGCAACAAAAATTAGGTCAATCACAATTTAATGCTTATCAAGCTTCTAGCCGTGGCGGTGAGCTTAAGATTTTGATTAAAGATGATAGAGTGCATATTACAGGAACTGCAATTACTATGCTGCAAGGTGAATTACAGGTTGATATTAATGAATGACTTCATTTTACCACCCTTAGAACCCAGCTGGCAGCACATGCTAGATGCGCAGCTTCACAAACCTTATTTTAAAAAATTACAAGAATTTTTGCGTATCGAATATGAGCGAAAGCAGGTGATTTATCCTGAAAATAAAGATATTTTTAATGCATTTGCCTATATGCCTTTTGAAGGTGTACGCGTCGTGATTTTAGGGCAAGATCCTTATCATGGCGAAGGGCAAGCACATGGTTTGGCTTTTTCAGTGAAAAAAGGGATAACGCCGCCGCCCTCATTAAAAAATATTTTTAAAGAATTAAAAGCGGATGTTGGTTTTCAGATTACAAACAATGGCGATTTAACACCATGGGCCAAACAAGGTGTTTTATTATTAAACACATGTTTAACAGTCAGAGCAGGGCAAGCGCATTCGCATCAAGGTCAAGGTTGGGAAGAGTTTACAGATGCCGTGATTCAAACTCTAAGCCAACATGCACCGCATCCTTTAGTTTTTGTATTATGGGGTTCTCCTGCTGGTAAAAAGAGTTCTTTGATTAATACAGATAAACATTTAATTTTAACCGCGCCTCATCCTTCGCCTTTATCTGCGCATCGTGGATTTTTAGGGTGTAAACATTTTTCTAAAATAAATACATTCTTAGCAGCGCAAGGTAAAAAACTGATTGATTGGCAGATTTAGTCTCATTAGCTGAAATGTTGTACTGATCTAACGATCCGTAGGGGCGAATAATCATTCGCCCGGGATTTTAACATCAAAGCTTTATTTTATTGCTGAACTTCATGACAATAAGGTACAGATTCACAGTATTGTAAATAACCTTCTTCCATTACCAAGCGTTTTGCATCGATATCTGGATCATTAGGAAAAAATTCTGCATTTAGCAATGCTGATATTTTTTCAAGTTCAAAAGCATACGGAGCGGGTGCTTTCCGAGCTTCTTCATTCCACTCGTTTAACCATGAGGATGCAGTTTTGGGTGGTTTGGCTCCAACAGACAGAGAACGATTCTTTTCAGCCAAACTGGCTACCAATTGACCCCATTCTGTATATTCTACCATTCCCTCTGTTCTGTAATAGTCTGCAGCATTATCAAGACCATTAAATAATCCGCCAGTGGATAATAAATAGTCATAGTTTTCTCGTGTATATTGAGACTCATAAGACCAAACAGCGCCATAGTATATTACCTCAGCAACATGCGTGCCATAATCATCAAAAAATATTTTTACTTGAGCAAACCAATCAGGATTATCTGTCGATATTGGAAAAGACTCAATTGCCGATAGAAAATCAGCTGTAAATACCTCCGGCGGATAGAAATCACCAAGATCAACATAGATACCATATCCCTTGCCTGTTCTCGTACGTGCACTGGATTGAATATTGATCAATGATTTGCCAAATACTTCATTGCGTTGATATTCAAACTCTTGAGATCCGGTAAATGCGATTTTTTCAAAAAAAGCATCTTGGTATCTGGAGAGACTGGATAATATATTTTCTTGATAACTTGCTTCATCGAACGTAACATCGTGATAATACCAAATGTCGCCTAAGTCAGGTTGGCAGGTAGGTGTCAGAAGATCAAAAATACGATTTCCCCAGGGAGTGCTAGTATCGGTAGTGTTATTAGCTAAAATAACGTTATACCCGTGATAAAAATAAGATTCAGAACAATCCTGATCATTATTCTTCGAATCCTGCGCGAAAACTGTCCCATATGAAATTAGTAATGTACTGATTAATAATATTTTTTTCATGATTTAGGCCTTTAAATTTATTTAGATTACTATATCATGATGAACAGGCTGGGTCAAATTCATCTCACACTTTAGTATTTGTATTTTGGCGGACCTGCGGCTAAAAAGTCTAATTTGATTAATGCTGATAAACATCTCATTTTAACCGCCTCTCATCCTTCGCCATTATCTGCGCATCGTGGGTTTTTAGGATGCCAGCATTTTTCTAAGATTAATGCATTCTTGCAAAAACAGGGTAAGAAGCCTATTGGTTGGCAAATATAATCATTAATGATTTAAAAATTTCTTCAATATATCATTTAATTTATTTTTATAATTTTTTGATACAATTATGAAAATAAAGTGGAGAACAAAATGTCACGAAAAACTAAAAAAGTAAAAGCCGATAAATTTATTTTAGAGCCTTATGTTGAAATTGCCGATAGGGATAAATGGTTATTTGATAATAAAACAGCACTAGAAAAAGTTCGAAAAGGCTTAAAACAAGCTTCAGAAGGACAAGTAAAATCACAGGGTAGTTTTTCTTAATTCATAGATGATAAGAAATAGCCCTGAATTAATTTCATCGACTTCTCCGATAAATGACGAAATATCCCGGGCGAAAGATTTTTCGCCCCTACGGATGGTTTGTGTTCATCATTTGTGGATACACAAAAAAATTGGGATATTCAAACATCCCAAAGGGTTTGCAAAACATTATATTTGGAAAAACCCAACATCCGTAGGGGCGAAAAATCTTTCGCCCTCTGGTGTTATGCATTACTCCGATATACCTATTGTCAAGAATGGGCTTATTTCTTCTGAATATAAAAATAAAACAAGCCATCCTCTATTTTTTCCTCTAATAATATATCTTGGGTTTGCTTTAACAAGGTTTTAATATCCAGCGCTAAAGACGGTTGTTCGCTAATGACCCATAAGGTTTCGCCGCTAGGTAGGTTATAGAGGGTTTGCTTCGTTTTTAACAAAGGAAGTGGGCAGGCCAGGCCACGTGTGTCTAACTTTGATATACTCATGTAATACTAACTTGGTTTGGATACATTTATGAATCGCTTAAAGACGATTTTCCATTATATTGTACTGCAAAGTTTTTTGCTATTGACCTTGGCGCCAAGCCAAGCCTTGGCAATTGAATTGCCTGAAATGGGGGATTCTTCCGGGCGCAGTTTAAGTCATGCCCAAGCAAAAGAATTAGGTGATCAAATTATGCTGCAGGTGCGGCAGTCACCTTTATATAATACAGATGCGATCGTTACGAGTTATGTGCAAGCTTTAGGTGCGCGTCTTGTGCCTGAAAAGGAAGAAGCTGAATTTTATTTTTTTGTGATTAATGATCCCAGAGTGAATGCCTTTGCGCTACCCGGTGGTTATATAGGCATTAATGCGGGATTAATTTTAGTTGCAGAACATGAAGATGAAGTTGCCGGCGTAATGGCACACGAAATTGCGCACGTAACCCAGCGTCATATTGCGCGTATGTTTGAACGCAGTCAGTCTTTAACATGGCCGATGATCGCCGCATTATTAGGTTCAGTCATATTAACAGCCGCAAATCCGGCTTTAGGTTCTGGCGCATTAGCAACAGTTATGGCGAGCGGGCAGCAAGATATGATTAATTTTACCCGCAGCAATGAAGAAGAAGCCGATCGTGTGGGCATGGAAATGTTGGCAGAAGCTGATTATGATCCTATGGCCATGTCAACTTTTTTTGGCCGCATGGCGCAAGCGAATAAATACAATGAAAGTTTTTATGTGCCCGATTTTCTGCGCACCCACCCTGTGAATAGTGCAAGGGTTGCTGATGCGGCAACGCGCGCGCAACAATATCCTCCCGTGAAAAAAACGGAAAGTTTAAGTTTTCGTTTAATCAAACAGCGTTTATACGTGATGTATGCAGGTCATAATCAAGACATCATTGCGCACTATCGTGCAGAACTTGAAAAACCTGGAAATAATCAAGACCCCGCTTTACGTTATGGCTATAGTTTAGCGTTAGCAAAGAAAGGTTCGCTGTCGCTTTCCATTACTGAATTACTACAGTTATTGAATGATAAACCGAATGAAAAAATTTATTTAATGTCCTTAGCCGAAGTTTATCAAGAACAACACGCTTATATGAAAGGCATTGCACTGTTGCAAAATGCCATGCGTTTATATCCGCGTGATGAAGCCATCAGTTTACAATTAGTTAAAATGTTGATTAATGCAGAACAATACCGACAAGCTAAAACCTTAATGGATAGTCAAATACGCTATGCAGACGACCATCCACTTTATTACCATTATTTAGCACAAGCGCAAAGCGAATTAGGAAATCCACAAGCCTCTCACATGGCGCGTGCAAATTATTATGCGATGCAAGATGATCCCTCCAGCGCTATTAGAGAATTAAAACGTGCGCAGGCCTATGATAAAGATAATGATTACATTCAAGCAAAAATTTCTGCGCAATTAAAAAAGGTAGAAAAAGAATTAGAACTAAAACTTGAAAAAATGGACATGTAATGTTAAATCAACTTAAACAATACCCATTACCTTTACTTGCTGCCTTAGGTTTAGTGCTAGGCATTGTTGCAAAATTAATATGGCCTTCGGAATCTTATGCACATTTTATTTGGCTTCTTAATTTAATCTGTTTGGGTGCGCCTTTAGTATTTGAAACATTTAAAAAAATGTTTCAGAAAAAATTCTCTGTCGATATTATTGCAAGCTTGGCGATTATTACCGCTTTTATTATGGGTGAAACATTTACGGGATCCGTGATTGTATTAATGCAATCCAGTGGTGAAGCTTTAGAGAAATTTGCATTTAAACGCGCCATGTTTACCTTGGATGGTTTACTCTCGCGCGCACCTAAAATGGCCATTCGCATTAATCAAGGTCAGCAAGAAAATATTCCTGTGCAAGATATTCAAGTCGGCGATTTATTATTAATACGTCCAGGGGATATGATTCCTGTCGATGGTATTATTGTAGAAGGCGAAGGTGAGATTGATGAAGCGATCATCACCGGCGAGCCTTTTACACGCTTTGTAAAAACGCAGCAAACTTTATTAAGCGGTAGTATTTTAAGCAATGGCGCACTGACCTTACGTGCGGATAAAATCAGTAATGAAAGTCAATACGCAAAAATTGTACAGCTCGTTGAGAAAGCCCATCAGGAAAAAGCGCCGATCCAACGTTTAGCCGATCGCTATGCCATTTTTTTTACACCTTTAACATTATTGATTGCGAGTTTAGGTTATTTTATTACGCAAGATTTTACGACGGTACTCGCTGTGTTAGTAGTGGCAACGCCATGTCCTTTAATTTTAGCAACACCGATAGCGGTCATTTCGGGGATCAATCGCGCAGCTGCACAAGGCATTATTGTTAAAGGCGGCATTCCCTTGGAAAAAATTGCTAAAGTGGATGTCGTTGTTTTTGATAAAACTGGCACCATTACAGAAGGTATCCCGCAGCTTGAAAAAATTATTGTGTTTAATGAACAAAAATACACAGCAGATGATGTGCTTTATCGCGCAGCGATTATTGAGCAACGTTCTTCACATGCTGTAGCTAAAGCTGTGACAATTGAGGCTATTAAAAAATTTAACACCTTGCCTCAGCCTTTACATTTAAATGAAATCCCAGGTGCGGGCCTAAGCGGTGAGTGGGAAAATGAACAAATTGCCGTTGGGACTATCGATTATATTTCTAAACTTGTAACGAATATGCCCGTCATTAACCAAGAGGAAAAATTAATGGCCGCAGTTTGTGTTAATAAGGAATGTATCGGCATTCTTTATTTTGCGGACAAACCGAAATCCTATGTTAAAAGTATGATTGAGCAATTAAAAACCTTAGGCATAAAACATATCATTATGCTCACTGGTGATAATAAAAATAATGCACAACGCATTGCACAAGAAGTCGGTATTCATCATTATCACGCAGAATTACACCCGGAAGAAAAAGTTAAAAAAATTGCACAAATTGCAAGGCAGCATCCTTATACATTAATGGTGGGCGATGGTATTAATGATGCACCTGCATTAGCAAATGCTTATGTGGGTATGGCTATAGGCACGCAGGGTGTTGCCATCGCTGCGCAAGCCGCAGACATTGTTTTACTTGAAGAAGATATGCGCCGTGTTGCAAATGCGGTGCAGATAGGCCAGCGTATGTTACGTGTTGCGCGTCAAGGTATTTTGATAGGCATGGGTTTAAGTTTTGTTTTAATGTGTATTGCAGCTTTTGGATATATATCGCCACCGATAGGCGCTATCTTACAAGAAATTATTGATGTCTGCGTGATGATGAACGCTTTACGCGCGCGCAAATAATGGCGGCATCGTCATTTTTGTGCTAGACATTCTGATGTCCCAATAGTTTTACATGGAGGTTTTTTTTACAAATGGCGGATAAACGATTATTAGCATTCCACGCAGTTGCACGCTTGCTCAGTTTTACACGTGCAGCGGATAGTCTACAAATGACTCAACCTGCTGTTACTTTCCAGATTAAACAACTTGAAGAACAATTAAATGTGCGCTTATTTGATCGATCACACAATCGCATCAGTTTAACGGAAGCTGGACGCCGTGCATTTGATTATTCTGAACGTATTTTTGGTTTATACGGTGAAATGGAAAATGCCATTCGTGAAGTGACCGGCGATGTTACCGGTGTGCTGCGCATCGCAGCGGGTAATGCAATGGCGCAATATATTTTAACGCCTATGCTGAGTGATTTTTCTCAACAATTTCCTGCTGTGCAAATTCGTTTAGATGTCTGCTCGTGTGCACAAGCTATTTCCATGGTGGAAAATAGTTTTGCCGATATTGGCGTGATAGAAACATCCGTTAACAGCAAAAAGCTATTAAGCCATAAACATAGCGAAATGCCTTGGCGTTTTGTAACAGCGCCTAATCATCCTTTAGCGCGTGCTACAAGTATTAATGCCAGTATGTTAGAACAACAAACGTGGATCATGGCACATGAAACAGCGGATGCGCGTGATATTGTGATTCAATACATACAAGATTTAGGCCTTGAACCCACTAAACTGCGCGTTATGATGGAAATGGGCAGTATATCTATGATTAAACACGCGGTTGAAGCAGGACAGGGTGTAGCAATATTGCCACAAGCTGCAATTGCCAAAGAATTAAAATTGGGAACACTGTTATCGCCTCCTCTAGAAAAATTATTAATCAAACCCATATCATTTATTTACAAACAACAAAAATTCCCGCTTAAAGTTGTTGATGAACTATTAAACATAACCCGTGAGGCTGTTGCATGCTAACGATGTTTCAGCGGTTTTATAAGCGAAACTTTAGCAATCCTGAAGCCGTAGTTTTGGCTTTGTTTTTGGTCGTAGGATTTTTTTTGTGTTTAGTGTTTGGCGAAATTATGGCTTCTGTAATCACCGCTTTAATTATTGCATTTTTATTAGAAGCGGTGATTAGACGCTTAGGACGTTTGCAGGTGAAAAGAGGTTGGGCATTGGCTATAGTTTATTTAGGTTTTTTAGGTTTATTGACCTTGGTGCTTTTTGGTTTAATCCCACTGTTATTACAGCAAGTGTTTCGTTTACTCGAAGAATCTCCGCAGATATTAAGTAATTGGCAAAGCCAGTTATTATTATTACCTTCTCATTATCCTGACTTGGTTTCTGAACAACAAATTAATGATTTTATTGCGTCCACCAGTGAACACGTGCGCCATTGGGGACAACATATTTTAACGTATTCGACGGCTTTAGTGCCTATAGTGGCGGCCATAGTGGTTTATTTCGTGTTAGTGCCTTTGATGGTTTTTTTCATGCTCAAAGATCGCAATCTTATTTGCGATTGGTTTGCTAATTTTTTACCCAAAGATAGAGGTTTAGTGAATCGTGTGTGGGATGAAGTGCATACGCAATTAGGTAATTATGTGCTTGGGAAAGTAGGTGAAATGCTGATTATTGGCGTTTCCAGTTGGATCTTGTTTGTGATAATGGGATTACATTACGCAGCATTGATGGCCGTGGTCATTGGTATTTCTATACTAATACCCTATATCGGCGCTGCGATCGCTAGCATTCCCTTGATTTTGATCGCATTTTTCCAATGGGGTGTAACGCCGCATTTTGTTTATTTTCTGGTTGCATATGGTGTTTTATTAGCGATCGATGGCAACGTATTAGTACCGCTTTTATTTGCGGAAGTGGTGAATATCCATCCACTCGCAATTATTATTGCGATTATTTTCTTTGGGGGCTTATGGGGATTTTGGGGCGTATTTTTTGCTATTCCTTTAGGTATATTAATTAAAGCTGTTATTAACGCATGGCCAGAACATCATGAGCAACACTAAATCAAAAAAAGCCAGCCCCTGGATCGTTTTTATCGCCATTATTTTAGGCGTTATTATCGGATCGCTCACGCCACAAACTTCCTTTGTTTGGGAAATATACAATGTAGGCGGTCGTTTATTTATTAATGCGTTATTGTTGTTGGTCGTACCTTTGGTGGCGTCCTCTATTATTACAGGCGTTGCAAAAATTGCGGGCGACCCTGCATTTGGGCGTTTAGGGCTTAAAACTTTTGGTGCATTTTTAGGCACAAATTTATTAGCCATTTTAACAGGCGCTTTATTTGTAAACTTATTAAACCCCGGTGCACATTTTCATGCGCAAATAATCACTGACACGAGCGCTATACAACAAATGGCTGCGCAAAATACTTTAAGCATTTCGCATTTATTATTACAAATTATTCCGAGTAATATTATTGATGCTTTTTCAAAAGGACAAATGCTAGGCATTATTTTCTTCAGTATTCTTTTTGGGTATTGTATTTCTAAAATCAGTAAAGCGAGCGCTGATTCGCTGAATCAATTTGCGCAAGGCGTTTTTGAAACGATGTTGCAGTTCACGCATTTGATTATGAAAACTTTGCCACTGGGCGTATTTTTACTGGTCGCAAAAGTATTTTCTGAATTTGGTTTGCAATCACTGCAATCTTTAGGACTTTTCACGTTAACCGTTTTGCTCGGTTTTATTTTCTTTATGTTTGTGGTATTGCCTATTTTATTAAAATTCATTGCCGGCAAATCGCCTATTGCGCATATTAAAGCCATGACACCGGCCTTGATTACCGCATTTTCAACCAGTTCTTCTGCGGCAACCCTGCCCGTGACTATGGAATGTGTAGAAAAACGCGCAGGGGTTTCCAATAAAATTTCAAGCTTGGTTATTCCATTGGGTACTTCCATGAATTTAACTGGATCGGCATTGTATATGTGTGTGGCGAGTTTATTTGTTGCGCAAGCTTACGGTATTGATTTAACGCTAACAACACAAGCACTGATTGTTTTACTCGCATTTATGTTAACGCTAGGTGTAGCGGGTGTGCCATCTTCTTCATTGGTTGCGATCATTGCCATTTTGCATGCAATTGGTATTCCTGCGGAAGGTATTGGACTTTTTATCGCGGTTGATCGCGTGTTAGATATGTGCCGCACAACAGTGAGTGTTTTTACCGGTAGTTGTTGTGCGGTGTTAGTGGATTCATAATGTTAAAGCAGTTTCCAGCACAGCTTGTGCATGACCACCCACACTGACTTTACGCCATTCTTGTTTGAGTTCACCATTTTTATCGATTAAAAACGTACTACGCACAATACCATTGACGATTTTACCAAACATATTTTTGGGCCACAGCACGTCGAATTGTTTGCATAATTTTTCGTCCAAGTCACAGACTAAGTCAAAAGGCAGATTGTATTTGGTTTTAAAATTGGCATGCGATTTAAAACTATCGCGAGATATACCAAAGATTTCTGTATTGGTTTGTTTAAATTCAGGATAAAGCCTTGCAAAGTCTTTGCTTTCATTGGTGCAACCGGGCGTATTGTCTTTAGGATAAAAATACAAGACGACATTTTTACCGCGTAAGTCTTGGGAAATAATGGTTAATTCAGGACTAATAATTAATGAATATTCTGTGATCATTGCTGTGCTCCTTTGCTAAGGTTATAATAGCGTTTTAATCATAAGGTCGTCTATATGTTTTCTGGAAGTTTAGTGGCACTCGTTACACCCATGCATGCAGACGGCAGTCTCGATATTTCTGCTTTGCGTGATTTAGTAGCGTGGCATATTGAACAAGGCACACAAGGCATTATTGCCGCCGGAACAACGGGCGAAGCCGCAGCGTTAACGTTTCTTGAATACCAACAAGTGGTACGTGAAGTCTTATTAGAGACGCGTGCACGGGTTCCTGTGCTCGCGGGAACAGGTACAAATTCTACGCAAAAAACCATAGAACTTACCCAAACGGCAAAAGAATTAGGTGTCGATGCATGTTTAATTTTAACGCCTTATTGTGTTAAGCCTACACAAGCAGGTTTATTACTACATTATCAAAAAATTGCCGATAGCGTGTCTATTCCACAAATTTTATACAATGCCCCAGGTCGTACTGCTTGTGATTTATTACCAGAAACGGTTAAACAATTGGTAGGTTATGCCAATATTGTGGGTATCAAAGAATGTGTCAGTGAAAATAATCGTTATCAAACCTTAGTTCAATACGCAGCAGACCAAATGGCTGTTTTAAGTGGCGATGATGCGACGGCTTATGAATTATTAAAAGTAGGCGGTCAGGGTGTTATTTCGGTAACAGCTAATGTGGCGCCGCGCTTAATGCGTCAATTTTGTGATGCAATGTTAGCGGGTGATGTGGAATTGGGTCATAAGCTCGATAAGCAATTGCAAGCACTGCATCAAAATTTGTTTTTAGAATCCAATCCTATACCCGTAAAATGGGCGCTGCATAAAATGGGTTTAATCCCATCCGGGATTCGATTGCCTTTAACGCCATTATCTGTACAATATCATACAGCGTTAAATGAGGCTTTAAATGTTTTATAAATTAATTACAGGGTTTATCTTTCTTGGATTATTGGCTGGTTGCAGTACGGCACACCATCATTATCAAGAATTTAATCCTGATCGCGAGCTTAGATACTTAGATGAACAAGCCGACGAGCCTTTAATACTTCCTGAAGATGTCGTGATGCTTGAAAATTATCAATCACCTTATATTATTCCCGCAGGTCCGCTTCCCGGTCCTGATGCAGAACCCATGAACTTAGTTCCTCCTGGCGGCTACCCTTTATGGGAGCGAGCCGAAGAAGAATTGGAGCGCGCAAAAGCGCGTACTGGCACACGCGAAGATGAAGATGACGCATGAAAAAACTAGACTTAATTTCCAAAGGAAAATCTAAATCCTTATACCACAGTGAAAATCCCGATCAATTGATCATGGAATTTCGTAATGATATTACCGCGTTTAATGCGGAAAAATTTGCACAGCTTGATGGCAAAGCCAAAGTTAATAATGACATTAACACCTATATCATGGAATATTTGCAAAGTCATGGTATTAAAACCCATTTAATTCATCGTATTGATGACACGCATGCCATGGTTAAAAATTTAAAAATGGTTCCTATTGAAGCGGTTATTCGCAATTATGCTGCGGGTAATTTGTGTAAACGTTATGGCATAGAAAAGGGCCGTAAATTACAACCGCCGTTATTCGAGTTCTTTCTAAAAAACGATATTTTGGGCGATCCGCCATTGCGCGATGAACATATTTTAAGCTTTGGATTAGCGAGCGCAGAAGATATTGATGCTATTAAAAAGCTAACCCATCGCGTAAACGAATTATTAGTACCTTTATTTGCTGCTGCAGGTTTTTGGCTGGTTGATTTCAAACTGGAATTCGGCCGTGATAAAGATGGCCATTTAATCCTCGGTGATGAATTCTCCCCAGACGGTTGTCGAATTTGGGATGCCAAAACCCAAGAGATTTTCGACAAAGATCGTTTCCGCCAAGATCTCGGTCAAGTGATCGAGCATTACGAAATTGTCGCACAGAAATTAGGCTTAAGGTCAAATACTTAGCTATTTCCTTGACATTTGTTTGAATATTGTCCATTACTTATATAACTAAAATAATATGTAGTTTGGAGATTGCCTAATGAAAAACCAATCCATGGTTTTGCTCTTTTTGACCATGTTGGTCATGAGTGCTTATAGTGCTGCATTTATCGCTGATAGTGAAAATGAGCAAATAAATGCGCCGATTTCCCACACCTTGTGGGATGGCGAGTAGCGTCTGTTGAATAAATAGTGCTAATATAGCCTCTTTTCTAAAAGGAGTAGGCTATGTCTTCTATTATAATCACCACCAACCTTGGCAATATTACCGTTGAGCTCAATGAAGAGAAAGCGCCGATTACTACAGCTAATTTTTTAGCCTATGTGGCGGATGGCTTTTTTGATAATTTAGTGTTTCATCGCGTTATCCCTGGCTTTATGATCCAAGGCGGCGGCATGAGCGCTGATATGCAACAGAAAAAAGGCAAAGATCCCATTAAACTGGAAGCTGATACGGGTTTAAAAAATGTGCGCGGCAGTATTGCCATGGCCAGAACCAATGATCCGAATTCTGCTTCTAGCCAGTTTTTTATTAATTTAAAAGATAATGCTTTTTTAGATAAACAATATGCGGTTTTTGGCCAAGTCACCGAAGGCATGGATGTTGTCGATGTCATCGCTACGCAAAAAACTGGGCCTAAATCAGGACATCAAGATGTGCCTGTAGATCCTATTATTATTGAAAAGGTAACATCCGTTTAAGCACATCATCTTTATCAAAAAAGTGATGCTTAAGTGCGCCTAAGATATGCACGCTCACAAGAGCAACGAGGCTATAACCGATTATTGTGTGTGCAAGACTAAAATAACCTCCGAAAGTTTCATTTTGTGGAATAAAACTAAAGGGGGTTATGGTGTAAATTCCAAACCAATCGAAGCTGCGGTTAAACGCCATCCCCATAATAATGCCACTGATGGGCAAAAGAATAATGCAGGCAAATAATAAATTATGCGCAATTTTAGCCGCATAATATTGCCAGTTATTCGGGCCGGGTTTAGGTGTAGGCACTACATTAAACATACGCCAGATGAGCCAAAAAATCGCTAGCAATAAAACCGTTGCGCCAATAGCTTTATGCCAATACATATCTTTAAAAACCCACACAAAATAAATCTGCGCACTCACGCATAAAAAAATAGTCCAATGAAAAAATTTACTAACGCTTCCAAATTTTTGAGTCGTATTTTTTAAAGACATATTAATGATTCCTTTTTATAGAAAAATGTGCGATAGCTTTCAATGCATCCGTGTAGGTATTTTGAGGGAATTCGTTTAAAGCATCGAGGGATTTTTGCATATATTCCAGTGCCATTTCTTGTGTATGTTTTATGGAATTAGATTCTATAATTGCTTGTTGTAAGGGTTCAAGTTCACCGGAATTTACTGCTTGTTTTACCGCTTCAATGTGCGATTGGTTTTCATTTTTTAAAATATACAATAAAGGTAGCGTTAAATTTCCATCACGTAAATCATCGCCCACATTTTTACCGATTTGCTGCGCATCACCTTGATAATCTAGAATATCATCCATCATTTGAAAAGCGATACCCAAATTTAATCCATAGGCTTTTGCAGCATCAATGTGATTTGGGGAGGCAAGCAAAGTTGCAAGTTCACTGGAAAGTTCAAATAAACGGCCTGTTTTAAGGGTGATAATATCCAAATAATCTTGCATCGTCATATTAAAATTACGTCTATGCATCAGTTGAATAATTTCACCTTGCGTAAGCAAATGTGTGCTGCTGGCAAAAGCTTTAATGATGGCAACATTTTCAAGTGCGATGGCCAATTCACCTGCGCGTGAATAAAGAAAATCACCGACTAATACACTGGCGGTATTACCCCAAATTTGATTGGCTGTGGCTATTCCGCGGCGCATGGTGGATTCATCCACAACATCATCATGCAATAAGCTTGCGGTATGAACCAACTCTGTAGCCGCTGCTAGAGTAATGTGATCATTCCCCACATAATTAAAGGCCTTAGCAACTAATAATAAAATAGTAGGACGTAAACGTTTACCGCCTGCTTGTGCAACATGACTAGTTAGTGAGTTTACCAGCTCTAGTTGTGCGGAGGCACGTTGATGAATAAGAGCATCCACTGCTTCTAATTCAGGCTGTATTAAAGCGCGAATCTCGCTTAATTCCATAAGGTTTATCCTCTTTTGCGCCAGTGTTACGTAAATTAGGGGCTTGTGTCAAGTGCAAAACTGCTTTAGAATGAACCGCTTGATGAAGGGGGATTCTAAATGTACGCGGTGATTAAAACAGGCGGTAAACAATACCGGGTCGTCGAGGGCCAAAAATTGGTGGTAGAAAAATTGGATTATGCAGTTGGGCATGGTTTTACATTTGACCATGTGCTAATGGTTTCTAATGGTGATCAGCTAACAGTAGGTACGCCTTCAGTAGCTGGCGTCAGTGTTATTGCTGAAGTGATCAAACATGGTCGCGCTAAAAAAGTTCATATTCTTAAATTTCGTCGTCGTAAGCACCATATGAAACAAATGGGCCACAGACAATCATTTACCGAAATTAAGATTATCGGTATTAATAACGAGGGTTAAAACAAATGGCACATAAGAAAGCGGGTGGTAGTACCCGTAACGGGCGCGATTCGAATCCTAAATATTTAGGCGTGAAATGCTTTGGTGGCGAAAAAGTTGAACCGGGTAATATCATTATTCGTCAACGCGGCACCCATGTTCATGCGGGCACCAATGTCGGTATCGGCAAAGATCATACGTTATATGCATTAAAAGGCGGTATGGTTTTGTTTGAACGTAAAGGTGCTAAAAACCGTAGTTTTGTAAGTGTGGTTGAGACCGCTATTGCCAGTTAATCAATGAAATTTATTGATGAAGCAAAAGTTCGCGTCGAAGCGGGCAAAGGCGGCGATGGCTGCTTAAGTTTTCGGCGCGAAAAATTCATTCCTTTCGGCGGCCCCAATGGCGGCGACGGTGGTGACGGCGGAAGTATTTTCTTCGAAGCCGACCCCAATATTAATACCCTTATTGAATACCGTTTTGTACCTTTGCACCGCGCAGAAAAAGGCCAACAAGGCATGGGCAGCGAATGCACAGGCCGCGCCGGAAAATCCATTATTTTAAAAGTCCCCCTAGGCACATTAATTTTCGATGAAGATAATGATGAACTCTTAGGCGATTTAACCTATCCAGGCCAACAATTATTAGTTGCAAGAGGCGGTCGTCACGGCCTAGGCAATATTCATTTTAAAAGCAGCACGAATCGTGCCCCTAGAAAAACAACACCAGGACATCCAGGTGAAGCCAGAAACTTACGTTTAGAATTACAAGTATTAGCAGACGTTGGTTTATTAGGTTTACCCAATGCAGGCAAATCAACTTTAATCAGTAAAATTTCCGCAGCAAAAGTAAAAATTGCAGATTACCCATTTACAACCTTAAACCCACAACTGGGCGTAGTGCGCATCAGTGAAGATCAAAGTTTTGTAGTCGCTGATTTACCAGGACTTATAGAAGGCGCAGCAGGCGGCGCAGGCTTAGGTGTAAAATTTTTAAAACATTTATCCCGTACAAATTTGCTATTACACGTTGTTGACGTGATGCCAGTTGATGGTTCGAATCCCGTTGAAAACATGCAAATCATCAGCAAAGAACTCGAAGATTACGCCCCAGAATTAGCGGCTAAACCTTGCTTTTTAGTATTAAATAAAATCGATTTATTAGCACCCGAAGATCAAAAAGCGTACTGCGAAAAAATAGTCAAAGATTTAAAGTGGAAAGGAAAAGTATTCTGCATTTCGGGTGTTTCCGGCCAAGGTCTAACAGAACTTGTTAATGCCATCGGTGAATATTTCAGCCAAGCATCAGAAGAAGAATTTACTTCCAAATAGTTGCTTGAATCGGCGAAGCAGTTTTATCGTTGCGATCTAAACTACCTAATTGCCAAATATCTTCAATGGTGCGCAGCAAATTATAAAAATCATAATGCCTATTCACCACAGTAGGATTGATCATAGGGCCATAAAAAGCCGTATAAATTTTATTTTCCACAAACTTCGGATCGGTAATATTTTTATTACCTTCATCAAAAGTTAAAATAAATAAGACATTTTCTTTTTTAATCACATCACTTATCATAATGGGATATAAATATTCTTTTAACCATTTTTCAGCATCCGCTATACCATTACGATGGCCATTATTGATGATGTTAGGAATATACAAGGAAAAATTCGGCAGCTTATTTTGGGCGATATCTTGTGTAAAATGCGCTTGTGCATTAACAATTTGCTTGCAACGACTGGGATTTTGGCTGACATAAGTGTAACTGATAAAAGGATTATGATTACGCGCATATAAGCCATCATCAGAATGATCTTCTAAAAAACAACCTTTATCTTCAGGATAATTTTCAGCATAGACTTTCCAGCTTAATTTTTTATTATCCAATAAATTCACAAGGCTGGTTTTGTCTAAATCAATTTTATGATCTGATGTGATACCAAAAGTGCTGCCTGCGGTCATGGCAATATAATTAGGTAAAGAAGGCCGTGCAACTGCATGAAAATCACTAAAATAAGCGCTCTTTAGTGCTATTTCTTTAAACGTGGGTTGTTTAATCGTATCTTCTTCGCTGACATTTTCGAATACGATAAGCACAATTTTATCAATAGTA
The DNA here is from genome assembly GCA_041660525.1 of Legionellales bacterium. GTDB lineage: Bacteria > Pseudomonadota > Gammaproteobacteria > JABCZS01 > JABCZS01 > JABCZS01. The sequence continues at coordinate 56,131 of JBAZWD010000009.1, read as the reverse complement.
GGTTGTGCAGCCAGCAATACTATTGGAGTAAACAAGGCTGTCAGCAGGCTTAGATTTAATATTTGTTTGATTAATTTCATTATGTTTCTCTTAAATTATTTGAACGCCCACGCGATTTGCTGCTGCAATTAACGCCTGATCGCGTGTTGCTAAGGGTAATCCTAGGCGCATAGCCAGATCAAGATAGGTAGCATCATAAGTAGTTAAACCTTGCGCAGAGGCCAGTGAAAATATTTCATGGCTTGCACGTGCTGACATTTCTTGATCAATTTCTATATTTTCTCCCTTCATCCTTGAGTGTTTTCCAATCTTCACCGCCTAATTTATGAGAGCGATTAAAAGCTTCTAATTGTGCAATGATGTTACTTGCAGGCACAAGTTCTTCTTTTTCCTTAAAGGGTATAATGAGGGCCACAGGATGGCCATGTTTGGTAATGATCACTTGTTCACCTAGCAAAATTAATAAATTGGATTATTATACCATGATAGAACAAATATGAATTAATAAAATGCTGAAATAAACATTAAAGATTAGGGGTTTTCTTCCGGGCGTAAAGTCAGAATTTCATAGCCAGTATCAGTGACCAAAATAGTATGTTCCCACTGCGCAGATAAACTATGATCTTTAGTCACAACGGTCCAGCCATCGGGCAGTAATTTAATCTCACGTTTACCGGCATTAATCATAGGTTCTATGGTAAACACCATGCCAGGCTGCAATACCATTCCAGTACCCATTTTTCCGTAATGTAATACCTGAGGTTCTTCATGAAAAACAGTACCCAAGCCATGACCACAATATTCGCGGACCACGGAAAAGCCATTTTTTTCGGCATGTTGTTGGATGATGGCGCCGATATCGCCTAAATGCACGCCCGGCTTAACATGTTTAATGCCCATATACATACATTCTTGCGTCACATCGACTAGACGTTTGGCTAGAATCGAAGGTTTGCCGACCAAATACATTTTGCTGGTATCGGCATAATAGCCGTCTTTAATAATGGCGGCGTCGATATTGACGATATCGCCGTCTTTTAATTTTTTAGGTCCTGGAATCCCATGGCAAACTTGATGATTAACAGAAGTGCAGACAGATTTAGGAAAAGGGCGCTGATGACCCGGATAATTTAAAGCTGCTGGAATGGCGCCTAATTCATTGACGATAAAATCATGGCAAATCTGGTCTAACTCTTCAGTAGTGACACCTTCTTTAACATGCTCGTCCATTAAGGCGAAAACTTGGATAGCCAACTTGCCAGCGTGGCGCATTTTTTCGATATCGTGAGCAGTTTTGATTAAGGCCATTGTGGTAAGTATCTATAGGTTATAAAGTTGAGATTGTATGGTAGTTATGGTATAAAGTCTAGCGCGTTTGCGTATATGTGTTTTTAATATCCCGCACATTTATCGACACACTGTTCTGGGTGCCTTGCAAAAGGGTGGAATAGTGGGATGAATGGAGGTTCAACCCAAGGAGTTTACTATGTCAGTGTCTATGAAAGAAATGTTACAAGCCGGTGTTCATTTTGGTCACCAAACCCGTTATTGGGACCCACAAATGGCCCCTTATATTTACGGAATCCGTAATAAAATCCATATTATCGATCTTGAAAAAACCTTACCTTTATTTGAAGAAGCCTTGAATTTCGTCAGCAATTTAGCTGCACGCAATGGCAAGATTTTATTTGTCGGCACCAAGCGTTCCGCACAAGTCGTGATTCGTGAACAAGCTGAGCGCTGTGGTATGCCTTATGTTGATCACCGTTGGCTAGGCGGCATGTTGACGAATTATAAAACAGTTCGCCAATCTATCCGTCGTTTAAAAGATTTACTTGCTTCACAAGAAAAAATTTCTATGCAATTGAGCAAGAAAGAAGTACTAGATAGAGCGCGCGAACTCGTGAAATTAGAACGCAGCTTAGGCGGTATTAAAAATATGGGCGGTATTCCCGATGCCATATTTGTTGTAGACGTGGGCCAAGAAAATATCGCGATACAAGAAGCCAATCGTTTACGTATCCCAGTTATTGGTGTTGTCGATACGAATCATTCACCCAAAGGTGTTGATTTCTTAATTCCAGGTAATGACGATGCGATGCGCGCAATTAAGTTTTACAGCAGCAGTATTGCAGACGTTATTTTAGAAGCACGTGCAAAAGCCAATATTGGCGTTGAAGAAATTATTGAAGTGGAAGCAGAACCTGAAGTTGTGGTGAAAGCAAAACGTAAACCACGTACCAAAGCTGCAGAATCCGCAGCACAAGGTGATGAAGCCCCTGCACAAGAATAGTATTTTAGGAGAAATGAATGGAAATTACAGCAGCATTAGTCAGAGAATTACGTGAGCGCACAAATGCGCCCATGATGGAATGTAAAAAAGCCTTGGTTAATTCAAAAGGCAATATTGAAGAAGCGATTACGGCCATGCGTACTGCAGGTCAAGCAAAAGCTGATAAAAAAGCGCATCGTACAGCAGCAGAAGGATTAATCACCATTTGCATGAACGCAGAAGAAACCGCTGCCGTGATGACAGAAATCAATTGCGAAACTGATTTCGTGGCACGTGATTCCAATTTCCTTGATTTCACACGTGCAGTAACACAATTAGCGTTAGACAAGAAAATTGCTGATGTTGCCCAATTAGCGCAAGCACGCTTAAATGACGAAGGCACTGTTGAGGAAAATCGCAAAACCTTGGTTGCAAAAATTGGCGAGAATATTAACATTCGTCGTCTTGCATTGTTTGATGCCAAAGAAGGTAAATTAGGTATGTATGTACACGGTGGTCGTATCGGTGTGCTTGTACATGCTAAAGGCGAAGATACAGACTTAGCGAAAAATATAGCCATGCATATTGCTGCGAATAGTCCTCAAGTGGTATCACCCACAGATGTTTCAGAAGATGTTATTGCTAAAGAAAAAGCCATTTATATTGCGCAAGCACAAGAAAGTGGCAAACCTGCTGAAGTAATTGAAAAAATGATTCAAGGTAAACTAAATAAATTCCTTGATGAAGTCAGCTTATTAGGACAAGCCTATGTTAAAGATCCTGACACAACTGTTGGCGCTTTACTCAAAGCTAAAAAAGCAGAAGTCGTTTCTTTTGCACGTTTTGCCGTTGGCGAAGGTATCGAGAAAGAAGAAGTGGATTTTGCCAGTGAAGTTATGGCGCAAGTAGCTGGGAGCAAATAAAGATGCCTGAAAAAAAGGCTGTTTATAAACGCATTTTATTAAAGCTCAGCGGTGAAGCTTTAACCGGGGGTGGAACTTCCGGTATTGATGCGAAAGTGCTCGAACGTATTGCTTCTGAAATTCAAGAAGTAGTGAATATGGGCGTGCAATTAGGCTTAGTGATAGGCGGTGGCAATCTTGTGCGTGGCATCACCTTATCGCAAGCCGGTATTGATCGTATTACCGCTGATAACATGGGTATGTTAGCAACAGTCATGAATGCATTAGCGATGCGCGATGCATTAGAACGCATGGGTATTATTACGCGTGTCATGTCAGCTATTCCCATGAGTGGTTTAGTGGATCATTACGATAGACGTAAAGCCATACAACATTTAGGCCGTAATCGCGTGGTTATTTTTGCAGGCGGTACCGGCAATCCTTTAGTGACAACAGATTCAGCTGCGAGTTTACGTGCGATAGAAATCAAAGCAGATTTGTTAATTAAAGCCACTAATGTAGATGGTATTTATACAGCTGATCCTAGCATCGATAAAACTGCAACGCGTTATACGCATTTAACTTATACAAAAGCTTTGGAACATGAATTAGGTATTATGGATTTGGCTGCATTTTGCCAATGCCGTGATTACGATATGCCGATTCGTGTATTCAGTATTAAAAAATCTGGCGCCTTATCACGTATTATCCAAGGGGAAGATGAAGGCACATTAGTTTCAAGGAGCACTAGCGAATGAATAATGTGGTTCAAGATGCATCTAAAAGAATGCAAAAAGCGATAGAAAATTTACACAACGAATTTAACAAATTACGTAGCGGTCGTGCGCATCCGAGTTTGCTTGATCATGTTCAAGTGGATTATTACGGAACGCAATCGCCTTTATCGCAAGTGGCTAATATTAATGTGGAAGATGCACGTACACTGAGTATTACGCCTTGGGATAGACAAATGGTTGCAGCCATTGAAAAAGCAATCCGCACTTCTGATTTAGGTTTAAATCCAGCAACCTCAGGTACCGTGATTCGCATTCCATTACCGGCATTAACAGAAGAACGTCGTAAAGATTTAGTACGTGTTGTACGTCACGAAACAGAAGGTGCGCGGGTTTCAGTTCGTAACATTAGACGCGACGCTAACACTACAATTAAAGCGCTTTTGAAAGACAAAACCATTAGCGAAGATGATGAACGCCGTTTAGAAGATCAAGTACAAAAAATAACCGACGATTTTATTGCGCAAGTGGATAAAATGTTGGAAGAAAAAGAAAAAGACTTGATGTCTGTTTAAATAAAAAGAGTCACTTACTTGTGAATCAAGCAAAACGTGCGGAACAACTCTCTCAATTTATTTTGCCCTCTAAGGTGCCTGCCCATATTGCTATCATTATGGATGGCAATGGTCGGTGGGCACAGTCGCGGCATTTACCGCGTATTGCAGGACATCGTGCCGGTATACAAACCGTGCGCAATGTTGTCACTGCCTGCGGTCAATGGAATATCAAAGCGTTAACATTATTTGCTTTTAGCAGTGAAAACTGGGGAAGACCTGCGCAAGAAGTGCAGTTTTTAATGAATTTATTTTATTCCACTTTAATCGATGAAATAGAAACTTTACATGCTAATAATGTCTGCTTACGCATTATAGGTGATCACCAAGGTTTGAGCCCTGATTTGCAAAAAGCGATCAAACATGCTGAACAAAAAACTGCAAACAACACCGGACTTAATCTTTCTATTGCTATTAATTACGGTGGCCGCTGGGATCTCAGCGTTGCGATGCAAAAAATTGCCCAGAAAGTGCAGCAGGGCTTAATTCAACCAGACGCTATTACGCCTGAATTGATCAGCCAACATGTGGCATTAGCGCAATTACCTGAGCCTGATCTATTTATTCGCACCAGTGGCGAATTACGTTTAAGTAATTTTATGTTGTGGGATCTAGCTTATACCGAATTATATTTTACAGATATTTTATGGCCTGATTTTGATGATGCAGCCTTGCACAAAGCCATTTGCGAATTTGCAAATCGTGATAGGCGCTATGGCGCTCTTGAAGAAGAAAATAAGGTGAAGCATGCTTAAAAAACGCATTATTACAGCAACCTTTTTGATAGGCTTAGTTTTAGTCACCATTTTTTATGGCAATGCTTTAATGAAAGCTGCTGTTCTGCTCACATTTTGTTTAGGTGCAGGTCATGAATGGCTAAAAATTATAGGTGCAAAAACTGCACAGAAAATTTTATTTTATGTTGTATTACTTTTATGTGTAATGATGTTTTATTATGCGAACGTAATCTATTATTTGCGTGATTGGGTAGGCATCACTTTATGCGTATCGTTAGTAGGTTGGATATTTGCGTTTATCGCAGTTGTTTTTTATCAAAAAGGCCGCACACTGTGGTCCTCTAACGTTTGGGTAAATACTGTCATTGGACTTTGGTTGATCGTGCCATTTGGCGCCGGAGCATTTTTCTTATTAAATTATTTCACATATAAAATGTTTTTGATTTTATTACTCGTGATTGCTTGTGCGGATAGTTTTGCATATTTTACGGGACAACTTTGGGGGCGCCTTGGTGGCAACTACCATTTATTAGCCAGCCGTGTCAGCCCCGGGAAAAGTTGGGAAGGCGTTTGGGGCGGAATGATTTGCACGGCTCTCGTGCTTTTTATTTTGGGTCTCTTTTCCAATTTAATAACTTGGCAACTTGTTGCACTTATGGTTTTTGTCATCATTCCTATATCCATCATGGGCGATTTATTTGAAAGCATGGTAAAACGCATTTATGGCGTAAAAGACAGCGGTACATTATTACCGGGTCATGGTGGGCTATTAGATCGCTTAGATAGTTTAACCGCAGCAGTGCCTGTATTTGCATGGTGTTGTATTTACTTAACATATAGCGGCCATCACTAATGAAAAAAATCACAATACTGGGCGCAACGGGCTCGATAGGTTTACAAACCTTAGACGTGATTAATCAAGCTAAAACGCATCATGTATTTGCATTAAGTGCAAACAGCAATGTGCAAGCGATGTTGCGTTTATGCCTTACGTATCAGCCGCAATATGCGGTAATGACAGATCCCTTAGCTGCTAAACAATTACAAGATTTATGCACAGCACAAAAAATTCCAACGCAAATATTATCTGGAAAACATGCATTAATTGAAATTGCAACGCACGAGGAAGTGGACACGGTCATGGCTGCTATCGTCGGTAGTCCAGGACTTCCTGCAACTTTAGCAGCTGTAAAAGCAGGTAAATGCGTATTATTAGCTAATAAAGAAGCACTCGTCATGACGGGTAAACTATTTATGGATGCTGCAAAAGAAAATAATGCGATATTATTGCCGGTTGATAGTGAACATAACGCTATTTTTCAATGTTTACCGGTATCGCATTTAGCGCAATTACCGCATCAAAGTATTAAACAAATTTGGTTAACCGCTTCAGGCGGACCTTTCTTAAATTATGCATTAATGGATCTTGCGCAAGTGACACCCGAACAAGCCTGCGCGCATCCTAATTGGAATATGGGAAAAAAGATTTCTGTAGATTCCGCCACCATGATGAATAAAGCATTGGAAATGATAGAAGCGCATTGGTTATTCTCGATGGACAGTGAGCATATTCAAGTCGTCATACATCCGCAAAGTATTGTGCATTCGATGGTGGAATATTTAGATGGATCTATTTTAGCGCAAATGAGTTATCCCGATATGCGCACACCGATTGCGCATACATTAGCGTGGCCTGAACGTATAATTTCTGGCGCGCCATTGTTGGAATTATTTAAAATGGGCGGACGTTTAGATTTTTCACCACCTTGTCTGGAACGCTTCCCAGTGCTTAGTTTAGCACGTCAAGTTTTGCGTGAAGGTGGAACAGCAGGCGCAATTTTTAATGCGGCGAATGAAGTAGCTGTTGCGCGATTTTTAAATGCTGAATTAGCGTTTACTGATATTTCTCGTGTAATTGATGAAACCTTAAATAGACTTGAAGTGCAACCTGCGCAAGATTTAGAAGTGATTTTATCAGTGGATCACCATGCACGCGAAATTGCGCGGTCAGTTTTATCATGAATATGTTAATCACCATTTTATCTTTTATATTGACGCTGGGTATTTTGATCAGCGTACATGAATGGGGTCATTTTATTGTAGCGCGTAAACTTGGCGTAAAGGTGCTGCGTTTTTCTTTAGGTTTTGGTAAACCGATTTGGCGCCATCAAGGTAAATCTGGAACAGAATATTGTGTATCGATTTTACCGCTGGGTGGTTATGTAAAAATGTTGGATGAGCGTGAAGGTGAAGTTGCAGCTTCAGAGCTTGCCTTTGCATTTAATCGTCAATCTGTGTGGAAAAGAATCGCAATTGTTTTAGCCGGACCTTTTGCAAATTTCCTATTTGCGATTCTCGCATTTTCATGCGTTTATCATATTGGCATATTTGATTCGAGCAAAGTGCCGGCCATTATTGGTGGCATAGAAGCGGATACGCCAGCCGCTCACGCACATTTACAAGTGGGCGATCATATTCTTGCTGTTAATCAAGCACCCGTACATAATTGGCCTGAATTGGTGAAGGTTATTTCAGCGCATCCTGATGAAAAAGTCACTTTAACGCTTGAGCGCCAAAAACAAAACATGGAACTTGAAATTACGCCCGGAAAAAAATTACATCATGGGCAAGAAATTGGTTTTATTGGCGTAGCCCTCGATAAAGAATTATTAAAGCCACAATCTGTACCACTTTATGAAGCTTTCATAAATGGGGTGCACGATACGTGGTTTTATAGCTTACTTACTTTTAAATCCATCTTTGAAATGCTGCTTGGTAAATTAGGTCTTGAACATTTAAGTGGGCCAATTAGTATCGCTGTTTATGCGGGCGATACTGCGCAAATGGGTTTAGTTTATTTTTTAAAATTTTTAGCGTTGCTGAGCATAAGCTTAGGTGTAATAAATTTATTGCCTATCCCTATGCTAGACGGCGGCCATTTGTTATATTATGTCCTCGAGGCGATTATGCGCAAACCCTTGACGCTTAAAATGCAGCAAATAGGTTTAAGTATCGGTTTAGTTTTGTTGTTCTCATTAATGGTCTTAGCTTTTTACAACGATGTAATTCAGTTAGGTAGCAGGTAAGCTTTGGAAGTGACCTTTATAGTATGTTAAAACTCAAATATTTTGTTTCTTTTATGTTCTTAATGCTGGTTAGCAGTATTGGGTTTGCTGATGATTATTTTGTGATTAAAGATATTAAAGTAGAAGGTTTACAACGTATCGATGTAGGTACGGTTTATAATGATTTACCCGTAAGCGTGGGTGATACGCTTTACATGAGCGAAACGCCGGAAATTATTCGCGAACTTTATGCTACCGGCAATTACTCCAATATCAGTTTAGCGCGTGAAGGCAATACGCTGGTTGTAACGGTTGAAGAGCGTCCCACCATTGGTCGTATCGAGATTTCTGGTAATGAAGATATTGAAACAGAAGCCTTAGAAGAAGGCTTAGAGTATGCGGGTATTACTGAAGGAAATCCTTATGATCCTTCTGTCCTTGAAAAAGTGACTAAAGAATTAGAATACCAGTATTTCAGTCATGGTAAATATAATGTTGATATTACCAGCACTGTTGTTAAATTACCGCGTAATCGCGTCGGGATCGAGATTGATATTAGCGAAGGTGAAGTCACTAAAATTCGAGAAATTAATTTCGTCGGTAATGAAGTCTTTGATGATGCTGAATTACTCGACACATTTCAATCTACAACCACGAATTGGTTAAGCTGGATTTCAAGCAGCGATCAATATTCCCGTGAGCGCTTAATGGGCGATCTTGAAAACCTGCAATTTCATTATATGAATAATGGTTATCTCAATATGAAAGTGGAATCGACGCAAGTGTCGATAGTTCCAAGTCGTAAAGATATTTATGTGACTGTTAATATTGTTGAAGGTGAACAATACACCATCAGTGAAGTTTCGGTGGGAGGCGATTTGGTCGTGCCCAGGGAAGAATTAGAAAAATATACTGAAATATTTGAAGAAGGCGAATTATTTAACCGCCAAAAAATGATGCAAGTGAATGAATACATTACCTCCTTAGTCGGTAATGAGGGCTATGCGTTTGTGGAAGTGCATCCCATGACCGAAGTGAACGAAGAAGAAAAAACCGTTGCCATTACTTATTTAATTGAACCTAACCAATTAGTGTATGTGCGCGATATTTATTTCAGCGGTAATTATGTTAGCCAAGAAGAAATACTGCGCCGTGAATTAACCCAACTCGAAGGTGCTTTAGTTTCAACTGCAAAAATTCAACGCTCCCGCAATAATCTTTATCTACTCGGGTATTTGGATAATATTAATATTGAAACAGTACCTGTGCCCGGACAAGATGATATTGTGGACTTACATGTCACCGTAGAAGAACGTCCATCTGGGCAATTAACAGGTGGTGTGGGTTATTCGCAATTAGACGGTTTACTCTTTAACTTAGGCGTCAGCCAAGCTAATTTTTTAGGTACGGGTAATATTGCCAGCTTCTTATTCAATACCAGTGAATACTTCACTTCTTATAATTTAAGTTATACCGATCCTTACTACACAGAAGATGGCATAAGCCGCGGATTTAGCGTGTTTTATTCAGCAGCTGATTTGGCTGAAGCGGATGTCTCGAACTATGTACGTGACATTTGGGGCGGCGCGGTAAATTACAGCGTGCCTATTAACCCCAATAATCGCTTTTACTATGGTTATGGTTATGAAAATATTCTCATTAAAACTGGCAGCGATCCTAATACCGTCTCTGATCAAGTTCAAGATTTTGTGGATGAAAATGGTAATGATTTTAATGCCTACGAAATCATATTAGGGTGGACACGAAATACGCTGGATAGGGTCGTTTTCCCAACGGAAGGTAGTTCTACGAATTTGGGTGTTAATATTGTGGTGCCGGGTTCAACCCTGACTTACTATAAAACGACATTAACGTCACGTTGGTATAAGCCAATATACGATCCTTTTGTTTTAATGGTACGTGGTACCGTGGCTTATGGTGACGGGCTCTTAAGTACAGAAGAATTACCCTTCTATGAAAACTATTACTTAGGCGGCGTGACTTCTATGCGTGGTTTTGCTGATAACTCTATTGGTCCTGAAGATTCGCTAGATGATCCTATCGGTGGTAACTTCCGATTTAATGGCACTACAGAGATATTCTTCCCATTGCCTTACGTTGAAGTTAGCTCGGTGCGTACCTCATTGTTTTTTGACGTAGGTAGCCTCTATAATACATACGGAGATGATCCGGATTCAGAACCGATGCGTACTTCTGTGGGTACTACCGCACAATGGTATTCACCACTAGGTCCTTTGGTTGTCAGCCTTGGTTTCCCGATTACGAAGGCTGAAGATGATACGACAGAAGTTTTCCAATTTAGTATCGGTGCCGTGCTCTAATTTTAAATTTAAGGAGAAAGGGAATGTTGAAAAGATTATTGGTTGTAGCTGTCATGTTTTGTTCTTTCGCGGCGTTTGCTGATGCGGGTAAAATCGCTTTTGTAGATGGCACTGCCATTATGAAAAAATACGAAGGTACTATTGAAAGCAAATTAAAAACTGAATTCAAAGGTAAAGAAGAGAGCTTGATTAAATTGCAAAAACAATTAGTAGATAGCACTGAGACTTATACGCGTGATTCAGCGATGATGTCGAATGAAGAAAAATTGGCATTTCAACAAAATTTTGAAAAAAATCAAATGGAATTCCAAAAATTAAGCGCAGAACTTAATCAACAGCGTGCGAAAAGAGGCAATGAAGAATTAGAGAAGTTGCTCGCCACTGTTAAAACTGCTACGCAAAAAGTAGCTGCTGATAAAAAATATGACGTCGTATTACAAGCAGGTGCTGCACTTTATTTTAATAATTCTTTGGATATTACCCAAGACGTATTGACGCAACTTGATAAAAAATAACCATGCAATTTCAGAAAGCGCATACGCTGTTACAATTGGCTCAATACCTAAAAGGAACATGTTCCCAAGCATCTGAGCTACGTCTAGAGGGTGTGGCTACTTTAAAAGAAGCCACGCCTACGGACATTAGTTTTGTTACACAAGCACATTACGTCCCGCTTTTAGCACAAACTAAAGCGGGCGCTATTGTACTTAGCGAACAATTTGCAGATAAATCAACATTACCATCCATTATTGTCGCTGACCCACATGTTGCGTTTGCACAATTAATGAATTTATGTGCGCAACCTGAAGTACTGCATTCTGGTGTTCATGCCAGCGCGGTTATTGGCAAGGATGCACAAATTGCACAAACTGCTTGTATTGATGCAAATGCTTATATTGGTGATCATGTGCATATTAGTGAAGGCGTGCATATTGGTCCAGGTGTTTATATTGGTGCAAATAGCCATATTGGCGAACATACCCGTATATTTGCCAATGCGAGTATTTATCAAGATGTTATCATTGGAAAGCGTTGTGTGATTCACAGTAATGCAGTGATAGGTGCAGATGGTTTTGGTTTTGCAAATGATAAAGGCCGCTGGATCAAAATTCCACAACTAGCCGGCGTTGAACTCGGCGATGATGTTGAAATAGGTGCGCAAACTGCTATTGATCGTGGCGTACTGACACCTACGCGTATAGGTACAGGTGTTAAAATTGATAATTTAGTGCAAATTGGACACAATGTTCAAATTGGCGATCATACGATTATTACCGGTTGTGTAGCCATAGCAGGTAGCACAGAAATCGGTAAACATTGTGCAATCGGTGGTGGCTCATGTATTAATGGCCACATTCAAATTACAGATGGCGTACAAATTACTGCTATGAGTGGCGTATTAGGTAGTATTGATAAACCCGGTATTTATTCGGGTATTCCAGCCATTGAAAATGGGCAATGGCGTAAACAGATGGTGGGTTATTTACGTTTACCTGAAATCATGAAAAGATTACGTGCTTTAGAAAAAAATTAAGGGGGTTGTCATGGAGCAAATGGATATACAAGAGATTATGCGTTATTTACCGCATCGGTATCCTTTTTTGTTAATTGATAAAGTCATTAGCCTCGATTTGCCTCATTCATTAATTGCAGTAAAAAACGTAACTTTTAATGAGCCTTTTTTTACAGGGCATTTTCCTGAAATGCCAGTGATGCCAGGTGTTTTGATTATTGAAGCTTTAGCCCAAGCAAGTGGTATTTTATATTATAAAAGTATTAATAAATTACCGGGCACCAATAATAATATTAATTATTTAGCAGGTATTAATGACGCGCGGTTTAAACAAGTGGTTAAGCCGGGCGATCAACTGCACTTACATATCCAATTACTTAAAGTAAAGCAAGGTCTCTCAAAATTTCAATGTAAAGCTTTTGTAGATGACGAACTTGTATGTAGTGCTGAAATTATGAATGTAGCAAAGGAAATTAATCATGATTGATTCGCAAGCACGCATTCATCCAAATGCAAAAATAGCGCCTGATGCGCATATTGGGCCATGGACAATAATTGGGGAACATGTTGAAATTGGCAGCGGTACCTGGATTGGTTCTCACGTTGTTATTGAAGGGCCCACAAAAATCGGCGCAAATAATAAGATTTTTCAATTCGCATCTATCGGCGGCGAGCCGCAAGATAAGAAATACCAAGGGGAACAAACCTCACTTGAAATTGGCGATCATAATGTCATACGCGAGTATTGCACTTTAAATCGTGGCACAGTGCAAGGTGGTAAAGTGACGCAGATAGGTAATCACAATTTATTAATGGCGAATGTGCACGTGGCACACGATTGCAAATTGGGAGATCATATTGTCATTGCAAATAATTCCGCAATGGGCGGCCATGTTACTGTTAATGATCGAGCTATATTGAGTGGCTTTGTGGCTATTCATCAATTCTGCACTATCGGTGAATTTAGTTTTATTTCAGGCGGTAGTTTAGTTACAAAGGATATTTTACCTTACGTGTTAGTCGCACCAGGTGAGCGACGTGCCACCGTTATAGGTGTTAATAGCGAGGGTTTAAAGCGCCATGGTTTTACATCTGAAGAAATTACGCAGGTGCAACGTGCTTATAAAATCATTTATCGCAAAGGCTTACCTTTAAAAGAAGCTGTTGCACAATTACAAGAAATGGTCAAAGAAGCGCCGCGTGTGCAGCTTATGCTAGATTTTATTCAACAACCGGGCAGAGGGATAGTAGGTTAAATAAAAGAAATAATTCATCATGAAAAAGATTTTTATCTGTGCAGGCGAATTATCCGGTGATCGTTTAGGTGCAGGATTAATTCAAGCGTTAAAAAATCTTAATCCTGAAATTGAATTTTATGGCGTTGCTGGTCCGCACATGCAAGCCGCAGGTTGTAAAAGTCTTTACCCTATCGAAACATTATCCGTAATGGGTATTTTAGAAATTGTTCCTAAATTACCTAAAATACTCAAACTACGTCAGCAAATAATTAAAGAATTAATCAATAATCCACCTGATTTATATATTGGAATAGATTCTCCAGATTTTAATTTGCCCATTGAAGAAAAACTCAAAAGTCATGGCATTAAAACCATACACTATGTTAGCCCCAGCGTATGGGCTTGGCGCGCAAATCGTGTTAAAAAAATAAAAAAATCCGCAGATTTAGTGCTTTGCTTATTACCCTTTGAAAAAGATTTTTTGATAAAGCACGGTATTCACGCAAAATTTGTGGGCCACAGAAGCGCCGATATTTTGCCGAAACTCTACACGCAAGAAAGCGCCCGCACTGAATTAGGGCTTAATCAACATGATAAAATTATTACAATACTGCCCGGCAGCCGTCACTCAGAAATTGCTAGAATGGCAGAAACATTTTTTCAAACCGCTTGTTTATGCGCACAAAAAAATAATCAATTAACATTTGCCGTTGCAGCAGCCAATCAAAAAATTGCACAGCAAATTCAAGAAATACTGAATAAAAATAATTACCCCATTCAATTTACTATTATTATAGATAAAACCTATGCAGCCATTAAATCCGCAGACGCTGTTTTGGCTACTTCAGGCACAGTCACCTTAGAAACATTTTTATTAGGAAAACCCATGGTGGTTGCCTATAAAATGAGTACATTTAACTGGGGTATTGTTAATCTGTTAGTGAAAGTAAAATACTGCTCCTTACCGAATTTATTAGCCAATAAAGCCATAGTGCCTGAGTTTTTACAAAATGATGCAACAGCTGAAAAAATGAGTACTGCTTTAATGAATTGGTTAGATAATCCGCAAGCTGTAATGCAGCTTCAAGAAGAATACGAAACTATTTTAAATCAGTTACGCTGCAATGCTGATGAACAAGCAGCGCAAGCAGTTTTAGAAGTAATGGCAAAAAAATCATGAATCAAAGAATAACGGCAATTGATAGCTTACGCGGTATGATCATTCTTTTAATGATCTTGGGACATGCACGCTATGCATTTTTACCCTTAGCATATGATCCAATTGAATTAGGCTCTGGCTCAACAGCTTTATATTTGATGCGTGTTGTAACCAATCTATGTGCGCCAATTTTTTTCCTATTAAGCGGCATGGGAATATTTTTATTAGTGCGCAACTATAATAATATTACGCTTGCGAGTAAAGATTTACTCAAACGTGGTCTTATCATTATTGGAATAGAATTATTTTATATCTCTTGGCTATGGTTTTGGCCGAGTGAGCAATATACGTTTGCATTTACTGTTCTATGGACGTTGGGTATAGGAATGATTATATTAAGCGCGCTCATTCACCTTCCTATTAAATGGGCTGCAATGCTCGCAATTATCGTATTGCTCGGTCACAATGCGTTGGATAATTTTTTTAGTTTTGCATTTGATGGCTCATTTTTTTCCTTTATTTTAATGCTATTGCACGGTGAAAGAACACACGTGCCTTTAGGGGTTGTGGATGTTTTTTTTGCTTATGCCATCATTCCCTGGTTTGCAGTGATGCTATTCGGTTATGTTTTAGGCTCTTTGGTATTTGCTGCAAACATTACAGCTGCGCAACGTCAAAAAATGCTCCTGATTCTAGGGTTTGGTTTATTAGGATCTTTTATATTATTACGCATGGTAGTGGGCTATGGTGACAGTATTATTTGGACATGGCAAAGTGACAATATCGCTTATTCACTACTCTCCATATTTAAAACAACAAAATACCCGCCGTCATTACAATATTTATGTTTAGCATTAAGCGTAGCTTGTTTGTTATTGGCTTTATTGGATAAAAAAGATCCCTTCAGTAAATATTTATGTGTTTTTGGCCAAGTACCTTTATTTATCTACATTATTCATATTCCTTTAGTGGAAGCGAGTGCATGGCTTGTACATTTCATTATGTTTGGAGAAAAATTAGGGCCAACAAATCAACAGGCTTTTGCTCTGCCTTGGCTTTATCTCATATGGCTATCTTTTTTGCCGTTGTTATATTTTGCCGGTAAATGGTACAGACCTGTTAAAATGAAATATAAGCATAGCTACTTGAAATATATTTAAGGACATTACATGAACAAGGACGTACTAATTGCTGGAGTCGATGAAGCAGGTTGTGCACCATTAGCAGGTCCAGTTGTTGCTGCAGCGGTAATTTTAGATCCTAATAAACCGATTGCAGGCTTGGCAGATTCTAAAGTGCTGAGTCAAAAAAAACGTGAAGCATTATTCGAAATTATTCAACGTGATGCTTTGGCTGTGGGTGTTGGGCTTGCAACGCCTGCTGAAATAGATGAAATCAATATTTTACGCGCCGCACTTTTAGCGATGGAGCGCGCGGTTGCAGATTTAAAAATTGCGCCAGAATTCGCCCAAGTTGATGGTCGCAATAAACCTAAATTAGCATGTAAAGTAGAAGCGATCATTGGTGGCGATGCTTTAATTCCCGCCATTAGCGCTGCATCGATAATTGCAAAGGTTACACGTGATGCCATGATGGTTGAAATGGATGCAAAACATCCTGAATATGGCTTTGCACAACATAAAGGTTATCCTACAAAAATGCATGTTGAAGCTTTACAAAAATTTGGCGTGCTCGATATTCATAGACGCAGTTTTAGACCTGTGCGATTGCTATTGGAAGTTGAAGCATGAGGTCAGTTTCATTTGTCCATCTACATGTGCATAGCGAATTTTCATTAGTTGATGGCTTATGTCGTATTCCAGATTTACTTGAAAAAACTGCACAATTAAAAATGCCAGCATTAGCGCTGACAGATCACAATAATTTATTTGCGATGGTCAAGTTTTATCAAGAATGCGTAGATGCGGGTATCAAGCCTATTTTTGCAGCGCAAGTACAAATTGAAGATGCGCAATTAGTTTTACTCTGTCAAAATGATGAAGGATTTTCTAATTTAAAACAATTAATTTCCTACAGTTATTTGAATCGCACGCCTCATGGCGATGCAGTTATTTCCAAAGATTATTTAAAAGAAAAATCGGCGGGACTCATTGCTTTATCTGCGGCGCAAGAAGGCGATGTTGGTCGTGCATTATTGGCCGATCAAAGTGCGCAAGCGCAGCAATGCATACAATTTTGGCAATCCATATTTCCGAATCGTTTTTATATCGAATTACAACGCATAGGAAAGCCACAAGAAGAATTTTATATTCAACAAGCATTAAAACTCGCACAAAAATTTTGTGTGCCTATTGTTGCCACTAACAATGTTTGTTTTATACAGCCCAATGAATTTGATGCACATGAGGCAAGAGTTTGTATTCACGCAGGGCAAATGTTAAACGATCCAAAACGCGTTTCAGAATATACAGCGCAACAATATTTAAGAAGTCCAGCTGAGATGCAAGCTTTATTTGCAGATTTACCCGAAGCCCTAGAAAATTCTGTTGAAATTGCAAAACGCTGCAATGTCAGTTTAAAATTATACGATGTGCATTTGCCGCATTTTCCTGTGCCATCAGAAATGACAATTGAATCCTATTTACAACAACAAGCTATGAATGGCTTAAAAAAACGTTTTGGGCAGATTAAAGATGCTTATCAAGAGCGTTTAGATACAGAATTAAAAGTTATTAATAACATGGGTTTTGCCGGTTATTTTTTAATCGTCGCTGATTTTATACAATGGGCAAAAGAGCAGGGTATTCCTGTAGGACCAGGACGGGGTTCAGGTGCAGGTTCATTAGTTGCCTATGTTTTAGGTATTACAGATTTGGATCCTCTGCAATATGATTTACTTTTCGAACGTTTCTTAAATCCAGAACGGGTATCCATGCCTGACTTTGATATCGATTTTTGCATGGATAGGCGTGATGAAGTCATTGAATATGTAACCCATCGTTATGGTCGCGACAGTGTTTCGCAAATTATTACTTTCGGCACTATGGCTGCAAAAGCAGTGGTACGTGATGTGGGTCGTGTACTTGGACATCCTTATGGATTCGTCGATAAAATTGCAAAGTTAGTACCTTTTGAATTAGGTATTACTTTGGAAAAAGCCTTAATCGATGAAAAAATATTAAAAGAATTATACGATCAAGATGAAGCCGTTCACGATTTAATTGATCTAGCCTTGCAGCTTGAAGGCATTGCACGTAATGCAGGTAAACATGCGGGCGGCGTTGTTATTGCACCTGGAAAATTAACAGATTTCACACCGATTTATTGTGAATCGGGATCTGAACAACTTGTTTGTCAATTAGATAAAGACGATGTTGAGACTATTGGTTTAGTGAAGTTCGACTTTTTAGGTTTGCGCACATTAACGATAATTGATTGGGCGGCGCGCGCGATTAATCAATTTCGCGAAGAAAAATTAGACATTACCCAAATACCTTTAGATTGTCCAAAAACATTTGCATTATTGCAAGCGTGTCAAACGACAGCAGTATTTCAGCTTGAATCACGCGGCATGAAGGATTTAATCAAACGATTACAGCCAGATACCTTCGAAGATATTATCGCCCTCGTCGCATTATTCCGCCCAGGACCTTTACAATCTGGAATGGTTGATGATTTCATAAATCGTAAACATGGACGTGCGCGCGTTGAATATCCGCATCCTAGTTTAAAAGCTATTTTAGAGCCGACTTACGGTGTGATTTTATACCAAGAACAAGTCATGCAAATCGCGCAAACCTTATCGGGTTATTCATTAGGTAGCGCAGATATTTTGCGTCGCGCCATGGGTAAGAAAAAAGCCGAAGAAATGGCGCAGCAACGCGAAATTTTTGTTAAAGGCGCAGTAGAAAATGGTGTGCCTGCAAATACTGCAACATCGATATTTGACTTGGTTGAAAAGTTCGCAGGTTATGGTTTTAACAAATCACACTCAGCAGCCTACGCCTTACTTGCTTATCAAACAGCGTATTTAAAAGCGCATTATCCTGCAGAGTTTATGGCCTCCGTATTATCGAGCGATATGGATAATACCGATAAGGTTGTCATGTTAATTGAAGAGTGCCGTATTTTAAACTTAGAAATTTTACCTCCGCATATTAACCATAGCGTTCATCACTTTATCGCCAGAAATTCACAAATCATTTACGGATTAGGTGCTATTAAAGGTTTAGGGGAAGGGGCTATAGAATCAATTATTGAAAGTCGAAATAAAGACGGTGTTTTTAAAGATCTATTTGATTTTTGCAAACGTATTGATTTACGTAAAAATAATCGCCGCGCATTAGAGGCTTTGATAAAAGCAGGGGCATTAGATGATTTTGCACCGCATCGGGCTTTATTATTAGCTTCACTAGAAAAAGCGATACAATTAGCAGAAAAAGCCAGCAAAGATGCTGCAGTTGGCCAATCCGATTTATTTGCAGATTCATCAGATACGCAAGCAACACCTGATTTAGTTCCAGCACCCATTTGGTCAGATGCACAGCGTTTATTAGGTGAAAAAACAACGTTGGGTTTATATTTAACGGGCCATCCCATTACAGAATTTTTACCGGAATTAAAACGTTTCATCAGTTGTAGAATTGCAAACGTACGCTCAGAACCTGATAAAAAAATAACGCTAGCAGGTTTTTTAACGTCACTCCGAATTGTAAAAACCAAGCAAGGCAAACGCATGGGCATTGCAACCATCGATGATCAAAGTGCACGTATGGATATAACTTTATTTAATAATGAATTCGAAAAATACCGTGAACTCTTACAAACGGAAAGTTTATTAGTCGTTCAAGGCGTGGTGATGCATGATGAATATTCCGGCGGTCTTCGCATGCGGGTATCGGAAGTTTATGATATGAACATGGCACGTCAACATTTCATTCAACGTTTATCCTTAAAAATAGAACCTGAAATTGCCAAAGAAAATATTGTCGAGCAATTAATAGAAATTCTAAAACCCTATTGCCCAGGCAAATGCCCAGTCTTCATTCAATACACAAAGGAAAACGCGCAAGCGGAATTAAAATTAGGCGAAAATTGGCGCGTAACTCCAGACGCACATTTATTAAAAATGTTGCGCGATTGGTTGGGCCACGATCAAGTTTCTTTAGAATACAATGCAGCTTTATCTACGACCGACAATTTTGCGGCAAAAAATTCCCGTCAATATCCTCGCTCGAACACACCCAAGTCATCGACCCCTGAGTATTATTAGCTTGCATCATAATAGTATGCCCAGAAAGTCCAGTTCCCGCATTAGATTTAAATAAAACTAAAACCTGATTTTCTAAAACCGTTACACTCTCAACATATTCCCCAGAAATCATGGCAGGCTCCGCCAACCCAGCATCTTGATTATTCTCAGGCCAAGTCCCAGTCAAAACAAAATATTCCACTATCGCCAGCTGCGCAGTACTCGCCAGACTCATCCCTTCGCTGACTTTACTACGCGTAGTAAAATCGTTATAAGCGGGAATCGCAATCGCCGCTAAGATAGCGATGATGGCTACGATGATCATGAGTTCAATCAGTGTGAATCCTTTTTGTCGCTGCATATAGATACTCCATGTTATTTATTATAGTTTTTGGATATTACCCGCGTTAGAAAATGTTTTCAATAGTCAAATATGATTATTTAAATAAATAATTTATATACTTTTCTAGCATAAATTTTTATAATTAACTGTCAGCATAACCACCTAGCCGACATAGCTCAGTCGGTAGAGCAACTGATTCGTAATCAGTAGGCCGGGCGTTCGATTCGCCCTGTCGGCATAATGAAATTAACGAGATGAGATGTGTTGTACTAGCACTGTGCTGGGGCATTAATTGTACACTGAGTAATTATGCAACAGCCTGTTGCATAATTAATAATCAGCGAATCCATCTACGGTTAATACTGAATTTTTTTACAATTTGTACAGTAGTGTTACTCTTTAGATAAATAATGCTTCAAAAATTCTCCTGGCTTCACTATATTAATCCCCGCATATCCAGAAATATCTAATAAATCTTTATCACCACTCACAATCAAGAAACAATCAGCGCCTAATGCGCAAGCAATAAATTTATCATCATCAGGATCACGTGAGATTGATTTATCAAGGGAAATGGGCGAGGCTAGCTCGCCATGTATTGCAATAAGTTCTAGGGCGGCAGAGACATTCATGTCTTGATGAAGCTCACGCTTATGTGCTAAAGCGTGTGCTATTCGTTTATATTCCTCCATGATATCTAGGGAGAATACAAGAGTTAAATTTTTTTCTTCCCATGCATCTAATATTTGGCTTGGAGGTCCAGACCAAAATAAACCAGATACAAATACGTTTGTATCTAATACAATCCGAATCATTTTTTACGATCTTCCTTAATCACTTCTTCTAGATCTTTTGGGGTGAGTCCTGCTGCTTTGGCTGCTTTTTGTATTTTATTCAATATTCCCTTAAACTCGCTGAGTTTAGGAGGGGTAATGATTTTCAATATTACTACATTATTTTCAGCAATTACAGCGAATTGTGTGCCTGTTTCTAAGTGAAGTTGTTTGCGAATATCTTCAGGGATCACAACTTGCCCCCTTGAAGACATTTTTGTTGTTGCTAGTATGTTCATCATCTTATTTCCGTTATAATCTTATTAATAAGATTATAACACATATCTCTTCATGTGGAACTCATGGCCACTCAGAGATAACAATTAGTAACACTCTTCAGCATAAGATAAAAAGCATTTAATTTTAACCCTTTGATTTGGTTGCTGTTATTTGTTCTGATGTGTTACCATTTGTTGTTTAACTCAGATTCGTAATCAGTAGATCAGGCGGACGTAAGCTCTGTCGGCAGAATGAAGTTAATAACGATAGGGAGATAGTATGTGCGATGATTTACCCCCAGTGCTATATAAATATCGAGCGGTAGATAATCCTAAAAATAATGATTTTTTTCACGAGCACACGGAACCCATATTGTCTCGTGGCGAGATTTATTTTGCAAAAGTTCATCAATTTAACGATCCATTTGAACATTTTTTTTCATTGCAAGAATTGAGCTGCACAAAAGCTGGTGTAACTGAGAAAGCAATTGAGCTATTGGATTTAAAAGAGGGAAATGATGGTCTATACCACTTATCAGCAGAGCAAAATACAATTAACCATATTCTTATGGCAAAAATAATCGAGAATGGTGTATTTTGCCTTAATGAATCAAAGGACTCTATTTACATGTTTTCACATTATGCCGATGGTTTTAAAGGAATATGTATTGGGTTTGATTCTGAAATATTCAAAAACCACTCAAGCCTGATAAAAGTTAATTACAAAAAAAGAGCTTATAAAATTAATCATGGAAATGTCGGGAAAGATTGGAGTTCTGTATTTAAGTCAAAACATACAACCTTTGCACAAGAAAAAGAGTGGCGAGTTTATGACAGTTGCGGTCTACTTAAAGATAAAACTTCAGCTGGATTGACTCGAGATATGGTTCACAACAGTATTAAAGAAATAATTTTTGGTTTTAATATTTCAAAGCGACGAGTAGAACAAGTGATTCAAACTTTGGGAAAAATAAATCCGAAGTTTTATGTTGCAGTGCCTTCAATTGGTGAATATAAAATAGATGTTATTGAATATAATAATTATGAACAAGACATTGCTCGGTATAAGAAAATCTATGGTTATCCTGATGGAAATGAGCAGTAGAAACTGATCTTTTGTGACGGGGTCATTACCCCATCAATATCTTCAAGCTTATGACTCTGTAGTCTCAGGCGCCATCACAACAGAATGTTGTCCAGGATATTTATGCATAGCACCGGTTGCCCAATCAACAAAAAAAGTTGGCCAAAATAAGATATCAATTAATGTCACAGCATCGAAGCTATCATTGATTACGCCGGAATAGGTATGATATCCATTTTGATGACAATTAACTTGTAATGGTGCATTGCCTTTGGGGATAACAACCGCGCCTGGATTTGAGACTAATTGATATGTCGCTCCTTCGTCATCGATAATAGTGCAATGTACATTTTTTAAATCTTTTTTTGTTTCTTGATCTACCGCTGTTACATTGACAGCTTGATCAGTGCCGCTGAAAACAGTAGCGCAGCCTGATAGGAAAATGAGACTAATGGATGTAAGAATGATTTTATGCATGTTATTTTCCTTGCGCTTGCAATTAGTTTAAAAGACCAGCATATTATCATATTTTCAGTTACGAGCACATATTGGTGTCAGGCATGGGTTGGTTTCTAGTATAGATTTGGGCATGTTATTCTAGACCCCCCTACGAGTAGAGTGTTTAAAGTTCCTATATATCAATGAGATATGGTTTTAATCTACTTTATGTTGAGATTGTTAGCCTTAAAACGCCGGTCAGATATTCAACTCACAACTGTGCCAGGCATGACTACATTTACTGTTTCCTGAGCTGTGAAAACGGCGATGTATTATTGGATTGAACAGAAGATCCTCCGTTCATTTGATTATATTTTTCCTTATATTCAATATAAAGATCTGCAGTATCACCATCATGACGCATGAATCCTCTTTCTTCATTAATAATCGTGCCAACTTCAGTGAACATTTGATTTAATGATCCTTGATTGCCAGTTGTTGCTTGCTTGTACGCAGCTTCTAGTGATTTCAATTTATTACGTAAATTTGAAATTTCAGAAGGTGTATCTTTGTTGCCGCCATAAAAATTTTTCAAGTGGTCCCATTTGTTATTTTCTACTTGATCTTTAAGTGCGAGTAAATATAGATATTTATTTCTAAAGCTAGAGCATACAATTTCAGCATTTAAAATAGGTAAGATAAATTGTTTTGCGACATTTGAATATTTAGTCCAGCCTAATTCATTTAGAACCGATGCAAACTGGATCATTTTTTCTTTATCTACTTTAGAATTTTCTTTGAAAATTAAATAGTTTGCTTGGTTAAGGGATGTTTGTATTGTATCTTTGACGTTAGATAAAAATTGAGACTGCTCTTCAGCTGTCATGGTGAGCGGCATTGCAGATAAAACATAATATTCAAACACAAAATCGATATTTAAATATACGCCCAGACTTTCAGTGTAAAGCTCTTCTAGATGTTTGATATTTAGATGGTTAGCATCTTGCCTTGCTTTGAAAGTTGAAAATTGTTGAACTCTCTCGAAATGAGTCAAATTTTTAAATTGATTAACTATAGGCGCAGTAGATGGATCTTGAGCTAATGACCTTAAAAAATGATTAAATGCATTCGTGCGGAGTGAAAAGTCATTGATCAACTGTTCCTTGCGTGCGGCATCGTAAATGTTATCGAGCGTTGTTCTTCCTTGAAGCAACAAGTTTTCATATTTTTGCAATTGAAAATCTGCTTTCAAAACATCGATAAAGAAGTTAACTGAAAATGCAGATGATTTTTCGCGAAGATGGTTTTCAATAGTCGGAAATGAGGTGGGCATCATTTATTCCTTATTTAAGAAAATATTATTAAACACGCAGGGGGGGGGGGCTGACTAGCATAAGCTTGTCTATTAGAACGGATAAGACCATTCTTTACATATGCTCTATTTTCAGGCATTATTTTAATGATTATATCTTATTAAAAACAGAATTCATGTCAGGAAAAACCCTATGCCGCATGACGCATTAATTGAATCATTAATGTCAGAATTAAATAAACCCAAAAAATTAACGGGCAAAGAAATATCTTGGTTACTGGCTAATACTCTATTTTCCTGCACACTCGGTGGCTTTGCCATTTTTTTGAGTAAACAGCAAACGATATTATTATGTGAGGAAAATTTCAATTGCTCTTCAGCTGAGGCTAAGGCCTTTTTTATTCCTAATGGTGCCACTAATTTAATAATTGTGATTTTCACCAGCGCTCAGCTTTTTTCTGCAATCCAAAGAGCAGTGCAGGGTAAAAACAATGTTTTTTATAAAGAACAAAAAAATAATAAAAAAATACCGATTCGATTGTCATTATCTATCTTAACAGGTTTTCTGGCTGCATTACCGCTTATGTTAAACACAGAGGATCCTGTTGAGGGTAAGCTTGTTTTTGTTGCTAATTTTATCATGGCAAGTTATACCTTTTATTCTCTTGCACAAGATTTATCTATTTCATCAAGTTATTTAAAGCCCAACGTTCAAAAGTTTCTACAAGCGCTTAAAGCTTATGAACTTAATGGTGCTGCTATCCCTCATCAAGCTATTTCTCGATGGATAAAAATATCTTCTTCTATTTTATTGCCATTATTTTATAACGGTCCATTTTGTGTGATCAATATTTTATTGTTGAATAATCCAGATAATAATATAGGAGCTTTGAAATATTTTTTACCAGAAAATAAAAGCGATAGATTGGTTGCTTCTATTTTTTTAGGCACTACTTTAACGATGCCTTGGTTGATTTTAGCGGGTCTGTTTGGTTATCATTTGCCAGATACATTAATCGATCAATTTTATCAAAATCCTTTTGCTAGACATAATCCTAAGCTGAATGCTTCTGTACAAATTGTTCAAAGTCTAATTTCATTATGCTCATTCGCAGTGCCGCTTAAATTTTATTTAGATGTTAATGAAGAATTATTTGATTCTTGTGATGATTTTTGCACTTTTCTAGGAGTATTTGTTGCCATTTCCGGTGTTTTATTTGCAGTTATACCCAATTTTAAAATTGCGGAATTATTTATTATTATTTGGAATTTATTTTTATCAAATAATGTGAAAAATTGTGAAGAAACATTTAGCATTCTTGATGCACGAGAAATGGCTGCGCAGTTTAAAGATATGCAAATGATTTTGCCACCAGATGAAGTGGATGATATCAGCAAAGAACTTGAGACCCAAGTCTCAACCATGACTGAACGTACATCTTTATTACAGTATTCGCAACAGCAAAGCCAACATCAAGCACCTGGAGCGCGCGTTTTAACGGTTTTACCTGTTTATAAATAAATCAAATGTATTAAAATTAGGCTAATATTTAAAGGTTACTCAATATTCAATGGAGCTCTATAGCAATGGCAACAGTATCTCGCTCAGAACTTACAACTTACCTCAACACGCTCTTAAAACCCGAAGCCTTTGAAGACTATTGCCCCAATGGCTTGCAAATAGAGGGTAAAGATACGATTAATAAAATTGCATTTGCAGTTTCTGCTACTGCAGATTCTGTCGAAAAAGCAATAAAAGAGGGCGTGGATGCTTTGATTGTGCACCATGGTTTGTTTTGGAAATTTCATGGAACCAAAACTATTACTGGGCCATTTGCTAAACGTGTGAAACCGCTTATTGAAAATAACATTAATCTTTTTGCTTATCATCTTCCTTTAGATGGCAATCTTGAAATGGGAAATGCAGCCAGTTTAGCAAAATTATTAGGAATGATAAATATCCAGCATTTTTGCGAAGGTAAAATGAAAGGCTCTTATATGGGCGTTAAAGGTGAATTTACTACGACTGCACAAGGACTTTCACAGGCCTTAGAAAAAATTTTAAACCATCCCATATTACTTTCAACACCTAACCCAGAAAAAGTCATCAATTCCATAGGTATTATTACTGGCGGTGCAAATTCACAATGGGCGTCTGCATTAGCCAGTGGTTTAGATGCTTATATTACTGGCGAAATGAGTGAGCATGATTGGCACGAAGCGCGCGAATCAGATATGGTCATGTTAGCGGGCGGTCATCATGCTACTGAACAATTTGGAATACAGGCTTTAATGAAAATCATTGAAGAAAAATTTAAAATTTCTGGTGTTTATATTGATTCTGAAAATCCTGCATAATAATATAAAATCAATCTTTAATGATTAAATTTTGAAAATACATCATATTTTCAATGAAAAAAATATTATATTGCATTTATATCAAATGATTTAGTAGAATCATCACTTCGCAGGATTAATCTAAAAAAAGGAAAAAATATGTTTAAACCACTATCGTTAGTGATGTCTTCTTTGTTATTATCAAGTTGTGCTACCGTTTTTCACGGATCAAATCAATCAGTCACTTTCACCGCAGTTGATGAAGAAACTAAACAAGATTTAAATCATGTGAGCTGCAATGTAACAGATTCCAGTGGCACGATTTATCATATTAAGTCTAATCCAGATGCAGTGATGATTCCAAAGGGGAATGCGCCTTTGCAAATTAAATGTGATAAAAATGGTTATGAAAATTATACAGGTTCTATCAATGATAGTTTTGATTCGCTTGCATTATTGGATATCTTATTTTGGCCGACGTTTTTTGTCGATATAGCCACTGGCGCGATTAAGAAATATCCAGGGCATTATGCGATTTCTATGGATCCTATTGATAATACATAATTTTATAGTATTATAAAAATAATCCATAAACGAGCTATACAATGAAAAAACGTATCTATTTATTACTTGCTTTCTTGATTTGTTTATTTTTATTGGGCTTTGCGCTTTTTCATAAAAATACTGAATTAGAAAACGAAGGCATATACCTGGACGAAAGCTATACAGCTAAAGCTGTTGGGCAAAGGATTCAATATATTGTTTTGCATTTTACGCATGGTTCACTTAAGGCATCTTTAAACACGTTAACGCAAGGTCATGTGAGTGCACATTATTTAATTCCAGAAGAGCCTATTCAAGGGAAAAAGTTGATTTATCAATTAGTACCTGATGATTTAAAAGCAGCGCAAGCGGGTCTAAGCTATTGGCAAGGTCATGAGAGAGATGGGCAAATTAATTTAAATACTTCATCTTTAGGTATTGAACTTGTCAATCCAGGCTTTAGAGTTGAAAATAATGTGCGTATATTTTATCCCTATTCAGAGTATCAAATTGATGTTTTAATAAAATTACTACACTATTTAGTTGAAAAATATGACATAGACCCAACCCATATTGTTGGACACAGCGATATTACCCCTAATATCAAAGCGCGTGGCGGTAATATTCGTATTGATCCGGGTCCTTTATTTCCTTGGGAAAAACTTGCTCAGGCTGGAATAGGGGCTTGGTATGATGAAGATTCCGTTGCAGAACTATTAAAAAATGATCCTGAGGAAGAAATCAATATACGCTTGTTACAGGAAAATCTGGCGCGCTATGGCTATAATATAGAAATAACCGGCAAACTAGATCAACAAACACGGAATGTCGTGAGTGCTTTTCAAATGCACTTTCGTCCTAGTGACTACTCCGGCATCCCTGATCAGCAAACTGATGCAATTTTAAAGAATCTAATTGATAAATATTTTTCTGGAGCATCCACATGAAGCAACATACTCAACCTGCCCCTTGGGTAATGCTTGGTATTTTTGCGTTTTTACTCTTTAGTTTTTTTCCTGCAAGTTTTGCTGCCGAAAAAGATATGATAGCTTATATCGATAAGCATCAATCTGAAGCTTTGTTCTTTCTTGAAAAAATAGTCAACATCAATAGCAGCACGGATAATGTCGCTGGCGTGTATGAAGTGGGCAAGCTTGTGCAAAAAGAATTCGAAGCGCTGGGTTTTAAAAGTCTATGGAATACGCCACCTGCAGATATGCATCGCGCGGGCACATTATTGTTGACGCGTAAAGGCTCGAGAGGAAAACGTTTATTATTAATTGCGCATTTAGATACTGTTTTTCCTAAAAATTCTACGTTTCAAACGTTTAAAAAAGAAGGTAATACCGTTAAGGGGCCTGGGATTATTGATGATAAGGCAGGAATCGTTTCTATTCTTTATGCGTTAAAAGCATTAAATGCACAAGGATTACTTGAAGACACAACAATCACTGTGGCTTTAGTCGGTGATGAAGAAAGTTCCGGAAAACCTGCAGCTATTTCACGTGCACCTTTAATTGCTGCTGCGCAAGGGATGGATGTTGCTTTGGACTTTGAACCTGCAGCCCATATGCGAGAAGCAACTACTTCACGTCGCGGTATCAGTTCTTGGGAAATAAAATCTACCGGTGTATCTGCTCACTCATCTAAAATATTCCATGGTGATACAGGCTTTGGTGCTATTTTTGAATTGGCTAGAGTTTTAAATTATGGCAGCATGCATTTGGGTGATGAACCCTACGCTACGTTTAATCCTGGCCTTATAATAGGTGGCACACAAGCTGAAATAAATAAAGCACAATCCACTGCTATTGGCAGTGGCAAAGATAATGTTGTTGCACAAATAGCCATGGCCAAAGGCGATATTCGATTTTTAACGCTAGAAGAAAAAGCCATCATTAAAAAAACTTTAATTGATGCAACATTATTACCGCTGCCGGGCACAACATCTACGATTTCTTTTGTTGATGGTATGCCACCTATGCCGCCGACAGAAAATAATAATGATCTGTTAGCATTATATAATCAAGTGAGTGTAGATTTAGGTTACGGCGAAGTGACTGCAACTGATCCTAAATTTCGTGGTGCGGGGGATATCAATTATGTTGCGAGCATAGTTCCTGCAAACTTAGGCGGTTTAGGTCCTACAGGTTGTTGTACGCATACGATAGATGAAACGCTAGATTTAGAATCATTAAATATCAATACACAACGTGCTGCGATACTCATTCATCGCCTTACACAAGCTCAATAGCCATTGCAGTACCTTCACCACCACCAATGCATAACGCAGCAATGCCACGTTTTAAATGATGCTGTTGTAATGCTGATAAAAGCGTAACAAGAATGCGCGCTCCGCTTGCACCGATAGGGTGTCCTAAAACACAAGCGCCGCCGTGAATATTTACTTTTTCGATATCCAACTTTAAATCATGGATTGCAGCCATGGTTACGACAGCAAAGGCTTCATTAATTTCAAATAAATCGACGTCATCGATAGTCCAATTGATTTGTGATAATAATTTTTTAATAGCGCCAACAGGCGCGGTGGTAAACCATTCAGGTTCGTGTGCGTATTGCGCATGATCTACAATTTTTGCCAACGGGTGAAGTCCAAGTTTTTTTGCATAAGATTCACGCATTAAAACCAATGCTGCAGCGCCATCAGAAATAGAACTGGAGTTAGCAGCGGTTACTGTGCCATCTGTTTTAAATGCAGGACGCAGTAATGGAATTTTTTCAATTTTAGCGCGAGAAGGTCCCTCATCGGTATCAATATTATCAAGCGGGGTAATTTCGGCTTTAAATAAACCTTCTTGAATAGCTTTTTGCGCACGTTTTACAGAACGAATTGCAAATTCATCTTGCGCTTCACGGGTAAAACCATAACGATCGGCGGTTGCTTGTGCAAAAACACCCATGGCTTGGCCTTTGTCATAAGCATCTTCTAAACCATCTAGCAACATATGATCTAAAACTTTTCCATGTCCAATACGCATGCCTTTACGTGCATCAGGTAATAAATAAGGAGCATGTGTCATACTTTCTAAACCGCCAGCAATAATGACATCATTGGGATGTGCTAACAATAAATCATGCGCAAGCATCACGGATTTCATCCCAGAACCACACATTTTATTTAAAGTACTACAAGGCGTATGATTGGATAATCCCGCAGCCAAAGCGGCCTGTCTGGCAGGGGCTTGCCCTTGGCCTGCCGATAATACACATCCCATAATGACTTCTGAAATTTGATCAGCATTTAAATTTGCGCGTGCCAGTGCCGCTTTTATAGCTGCTGCACCTAATTGAGGGCCAGTATAAGGAGATAATTCACCTTGAAAAGAACCCATAGGGGTTCTGGCGATACTGACGATAACTACTGGATCGTTATTCATAATGTTTTGACTTTGGTGATAAATAAGAATTATAATAAACTATGTCATTATCACCCGAAAAAATCAAGCGCTTAAAGCAACAAGTCCATGCCTTAAACCCTGTGGTTTTATTAGGCGCAAAAGGTTTAACTGAAGCTGTTCAAAAAGAAATTGATGGTGCGCTTAATGTACATGAATTAATTAAAATACGTTTAAATGCTCCTGATCACGCAACACGCGATGAAATGATCAAAGCCATTTGTGAAGTGCAAAAAGCAGAACTGATCGTCAAAATTGGCTCATTGTGTGCTATTTATCGCAAACGCGTTGATGAAAAGAAAAAATAATCATGCTGAAAATATTATGTGTCATTCCAGCACGCATAGGTTCCACACGCCTGCCACGTAAACCATTGGCCTTATTAGCCGGAAAACCCATGGTGCAACGTACCTATGAAGCTGCAAAAACCTGCCCTGCATTTACAGAAGTGGTAGTCGCCACAGATTCAGAAGAAATTGCAACCATCATTAAAAATTGTGGCGGCACCGTCGTGATGACAGATGCCAGCATTGAAACTGGCAGTGATCGTGTTGCCTTTGTCGCAAGACAATATAAAGACATGGATATTATTGTAAACCTACAAGGTGATGAACCCTTTGTCATAGAACCCATGCTTACAGCGCTAATTCAGCCTTATCTAAATGGTGAGCGCCCTGGCATGACGACTTTAGCTAATCCTTTAGATTTTGATGGGCAATATCAAAGCCCAGATTTTGTAAAAGTAATCATCGATCAATTCGATAATGCCCTTTATTTTTCACGCGCGCCCATTCCCTATCAAAGGGAAATCATCGAAGATATCCCGGTTTATCATCATCAAGGCATGTATGCCTTCACCCGTGACTTTTTACTTAAATTCACAGGCCTTTCCCAAACCCCTCTAGAGCTGTCAGAAAAGCTAGAACAACTGCGTGCCCTAGAACATGGCTTTAAAATCCGCGTCTGCCTAACTCCCCATAAAACACTAGAAATTAATACCCCAGAAGAGCTCGAACAAGCTCAAGCCTTAGCCCAAACTTATTGGTCAAATTAAGCTGCAAAACATGGTTTGGCAACATAACTTTGTGATATAATGCTCAAAATTTGTACAACAGGGGCGGATAATGGTTTCGTTTAAAGCTTGGGAAAATTACTTAAAAGACCTCGTCATGGGTACAACAAACGATGGGATAAACGCTTATCGAATGAAATTAAAGAAACTTAATTCTATAGATCAGCTTTATGTACAAGCTTGGTATTTAAATGCATTTTGGGTAGCTTATGACGGAAAAGATCATCAACAGATCCCTCTACCTGCTTTGGAAGAAATGCGAAACGTCATGGGTAGCTATGCAAATTTAGAAAGAGACCAAAATCCAGTATATAAAAATTTAAATTCACTCTTGCATAAAGAAATAATGCGAAGGAATAACGAGCTGACCGCTAAACTGGATAAAGAAAAAACAGAAAAAGAAGAGCAAGAACGCAAAGAACAAGAGCGTCAAGAAAACGAACGCAAAGAAAAAGAAGAGCAAGAGCGCAAAGAACAAGAGCGTAAAGAAAACGAACGCAAAGAAAAAGAAGAGCAAAAGCGCAAAGAACAAGAGCGTAAAGAAAACGAACGCAAAGAAAAAGAAGAGCAAAAGCGTAAAGAACAAGAGCGTAAAGAAAAAGAACAAAAAGAAAAAGAAGCGAAAGAACGTAAAGAACAAGAGCGCAGAGAAAAAGAACGTAAAGAAAAAGAAGAGCAAGAGCGCAAAGATAAAGAGCAGAATGAAAAAGCACGCAAAGAAAAAGAGCAAAAAGAGCAAAGAGAAAAGCGTGAACAAAAAATAAACGACGAAGCAGAGCGTCATAAGCGTGCCGAAGAAAGAAAGCTTAAAGAGCAAGAAGTTAAAAAGAATCGAGAAGAAGAGTTAAAACCTTTAAAAGAGGCAAGAAGATCACTGCAAGTTGATGACCAATGGAAAATCGAATCTTTTCTAAATTATATCAATGTTTATGAAAGTACACCTAACAAGCAAAAAGATTTTCTAAATGGCAAAGGTGCTCAAATAAAATTTTTACTTAAAATTTTATCATTTATGGAGAACCATGCAGTCCAGCTTGAAAATAAAACATTAAAAGAAGTTTTAGAAATAATTGTAGCGCGATATGATGGCAGCTTAAAAAATGCGAGTGAAGATAAAGATCAAGATTACACTTTCTTTTTTGAAAAAGAAGTCATAGAGTTGAAAGCTGTTCCACAATCTATCAAAGACAATTCTGTCAAAAAACCAAAAGAGAAACAACCTGAAAAAAAAGAACCTATATTAAGCGCGCAGCAAGTTAAGCCTGAAGTGAGAGCATTAATGCAAGCGTGCGTTTCATTTGGCACAGATAATTTCAACCCTTACAATTTATCCTCAATGTTTTTATTAAGTACATTCGCCTATACAGGTGGTTTTTTCTTGCATAAGATTCTTAATGACTCGGTTGGACCAGTGCCGAATGCTTTGTGTTATTCAATCTCAACAGGCGGTGCTTTTGCGCCATATGTTAATAATTTTTATAAGCAATACCAAAATCATTTAGCTAAAAACCATTTTGAAACTGCAAAAAAAGCATTATTGGCCACCCCGGGATGGGATATTGAATTATTCACAAATGTGGTTGATAAACTTATTAAAGCTGAAATTCGTCCACTTGATAATTTGAAGGAAGAAGACGATAAAATCGTTTTTTTAA
Source organism: Legionellales bacterium (assembly GCA_041660525.1). Taxonomy (GTDB): domain Bacteria; phylum Pseudomonadota; class Gammaproteobacteria; order JABCZS01; family JABCZS01; genus JABCZS01. Next base: position 23,092 of record JBAZWD010000009.1, on the reverse strand, counting down.
GAAAAGTAATTGAGATTTACCGCGCTATCCAACGCCACACGAAAGTGTTTTATATTGAAGATCGGGGCCTTGGTATATTAGCAGCGTTAAAATTTATCTATGGGGATTTAGAAAAGGCTTCAGAGCATGATTTACTTTTAGGTCAAAATGTTTCGTCCTCTAAGACGATATCTGATGAAGGTAAACGATTAAATAAATTTTTAATGTTACCAGACAATAAGCTTCATAGTACAGATGAATTGAAAAATGCACAGGATTTTATTGCTCAAATGAATAAAGGCGATAGGATTGATGTGATTTATATAGCAATCTATGAGTATGCTGTAAAAAATAAATCAGTGTCCATGTTAGGTTTGATTAAATAATAACGAGAGATCAACAGCGTTAATATCTTTAGTTAACGTACCTAGGGAAATATAATCAACCCCAGCTTGTGCAATGGCCAGAATATTGCCTTCATTAATACCGCCAGAAGCCTCCAGCTTAACATTCGCAGGTTTCATATTCACTGCTTTAATAATATTTTCTAATGAAAAATTATCTAACATAATATGTAACGCATGAGCACGAATAGCTTCTTGGAGCTCATGCAGATTTTCCACTTCTATCATTATTTTTATATCTGAAAATTTCTCTTTCGCAGTTTGAATAGCATTCGTAATTGATCCACAAGCTTTAATATGATTTTCTTTTATTAAAATCGCATCAAATAAACCATGTCGATGATTAGTGCCACCACCCATGCGCACCGCATATTTTTGTGCATCGCGAAGGCCGGGTATTGTTTTACGGGTATCTAAAATGGTAGCTTTTGTATCTTTAATTAAATCCACAAAATAAGCCGTACGTGTAGCAGTTGCTGACAATGTTTGCAAAAAATTAAGCGCAGTGCGCTCAGCAGTCAAAATACTATGTGCAGGCCCTGCAAGCGTACAAAAAATTTGATCAGGCAAAAGTTTATCGCCATCTTTAAGCTGCCAATCTTGCTTAATACTCGGATCAACTTTATTGAATACTTCCTTGGCAAAATCAACCCCACACAATACAGCTGCTTCCCGAGACAAAATCTGCGCCCGCGCCTGTGCTTGGGGCGCAATTAATTGTGCGCTCAAATCGCCGCGGCCGATATCTTCTTTTAAGGCATGGGCTACTAAGGTGGTAATTTCAAGATGGTTTTGGGCAGTCATGGCTTATATTATATACCTGTCAAAAAGCAATTGACATGCCCAGCTTACGGTGATATGTTCTAACTATGAGTAAAAATCTCCCAAAATTTTCGTTTCTCCCCCAATTAAGCTGCACAGCTTGCATCTGTAGCCGCTGTTGTTAGTTATTACTAGCAACAGCTTGCCATTTTAAAACACTTTTAAATAACAACCTCTTATATTGCGGTGCTATATGCCCCACTTGGATCCTACAATTGAAGCTAGAATAAAAGCCAATAAAGATTGGCAAATATTCATTGAGCTCAATCAAAATAAAGCCAATATTGTATTTGGATTGTGCGCTAGTACGAATTCGACTTCTATGGTTACGCAAGAGGTTTTATTAAGGTATTTAACAATGCCCTGGGTGGCAGCTCCTCCTATCGTTTTTTTAATTTTAATTGCCATTGCTTACCAAACGATAATGGATAAAATATTATCCCTAATTAGACTAACAGATGATCAAAAGGAAAAAGATAAGATAACAGATGAAAAAAAAGCAAAGATTGAGCTAACAAAAAATCAAAAAGAAAATATTAAATTTTTTCTTTTAATTTTGGCTTCTATATTTTTATTAAGTTTTGGCTATTACATCTTACCAATAGGATTATTACTTTTTTCAGCCAGTTATTTTATCAATTATAATTTACAGTTTAATAAACTTGGAGAAACAGTAATTAAATTATTTGTAACTATGGACAAAGATTATAATTTAAGTTGGGCGGAGGGTTTCAAAAAAAATAAATCGGATGATGGTGTTGAAACAGAGTTTACTGAAAATCATTTTAGAATTTTAAATGCAGGTTGTGTATTAAGCGTCTTTTATGTTATTGCGGTTGTCGGAGTTTTTGGCAAATGGGTTTTCCCGATTATTTTAGCTTTGAGTAGCCCTTGGATTGTGATACCTGCTTGTATATTTATGGGTATTATCTTAGCACTCTTTGGAATTATCTACGGATTGTTAGCTGCCCGTAGTTGGGCTAGCTTATTGCATTTAGATGCCAAATTAAAAGAACAATATAATGGCGATGGTATATTTTCGATAAACGCATTAGCTATTTTTTGTAAAACTTTAGTAACAGGATTTAAAGCTTATTGGGCAAATGCCTGGGAAGGATGCCTGTATTTAGCTCTAAATATTTTAGACATACTATTGGATTCTTCATGGAATAAAAAATGGGCAGCATTAAAAGATAGCTTGAGAATCATTGCCACCGCAGTTATAGAAATAGTTTTACTATGTGTTAAATTCATACAAGTTTTTTTAGTCTTATTATTTGTTCCTATATTTGCCGCTATGGAAGGCGTTTTATCTTCAGGTGGCGACACTGTGGGTAACGGTATATCTGAAGAAATATTAAAAGGGCCTTATGGTAAGCAAATAGGTAATATTACCTCTGAAATAATCACCTATGGTGCTATGGTTGCAAATACACCTTTTGCCATGAAAACTGCAGCAAGTGCTTTGCTTGCTGAAGAAATAATTCCAAATGTAAGCTTTTGGGAAAAAATAAATGAATTTCGCATAAGAATATTTGGCCAACTTTTAAATGCGGCCGCTGTTGCAGGGCAATCGAATGATGGTCAAGTACCCAGTGAACAAGCTGAGTTTGTAAAAGTGGGTGGTTTAGCGACTTTATCGCTTACAGCGGGTAACGAGGCGGTAAGTAATTTTACAAAAAAATCAACACTACTGACGAAATGGGAAGATAAGACATCTACATCTACTTCGCCAACTACTACCGCAAGTGTTTCCAGTGCTTTGACTTCAGTGCAAGTTAATCATGCGCATGTTCCAGGAAATGCTCAAACGTTTGGTTAGGATGTATCTTAGGCTGATGAATCTTACTGTGCGGAATCACGCTGTAATAATAAGTTTGTTGTCCTTTTAAAGCATGGGCTGGATATAAGAAATTACTCCATTCAGTTGCCGGTGTTGCGGCATCTTCTTTTGAATAAAAGAAAGGCATGTATTTTTTGCTCTCTAATGCTTTTACAATATTATCGGGTGCAAATTCATCGATAGCTTGTTGCGCCATGGCTTCTAGGCCGACAGCTTCTAAAATAGCTAAAATGAAAACTTGTCCTTTTTGATCGAGCATTAAATAACTGCCTTCATCATCAAGTAAATAATATTCGATGATGTTGCATTTTTTTACGACTTCATTGAATAATTTAAAAAACATCGGATCAGTGAGGGCGCAACTTCTGGGGAGCTTGCCTAGAATAATATTATCAACGATTAAACCGGTTTCTCTAAAAATATAATCTTGTTGCAGCGATAAAATAGTATTATTAATTGTTTGGGTAAAATCTGGTGTTTCTTTATGCATGAAATGATCGATTAAACCGCGATTGAATGCTTCAACCGCTAGGGTTTCACTGGCTTCACCGGTAAGCATAATGGTTTTAAGTTCACGCTTTTTAATATCTTGTAAAACTTCCAAACCGTTTTTTTGTGGCATAGCGTAATCGCAAACTACAACGGTGAGTTCATGAAAACGTTGATCGCCATGACCGATTATTTTTTGGTGAAAGCTGCGGATATCATTATCATATTGAATTTGTGAAGAGCGTTGCAAAATAGACGGATGGTGGTTAATAAATCCCACAGCGTGCACCGGGTCGCTAAATAATTTAGGTACTGCATGTTGCATATTAATGGTTGAGAGCATCGCTTCCAGATGATGGGTATTATCATCAATAAAAACCACGGTGGTGGGGAAGAAACAGCTCAACATCTGATTTTGCACGATCATAAACAAGAGTCCATTTGAAGTTAATCACTTGTAGTATAGAGCATTTTTGTGTCAGTAATGACTAGAACCGCATAGGTTTGTGGATTGATTTTTAAGGTATTAACCATGGTTTGGGTTTCTTGCAAAGCAGGCAAGGCATCTTCTGAGACTTCCAGGTATTGTAATTCTTTGGTGAGGGTGGCGCGGTGTTGCATGCGCGCGATAATTTCTTGGCCAACAAAGCAGCCTTTATTAAAGCTGACTGCGCCTAATTTTACTAATCCTAAAGGATGGGGTAGGAATTGTGCGGTTTGATCAAGTCCTATAAAAGGTATTAAGGCTTTCATTTGGCTTAATCTAAAGTCTTGGCTGACTGTTAGGGTATATTCGTGGCTGTAGTCATCTATTTTAACTTTTGAGGATACGATATATTTTTGCAGTTCTTTTTGGATAATTGGGAGTAATTCCTGGGGTAGGGTTAGGAAGTAATCCTCATTAAGACGAAAAATGTCCATTAATGCGAGTACACGGCCTTGGCGGTTACAAAAAGCAGTTAATTGATGCGCGCCTGTTGTGAGCAGGTGAATATCTGAAGTAAGTTGACCTTGTAAAAAAGCGGTGGCGTCGAGGCCATGGACTTTGAGCGTGCCAAAATGAGTGGGAGATGTTATATTCATCGGACTATTATAGAGGATTCAATTTACTTTGGTAACACCTAACAAAAATCAATTACGCTGGGCATGCCGGCGGGGTATGTTGGAATTAGATTGTTTTTTAATGACTTTCTTTGATGACTGTTATGACGATTTGTCCGAGACGGATCGACATACATTTGTATTATTGCTGCAAGAAGCTGATCAAGATTTATACAATTGGTTGTTGGGTGTGAGTGTGTGTGATGATTCCACTTTACAAGCATTGTGTGATAAAATCCGCGCGCATGCGCAACAAACACTTTGACATAAAACCATCAAATTTTTTACGTAACTGGGTTATTTTAATTCATTTATTGGCATTGTTTATTATATTAATCTTGCCTGTTTCAAAATGGTTTTGTGCGCTTGTTTTTTTATCTTATCTTTATTCTAAAAATACAAAGTGTTTGATAAAATCATTTCAGCATGTTCAATATAATAATTGGAAGCTCTATTTATTAAATGAAAAAGAACAGACAGTGTTGCTTTTGAATAAAAATTATATTAGCGATTTTTTGGTGATTTTGCGATTTTGTAATCACATGAAAGTAATATTATTTCGTCATCAATTCAATAAATCGGATTGGCGAGCACTGCAAATGATTTTACGGAATTAATACGGTATTTTGAGCGGGCAACTTGGGCGCATCAACTAGATCAATATTATAATGCAAGCCGCGATTTTCAGCTCGAAGCATAGCGCATTGAACCATCAGATCGGCAACCGTCACTAAATTTCGCAGCTCGATTAAATCTGGATGAATGTAAAATTTTGCATAATAATCGGCGACTTCTTGTTTTAAAATATTAATTCTCTCGCGTGCTTGTTTTAACCGCTGGTTCGATCGCACTATACCTACATAATTCCACATCACGCGACGCAGTTCATCCCAGTTATGATGAATCATGACATTTTCATGGGCAGGGCTGACTTGGCTTTCATCCCAAATGGGAATTTCGTTTAAAAATTCTCTATCGGGCAGAGTTTTTATAATATGATCGGCGCAGCTTTTTGCGAAGACTAAACATTCTAATAATGAATTGCTGGCCATACGATTAGCACCGTGTAAACCTGTGTGCGCAACTTCGCCGATCGCATATAAACCTGGAATACACGTTTGTCCGTTTAAATCGGTAACAACGCCACCGCATGTGTAATGTGCAGCGGGGACTACGGGCAATGCTTCTTTTGTCATATCAAAACCAAATTGCAAACAGCGTTGGTATAAATTGGGAAAATGATTTTTAACAAAATCTGGATTTTTATGGCTTATATCTAAGTAAACATGTTCATGACCTAAGCGTTTCATTTCATGATCAATAGCACGTGCAACAATATCACGTGGCGCTAATTCTTGGCGCGGATCAAATTTTTCTAGGAAACGTTCACCGGTTTTTAAATGTAAAGTACCACCTTCGCCTCTGATGGCTTCGGTTAATAATAATGAACCTGCATGTGGGTGATATAAACACGTGGGGTGAAATTGATTAAATTCTAAATTTGCAACGTGTGCGCCGCAACGCCAAGCCATCGCAATGCCATCGCCGCTGGATACTGCAGGATTAGTGCTATATAAATAAACCCGACTCGCACCGCCAGTGGCTAATACCACAGATTTTGCAGCAAAACTTAAGGTTTTAGCGGTTTTACTGTCGTAAATATAAGCGCCCATGCATAGCTTATTTTTTTTGATTAAATCAATGGCGACATGATGGGAAAATAAATCAATATTTTTTCGGGCTTTGACTAAATCAATTAAGGTCGTGGAAACAGATTTTCCGGTAGCATCAGCCGCATGAACAACGCGTCTGTGACTGTGCCCTGCTTCTTGGGTTAAATGCAGCTGGCCATTTCCGGATTTTTTTTCCGTAAAATGAACACCTAATTCGCGCAGCCAAGCAATACAGGGTACGGCTTGATTGACTACATGTGTAACAACTTTAGGGTCGCTTAAATAGTCACCGGTAACTAATGTGTCATTAATATGAGCTTCAAAACTATCATTTTCATCAAAAACCGCAGCCACGCCGCCTTGGGCATAATAGGTGCTGCCTTCAGTTAATGTGTCTTTACAGATCAAAGCGATGCGTGTATTTTCTGGCAAATGCAGGGCGAGACTCAGTCCTGCGGCGCCGCTGCCGATAATTAGGGTATCGTATTTTAAAAGAGAGTTCATGGATAGTCATCATAATAAACTAAATAGCATCGCAATAAAAGAGGATGTATTAATTAGTGAGCGTCTAGCCGATGCGGCTTTGGTGCGCCGTGCGCAGCAGGGTGATAATCAGGCATTCAACTTACTTGTCCTCAAATACCAAACGCGGCTGGAAAAAGTCATTGCTCGCTATGTCCGTGATCCCCATGAAGTTTTTGATTTAACTCAGGAAACCTTTATTAAAGCTTATCGCGCCTTGGATCATTTTCGGGGCACTAGTTCTTTTTATACCTGGGTTTATCGTATTGCCGTGAATACTGCCAAAAATTATTTGATAGCATTAACACGCCGGCCCCCGGATCGGGATGTGGATGCACAATTGGATATCGAGCTGCGCGCTGATGTTAATCCTGAACAATTGTTATTGCGTGATGAAATCGAACGCACCGTATTTCAAGTCATTAATACCTTACCTTTAGAATTGCGCGTATCGATTATTCTGCGCGAATTAGAAGGTTTAAGCTATGATGAAATAGCCCAGATTATGCATTGTCCTTTAGGTACGGTCCGATCGCGAATTTTTCGTGCGCGTGAGGCAATTGATAATCAAGTGCAGCCTTTACTGCGCGATTGAAATGCGTATAATGAATGGATATATTTGAAGGAGCGCATATGAATCGTTTGATCCGGTTAATTTCCCCTTTGTGTCTTTTGGTTTTAAGTAGTGCGGTATTTGCGCAGTTACCAGACTTTACCCATTTATCAAAAGAATTAAGCCCAACGGTTGTGAATATCAGCAGCACGCGTAATGCGGAAGCGATTGCTGATCAATACCGCTTTGATGGCGCACCGGATGAATTTGGCGATATGTTTGAGCAATTTTTTGGCCGTCCTTTTTCACCTGAAGAATTTGACAGCGAATCCTTAGGCTCAGGATTTATTATTTCTAAAGACGGTTACATCCTGACCAGCAATCATGTGATTCAAGATTCTGATGAAATCATTGTGCGCACCATAGACGGTGATGAATACGATGCCAAAATGGTGGGTGCAGATCCAGGTAGCGATTTAGCCTTATTAAAAATTGAACCGGAAAATGAATTAGTGCCTGTGAAATTTGGATCATCCACAGATTTACAAGTAGGTGAGTGGGTTGTAGCCATAGGTGCTCCTTTTGGTTTTGATTATTCTGTCACTGCCGGCATTGTGAGTGCTAAAGGCCGCCCCTTACAAACAGAAAAATATGTACCGTTTATTCAAACCGATGTTGCAATTAATCCTGGTAATTCCGGTGGTCCTTTATTTAATATGCGCGGCGAAGTCGTGGGTATTAATGCACAAATTGTGAGCCGCAGTGGTGGTTATTTAGGTTTATCTTTTGCCATTCCTTCAGACGTGGCTGTTGATGTTATTGAACAACTCAAAAGTAGTGGCCATGTGACACGCGGCTGGCTCGGGGTATTATTCCAAGATATCGATCGTAATTTAGCGGAATCTTTTGGTTTAAAACAACCCAGAGGTGCTTTAGTAGCAGAAGTTGTTCCTGATAGCCCAGCTTCTAAAGGCGGATTATTGCCTGGCGATATTATTACGCATTTTGGTGATAAACGCGTTGAACATGCTGCGGATTTACCCCACTTAGTAGGTTTAACAAAGCCGAATGAAAAAGTAGATTTAACGGTTATCCGTGAAAGTAAACAAAAAATCGTTACCGTTAAAATTACGGAATTACCTGCTGAAGAAGAATTAGCAGAAGTCGGCGGCACACAAGAAGGTACGGAAAGTAACCGTTTAGGTTTAAATGTGCGTGAATTAACGGACGAAGAAAGAGCGCGTTTAGATTTAACCGATACTAAACGTGGCGTATTAGTCGTGCAAGTGGCCAATAATAGTCCAGCATCAAAAGCACGTTTACGTCCGGGTGATGTGATTTTAACGGTGAATAATATACCCGTGAGAAATCCAGAGGATTTAGCGAATATCATGCAAGATGTTAAAGATGGTCAAGCGATATCGATGTTAGTTACACGTCGCGGTGAACCGCAACGGTATTTAGCGATTCGTCCGCAGCCAAAGCAGCCGTAGGATGCGTGTAAACTAATGCAGTTACAACAAAATATTCGTAATTTTTCTATCATTGCGCATATTGATCATGGCAAGTCGACCCTGTCTGATCGATTAATTCAGTTTTGTGGTGGTCTTGAAGACAGAGAAATGGCCGAGCAAGTGCTCGATAGCATGGATCTAGAACGCGAACGCGGGATCACTATCAAAGCACAAAGTGTGACTTTGTATTATAAAGCCAAGGATAATCAAAGTTATCAGCTTAATTTTATTGATACCCCAGGACACGTGGATTTTTCTTACGAAGTTTCGCGATCCCTTGCCGCTTGTGAAGGTGCATTATTAGTTGTAGATGCTGCGCAAGGTGTAGAAGCGCAAACCGTTGCTAATTGTTATACCGCAATTGAGCAAGGTCTAGAAGTTGTTCCCGTATTAAATAAAATTGATTTACCGCAAGCTGAGCCACAACGTGTGATCGATGAAATCGAGGACATTATTGGTATCGATGCGCATGATGCTGTAAAGGTCAGTGCTAAAACAGGTATCGGCATAGAAGAATTATTAGAAGTCATCGTTGCAAAAATTCCAGCACCACTAGGTAATAATGATGCGCCTTTACAAGCCTTAATTATTGACTCTTGGTTTGATAATTATCTAGGTGTGGTATCGCTGGTGCGTATCAAACAAGGGATGCTTAAAAAGGGCGATAAGTTTTTGGTCATGTCGACCAATAAAACCCATACAGCAGACAGCGTGGGTATTTTTACACCTAAGCGTTGTGAAACTGCACAATTACAAACCGGTGAAGTAGGTTTTGTGATTGCAGGCATTAAAGACATTAACGGCGCACCTGTGGGTGATACGTTAACGCACGCTACTAATGGTTCAAAAGAAGCTTTACCAGGTTTTGCGAAAGTAAATTCACAAGTATATGCTGGTTTATTTCCTACAGAATCCGATGACTACGAGGCTTTTCGTGAAGCACTAGCCAAGCTGCGCTTAAATGATGCGGCTTTAACGTATGAACCTGAAACGTCATCGGCTTTAGGTTTTGGTTTTCGCTGTGGATTTTTAGGCATGTTGCATATGGAAATTGTGCAAGAGCGTTTAGAGCGTGAATATAATTTAGATTTAATTACCACGGCGCCTACGGTTGTTTATGAAGTCGTCACGCGCAAAGGTGATGTATTGCATATTCATAACACTGTGGATTTACCTGATCCAGGTACGGTTGAAGAAATTCGCGAACCTATAGCGCGCACGAATATATTTGTTCCGCAAGAGCACTTAGGCGGCATTATTAAAATGTGCACCGATAAACGCGGTATACAAATTAAAATGCAATATTCCGGTAGGCAAGTGGCGCTGACTTATGATATTCCGATGAATGAAGTCGTATTAGATTTCTTCGATAAACTCAAATCGATCAGCCGTGGTTTTGCCTCACTGGATTATCATTTTGATCATTTCCAAACAGCGAATTTGGTTAAACTAGAAATATTAATTAATGGTGAACCCGTAGATGCATTGGCTTTGATTGTGCACCGTGATTTTGCCGCGCCACGTGCGCGTCTACTCACTGAGAAAATGAAAGAATTGATTCCAAGGCAAATGTACGATGTAGCGATTCAAGCAGCCATAGGCGGTCAAATCATTGCGCGCTCGACCGTAAAAGCGTTGCGAAAAAATGTTACTGCAAAATGTTACGGTGGCGACATTAGCCGTAAGCGTAAATTATTAGAAAAGCAAAAAGCCGGTAAAAAACGGATGAAGCAAATCGGTAAAATAGAAATCCCACAATCTGCATTTTTAGCAGTTTTAAAAGTGGATAAATAAAGGAGAGATTGAATGATTTGGGATTTTTCAGCGTTATTATTTTTTGCAATTATCCTATCGGGCGTAATATGGCTTATTGATACGCAATTCTTTAAAAAAGCACGTCTTGCTAAACATCCACATGCTAAAGAACCACTAGTCGTGGATTATGCGCGATCTTTTTTCCCTATACTGATTTTTGTATTTTTATTACGTTCTTTTGTGATCGAACCTTATCGTATTCCTTCTGGATCCATGAAACCTACGTTATTAGTAGGTGATTTTATTGTTGTGAATAAATTTACTTACGGTATTCGCCTGCCGATATTGAATGCCAAAGTTGTTGAATTCAATGAGCCCGAGCGTGGCGATGTGATGGTGTTTCGTTTCCCGCCCGATCCAAAAATTAATTTTATTAAACGCGTTATTGGTTTGCCCGGTGATAAAATTATTTATCAAAATAAACAATTATTTATTAATGGCGAGCTCATTCCAAAAACGTTACTTCAAACTGAATCGCAAACTTCACCTGATGGGGATACTTACCCCATGCAGCGTTTCCTAGAAGAAATGCCTGGTGCGCCCCATGATATTTATGAACATATCGGGCCGGGTCAAAGTATCTCTTTGACGGTTCCAGATGGACATTATTTTGTAATGGGCGATAATCGTGATGAAAGCGATGACAGTCGTTTTTGGGGCTTTGTACCGGAAGTTAATATTATCGGTAAAGCATTTGGACTTTGGATGAGCTGGGATTCAGAAGATTACCGAGTTCGATTCTCACGTATAGGCAGAAGCATTAAATAGGAGGCATTATGGCAGTCGATCATATCGCGCTATCAAGAAGTTTAGGGTATTTATTTAAACAGCCGGAATTACTGCAGCAAGCACTTTCGCATCGTAGTATGCCCGGTAGCAATAATGAACGCTTTGAATTTTTAGGCGATGCCATCCTTAATTTTATCATTGCGCAAGCTTTGTTTGAACGATTTCCAGAAGCCAGTGAAGGTCAATTAACCCGTTTGCGTGCGAGCCTGGTGAATCAGCAAACCTTATGTGAAATTGCGGATGAATTATCAATTGCAGATTATTTACATTTAGGCGTGGGCGAGCTAAAAAGCGGCGGCGCAAGACGCCCATCGATTTTAGCGGATGCGGTTGAAGCCATTATTGCTGGAATTTTTTTAGATTCCAATATCAACAAATGCCAAGATTGTGTTTATAACTGGTATGCCACACGTTTGGATTATATTAAATTAGACGAATCGCAAAAAGATCCCAAAACATTATTACAAGAATATGTACAAGCGCGTAAATTGCCTTTACCTGTTTACCGTATTCTATCGATTAAAGGTCAACCGCATGAACAAGAGTTTTGTGTAGAATGCGAAGTACAAATTTTACACGAACGCCCCCAAGGCATAGGCCGCTCGCGCCGCGCAGCAGAGCAAGCCGCAGCAACTATGACTTTAGCTGCATTAAAAAATAATGAGCAATAAGCGTACCGGTTATGTGGCCATTATTGGTCGACCTAATGTGGGTAAATCCACCTTATTGAATCATTTATTAGGCGAAAAATTATCCATTACTTCGCGCAAACCGCAAACCACACGTCATAAAATTCTGGGCATTAAAAATTTAGAACATGCCCAGATTGTGTATGTCGATACACCTGGCATTCATCAACAAGCACCTTATAAACTGAATCAATTCATGAATAAAACTGCGCTGAGCGCGCTGCATGATGTGGATGTTATCGTATTTGTGGTTGAAGGTTTATTTTTTAATGCAGGCGATGAATGGGTTTTACGGCAATTAAAAAAAATAAAAGTCCCGGTTATTTTAGCGGTAAACAAAGTTGATTTATTAATTAACAAAGAAGTGTTATTGCCGCATTTGCTAAAACTTTCAGGCCAATATAACTTTTCAGACATCATGCCTTTATCTGCACGCACGGGTTATCATTTAACCCAGCTTGAAACTTGTATCTTAAAATATTTACCCGAAACAGAACATTATTTTTTTGGTGAAACTGATAAAACCGATCGCAGCGAGCGTTTTTTAGCCAGTGAAGTTATACGCGAAAAATTAATTCGTGGCTTAGGGCAAGAGCTGCCTTATGCGACAACAGTGGCGATAGAGTTGTTTGATAAACAACCTGAATTATTAACCATTAGTGCTATTATTTGGGTCGAACGTGACAGTCAAAAACCCATAGTCATAGGCAAGCAGGGATCACGCTTAAAAGCTATGGGAACACAATCAAGAATTGCGCTCGAGCGTTTATTCAATACCAAAGTTATGCTCAAGTTGTGGGTGAAAGTATTTGCTAATTGGGCTGACAGTGCCCGTGCTTTAAACAGCTTAGGTTATAATGATCAGGATGAATCTTAAAACCACAGAACAAGCGGCTTACGTATTACACACGCGCCCTTATCAAGAAACAAGTCTTTTGGTTGAATTGTTAACACCACAAGGCCGTATCAGTGTTATTGCCAAAGGTGCAAAACGCCCTAAATCCAGTTACCGCGGCATATTACAACCTTTTATTCCTCTGATGATTAATACAGTGGGTAAGCATGAATTAAAAACATTAACCTGCGCAGAAGTTATTCATCAACAAGTTTTATTACAAGGTGATTATTTATTTGCTGGCTTGTATGTTAACGAATTATTGATGCGTTTATTATTAAAAGAAGCGCCGTGTGATTTTTTATTTGAAGCCTATGAAAAAATTATTCAAGCATTACGCAATAAACATGATTTATGGATTTGTTTAAGATTATTTGAAAAAAATTTATTAAGCGCTTTAGGCTATGAATTAAATTTAAGCCATGATGCGCATACCGGTGAAGTAATCGAGCCAGATGCGCAATATATTTATTTATTAGAAAAAGGCCCGGTACGTATTGACGAAAACACAACTAAAGATTATGTTTTTTCAGGAAAAAGTTTATTGGATTTAGCGCAAAATAATCTTGCAGATCCTTTGGTTCAAAAGCAAGCCAGACAACTATTAAGACAAACGCTACATGTTTATTTAGGACCACGTCCTTTATCGACTAGGGGTTTGTTTTTGAGCGCTTAACTGTGTATGATCCACCTTCATAGGAGAGATGGCCGAGTGGCTGAAGGCGCTCCCCTGCTAAGGGAGTATGGGGCTTTTATCCTCATCGAGGGTTCGAATCCCTCTCTCTCCGTGTTACACTATGTTTCTTCAAATATGCGCCCGTAGCTCAGTTGGATAGAGTACCTGGCTACGAACCAGATGGTCGGGAGTTCGAATCTCTCCGGGCGCACCAAATCTTGCCGTTCTCCCCATAGTTACTATACTTTTTTAACTAAATTATCTTTATGTTAAGGAACTACTATGAGCATTACTTGGGTTTTGGCGGCAGATACGACTAGAGCTAATATTTACGCTTTAGGGCAAATTAAAGGTGAATTGGTTCTGATTAAAGAACTTGAAAACCCTGAAGGTCGCTTAAAAGACGGTGAAATCGGTTTTGATAAGCCTGGTCAATTTGATGATCCTATGCACGGTCATTCTGAGAGCTTTGAACACACTAGTCCTAAAGCCGTAGAATTACAACAATTCGCGCGTACTATTGCAAAAGCATTAGAGTCCGGGCGCGTTAATCATGCCTTTGAACGCTTGGTATTAGTGGTGAGCCCACATTTTCATGGCATATTATCCAAAGAATTAGATCCGCACGTGATAGACATGATCCATAAAATCATTCAAAAAGATTATATGCGTATACCTTTACATGAATTATATGCACATGTGATCGAATTTGAACATAAATAAAAAACATTATTGATTTTTTAAAACAATCTCCTTATCATTGAAGACTTGGGGCCCCGCATCCGCGGGGCAATTTAGTTATATGCAGGAGTTAATTCAATGAAAGTTGTTAAACGTTTTTTCTTATCGATAGTGTGTTTGGTTTCTATTTTTTCTAATGCTTATGCAGAAGATCTGGCACCGATTAATATTAATACGGCGTCCGTAGAAGAGCTGCAGCAAATGAAAGGTGTCGGGCAAACACGTGCAGAAGCGATAGTTGCTTACCGTGAGCAAAATGGTGCGTTTGAACAGGTCGAAGATTTGCTTGAGGTTAACGGTATTGGAGATGCGACTTTAGCGCGAAATCGTGATATGTTAGCTGTTGATTAGTTTTAAACGCTAGACGATGCTTCGCCCCCTTGAAAGAGGGGGCGAATTTTAAATGGTGGTAATGAATGAATATGCATTTGGCTTTAGCCGAAAAAGTTTTGTTAGAACAAAATGGTCTTGATGAAAAAAATGTGATTACTGTATTGCATCAAATGTTAGGCCGTCATATTGATATGGCCGATTTATATTTTCAAGCTGCGCGTCATGAATCATGGGTACTGGAAGATAGCATTGTTAAAGATGCAAGTTTTCACAGCGATAAAGGCGTCGGTGTTCGCGTACAAAGTGGCGAAAAAACCGGCTTTGCCTATTCAGATGAAATTATTTTACCTGCGCTACAACAAGCCGCCAGCGCGGCGCGTAGTATTTTAACTTTGGATACGGGTTTACCTTTAAAAGCTTGGCATAAACAATCACTCGCGCATAATTTATATCCCAGCGAAGATCCTTTAAATACCTTAACCCAAACACAAAAAATTAATTTATTACAACAGCTCGATCAAACTGCGCGTAGTCTTGATCATCGCGTCACAGAAGTGGTGGCGAGTTTATCGGGTTCTTACACGATAGTATTAATCGTCAATAATACTGGGGAATTAATTGCAGATGTACGCCCACTTGTGCGTTGCAGTATTCAAGTTACGATGCAAGATAAAAAACGCCGTGAACGTGGCTCAAGCGGCGGTGGTGGTCGTGCAGATTATGGTTTTTTCACCCCTGAATTGCTCAGCCATTATGCAAAAGAAGCCATACGACAAGCGAGTGTTAATCTAGAAGCTATTGATGCGCCCGCAGGTAATATGCCCGTAGTATTAGGTGCAGGTTGGCCAGGAGTTTTATTGCATGAAGCAATCGGACATGGTTTAGAAGGTGATTTTAATCGTAAAAAAAGTTCCGCATTTCATGATCGTATTGGTGAGCGTGTTGCTGCGCCTTTATGCACGATAGTTGATAATGGTGCAATGCCAGGTCGTCGCGGTTCATTGAATATCGATGATGAAGGCACACCCACGCAATGCACAACATTAATCGAAAATGGCATTTTAAAAGGTTATATGCAAGATAAACTCAATGCTAAATTAATGGGCATGCCGGTCACTGGTAATGCACGCCGTGAATCTTATGCGCATATTCCTATGCCACGCATGACTAATACTTATATGTTACCAGGACCACACGACCCACAAGAAATTATTAAATCTGTAAAAAAAGGCATTTATGCAGTTAATTTTGCGGGCGGCCAAGTGGATATTACTTCGGGTAAATTTGTGTTTTCCAGCAGTGAAGCGTACCTGATTGAAGATGGAAAAATCACACGCCCTGTAAAAGGCGCGACATTAATTGGTAATGGCCCTGATGTGTTAACAAAAGTTTCGATGGTGGGTAATGATTTACAATTAGATTCCGGTATAGGCGTTTGTGGAAAAGCAGGACAAAGTGTTCCGGTTGGCGTCGGCCAACCTACCTTAAAAGTGGATGAATTAACTGTTGGAGGCACTGCATGAATAAAGATCATTTAACACCTGAGCAATTTCATGTCACGCAAGAAGGCGGCACTGAAAAACCCTTTACTGGCGAGTATGTTAATAATCACCATGAAGGCGAATACCATTGCGTCGTCTGCGGTGAATTATTATTTTTATCTGATAAAAAATATGATTCTGGCAGCGGCTGGCCGAGTTTTTGGCAAACCGAAAAACCCTTATCTGAAAAGTCCGATACGAAAATTGGGCAATTGCGTACGGAAGTACAATGTCCGCATTGTGGTGCACATTTAGGTCACGTATTTGACGATGGCCCACAACCGACGGGTTTACGTTATTGTATTAATTCTGTCGCATTAAAATTTAACGAGAAAAAATAAATGCAGTTAGAAGTAGAAAATTTAAAACATTTAACGCAAGACGCATTAAAACAAGCCCAAGCTTTGGGTGCCACTAGCGCACAAGTTTCTGCACAAAAAAGCGCAGGTTATGAAGTAAAGGTGCGTTTAGGTGAAGTGGATACGATTAGTTTTAATCGCGATCAAGGTATTGATATTGAAGTCTATAAAGGTCAACGTAAAGGCATAGCGAGTACCAGTGATTTAAGTGTCTTGAGTATTGAATCTGCGGTCAAAATTGCCTGTGATATGGCGAATGTGACGCAAGAAGATAGTTTTGCAGGACTTGCAGATGCACGTTATATGGCAAAAGATTATCCCGATTTAGATTTGTATCATCCGTGGAATTTGGAAGTGGTGGATGCGATCACACTTGCAAAAACTTGCGAAGCAGCAGCCTTAAATTATGATAAACGCATTAGTAATTCTGATGGTGCAAGTCTTTCAACGCGCACTAGTTGTAGCGTTTATACCAATAGTCATGGTTTTATGGGCAGTTATTTAAGCAGCCGCCATGGTTTGTCTTGCGTTGCAATCGCAAAACAGCAGGACATGCAAAGAGATTATTGGTATACCACTTCACGTAATGCAGCATTATTGCAAAACGCTAAGACGGTGGGTGAAATCGCTGCGCAGCGCACCATAGAGAAATTAAATGCTAAGCGGGTTAAAACCGGACAATATCCAATAATTTTTGCAGCAGAAATAGCCAGTACATTATGGGGACATTTATTAGCAGCAATTTCTGGTGATAGTTTATACCGCAACGCTTCATTTTTGTGTGATCATTTACAACAAAAAATATTTCCAGATTTTATTCATATTCATGAAAACCCACATATCAAAGGCGCAATTGGTAGTGCACCATTTGACGGTGAAGGGCTTGCAACACGTGCGCAAGATTTTGTACGCAATGGTATTTTAACGTCTTATATTTTAGACAGCTATGCTGCGCGTAAATTAAATCTAACCCCAACAGGTAATGCGAGCGGCGTTCATAATTTAACCATAGCGAGTAGCGATTTAAATTTAGCGGCATTGTTTAAAAAAATGGGAACTGGGCTTTATGTCACGGAATTAATGGGGCAGGGTGTTAATATTTTAACCGGTGATTATTCACGCGGTGTGACTGGTTTTTGGATAGAAAATGGCGAGATTCAATATCCCGTGCATGAAATTACGATAGCAGGTAATTTGCGAGATATGTTTGCCAATATACAGACAGTTGCCAATGATGTGGATACACGCATGAATATTCTAACAGGTTCTGTGCTACTCGGTAAAATGATGGTGGCTGGGGAATGAAAGTTATTCTATGCAAAGCTGGTAAACCCGTGGCACAAGTTATTGCTTATGAACCGCCTAAGCAGCCTCGACAATTGGGTTTATGGAAAGGACAAATACATATTGCGGATGATTTTGATGAATTACCACCTGAATTAAATAAATGCTTGGATCACGATGTAAACAAAATCATACATAAAGCATAGAGACTTCACCATAGCTTTAAATCTATAAATCAGATATTTTATTCTCTTGACAAACTTTTAATGTGATACCATAGTATGATACAATAGTGGTATCACATTAAGGTTTATATATGCTTAATTTTAATTTGAGAGGGATTTCGCCAGAAATGATGGATGTATTAAAGCAGCAAGCTAAGCAGCAAGACAAAAGCGTTAATTCCTTCATTCTAAAACTACTTGAACAAGGTGTTGGCTATAGCCCTAGTAAAAATCCAATTCATCATGAACTCGACTTTTTGGCGGGGACCTGGGATGCTAAAGATGTTCAAGAGTTTGAAAATAATTCTACTTTCTTTGAATCAATTGATAAGGAAATCTGGGAATGAAAGTGGTCTTTTTGGATACCAATGCCTATACCGCTTTTAAATTGGGTGATAAAAATATTGTTGAAATTGTTCAGCAGGCACACACATTAGGCATAAGTCCTATTGTATTAGGAGAATTATTAAGTGGCTTTGAAATGGGACGCAAAACAGATAATAATCGTCATGAATTAAAACAATTTTTAAGTTCGCCGCGAGTTAAAATATATCCTATGTCTGCGCAGACAGCGCAGTTTTATTGTGAAATTTTTTCATGTCTTAAGCGTAAAGGAAAACCTATTCCGACTAATGATCTTTGGATAAGTGCACAAGTAATGGAGCAGGGCGCTAGTTTGTGCACTTATGATAAACATTTTGATCATATCGATGGTTTGCTCACAGGCAAAACAAGTGCAGAACTTATTTTTTAACGTGCAGGGCGAAAGATTTTCGCCCCGACCGATAAAGATTATTTAAATTGTCTGAGCCGTACGCTCTTCAGGCAAAATAATATTCAATTCTAAAACCGAAAACTCATTATCACGTTCCAATGCGACTTTGACTTGTTCTTTGTCAATTTTCACATATTTACTAATGACATCTAACAATTCTTTTTGCAACATCGGTAAATAATCAGGATGTTTACCGCCACGCTGATGCGCAACAATAATTTGCAGGCGTTCTTTTGCAACTGATGCATTGGCACGTCCGCGAGGGCGAAAAAAGTCTAGTAGGCTCATGCTTCTGCTCCAAATAAACGTTCAAGGATGTTTTTACTTTGTATAAAGCGGTGCGGTGTTTTTTCGCCCAAGAAGCGTGAAACCGCGTCTTGATACGCTTTACCCGCATCACTGTTTTGATCCAATATCACAGGTGTTCCTTCGTTAGAAGCACGTAATACGGCTTTAGATTCAGGAATCACGCCCAATAAAGGTATCGATAAAATTTCTTCCACGTCTTTAACGCTGAGCATTTCGCCACGTTTAACACGTTCAGGTGAATAGCGTGTAAGTAATAAATATTCTTTAACCGGATCTAAGCCCATTTCTGCACGACGGGCACGGCTGGATAGAATACCTAAAATACGGTCAGAGTCACGCACCGAAGAAACTTCAGGATTTGTGACCACTATGGCATGGTCGGCATAATACATGGCCATTAAAGCACCACTTTCAATTCCCGCAGGGGAGTCGCAAATAATATAATCAAAACGTTCTTTAAGTTCATCGATAATTGCGCCTACGCCTTCACGAGTTAAGGCATCTTTATCACGAGTTTGAGAAGCAGGCAGAATATACAAGTCTTCAACCCGTTTATCTTTAATTAAAGTTTGATTCAGATTGGCTTCTTTGTTGATGACATTGATAAAGTCATATACGACGCGACGCTCGCAACCCATGATTAAATCCAGGTTCCGTAAGCCCACATCGAAATCGATAACCACAGTTTTATGTTTACGTAAGGCAAGACCAGTACTAATCGCAGCGCTGGTTGTAGTTTTACCGACACCACCCTTCCCGGAGGTGACAACAATGACTTGTGCTTGTTTGTTCACAGTTAAGATCCTTCTATTATGTTAGTTAATTATTGTCTATAAAGGCGCAATTCTCAAGTGTCCCTCAACTAAAGAAATTTGTGCTGAGCCTTCCCAGGCGCTTGTTTCTTTAAGTTGTTCACTAATACGGTATTGACCGGCTACAGAAATCAATTCTGCCTCTAAGCTTTGGCAGAAAATATAAGTGTTAGTATCACCCATAACGCCTGCTAAAGCACGGCCGCGCAGCGGTGCATATACATGAATATTTCCATCGGCTAAAATTTCTGCACCGTGACTTACTGTCGATAATACAATTAAGTCGCCGCCCTGTGCATAAATTTGTTGTCCTGAACGTACGGGTTGCGTAATGATGCGCGTAGCAGGTGAAGCGATAGCTTGCGCTTTTTCCTGGGTTTTAGTTGCAGTTTTAGGTGCATCTTTTTGCGCAGTTTCCATAACTTTTGTATCGGATAAACAAGCCAGTCCTTGTTCTTTAGCTTGTTCTTGTACTAGGGCATGTGCGCCACGTACGCCTACGGGAATTAATTTATGTGAACGTAAACACGTTACTATATCACTTAGTTTATATTCACTGGGATCGGCGGTTAATTTTTGCAAATCTAAAACCACAGGGATATATTCAAAAAATTTAGGTGCTTGTGCAATTTTGTCTTTGAGCGCATCTTGAATACGATCCAGATCCAAGGACAAAAGTTGCAGTGTGGTTAATGTGTAAGCATTGCCTTTAAATACTAGGGGTTGCATTGTGACGTTCCATGTGTTTGCAATTGTAAGATAATAATACTGCGCCTAAAAATAATAAGCTAGATAATAATAACACAAAATAGTGCGTTAAAAAATAGAGCGGCGTTTCACCACTCATTGCGAAGACATCGCCGATTAATACAGTAGAGACAAATTGTGGTGCACGCGCAACAACACGTCCTTTAGAGTCAACAATTGCAGTAATCCCATTATTAGTGCTACGCGCTAAATAACGGCCTAATTCCAGTGCGCGCATGCGTGCCATTTGAAAATGTTGATGCGGACCTAATGATTCACCAAACCATGCATCATTGCTGATTGTTAATAGAATATTAGAATTCAAGGCACTTTCTAAAGTTAAATTCGGGTAAACAATTTCATAACAAATCAATGAAGCAAATCTTAAGGATCCGGCTTGAAGTAAATTTTGATCATGAGGTCCCGCGCTCATATGCGACATCGGCAGATTAAAAAATCCAATCATGCCGCGCAATAAGTTTTCAAAGGGTACAAATTCACCAAAAGGAACTAAATGGCGCTTGTAATATAGACCTTCAGCTTGCTCGCCTATTGCAACAATGCCGTTATAATAATTACCTTTGCTATTAATAATGGGTAAACCTACTAATGCATTTTTTCCTTGCATAGTGAGTGTGTTGGCCATGTCATTTAATAAAGGTTCGGAATAAGGTAGTGCGACCGGGAAAGATGCTTCTGGCCAAATGATGGTGTGCGCCGCACTTGCGCTGTGACTTAAATTCTCATAGCGTTGAATAATAAATTTTTGCGTCGCTTTTTCCCATTTTAAATTTTGATCAATATTGCCTTGCAATAAACCTAAGGTCACAGGATTGCCAATGGTTTGCGTCCAGTTAATTTGTTTTAATGCAAAACCGCCTAGCCAAATAGCCAGTAATAAAAGCGTGGTTAATAAATAATAACGTTTAGAAAATATAAAATAACTTAAAAATAAAACACCTGAAGCTGCGCATAACCAAGAAACGCCGTAAACACCCAGGATGGGCGCATAACCTGCTAGAAAAGTATCGACTTGACTGTAGCCTAAAAATAACCAAGGAAATCCAGTAAACAACCAGCTGCGTATCCATTCAAATAAAACCCAGGCGCTTGGAAAGGCTAATAGTAAAACAAAATAATTGTTGTGCTTAATAAAAAAGCGATAAAACAAGCCTTGTAAGGCGATGAAAGCAGCCAAGATCACCACAAACAAAACGGTGATTAATAAAGCAATGGCAATATGCGTATCGCTAAATTGATGAACGCTGACAAATATCCATGATGCGCCAACGCCAAATAAACCGATACCAAAGCAAAGACCGGTGAGAGCAGCAAATTTTCTATTACTCTTTTGCCAAATATAGGCTAAAACTGCAGGGCATAAAAAAGCAAAAATAAACAAATGAAAAGGTGCGAAAGCCAGGGGTAGCAATGCGCCTGCGATCAGCGCTGCAAGTAATTTTAAAGTATTTGGTTTCATTCAAGGCCCCATTGGTAAACCGTATTTTTTGCAAGTCCTGTTATCTTAGCGGTTAAATGGGCTGCTTGCTTATGCGGTAATTCTGTTTTCAAAATAGTGTAAATCCGTTTAGCTTCATTGTTTTCATCATCAGAAATTTCAGTATGTCCTGCAAGTAATACAACAAATTCACCTTTTTGCTGATTAGCATCTGCGAGTAACTGGCTTAGCAATTCAGACAATGTACCGGTTAAAAAAGTTTCATGCATTTTTGTAAGTTCACGCGCCAGCACGGCTTGTTTATGCTCGCCAAATACGGTGATCATATCTTGCACGCTTTCTAGAATGCGATGCGGCGCTTCGTAAAAAATAAGTGTGCGTGTTTCATGTTGCAAATCTTCTAGTTGTTTAATTCTGGCTGTAGTTTTAATGGGTAAAAACCCGGCAAATATAAATTGTGCACTCGGAAGTCCTGCAGCGCTTAATGCGGTTATCAACGCGCAAGGTCCAGGAATAGGGACTACACGAATACCGGCTTGTCTGGCTTGCTGCACAATAGTTAAGCCAGGATCATGAATTAATGGTGTACCTGCATCGCTAATTAACGCAATGGATTCACCATGGGATAATTTTTCGAGTAAAAATTCACTACAGGCTATTTCATTATGACTATGATAAGACGTGAGTGGTGTATGAATGCCATAATGGTGTAATAAAGTGCTGCTATGCCGCGTATCTTCGCAA
>JBAZWD010000008.1:0-114322 GCA_041660525.1 Legionellales bacterium | reverse complement strand
TATCGCCATGATTTAAAGCTTTAGCGTGCGTCGATAAGCCTTTATGTTTGGGTAATAGAGAAGGGTGAATATTGATTAAACGTCCCTGGTAATGCTCTACAAATTCGGAAGATAAAATACGCATAAAGCCTGAAAGTACGATGAGATCAGGTTTGAAAGCATCGATTTGCTCGATTAATGCTTTATCAAAATCTTTACGGGTTTTATAAGCATTGCAGGGAATGGTAATTGCTGGAATATGCGCATGCGCTGCCCGTTGTAAACCATAAGCATCGGTTTTATCACTGATAACAGCGCATAATTGTGCGGGAATGTCTTTAGTTTGAATTTGATTGATAATGGCTTGCAAATTACTGCCAAAACCGGAAATAAGCACAACAATACGGTATGTCATAAAATAACGGTTTTATCAGGAGAATCGCTGTTAACAATTTGACCCAGCGGCCAAGCAACTTCGCCATGTTCACGCAGTAAGTCTATGCTAGAGTTTAAATCTTCTTGCGCTACGATAACTATCATGCCGATACCGCAATTAAAAGTCCTAACCATTTCGGTATCATCAATACGGCCATGCTGGGCTAACCAATGAAAAATACGTGGCCATTGCCAACGATTCAGTTCTGCACGCGTATTTTCAGGTAAAATGCGGGGAATATTTTCTAGAAGTCCGCCACCCGTAATATGAGCAATGCCGCGAACATTATTTTTTTGGCATAATGCGCGCACGGATTTAACATAAATGCGTGTCGGTTGCATTAAAATATCGGCTAATGTTTGGCCATTATCAAAAACACTATCTAGTGGTGTTTCGGAAACTTCAATGATTTTACGAATTAAAGAGTAACCATTGGAATGTGGACCTTGCGAACCTAATGCAATAATGGCATCACCGGCTTTAATTTGACTGCCATCAATAATGGCTGCTTTTTCTACAACACCGACAGCAAAACCGGCTAGATCATAATCACCTGATTTATACATGCCAGGCATTTCAGCTGTTTCACCGCCCACTAAAGCAGCACCCGCTTGTTGGCAACCTTCGCCTATGCCGGTAATGACGCGTTTAAGAATAGGTAAATCTAATTTACCACTGGCAACATAATCTAGAAAAAATAAGGGTTCAGCGCCGCAGACAATTAAATCATTGACACACATGGCGACCAAATCAATACCCACACCTTCGTGTTTATCTAATAAATTAGCTAATAATAATTTCGTGCCAACACCATCAGTGGCAGAAACCAATACAGGATTTTTATAACGTTTAAGTTCAAAGAGTGCACTAAAACCACCAATACTACCCAACACTTCAGGGCGGCGCGTGGCTGCACTAATGACTTTTATATCGTCGACTAAACGCTCGCCAGCTTCTATGTCTACGCCAGCGTCACGGTAAGTTAAATTTTTTGGTGTGTCTGAATTATTCATCATGGTGCTATTATACTGAGTGTGCATATAATATACTATGAAAATGATTAAATTAAACTATTTATTGGGTCTTTTATTGCTCAGCTTGGCTCTTGTTTGTCAGTCTGCTGAAAAAAATGACTTATACAGCGGTAAAGTACCACTGGATTCCCAACTCACCAGCGCCCGCGATGCCGCTATTCAACAAGCTTTAGTGCAAGTAATCACAAAGTTAACCGGCAGCAGTAAAATTGCAACTATTCCTAGTGTCGCTCAGGCCAATCTTTGGGCTCAACAGTTCCGTTATGCAGATGGTGCGATTATTGTGCAATTTGATCAAAAAGCTGTCGATAATTATTTAAAAAATAATAATGTACACATTTGGTCTGGCGATCGGCCTTTAACGTTAGTGTGGATGGCAGTAGAAGAAGATGGCACACAAGCGATAGTAGGTGAATATGAGCTGAGCAGAATTTCCTGGCAATTATTATTTAGCAATGATGTCAAAGCGCGCGGCGTGCCGGTATTGTTTCCTTTATTAGATTTAACAGATCAGCAACAAGTTGAGCTCAATGATGTTTGGTATCATGTGGGCACTGCTTTGAAACCCGCGGCTGAACGTTATAGGGCAGAAAATACATTATCAGGTCGTATTTATCAAAATTTACAAACTAAAACATGGTCTGCAGATTGGTTATTAGCCCTTCCAAGTGAAGACGTGGCTTGGCAAAATGAAGCGCCTACACCTGAAGAATTGATTCAAGCCAGTGTTGATCGCTTTGCTAATGAATTAGCTGCCCGCGCCACAACGAATGCACCAAGTTCTGCATCTGCAGAAAACATCGAATTAACCATTGATCAGGTGAATAATGGTCAAAAATATTTACACGTGATGAGTTACTTATCTTCATTGTCAGAAATCAATACCATTACGCCTATAAAAATCAACACGAACAGTGTTGTTTTTCGACTTAAATTAAAAGGCAGCAAAGCAAAATTGCAAGAACAACTCTCAACAAGCCCCGTATTACAACCTTCGGTGGATAGCGATGAACATGCTTTGCATTACCAATATTTATAATTCATGAGTACACAATTAGCGCTGCCATTAAGTTTACGCGATGATGCAACATTTGATAATTTTTTTGCAGGCGTCAATGCGCATTGTGTTACTGCAGTCATGGCTTGTGCAGAAGGCCTTCGTTATCCTTTCATTTATTTATGGGGACAAAACGGTGCTGGACGTAGTCACTTATTACAAGCCGCATGTCATTTAGCGACACAAAAAAAACGCAGTTGTGTTTATTTGCCTTTGAATGCGCCTGGTCTTGCACCGCAAATTTTATTGGATTTAGAGCATATTAATTTAGTATGTATTGATGATATTGATGCGATTGCAAAAAATAAATCTTGGGAAGAAGGTTTATTTAATTTATACAATCGTATTCGTGACAGTGGACAAACTTTATTAATAGCCGGCGCGCATCCGCCACAACGTTTAGGTTTAGAATTACCCGATTTAGTTTCCCGTCTTGCTTGGGGTGTGGTTTTTCAATTACATCTTTTATCCGATGAAGATAAGTTAGCTGCACTAGCTTTGCGATCAAAATTACGTGGCTTAGATTTGAGTGAAGAAGTAGGGCATTTCTTATTGCGGCGCTGTCCGCGTGACATGACGCAATTATTTACTATATTGGATACGTTAGATAAAGCATCGCTACAAGCGCAACGCAAGCTAACTATTCCATTTGTAAAATCAGTATTGGGAGTTTAAAGATTTACCGAGGATCGGAATCGAACCGACACTCCCGAAGGAACCGGATTTTGAATCCGGCGCGTCTACCAGTTCCGCCACCTCGGCAAGAAAAAAATTATACCATGAGCGGGATTAAATGTATAATGGACATTTTTTGACAAGTTAGGCAAAAGTATGACTGAACCAATCTATTTTATTACCGGGACCACAGGTTTTTTGGGATCTGAGATTTTGCGTACGATCCTAAAACAAGATCCGCAGGCACAATGTTATTGTTTGATTCGTGACTTGGCTCAACGCAAACTGACGCCAGAATCAGATCGGGTTTTTCATGTATCAGGCGATATCACGCAAGAAAACTTAGGTTTGAGTCTTGAAGAATACCAGAATTTAGCACGAAAAATAACCCATGTAATCCATTCAGCCGCCATGGTGCAATTTGAAAAACCCAAACACATACTTGAAAAAATAAATGTGCATGGCACCGAAAATATGATTGCTTTTGCAAAAGCGGCCCAGCAACAAAATCCTGAATTTAAAATCATGGGTTATGTAAGTACAGCTTATGTAGCGGGAAGACGAACAGGCGTCGTGAATGAACAAGATTTATCCGATGCGTACGGCTTTAAAAATAATTATGAATCCACAAAATATGCTGCAGAATGTTTATTGCATAGTCTTAAAACAACTTTACCGGTTGTTATTTTCAGACCTTCTATTATTTTAGGACACAGTGAAGATGGTGCTACACCTCGCACCAACGTCATATTCCCGTTAACGCAAGTTGTAAAAAGATTTCCATTTAATTTGGGCATCATGCCTGTTAATAAAAATTGTTTATTGGATTTAGTGCCGGTAGATTACGTCGCAAAAAGTATTTACTTTTTGCTGAATAAAGAAAATAGTGGGCAAGTATTTCATTTGACGAGTGGGCAAGGTAAAGAATTAAGTGTGGGTCAAGTTGTCGATATATTTAGGCAAGTTTATAAGCTTCATGCCCTTCTTGTTCCAGCTAGATTGTGGCCTTTAGGTAGACGGTTATTGTCCTACACTAAAAAGGGACAA
Organism: Legionellales bacterium; assembly: GCA_041660525.1. Taxonomy (GTDB): domain Bacteria; phylum Pseudomonadota; class Gammaproteobacteria; order JABCZS01; family JABCZS01; genus JABCZS01. The sequence goes on along the minus strand of JBAZWD010000008.1, from coordinate 110,094 downwards.
TATTTTATCAAGGGAATGGATCCTTTTTGGCCATATGTGGTGTCTAATCCACAGTTTTGTCAAAAACAAACACAGCAATTATTGGATCAGTATCAAGTGCGCTGCCATCCTATGGACGATGTGCTTAAAAAAACATTATTATTTATGGAAAAATAGGGAGTTATCATGTCAGCGATGTTTAATGAAGTAGTAGATATTATTAATAAGATCTCGGGTGTCGATAAGAGCGCTGTGACCTTAGATTCAAATCTTATATCCGATCTTAAAATCGATAGTTTAGATTTTTTAGATATTACTTATGAAATCGATAAAAAATATAACATTAATATTCCTGTTGAAGAATGGGTTGAAGAAGCAAACTCACAGACTGAAGATGCAAAACTCATGTTTACTTTGCGTCACTTTTTAGATCGGGTACAAAAACTGATTGATGAGAAGAAATAATAATGGATTTTTTGCGCTTTAGTATGATTGATGAAGTGGTATCACTGGATCAAGAACAAAGAACCATGGTTTGTTTAACACGCGTTCCAGAAACTTCTTTTATTTTTGATGCACATTTTCCAAGCTTCCCGATTTTACCGGGCGTTTTTATGATAGAAACGATAGCACAAGCATCAGGCATGCTTTCTTTAGCCCTCAACCAATTTAAAAAAATGGCTTTTTTATTTGGCGTTGATGAAACACGTTTCCGTGACTTTGTAGCGCCGGGGAGTCTGTTAGAAGTGCGTGTTCATATTATTCAGCAAGGTTCAGGTTACGCCGTTGCCCAAGGTGAAATTTTTCATCAAGATAAACTCGTAGCGAATGCGCAAGTTCGATTACGTTTGTCTGCAGTGCCTAATAAAGAAATAGAAGAAATGTTACGTAGCCGTGCACAAATGATAAATATCTATATATAAGGTGAATAACGTTGTCACAGCATGAAGTTTGTATTACAGGTTACGGTTTATTATCTGCCTTACCTGAAGATTCAGAACAATTGTGGCAAACACTGCAGAATTTTTCTGATGATCATTCAACCGTTAATACGCATGATTTTGCGCCTTATGTGTATCATCCTTTAATTAATTATCCTGTTGAAGAACAAATTTTAAAACATAGTGATAGACGCGTGATGGGATCCGTCATGAAAAGCGCAGTTTATACTGCGGGGATCGCTTTAGATCAATCCCAATTAAAAAATCAGCCTGATTTGCTTAAAGATACGCAAATTATAGTGGCTGTGCGTGGCGGTGAGCGTGATGAAGTAGCGGACCAAGCGATTATTGAAGCTTGTCATGCTTTTGGTGCATGCGATGAAACATTGAATGCAAGTTTAATGGATCAATTACGTCCCACTTTATTTTTAAGGCAATTGCCAAATTTATTAGCTGCAAATATTGCTCTACTTTACGGTATAACGGGATCAAGTCTTACTTTTATGGGCGGCGAAATTGCAGGCGCACAAGCGATACAATTAGCATGCGCGCGCATTCAATCTGGACAAGCGCAACGTGTTTTAGTCGGTGGTGTGAGCATTAATCAAACACAAGACATGATGCAAGCATTTGCACATGCGAAAAAATTAGTCACCTCAGAATTCACATCTGTTTGGCAACGTACCGAAGATGATTTATGTTTAGGTAGCGCGAGTGGATTTCTAATATTAGAATCGAAGCAATCTGCACAAGCACGTAACGTACCCGTTTTAGGTAAACTTTCACATGCGCGTGTGCAAAAAGAATTGATGAGTTTCCCCACGCAAGCTTTAGGTATTTTAAGTATGACGCATCATTTAACAGTCGCACGTGCTTTGCAACAACAATATCCGGACAGTTTGCTTAGAATGGCAGCGAGTGTTGTGGGTACAATTTTTGAAGCAGCAATGCCCTTAGGAATTATTTTAGCCTTGCAATGCATACAACGTAAAAAATTATTTTCACCTTTAGAACAGGCGGGTTTTGAAAAACCTCAGCACCTTGATCAAAATTTATCACAACTTTGGGTACATTGTTCAGGTTTAACTTCGGGTCATGCGCAGATCTGTGTGGAGTCCGTATGAAATTACCATCACATGCATTAGCGATCACAGGAATGGGTGTTTATACCAGTTTAGGCCGCGGCCTAGAAGAAAATTGGCAAAAACTGATTCAGGGTTGTTCCGGCGTGCGTGAGATTAGCCGTTTTCCTACGCAACATTTACCTACAAAAATTGCAGCAACGATAGCCATAAACTCAGATTGTTTAACACGTGCACGTACTTTAACACATGATGTTATTGAGCAAGCATTAACACAGAGTCAGCTACCCTTGGATTTATTTGCTGATAGTCAAGTGGTTATAGCCATAGCACCGATGATGGAAGTGATGTGGCCTGAGCGCTTAGCATTTTCTGACCCTGAATATAGTGACGAGTTTACGCATGCTTATGAGAATATCAGTTGCGCAGAGTTTAGTAATTCTCTCAATGAAAAATACCATTTTTCTAATGTGCCACTGTTTGTAAATACAGCCTGCGCTTCCGGTGCGCACGCGGTTCAATTAGCTGCGGAACAAATTCGCATGGGTCATACGCCTGTAGCCATGGCTATTGGTGTTGATGCTTCTGTTGAAGCGGAAACAGTGGCGCGATTTTCTTTATTATCCACGCTTTCTACGCAAAACGATCATCCGACTCAAGCTTCAAAACCTTTTTCATTTAATAGAGATGGTTTTGTATTAGGAGAAGGTGCAGCTGCATTAGTATTAGAAGATATTGATCACGCGAAGGCACGCGGCGCAAAAATACTCGCTTATTTAACAGGCTGTGGCGATATCACCGATAATTTTCATCGCACCCGTAATAATCCCACAGGTGAAAAAATTGTTGCGTGCATGCAAAAAGCGCTGGATGATGCAAATACTTCCATAACGCAAGTTGATTACATTAATGCGCACGGGACCAGTACAATTGAAAATGACAAGATGGAAGGTAAAGCGATACAACTACTCTTTGGTGAGCATTGTAAAAAATTATTAGTGAGCTCCAATAAATCCATGATAGGACATACCCTGAGCGCAGCTGGTGCTATTGAAGCTGTATTTTCTGTATTAACTTTGCAAGAACAAATTGTGCCTCCTACAATTAATTATCATCAGCCCGATCCTGATATTCTGTTGAATGTTGTCCCTAACGAAGCCGTCGCGGCTTGCGTAAATATTGTATTGTCTAATTCGTTTGGTTTTGGCGGACAAAATGTGAGCTTAGTATTCGCAAAGGAGCATGATGATGGAATCAGTGGATGAGTTTGAAACCGGTGGTTTAAATTCAATAGCCATGCGCGGGCATAACTATTTAATTTTATGTTCTTCTATTTTGGCTTATATTGCTGCGATTGTTTGGTGGCCGGAAGTTGAAACTGTTCATCTTGTTCTTTTTTTTAGTACTTATATTTTATGTGCGTTAGGTATTACTGTCGGTTATCATCGTTATTTCACCCATCATGGTTTTAAATGTAAGCCTTGGCTTGCTTATGTTTTGTTGATTTTAGGTACAATGTCAGGTACGGGACCTTTATTACAATGGGTAAGAACCCATGTTTGTCATCATCGTTTTGTGGATGAAGATGGGGATCCACACTCACCGGGTTTGCAACAACATCAAACCCGAGGAAAGATTTTTAATTTTTGGTATTCTCACGTAGGGTGGTTATTAACAAACTTTAAGCCCAATAATAACGTACTGGCCCCACAAGATAAAAAATTGTTGGATATGGTTTTTCATAGTCGTATTGCGCAACCCGGGTTTGCTTATTATTTTACTTTAGCAATGGGTATCGTGATCCCAGGTATTATTGCAGGTTTATGGAGTCAGAGTTTAAGCTCCGCTGCATTAGGTATGTTATGGGGCGGGTTTTTGCGTATTGCAATTATGTTGAATTTGGAATTTGCTGTTAATTCCTCAGGCCATATGTTTGGTGCAAGACCCTTTGACACAAAAGACACTAGTACTAATAGTATGATTTTGGGAATAGTTTGTTTTGGCGAGGGTTGGCATAATAATCATCATCAATATCCTTATTCCGCACGACATGGTTTAAAATGGTGGCAATTTGATTCTTCTTATTACACGATCTATTTTTTAAAAAAATACGGCATTGCTTGGGATGTAAAATTACCCGTGAAGCAGCGGACGAATGATGCAGACGCGTGATTTTGATTATGAGTTACCGCCTGAACTGATTGCTGCTTATCCATTAAAAGAGCGTAGTCAAAGTCGTCTTTTGTGTCTTGATCGAAAAACCGGTGAAATTAATCACAGTCATTTTTTTCATTTAATTGATTTATTACAACCCAATGATTGTTTAATTTTAAATAATACGAAAGTTATTCCCGCGCGTTTATTTGGTCAAAAAGAAACGGGCGGACAGATTGAAATTTTAATTGAACGTTTACTCACGACACACGAAGCATTAGTTCATATTCGCGCCAGCAAAAGCCCAAAAGCGGGCAGTGAAATATTGTTAGAAAAAAATATGCGCCTGCGTGTTGAAGAAAAAATTGATAGTTTATACCGCGTTACTTTATTAACCGCTCAAACTTTTTTACAAACCTTAGATCAAATAGGCCATATGCCGCTTCCACCCTATATTGAACGGGCAGATGAAGCACAAGATAAAGAACAATATCAAACAGTTTACGGCCATATTCCAGGCGCAGTCGCAGCGCCGACAGCAGGATTACATTTTGATCAAGATTTATTAGAAAAAATTAAAGCCAAAGGCATCAAAATAGGTGAAGTAACGCTGCATGTCGGCGCGGGAACTTTTCAACCCGTACGCGTTGAAAATATTCTCGAGCATCATATGCACAGCGAATGGTTAGAAGTTTCGCAAGAAGTTTGTGATTTAATTAAAAAAACTAAGGCGCAAGACGGACGTGTAGTTGCTGTAGGAACAACAGTAGTACGCAGTTTAGAAACCGCTGCAAAAGACGGCGAGCTGAAACCTTTTTCGGGACAAACCCAATTATTTATTTATCCTGGATATACATTTAAGGTCATTGATGCATTGATTACTAATTTCCATTTACCGCGTTCAACTTTATTGATGTTGGTATCTGCTTTTGCAGGTAGAGAAGCTGTTTTAGCAGCTTATGAGCAAGCCATAGCCCATAAATATCGCTTTTTCAGTTATGGCGATGCAATGTGGATTGCTTAAAAATTTTGCTACCATCTATTTATAATTTAGGATAAAATTTCCCTTTGAGCCTAAAGGCACGTAGCTCAGTGGTAGAGCACCACGTTGACATCGTGGTGGTCGGTGGTTCGATCCCACTCGTGCCTATATTTCCCTATTTTGGAGTTTATGATGCCTGTCATTACATTGCCTGATGGCAGTCAAAAAACATTTGCAGAATCTGTAACAGTTATGCAGGTCGCAGAATCTATTGGTGCAGGATTGGCCGCGGCTGCATTGGCTGGGCAAATTGATGACCAGCTTGTCGATACTTCTTTTGTTATTGATCATGATATTTCCTTAAAAATTATTACCGGCAAAGACAATGCGGGTCTTGAAATTATCCGTCATTCGACTGCGCATTTATTAGCGCAAGCGGTGCAACGTTTGTATCCTCGCGCGCAAGTGACTATTGGTCCTGTAATTGAAGATGGTTTTTATTATGATTTTTCTTATCCACCTGGATTTTCAGTGGATGATTTTGCGGCCATTGAAGCGCAAATGCAAAAAATTGTGGATGAAGCGCTACCCGTTAAACGCAGCACGTTGACGCGCGAGGAAGCCATCGATTTTTTCACCCAAAAAGGCGAGTTGTATAAAGCGGAAATTATTCGCGCCATTCCTGAAGGTGAAACTTTATCACTTTATCAACAAGGCGAATTTATCGATTTATGTCGCGGCCCCCATGTGCCCAATACCCGCAATTTAAAAGCATTTAAATTAACCAAAGTAGCGGGTGCCTATTGGCGCGGCGATGCTAAAAATGAAATGTTACAACGTATTTATGGAACCGCTTGGGCTGATAAAAAACAATTGGATGCTTATTTAACCCGTATTGAAGAAGCTTTAAAACGCGATCATCGAAAAATTGGTCAACAACTGGATTTATTTCATTTACAAAAAGAAGCACCCGGCATGGTGTTTTGGCATCCTAAAGGCTGGACAATTTATCAAATCATCGAGCAATATATTCGCAAAATGATCAAAGCCGACGGTTATCAAGAAATTAAAACGCCCATGATTTTAGATAGAAGTTTATGGGAACAATCCGGTCATTGGCAAAAATTTCATAATGAAATGTTTATCACAGAATCTGAAGGTCATGATTTTGCAATCAAGCCGATGAATTGTCCAGGACACGTGCAAGTCTTTAATCAAGGCATTAAAAGTTATCGTGATTTACCACTGCGTTTAGCGGAATTTGGATCGTGTCATCGCAATGAACTTTCCGGCGCGCTACATGGTTTAATGCGCGTACGCCATTTTGTGCAAGACGATGCACATATTTTTTGTACCGAAGAACAAGTCGAAAGTGAAGCGCAACGTTTTATCGTTTTATTATTAAAAGTCTATAAAGATTTTGGTTTTACTGATGTGAGCGTGCGTTTATCAACGCGTCCAGAAGAACGTGTAGGTTCTGATGCACTTTGGGATAAGGCCGAAAATGCATTGCAAGCCGTGATTGAAAAATCGGGTTTAGATTGGAAATTAGAGCCTGGCGATGGCGCTTTTTATGGACCGAAAATTAGTTTTTATTTACAAGATTGTATTAATCGTGTTTGGCAATGCGGGACGCTGCAATTGGATTTTTCCATGCCTGAGCGTTTAGGTGCAACGTATATTGCCGAAGATGGTTCTAAAAAAATACCAGTGATGTTACATCGGGCGATTACGGGATCGCTCGAGCGTTTTATCGGCGTATTAATTGAAAACTATGCCGGAAGTTTCCCATTATGGCTCGCGCCAACACAAGTTAGTGTACTTAATTTAAGCCCTGAACAAGAAGCTTATGGCCAAGAAATTACAAAAGCATTAACAGATCAAGGATTTAGGGTGACATTTGACGCAAGAAATGAGAAAATAGGTTTCAAAATTCGTGAGCATACTTTGGATCGCGTACCTTACATGTTGGTATTGGGCAAAAAAGAGCTTGCGGATCAAACAGTTGCAGTACGTAAACGTGATGGTTCCGATTTAGGTGCCATGACGCTAGATGCGTTTGTTACGCATTTAAAAAATGAACTTTAGTTGGAGGATAGACCGATCAGTAAGAATATTCGCTTAAATGACAAGATTAGGGTACGGGATGTACGCTTAATTGATAGTGAAGGTCAGCAATTGGGTATCGTGCTCATCGAGGAAGCTTTACGCTTAGCGCGTGAAGCCGGTTTGGATTTGGTGGAAATTGCCCCCAATGAAAAGCCGCCTGTGTGCCGTATTATGGATTATGGTAAGTTTCAATTTGAACAGCGTAAAAAACAACACGCTGCTAAGAAGAAGCAAAAACAAATCCAAATTAAAGAAATTAAAATGCGTCCTACAACCGAAGAAGCGGATTATCAGGTCAAACTTCGAAGTTTGCTGCGCTTTTTGGAAGAGGGCGACAAAGTTAAAGTGACTATACGTTTTCGTGGCCGTGAAGTTATGCATAATGACTTGGGCTTTGAATTACTCAAACGCATTGAGAAAGACATTGCGGAATTGGGTATTGTTGAGCAGCATCCGCGTTTAGAAGGACGTCAAATGGGGATGTTAATTGCTTCCAACAAGAAGGGTAAATAAATAGCACGGGTAAGCCTGTACCTGTCTGTTTATGTCTTAATACTAAAACAGGATAAGTAAAAAAGGGGTAAATTATGCCTAAGATAAAGACCAACAAAGGTGCCAAAAAGCGCTTTAGGGTCAATAAATCGGGGAAAGTTAAATATCGTTGCGCAAACCGCAACCATATTTTGACTAAAAAAGCCAAAGCACGTAAACGCAATTTACGCCGTCCAGGCATTTTGTGTGAAAGTGATGCAAAATTGGTCCGTCGATTATTAACGCTAGAGTAGGGGTGTAACATGGCTAGAGTAAAAAGAGGTGTTACCGCAAGGGCACGTCATAAAAAAGTTTTAAAGAAAGCAAAAGGTTATTACGGCGCACGTTCGCGTGTGTATCGCGTAGCCAAACAAGCGGTTATCAAAGCTGAACAATATGCTTACCGTGATCGCAGAGTTCGCAGAAGAGAATTCCGCCGTCTTTGGATTGCACGTATCAATGCCGCTGCGCGTGAATGTGGTATGACTTACAGTCGTTTAATTGCAGGCTTAAATAAAGCCGGTATTGAACTTGATCGTAAAGTTTTAGCCGATATCGCAGTATTTGATAGCGTCAGTTTCGCTCGAATTGTAGAACAAGCTAAAGCAGCTTTAGTTTAATAATCTAGAGATCATGGACGCTCTTACTGACATTGTTAAACAAGCTAAACACGCCATTGCCAATGCGCAGGATTTACCTGCGCTTGAGCAATTGCGTGTTTTTTATTTGGGTAAAAAAGGTGAAATCACCAGCTTACTTAAAACCCTAGGTACAATTTCAGCAGATGAGCGCCCACGCGTTGGGCAGTTAATTAATGACGCAAAAGATTTAATTGAAAGTGACATACAAAATCGTCACACACTTCTAGAAACACAACAGCTGAATCAAGAACTCGCGCGCGAAACAATAGATGTAACTTTGCCGGGTATTGATTATAAATTAGGAAGTTTGCATCCGTTAACGCGCTCCCTTCAACGCCTGTGTGAAATTTTTAAATCTTTAGGTTTTCAAATCATAGAAGGTCCTGAAGTTGAAACAGAATATTATAATTTTACCGCGCTTAATACGCCGGAGCATCATCCAGCGCGCGCCATGCATGATACATTTTATTTTGCTGATGGCCGGTTATTACGCAGTCATACCTCTCCGGTACAAATTCATCATATGCAAAATCATGAACCGCCATTTCGTTTGATTGCGCCAGGTCGGGTTTATCGTCGTGACAGTGACATGACACATACGCCTATGTTTAATCAAATTGAAGGTTTATTGCTCAGTGAAAATAGCAGTTTTGCTGATTTAAAAGGTTTGCTTCATACAGTATTAGAACAGTTTTTTGAAAAAGAATTAAAAATTCGCATGCGTCCTTCTTATTTTCCATTCACTGAACCTTCGGCGGAAGTTGATGTGGCTTTTGGTGATAAATGGCTAGAAATTTTAGGTTGCGGCATGGTGCATCCTAATGTTTTGCAATCGTGCAATATTGATAGCGAACGTTATACCGGTTTTGCTTTTGGTATGGGTTTAGAGCGTTTGGTCATGTTGCGTTATGGCATTCCTGATTTACGTTTATTATTCGAAAACGATCTGCGTTTTTTAAAACAGTTTGCTTAACAAGGTTTTCTTATGAAAGTCACAGAACACTGGTTGCGTGAATGGGTGAATCCCAAGCAAAATATTAAAGAAATTGATGAATTATTATCACTTTCAGGATTGGAAGTGGATGCTTTACATGATTTACCGAATAATGATCATTTAATCGATATTAATTTAACACCCAATCGCGGTGACTGTTTAAGCATACACGGTGTTGCGCGTGAACTTGCTGTTTTAACACAAACAAAATTAATGCCTATGATTTCACCTTCGGTAGATGTAACTTTTTCTGATCAAAAAATTGTGAAATTAGATTCTATTGATTGTCTTTTATATTCAGGTCGCATTATTCGCAATATCGACAATACACGTCCTACACCCGCATTTATTCAAGAACGTTTAGAACAGTTAGGCGTGCGTACGATTTCTTTAATCGTCGACATTGCAAATTATGTGATGTTTGAAATTGGTCAGCCTTTACATGCATTTGATTTAAATAAAATTGGGCAGCAAATTATTGTTCGGGATGCAAAACTCGGTGAATCGTTAAAATTATTGGATGAAACGATTGCACAATTAGACGAGCGTACTTTAGTGATAGCCGATGAAAAAAATCCTTTAGCACTGGCGGGTGTGATGGGTGGATTAGAGTCGGGCGTAACTTTAGATACGACTGCAATTTTTTTAGAAAGCGCGCATTTTCTACCACAACGTATCGCTGGGAAAACAAGATTATTTGGTATTAATAGTGATGGTGCTTATCGTTTTGAGCGCGGAGTAGATCCTGCATTAGCCGCAATTGCAATGGAACGTGCAAGTGCTTTAATCCTTGAATATGCCGGTGGCCAAGCAGGTCCGGTTACGCTTAAAGGTGAATTACCTGCAGAAAAACCCCCGATTCTTTTACGTTTTGAGCGTATTAAACGTTTATTGGGTATGGATTTTCCTAAAGATCAAATAGTGCCTATTTTAGAACGTTTAGGTATGAAGCTAGTAGCACAAGAAAATACTTGGCAAGTCATACCGCCATCTTTTCGTTTTGATATTACGATGGAAGCGGATTTAATCGAAGAACTGGCACGCGTTTATGGTTATCATCATATTCCAACCCACATGGGCGCTTTGCCTTTAAATGCAATCTCGGTTCCTGAGGAAAAATTAACAGACGATAAATTACGCGCCTTATGTGTCGCACGTGGGTTTAATGAATTAATTACCTATAGTTTTGTCGACCATGCCGTTCAGGAATTATTGACGGGCAAACAAGGTTTGCCGCTGTTAAATCCCATGAGCAGCCAAATGGATGTGATGCGGGTGAGCTTATTGCCTGGTTTATTACAGGCGCTTTGCTACAATCAAAACAGGCAACAAATGCAAATGCGTTTGTTTGAAATAGGCCTATGTTTTATCCCAGAAGGGGATAAACTTACCCAAGAATTTTATGTTGCGGGCGTGTTATCAAGCCAGCAAGCTGATAAACATTGGCAAATACCGAAACGGGATGCTAATTTTTATGATATCAAAGGCGATGTTGAAAGTTTGTTAGCCTTAACAGGTGGTGCATTTACCTGGCAGGCAGGTCAACATCCAGCCCTGCACCCAGGGCAGAGCGCGATAATCTTAAAAGATAATCGGCCTAAAGGTTTTGCAGGCCAATTGCATCCGCATATTGCGAAGCAATTAGGTTTAAAAGGCAAAGTGTTTGTGTTTGAAATTGCGCGTGAAGTTTTATTAAATACTAAAACCCCACGCTATTTCGAGCTGTCTAAATTCCCGTCTATAAGACGAGATTTAGCTTTAATTGTTGATAAAACTGTTGCAGCGCAGGATTTGTGTTCCGTTGTTGCGCAGCAAAGCCAAGGGTTATTGCAAGACGTTACGATTTTTGATGTATACATTGGGCCGGGCATAGCGCCTGATAAAAAAAGTGTGGCGATGGCTATTATTTTGCAATCGCCGGATAGAACCTTGAATGAGGCACAAATTAATGCATTAATGCAAAATATCATTAATGCCTTAGAAACGACTTACCAAGCAACCATAAGGAATTAGACCGTGAGCGCCATTACTAAAGCAGATATCGCTGAAAAATTATTCGTAGATGTCGGTTTAAATAAACGTGAAGCCAAAGATATGGTCGAGCTTTTTTTTGAAGAAGTGCGCACTTATCTTGAACAAGGCCAACATGTAAAATTATCAGGTTTTGGTAATTTTACTCTGCGCGATAAGGGCGAGCGTCCAGGCCGTAATCCCAAAACGGGTGAAGAAATTCCAATTACTAAACGTCGTGTCGTGACTTTCCGTGCTGGTCAAAAACTTAAAGCGAAAGTTGAAGAGCAAACGTCTTTAATTAAAGTGCAACAAGGTATAAAAGATGAGTAGTGAGGCATTGCCTGAGATTCCACAAAAACGTTATTTTACTATTAGTGAAGTGAGCAGTTTATGTGGCGTAAAACCGCATGTGCTGCGTTATTGGGAACAAGAATTCACGGAGTTACGTCCTAGCAAACGTCGCGGTAATCGCCGTTATTATGTGCGTGAAGATGTAGAACTCGTGCGTCAAATCAGCGCCTTATTGTATGAACAAGGTTTTACAATTTCAGGCGCCAGGAAACAACTCATGCCGCAAACGACTTTGCCGAGTAAACATATTATTAATCAACTTGAAGATCTGCTGGCAATACTTGCATAAAAAAGTATTTATAAAAAAAGGGGCCGAAGCCCCTTTTATTCGCACAATCAAAACTTAGAATACACCTTTTAAACTAACATACGGACCGCTAAAAGTAGCTGATTCAGTATTAGTGATAGTATTGCTACGATTATCTTGTGTAAGCGTTACAGCATCAGCGTAATAGTCTACTTGATAACCGACTTCAAGACCTAAAGTAGATCCTTCGTCATTATCAAAGAAGTAAACGTAATCAACACCGACATTACCACGAAGATTGGTAACGGCTTGATTATCAATATCATTGTTAACAGTTTCAAGAGAAGGTTCACTCGTGCCGACGAGTTGTGGAGAGCTAGAATCTAAATCACCCAAGAAATAAGCTACAGAACCACCCGCTACAAGACCCAAACCTTGGATATCATCACCAAAGTCATAACGAGCATCGATAGCAAGACGTGGACCCCAACCTTTATATTCACTGCTTTGTTGTGCAAACGCAGTTGTTGTTTCGCTAGAAAAATTAATATTATCGTTTTGTTCTAATTCAACATAACTTGCGCCAGCGCCAAAACGCATTTGCATATGTTGACCAATATTCATAAATTGATTGATCATTAAGTCAAATGCAGTTAATTCATAGCCTACATTATTATTTACGAGTACTGTGTCGCCTGGACTAGGTGTAAAAGCATTGTCAGAAATAAAATCGCTAGTATCATTGGTATCAAAATTACGGAAGAAGAATTCAATGCCATTAGCAGTATCTTCAAAAATATAACCCAAAGATGCTTCAATACCAACATCATAACCAGGTGTTACGTTTAAAGCTTCAACAGCTTCGTCACTACGGGCAATTGTTGCAATTTCAGTTGAAGACGGCGTTGCAATCCAAGCACCTACAGATGCAGTAATGCCGCCTTCCAATTCAGGAACATAAACATTTTCATTTGCAGATGCAACAGCGCAAGCCATTACCGCAAGTGAGGTTAAAGAACTTAAATAAATATTTTTAGTTTTCATGATACCATCCTTAGTTATTGAGTTAAAAAATTATAGTACAAAATAAAAAAAAGGGCTAAAAAGCCCTTTTTTTATTCTACAAGCAACTTACAATCTTAGAACACACCTTTCAATTCAACATAAGGACCTGCGAAAGAGATCGCTGTTGTATCTGTAGATGTAGCCATCACTACAGAATCGCCAGCAGTATCAAGGTTAGTATATTCTGCAGCATCGCCGTAGTAATCAATTAGGTAACCGATTTCTAAGCCTAGAGTAGAGCGCTCATCGTTATCGAAGAAGTACACATAGTCTAAGCCTAAGTTAGCTCTGAAGTTTAAAACAGCATGATTACCTGGATCATCTTGTACACCTATATCGGAACTAGTGGCATACGTATAGTCTAAATCGCCTAAATAATAAGCCATAGAGCCACCACCGACGATACCAAGGCCTTCAAGACCTTCGCCAAATTCATAGCGTGTATCGATGCCTACACGAGGACCCCAGCCTTTGAATTCGCTTTCTGAAGAAATAGTGGCTACTGCGTCTGGGTCTGCTGCAGGTGAAACGATAATATTTTGGTTTTGCTCTAATTCGACATATGCTAATCCGCCAGAAAGACGCACTTGCATGACTTCGCCTAAATTAACAAATTGGCTGAACATTAAATCAAAAGAATTAAGTTCATAACCTAAGTCACCAGAAAAATCACCAGTTAGTGTTTCAAAAAATTCAGTCGTACCGAAACCAGAGGTGGTATCACTTGTGCTGATGTTACGGAAGAATAATTCAACGCTGTTTGCTGTTTCTTCAAAAACATAACCCAATGAAGCATTGATACCCCAATCATAACCTGGGTTAACGTTTTGAACAGTAGCTGTGCCGTCGTCGTTTAAAAACGCTGTATAGTCTTGATAATCAGAGGTTGGTGTAACGATAAAAGTCCCGACAGATGCAGTCAAGCCACCTTCAAGAGTAGGCACGTATACACCTTCATCAGCGTGAGCTATTGAAGAAGCAATTACAACAAGAGAAGTTAGAGATCCTAAATAAACATTTTTCATTTTCATCATTTTTTCCTTAATAAGATTGATGTCACCCAAGTATAATATAAATTATTATTTTTGCTAATACCCCATTGGGCTTATTGCTTTTTATATCGGATGGGGGCAGAAAAACTTTAGGCGAAAAAAAGGGGCACTGTGTGCCCCTTTGATTTTTAACACTCACAAACTTTAGAATGCACCTTTTAATTGTAGGTAAGGACCGCTAAAAGTGACGTCATCAGTAGTAGGCGTTATTACAGTCCCGCGGGTAGGAGCGGTGATACCAACAAGATTTTCTTGGAGTACTGCGGTGCTAAAAGTGGTCACCGCATCTTGATAGTAGTCAACCATATAACCTAATTCTAGACCTAAAGTTGAACGCTCTTCGTTATCAAAGAAATAAACATAATCAATACCTAAGTTACCTCTAAGGTTCACTACGGATTGATTGTTTACATTGTCGGTATAAGAAACATAGTTAATATCATCCGCATTGGCGATAGGAGCAATCCCGGCGGGTGAAGCAGTGTTGGCTGTTAAATCCGTGCTACCTAAGAAATACGCTAATGAAGCGCCGCCTACGATGCCAAAACCGGCTAGATCTTCACCAAAATCATAACGTGCATCCATACCTAAACGAGGACCCCAGCCATTAAATTTGCTTTTTTGATCAACAGAACCGACAAAATCCGAAGTTTCATTATTATTAACATTTAAATTTTGTTGTTCTTCTAGATTTAAATATGCCAAACCGCCAGAAAGACGAACTTGCATATGTGTACCAATGTCCATATATTGGCTGATCATCAAATCTGCAGAATTGAATGTATATTTAAGCTGGTCTTGTAGGTCGATAACTTCGAAAGAAGTACTTGTATTAATGCCATAGCTTGTAGCAGTCGTATCTGTATCTAGACCACGGTAAGATAATTCAATACCATTGGCTGTATCTTCAAAAATATAACCTAAAGAAGCTTCCCAACCAAAATCATAATCAGGTTGTGCATCAAGATAATTGAAAGATGTGAAATTACCATCGATGTCTTTAACGATAACATAATTCGTGTTATCTGCAGAAGGTACAAAGTAAAAAGTACCGATAGAAGCTGTTACGCCGCCTTCAAAGCTAGGAGCTGTAACCATTTCTTCAGCAAATGCAAGGCTAGAAGCCATCACGCTTAAAGAAGTTAAAGAACCTAGGAAAATTTTGCGAGAGATATTTTTCATATGGACCATCCTTGTGTTAAATGAATCTGAAGCCCAGATGGTAAAACAGATCAATATAAAAAACAAGAGGGAAGGTTTATGGTAAAATAACGCCATGAAAATACTGTTAGCTAACCCTCGTGGATTTTGTGCCGGCGTTGACCGGGCGATTGAAATTGTAAAACGTGCCTTAGTGTTATTTGGTGCGCCAGTTTATGTGCGCCATCAGATTGTTCATAACCGCTTTGTTGTAAAAAGTTTGGAAAATGAAGGCGCTGTGTTTGTTAAAGAACTAAGCGACGTACCCGATAATTCTATTGTTATTTTTAGCGCCCATGGCGTTGCTAAACAAGTACACGAGGAAGGCAATACGCGTAATTTGACAGTGATTGATGCGACATGTCCTCTCGTCACTAAAGTACATATGGAAGTTGTGCGTGCAGCCCGTGCTGGACATGAATGCATATTAATTGGTCATGCTGGACATCCTGAAGTCATCGGCACCATGGGGCATTATGTTGGCAATAAAAATGATATGCATTTAGTAGAACATTTAGCCGATGTTGAAAAATTGCAGCTGCGCGACCCTGAGCATTTATATTTTGTAACACAAACCACATTATCTGTTGATGAAACAAAAGCAATTATTGAACAGTTGTATAAACGTTTCCCCAAAATTCAAGGCCCTAAACACGATGATATTTGTTATGCCACACAAAATCGTCAAGACGCGGTGCGCAAATTAGCGCAGCACAGTGATGTATTATTAGTGGTCGGATCTGAAAATAGCTCTAATTCAAATCGTTTGCGTGAATTGGCTGAACATTTAGGCACACCTGCTTATCTATTAGATTCACCGGATTTATTGCAAAAATCTTGGCTAGAAAATAAAAATAATATTGGCATTACCGCGGGCGCTTCTGCTCCTGAAGTTTTAGTGAAACAAATCATCGCGCGCTTAAAAGAGTGGGGCGCTGATGAGGAAATGGTTGAAATCACCGGTGCTATTGAACAAATGGAATTTGCATTGCCGCGGGTGTTAAGGCAGACGGATCAAGCTTAGTGGCTTGATAATGTAATTTTGTTTGAATTTTTTCAATGCTGGCACAAGACTTGCGAATATCACCGCTGCGTTCAGGATGATATTGAATAGGGAAATTAGGCCGATTAAATGCTTGTTTTAAGAATGCAGCCAATTCGTTTAAAGTCGTTTCAATACCTGAACCCACATTATAAACAGTATTCAAAGCGTTTTGTTCCGTGGTGAGTGCGGATAAAATATTCGCTTGTACAATATCAGCGACAAAACAAAAATCGCGTGAAGTATGACCATCACCATTAATACCTATAACTGTATTTTCTTGCAGAGCCTTAAGCCACGCAGGCAGTACGGCAGCATAAGGCCCTAATGGATTTTGATGCGGGCCAAATACATTGAAATAACGTAATCCTATCGTTTCTAAATCATAAGTGTTTGCGAAAGCATAAGCATCGATTTCATTACACGCTTTGCTAGCCGCATAAGGCGTTAACGGAAAAATCGCATCCGTTTCTGTTTTAGGTGATTTATTTGCATTGCCATACACGGCGCAAGTGGATGCATAAACAATGCGTTTAATGCCCGCATTTTTTGCAGCAATTAATATATTTAAAAAACCTTGGGTATTCACAGCATGCACAAGCGCAGGTTCATTAATCGATTGCACCACGCTAGCCATGGCAGCTTGATGCAAGATAATATCCACTTTATCCATAACGCGCTGACAAGTGCTTGCGGATAAAATATCACCTTCATGGAATACGAAATTTTTTTGCAAGGGCATATCAAGCGGAGCAAGAACGCGTTGTAAGTTTTCAGGCGAGCCGCTAGAGAAATTATCTAAACCAATAACCCGTTGATTTAAACGCAAAAGCGTATCTAAAAGGTGAGAGCCAATAAAGCCAGCAACGCCCGTAATGAGCCACGTACCTGGTTTTGCCTGCAGTTCTTTTTTAACTTTGTTATAATGCGTCATGACTGAATTATACCAGTCGTCTAATAAATTGGAAGACGTATGAAATTATTGTTTTGTTTGTTTAATTATTTTCCTTATGGTGGTTTACAACGGGATTGTGCTCGCGTAGCGCAGGCTTGCATCGCCGCTGGCGATGAAGTGCATATCATTACCCAAACTTGGGAAGGGCCACAAATTCCCGGCGCGATTGTGCATTGCTTTCCTATGCCTGGCTGGACCAATCATCGAAGATCTGAGCGTTTTTCTAATTTTCTTTTATCGTATATTAAAACGCACCATTACGATGGTGTAATTGGATTTGATAAAATGCCAGGCCTTGATATTTATTATGGCGCAGGTTCTTATCGGGCTCGCGCGCAAGGTTTAAAAGGTCTGCTACCACGTGATGGCGTTCATATGCGTTTGCAAGAAGGTGTATTTTCAGCGCAAGAAAAAACCCATATTCTTTTACTTAATCCTGCACAACAAACTATTTTGCAGAAACAATATGGAACGCAAACCTCGCGCATGCATTTATTGCCACCGGGTATTGATCCGGGTCGTCGCGTTGCACGTCTTGCACTCTCAATGCGTGCGCAATTACGCCAAGAAAATGGTGTTAATCCTGATGATAAAATATTGTTATTTTTAGGCACTAGTTTTAGAAATAAAGGTTTAGACAGGGCATTAGCTGCACTGGCCAGTTTGCCCGATACACTCAAAAAAACAACGCAACTTTGGATTGCTGGAAAAGATAAACTATACCGTTACCAATTTTATATTAAACGCAATCATTTAACGCCGTATATTAAATTTTTAGGTGCTAGCGATAATGTACCTGAATTATTAATGCAAGCCGATTTGTTATTACATCCTGCTTATCTTGAATTAACAGGAACGGTTATATTAGAAGCTTTAGTAGCCGGCGTTCCGGTATTAACAACAGCTGCTTGTGGTTTTGCTTATTATGTTGAGAATTCAGGCGCAGGCCAAGTGATACAAGAACCTTTTTCTCAAGCGCAATTAAATACAGCTTTGTTAGAAATGCTTACTGATGATGCACTTAAAAAATATAAAGAACGCGCTTTTCATTTTAGTGAGACGCAAGATGTTTATCGGATGCCCGAAGTCGCTGTTGAAACCATACATCGCTTGTTAACTAAGACCAACAAGTCTTAGTGGTGATTTGAAGCTGCGTATCATACGCCATCATGGTTCCCAAGTTATCTAATGTAAAATGTGCGCACGCCTCATCTTTTTGTTGATTCAGCACTGGTTTGGCATTAAATATAATCAAGGGCTCATTGATCTGCGCGCTGATTTGATAATGCGAAGATAAAGACGCTTGGGTTTGACTATTGCCAAGACCTATTTCTTGTAAGCAATCATCAGCCTTGGGCGTATTTAGCAAACATTGTTGCCATAAGGCTTGGTAATGGAAAAGGCTATTGGCGGCATCCAGGCGATTAGATTTATGAATGTAATGCATATAATTAGGATAAGCCATCAGCGCAAGCAGGCTTATAATCAGCAAAACCGTTAATATTTCAATTAAAGTAAAGCCCAAGGGCTTGAGGTGTGTCGTCATTTCACCTATCTTATAGAAACAGCGGAGAAATTTCTATGACTGATATTAAAAAAGCTTTATTAGATCCCACATCGGTATTTGATAACCCGATGCAAGTATTGCATGCCAATGATTTAAGCCGTGAACAAAAAATAGAAGTTTTACAGCGTTGGCGTTATGATGCCGAACTTATGGAAACTGCTGAAAGCGAAAACATGACTAAAAGTCATAGCAAAGATATGTTAACAACTGTTCTTGAAGCTTTAAAGTCTTTGGGTGCGTGAATTAGCTTCTCGTAATTTTAAATATTTATAATAAGCAGTATGGCCGTTATAAGCGGAAATAATAAAACCTTCAGCGCCGTCTAAAAACCCTTTTTTAAGCACATAGCTTTTAATAAAAGCAACAATACCGTGCGTAATGGCTTTGCCTAAAGAGGATTTCTTTTTGCCACAATTTTGCTTGGCAAATAAGCTGGAATAAGATTGCATTTTGTTTAAAAAATCACTGATAGTATCGTAAGAGTAATGAATAATAGGCGCGCTAAAATCTTTTTGTTTTAAACCGGAGGTTTTCAATGCTTCATGCAACAGCACATCGTTAAAATGGGTTTGGGTACGATTATATAATTTGGTTTTTCGATCCGGATACCAGCCGCAACCTTTGATCCATTTGTCATTAAAATAATTATGATGCACAAACGAATAAACGGTGTTTAAGTCGAGCGTTTCATTTTTGACAGCTTCAATCAGTTCAGGTGTTACAATTTCATCATGATCAATCGACAAAATCCAATCATGTTTCGCATGCTTTGCCGCAGCGTTAAATGTGGGACCAAAACCTAGAAAGGTTCCGCGTACAATATTTACATTCGGATAATGTGCTGCAATTTCCATGCTTTGGTCAGTGGAGCCATTATCATACATCAACACTTCACCAAAAACTTGTAATGCATTTAAAACTTGTTTGAGGTATTTTTCACTGTTTTTGGTTAACAGTGTCACACTGATGTCTTGCAGATTCATAGATTAAATATCTCGCTGCTCAGGTCCTGTGTACCATTGGCGAGGACGACCAATTTTGAAATCGTTATCATCTAACATTTCGCCCCATTGTGCGAGCCAGCCTACAGTTCTAGCTAAGGCAAAAATAGGTGTAAATAATGCAGTAGGAATACCAATGGCGCGCAGAATAATACCGGAATAAAAATCAACATTTGGATAAAGTTTGCGTTGAATAAAATAATCATCCTCTAAAGCAATTTTTTCTAACTTCATGGCAATTTTGAATAAAGGATCATCTGAGGTGCCTAATTCTTTAAGCACTTCATCACATGTTTGTTTCATGACCTTAGCGCGCGGATCGTAATTTTTATAGACACGATGTCCAAAGCCCATCAATCTAAAATTGCTGTTAGGATCTTTAGCACGTGCAATATATTCATCAATATTTTTTTCATCGCCAATTTCGCTGAGCATTTTAATCACAGCTTCATTGGCGCCGCCATGTGCAGTTCCCCATAAAGCGGCTGTGCCTGCAGCAATACATGCATAAGGATTAGCCAAAGTTGAACCGGCTAAACGTACAGTTGATGTAGAAGCATTTTGTTCATGATCCGCATGTAAAATTAAAATACGATCAATGGCTTTATTAAGTGTAGGATTATTGGCACGCTCGTCATTAAATAATAAATGCATAAATTGTGAAGCATAATCCAAACCTTCACGCGGTGTATTGGGTTTTTTGCCCAAATAGCGTTGATAACTCAGTGCCACAAGTGTAGGCATGCAACCAATCAGTTGTTCCATCATTTGTTTACGATCATTGGCATCGCGTATTTTAATTGGATGATAGTGACCGGCAAGCGCGCCTAATAAACTGATTAACATCGCCATGGGATGTGCGCCTTTTGCAAAACCTTGCAAACTTTGCTCGATAATCGCAGGTGGACTGACATGCGAGTTTATGATTTTTTTAAAATCTTGTTGCTGCTGTGAATTTGGCAATTCGCCTTTAAGTAATAAATAGGTAGTGGTTAAAAAATCGGTTTTGGCGGCTAATTGATCAATGGGATAACCACGATGAAGTAAGATGCCTTTATCGCCATCTATATAAGTAATGGCAGACTTACATGCGGCTGTTGAAATAAAACCGGGATCATAAGTAAAAAAATTATGCTTGGTTAAGCTCGCCACATCTATCAGTTGTGGGCCATAGGTTGCCTCATAAATAGGTAAATCAATGGTAGATTTGGTATCAGTAGTAAGTTTTGCGACTTTGTCAGGCATTATGGTTTCCGTTTTTTGTAACTGTTCTGCAATCGCAATCATAGCATATGCCTTGTTTGCAAGTCACTTGTCCCGATTAACGGCAAAGCATCGAGGGCGAAAGATTTTTCGCCCCTACGGATGGTTTGTGTTCACCATTTGTGGATACACAAAAATATAAGGGCACCCAAGCATCCAAAAAGATTTGCAAAACATCATATATGGAAAGACCCAACATCCGTAGGGGCGAAAAATCTTTCGCCCTCGGGTGTTTGCATCACCAATGATGGTAGTTTTACAAGAAAAAAGCCACCGTTCTAAATGAAACTTTATTCACACAACAACCTATTGTTCTTAAACGCGTTTGCGCATATAATTGAGGCCGATTCCATTTATCTGTAAGGTTTTACCGTGACTCCAAAACGTCCTATTAATCTTAATTTGTTAACGATCGCCTTTCCGGTGCCGGCAATTGTGTCGATCTTGCATCGAATTTCAGGTGTTATCTTATTTTTGATGATTCCTGCATTTTTAGCATTGCTCGCTTACAGCCTGCATAATGCTGAAGGTTTTAATAAGGTGATAAGCTTTCTTACTCATCCAATCATTAAATTTTGTATTTGGGGCATTTTGCTGGCTTTGTTTTATCATTTAACCGCGGGTATTCGTCATTTATTGATGGATTTTCATTGTGGCGATAGCCTAGAAGGCGGCCGCTTGGGTGCAAAACTGGTATTAGTGGTCACAATTATTTTTGCAATTCTTTTGGGAATATGGCTATGGTAAAGAGCGTATTGGCTTTTGGACAAAATGGCGTTAGCGATTGGCTATGGCAGAGGATTAGCGCGGTAATATTAGCGGCTTATTTTGGTTTTTTATTTTTTTATGTCGTGTTGCATCCGGGTTTACACTTTGAGATGTGGCAAGCACTTTTTCATCACACAGCCATGCGTATTTTTACGCTGCTCGCTTTAATTAGCTTAGTGATACATTCTTGGGTAGGCATTTGGACCGTCATTACGGATTACATTAAATGTTTTTACTTGCGTTTATTTTTCCAAATTGCCGTTGTTTTAGCCCTGATTGTTTATCTGTTCTGGGGCATTCAAATCTTATGGAGTATGTAGATGACGATTCCCGTTCAAACATTTGATGCAGTCATCGTGGGCGCTGGTGGAGCAGGTTTACGTGCATCTTATCAACTCGCTGCCAAAGGCGATCGCGTCGCAGTTATTTCAAAAGTATTTCCTACCCGTTCTCATACTGTTTCTGCACAAGGCGGCATTAATGCAGCGCTTGCGGCAGGGGATGAAGACGATTGGCGTTGGCATATGTTTGATACGATTAAAGGCTCGGATTATTTAGGCGATCAAGACAGTATCGAATATATGTGTAGTCAAGCCGCGCAATCTGTTTATGAATTAGAACATATGGGCATGCCATTTTCACGCTTAGACAGTGGCCGTATTTATCAACGTCGATTTGGCGGACAATCCAAAAACTTTGGTGGTGAACAAGCCGCAAGAACTTGCGCAGTTGCTGATCGTACAGGACACGCATTATTACATACGCTTTATCAACAAAATTTAAAAGCTAAAACCACATTTTTTAGCGAATGGTATGCATTAGATTTAGTAAAAACCGGTGACGATGCCGTCTCAGGTGTTTTAGCTTTATGTATCGCAACCGGTGAAATTGTTTTATTCCAAGCACGCGCCGTAGTTTTAGCAACTGGGGGTGCAGGACAAATTCATACATCTACTACGAATGCTGCTATTAATACGGGCGATGGTTTAGGAATGGCATTACGCGCAGGTTTCCCATTACAAGATATGGAAATGTGGCAATTCCATCCCACCGGAATCGCAGGCGCAGGTGTATTAGTCACCGAAGGTTGCCGTGGTGAAGGCGGTTATTTAGTGAATAAAAATGGTGAACGTTTTATGGAACGTTATGCGCCTAAAGCCAAAGATTTAGCATCACGTGATGTGGTATCGCGCTCCATGACGATTGAAATTCGTGAAGGCCGTGGTTGTGGTCCTAATGGTGATTATGTTTTATTAAAATTAGATCACTTAGGCGAAGAATTAATTTCTAAACGCTTGCCAGGTATTCGCGAATTAGCAAAAACATTTGCGCATGTTGATCCGGTTAAAGATCCAATTCCAGTGGTACCCACATCTCATTATATGATGGGCGGAATTCCAACAAATTATCACGGTCAAGTTATTAGTGTAAAAGACGGCAAAGATTTTATCGTTCAAGGTTTATATGCAGTCGGTGAATGTGCTTGCGTATCTGTGCATGGTGCGAATCGTTTAGGCGGAAATTCACTATTAGATTTAGTCGTATTTGGTCGCGCTGCCGGATTACATATTGCAGAAGAAATTAGCGGTGATGAATTACCTTTCTTAACACCCGATGAAGCATCTGTTGAAAAAGCAATGGCACGTGTTACACGTTGGAATACACAAACAGAAGGCGAAAGTGTAGCGAATGTGCGTCGCGATCTTAAGAAGATTATGCAAAATGATTTTGGTGTATTCCGTCAAGAAGATAGCATGCAACAAGGATCGAACGCTTTAATTAAAATTCGTGAGCGCCTACAGCATTGTGCATTATCTGATACCAGCTTAGTTTTTAATACTGCAAGAATCGAAGCGCTGGAACTGGAAAATTTAATGGAAGTCGCAGAAGCGACCGCAGCTTGCGCATTGTTACGTACAGAAAGTCGTGGCGCGCATTCACGTATGGATTATCCTGATCGTGATGATAAAAACTGGATTAAACATTTAGTGTATTTTTCGGGCAATAAAGTAATTTCACGCCCTGTAAATTTTGCACCCAAAACCATGAAAGCTTTTGAACCTATAGAACGGGTTTATTAACACCTAAAGAGGATAGATATGTCGCAAGCGATGACTGAAATAAAATTTTCTATTTATCGATACAATCCTGCCGTCGATGCAAAACCTTATATGCAAGAATTAAGCTTGTCTATTGAAAAGGGTAAAGACCTAATGGTATTGGGCGCGCTCAAAAAATTAAAAGAATTGGATGAAACTTTAACGTTTCGTCATTCTTGCGGTGAAGGTGTTTGCGGATCAGATGCGGTTAATGTGAATGGTAAAAACCGTTTATGTTGTATTACGCCGGTTTCAGAATTATCGCAACCGATAGTATTGCGTCCATTACCGAGTTTACCGGTGATTCGTGATCTTGTAGTCGACATGACACAATTTTATCAACAATACGAAAAAGTTGATCCGTATTTACAAAATGATACGCCAGCGCCTGCGATTGAACGCTTACAATCCCCTGCCGATCGCGCAAAATTAGATGGTTTATATGAATGTATTTTATGCGCATGTTGTACAACGGCTTGTCCTTCTTATTGGTGGAATCCTGATAAATTTGTTGGCCCCGCAGCATTATTACAAGCCTCGCGCTTTATCAGTGACAGTCGAGATACCGCAAAATCAGAACGTTTAACTAAGCTGGAAGATGCTTACAGTTTATACCGTTGTCGCAGTATTATGAATTGCGCCGATGTTTGTCCCAAAGGTTTAAACCCTACACAAGCGATCGCAAATATACGTACTGAAATGTTAAAAGAAGGGGTTTAACAGCATGCAAGATTTACGTGCGAGCTCTTTGTTTGATGGCGATAATGCAGCTTATCTAGAACCGATTTACGAACAATATTTAATTGACCCGAGTGTTATTGATCCCAGTTTACGTGCACAATTTGATGCACTCAAACCGATTGCCGGCCAAGAAGTTGCGCATTTGCCTATTCAACAAGCTTTTTTAGATTACGCAAAACATAAAGCGCAAATCAGCTCCTGTGCGCCGGTTGAAGAAAAAGAAATGCAAGTGCAGTTATTGATAGATGCGTACCGATGCTGCGGTCATCAAAAAGCAAAACTTGATCCTTTAGAATTACAAAAACACCATAAAACATTTCCAGAATTAACATTAGAACATCATCATTTATCTGAAGCTGATCTGAATACCGTTTTTCAAAGCAGCATTATCGATTATCCACAAGGCAGTCTCGCCGATATTATTAAACAACTCGAAAAAATATATTGCGGATCTATCGGCGCAGAATACACGCATGTCGCCAATGAAGAAGAGCGCGATTGGCTGATGAAACGCATCGAAGTTGATTTTCCACAATTAAAATTTTCTGCTGAAAAATCCAAATCCGTTTTGAGTTTATTAAATAAAGCAGAAGGGCTCGAGCGTTATTTGCATACGCGTTTTGTCGGGCAAAAACGTTTCTCGCTTGAAGGCGGCGATAGTTTAATTCCCGCCATGGATGAAATTATTCAACAAGCCGGACTTGCAAACGTAAAAGAAGTTGTCATCGGCATGGCGCATCGTGGCCGCTTAAATGTGTTAATCAATTTATTAGGCAAAGCACCGAGCGATTTATTTCAAGAGTTTGAAGGTAAAGCGCCGATCGAATTAGTGGCAGGCGATGTAAAATATCACCAAGGATTTTCTTCAGACATTCAAACAAAAAATGGTTCTTTGCATTTAGCGTTGGCTTTTAATCCTTCACACTTAGAAATCGTTTCACCTGTGGTTGAAGGTTCTGTAAAAGCACGTCAAGAACGCCGTCATGATCGTGAACATCAACAAGTATTACCCATTTTATTACACGGTGATTCTGCATTTGCAGGTCAAGGTGTGGTGATGGAAACATTTAGTCTTTCACAAACACGCGGTTTTAATACCGGCGGAACAGTGCACATAGTGATTAACAATCAAGTCGGTTTCACGACCAGTAATCCACGCGATACACGTTCAACTTTATATTGCACCGATATTGCGAAAATGATAGATGCGCCGATATTCCATGTGAACGGTGATGATCCACAAGCGGTTGTGTTTCTTGCACAGTTGGCTTTGGAATACCGTATGAAATTTAAAAAAGATATCGTGATCGATTTAATTTGTTATCGTCGTCATGGTCATAATGAAGCCGATGAACCTTCTGCGACACAACCTTTAATGTATCAAAAAATCCGTAATCATCCGACAACCGCTGTATTATACGGACAACAATTAATAAAAGCGGGCATCATTACGCAAGAAGAAATTAATACGATGGAAATAGCTTATCGGGATCATTTAGATTCAGGTAAACACATCCTTGAAAATTTAATCAAAATTCCCGAGCAAGACATGCTCGTAGATTGGCGGCCGTATGTAAAACAAGATCCTGTGCAAGCCGTTGATACACGTATTAATCAAACTGCATTAGTAGAATTGGCTAAACAATTAGAAGTGCTACCCGAAGGTTTTGTGCTTCAAAAACAAGTCGCCAAAATTATCGAAGACAGACATAAAATGACATTAGGCGAGCTGCCTGTTGATTGGGGTTATGCTGAAAATTTAGCCTATGCTACATTATTACATCAAGGTTTTGCGGTACGTTTAAGTGGACAAGATTGTGGTCGTGGCACGTTTGCACACCGTCATGCGGTTTTACATGATCAAGAAACAGGTACGCCTTTTTGTCCGCTTGCGCATTTGGCACAAAATCAGCCGCATTTTACGATCATTGATTCTTTATTATCCGAAGAAGCAGTACTTGCATTTGAATACGGTTATTCCACCACAACACCTACAACATTAGTTGAATGGGAAGCGCAGTTTGGTGATTTCGCCAATGGTGCGCAAGTGGTGATCGATCAATTTATCAGTTCTGGCGAGCATAAATGGGGCAGATTATCCAGTTTAGTGATGTTATTACCACATGGTTATGAAGGTATGGGACCTGAGCATTCTTCAGCACGCCTTGAACGTTATTTACAATTATGTGCAGAACATAATATGTTAGTGTGTGTGCCTTCAACGCCTGCGCAAGTATTTCATATGATAAGAAGACAAATGTTAGCGCCTTTTCGTAAGCCTTTAATTGTGATGACACCCAAAAGCTTATTGAGACACAAGTTAGCGGTTTCAACATTAACGGAATTAGCAGACGGCGAATTTAAACGCATATTACCGGAAGTCGATGAGCTTGCACCGCAAAATGTGCAGCGTGTGATATTATGCAGCGGTAAAGTGTACTATGATTTATTGGCAAAACGCAGAGCGGATAATCGTTCGGATGTTGCCATTGTTCGTATCGAACAATTATATCCATTCCCTGAAGCAGGGCTGCGACAATTATTAGCCCATTACACACAAGCGAAAAATGTGATTTGGTGTCAAGAAGAGCCACAAAATCAAGGTGCTTGGTATTGTACACAGCATCATTTACGTGCGGCATTGGCAGCGCATCAAACATTAGAATATGCAGGCCGGGCGGCGTCTTCATCACCGGCAGCAGGTTATCATTCTATACATGTGAGCGAACAAAATAGTTTAGTTGAACAAGCCTTAGGATAAGGAACAATTATGGCCATAGAAATTAAAGTCCCTGTATTACCGGATTCCGTTACAGACGCAACCATTGCGACTTGGCACAAAAAGCCGGGCGATTTTGTAAAACGTGATGAAAATCTTGTCGATATTGAAACAGATAAAGTGATGCTGGAAGTGCCTGCACCGGTTGATGGTGTATTAAAAAGTATTACACAACCACAAGGCAGTACTGTTACAGCTTCTGCTGTCATTGGTTTATTAGAAGAAGGCGCTGCGCCAGCTTCAATATCGCCTGCGGCACCTGCTTCAACACCTGAAAAATCAGCAACGCCAACACCGGTTGCAAATGCACAATCTGCACCACCTGCTGGACCTTCGGTTCGCAGAGCAGCTGTAGAACATAATGTTGATTTAAACGCAATTAAAGGCTCGGGCAAAGATGGTCGCGCTGTAAAATCAGATGTATTACAAATGGCAAATACTGCACGTTTAGATAAACGTGTACCGATGACACGTTTACGTGCACGTATTGCTGAACGCTTGCTTGAAGCGCAACATAATGCTGCAATTTTAACAACATTTAATGAAGTGAATTTACAAGCCGTTGTTGAAATCCGTGAACGTTACAAAGACAATTTCCAGAAAAAGCACGGTATTAAATTAGGCTTCATGTCATTTTTTGTGAAAGCAGCTGTTGAAGCGTTAAAACGTTATCCGGTTGTGAATGCAAGTATTGATGGTCAAGATGTGGTTTATCACGGTTATTTTGATATTGGTGTTGCCGTATCCACAGAACGTGGTTTAGTGGTGCCGATTATTCGTGATGCGGATACTTTAAGTTTGGCCGATATTGAAAAAGCCATTGTCAGTTACGGTGAAAAAGCGCGTGATAACAAGCTTACCGTAGAAGAAATGACAGGCGGTACATTTACGATTTCTAATGGCGGTGTGTTTGGTTCTTTATTATCAACACCCATTATTAATCCACCACAAAGCGCAATTTTAGGTATGCACAATATTGTGCAAAGACCGATTGCAGAAAATGGTGAGGTGGTGATTCGTCCGATGATGTATTTAGCATTATCTTATGATCATCGAATTATTGATGGTCGCGAATCCGTGACATTTTTACGCACCATCAAAGAATTGTTAGAAGATCCACAACGGATATTATTAGATTTGTAGCATTATATAGAAAGGATAAAGAATGAATTTACATGAGTATCAAGCCAAGCAATTATTTGCTGAATATGGCATGCCTGTTCCCCCGAGTATTGTTGTTAACAGCGTAGAAGCTGCTAAAGACGCAGCTAAAAAATTAAATGTGCCAGCTTGGGTTGTCAAAGCGCAAGTACACGCGGGCGGTCGCGGTAAAGCAGGTGGCGTTAAAGTTGTTAAAACCGAAACGGAATTAGCCGAGTTTGTGCAAAAATTATTAGGCACACGTTTGGTGACTTTTCAAACCGATGCTCATGGTCAGCCTATTAATCAAGTTTTAATTGAAGCACCTTGCAACATTAAAAAAGAATTGTATTTAAGCGCGGTTCTTGATCGTTCTTTAAAACGCATAGTGATCATGGCTTCCACAGAAGGCGGCATGGATATCGAGAAAGTCGCACATGATAATCCAGAAAAAATTCACAAAGTAGTGGTTGATCCTCTCGTCGGTGTATTACCTTTTCAAGGACGTTTTCTAGCGTTTGCTTTAGGTCTAAAAGATAAACAAGTAAAACAATTTACTGATTTATTGATGGCGTTTGGTAAATTATTTGTTGAAAAAGATTTAAGTTTGGTTGAAATCAATCCGCTCGTGATTACCAGCGATGATGATTTACTTTGTTTAGATGGCAAAATTAATATCGATGACAATGCTTTGTATCGTCATCCAGATTTAGTAGCGATGCGTGATCCTGATCAAGAAGATCCACGTGAAAATGAAGCCAGCGAATGGGGCTTAAGCTATATCGCACTCGAAGGCAATATTGGCTGTATGGTCAATGGCGCTGGTCTTGCAATGGCAACCATGGATTTAATCAAATTACACGGCGGCGATCCTGCAAACTTCCTAGACGTAGGCGGCGGCGCAACAGAAGAACGTGTTGCTAAAGCATTTAAATTAATTTTATCCGATGAAAAAGTAAAAGGCGTGTTAGTGAATATTTTCGGCGGTATTGTACGTTGCGATTTAATTGCCAATGGTATTATTAATGCGGTAAAAGAAGTGCACGTAAAAGTGCCCGTTGTTGTGCGTCTACAAGGTACCAATTCGGAATTAGGCGGACAAATATTGCAAGACAGCGGTCTTAATATTATTGCGCAAAGCGATTTGACATTGGCCGCGAAAAAAATCATTTCTGAAGTTAAAGGTGAATAATGAGTATATTAGTAAATAAAGACACAAAAGTAATTTGCCAAGGTTTCACCGGAAAACAAGGTACATTTCATTCTGAACAAGCCATAGCTTACGGCACAAAAATGGTCGGTGGCGTAACACCCGGTAAAGGCGGACAAACGCATTTAGGTTTGCCGGTATTTGATACCGTGCAACAAGCTGTTGAACAAGCGGGCGCAGAAGCCAGCGTCATTTATGTTCCTGCACCGTTTTGTAAAGATTCGATTATTGAAGCAGTCGATGCCGGCGTTAAATTAATTGTATGTATCACTGAAGGCGTGCCTGCATTAGATATGTTAATCGTTAAAGAATATTTAAAAGGCAAAGATGTGCGCTTAATCGGCCCCAATTGTCCAGGCATTATCACGCCCGGTGAATGCAAAATCGGCATTATGCCAGGATTTATTCACTTACCCGGTAAAGTCGGTATCGTTTCACGCTCAGGTACATTAACTTATGAAACTGTAAAACAAACTACAGATCTGGGTTTTGGCCAAACAACCTGCGTCGGTATTGGTGGCGATCCAATTCCCGGTATGAGTTTTGTGGATGTTTTAAAATTATTTAACGAAGATCCAAAAACAGAAGCGATCGTAATGGTCGGTGAAATCGGCGGCAATGCAGAAGAAGAAGCGGCTGAATATATTAAACATCATGTGAAAAAACCTGTTGTTGCTTATATTGCAGGTGTTGCTGCACCCGCAGGCAAACGCATGGGCCACGCCGGTGCAATTATTGCTGGTGGCATGGGTACTGCGGCAGAAAAATATAAAGCATTAGATGCAGCAGGCGTTAAAACTGTTAAATCACCCGCAATGATAGGCCAAGGCGTGTTAGAAATAACCGGCTGGAAGTCTGTTTGCCCCACAAGCGTATAATTTCCCACATCCGTAGGGGCGAAAAATCTTTCGCCCTTATGAGATGGTTAAACAATAACCTTCCGTCTCCCATGCCCCCAAAACCGTACGCGTTACTTTTTTGCCATCTAAATTAAATTCAACAATTTTTGGATCATGTGTATGGCCATGGATCATATGCGTTGCTTTAAATTTTCGCATCATATTTTCAACGGTTTTTTGATCGACATCCATAATATAAGCAGATTTTTTTTGATTACTATCAGTACTTTTATTCCGTAAATATTGCGCAAACTTTTGTCTAAATGCTAAAGGTGTATGCAAGAAAATCCAAGTCAACACCGGGTGGCGCACAAAATAACGGAAAATTTGAAAGCCGCGATCGGCACTGCATAAACTATCACCATGGACTAATAAAGTCGGTGTCCCATTTAAATTGATCAGGGTAGGATCAGGAATTAAAATCACGCCTGATTTTTCTTCGAATACTTTGCCATATAAAAAATCACGATTTCCGGGCATTAAATAAACTTTCACACCGCTATCCACCAGCTGATGAAGTGCTTTAGCAATGGTGTTGGCAAAATCATCCATCACATCATCACCTATCCAACTATCAAAAAAATCACCCAAGATATACAAAGCTTCTGCATTCAAAGCTTCGCCTTGTAAAAATTCTAAAAAAATCGCAGTGATTTTGGGGCGATGGGGATTAAGATGGATATCAGATATAAATAGGGTATTCATTTAGCCATTATAACATGCCATAATGAGCAAAGTTTACTTTATAAGGAGCATGCCATGTCTCACCCCATTTACAATTATTGCGCTGGTCCCGCTGTTCTGCCGCCGGAAGTCATGAATGAGGCGATCCAAAGTCTTAAGAATTTTAAGCATGGTTTAGCGATTACAGAAATCAGTCACCGTGGTGCTGATTTTATAAAAATCATTGAAGAAAGCATGGCGGATTTGAGTGAACTATTAAGCCTGCCTGCGGGTTATAAAATCATATTTCTACAAGGTGGCGCGACTGGGCAATTTGCTGCAATTCCCTTAAATTTATTAGGGGAAGCCCGCTGCGCTGATTATGTGCAAACAGGCGTTTGGTCTGAAAAAGCTGTTGAAGAAGCAAGACTTTATTGTGATGTGAATGTTGTGGCGAATACGAAAGAAAATCGTTACACAACTGTGCCTCACCAAGCTTCTTGGCAAACCAGCGATGCCGCTGCTTATTTACACTACACCCCGAATGAAACGATTCATGGCGTAGAATTTACTTGGGTGCCCAAAGTTAAAGTGCCACTAGTCGCGGATATGTCTTCTAATTTTTTATCACAGCCTATCGATGTCACGCAATTTGATTTAATTTATGCAGGCGTGCAAAAAAATATTGGTCCTGCAGGTATGGCGGTTGTGGTTGTTAAAGAAGATGTGATTAAACCTTCTCGTTATCCTATTCCAACTATTTTAAATTACCGTAAAATGATTGCGGAAGATTCTTGTTGTAATACACCGGCAGTATTTTCTTGGTATGTGTCTGGCTTAATGTTTAAATGGTTATTGGCGCAAGGTGGTTTAACAGCTATGGCTGAGCAAAATCGTTTGAAAGCCGATATTGTTTACGCAGCCATTGATGCATCTGATTTTTATAATAATCCGGTTGAAGTGCATTCGCGTTCACGCATGAATATTCCTTTTACATTGTCTGATCCAAAATTAGATCCTGTATTCATCGAAAAAGCGCAAGAACAGGGTTTATATAATTTAGCCGGACATCGCAGTATTGGCGGTATGCGGGCAAGTTTATATAACGCGATGCCTGTGGCTGGTGCGCAAGCATTAGTCGATTTTATGCAAGATTTTGAACGCCGTTATGGATAAACTGCCACAAGAGCAGGCAAAAGTTGTCACCATTGATGGGCCGGGCGGCTCTGGAAAAGGTACGATTGCGCGCTTGCTTGCAAAAGAATTTGATTGGCATTTATTAGAAAGTGGTGCTTTATACCGTTTATTAGCACTTTGCGCGGATAAACATCAAATTGCGCTTGATGATATCGCGGCTTTAACCGCTTTAGCCGAAACTCTGGATGTGCAATTTATTCCCAATACCCTTGAAGATACCACGCGTTTTATCCTTGAAGATGAAGAAGTCAGCAGCGAGATTTTAACCGAATCTTGTGGCAATAAAGCCTCACAAATCAGCGTTTATTTAAGTGTCCGGCAAGCTTTACTCGCTAAACAGCGTAGTTTTCGACAAATGCCGGGTTTAGTGGCAGAAGGTCGCGATATGGGCACCGTGGTTTTTCCCGATGCAGTCTTAAAAATCTTTTTATCCGCGAGTATCGAAGAGCGGGCGCAAAGACGCTATAAGCAGTTGAAAGAGCAGGGAATTCATGATAATCTAGGCGCACTGCAAAATGAGATTGCTGCGCGTGATGAAAGAGATCGCCAACGTGCTGTTTCCCCTCTACAACCTGCACTTGATGCCATAATTGTGGACACCACAGGCATGAAGATTCAGGACGTATTGGATCATATTTTGAAGTTGTTTGAAGAACGTTTGACGATTTAATATTAACCGCCCACCAGGGCCCCAACCAGGGTCGATGACCCGATAGGACTAAAATCTTATGAAGAATGAGCGTTTTGCCGATTTGTTTGAACAGCAACTGTTAAAAACTAAAATGTATCCCGGTCAAATTGTTACCGGTGTCGTCGTAAAAATCCAACCTGAGTTTGTTATTGTTGATGCGGGCTTTAAATCAGAAAGCGCAATTTCCATCAACCAATTCTTAGATGAACAAGGCAACTTAGAAGTCGCAGAAGGCGATGAAGTAGAAGTGGCATTAGACGCCATTGAAGACGGCTATGGCGAAACCAAATTATCACGTGAAAAAGCTAAACGTGCGCATGCATGGCGCTTTTTATCACAAGTTCACGAATCTGGCAAAAGCATTATGGGTATTATTACTGGTCGCGTTAAAGGCGGCTTTACCGTTGAAGTTGACGGTATCCGTGCATTTTTACCCGGTTCATTAGTCGATGTACGTCCGGTGCGTGACACTGCCTCACTTGAAGGCAAAGAAATGGAATTCAAGGTTATTAAATTAGATGCAAAACGTAACAACGTCGTTGTTTCACGTCGCGCGATCATTGAATCTGAAGCAACACCTGATAGAGAAGCTTTATTATCTAAATTACATGAAGGCCAAGAAGTTATGGGTGTGGTGAAAAACCTAACCGATTACGGCGCATTCGTAGATTTAGGCGGTGTTGATGGTTTATTACACATTACCGATATGGCATGGAAACGCGTTAAGCATCCAGGCGAAGTGGTAAATGTTGGCGATGAAATCAAAGTTAAAATCTTGAAATTTGATCGTGAAAAATCACGTGTCTCTTTAGGCTTAAAACAATTAGGCGATGATCCTTGGGTCACAATTACCAATAAATACCCAGTCGGTTCACGTTTAAGTGGTAAAGTCACTAATATCACCGATTATGGTTGCTTTGTTGAAATTGAAAACGGCATCGAAGGTTTGGTACACGTTTCCGAAATGGATTGGACCAACAAAAACATTCACCCAAGCAAAGTAGTGAAATTAGAGCAAGAAGTGCCGGTGGAAGTACTTGAAATTGATCAAGAACGTCGTCGTATTTCTTTAGGTATTAAACAATGTGTTGATAATCCTTGGGAAGAATTTGCTAAGAAACACGGTAAAAATGAACGTATCAGCGGTTCTATCAAATCTATCACTGACTTTGGTATTTTCGTAGGTCTGGAAGGTGATATCGATGGTTTAGTACATTTATCTGATATTTCTTGGACCTTGCCTGGCGAAGAAGCCGTGCGTCAATACAAAAAAGGCGATGAACTCGAAGCGTTAATTTTAGCGATCGATGCAGAACGTGAACGTATTTCTTTAGGCATTAAACAGCTTGAACAAGATCCGTATTCTAATTTTGCAGCCGGTTATGAAAAAGGCGCAATAGTTAGCGGTAGCGTGATTGAAGTCGATGCGAAAGGTGCAAAATTAGAATTAACGAATGGTGCGCAAGGTTATATTCGTGCTTCTGAAATTGCGGCTGATCGTGTTGAAGATGCGCGTACACATTTAAATGTAGGCGACACAGTCGAAGCGAAATTTATTGGTCTAGATAAGAAGAATCGTACGATTAACTTATCCATTAAGGCTAAAGATGAAGCGGATAATGCTTATGATGCATCAGCGTTGGATAATCAAGATGGGGACGCGCCTAAGCTTGGCGACCTACTTAAAGAAAAAATATCACAACATGATGAAAAATAAGCTATTATTAAGTCATATTCATCTTTGGAATGTAGACAAATAATGACTAAATCGGAACTTATAGAGCAACTTGCTGCGAAACAGGTGCACTTAGCTTATAAAGATATAGAAATTGCAGTTAAAACTATTCTTGAGTGTATGAGCGATGCATTAACTCAAGGCAAACGGATAGAAATTCGTGGCTTTGGGAGTTTTTCCCTGCATTATCGTCCTCCCCGGATTGGGCGTAATCCCAAAACGGGCGGGGCGGTGCGCTTGGAAGGCAAATATGTGCCATTTTTTAAACCCGGTAAAGAATTGCGGGATCGTATTAATGCGTCTTTATTGCGCGGGCAAATGATAGTTGAAGATGATCGTGAAGATGAGGTAGAGTAATTCTGGCTTTTTCTTTCTGGCTCCCTCTCCCACCAAGTAAATATTTCTACAGAGAAAAATACTAATAGTGGGAGAGGGTTGGGGTGAGGGCAAATAGCGGGTTTTTACGCGCATCTTCCCCCTCACCCGGCGCGGACGCCGGCCTCTCCCCCAAGGGGGCGAGGCAAAATGCGAAGAAATTTTTATAGGTAATCAAATCATGCGCCTTCTTAGCTCACTTTTCCTTATTGTCCTCATTATCCTAGCCATCAGCTTTGCATTATTAAATGCAGAAATAGTTAACGTTAATTATTTTTTTGCGAAAGCCCAACTGCCTTTATCATTATTACTATTGATAGCCTTATGCGTAGGCTGTCTCTTAGGTTTTTTAGCGCAAGTAAAAGTAGCCATTACGCAGCGTTATCGCAATCATGTCTTAACTAAAAAAAATAATCTCTTGAACCAAGAACTCAATAATCTACGCGCTATGCCCGTAAAGGATCATTTGTGAGTTTAACCTTATTATGGTTATTACTGCCAGTCGCTGCTTTATCTGGTTATTTAGCAGCTAAAAAAAGTGCCAGAGGTACTTCTTCATGGCAAAAAAATCTTTCATCCTCTAAAGATTACCTTACGGGATTAAACTTTCTATTAAACGAACAACCCGACAAAGCCTTAGAACTTTTCATCAAACTATTAGAAGTGGACAGTGACACTATCGAAACCCATTTCGCTTTAGGCAGTTTATTTCGCCGCCGCGGGGAAGTGGATAGAGCCATTCGTATTCATCAAAATTTAATCGCACGCCCAGATTTAAGCCGCGCTAATCGCCTGCAAGCATTACTAGAATTAGGTCATGATTACATGCGCGCCGGCGTACTGGATCGCGCAGAAACTTTGTTCCAAGAACTCGTGGGTTTAAAAGCGCATATGCGTTTGAGTTTGCAATGCTTGATTGATATTTACCAACAAGAACGCGATTGGGATAAAGCCATTAATACCGCTATTCAATTTGAACGTTATACCAATGAAAGTATGGCTTCCCTCATTGCGCATTATTATTGCGAACTCGCAGAAGTAGCACTGGATCAAGCACAACCCGAACAAATGAACCGTTATTTAAAACAAGCGTTGAATGCTGATCCCAAAAGCGTACGCACACAATTGTTACAAGCAAGACAAGCCTATGATGCTAAAGATTATAAATTAGCCATTTCACACTATCAACGCGTGAAATTAAAAAACCCAGAATTCACCGCAGAAATTTTATTACCCATGGCGCGCTGTTACGAAGCCTGCGGCCAAGCTGAACAATTTAATGCATTTTTGCAACGTTGCTTACAAGAAGAATTAGGCGCAGAAATTTGTGCAACATTTTCCAGCCAATTATCACAATACATTACCGATCCACACGACATTAATACCATAGCGGAACAATTACAAAAACGCCCCTCAGCCCGTGCGATTTATACATTAATCGAATTACGTTTCAAAGAAAGCAGCGGCGAAGAAGCACGTCATTTAATGTTACTACGCGACATCGTGCGTCAACTCTTAGGCAAAGAAGCAGCTTATTATTGCGAAAACTGCGGCTTCTCCGCACAAGCATTATATTGGTTATGCCCCAGCTGTAAACATTGGGACATGATTAAACCTTTTAGCGGCTTTAGAGTTACGGTAGAAGCGCTGCCACATACACCTGCTGCGCTTGATTAAATATAAAGAATTAATCAAAATGAATATAAGTCAACGGTGCACTGTTAATCGATAACTCTCCTGAAAATGGATAATCCAAAACGATCAGGAAGGAAAAGTTTAAACCCAAAATAGCGCTAGTCGTAATCAAGAAAAAGAAATGGCTTCTTTTATGACTGGCTGGATTGAGCAAACACAGTAATAGAAACATGCCCAGTAAGTTGACAGTAATTGTGACCAAAAAGAAAACCGGAATAGTAGTACCTAAATGGTCAAGACGTAAATTTCTAGCAAACACTATGTCATTATAATCTTGTAACATGTCATGACGGTAATTACTTAAAGCAGGTGTTTTGGCATCAATTGCTTCAATTGCATAACGTAACTCCAGTAATATTTCACTAGCCTTTGGACTTGATTGTCCCAATCGCATCGCTGGCCATTCTTCGTTTACTAACACGTTAACGTAAGACTCTAGCAGTCCACTTATTTTTTTATCATGATCAACTGGCAGTGATTCAGTAAAAATTTCTAATCTGCCTATTGTTTTGGCTTCATTGACAACATTTTGTTGCAAAATATCATAACTTTGCCACAGCAATACAACCATAAATGTGAGAAGCAATGCGGATAGAACTGATGTTAAATGCATGGATTCGCGCGCATCATGGGGTTCTTGATTGATTAAAAATTTCGGTAAAAAATGTCTTAACAAACTATATAAAAGCCACCCTATAAAAACAGAAAAAAGCGTCATGCCTAAAATAACGCCCCAAGTGGGAAGTGTGTTTAACAATAAACGCATCATTTGAAAGTCCTTATGGGGGAGCGGGCCCTGTTATATATATTATCGGTATTATAGTAGAAGAATTGTTTCACATCCTGACACCCGTCGTCCTGCTTTACTAAATACGATATGTGATGCTAGTTAAACTATTTTAATGATGACACCATTGTTATCATTTCTAATTCATCTGTATTATAACTACGGGGCGTTCTTTGTTTTATAGAATTATCTCCGCTTTTTGGCCAGGAGTAATTCGATTGTTGTGTCACTATATCTGGATTTTCCAAGAGCCTAAGTATCGCGGGATATCTTTTTTCAAGATATGCAGTAGAGCTTTTAAAACGATCTTTATCAATTTTCGCGCCTTTCAATAATAAGAACTCTACTACTTCTTGTTTTCCTGCTAATGCAGCAACAAAAAGGACTGAATTTCCCTGTTTATTTATTGCATTTATATTGCCCCCATTACCCAAGAGCCACGCAATAATCTGTTTTTTAATCTCTATATTTTTATCATTTAAGGCTACACAATACAATGGCGTGATGTATTGCCTATCATCCGCTGTATTATTAACATTTTCAGGTGTGCACAACTGCTTAACATCTTCAAGATTATTGTGAAAGGCGGCCATATGTAATGCTGTGTATTTAGGATAGTGCATAATAGGTCTCACTTTATTTTGACAAGTTAATATTTAAATTACTTTGCACATTAGATGCTTTCTTAAGTACTGCATTTTCTTGCTCAAGCCCTTCGATTCTTTGTGTTAAGTTATCTGTTCGTGTTTGTAATTCTATTCTTTCAGCAGCTAATTCTGTTTCAAGCTCATTAATACGATCCACTTTTATTCGATATGTGTTTTGCGCTCCTTGTAAACCTTCCTCAAGTTGAACGAATGGATCTTGCTGCACGACGGGGGCATAATTATTTTGATTGCCCTGGAAATAGTTTAGACAATCTTTATAAACAATATACCCGAAACCTGACAATGAATAGAGTAACCTTACGCTGCAAACTGCCAGACCCGCAGTAGCAAAACCATACGCAATATCATCCACATCATCCTCAGTGCCTGTATTAGTATTTAAGGCCCTAAATCGGCCCTCTAATGCTGCAAAAGCAGCAAACATTGTAAATTCTTGTGTGATTCTATTTAATTTTTCGCCATATGATTCCATTATACTACTCCTGCATTTGTTATAAGTAAACTTTTCTTAGAAAGATAAGATACTTAATTTGGCAAGATAATAAAATAGCCAATTTAGCATTGGTTCTGTAAGATGTAGCTTAAAGCCATGCAAGTGATTAATTACAGGATGACTATTCTTCACAACCTGACTCCACCTCATCCGTTGTTACATACCCCCGTCCCGCTTTATTAAGTATGGGAAAACTTTGAAAACTGTCAGCACTGCTGACAGTTTTGTTAATAAAAATCTTACGTTGATTAATTCTTCGATAAAATGATACTCTCATGCTTGAACTGAATGTGGAGCAGCTATTAAGCGTCACTTAGTAGTTCAAATTGATGGTAGTCGATACATTCTATGCAAAGTTGAACATTATAACTTACAAGCTAAATGAGATAATAAATGAACGCAATGATAATTGATGCAAATAAACTTATTAGTAAATTACAGGCGTTAAGAGGAAAAGAGTATCTTTTTCGCGGTCATTCTGATGCAGGTTATTGGTTGCAGCCCAAAGCATTCAGGCCTGATGGAAAAAAGGAATTGCAGGAAAAATTTAAGGGTAGTTCGTGGAAAACATGGATTTCAAGTCAAGAGATTCAAAGTATATTTGGCCCACACGTGGATAAAATGCTAGCTGAACGTATTTGTGAGCTAGGTCTTTATATGTTGCAGTATAATTATACACTTGCTAAAAAAGTTGAAAGTAATGTTGACAATTTTGATGCCAAGACGATAGAAAAATATCAAATGCAGCCTCCAGATTTTTGGATCCAAAAAGATGCTTTTGTAAATCTTGTGCAACGACTTTCATTATCTATCATTGGGAAAGTACACTTGGATGGAACTGTACTGCAATATTCAGAGTTTTATGAGTTTTTAACTGCTTTTGATGAATCTTTTCCTCAGCACTATGGGGTTCCAACCGCAGCATTGGATTGGACATATGATCCATATGTTGCTCTTAGTTTTGCATTAGAATTCATTCCTGAAAATGCTAAATATATTTCAATATGGGTATATGAAAAAATAAGAAACTCAGAACATTCGCCTGTCAAAATTTCTCATGCATCTGATGGGTGTAATAATCCTAGAATAAAACGCCAACATGGAACCTTCACAAGGTTTGATGATAAAGCTTTTGCTTTTTATTTTCTTAAAACGGGAAAATTTCCTCGCATAGAAGAATATGAGCACCATTCTGATGCCGAGTTTAAATTATTCAAATACGATATATCTGTTGAAGAAAAGTATCTTCTTGAGGAAGCATTAAAAAGAGAGGGTATTAAATATGATTATCATTACTTAATGTGCCCTGATATCCATTAAGATAGTTGTTCATTATAAAAACGGTCAGTAGTGCTGACAGTTTTTGCTCTGCTAATAAATTATCATTTTTTTTGTAACGCGGTTACCCAAAAAAGCTGTTGCTCCCAATCTTCCGGAAACCCCATATCTTTAACATTCATATATGCTGTCGCAGGAAAAGAATGTATTAAATCAGTTACACGCTGCTGCCAAGAAGAGTGCGGGCAAAGATGCTGCATAAAATGTGCTAAGATGCAAAATACAATATAAATCCTAGATGTTATTTGGGTGTTACGAATAAAAGGATCAAAGTTTATCATGGCGCTTTGTTGGGCAAGTTTGGGTTGATCAATTAAATTTCTATTCCATAGCCGGCTGTGATGAGCCACTACGTTTCGTACATAATTCAAACAACGAAGCCAGCTTTCCATTACTTGCCAATCAGAAATATTATATTTTGTTGCAATTTCATTTTTATCTTTTACAGTCATGCCTTGATAAAATGTAGCTAAAAGACCAAAGTCCCATAATTCAACAGCAATCCATATCGGCAAAGGTAAACCATATTTTATTTTGTAATGTGTGGCAAAATCTTCTTTTGATCGTTTGATTAATTGCTCATGCTTATTCAGCCATTCTTGGTGCCTGGTTTTACCAGTTTTAGGATTTATTTTTTTAGTAAAATTGCCATGTAATAGCGAAGGTTTTATATAGGCAAATGGATCTTGTTTGCCCAATAAATAAGCTATATCTACTCTAAAAGCAATTTCTAATCGCTCAATTGCATCTAATACTAATAGTCGTAATTTTTTGTCAAAAATGTATAAAGCCACTCCATCTTCAAATCTAGCGCCAGCCATAAATTCATCAGAACGGTTGGTTCTATATTGACTTGCTGATGAAGGAATCGGTTTTCGGCATGGGTACCAATAACCACTTAAACGGTAATAACCCACACGATCTAAATATGCTTGTGCAGTTGCATCATCGGTTATTTCTAGTCCGCGAGACTTTAACAAGTCAAGCTGTTGCCTAAAGCTAAGGTGAGGTTTTTTATAAGATGACATAGACTGCTCATAAAAGAAAACCCACCCGTGCATTTTTCAATGTAGAGGAGCAGGCCGTGTTAGGTATATTATAAATGCCCTTATTACATAAAGCAATCGCCCTTTACTCACACCCTGACTCCACCTCATCCGCTGTCACATACACCCGTCCCGCTTGATTAAAGACTATGCGTTTTGCTAAATGCATATCATCAGGACAATAATAAAAACTACCATTTTGTGTTTTTGTTAAACCTGTAGCCGAAAATTGTAATTGATTTTCCGCACTGGCGGGAAAGGTTTTTAATAAGATGTTTGCATCATTTGTAAAAGTTATAGATGAAATCATTTGTTTTTTTTCATCAAGAATCATTAAACCTTGTGACCAATCTTCATTAGGGTATAAGGTGACGGTTTGATTGCGTAAAATCGCTTGCTGTCGGGCAAGCGTAATCATGCGTACGATTTGTTCAATATCGCTTTGCGCTTGGTGGCGTTTTAGAAAATGATCGTATTGGGGTAGGGCAAATAAGGCCAAAAGCGCAATAATGCCTAGAACGACAATCAGCTCTAAAAATGTAAATCCATCCTGCATCATGTTATAATCGTATCCTATGTCAGATTTTCTTATTATTGGTGGCGGCATTATCGGTTTATTGACTGCCCGTGCCTTAAATAAACGTGGCGCCAGTGTCACTTTATTAGAGGCTGGACTATGCGGTCAAGAAGCCTCTTGGGCAGGTGGTGGTATTATTTCACCACTTTATCCGTGGCGCTACTGCGATTTTATCACACAGCTTGCAAAAAATTCACAACAAATTTATCCCACGTTAGCAGAAGAATTATTAACTGAAACTGGTATAGATATTGAATTATTACGCAGTGGTCTATTAATGCTAGACGCACAAGAAACCATACCTGCATTAGAGTGGGCAAAAGCGCATCAACAGCGCATGGAAGTATTAGAAAATGATCTCTGGATGCCAGAAGTCATGCAAGTACGTAATCCAAGATTATTAAAAGCCTTGGTGGCAAGCTTAAAGCAAACCCAAGTTAAATTACTTGAACATCAAAAAGTTTTAAAATTAAATAAAAAAAATAATGTTGTTAGCTTTGTCTCAACAAACCATGAAAAATTCCAAGCAGATAAAATAATCATTACTGCCGGTGCGTGGAGTCATGAGCTGTTATCTGACATAAACATCGCCCCAGTCAAAGGTCAAATGCTACTTTTTAAAGCGCCTCCAAATTTATTAACAAAAATTATTTTATATCACAACCATTATTTAATTCCCCGCAAAGATGGTTTAATTCTAGCTGGTAGCACCATGGAATATCATGCAGGATTTAATAAAATCCCAACGCAAGCAGGATTTAAAGAATTATATGAATCCGCTATTAATATTTTACCCGCACTCAAAAATTGCCAAATCCTAGCCCAATGGGCAGGCTTGCGTCCTTATAATCCAGAAGGCAGTCCCGCAATAGGCAAAATCCCAGCTTACGAAAATTTATACATCAACGCCGGCCATTTTAGAAACGGCTTAGTATTAGCGCCAGGCTCAGTCAACCATTTGCTAAATCACCTTATATCTTTATAAAACAAAATCATTCAGATAAATGTTCTTATCATCTTTAGACTCTTTTAAAGCATTGTCTGGAAGCCCCGCATGTAGTGCCACCATATTATTTTTGCGATTCTTCTTCCACAGTAAATCGATTTTAGATTCAGCAGTCACAATGTCTTGAGGCGTAAAATTTTTAGCGCAAGCTTGATTATCCAAGGCGTAAATGCAGATGCTAGCGATAACAAAAGGATCGTTTGTATTGTCATTGTTAGGATATTGCCCTAGTAACTTATTGTAAATTTGTATAATTTGACTGCGATGTTTTTCTACTTGCTCAAGTGCGCGTGGTAGCTTTTCTGTATTTTCAGCTAAACCATAATAAAATTTATCACTGAGTAACATATCTAGAACCAACATACAGCGTACGATGCTAGCTGTATGCAGATGATTAAATATACGCTCATAAATAATGGCAAGCATCTCTAAATCATTTTTGGCTAAGAATATTGAAGCGAAAGGGCAATCTGTGATCACCCATGTTTCGTGGGTAAAGGGGACTTTAATTTTGTTAGGACCATAAGTTTTATATAGATTTGTTTTCTCTCCGATTAACGATATCCAGCGGCGCATAATTGAGCTAACTTTTGAAGCTGACAATTTGGCCAAAATATGTTGGTGGGCAGAATCGTGTATGATTGCCGCAGCAAGAAAGGGTTGTGGATCCTTGTGATAAATATATTGTTTATAATGATTTTCATCATGTTCATAATGAGTGATCGCACCTAATCTAGGTTTTTCCTGTAAGAATTGCAAAATCATTTCTTCGGCTGTTATTAGGCCATAACAAAAGACCGTATTGCTTTTTTGCTGCGTTGCTTTGCAATACAAGTCATAGATTGTGACATTTAAAAAAATGAAATACCAATTTTTTTTACTATCATCATATCGATAATCCATAAGCGGGTTATACTCATAATCCATGACGGCAGTAGTTAGGTCAACTTGCATCTTGATGTTTATGTTAGCTTTTACAGCCAATAAATACAAATCAGTCGCTGAATAGGGAAACTTTACGATCTGATTGTTTTCATTTTTATTGAGATAGTCTGAAATGTCATCTTGCCACTTCTTCATAACTTTCACAAATTTCTTTATATGTTCAAAATCATATAGAACAGCAAATTTTTCTAAAAAATTAATATTACCTAAAAGTATATTATTAATCGTAAGATAATAATGTTTTTTTTCTTCAGGTGTCCTGTTGTCATCAGTTGCTTTTACATTGTCGTCATATATTTTTGTAATTATATCGACTACTCTTTGTTCAAGATGTGATTTGTCTATGGGGATGTAAAATATATTATTCTC
The DNA here is from genome assembly GCA_041660525.1 of Legionellales bacterium. GTDB lineage: Bacteria > Pseudomonadota > Gammaproteobacteria > JABCZS01 > JABCZS01 > JABCZS01. Next base: position 65,704 of record JBAZWD010000008.1, on the reverse strand, counting down.
AGCAGGTGGCATGTTGCTGTTATTAACTGTAGTTTGCAACGTTGAAGCTGTAGACTGATCTAATCCCAAATAAGGCATTCCTTCTTGCAAAGTCAAAACCTTTACAGGTTGGGTTTTGTGCATTTTACTTAGAGAGAATTCAGCAAACACATGTAGTGTTTGAAATAAAGATCTTGTAATTGAATAATGTTGATTGTTTTCATCAAAGCCTTTTAATAGCAGTAATAAATGTGGACGTAGATCTTTTGTTTCTAGGCTTTGTATTTGATCATAAACTTCTTGCGCAGAACCCACAGTTTTATTATTGACTATGGCATAAATTTGCTGTGCAATTTGAGTTGATTTTGGCCAAAATAATTTATTAACAGCTAATCGTTGAATGACATCATTAAAATCATCGCTGCCACTTGGCTTATTGTCATAGGTAACAAATTCATTTTGCTTTGCACCTATTTTTTCTAAATAAACTATCATCTCAGTGTGTTTCTGCTCTATTGCATAATCCAAGGCGGCTTTATTGTTGGTTAGTGCCGCCGCATGAATATCTGCACCTGCGTGGATTAAAAATTTTGCAGATGCTAACCATCCTGCATTAGCTGCGCGACGCAGGGCTTGGTTTTTTGAGGTGGCATTAGCGCATTTCTCAAGAATTTTTGCTTCAAGTGCTGCTTTAAAAGGAAGGTACTTTGAATCTGTTTTTGCAATGAGAATATCTACTGCTGTTTGTTCAGCTATTTTTATATCCCAGCGTGCGTTTTTGTTGAGTAATTCATTAAATCTGTTTAGATCAGTTTTTTGTATGGCCACTTGCAGTGCATTAGCTTGAGCTTTAGCTTGCTCTAATTCTATCTTTTTCTGTTCTTCTTTTGACATGTTTGGCCTTCTATCTCAAATTCAAGATTATATCCTATTTTTATATGTCTTTTTCATCCAGATCAAAAACAGTCACTTTACAAGCTGCATATCCACAATTCGAATGTTTTTCTATTGAGCCCTCTGCTGATATGCTTGTAGGTGCGCCGCAAAATATATGAATATACTTAGCTTGCAAACTTAGTTATAGGTCAGTTTTTGCACCTGATATTCTATGTATATGCCCATGTGTGGGTACTTAACCTCATTTGTTTGTAGGAGATAGAAAAGTTTGTCATTTCCAGAACAACAGTCTCTCTTGAATGGATTTTTCTTCAAAACTATTCGTTCAGATGATGGATCTTATTGGCAAGATTTTGTACATAATCTTATCGATGGTGAGCCAATCGAGTTTCGTCACGGAGAAAGAAAGGCGTTTACTTATCGTCTTGCAAGAGATCGAAAAGAATATGAAATCATTCCTACAGATAAAAAGGATCCTTCACGTAAGCCCTGGTGTACAGAAGAAGAAAAAAGACAAACGACACGGGCACAGTCATTGTCTTATGCCAATCCAGCAATGAATTATATGCCTTGTGCGTTTACTTTAACCAATCGCTTGGTCGGTATCGCTTTGCCCAAAAATGGGGCATTAATTCAACGTATTTATTCAGATGATGCTTTTACACGTTTCAGAACTTATGATTTTCCAACGCGAGAGAAGGCAGAAAAAAAAATTCAGGAAGATATGACCGGTGATGCACCCAGACTACATACCTCAATTGAAAGTCTGGAGAGCACTGGATTTAAAAAACAAGAAGAAAACAATGAAATCATGGCCAGGATCAAGTGGGTTGAAAAAAATGATGATTATAAAATAGTAATTTTTTTTGATTCAATCGATTCAAGAATCATTGCACAGGCACGCGCTCGGGATATACATTTAGCAGTTGTTGAACGCAGGAAAAGACTTGGATTACCCTATGATGAATCTTATGAGCCAAAAATTATGTTTTATCCTAGTCTAAAAGAATATACGCAAAAAGAACAAAAAAATGATCTCGATTCAAAACAGATACCTTGGGAATATCAAAGTCTAGCTCGTGTTATTAAAGCACTCGCCGGATACGAGAAATTAAGTTTTGATGAACGAAAAAAATGTTTGTTAGAACATGGCCAAAATCATAGTCGATATTTTTATAAGGCGGTGATTGCAAATGCATCACCTGATTGCTATGGAACTTTGAATACTGTAGCTTATCAGCCGCCCCAAGGAACAACTGGCGCTTCAAAAAGCAGTAATGCTTCTGTGCAAAATTCTTTAAAGTTGAAGTCCGCTTTATGATGCAGTTGAATTAGGGTGACGATAGAAATAATAATTTAAACTCCATGCGCTTATAAAGCGATGTTTGAAAAAGATTTGCAGAAAAGACAAGCAAATGTTTCATTCTCAGCATCACGGTTTAGAAGTTCGAAGTAATGCAATCTATAATTTAATCATAATCCTGGGGTCGCGCATTAACGGAAAAAAGATTTTCATCAGTTATATTGCTACACATTTGACTTGATAGGGAGCTTTACAGTGTCACCCATTATCCTCGCGGTTTCCTTTTCTTAATGTTTTGCTAAGAATATTATGTTATATAGATAGTTTATTTATAGGAAGCCTTATGCTTGAAGATAGTGCATATAAAGTGTTGGGTTCTAAGCTAGCGCAAGCAGTAAAAGATAACGATATTACGCAGGCTGAAGCGTTATTAACTGGCTACGTGGCCAATGTTGCTGAGGATTTGCAGGGTATGTCTGCCGCTGATCAGTCTGTTCTATTCAGTGAAATATTGGGCAACTCTTTATATACATTTGCATCTTCTAACGAGATGAAAAAATTACTATTTCGCGTGGGTGCTCCGTTATTTTCAGGACTAGATAAAAAAACACTGCAGGCAGATTTTGAAGAGTTATATCCTGAAATGGTGGGCAAGCCCTCGCCATTATTTGATAATAAGACTTTTGATAATTTACTAAAAGAACCCGCATCCGCTTCATCTTCTAACAATAGCAAAATGATCATTGTCGGTAATAAAGAATATTGGAAAGTATTTTTTAATGAACTTATTGTGAATGAAATAGTGAAAAATGCTATTACAGCCAAACGTCAACATGTAGCCATTGCACGCACATTCTATTCACCCGAAGAATGGCAGGGTGATGCAAAAATTCAGCATCAGCTACTCAAAGAGTTCATAGTAGAATTGGTACGCGCTGAAGTTTCCCTTGAACAGAAACTGCAGATGCAGCAGGTAAATAATCCATGGCGTCACTGGGCGCAAAAAGACCTTGAAGCCATTGCCTTAAAACATCAAAATTCTAATTATTATGGCTTAATCTTGTTCAATTTAATGCTGCTGGTGCCGATGGCTTTGGCGCTTGGTTTTGGTGTGGATAGATGGGTGGAGTTAAGGCTCAGAGTGAAAGAAATTAGAAAAGAAATTCTAGAATATTGTAATAATGATTCATGGGAGAATCATACTGATTTTAGTTGTAGCACTTCGACCAACTTGATATGCTATGAAGAAGATCAATACAGCGATACCGTAGATCAATTGTTTACAGACTGCGAGAGTAAAGAAAATTCCGGGGATTTTTTGTTGTTAGTTGCAATAATAGTGCCTACGATGACGTTACTTATTTTAGCATGGTCGAATTGGACCGGTCTAGCAGGCTACAGTATATCATCTGATTTATCGTCAGTTCAATCCTTGAAGTCTTTGGCAGAATTGCCAGCAAGAACAATACTTTATTTTTCTCAACAACAACTAGAAACTTATGAACTTTCTGAGGAAGATAGTATTCAATTGCAGCGTAGCTTAAGTTTATTATTATTAGCACCACAAGAAAAAACGCAAAATTATGCTGACATTTTAAAGCAGGCAAAAACTGCTGTGGCAATATATGCAGCAGCTTTAAATGATCTTTCGCCAGCAAAACGTATTCCAATAAAAGTATTGCAAGATATTAGACAAAGCATGCTTGCAATGGGCACAAATTTTGGAATCACTTTGGAAACTACTTCTGCAGCAGCTTTGAGTCTTAGTACATTAACATATGCATCAACAACTGGGGTGTTGCCTACACATATTGTGAATCAAACAGGTTCTATCAACGCGCCAACAGAGACAACACCGTTAGTGCTTAAACAAAAAACGTAATATAGGTAGATAATGTTAAAAGAAGATTGTAAAGCATGGGTAGAAGAACTAGCGCAAAGCTTGGAGCAAGTATTAAATACTTTTCCAGTTCAAGAAAATATTGCTAATGCAAATTTAGTGACGAATAAATGGTTCAGTATCAAAAAAACAGACTCAACCAATGCGCAGGATGTTCGTGAAAAACTGCAAAGATTGCATGAAAAATTAAAAGAGTTTGCAATCTTATTGTCTGACAGCAAAGAGGTAGAAGCATCGATTCAAGAGGGTTGTTACAGCTATATTCAAGGTGCCGTTGAAAATATCGAGAATCATGTGAAACAATTTTTGAAAAATAATATGCAGGGTACGCAGATTCCGATCGCAGATATTTTGATTCTCAACGAAAACATTAAGAATTTTATTAAAGCTTATGATCATGCTTTTTTTATCAATCAAGAAAAGTTTTTTGATAATTCAGCAGATTATTTTAAAGAAATATTGGCAGATCTTGAGAAAACTTATTCGAACAATCCAAATACACGAGTAAAAGGTTCATCTTACGCTATAGCATTTGATCATGTTCAAAAATATATTAAATTCTCTCAACTGCTCGCAACAAAAAAAACTGCAAAGACCGAAATTGAGCGAGTCAGAGCTGCGGAGAGTTTAAACAAGGCATTATTTCATCACAACAATTATAAAGAGCATCAAATCAGAGATAAATACGAAGTGATGCATAATACAGTTGAAAACACGATAAAACAATATGTTTATATTTATAAACGCATAAAAAAAATGTCGATTCAACGTGCAGATATTATGATTAAATTCTTTAATGCGCATAGCGAACTTTGTTTAGAAGGGAGCACGGAACTTGCTGACTGGGCAGCCAGGATCATGTTATTGGATGATGCTGGCAGTATTGTGGATATTATTACTGATCCACGAAATGGTGTCGAAAATATCATTAAATTTATACGCGAATATTCTGATGGCAAATCAGATGAAAAACATAAATTATTCGCTGTATATAAAAAAATTGAAGAGTTTGTTACTGCAAGGTCGATCAGTGAATCGCAAAAAATAGCAGCGGCAAAGACAAGCAAAGAGCAAGTTGCAATAATATGTGCTGAAATACCCGAAAAGGTAATGTTTGAGAAAAAAAGTCACAACGTTAACGAAGCTGCGTGCAGCATTGTTACCGCCTATATGGTTTCCATTCATTTAATTGATGATGACGCAGCTCAATCGTATTTCAAACTGCTGCTATCGAATGCTTGATTTATCATCATGAAAAATAAAGGAAAAATATTTTTTGGCCTACCGCCTTTGACCTATTGGACTTACTAAGAAACTAAACTAATATTAAATTATGTGAAGAACAATAACAAAGAGGAAAATACCATGTCAAATAAAAATAAAACTCAAAAACAACCTTTAAGCAACCAACCTTTAAATAAACAACCTTTGCAGGCTAAGCAACCCTTAACCTCTAAACAACCTTTAGGTACCACTCATCCTTCTAAAGGTAATCCTTCTAAAGGCAATAAAGATTCTAGCCAAAAAGGCTGGTAAAGCGATAACCCTGCATGGATTTCCATGCGGGGTGCTTTAATCTGGTAGCTAATACTGTATAATCCTCCCTTAAACAGGGAGCGTCTATGTGGTTTAAACAAATTCAATATTTCCATCTCAAAGCAGGTTTTCCTTACCAAGTCGATTATTTAAGCGAAGCGCTTGAAGGTTTATTATTTGAACCTTGTTTGCCATCTTTGCCAGTTGGCATGGGTTTTATTCCACCACTTGATCAAATCGATGCGCCACTGGTTCATGCGGCCAACGGTTATATGATGGTGTGTTTGCAAGTAGAAGAAAAAATTCTGCCTTCAACCGTTGTACGTCAAGCTTTAATTGAACGCATCAAAGTGATCGAGCACACGCAAGGGCGTAAAGTTCCTTATAAAGAAAAACAAGCGATGCAAGCTGATATTATCGCAACACTTTTGCCGCGTGCTTTTAGTCGTTTAAAACAATTGTATGCTTATGTAGATACTAAAAACGGTTCTTTAATTTTAAATGCTGCGCATCCTAAAGAAATTGGTTATTTTTTAAATAGCTGGAAAAAAGTATTGCCGGATCATTCGCCGGTTATTCCTGAATTAAAAGATTTAAGTTTTGTATTAACGGATTGGTTACAAAATCATTCTTATCCGCAAAGTTTTTCAATTGAAAAAGCCTGTGTATTGCAAGATCCAAGTCAACAAAGTCGCACGATTCGTTGTCAGCAACAAAATTTATCGGCAACGCCGATACAATCCTTATTAACCGATGGTTGCCAAGTGAAACAATTAGCATTAAGTTGGCAAGATCGGGTTAATTTTAATTTAACCAGCGAATTTTTATTGCGCGGTTTAGATTTTCAGGATAAATTAGAGTCAAGTGATGCAGGGGATGCACAAACAGAACAACAACAATTCGATGTCGATTTTATTTTAATGACGCAAGCAGTTTCTGAGCTCATGTCAGATCTGTTGGCATTATTAGCAAAAACACCTACCCCTTCATTGCAAACGGAAAACGAAGCAATAAAAGCGTAGAGCGTGTGACATGAACAAATTAGCAGCACTCCAACATTATTTTGGTTACGATGCTTTTCGCCCGTACCAAGAAGAAATTATTGATAATATTTTAGCAGGACAAGATGTTCTGGCCGTTTTACCTACAGGCGCTGGGAAATCCTTATGTTTCCAATTGCCTGCTGTTATTTCAGAAGGTGTTGCTATTGTTATTTCGCCTTTGATTGCGTTGATGCAAGATCAAGTGGCTTATTTAAACCAACAAGGCATACGCGCAGCATTTATCAATAGTAGCGTGGCTTGGCAACTCATCGATGAAGTATTAGCGGATTTAAATCAGTACCAATTAATTTATATTGCACCTGAGCGTTTAGTGCAGGAGCGCTTTTTAGAATGCTTAAAGCAAGCCCATATTAGTTTTTTTGTAATTGATGAAGCGCATTGTATTTCCCAATGGGGACATGATTTTCGCCCGGAATACCGCGCATTGCAAGTACTAAAAAAACACTTTCCCAATAAAGCCATCGCCGCTTTTACCGCAACTGCGACGCAAACAGTAAATGAAGATATTTGCAAACAATTGGTGTTTAAAAATCCTCATAAAGTTCAAAGTAGTTTTGATAGACCTAATTTAATTATTCGCATTATCGAGCGCGTTGATTTACATAAACAATTATTAGAACATTTAACAGCGCATGCAGAACATTCTGGCATTATTTACGCCAGCACGCGAAAAGCTGTCGATGAGTTGCATGATTTTTTAGTGCAAAAGGGAAAGCGCGTTACCAAATATCATGCGGGTTTATCTGAGCACGATCGCACGCGCGCGCAGCGTGCTTTTATGAATGACGATGCCTTAATCATTGTGGCCACGGTGGCTTTTGGGATGGGCGTGCATAAATCCAATATTCGTTATGTAATTCATGCCAATATGCCTAAAAGTATTGAGCAATATTATCAAGAAATGGGTCGTGCGGGTCGCGATGGTTTAGTCGCTGAATGTACGATGTTATATCATTTCCAGGATTTATTAGTGCAAAAACATTTGGCAAAATCGCATACCGGATTACCAGAGAAGATGTTTGCGTTTTGCTCTTCTTTAAAATGCCGGCGCATTGATCTGCTGGAATATTTTTCCCAAAAATATGATCATGAGCAATGCGAAGCTTGTGATAATTGTTTATCAGAAACTAAAGTCATTGAAGGCACGGTGATTGCGCAAAAAATATTATCTTGTGTTTATCGTCTTCAAGAGCGTTTTGGTATGAATTATGTGGTGGATGTATTGCGAGGCTCTAAAAATAAAAATATTTTAAGCAGAGGTCATGATCGATTATCGACTTATGGTTTAATGCCAGAATGTGGTCAGAAAGAATTGCAGCATTATATTTTAAGTTTGATTCAGCAGGGTTTTTTGCAGATTTCGCAAGGGGAATATCCTTTGTTGCAGTTTACTGAAAACAGCCGGAAAATTTTAAAAGAAAAGCAAACGGTGTTTTTTCGTGAGAAGAAACATGCTGCTAAAAAGGCTAAGATTGAACCTGTGGATTATGATAAGTCTTTGTTTGCGCAGCTGAGCGCTTTGCGTAAGAAGTTAGCGACAAAAGCAGGATTGCCGCCATTTGTCATTTTTCATGATAAGACTTTAATTGAGATTTGTATGCATCAGCCTAAGACCTTGCCTGGTTTGTTGGAAATTAATGGCATAGGGGATGAAAAATTAAAACGTTATGGCGAGGCGGTGTTAAACTGTTTGGTAGGGTATAGTAAACAAAGTGCATAAGCCCTCGTAACATAAGAGGGCGAAAGATTTTTCGCCCCTACGGATGTTGTAATGGTGATATATGATGTTTCGTGAACTCTTTGGTTATTTCAAATATCCCAGAATCGCGAGTCATAATATGTGGAAAACCCAACATCCGTAGGGGCGAAAAATCTTTCGCCCGCGATGCTAGAATACACACAGGTACACAAAAAATAACATGAGCAAACAACTTACAAAATCCGCCTCCGTCGTAGGGTTCATGACCTTACTTTCACGTATCATGGGTTTTATCCGTGATATTTTAGTGGCCACATTTTTTGGCGCGGGCCCTGCGTATGACGCATTTTTAATTGCCTTTAAAATTCCTAATTTTATGCGCAGTCTTTTAGCCGAAGGCGCTTTTTCTCAAGCTTTTGTGCCTTTGCTCTCTGAATATCACACTAAACATGGTCCGCATGAAATTAAAAATTTCATCGATAAAGTTGCGGGTAGTTTAGCCGTCATCGTGTTTATCGTCATGTGTTTGTTGATGCTAGGCGCGCCCATGGTCATACGTATATTTGCACCAGGCTTTGATGTCGATGGCGAGCGCTTCACTTTAGCCACGCACATGTTATACATCACAGCCCCGTATTTATTTTTTATATCTTTAACAGCATTTTGCGCAGGCATATTAAATACCTTCAATAAATTCGCCATTCCTGCATTAACCCCCATTTTATTAAATCTAGCCATGATAGGCACCACGCTGTGGTTACGTGGCTATTTAGAAGAACCCATTTATGCGCTAGCTTATGGCGTATTATTAGGCGGGATTTTGCAGCTCGCTTTGCAATTACCTTTTTTATGGCATTTAAAATTATTACCGCGTGCAAAAATTGCATTTAAAGACCCGGCTGTAAAACGGCTACTGACTTTAATTGCGCCATTAATTTTTGCAGCCAGTGTGGTGCAAGTGAACTTATTAGTCGTTACTATTTTTGCTTCATTTTTAGCGCCAGGTAGTGTGTCCTGGCTTTATTTTGCTGAACGTCTGATGCAATTCCCATTAGGTGTTTTTGGTATCGCTTTAGCAACTGTCGTTTTACCACATTTGTCGAAACAACATGCTAAATCAGATAAAGGTAATTTTCATGGTGTATTGGACTGGGCTTTAAAAGCCGTATGCTTAATCGGCATTCCTGCATCTATCGCTTTAATTGTCATCTCAGGTCCTTTAATGACAACGTTATTTCAATACGGAAAATTTACGCCTTTTGATATGATTCAATCACAACAGGCATTAATCGCATTTGGTTTTGGCTTGGCGATCTTTATTTTTATTAAAATCCTCGCAGCGGCTTGTTATGCCAGACAAGATGTCAGAGCGCCAGTACGCATCGCAGTGATTTGTTTATTTGTGAATGTGGCCTTGAGCGCGGTATTAATGCAGTATTTTGCCCATGTAGGCTTGGCGATGTCGACGACATTATCGGCATTATTAAACGCAGGCTTATTATATGCACGTTTATATAGGCATGCGCAGTTTCGCCTACAAACACGCTGGTTAGAGTTTATTTTACAATTAATTCTGGCCAATGGCGCGATGATTTATGTGTTAATATGGATCATGAATTACTATGGCGAGTGGTTATTATTGGATACAAAGTCAAGGGTGATAGGACTGAGTTTACTGGTAATAGTGGGTGGACTGACTTATTTGCTCGTTTTATTCGCAGCGGGACTACGTTTTAAACACTTGCGCGCGCCTATAGATTCACACTAACAATATTTATAATGTGAGTATGCAGTATGCCTGGGCCAGAAAATAAACAAGCAGATCATTATCAATTTACTGCAACTGAAACGTTGGTGCCAGAGTATGAATACTCTGTTGTAAAAAAACACAACCTCCAAAAAAAACCCGAACAAGACCCAAGCTATTACGTAGAAGTCCCCGCCACAAGAGCTAAAAAAGTAAGTGATCCTAATTTTAAGCCCACGATGTATTTTATCTTAGCCGCTATAGCAGAACTTTATCGTGCCATAGGACCTAAAAATGGCGCGCCCAAATACCGCGTTAGAACGGATGAAAACGGTGTTGTCATATCCTTACTCTCAAAAGTGGTTGAGGATTTTTATGGTTTAACTCAACAAGAGGCCAGTTACAGAAATGCCTTGGATGATATTCTGATCCCTGCGGCTGCTCATTTTGCATTAATCTATTTATTTGAAGAACTTGATTTAAATCCAAATAATATTGATATTGATCAAAATATCAGAATTGATTTTGATCTCACTTTTGTTGATTTTTTCAAAAGAATAGCCCTAGCAAATAATTTTGCGAATACTTTTTCTGGAAAACCTTGTCGGCGAAACTTTTTTTCGGTTCATCCTGTTGATTTAAACATATACCCCAATATGGTGGTGGCTAAACCTTGGAACTTATTATTTTTTCGAAAGGCGTCTTATCCCCTGCATGTTGCGCAATTGAATCGAGGCAGTGATTCCCCTGAATTTAATAAAATAGTGCACCAGTATTTTTTAAAATCCTTTTTATTTAATAAAGCGCTTTTAAGGCCTATTTTAACTGCGCATATTGCTGATAATGAAGATGTAAACGATTTTGAAACTTATATTGATGAACGATTTAATGCTATTAAAATCGCATTAGTTCAAGTGCCAAAATTTAGAAAGAATGTGATCGAGCATTTTGAAGAATATAAAGCAAATATTCTAGATGAGATTAAGGCGCATAATCAGCAATTTGAAAATCGTAAGAATCCTGATAGACAGCAATATTATGCTGGCAGAGTGATTAATCTTGATGATGTCACGAAAAAATTAGACCAGTTACATTATATGATTAATGCGTGCGAGATAGCCGCAAAAAACAATAATCAATTTGCCGCGTTTCGCAAACAAGTGGCGCTAGCAGCAGATGATGTGAATTTTAATGATAAGAAATTATTGAATTTACTCTATAAGCAAATCGGTGCTCTTTATCAGCATTTTGAGGTGTGTAAAGATTTTGAATTTGAGCAGGTGTTGTCACAATACCTGGAACATGTTTTCGCACAAATCGATAATAAGCATATAACTTCTCCTGATAGCATAGCTGAGATTTTATTTTATGCCGATAAACATATCAGTGAGTGTCTTATCAAACAAGAACGTAATCTTAGGCCTTTGCAAAGAAAGGATGCTGTTAATTTTTTAATTAAGGCTTATGCCGAAGATGTAATAAACGGTGTGAGCGCGCTCGCGGGTTTTGAATATTTACCGTTAGAATGGCAGAGATCTGAAGAGATTACATATTTTAAACAAGTAATACAAGCTTTAAAAACAAAAAGTATTACTGATATGGTGAATGAACTTGCGATAGAGAGTTATGAAACAAAAGTAAATGTGTTATGCCAATTTTCTGAGGCGCAAACTGCAGCTAAGCAAAATAATATTAAAATATTAATTGGTAATCTTAACTCTTTTGATAAATTATATGAAGTGATTCAAGATGATAATCTTGCTGCCATAGAGTATGAGCAGTATTTTAATTTCTCTGATCCAATTGTACTTAAACAGGATTTTTATAATACTCTATTGAAATTGTTAGACGATTGCGTGGATTATGCTGATCTTATCGACGATCAAGGTGTGGCTATCCTTTATAGAGAACATGTGAACAGTTTATATGGATTTTTAGAGGAAGGAATAAGCGAACAACATCCTCCTGAAAATATTGTCGCCAATATTATGAATGCTATAAAGAATTCCAGTGCTGAGTTTAGTGAGCATCGCGGGATTAAGGGCTTATTTGATGCACTCAAGGATTTAATTTATCAACTAATTTGTTTTGATTCTTCTGCCACTACCAAACCTTGGATTTCAACTAAACGTGTAGCTTTACTTGAAAAAGTCAACGAAGCTTGCGCAGTAGTGCAGCCACGACTTGATCGTTAAGCTTAAGATATGCGTTGAATATTCGCGCCTAATTGTTGGAGCTTTTCTTCAATGCGCTCATAACCGCGATCAATGTGATAAATACGATCGACTATGGTTTCGCCTTGTGCCGCTAATGCAGCAAGCACTAAACTGGCAGAAGCGCGTAAATCTGTAGCCATCACCGGCGCGCCAGTAATTTTTTCTTGGCCATAACAAGTCACAGTGTTTTTATCAATTTCCATATGTGCGCCCATGCGTTGCATTTCAAGGACGTGCATAAAACGATTTTCAAAAATGTTTTCAGTGATGATGCCGGTTCCTGAAGCAATGCAATTAATGGCTGCAAATTGTGCTTGCATATCTGTAGGGAATTCTGGATGTGGGCCCGTTATGATGTCTACGGCTTTAGGGCGTTTGTCTTGCATATCCACACTGATCCAATCTGCACCTGTGTCTACGATCGCGCCCATTTCATCAAACTTTTGTAATACCACATCTAAAAAATCAGGACGTGTATTTCTCACGGTCACTTTTCCGGAAGTAATAATACCTGCTGCTAAATAAGTACCGGTTTCAATACGATCGGGAATCGTAGAATGGGTTGCACCATGTAAGCGATCCACACCTTGAATTTCAATGGTGGGCGTGCCTGCGCCAGAAATTTGCGCACCCATTTTATTTAAACAATCGGCCAGATCCGTCACTTCAGGTTCGCAGGCAGCATTTTTAATTACGGTTGTGCCTTTTGCTAAAACGGCGGCCATCAATAAATTTTCTGTACCAGTCACGCTGATAATATCAAATGTAAACGTATTGCCGGTTAAATAACCTTTAGGGCAACGGGCTTTTAGAAAACCATTTTCAATGGTAATTTCTGCGCCCAAAGCTTCCATCGCGGCAATATGTAAATTAACAGGACGAAGGCCGATGGCGCAACCGCCTGGTAAGGATACATCTGCCATCCCAAAACGCGCGAGCAGAGGGCCTAATACCAATATGGAAGCACGCATGGTGCGTACTAATTCATAAGGCGCGCAATAATCGGTGACAGCGCTATTATTAATTTCAAGATTTAAATTTGCATCTATGGAAATTTGTCCGCCCATACGGCCTAACAATTCGATGGTTGTGGTCACGTCTTTTAAATGCGGGACATTTTGTACTATCAAAGGATCTTCTGTTAATAGACTGGCGGCTAAAATCGGCAGGGCTGCATTTTTTGCGCCCGAAGCACGTACTCTTCCGATAAGCGGTTTGCCACCTACTATCTTTAACTTTTCCATTTTTATATCCTAGCGAATAATCATAAAACTTGCATTGGGGCCGCGTAGAACGCGGAGTAATAATAAATCTTTTTGTTTTTTAGCAGCACTTTCTAAATCTTTGATAGAAGCAATATCTTGGTGATTGACCTGGGTAATAATATCACCAGTACGTAAACCTGCACGCCAAGCATTGCTACCATAATTGACTTGCAGTAATTCTAGTCCTTCTACTTCACCGTGCGTAGCTATCGTTTCATGCAAAGGTGCAACTTCCATTCCGGCAAAATGTGGATTAATGCGTGATAAAGCCGTCGTATGCGTGCGCGGATCGGTCATTTTAATTTTTATGGTTTGTGCTTTACCTAGACGTTCTATGCCAAGGGTTATTTCAGAGTCTATGGCCACTAAACCAATTTGATTACGCAATTCAGAAGCGCTGTTGACGGGTTTGTCGTTAATCGTAAGAACCACATCACCAATTTTAAGACCAGAGTCTGCAGCAGGGGATTCGGCGACGATTTGTGAAATAATCGCACCGTGCGTTTTAGACGTATCAAAAGCTGCGGCTAAATCAGGCGTTAATGATTGTGCTACAACACCTAATAAGCCACGACGCACTTCACCAAATTGGATCAGCTGCTGCATAATATTGCGTGCCATATTAATGGGAATCGCAAATCCGATACCGACGCTGCCACCCGCATTGGATAAAATAGCTGTATTAATACCAATAAGCTCGCCTCTAATATTAATCAGCGCGCCACCCGAATTGCCCATATTGATAGCGGCATCGGTTTGAATAAAATCTTCATAACCTTCAAGGCCTAAATCTGTACGGCCTAAGGCGCTGATAATGCCTGAAGAAACACTTTGGCTTAAACCAAAAGGATTCCCAATAGCTAAAACAAAATCACCCACGTGCAAGGTATCGGAATCGCCTAAAGCAATACTGTTTAATTTTTCCGCTTGAATTTGTACTACGGCTACATCAGACTCGGGGTCGCCGCCAATAAATTTAGCGGGGAAATTGCGACCATCGCTTAAGGTAATCATCACTTCTTCAGCGCCTTGGACTACGTGGAAGTTTGTTAAAATATAACCTTTGTCACTATCGACTATAACGCCGGAAGCAAGATTTGTGGAACGCTTTGCTTCAGAAGGCACTACATTATTTTGGGTGGGTTCTGCCGTGACGCGGGTCGTGGCAATATTGACTACGCTGGGCATGGCTTTTTCTAAGACAGGCGCCATCGTATCTGTAGGCAACGCAGCATAGGCGTTTAATACAAATAAACTCATGAATATAATGAAAAAGTGTTTTATGTGATACATGGGGTTAGTATATCACATTTCAAAATAGCTTCCGTAAGTTGTTCTTTTAATGCGGTTAATTGGCCATGAAAAAAATGTTCTGCTTGCGGCATGCGAATTAAGTTTATTTTTTCGGATCGCATTGCTACAAATTCATAAACTGATTCGGGTTCGACGGTTTCATCTTTCTCGCCTTGAAGCATGATCCAAGGACAAGCGATAAAAGGCACGTTATCACAGTTCATACGACTCACGGGCGGGGCAATGGTGATTAAACCTTTAGGTAAAATTTGCGCAGCAGCTCGCATCGCGATGCAGCCGCCAAATGAAAAACCGGCTAATAAAATAGCATGGTCTGGTTGTTGCTGTTTTACCCAATTAACCACGGCTAAACAATCTTCTAATTCACCTTCGCCCTCGCCATAACTACCTGCACTTTTGCCCACGCCACGAAAATTAAAACGCACACTATCCATGCCTAAATCACGACAAGTTTGCATTAAGGTGGTAATCACTTTGTTATGCATCGTGCCTGAGAATTGTGGATGTGGATGACACAAAATAGCGGTGATGTTTTTTTGTGGATCTGCGCCTTGCGTGATTAAACATTCTAAAGGCCCAGCAGGTCCATTAATAAGCGATGTTGAAAATAGCATCGATTTCAACCATAGCATTCAGAGGAAGAGCATTTGATCCAACAGCAGTGCGCGCGTGACGACCCATTTCGCCAAAAACATGGGTTAATAATTCAGAAGCGCCATTAATAATTTGCGGTTGTTGATGAAAATCATGATTGCATTGCACAAAACCACCTAAACGCACACAACCTAAGACACGATCCCAGTCATTTTCACAAGCGACTTGTAATTGCGCCAAGATATTCAATGCACATAATTGTGCAGCTTGTTTGGCAGTCTCAATATTTTCAGCATTGGCTTTGCCGGTGTATTGCAATACGCCGTTTTGCATCGGTAATTGGCCGGAAATAAATACTAGGTTATTTACGACGACAAAAGGTACATAATGCGCGGCAGGCGCTGCGGGCTCGGGTAGGGTTAAACCTAAAGTGTGAAGTCGTGTTTCCATCATCCAAATACAATATCATAAACTTCGTCAAAATGCTCCACGAAATGGATTTTTAAGCCTTCTTTTACGTGACGTGGTAGCTCCGTATATTCACCTTTTACAGATAAGGGAAGAATAATTTCAAAAACATTGACTCGGCGCGCAGCGATGATTTTATCTTTAATTCCGCCAACAGCTAAGACTTGCCCGGTTAAAGTAAGTTCGCCCGTCATGGCAATAATGCGGTGCATCTTTTCTTGTTTGGCTAAAGACAATAGGGCGGTTGCTAATGTGATCCCTGCGCTTGGGCCATCTTTGGGAATTGCGCCTTCTGGAATATGCATATGCACCAGCGAATTTTCAAATACATTTTTATTGGCGCCGTATTGTTCTAAATGATTGCATACATAACTGTAAGCAATTTCTGCAGATTCACGCATCACATCACCCAACTGCCCAGTAAGCTTAAAGCCAGGGTGTTTAGTTTTGCGCGCACTGGTTTCAATATTCAGGGTTACGCCGCCTAGAGGAGTCCAGGCGAGCCCTAAAGCAACGCCAATACCGACTTGTGGTTTTTCTTTTTGAAAAATTGGTTGTCCTAAATAAGTAATCAGATCACGCACGCCTATGGAAACTTTTTGTGCTTTATTACTCACAATTTTAACGGCTACCTTGCGGGTAATACGGCTTAAACATTTCTCTAAATTACGAACCCCAGCTTCACGCGCGTAATATTCAATCACACCGCGAATGCCGGCTTCGGTAATTTTGATTTGATTGCGTGATAAACCGCTTTTTTTCACTTGTCTGGGCCAGAGGTGTTTTTTAGCAATTTCAACTTTTTCCGCTGTGATATATCCAGATAAATGCATCACTTCCATACGATCCAGTAAGGCTTGCGGAATAGTGTCGGTTTGATTGGCTGTACAAATAAATAAAATTTTCGATAAATCAAAACGCACATCTAGATAATGATCGAGAAAATCACGATTTTGTTCAGGATCCAAAACTTCGAGCAGAGCAGAAGCGGGATCGCCATGATAAGAAGAACCAATTTTATCAATTTCATCGAGCATAATAATAGGGTTTGCAGTACCTGCTTCTTTGAGCGCTTGTAATATTTTCCCAGGCATCGCACCAATATACGTGCGCCTATGACCTTTAATTTCAGCTTCGTCTATCATACCGCCGACAGAGAAGCGGAAGAATTTTCGGCCAACAGCTTTTGCAATCGAGCGACCTATCGAAGTTTTACCTACGCCGGGCGGGCCTACAAATAATAATATTGAACCTTCAATTTTACCGCGCAGCGCGCCGGTTGCGATAAATTCAATAATTCTGTCTTTGATATCATCAAGGCTTTCATGTTCACGGTTTAATATTTCTCGTGCGCGTTTTAAACTGAGTTTATCGCGCGAATAATGATTCCAAGGCAGGGTGGTGATGATGTCTAAATAATTACGCGTCAACGCAAATTCAGGCGATCCTGTTTCTAAGACGCTCAGTTTGTCGAGCTCTTCTTCTACGCGTGCTTTTGCTTGCTCGGGTAAATCCAAATCTTGGAGCCGCTCTTCAAAGCGATCGCGCTCGGCGGTGCGATCATCTTTATGTAAACCTAATTCTTTTTGTATGGCTTTGAGTTGTTCATGCAGGAAAAATTGTCGTTGTTGTTCTGTTAGTTTGCGTTCAACGTCTTGGCTGATTTTTGCTTGTAATTTGACGACTTCCACTTCTTTTTTAAGCAGTGCCACGACTTTCTTTAAGCGCTTATTGACATCAAATATTTCCAATATAACTTGGAGCTCTTCTTTCCCGGCGCTGGTTAAGCTTGCGGCAAAATCAGCAAGATGGGAAGGATCATTATTGGGAATAAAACGGTTTAAGAAAAATTTTAATTCTTCACTATATAAAGGGTTGAGTGGAATCAGCTCTTTTAGAATATTAATAATCGCCATGGTGTAGGCTTTGTTTTGCAGCTCATCTTTAATAGCGCTTTCATCTGGGTATTCTACTTCGACGTAATAAGGATTTTTCTTGCTCAGCCATTTTTTAATTTTAAAGCGCTTTAGGCCTTCTGCGATAAATTGAATTTTACCAGAAGCATGTACAGGATGGTGAATGCGAACTATTGTGCCGATGGTATACAAATCATCAGGCTTTAAATCTTTAACCACATCAACTTTAGATAATATCAAACCGGTATAACGCGACTTTGAGTCTGAGATTTTTTTTAAGGTGTCGACCCAATGGGTATCATCTAACACTAAAGGAAGTGTTTGTGGTGGAAAAAAAGGACGCTCCGTCAGCGGTAATAAATAAAGCTTGGTAGGCAGCTCAATTGCATTAACTGCGTTTTCGTTTTCTTTGCTATTAAATTCTTCTATGAATTCAAATTGCTTATTGTTTTTGTCAGTTTCGTTCATCATAGTTTTATTATCGACCGTATTTGTACTTTTGTTAAGTATAAATTTTGTCTGACCTGATATCAAAGTTTTGGTCCTTAGAATGGTTTTTTAGAGTATTTTGCATCAAAAAGTCATCAAATCAATGAAAAAATTGGCAAAAGTTTAAATCTTCTGCTATCACTTAGGGAAGTTATCTGGATATATGCGTGTATTTATATCCATCCTTAAGTCTGAATGTTTCAGGAGAAAAAAACGATGGCAACTAGAAAGACGGCGAAAGCCAAACCAAGAACTGCTGCGAAGCGTTCTACAAAAAAAACTGCTGCTAAACGCACAGTGGTATCTAAAGTGAAATCAAGTGTGCGTAAGGGAGTGAATACTGTAGAGAAGAAATTAAAAGCTGCTCTTAAAAAAGTAAACGCTCAACTTAAAGCTGTTAAAGCTAAGCACAAAGCAGAATTAGCAAAAGCTAAAAAAGCTAAAGCAAAGCATAAAGTTGAATTAGCGAAAGCTAAGAAAGCAATTGTTGCTGCGACTAAAGCTGCAAAAGCTAAAGCTAAAAAAGCATCTGCTACAGTTAAAAAAACTGTTCGCAAAAAAGCTAAATCTGTAAAAGCTAGCGTGAAAAAGGCCGCCCCTAAACGTAAAGCTGGTGCTAAAAAACGTAAAGCTGCAGGCACTAAAGCTGCTCCTAAACGTAAAGTAGCACGCAGAAAAGCTAAAGCTGCGAAAAGCACTGTAGCTCATCCTGCTCGTATGGGTTCTGCACGCGCTTTATAATTTTAAAGTGCTGTAGGCTGTACGTTTAAAGCCACTGTGATTTATCGCAGTGGCTTTTTGTTTATTTGCGGTAAAGCAGACATAAGAGGGCGAAAGATTTTTCGCCCCTACGGATGGTTTGTGTTCATCATATGTGGATACTCAAAAATATATGGATTTCAAATATCCCAAAAGGCTTACAAAACATCATATGCAGATAATTCCAACATCCGTAGGGGCGAAAAATCTTTCGCCCAGGATGTTTATATTTACCTGTAAGATAAGCTCAGGTAAAATGATCCTTTGGAGAATTTTCAAATGCACGCCAATCTTCTTATCTTTGACACCGCCACTGAATATTGCTCGGTCGCTTTATTAACAGGCGGACAAACATTTTCTTATGATGAACATTGCAAAAATCAGCATGCTGCAAAATTATTAGGCATAATCGATAAACTATTAGCGCAAGCAAAAATTAATTTACAAGATTTAGATGCGATTAGTTTTGGTTGTGGCCCCGGAAGTTTTACC
This sequence comes from Legionellales bacterium, assembly GCA_041660525.1. Taxonomy (GTDB): domain Bacteria; phylum Pseudomonadota; class Gammaproteobacteria; order JABCZS01; family JABCZS01; genus JABCZS01. The sequence continues at coordinate 46,066 of JBAZWD010000008.1, read as the reverse complement.
GGTGTGCGTATTGCCATCAGTGTTGCACAAGGTTTAGCGTACGGGCTGCACAAACCCGTGATACCCATTTCTACTTTACAAATCATGGCCCAAACAGCGTATCAACAACAAGGCATTAAACGCGCACACATCGCGTTAGACGCGCGCATGCAACAAATTTATTGTGGTGTATATGCTTTAGATGAAAATGCACTCATGCAGCCTTGCGGCGAATTAGAATTATTATTTGGGAATGTTGAAGATTATATCAATGTCATGCCCGTAGCGAGTGCGGCATTACCCTTAGCGTTGTCTTTATTTTCACAAGGAAAAGCCATAGCGCCAGAATTAGCGCAGCCGATTTATTTGCGCGATGATGTTGCGCATAAAAAACAAACATAAAAAAAGGGCGCGAGGCCCCTTTTTTATTTCACACAAGTATCAGCTTAGAATGCACCTTTAAGATTCAAGTACGGACCGCTGAATGTAACATTAGATGTATACAATGTTTGTCCTGCTTGAACGCCTGGATTGCCGTATGATTGACCAACACCGTCTATATAGGTATCGACTTCATAACCTAACTCTAAACCTAGGGTTGATAATTCTTCATTATCAAAGAAGTAAACATAATCAACGCCTAGATTAGCTCTAAGATTAGTTACAGCATGGTTAGAGTTGGTATTAGTATTGCTGTGCGCACTTACAAATTCAGTGTCAACGATAGTGCCAGTGTCATTTGTAACAGTTTCAGTTTCTGAGCGATATGATGATGTATCTAAATTTCCAAGGAAGTAAGCTACAGAGAATCCACCGACGATACCAAATCCTTCTATGTCGTCACCAAAGTCATAACGGCCATCGATGCCAACACGTGGCCCCAAGCCTCTGTAACTACTGTCGAATTCTTGATAGTCATTTGTAGAAGTTGAACACGCGGGTTGCGATAGAGCACAGGCGCCACCACCTAGATTGATCCCGTTAGTAGTGCTTTTATTGGTTTGATCAAGATCAGATAAGTATGATATGCCGCCTAGAAAACGCATTTGCACGTGAGTGCCTATATCTAAAAATTGACTAATCATTAAATCCCAATCTTCATAAGAATTTTTTTGATCGCCATTAACAAGTATTTCATCGAAGTCGCCGGTTACTAAAAATGAGTCAGAATTATTAGCGGAGCTATCATAGTTGCGCCAAGACAATTCAATAGCATTGGCAGTTTCTGGGAATACATAACCAATCGCAGCTTGAATCCCTACTTCGTATTGACCGTCAGTGGTTAATGCTGAACTGTTTACAGTGGGCGATTCAGGATCGGACGAGTTAGTGTAATAAGCTGTGCTATCTGTGCTAGGAACAGCTAAGAATCCCCCGATCATGGCTTCAAAGCCACCTTCAAGCGTAGGTGCTGTTGCAATTTCTTGCGCAGACACTGCGCTAGAAGCGATAACGGCTAGAGAAGTTAAAGAGTACAGAAATAGTTTATTCCGTTTCATAGTTTCATCCTTGTTTTAAAAATTGAAGTTGCTTATTTAAAGAAGAATAGAATGTTTTGTGAAAATAACAAATAAAAAAGGGGCATGAAGCCCCTTTTTTATTTCACACAAGTATCAGCTTAGAACACACCTTTAAGATTCAAGTACGGACCGCTGAAGGTAACATTAGATGTATACAATGTTTGTCCTGCTTGAGTGCCTGGATTGCTGTATGATTGACCAACACCGTCTATATAGGTATCGACTTCATAACCCAACTCTAAACCTAGGGTTGATAATTCTTCATTATCAAAGAAGTAAACATAATCAACACCTAGGTTAGCTCTAAGATTAGTTACAGCATGGTTAGAGTTAGTGTTGGTATTGCTACCTTCAAATACAAATTCAGTGTCAACGATAGTGCCAGTGTCATCTGTCATAGTTCGAGTTTCTGAGCCATATGATGATGTATCTAAATTTCCAAGGAAGTAAGCCACAGAGAAGCCCCCGACGATACCAAATCCTTCTATGTCGTCACCAAAATCATAACGGCCATCGATGCCAACACGTGGTCCTAAGCCTTTGTAACTGCTGTCGAATTCTTGATATTCATTTGCAGAAGTTGAACACGCGGGTTGTGATTTCTCTTTGCAGGAGCCGCCATTGAAGTGGATATTATTAACAGTGCTTTTATTGGTTTGATCAAGATCAGATAAGTATGATATGCCGCCTAGAAAACGCATTTGTACGTGAGTGCCTATATCTAAAAATTGACTAATCATTAAATCCCAATCTTCATAAGAATTTTTTTGATCGCCATTAGCAAGTATCTGCTGGGATGAACTAGGTATAAATGAGTCAGAGTTATTAGCGGAGCTATCATAGTTGCGCCAGGACAATTCAATAGCATTAGCAGTTTCTGGGAATACATAACCAATCGCAGCTTGAATTCCTACTTCATATTGACCGTCAGTGGTTAATGCTTGGCTGTTGTCAGAACTATGGTCGGTGTAATAAGCGGTGTTATCTGTGCTAGGAACAGCTAAGAATCCCCCGATCATGGCTTCAAAACCACCTTCGAGCGTAGGTGCTGTTGCAATTTCTTGCGCAGATACCGCGCTAGAAGCTATAACGGCTAGAGAAGTTAAAGAGTACAGAAATAGTTTATTCCGTTTCATAGTTTCATCCTTGTTTTAAAAATTGAAGTTGCTTATTTAAAGAAGAATAGAGAGTTTTTTTTTTAAAACAAGGAAGAAAGCATTAATTAATACGTCGATTAGAGATTTCAACGCTATTAGGGGAGTTGTCAAAAATATAGCCTACAGAACCTTGAGTGCCAAATTGGCGATCAGCATTGTTGTTATTGATGTTGTCATTAGAAAAATTATGGTTTTGATTCGTCGTGGAAGGCGTTGCATAAAATCCGCCGACAGAAGCTGTAAAGCCACCTTCAAGCTCAGGCACGGTCACCATTTGCTGGGCTTGCGCAGCAAAACTGAAGAAAAATAAAATGTGAATTAATTTACGCATACATTGATTATATAAACAGAATTAGGCTTACACAAGTAATAACTCTAATAATAAGTAATAAATCTGCGAGAGTTGTTCGAGTTCTTGAATGCTGACTCTTTCATTGATTTGATGGATTCTATCATTGCAAACACCCAATTCGATAACTTGCGCGCCCGTGGGTGCAATAAAGCGTGCATCCGATGTGCCACCACCGGTTGAAAATTCCGGGGTAATATTCATCACTTTTTGAACCGCAGCTACTGCTGCTTGTCGCAAACTGCTATCAACAGTTATAAAAGGTTTGCCCGAGAGTTCCCAAGTTAATGCATAGTTTAAACCATGCTCATTTAATATTTTTTCAACATTATTTTTAATAGTGTTTTCGTCAGATAAAGGTGAATAACGAAAATTAAATTGTAATTTTAATTCATGTGGAATCACATTATTATTTTCACCAAATTGACCACTTTCAATGCTGGTGATTTGTAAACTGGTTGGACCAAAATCAGCATTGCCTTCATCCCACTTGGTTTGAATTAATTTTTGAATTGCAGGTATTGCGCGGTGTATGGGATTGTCAGCTAAATGATGATAAGCAACATGACCTTGCTTGCCGCTCACAATTAAATATCCATGCAAAGATCCACGCCGACCATGACGAATAGTATCACCTAATTGTTTTTGACAAGAAGGTTCACCAACCACGCAGTAAGTAATTTTTTCTGCTTCAGAGGCTAAATAATTCATGACATGGGGCGTGCCATCCATGTAATCATGACCTTCTTCACCACTGGTAATTAAAAAGGCTATGCTGCCGCGATGCTCAGGATATTGTTTAATAAATTTTTCGCATGCAATAATCATTGCCGCGAGCGGACCTTTCATGTCTTGTGCGCCGCGACCGTAAATATAACCGTCTTGCGTTGTGGCTTGAAATGGGTCAAATTGCCAAGAGTTTTTATCACCAGGTGTAACCACATCGGTATGACCTGCAAAAACAAATAAGGGTTCGGCATTACCACGTTTAGCCCAAAAATTACTGACTTTTTTACAAGGAAGATCGGTAATCGAAAATCCTAAGGCTTCTAAATGTTTTTTTAAAATTTGTTGGCAATTAGCATCATCAGGCGTGATCGAAGGACACGCGATGAGTTGCGAAAGCAGGGTGGCCGCATCGAGCATTTTTTAATCCCTTAACAATTCATTCAATTGAGTTTTTGAACGTGTTTGTGCATCGACTTGTTTAACAATGACTGCGCAATATAAACTGTGGCTGTTATCTTTTGCGGGTAAGGTACCGGAAACAACGACGCTATAGGGCGGAATTTTTCCGTAGCTAATTTCGCCGGTTGCGCGATTATAAATTTTTGTGCTTTGCCCTAAATATACACCCATAGAAATAACCGATCCTTTTCCAACAATCACGCCTTCCACAACTTCTGAACGTGCGCCGATAAAGCAATCGTCTTCAATAATCGTAGGGTTGGCTTGTAAAGGTTCAAGTACACCACCAATCCCCACGCCACCGGATAAATGCACATTTTTACCAATTTGGGCGCAGGATCCAACAGTCGCCCAAGTATCAATCATGGAACCGGAATCAATGTAGGCACCAATGTTCACATACGAAGGCATTAAGATAGTATTCTTAGCGATAAAACTACCATAACGTGCACATGCAGGCGGCACTATGCGCACACCACTTTCTTTTAATTCTTCTTCGCTTTGATTCACATATTTCAGTGGCACTTTATCATAGAATTGCGTAAAATGGCCGTCTATGCGTTGGTTATCGAACATGCGAAAGTATAATAACACGGCTTTTTTCAGCCATTGATTGACCTGCCAACCATCATGGCTAGGCTCAGCCACACGCGCGCGACCTGTGTTTAACAGTTCTATCGCTTTGATAATCGCATCACGTTGTTCAGCAGTAATTGTTTCTTGAGTCAGCGTTTGGCGTGCCTCAAATAATGTTTCTATAGTCAGTTGCAAATTTTTCATAATGAATATTGTATCGATAAATCAAGGAGTGGGCAATGACAAAATATTATCACCATAAACGTCTCATCAGCGGTTTGCTTATTGCAGCTTTATTGGTTTATTTTTCATTTAATAAATGGCATGGACCCAGCGCAGCACCTCAAATGGGCGGGGAGCCTACCGTTTTAGTTTCAACTACAAAAGTTGTGGTTGAAGATATTCCCAGAATCATAGAAGTCTTTGGTAGCTTGCGTGCGATTGATGCTGCGTTAATTGCCAGCGAAGTAGAAGGTTCTATTACTGAATTATTTTTTACCCAAGGTCAAAGCGTAAAAAAAGGTGATCCTTTAATTCGTATTGATGATTCACTCGAGCAAGCTTTATTGGCCCAAGCACAAGCAGAAGTTGAATTAAATACCGTTGACTATAAACGCAATGAAAGTTTATTGGCGCGCAAAGCCGTTTCAACACAAGAAGTCGACAGAGCAAAAGCCACACTCGATGTTAGCCTTGCACAACTTGAAATTGCAAAAGCGGATGTAGCAAAAACTTTAATCAAAGCTCCTTTTGACGGCATATTAGGTGAAAATTTATTAAGCTTGGGACAATACGTAACGATAGGGCAAACTTTAGTGCCCATCGTTGATCGTTCCCGTTTAATTTTACAATACAAAGTTTCAGAGCAATTTCTAAGTCAAGTACAACTCGGGCAAACGGTTTCGCTCACTACGAGCGCTTATCCAGATGAAACCTTCCAGGGCACTGTAAATTTTATTTCACCAAGCATTGAAGCGAGCTCACGTACACTTGCGATGGAAGCTTTGATTGATAATGCCAATGGCAATTTAGCGCCAGGACTTTCTGTAAAGTTAACCAATATTTTAGGCTATGAAGCTAATGGTATTAAAATTCCTGAAGAAAGTTTATTACCCACAGTAGAAGGCTATCGTGTGTATGTTGTTAAAGATAACAAAGCAAGTAGCGTGAATGTTGAAATTGCTTCACGTGTTAAAGGATTTGTTTATATCGAAAAAGGCTTAAATCCAGAAGATGTAGTTGTTACACGCGGTCAAGAAAAATTACGTGATGGTGCCACTGTTGAACTATTTACTGAAAACAAAGAGGTTTAGTCGTGCAATTACCTGAGATTTGTATTAAGCGTCCCGTATTTGCGGTCGTGATTAACGTTTTATTGGTCATCATTGGCCTTGTCGGCTTTGAACGTTTAGCCGTGCGTCAATTGCCGGTGACTGAACAATTTGTGGCAAACATTGAAACGGTTTATTTAGGTGCCAGCGCTGATCTCATCGAAGAAGAAATTACCACCCGAATTGAAAATCGTTTAACAGGCGTTGAAGGCATCGATGCGATTTTATCTAATAGTTATGAAGGCGCAAGTGATATCACCATTCGCTTTCAACCTAATTATGATATTGGCGAAGGTTTAAATGACGTGCGCGATCAATTAAGCGCGGTACGAGGATTTATGCCTGAAGACGCTGAAGATCCCATTTTAAGTAAAGCCGACCCCAATACTAGTCCTACAATTTTCATTGGTTTTAATGATGAAAAGCGCAGCGCCTTAGAATTAACAGATTACATAGAACGTTATGTGCGTGCTGACTTTGAACAAATCCAAGGCGTTGCGCGTGTGCAAGTATTTGGTCGTCGCGATTATTCCGTACGTGTGTGGTTAGATCCTGCAAAAATGGCCGCACGTAATGTCACTGCAGATGATATTGCCACCATGCTTGAAGAACAAAATCAAACGCTGCCCGGCGGTAGCATAGAAAGTACTACGCGTGATTATCCAATTTCTACGGATACAAAATTAAAACATGTGGATGAATTTCAACATCTCATTATTCGTGATGAAAATGGTAGCTTGATTCGTTTAAGCGATGTTGCCAACATTGAAATGGGCGCGCTGGAAGATGATAATGCGGTTTATATTAATGGCAATGCTGCGATCATTTTGGCTTTAATTCCACAAGCAACGGCTAATCCTGTTGATATTTCGCGAGAAGCCAATAAGCGCTTAGAAATTATTAACCGTAATTTACCGCAAGGTATGCGCGCGGGTGTTGCTTATGATGAAGCTTTATTTATCGATGAATCCATTAAGCAAGTGTATAAAACTATTTTGGAAGCCATCGCGTTAGTGGTGCTCGTGGTCTTTGGATTTTTAGGATCCATTCGTTCCACTATCATTCCTATTATTACAATTCCATTATGTTTAGGCGCAACGTTTGGTGTTATTTATTTCCTGGGTTACACGATCAATACCATGACATTGTTAGCGTTAGTGTTGGCGATTGGTTTAGTCGTGGATGATGCGATTGTGATGTTGGAGAATGTGTTTCGTCATATTGAAGAAGGGTTGAAACCCGTTGCTGCAGCCATAAAAGGCAGCACAGAAATTGCATTTGCAATTGTTGCAATGACCATTACACTTGCGGCCGTTTACGCACCGATAGGTTTTACAAAAGGTTTAACTGGGGATATTTTCCGTGAGTTTGCATTTACTCTCGCGGGCGCGGTATTAATATCCGGATTTGTCGCGCTGACATTATCGCCTATGATGTGTGCTTATTTATTAAAACCAGTGGGCAGTTTAAATCGCTATCAACAACGTTTGGAACATGGATTTGAATCCTTATTTAAAAAATACCGTCAATTTTTATATTTTGCTTTAGGTAAACGTTATTGGGTCGTAGGTATTTTCTTAATTGTAGCGGTTATTGGTGTTGGTTTATTTACGACGTTAAAACAAGAATTAGCGCCGATTGAAGATTCGGGTGCGATCCTGACTGTATTGGCTGCGCCGACAGGTTCTAGTTTTAGTTATACCGAAGAACATATTGCGCAAGCGGTTAAAGTTTTAGAACAAATTCCTGAAAATTCAGGGATAGTTTCTGTAGCTGGATTTCCTACACCCACGCAAGGGATTATTTTTACGTTATTAAAAGACTGGGGGGATAGGGATCGCAGTCAATCGGAAATTATTAACTCCATTCAAATGCAATTAATTTCAATTCCAGGTATTCGTGCTTTTGCCTTAGATTTACCGCCTGTATCCAGTAGTGGCGGTGATAATCCCATTGAAATGGTGGTGCAAATCTCGGGTAGTTACGCGGACCTTGGCAATGTCATGGATAATTTGGTCGCGCAATTGGAAAAATATCCCGGTTTGAACAGTGTGGAAAGCAGTTTGAAAATGGACAGCCAACAAATTGCAGTGAGCATTGATCGAGAATTAGCGGCTAATTTAGGCATTACCCCAGAAGAAATTAATGACACGATTAATATCATGGTGGCCGGTCGTAATATTACGAATTTAGACATGGCCGGCGAGAGTTATGAAGTCATGGTGCAAATGCCTGAAATCAATAGACAAGCACCGTCTCAATTGCAAAGTGTGTATGTGCGCGCACGCGATGGCACGATGGTGCCGCTATCTTCTTTAGTAACTGCAAAATCCGTCGTAAAAGCCGATAGTCTGCCGCACTATAATCGCTTACGTTCAGCAACTTTAACGGCTAATTTAAATCCAGGTTATAGCATGGGTGAAGCTGTCGAGTATATTGAAACCTTAGCGCCGCAAGTTTTACCGGAAACGGCTAAATATACTTGGGAAGGTTTAACGCGTGATTATACAACTTCCAGTGGTGAGATGATATTTACCGTTATTTTGGCCTTGGTTTTTATTTACTTAGCATTGGCCGCGCAATTTGAAAGTTTTGCAGATCCTTTAGTGATTATGTTAACCGTTCCGTTCTCAATTTTAGGTGCGGTTTTATTATTGCATATCACCGGAGGTACCAATAATTTATATACGCAAATTGGTTTTGTGACTTTGATAGGTTTGATTACCAAACATGGTATTTTAATCACAGAATTTGCAAATTCATTGCAACGTGAAGGCAAAGCATTTTATGAATCTATTGTTGAAGCTTCAGTAATGCGGATTCGTCCTATTTTAATGACAACCGGTGCCACTGCATTAGGTGCATTACCTTTAGCGATCGCAACCGGTGCGGGCGCAGTTTCCAGGCAACAAATGGGTTGGGTAATTGTTGGCGGAATGATCATTGGTACGCTATTTTCATTATTAGTAGTCCCGATAGCCTATAGCTTTTTATCAAGGAAAAAATCATGGGAATGACACGCACATTTATTTTATTAGCCGCTTTAACAGCTGTATTCTTAGTGATTGGCCAATTATTAGGCGGCCGTGGTGGTTTGGTCATGGCTGCTGGATTTGCCTTAGTCATGAATTTTGGCGCGTATTGGTTCTCCGATAAAATTGTTTTAAAACTTTATAAAGCCCGTGAAGTCGATGCTAATACCGCTCCGGAATTTTATCGCATCGTAGAAGCGCTTGCTAAACAAGCCAATATTCCGATGCCTAAAACGTATATTATTCCTACAGATGCACCTAATGCTTTTGCTACGGGCCGCAATCCACAGCATGCTGCAGTAGCTGCAACCGAAGGGATTTTAAAGCTATTAAATAATGAAGAATTAACCGGCGTGATGGCGCATGAAATTTCTCATGTGATTAACCATGACACATTAATCAGTACAATTTCTGCAACCCTAGCAGGTGCGATTGGTATGTTAGCCAATATGGCACAAATGGCCATGATATTTGGTAATAGACAGCAGCAACAAGGCAATGCCTTGGCTTCTATTTTAATGATGATTTTAGCGCCGATTGCGGCAGCTTTAATACAATTCGCAGTATCACGTACACGTGAATATGCTGCGGATAAAAGCGGTGCACAATTATGTGGGCATCCGCAATGGTTAGCGAGTGCTTTGCAAAAATTGGAGCAAGGCAATATACAACATCCTATGCCTGCTTCTGAGCAACATCCAACTTCTGCGCATTTGTTTATCGTTAATCCCTTAACCACAAGCAAGGTAGCGAATTTATTTTCCACACATCCACCGCTAGAAGAGCGCGTACGTAGGCTTATGTCCATGGAAAACCAGACCAAATAAGCTATACTTATAGGATGAAATTAATATTATTATCCATTACATTATTGTTTTTAACGGTTATTATGGGCTGCTCCGACGCACCTATTAGCCAAGAACAAATGTACACAGTCACAAGCGGCCCAGATAATCCTTTGGGTGGTAATGGTGAATCTACAGAAGAAGGCGCGCCGACTTCATCCATGACCGGCGGTGGCGGTAATTAATGCATAAAATAATAATCACGTTATTATTTTCATTCTATCTAATGGCTTGTGCGTCTTCACCTGATCAAGAAACAGGCGTTCTAGGCAATGCATTAAGCGATACCACAACCGCAAGTGTGGGCGGTGCACCGGTGGGTGCGTTAATGGGGGAGTCTTCTAACGCTTCGGAAACATCAGAGTAAAATCAGAATATTCGCCTTTGACAGAATCACAGCTAATATCACCACCAAAACTTTCCATCACTAATTTACAAAATGCTAAACCCACACCCGATCCATGCCGCGTGCGCGAAAAGAACCGCTCAAATATATGGGCCAATACTTCCGGATCCATACCCGCGCTAGTATCTTTAATGTGTAAAATATTAAATTTTTCATTTTGATCGCACGTAATAAAAATTTCACCTTTATTCGCAGCTTTTAAATAATGCAAAGCATTTTTAAGCAAATTAAAAATCACATGCGTCATTAATATCTCATCGCCCCAAAAAGTAAAATCGCATCGTTTCCAGTGAATGACTTTCATATCATCATCTTGCAATGGGTAGCGTTTGAGTGCTTCATCCACAATTTTACCTATGGAGCATTCTTTGAATTTTTCAGTATCAATCTGCGAAGTATTCGTTGTGATCAACAACATATCAATCACAGAAAAAGCAGCTCGTGTTTCCATCTTTGTATTTTCAATTAAGCGTTCGAATACTTTAAGCTGCATTGGTGGAATAAAAGGAACATTCACCCCAGCCTTTTTCGCCATTAAATAACCTTCAAGAATTTTAGGAAAAATCAAATTTATCCCTTCAAGCCCAGCATCAATAGCAGTTAACGGTGTGCGTAATTCATGCGCCATGCTAGCAGCAATTAATTTAGTCACAGCTTCGCGTTCTTCGAGTGTTTTTTTCTCTAATCGTAATTTTTCTGCTTCTTTTTCTGCGGTGATGTCGAAGGAGATGCCGAGAACGCCAATAGTTTTATTTTCCGCATCTTTTAGTGGCATTTTTTTTGATAAAAAAATTGCTTCTTTTCCATTGGCAAGCATAGAAGGTTCTTCTGATGTGATAATTTGATCTTTTTCCATCACAACTTTGTCGTACTTTCTTAAAATATGGGCTTCATCTTTCCATGGCATTTCAAAATCTGTTTTACCTACAAATTCTTCTTTCGTATATCCTGCATCTTTGGCCTGAATATTGTTACATCCTCTGTAAGTAAAACTTGCATCTTTCCAATATACATGGCCAGGTAAATTATTTATAATATTTTCTAAAGCAATTGCAGTTTCTTTTTTTTCATTTTCTAATTTTAGTTCTTTATGCTTTCTTTCTGTAATATCGATTGCGATGCCTAGCAGTCCTACTACTGCTCCACTATCATTTTTTAATGGAATCTTTTGAGAAAAATAGACTATTTCTACTTGATTTTTATCATAACAAGGCTCTTCAAAAGATTGAGGAATCCCAGAGTCCATGACTTCTATATCATTTTTTCTTAATAGGTCGGCTTGATGCTTCGGAAATATGTCATAGTCAGTTTTGCCAATATATTCTTCTAAAGTCACCATGCCAAGGTCATCAAGCTGTGATTTGTTGCACCAAATAAAAACGCCATTTCTATCTTTATAATAAACATGGCCAGGAATAAGTGAAACGATTTTTTGAATTTTATCTATATTCTTGTCGTATTGATTATTCATGGCATTTAATTCTCAATAGCATAAAGTTCTTTATTTTTTGATTTTTTTGCATAATTTAACATTTTAGCTTTATTAAGCTCTGTAGATATTATACTAGAATAAATATGCTTCAGATGAAATAATTGTGGATTTTCTTTACAACAACCTATGTCCATAGCTCGGGTTCTGTAATTTTTTAAAATAAGCTCTTGATTTTTTGCTGTATTTGATATGGCTTGAATCTTATTTGTAGTTAAAGTTAAATATGGATTATCGCGCAGCGGAAATAATCTTTTGCCAGAATATTGCGGGTGCATGGCTGTGTTTTGTAATAAAATATCAAAAACACCAGTATTTAAAAAACGTTGAGAATATTGCGTTGAATTTTCAATTTGATTGGAGGTATTGTATATAACCTCACCTCTAGTTACTAAGCATGGATAGTTAATGTTAATTTTGTTTTTAGCAGTGAAAACACCTTGGTGTTTATTTCCTATGGTTAAAAACACCATTGTGTCAATTTCTTTTGCATGAAGGTTTTTTCGTTCGACCATGCTTAATAATGGTAATTCTTTGTTGATCATATCTTGTAATATAATAAATGTTGTGCAAAAACAGGGAAGAACGCAGCGATCTTCATCTGAGGTTTTCTGTAAAAATGGTAAAATAATATCAATTTCATTTAATGATGGATGTTCATTTGAGATGTTAATGATAAATTCTGCGCTTAATTGAGAAAGCTTTTTTTGATAATCATGGATGATTCTTTTAGATGAGCATTTCGATATTAATAAATGGTCGCCGATTTTTTCATAATTTATAGCTACAGGAATTTTATCTTTCCTTAAGCTGAAAATATGCAAAACATAAGATAGTATTATAAAAATAGTATCGTGAGATATAGTCGAGTAAATATTATTTTTTTTAAAAAAAGAAATTAAAGGTTCTTTTTTATCTAAAATCTCATAATAAGAAGTGATATTTTTTGATGAATCGCTAATGTTATTAATTATGGATTTAATTTTTTCATTCAATATCTTTAGGTTGGCAAGATCTTTTTTAATATGACAAGTTTTGTTGGTAAGCAAATCAAAGCTTAATAGTAAGATTTTATATGCTCGTATCTGGCAAAGATTTTCACCAACTTGAGCATCAAACATATAAAATTTCTTATTAAAAAATGCTTCTAGTGCCTCGATTGATAATGAAATAATTTTTTCATTTAATTCAAGAAGTTTTATTTTGCTTGCGCGATCATTTAATATGCTTTCAGATTTCTGATGCAAAAGATCGAGATTGCTAAAATTCATTTTAATCAATCAACCGATAATAAATAATCATCCCCGTCACAATCCCACAAGCAATAAAACTCATAATAAATCCAATCATAAGAATATAATCTTGCTGAATATGTGCATGTAAAATGGTGAAAAATTGAATAAAGTTAAAACCCGCAAAGGTTAAGAGGGAGAGTTCTTTTGAATCTTTTTTATGATAAAGGCGAATGATTTGTGGGACAAACAGAGCTGCGTTTAGGAATAGGCCTAGGCTGAAAATGGTTTCGACGATTGGGACCCACATGTGAACCTCGATTTAGTTTGTTATCTGCTCATCATACCCTGGGTTCATGTTGTAATCAATTGGATTGGTGAAGAATGGGTTTTGTCGCACGCGACATATGGCAAATATCCTACATGCATTAGTTGCGCAGCAAACAAAAAGCTTGTCTGCTTGCATATTATTTCTTTTACAGATTAAACTGGCTACTTATAAAAGATTTTTAATAAAATAAATAAAGGAAAATAATAAATGAAGTTAGGTGAACTCCTAAAAGAATCCCAGCTAATTACTTATTTAAAAAATGGCTCAAAACATGAAGCTTTAAAATTAATCAAAAAACATAATGAGGGAAGGCCTGAAAACTTAGGTGTAATTGAAAAAGATGGGCAACAAGATATTGTCATAAAATCTGAGAGAGGTTTTTTTCAATTTGGCGCTGACCCTAACCAAGGAATATATTTTAATTTAACTAAAAATCCCGATACAGATATTTTTCTACAAGATAAAAAGTATAGAACGGCATTGCATATAGCTGCTGAGAAAGGTTATGACGAAGTTATTGTGGCTCTTTTAGAGAAAGGATTTGATGTTAATATAAAAGATGGTAGTGGCATGAGTGCACTACATTATGCTGCTGGCAGCGGGAGGATGAGTACAATAAAATTACTGGTGAGTAAAAACGCGAATCCGAATTCAACGGACCAAATTAAATTTAGGCCTTATGATAAGCTGCCTTTAGGAAATTATACCGCTAATGATTTGAGTTATTTATTATATGGCGTAGAAATATCAAAAATGCCTGCACGTAATGATTTCCAAAGACATCTTAATGAGCTGAATATTAATTATTGTATTTTATTAAGAAAACCTGTTGTTGATACGCTTAATGGTAAAAAAAATCGCGATAGCGAGTTTTTAAATATAGCATTAAATATTTCAATTGCACTACAAGCTTTTTGTAAAAATCCTGAGGATATAGCAAAACATAAAGATGAATTAAATTCTGCATTTTCAATGTTATCAACTTGCATCACTAATATAACTTATGACTTGATAAAAGATCATTACCATTTATTACCTTGGCGAAATATAGAAACATTGCGTTCTTTATTTTTTTATGCAAATAATTCAAAACACGATTTTTTTAGTACCGCTGCTCAATTAATACAAAATAATTTACAAGAATTTATTTTTCAAGCTGTTCCTCATGTTATAGCAGGTTTACAGGCTGTGTTAGCAAATAAGGAGAAATGGTATAAAAAAGGTACAGGTACTGCAGAAATGCCTGCATCAGCTTGGATAAAAGGGCTTGAACCTTTATATCATATGACAGAGCCATTGATAGATTTACGTTCATTGGATGAATTATTATTGCTTGTTGATCAAGCTGGTATTATTGCTGATGCACCCGCTTCTAAACAGAAATCCCACGCTTTGCTTGGCATTTTAAAGCGAATAGGGGAATTTTCAAAATATGCACAAATGTCACGAAACTTAAGTAATCCAATAAAAGATCAATTTACAGCAATACCTTGGGTGGATTTGTCTGACTTACGCAATCAAATTGCTAAAGCTGTGGAGACGCCATCCAAACTACCGCAATATTTAAGTATTATTGAAGGCAATGCTGAACAGCCATTTAAGGATTTAAAAACAGAGCTAATACATTTTAAAGAACAAATTAAAGAAGTAAAAGCTAAACATTTAGCAATGCTAAATGATCAGAATGCCAAAGCGAAAGTTGTAGCATGTTATGCAGAGGAAAAACAAGATATTGATAGTAATGTTCGATTAACTCCAGCAGCTGAACAGGAACTTATATCGGATTTGCAAGGATCGATTATTAAATGCCAAGCTGACTTGGACAAAGTTAAAAAAGATAAAAATGACAAAAAAGCGCAATTAGAAAACAGAGGAAAATCTTTTGGCGCTGATCATGAAAAAAGAATGGATGATAATATTGCTGAGTGCGCGCAAAAATTAGAGAATAAAATTCATGAAATTGATTTACTTTGTGGCAAAGTGACATCAAAAAAAATAACCAAATCTACTTTAGAGAAAATTCGCAATCATTTGGGAAAAGATGCTCAGAAAAAATGGTCTGTTGAATTTGAAGGTAATACTGTGAATCGTTTGAATAATATGAGTAAATTTCTTTTGTTATTAAAACAAAAAGATTTAAGCCATGATTTTTATAATAAACTTAAATTAGAAAATCCAGGGGTGGATAACAATTTATCTCTCGCGCTATGTTTTATTTTAAGATTACAGGAAATGCTAATTCCTGATGAATCTATATTAAAAGCCATTAAGAATGATCAAAAATTGATTCGAGATAATGCAACAAGCAGAGAAGTTATATACATACGCGATATGCAAGAAGTATTTCAGTCAGATCTTACCTTAAGAATGGCAGTTGAGCATGTTTTTAGCGATTTATTTACTCTTTTAGAATTATCCAATATTCATTCGAACAAAGGATTGAGAAATCAAATAGAACATCAAAATAATATTTTTAATACAGCCGAAGTTGATCTTAGTCTTGGGAATTTTCACGAGTTTATTGGAATAGCCATTGACACAGAATCACAAATAACGGATGCAATTAAAATATGCAAGGCGCAGTTGCGCGCAGAGTTTGATGTGGCAAAATCATATGTGCAATCTGGAAACATTTCCGAACTACAATCTTTAGATTTAAGTATGATAATAAATTTCCAAGAAGAAAATACTTCTAAAACTTTAGCGCATTACTGTACGGATAGAAAAGAGCTCACGGAAAAAGCTTCTATTATTTTTGATGATAAGTTGTGTGAAAATAGAGTGGCAATATTCAAATATTTAATTTCACGAGGCTGTGATCTTAGCTTAAAAAATATTGGGAACAATACCATAGAAGACGTGATAGATAAAAATTTACCAAGAGCAGGATTAGATAAGACGCTGGCTGAATTATTACAAAAAGCGTTACCAAACAGTGCAACTAAATCCCCAGCTTCTAATCCTGCTTATAAAACAGCTAGTAGCAGTGCGAGCTCAAGCTCAAGCTCAAGTGCAAGTTCAACAATTGTTGCAAAGCTAACGTAAACACGCTTTAAGTTAATCTCTCGCAGATTTCAACTGTAGCAAGAAATTTTTATGTTGTTGTTGAATAAGAATGGAAGGTTGGGCGCTTAAAGTGCTTCCTAATAGGACGCCCATAAAGCCAGCTATTGCACCAGGAATTAATTCGTAGAGTTGGAATAGGGGCGCTGAAAAGTTGTAATGGCAATATATCCAAATAAGGGTCACGCTGCCGCCTAATACCATACCCCAAACTGCGCCGTAATAGTTAGTTCTGGACCAAAAAAGCGACATGATAATCACCGGACCAAACGCTGCGCCTAATCCGCCCCAAGCATGGCTTACTAATTTAAATATACTGGGGTTTTCGCCTTGCAAAGCCAGTAGTGCAGCAATAGTGGCTGTGATTAAAACTACAAAACGTCCCATCCAAATTAATTCTTTTCCTGAAGCTTTAGGACGCAATAAAGGATGATAACAATCTTCTATTAAGCTTGATGCCGCCGCAAATAATACTGCAGCCACCGTGCTCATAAGGGCAGAAATAATCGCCGCAAAAACTAAGGCTGAAAACCAAGGTGAAAATAGTGTTTGCGTCAGCATGGGAAATATAGTTTCTGCAGAAGCTAAAGTGCCTATTGGAAAATAATAATAGCCAATCATACCGATAAGGGCCGTAGCCATAAAAGCTAAAACCATCCAGCTTAAACAAACATATTTACCGACGCGAATTTCTTTAATGCCTCTTGCCGACATAAACCGCGCTAAAATATGCGGTTGACCAAAATAACCAAATCCCCACGCCATAGCAGATGCAAATGCTATCCAAGAAATATCATGCAGTGGATCTAAACGCTCGGACATGTGAATATTAGAAAATAAACTCCAATCTTGATTAAATTCTACGCTCGCCAAAATCGCTAATAAAACTAAAGCGAGCAGCATGAGTGTGCCTTGAAACAGATCTATCCAATTAATAGCTAAATAACCACCGATCATGGTATATAAAATAACCACAGGCGCAGAAATATAAAGCGCCATTTTATAATCCAGTGTGAATGCATTACTAAATAATTTTGCAGCGGCTACAAATCCAGACGTTGCATAACAGGTAAAAAAGATCAGAAAAATAATCGCCGTAATAATGCGAATCTTTGAGCGCTCAGTATCTAAAAAGCGGTGTTGAAAAAAAGACGGCAAGGTTAATGAGTTTTTTGCTGCTTGGGTATAAATTCGTAAGCGTGGCGCTACCCATTGCCAATTAATGAACGAACCAATTAATAAACCTATCGGCAACCAAATTTGATTTAATCCATATAAATAAAAGATGGCCGGAACACCCAACATGAGCCATGCGCTCATATCCGTAGCTGCAACACCCATAGCGGTTACAAGACCGCCAAAGCGGCGCCCACCTATGATATAGTCTTGATAACTTTGTGTTTTTTGATAGGCATACACCGTAATTACTATGACAAATAGCGCATATAGAATAAGAGAAAGCAGGGAAATCAGCAAAGTTCAACACCTTGTTTAGTTATCCTAGTATCATAGCCGGGATTGCAATCTTTAGGCAACTATGTTAAATCGTTAATCTTTTTTTAGGAATTACGCAAACAATGGCAGAATTACATAAAAATCCCCCTAGACGGGTTCTAGGCGTTTTGGCTTTGACTCTATTAAGTGTGTCTGCGATTGTAAGTTTACGTAATTTGCCATTAATGGGATTGTATGGATGGTCGTCTGTATTTTTTTATACAGTGGCCGCATTGTTGTTTTTAATTCCTTCCGCATTGGTGAGCGCTGAGCTGGCTACAGGCTGGCAAAAAGACGGTGGCGTGTATGTTTGGGCCAGTGAAGCTTTTGGCGATCGTTGGGGTTTTGCGGGGATTTGGGCGGCTTGGACGACGAGCATTGTTTTATTTCCTACCATTATGTCTTTTGCAGCAGCTTCACTTGCTTTTGTCATCAATCCATTATTAGTTGAAAGCCAGGCATTTATTTTCTGGGTGACCTTGGCTATTTTTTGGCTGATTACCTTTGTGAATTTTGCAGGGATGAAAGTTTCAGCTTGGTTTAGTTCTGTTGGGACTACATTAGGTACGATTATTCCGGGTGCTTTAATTATTATTTTGGCGATCCATTGGTTGTGGAGTGGGCATCCCGTTGAGATAAGTTTTTCTTGGGACGCTTTATTACCCGATTTTAATTTACAAAATATTGTATTTTTTACCGGAGTTATTTTAGGTTTTTCAGGTATGGAAATTACCGCTTATCACGTACAAGAAGCGCGTAATCCGCAACGTGATTTTGGCCGTTCTTTATTATTATCTGCCAGTATTATCGTGACACTTTCTATTTTTGGATCGCTTGCGATTGCTTACTTAATTCCGCACGATAATGTAAGTTTATTAGCGGGCACTTTACAAATTTTTGAAACCATAGGTACGCGTATCGGTATTCCTTATTTTGTTGAAGGAATTGCATTGATGCTATTAATCGGAACATTAGCACAAGTTAATACCTGGTATTTAGGGCCAGCAAAAGGTTTACTATTTGCGGGACAATCAGGTTATTTGCCAGCGCATTTTACTAAAACTACGCAAGCGAATATCCCCATTGCTATTTTATTTTGGCAAGCGGTGATTGGTTCAATTTTAGCTTATGCGTTTTTACTCATGCCTTCTGTGAGTCATGCGTTTTGGATTATGACCGCTTTGACCACGCAATTAGCTGCATTGATTTATATTTTTATTTTTGCCTCCGCGATACGTCTGCGTTATACGCAACCGGATCGTGTGCGTGCCTTTAAGGTACCCGGTGGAAATTTAGGTATGTGGCTCATTTCAGGGTTTGGCTTTTTAACTGCCGTTTTAGTGTTCTTATTGGGCTTTGTTCCGCCTGAAAAGTTAGACTATGCTAGTGTATGGCACTATGAAGCTTATTTAGTGCTAGGTTTATTATTATTGCTTTCCCCAGCGATTTATTTAATGATTACACGGCACAAAAATGTCATTCTTAAAAACGCAGGAAAAACCTCTTCAAATAGTGGGCGTAATTAACGCCTATTGTGCTATTTTGGCCGAAAAATCTGGGTTTGAAGCTTTATATTTATCCGGGGCAGGCGTGGCCAACGCCTCCTACGGAATTCCTGATATTGGTCTTACCACTTTAAATCAAGTTTTAATCGATATTGAGCGTATTACGCAAGTCACGTCTTTACCTTTATTGGTCGATGCCGATACAGGATTTGAGGATATTACTCAAACTGTACAAAGCATAGAAGCCGCGGGTGCTGCGGGTTTGCATCTTGAAGATCAAATAGAACAAAAACGTTGCGGTCAGCTTGATGGTAAACAATTAGTCAAAACACAAGAAATGGTGGAACGTATTCAAAAAGCGACTTGCGCGCGTGAAAATAAAAATTTTATGATTATGGCACGCACGGATGCCATTACGGTTGAAGGTTTAGAAGCAGCGGTTTTACGTGCAAAAGCGTATCAAGATGCAGGCGCTGATGCGATTTTTGTAGAAGCAGCTTTACGATTAGAGGATTATGGTTTGTTTAAACAAGCCTTAGATATTCCCATTTTGGCGAATATTACCGAGTTTGGTAAAACGCCCTTGTTTAGCGTAGAAGAATTAAAACAAGTAAATGTGGATATGATTTTATATCCTTTGAGTGCATTTCGCGCTATGAATCAAGCTGCGCTTGCAGTTTATCAAACGATAAAAAAACAAGGTACGCAGCGTGAATGTTTAGGTGATATGCAAACACGCGAACAGTTATACGAGTATTTAAATTATGATGCAAAAAAATAAAGGTTTAGCAGGCATTACAGCGGGAGAAACAGCTATTTGCGCGGTAACGCAAACACACGAATTACGTTACCGTGGTTATGCAATTGCTGATTTATGTGAACATGCCAGTTTTGAAGAAGTTGCTTATTTATTAATTCACGGTGATTTACCCAATCAAACTCAACTTAATGCATTTATGTCACGTTTAGTTGAGCATCAAGCCCTGCCTTATGAATTAAAAATTGTTTTAGAACAAATCCCAAATACAGCGCACCCTATGGATGTATTAAGAACAGCTTGCTCCATGTTAGGTACGCTAGAAATGGAAACGGCCCAGCATGATGCCGTTATGATTGCTGAACGTTTACTCGCGACTTTTCCTTCTGTTTTATTATATTGGTATCACTATGCGCATGAAGGGCAACGTATAGATACGCAAACCAATGAAAAACATATTGCCGATCATTTTTTAAAATTATTACATGGGAAAGTGGATTCGAGCGCGCGTAAAATTTTAAATATTTCTTTAATTTTATATGCAGAACATGAATTTAATGTTTCAACATTTACCGCGCGCTGCGTGGCCTCCACTTTAGCTGATTTTTATTCTGCCATTACTGCAGCCATCGGTGCATTGAGTGGTCCATTGCATGGGGGTGCGAATGAAGCCGCGATGAAATTAATCAGTTCTTTTAAATCGCCTAGTGATGCACAAGCTGGCATTAAAAAAATGCTAGCAGATAAAAAATTAATTATGGGTTTTGGGCATCGTGTTTATACGGAATCTGATCCACGTTCTGTGATTATGAAAAAGCAAATTGATCATGATCAAAATTTATTTCAAATTGCGCAAGTGATAGAAACAATCATGTGGGATGAAAAACATATTTTCCCTAATGTCGATTTTTACAGCGCACTTGCTTATCATTTTTCAAATATTCCTACGGAATTATTTACACCTTTATTTGTGATTTCCCGTGTCACGGGATGGTCCGCTCATATTATGGAGCAACGTGGTGATAATCGGATTATCAGACCCGAAGCAAAATATATAGGCCCAGAAGCTAAAAATTTTATAGCGATAGAAAACAGATGAAAACAGATCAGCTACTCATAGACATTGCAGATTACGTTTGCAATAAAACGATTACGTCAGATTTAGCGTATGAAACTGCGCGGCTGTGTTTATTAGATGCATTAGGTTGTGCGGCGCTAGCCTTGCAATTTCCAGAATGTAAACGTTTATTGGGGCCTATTGTTCCCGATACACAAGTACCTAATGGCGTTCATGTTCCTGGTACAACATTTAGATTAGATCCCATCAAAGCAGCATTTGATATTGGCACCTTAATTCGTTGGAATGATTTTAACGATACGTGGCTTGCTAAAGAATGGGGGCATCCTTCAGACAATTTGGGCGCTATTTTAGCTGTAGCAGATTTTGTTGCGCAACGATCAAATCCAGATTTAACCATGCATGATGTATTAACCGCCATGATTAAAGCCTATGAAATTCAAGGTGTGCTTGCACTTGAAAATGCATTTAATGAACTTGGATTAGATCATGTGATTTTAGTGAAAATTGCATCGACAGCAGTTGTAACGCATCTACTCGGTGGCAATCATCAACAAGTTATTGATGCGGTTTCACAAGCATTTTTAGATGGCCAAAGTTTAAGAACCTATCGTCATGCGCCTAATACTGCATCCAGAAAATCTTGGGCAGCAGGGGACGCTACATCGCGCGCGGTTAGGCTCGCCATGTTAACATTACAAGGCGAACCTGGTTATCCTAAAGTTTTAACTGGAAAACTGTGGGGATTTAATGATGTGTATTTAAATGGGCAGAATTTAAAAGTATCACGTCCATTTGATAGTTATGTTATCGAAAATATTTTATTTAAAGTCGCTTATCCAGCAGAATTTCATGCGCAAACTGCTGTTGAAGCTGCGCTTATTCTACATTCTAAAATTAATCAGTTGATCGAAAAAGTTGAAATACAAACGCAAGATGCCGCGATGCGCATTATTAATAAACAAGGCGTTTTGAATAATCCTGCCGATAGGGATCATTGTTTACAATACATGGTTGCAGTGGCTTTATTGCAAGGTGAACTAACGGCACAAAGTTACAGTGATGATTTTGCAAATCAGCATCAACAACAAATTGATGCGCTGCGTGATACAATGGTTGTTACAGAAAATAAGCAAATGACCCATGATTATTATGATCCCACTAAACGTGCGATTGCAAATGCAGTCGTTGTGCATCTGTCAGATGGAACAGTATTAAGAGAGCAGATCGATTATCCCTTAGGCCATATTAAACGCCGTCATGAAGCATTGCCTTTAATTGAAGCAAAAGCGCAAGCCTATTTATCTGATCCACTTTTTACATTAATCCAAGGCCCTAAACGCTTTAATGAAGTTTCGGTTAAAGCATTTTGTGAATTGGCCCAGCAAATATTGAGGTGATGATCATGGGTTTAATCGAAACATTATTTTTATTAGTATTGTGTGTCTTGTTTTGTGTATTTTTATCTTTGTCTGAAATTGCACTTGCAGCGTCAAGACAAATTAAATTGCAATTATTATCAGAAGAGGGTGATAAAAATGCCGATAAAATATTAGCATTGCAAGCTTCACCTGGACGATTTTTCACTGCCATTCAAATTGGTTTAAATACTGCTGCCATTTTAGGCGGTATGATTGGTGATTCGCAATTTACGCCTTTGGTTATGAATGCTGTCAGTCATATCTATCAAGGCGAACACTTGGCAAGTATCAGCACAGCGTTATCATTTATTTTCATCACCAGTGCTTTTATTTTATTTGCTGATTTAATGCCTAAGCGTTTGGCGATGACTTATCCAGAGTCGGTAGCCCTTGTTATTATTCGTCCATTATTATGGGTTATTGCCATGCTCAGCCCATTAGTGTGGTTATTTAATGGTCTAGCGAATGGTTTATTTAAATTATTCAACGTATCAACGACGCGTCATGACGATCTGACTTATGAAGATATTTTTGCCGTGATGACCGCGGGGGCAAAAGCAGGGCTTTTACAACGTGAAGAATATCAGCTCATTGAAAATGTTTTCAAAATGCAATCATTGAGTATTTCTGCAGCCATGACCGTGCGCGATAGTATTTTTTACTTTTACACAGATGATAATGAAGAGAGCATTAAACTAAAAATGGATACGCATGGCCATAATAAATTTTTAGTGTGCGAAGATTCTTTAGATAATATCAAAGGCTATGTTAATGCCAAAGAATTATTCATGTGGTTATTAGACGGTAAAAAAATTGATTTAAAAAACGATACGTTATTGCATCCCGCATCAACCATTCCTGATACGCTGACTATTTATGAGGCCATGGAGTATTTTAAAAACCAAACAGTTGATTTTGCAGCAGTCGTTAATGAATATGGTTTGGTCGTCGGTATTTTAACAATCAATGATTTGATGATAGCCATTATGGGCGAATGGGCCCACCATATTTTAGAAGAACAAATTGTTCAACGCGATGAAAATTCTTGGTTAGTCGATGGCGCAACCCCAATCATAGATGTCATGCGCGCCTTTAAAATCGATGAATTTCCCGATACTGAAAACTATGAAACCATGGCTGGTTTTATTATGTATATGCTACGCAAAATTCCAAAACGCACGGAATACGTTATTCATCAAGGCTATAAATTTGAAGTAGTTGACATCGACAATCACAAAGTCGATCAATTGCTTGTTACGCGATTGCCGAATAAAGAAAAATAATTCTGCGTAGTTGCTTGTGCAACTTCATCAAAGGTAATATTACGTAAATCCGCAATAGCTTGTGCTGTATGTCTAACATAAGCTGGTTGATTAGGTTTTCCACGAAATGGAACAGGTGCTAAATAGGGCGCGTCTGTTTCAACTAATAATCTATCTAGCGGTACTTTTTTTGCAACTTCTTGCACTTGCAATGCATTTTTAAATGTGACTATTCCTGAAATTGAAATATAAAAACCTAAATCCAGCGCTTGTTTTGCCATGTCCCAATCTTCAGTAAAACAATGCATCACACCGCCAATATCACGTGCATTTTCACTTTTCATAAAAGCAATCGTGTCTTTTTGCGCGGCGCGCGTATGAATAATTAATGGTTTTCTGATTTGTTTCGCAACGCTAATATGCGTCACAAAACGCGCTTGTTGCCAGGCCATGTCTTCACCTTCGCAGCGATAATAATCCAAACCCGTTTCACCAATTGCTACAACTTCTTTATGTTGCGCATAATGCATTAACTCATCGAAAGTAGGTTCATGATCTACAACTTCAGTCGGATGCAATCCAACAGAACTACTGACTTGCGGATACTCTTTAGCGATCGCTAAAATTTCTGGGAATTTATCGAGCGTGACGCACACGCATAACATATGTTCCACACTATTATCACGCGCATTATTAAAAATACTCGCTAAATCGTGCGGGTATTCATTCAACATATTCAAATGGCAATGTGAGTCGACGAGCATAATTCCTCTTTAGTTTTTTAATAATAGGCTATAATTCTAGCATGAGTGACTTAATCGCAAAACCACAATTATCCGACTCCAAAGATTGCCCGCTTGCTGCGCAAATGCTTTCGCAAAAGATCAAGACGCATGAGGCGCATATTGGGGAAGATTTAACGATACGCCGTGCGCTGCCTACGAGTGAACGTCGCATGATTGGCGCTTGGTGTTTTTTTGATCATTTTGGACCATTGGATTTAAAGACCGCTGGTCTTAATATTGCGCCGCATCCGCATATGGGGTTGCAAACATTTACGTGGACTTTGCACGGTGAAATTTTGCATCGTGATAGTCTGGGTTCAAAACAAGTCATTAAACCTGGGCAAGTGAATTTAATGACATCTGGAAAAGGCATTTCGCATTCAGAAGAATCACTGCCAGATACCATGTTACACGGCGTGCAATTGTGGATCGCTTTGCCTAATAGCGATCGGTTTATGGAACCTAATTTTCATCATTATGAAAGTGTGCCTTATGTTCAACACGATGGTTTATTTGTTCATATTTTGGCGGGTGATTATTTAGGCGAGCAATCGCCCGCTAAAGTCTATACACCCTTAGTAGGCTTTGAAGTGTATGCGCAAGAAGATTCCGAAACGGTATTGCCACTTAATCCAAAATTTGAATATGGAATTTTACCGCTAGTAGGTGAGATTGAAGTTGAAGGTGAATTAATCGATTTAACGACGTTATTATATTTAGGCTGCGGCCGCAGAGAAATTAAAATTAAAATTAAAAAAGGCGCAAGGATTTTAGTGATAGGCGGCGAACCTTTTGGCGAGGAAATTTTAATTTGGTGGAATTTTGTTGCGCGCACGGATGCTGAGTTGGTGCAAGCGGTGAATGATTGGAATAATCATACGTGTTTTGGTGAAGTCAAAGGCTATCAAGGTGAATCTTTAACTGCGCCTAAAATGTCTCGTTAAACATCGCCTCTACTAGTTGTAATTTTGATTTTTTTCACTTAAAATGCCACTCAGGTTTCTAAAACAAAAGCTATTATATGATAATTATCACAGAGCACGGATTATATCCAGACCTTGCTCGTATCGAAGGCGCAATTAAAAAACATAAAACACCACGTGAAAAAAATTCTTATGGTACTTATGCATCAGTATATTTTCACCAAGAAAATTTGCATTTACCACTACCTTCGCTGGCAGTTGCCTACGGCAATGAAAATACGTTTAACTTATTAGCATCGATGCCAGATTTTGATCCTAATGTAACTGAACTTAGCAGTTCTGTATCATTATTTCGATTGGTATTAGAGTGTGCTTATTTTTGTGAAGCAGAAGATAAGAGTAAATATAAAAAAATACTCCTAAAATTATTAAAAAGTAGAAATTTAGATTGGAGTGGCGTTCGTCTTTATCATCGAACTGTTTTACACTATGTCGCGCAAATAGGAGATGTTGATTTATCTATCACCAAAGAAATATTAAAAGTAGAAAATAACTTTAGCTATGATATTTTCGGCTCGAACCCTTTGTTTACTAGCATACAAGAAAAGCAATACCAAACTACAGAATACATATTAAACACCTTTGATAAAAACATCCTCATGCAAGCGCTTATTGATGGGACTTATCCATTAGAGATCGCATGCTCAAAGAGTACTGATTTAAATCAAGGTTTATCAATCATCACCAAAATGTTAGATGCTCTGGCCCCGGAATTTTATCAACCAAGCCCGGTTTTATTTTCAGCGATTCAGAATGAAAATAAAGAATGCTCTGTAGCATTTGTTAAACTTTTACTCTCAAGAGGTGTGAACCCTAATGTTATTAGCGCAGAAAATGATCCTATACTGAATATAATCGCCACTGAATTTTTTAAAGCAACCGATGCGCAACATGAAGCGCATTGGTTGCAAATACTTGATCTTTTATTAACACATGGTCTTAATGTTTTTATAAAAACACGCAATAACCAATTTGATTTTATTAGTGAAACGTGGAGCTATCCTCAAGGTAAAAAATTAGTAAATCATATACTCAAGCACTTCAGCAAAGATGAGGAAACTCTGAAGAAATTGAGGCAGTTAATTAAAAATGATTTTCAATATCCCAATGATTTTGATGAAAGGCATCGTGAATATGAAAATAGAATCTCCCGCATAGGCAAAATTCAAAATTCAGATGAACAAGTATATGCTCTTTTGAAACTAAAAAATGATTTAGGTGATGATTGGATAGCTACACCTCCAAATAGTCTGGCTGAATTTAGAAAAAATTCACTTTTATTAGCGCTCACCCATCTTTATAGTCGTGGTTTTATATCAACGCAGCCGATTTTTGAGATCATTAAAATTTTCAGAGGAATGCAAGGGGCGATATATAAAAATGCATTGCCTTTTTTATATCAAGGATATCTTATAAGATCATTAACAGACTTTTCTAATTCTAGTAATAAAGGGCAAAGTATCACTCACGCCTTAATGATAGCGACTCAGTTTGTAGGCAGTTTTGAGCAACAATCCGATGAGGATCGTTTGTGTTTTATCAATGAATTGAATGATATTCTTCAGCGTATTATTTTATTGGCATTATTGGAAGTAAAGCAGATCCATAAAGATTTTAGCTTATGTTTAACCTGGTTGAGTAAAATACCAGAAGATTATTTTGATACACAAACTCAATTATTGATTTTGGAGCTAAAAATTACTCAAGCCTATTTTCAAGGCAAGCTTCAAGATTTTAATCTGTATTTCCAGCAGTTTCCAGCTTCCCATCTTTTGCAGCGGCAATATTTGTATTGGCAACTGGAACTATTATTTAAGCAAAATATAAATCCTCCAACGATTGAATATATTGAAGAGCTCGATCGTGCTTTAGTAAAATTGAACAATAAATATTCTGATATTCCTGTACCTTATACCCATCCATTTAAAGAAAAATTGGCGGCATATCGAAGACAAATTGCACCTCATACCAAACCACAAAAGGAAGTTAAAAAACCGCTTGAGCTTTCTTCACCTATTGTGCAGGCACCTATATTATTGCCAGAGCCTACTGTTAGTATTTCAAATAATAATAACAATCCGGTTGGGCAGAATAGCTTAATGTTAAATCAAACTAAACTCGCCATCACAAGCGATCCGGTTGATCCTATTGTAAAAGCAAAACGGCGGCATCAATATGTGCAAGCGGGCATAGACGCAATCAGCAACCTTATGCAACAAATTAAGCCACATAAAAAACAACTGTTATATACAGAAAAACAGATACGAGAAAAATTTAAGGCAGTATTACAAGATGGAGAGATTTTAAAATCTCTGACTTATAGATATGAAGAAGGTATTTGTTGGGCTATATGTCATGCAGAAGAGGCGGTCTATACTAAATTAGCAGAGCATTTTACTAAGAAATTTGCTGAATGTTACGAGGTAAAAATGGGTCATGCAAATTCTGGTATTAGCTGCGAGAAAGAACCTAACGAAGAAAATGGCGTTATTAGACTTAAATTAGGTAGACATGATGAGCGTTTACAAGGTCCGATTTATCGTCTTGCCGAAGTTGAAGGTAAGCTCAAAGATCGATGTTTTTTGATTGTATTTAATAAACGTTGGGTGCATGGTGAAGCCTTTAAACAAGAAGAAATTATTCTTGAACCGCCAAAACCTGTAAATGCAAATGAGAAAAGAATGAAAAATAATTAATTCAAATAGACTAAAATTAAATCATTTTCATTTGATAATTTGATCGATCGATGGCTTTATTCATCTCTTTGATATAATAATCAAAATTAGCATGTTGGGACGGATCAATCGTTGCTAATACAACTTTATCTTCTGGTGATAATAATGGGTAGCGGCTAAAAAAGTTGCCTGCTTCTTTAATTTGATCAGCAGTTTTACATATGCCGTGCCAACCATCCAGCATAATACAATCATCATTCCACTGTTCAAAATTTTGAATGCCTCCTGCAGTGTGGTTTAACAGAATGATATTTTGTCCATCAATACCTGTGCCGGGTTTATATAACCATTTAATAGTATGTTGTGTTTTACTTTCAATTAATTTTAATAATAATAAGGCACAGGTGCAGATGCAATCAAACCCTTTACATTTGGCATTAAGCCCTTCTAAAGCGAGTATTATAGATTCATGTAATAACACGGGGATTTTGTGACTATCAAATACAGCTTCCAATTCTTTATTAGAAGAAAATATACGCCAAGGACTTAAAGGACCTTTGCGATGTGTATTCATACGAGCTTGTTTAAAAGCCAGTTCCCGTTGATGTTTTTCAAACTCCCTTTGTGGCAAAATTAATTTATTTAAAATTTTTGGACCCGGAAGGGGACCTATTATCGCATTAATATATAGGAGGACGCCTGCTAAAAGTAATGATTGCATTAACGGGATAATAAATGAATGAATGCCTTTTGGATTTTCATAAGCGCTAATTTCTTTGTAGATGAAAAAAGCTAATGCAAACCATGCCTGGCTGATATAAACCCGTGGATCGTCAAAATTTTTATGCTCTTGTTTGAGTATTTCTAAAGCGTCTTTTCTTGATCGAGGAGGCGGTGCTAATTTTATTATACGCTGTACACCCTCATTACCGACTAGGTGATTAGACGTTAATTCAACCACTTGAGAAAATATACGTTCAATAGGTGCAGGTACTTCGTTCATTCAGTAAGTATACTACAATCCATAAAATTTCACTATTAACTTGCCAGCTTGAGTATCCGAAGCATCGCAAATCAATAATGATTAATTTATTAATGAATACAATCAATTAAGCGATTATTTTCTTGATAATTTGCAACAATTATGATTTAATCAGTCGTCACATGAGCTTGCTTATTGCCTGCAAATTATGTACATTTAATATGTACAGAGTCAAAATATGGGGGCACTATGTATGAAGTAAATGTGACGGAATTACGAAATAATTTACCTAAATATTTATCGAGCGTGTCTCAAGGAGAAGAGATTGTGGTGACTTTGCATGGCCATGCCATTGCCCGCCTTATGCCGCCTATTGATAAGCATATGGAAGCAATTAAAAAATTAAAACATTTACGTAAAGTCTGTAAAGTAGGGAATGTGATTTCGCCAGTTGATGAGCAATGGGATGTTGAAAAATGATCTTGTTAGATACGTGCGTGCTTATTTATGATGCAATAACTCCCGAAAAACTGAGTGCGACTGCAAAAAAAACGATCGACCAAGCTTATGAGAAAAAACAACTCTGTTGTAGTGATATTAGTTTATGGAAAATTGCTATGTTAATACAAAAAAAACGTATTGAACCTGGCATAGATAGTGAAAGTTTTTTGCAGATCTTGTTAGATGCGCGGAATATTAAAGTCTTGAGTATTAATATACCCATAGCTGTTTTATCGACTGAACAAAAAAGTATTAAGCATTTTGATCCGGCTGATCGAATCGTTGTAGCTACGGCTTTGCACCATCATCTAGCTCTGATTACACCCGATAAAAAAATAGCAGATATTCACGAACTCAAAACCATTTGGTAAATTTCACCACTGATTTCTTAACGCGCGTAAGGCTAAAAAAATATCTTTACGACGCACTTGTTCTAGTGGCAATTCAAAACCTTTTGCGCGCAGTGTCGCTTCAATTTCATTACTGTCTTCACGAAAAAAAGGATTGACCAAACGTTCCATATGAAGATTGCTCACATACGGTCTTGGATGTGTAAGGAGTTTATCTTGTAAGCCTTTAATATGTGGATTATGTGGCTCGACACTTTGCGCAAAGCGTAAATTATTATCGATATAATCATGGCCCGGGTAAATATGCGTTTCATCAGGTAAACGTTCAAATTGCTCAGAAAAACTTTCATATAATTTATCGACATCACCGCCATGCAAACAGTTTCCACAACCGGCATTAAATAACATATCGCCGGTAAATAAATGCGGAACATCATCTAAATCATAAGCAAATAAACAAATATGCGAAAGCGTGTGACCGGGTGTATCTAAAACTTCAAACTTAACCGTATTACCAATTTGCAAAGAATGATCACCGCGTAATTTAATATCAACATTTTCAATCGGCGCAAGGTAATGTGCGCACAGTTTTGCGCCAGTGGCGCAACGCATGGCTTCATTGCCACCGGTATGATCAATATGTTCATGGGTATTTACAATATGGGTAATTTTCCAGCCGCGCTGATGGGCGATAGCTAAACAAGCATCAACGGCAATAGGATCGACGGCCACTGCTTCTTTAGTTTCAGAGCAGGCAATCAGGTAATTATAATTTCGACCTTTATTTTGAGCATCGATAATTTCTATATGCATCTTAGTTTCCAATTAGGTATAATGAAGGTATGACAACCGCTGCACAACTCATAGACAATTATAGTGCTCAAGTAGTACAAAAACCACAGGCATCGCCTTATTCATTGTCTGAGCGCCAGCAGCGTTTTGAGACTCTGAAATCCTTATTAAAACAACAAAATGCAGTATTAATCGCCCATTATTATGTCGATGCATTATTACAAGAATTGGCTGCTGAAAGCGGGGGCTTTATTGGTGACTCGCTAGAAATGGCTAAATTTGGCAAAAATGCGGATGCCGATACTTTGGTTGTGGCTGGTGTTAAATTTATGGGCGAGACCGCAAAAATTCTAAGCCCACATAAACGCGTATTAGTACCCACCTTGGAAGCCAATTGTTCGTTAGACCTAAGCTGTCCCATCGATGAATTCTCAAAATTTTGTGATGAACATCCTGATCGCACCGTTGTTGTTTACGCCAATACGTCTGCCGCTGTAAAAGCCCGCGCAGATTGGGTAGTCACGAGTAGTATCGCAGTTCCGATTATTGAACACTTAAAAGAGCAGGGCGAAAAAATTATCTGGGCGCCGGATCGTTATTTGGGCGATTATTTACAACGCAAAACCGGTGCAGATATGTTACTTTGGCAAGGCAGTTGTATAGTGCACGAAGCATTTAAAGCTGATACCTTAAAGGAATTAAAGCAACAATATCCCGATGCCGCTATTTTAGTACATCCAGAATCACCCCAAGAAGTCATTGCTATGGCCGATGTAGTAGGTTCTACCACCCAATTAATTAAAGCCGCACAAACGCTGCCGCAACAAACTTGTATTGTTGCCACCGAACGCGGCATATTCTACAAAATGCAATTAGCTGCCCCCGAAAAAGTTTTAATTCAAGCACCTAGCGGTGGTAATGGCGCCACGTGTAAAAGCTGTGTGCATTGTCCTTGGATGGCGATGAATAGTTTAGATAATTTAGAACAAGTCTTAAAAACTGGCGGCAACGAAATTAATTTATCTTTAGAATTATGCGAACAAGCGATAAAGCCGCTGAATCGTATGTTGGCATTTAGTCTTTAAATAAATCTTCCAGCGTGACCACTCCTTGAACGATATCTTCTGACCACAAATTGTTTTTGAGTCCATGCGTAGTAATCATAGCTAACATTAATTGTTTGTGGGATTGGGTGCGCGATTGAAATACATCCATTTTTTGAATAAGGGATTTGGCATAGTCCTTATCGATGGCATAAGGTTTATCAGAAAATTTAATTTCACACAGGGTGATGACCCCATCATCGCGATCAAGCAATAAATCAATTTGTGCGCCATTTACCTTCTCACCAGGTTTTGGAATGAATTTCCAAGTTGCGACAGTGCAACCGATATATTGTAGCTCTAGTGCTTGGCGAATTTTTTCTACATGTTTCATACAAATGTTTTCAAAAGTATAACCTGCCCACTCATACCAAGCAGGGGTATGGTATTGAGCTTGCCAATAACCTTTGACAATTTCATGACCATGACTACGTGCGGGTTCTATCCATCGTAAATAAAATAAACAATATTCATCTATAGCACGATAGAAAATATTACGTTTTTCTCGACCATAGGGAATATAGCTTTTGATAAAGCCTGCGGCTTCAAGCTCTTGAATGCGTTTATTAAAACTGCCCCCGGATATCATTTTCACAGTTTTGAGTAATTGGTCCCGAGAAATGCCATGTCGTTGTTTAGAGATGGCGCGTATAAGTTTTAAATTAATTTCAGCATGTTCATATAATGATTCAAATAAACGTGGGAACTCATCATAAAGTGCGCCATTTTGGTTGAAGCACATGGCTTCAATATTTTGTTGCAGTGATTTATCTTTGACTAAATTATTTAAATAATAGGGAATTCCACCGGTGACCATATAAAGTTCAACGATTTGTTGATGAGTATACTGATAACCCATAGAATGGAGATATTTTTGGGTGGTTGCTAAATTAAATGGTGTAAGTAATATTTTTCGTGTCAGTCTATTATGTAATCCTCCTGTGGCATTGATAATATTATCAATCATCCATGAGGCCGCTGATCCACATAAAACGATTTTAACTTGAGCGCGTAAACTCCAGCTGGTGTTCCAAAAGTAATCAAATTCTTGTAGTAGATGAGAGCGTTTTGTGACCATCCAGGGTAGTTCATCAAAAAATAAAACAATTTTCTGAGTGGGAGTTAGTTTTTCAATTTCCTTATTTAAAAGGCTAAACGCTTCAAACCAACTGGTGGGCGTTTTTATTGGGATATTATTAAAAAAAGTGGCAGAGAGTTTTTCAGCAAATGCTTGCAATTGTCGGTGCAAAGGTGCTTTACGAATGCCTGTAAATTCTATATAAAAAGGCTTTTGCGCAAAACAACTTCTGATTAAGTGAGTTTTCCCGACGCGGCGACGGCCATAAAGCACAACCAGCTCCGCAGCTTTTGATGCAAAGATCTGGGATAATGTTTTGACCTCTGCTTCACGCCCAATAAGTGATATCATAGTTTTGGCTCCATATAAGAAAGTATACCGGGCCAAAAGTCATATTGCAAACAACTTTTGGCTCGATATGTAAAATTATATCCAGCCATAACTTTTTGAAATTCCGTAAATCTTGCCATTGCATTCAGTACTAATTTAGTGCTATTATGCCCCCATGATTAAAGTCAATAAATTAACCGATTATGCCGTCTTAATCCTAAGCTATTTTGCAAAACAAAATAGCGATGAAGTCTGGAATGCCAGCCAATTAGCCAGTGCTTTAGATTTACCCAATCCAACAGTAAGTAAAATATTAAAAATATTACTTAAAAATCAATTGGTTATATCTCATCGGGGTGCGCAGGGTGGCTATCAATTGGCAAAACCTTTAGAATATATCACTGTCGCGCAGCTTATAGAGGCCATGGAAGGGCGGGTAGCGGTAACGGAATGTAGTGTGCGTACCGGCTTATGTAGTCATGAACAGGCCTGTCAGATGCGAAATCCCTGGCAGAAAATTAATCACATGGTTTTAGAGTTATTGTCAAAAGTGACATTGGCTGATATGAGGGATAATCGTGAGTAACCAAGAAGTTAAAGACTATTTAGAAAAAGCCTATACGCCCGGTTTTATAACCGACATTGAATCCGAGGCTTTTTTGCCTGGGTTATCAGAAGACGTGGTGCGCGCGATCTCTGCGAAAAAAAATGAACCCGATTTTTTATTAAAATTTCGTCTGCAAGCTTATCGGCATTGGTTGACGATGCAAGAGCCGACGTGGGCTTATGTAAAATACCCGAAAGTCAATTTTAATGACATTATTTATTATTCTGCGCCTAAGAAAAAAGTCGGGCCTAAAAATTTATCAGAAGTTGATCCTGAATTATTACGCACCTATGAAAAATTAGGCATCCCTTTGCGTGAGCAAGAAATGTTAGCGGGCGTTGCAGTAGATGCCGTATTTGATAGTGTTTCTGTTGCGACTACATTTAAAGAAAAATTAGCCGATGCCGGTGTTATTTTCGGATCCTTTTCTGAAGCCGTGCAAAATCATCCTGAACTTATCGAGCGTTATTTAGGTACCGTGGTTTCTTATACCGATAATTTTTATGCTGCATTAAATTCAGCTGTATTTAGCGATGGATCGTTTTGTTTTATTCCCAAAGGCGTTAGATGCCCGATGGAATTATCCACTTATTTTCGTATTAATGCCGCAAAAACTGGACAGTTTGAGCGCACATTAATTGTTGCAGAAGAAAGTAGTTACGTCAGTTATTTGGAAGGTTGCACAGCGCCCATGCGTGATGAAAATCAATTGCACGCCGCGGTTGTGGAATTAGTTGCACTTGATAATGCACAAATTAAATATTCTACCGTACAAAATTGGTATCCAGGTGATAAAAACGGCAAAGGTGGTATTTATAATTTCGTAACAAAACGTGGTGATTGTCGAGGCCATCGTTCCAAAATTTCTTGGACACAAATTGAAACGGGATCTGCAATCACTTGGAAATATCCTAGCGTTATTTTACGTGGCGATCATAGCGTCGGTGAATTTTATTCAGTGGCGCTAACCAACAATTATCAGCAAGCCGATACGGGTACGAAGATGATACATATCGGTAAAAATACCAGCAGCACGATAGTATCTAAAGGTATTTCCGCAGGACACGGTCAAAATTGTTACCGTGGTTTAGTGAAAGTATTAAAAAGCGCCGAGAATGCAAAAAACTATACGCAGTGTGATTCACTGTTATTAGGCAGTGAGTGTGCAGCACATACATTCCCGTATATTGAAGTTAAAAATAATACGGCAGAAGTCGGGCATGAAGCCGCAACTTCCAAGATTAGTGATGAGCAATTGTTTTATTGTTTACAGCGTGGCATCGATCAAGAAGATGCGATCAATATGATCGTGAACGGTTTTTGTAAACAAGTATTTAAAGAATTGCCTATGGAATTTGCAGTAGAAGCACAGAAATTAATGGCCGTGAGTTTAGAAGGAGCAGTAGGTTAAATGTTAAACATAGAAAATTTATACGCAAGCGTAGACGGTAAACAAATTCTAAAAGGATTAAATTTAACGATTAATCCTGGCGAAGTGCATGCCATCATGGGCCCTAATGGCGCTGGCAAAAGTACTTTGGCAAATGTATTGGCTGGACGTGCTGGCTATGAAGTCACCAGCGGTAATATTTTTTATAAAAATAAATCATTGTTAGACATGAGCGTTGATTTGCGTGCGCGTGAAGGTTTGTTTTTAGCCTTCCAATATCCGGTCGAAATTCCTGGTGTTAGCAATATTAGCTTCTTAAAAGCAGCCATGAATGCCAAACGCAGACATCGCGAGCAAACTGAAATGGATGCTATGGATTTTCTAGCTGCGATAAAATCAAAAGCAAAGCAAATGCAAATGAATGAAGAAATGCTTTACCGCGCCGTTAACGAAGGTTTTTCTGGCGGTGAGAAAAAACGTAATGAAGTATTACAAATGTTAATGTTAGAGCCTTGCATGTCTATTTTAGATGAAACAGATTCAGGTTTAGATATTGATGCGTTGCAAGTCGTTGCGCAAGGTGTCAATGCATTACGTGCGAACAACCGTTCTTTCTTAGTGATTACGCATTACCAACGTTTATTAAATTATATTGTTCCTGATTTTGTCCACGTATTAGCTGACGGTAAAATCATAAAATCTGGCGATAAGCAATTAGCGATAGAGCTAGAAGAAAGTGGTTATGTAGGAGTCGGTGGATGAGTGTAATTGAGCAGTATCAAGCACAACATAAAAAATTATTAGCCGGCAATGAACCTGATTGGTTATTGTCGTATCGAAACGCGTCCTTTGAAAACTTTATGGCGCAAGGTATTCCGAGCACGCAACGAGAAACTTGGAAGTACACGCCATTGCGCGCTTGGCAAAAAAATGATTTCCATAAAACGCCAAGTAATGAAAAAATAACGCACTTGCAAGAGTTGCAATTATTTTCCATGTTGGATGAACGTTGCCAAGAAATTGTTTTTATTGATGGTCAATACAAATCAAAACCTTTAGAAAATTTAATTATTTGTGATTATGCGCAAGCCATTAAAGATCATGCGCAAACTTTGCAAATGTATTTAGGGCAAGCGCTAGTTCAAAAAGAATTTCCTTTTGCGAGTTTATGTGATGCACTGGCGCAAAATGGTGTTGTATTCATAGTGCCCGATAATACCGTTATTGATAAACCTTTGCATATTTTATATGTAAGCACAAAAAACAGTGAAAACTGTGTTAATCACTTACGTAATTTAATCATAGTTGGTAAAAATTCAAAAGTGGAAATCATTGAACATTATGTTGATTTACATGATGTGGCTTATTTTAATAATACAGTGACAGAAGTTATATTGGAAGAAAATGCTAAATTATCGCATTATAAAATAGAGCAAGAAGGTAATAAGTCTTTCCACATAGGCTCAGTTCACGTTAAGCAAAACCAAGGTTCAGCATTTAATTCCAATGCTGTGACCTTGAGTGGGAATTTTTCACGCCATGATATTAATACCTATTTAATTGGCACACAAGCCAGCTGCCAGCTCAATGGTCTTTATTTTACTCACAATAATCAACATGTCGATTATCACACGTTAACACATCATGATGTTCCCCATTGTGCGAGCGCATCTTTGTACAAAGGTATATTGGCTGATAAATCTACGAGTGTGTTTAACGGTAAAGTGATCGTTAAGCAGGGTGCGCAACAAACTCAAGCCAAACAAGGCAATCATAATTTATTGTTATCTGAATTTTGCGAAGCCAATAGTAAACCGGAATTAGAAATTTATACCGATGATGTCAAATGTACACACGGTGCAACGACGGGGCAATTGGATAAAGAAGCTTTATTCTTTTTACAATCACGTGGCATAGCGATGAGCAAAGCCAGACGCATGTTAATCCGTGCGTTTGCCAACGATGTATTTAATCAAATGGAATCAGAAATCGTAAGAAATTATTGTCAACGTTATTTAGAAATGGCAGCGTATGAATAAGCAAGATTTCCCAGCGTTAAATCAAGATGTTTACGGCAAGCCTTTAGTTTATTTTGACAATGCCGCAACTACGCAAAAACCACAAGTCGTGATTGATGCTGTTTCTCGTTTTTATGAAAATGATAATTCCAATGTGCATCGCGGCGTACATGCGCTAAGCGCACGCGCAGATAAAGCGTATGAAGCTGCAAGAGATAGTATTAAAAATTTTATTAATGCTAAAAGCCGTAAAGAAATTATTTTTGTTCGTGGCTCAACAGAGGGCATTAACTTATTGTCTGGCTTTATCAAAGCAGGGGATGAGGTGATTATTTCCGGCATGGAACATCATGCGAATATCGTACCCTGGCAATTAGCCGGCGCAAAACTGAATGTTATTCCCGTATTAGATAATGGCGAATTAGATTTAAATGCTTATAAAAACCTTTTAAATTCAAATATTAAATTGGTCAGTATTACGCATATGTCGAATACTTTAGGCACAATTAATCCTGTTAAAGAAATGATTGCGCTGGCACACGATAAAAATATTCTTGTTTTATTAGATTGTGCGCAATCCATTTCTCACGGGCCAATTGATGTACAAGATTTAGATTGTGATTTTTTAGTTTTTTCTGGCCATAAAATTTATGGACCCACCGGCATTGGCGCTGTTTACGGTAAGCAAGAATTGCTCGATAAAATTCCACCCTATCAAGGTGGCGGCGCAATGATAGAACAAGTGAGTTTTGAAAAAACCACCTTTAATCAATTACCTTTTAAATTTGAAGCAGGCACGCCTAATATTGCGGGTGCTATTGGTTTAGCTGCAGCCTTAGATTATTTAAATCAATTTTCTTGGAGCGATATTATCGCTTATGAAAAAAACCTATTGGATTATGCGCAAGAAAAAATTCAAAGCGTTCCGGGTTTACGTATTATTGGCACAGCAGAAAATAAAGGCGCTATTATTTCTTTTGTCATGGATAAAGCACATCCACATGATATCGCGACGATTCTAGATCGTGCCGGGATTGCGATACGCGCGGGCCATCATTGTACTATGCCTTTAATGAAACGTTTCAATGTGCCAGCAACGGCGCGCATTTCCATGGCATTTTATAATACCACTGATGAAATTGATTTATGCATCGATGCATTGCATGAAGTTAAGAGAATTTTCTCATGATGCATGATTTACGCGAACTTTATCAAGAAGTTATTATTGAACACGGTTCAAACCCGCGGCATTTTTGTGCACTTGAAAATCCCACCTGCACAGGTCATGGGTATAATCCTTTATGTGGCGATCAAATTACTTTAGATTTAAAAATAAATAATGATGTTATCAGTGAAATGGGATTTCAAGGACAAGGTTGCGCCATCTCTATGGCGTCAGCATCACTCATGTGTGAAAGTTTAACAGGACAAACAATTGCGGATGCGCAAAAGGCATTTGAAATATTTCATACTTTATTAACAACCGATGTTGAATTGGATGAAAACTTAGGTAAATTAGCGGTATTATCTGGCGTGCGGGAATTTCCTGCACGGGTTAAATGTGCAACATTAGCGTGGCATACGCTTCAAGATGCTTTGGAAAATAAATCATGATTCAACTGCGTGCAAATTTAATTACATTAAGTCGCGATTGCGATGCGCGTTTAATTCCATCTGCAACGCCTGTCACTTTGCGCGCGGGCGAAGCTGTGATGCTGACGCAAGCATTAGGTGGTAGTTACACTGTAGAATTACACGGTAATTTAGTGCGCATTGAAAATAAAGATGCCGATGCCTTAGGATTTGAACCAGAAGTATTACCTGAAGAAGTAGTCAATGATACAGGCGAGGTTGATGTTGAACAAGTGTGGGCCGTTTTGGCCACTTGTTATGATCCTGAAATTCCCGTTAATATTACAGAATTAGGTTTGGTGTACCGTTGTGAAGTGACGCATCCTAGCGCTGGCGAAAATCATATTATTATTGAAATGACATTGACGGCGCCGGGTTGCTCGATGGGGCCGGTAATGATTAGCGAAATTGAGCAAAAATTAAAAAAAATTCGCGGTGTGACTTCCACAGATATTCAATTAGTGTTTGATCCACCTTGGAATCAAGCGTTAATGTCAGAAGCTGCGAAATTACAATTGGGAATGTTATAATGACTTGGCAAAATGTAATTAAAGCTGATGATTTAAAAATAGGTGAACGCACATTTTATGATTTAAATGACGGCACGCATGTGGCGATATTTAATATAGATGGCGAATTTGCAGCTATTGAATCGATGTGTACACACGCAATGTTTGAATTAGATGATGCGCCGGTTGAAGGTGATAAAATCATTTGTCCGCTCCATGGTGCAAAATTTTGTTTGCGCACTGGGAAAGTTTGCAGTGCACCTGCTTATGAAGATTTAAAAACTTATCCTCTACGTGTGCATGAAGGATTTATTCAAATTCAGGAAGACTAATCATGAAACATATGGACTTACCCGATTGCAAATTACTTAGTACCTATAAAATTGCCATACGCTGGGTTGATATGGATGCTTATCATCACGTCAACAATGCCCGTTATTTTGATTATATGGCTGAAGCGCGCGCCAGTTATTTTGCAGAAATTTTAGAAAATAAAGATACGCAATATGTGCTCGTGCACGTCTCCTGCGATTTTAAAAAACCCTTAGTGTACCCAAAAAATATTATCATCAAACAATACTTTGCAGAAATTTCACGCACGACATTTACATTTTATTATACATTTCATGATGAAAATGAA
This sequence comes from Legionellales bacterium, assembly GCA_041660525.1. GTDB lineage: Bacteria > Pseudomonadota > Gammaproteobacteria > JABCZS01 > JABCZS01 > JABCZS01. The sequence goes on along the minus strand of JBAZWD010000008.1, from coordinate 5,676 downwards.
GAGTCAACACTCTATGCAATTGGTAAAGGTATTTTGGTGTCTATCGATGCAAAAACCGGAAGGCCGATTCCTGTTCCTGATGTTATAAAAACACTCATTATTTAATGAGAATTCCTGTGCGTTACTATTTTAACTTTATTGATTAACTACCCAAATGCACTTGCCCGCGCGCTTTTGCTAAATCCATTTGTTTAGCACGCTCTGCAACACGCTTACGTTTGTCATCACTTAAAGTGTCAAAACAATGAGGGCAGGAAATATTTTTTTCGTACTTAGGTGATGCCTTGTCGGTATCATTAATGGGCTGGCGGCAGGCATGACATAAATCATAATGACCTTTTTGTAAATGATGATCGACACTGACGCGATTATCAAAAACAAAACATTCGCCATCCCATAAGCTGTTATCTTCAGGAACTGTTTCTAGGTATTTTAAAATGCCGCCTTCGAGTTGGTATACATTTTCAAAACCATGCGCGAGCATGTAACTCGAGGCTTTTTCGCAGCGAATACCGCCGGTGCAGAACATGGCGACTTTTTTATGTTGTTTTGGGTCTAAATGTTTTTCTACATATTCTGGGAATTCCCGAAAATTAGTAGTATTGGGATTAATGGCTTTTTTAAAGGTACCGATGCTGACTTCGTAATCATTACGGGTATCAAGCAAAATGACCTCAGGATCATTCAGTAGGGCATTCCAATCTTCGGGTTTGACATAAATTCCGGTATTGTGAGTCGGTTTGGCTTCGGGTTTGCCGATAGTCACGATTTCTTTTTTAAGTTTAACTTTCATGCGGTGAAAGGGCATGGTTTCATCAAAGGAAAGCTTATACTCAAGAGCACCAAAATTCATGGGTTGCTCTAGAAAGCTAATCAGCGCATCTATGGCGTCTTGGCTGCCCGCTACGGTGCCGTTAATGCCCTCGCAAGCGAGCAAAAGCGTGCCTTTAATGCCTTGGGCCTTGCAAAAGTCTTCGATAGGTTTTTTATGGCGAACAAAGTTAGGCCTATCAATAAACTTATAAAGTGCCATAATGACGATAGTTTGCATGATGCCCCCTTAAAAGAGCCTATTCTAAACTATACTACTGCTAAGGTAAATAACAGAGAATGCTATGTTTTTTGAGACGAAATCACAAAAAGACCAGTTGGATATTGCTTTAATTGGTCCTTGGACTGTTGCACAATTAGCTGAAATTGAATTGGCTTTGGAGCAGCTTGCGTGGTCCAAATATCAAACTATTACCATCAATGCAGAACAATTAACGATTTTAGATACAGCAGGCGCATGGCTGCTTAAACAGTTTATTGAACAAATTAAAAGTGCTAAAAAAACAGTCAATTTATTAAATATTCATCCTAAACAAGCATCCATTTACCATTTAATTGAACCCATCCAATTAGAAGAAGAAGTGGAAAAACCCGCGGGATCCGCTTTTATTAATGTCATTGTGCGCTTGGGTGAAGGCGCCGTAAATGCATTTAAACAAATGTTATTGTTATTATCATTTATCGGGCAAGTTTGTGTGACCTTGGGTCATGTGATACTCAATCCTAAAAAAATTCGCTTAACATCCATCATTCGTCATATGGATGAAACCGGTATCAATGCTATTCCCATAGTAGCTTTAATGGCTTTTCTAACCAGTGTGGTATTAGCTTATCAAGGTGCAACCCAATTAAGACAATTTGGCGCGGAAATTTTTACCATTGATTTAGTCGCAATTTCGATTTTGCGCGAAATGGGCGTGTTATTAACAGCCATTATGGTGGCGGGGCGCTCTGGCAGTGCTTTTGCGGCGGAAATTGGCGTGATGCAGGTCAATGAAGAAATCGATGCCATGCGCACTTTAGGTTTAAATCCTTTTGAAATATTAGTGGTCCCCCGTGTGTTAGCGCTTATTTTAGTCTTACCGATATTAACATTTGTAGCGGATATGACCGGTTTACTTGGCGCAGCCATGATGTCTATTTTATTATTGGATATCACCTTAACGCAATTTTTAGTGCGCGCGCATGCAGCTGTGGGTTTGTGGACTTTTGGTGTCGGAATGATAAAAGCGCCATTTTTTGCCTTTATTATTGCAACTATTGGTTGTTTAAAAGGTATGCAAGTGACAGGTTCTGCTGAAAAAGTAGGGGAGATGACCACCTCTGCTGTGGTACAAGCAATTTTCGTGGTGATTTTAGCGGATGCGATATTTTCTATTATTTTCTCAAAGATGGGGATTTAATGGCTATTATTACCGTCAAAAATTTAATGACACAGTTCGGCTCGCATATTGTGCATGAAGGTTTAGATTTAGAAATTAATAAAGAAGAAATCTTAGGCATAGTCGGTGGTTCAGGTTCGGGTAAATCGGTCTTGTTGCGCACAATTATTGGTTTAAATAAACCTAAAAGCGGATCGATTAATATATTGGGAGAAGAATTACTGGATTTGTCTGATCAAGGTTTATTGGATATTCAAAGGCACTGGGGCGTATTATTTCAAAACGGTGCTTTGTTTTCATCCTTAACAGTGGCAGAAAATATTCAAGTACCGATGCGCGAATATACCCATTTGAGTGCTAAAATGCGTGAAGATTTAGCGTATTTAAAATTGAATTTAGTGGGCTTGTCTGCAAATGTTGCGAATAAAATGCCCTCAGAATTATCTGGCGGTATGCGTAAAAGGGTTGCCTTAGCGCGTGCGCTGGCTTTGGATCCGCAGATTTTATTTTTAGATGAACCGACCGCAGGTTTAGATCCTATCGCTGCGGGTGCTTTTGATCATTTAATTTATGACTTACAACGAAATTTAGATTTAACCGTAGTCATCGTGACCCATGATTTGGATACTTTATTTACTATTTGCGACAGAGTTGCCGTTATAGTAGATAAAAAGGTAATTGAAGGCACCTTAGCGGAGCTATTGAAAATTGACCATCCTTGGTTTAAGGCTTATTTTCATGGGCCACGTGCACGTCATTTAAGTAGGGATAAGGAAAATGGAAACTAGAGCAAATTATTTATTAGTCGGTATCATGGTTATATTGGCGGTCACAGCCACATTTACTTTTTTTATTTGGTTATCCGGTGGCCCTAATAAAAGCCAATATACCCAAGTCATGATTTATTTTCCTGGCTCGGTCAGTGGTTTAAGCGAGGGATCACAAGTGCGTTACCGCGGTGTACAAGTGGGGAATGTGGCGAGTATTACCCTTGATCCTCAATTACCCGATCAAGTACATGTATTAGTGAATGTTTTAAAAACCACACCGTTATATGAAGATATGCGCGCGGATTTACAAATGCTCGGAATCACCGGTTTATCGTTTATTGAATTAACTGGATTTAGCGCGGATGCAAAACCGCTGGTGCGTCAAGATCGTGAACCTTATCCGATTATTTATGGTTCGGAATCGGCGCTTGAAAAAATGATGTCGAATATTCCCATTTTACTGCAAAGTTATACGGATGTGGCCTACACTATTTTAGATGCATTAAATGAACAAAATCGCATGGAATTTGCTTCAACTTTAAAAAATATGAATGAATTTACTAAAGCTCTTGCAGACTCGCGTGAGCAAGTGAATCAAATTTTGCTAAGCACAGATAGTTTAACGCGTAATATTGATACGTTTTCTCAAAATGGTTTGCAAGAGTTTGAATTTTTATTACAGGATGCGCGTAAAACTATAAAACAATTAGACGCGTTTACAGAATCATTAAATGAAAATCCCTCTGGACTCATTTTTCAGCCGGCTTACGAAGGATATGAACCCAAATGAAAAACATTTATTTATTACTAGCCGTACTTTTGTTAAGCGGTTGTTCGAGCTTATTAACATCTAAGCAAAATGTCGATCAATTTTATACTGTCAATGCCCTTAAAGATTACGATGGCGAAAAACAAAATGTCGATGCAACCATTACCATTCAAAGTCCAACTGTATCAAAAGGTTTAGACGGCAATCGCATTATGTTAATGCACAGCCCGCAACGTTTAGATTATTTTGCAAAAGCGCGTTGGTCATCGCCTTTAAGTATGATGGTCCAAACCTCTTTAGTAGAATCCTTTGAAAATAGCGAAGCATTGGATCGTGTTGCTACAGATTATTCAGGCCTAAGACCTAATTATGTATTATTGCTTGAAATCCAAGATTTCCAAGCAGAATACAAAGAAGCCAATCAGCCTCCGGTTATTCACATTAAGCTTGTTGCGAAATTAGTAGATTTCCCACTTCGCAATTTGATGGCGAGCTTCTCAGTAGAAACCTTCAAGCAAGCTGAAGAAAACGAACTAGATGCTATCATGTTCGCTTTTGATCAGGCTTTTGCTGGGGCACAAGAATTGATGATTGAAGAAACCTTAGATTATTTTGAGCAATAAAATATAGTTAATTAACTAAAACTTTCACGTAAGTGGCTTGTAAGCCATCATCGCCCATTTCAGATTCATAGGCTACTAAAGCGCCTACTTTTAGCGTATCAAAATTATCATGGGTTAGGCTGTTGCGGTGAAAATAAATATCCTGCCCGTCTTGGGTTAAAATGCGGCCATAATCTTCTTCGGGGAATAATACTGAAACGTTACCTTCCGGAAGGGCGATATGTACTTTTACATCGCCACGTTGAATATGGGTGAGGGACTCTAATTGACGAATGATGGCCTCGAAGGCATCGCGTACGGCGACATAAACATCTTCGTGGCTGTGGTCGTGTTTGGCTTCGCTGCTGGCAACGAATTTATGGCCTGGGACCGATAAATTTACCCTTACTTGGTATAAATTACCTTTATGGTGATGATGATGCGGTGCTTCAACGACCACTTGGCAGCCGATAATGTTTTTGTGAAAAGTGTCTAATTTTTCGACGTATTCTTCGATTCTTGCTCGGATTGCGCCGGTTGGATCGCTGGTTTCGCGAAAGGTAATTTGTAATGGTGTTTTCATTTATTAATTATAGTTTATAACCTTGCTTCCGTAAAATCGTAACACGTGCGGAATGTTTTGAAGTCTGGTAGAATTCTAGATATGTTAAATATTCAAAATCTCGCAGTACAATACGGTCGTCAGGAGCTGTTTCATCAAGCGACATTTCAATGTCGTCCTAATCAGCGCTTTGGCATTACTGGGAAGAATGGTGCGGGCAAGTCTAGCTTGTTGCGTATTATTTCGGGTCAGGAAAAGCCGGCTAATGGTGAGGTTCATATTCCTTCTGGTGCGCAAATTGGGATGCTTTCGCAAGATCATTTCTCCTATGAAAGCTGGCCTGTTGTGGATGTGGTGATTTCTGGCAATAAGCAGTTATGGAATGCATTTAAAGTCAAAGAAGAATTATTGTCCAAAGCGGATTTTACAGAAGAAGATGGCATATTGCTGGGCACGCTGGAAGAGCAAATTGCGCATCATCGTGGTTATGAAGCGCAAAGTATCGCGCAAACGTTATTGTCCGGTTTAGGCATCGTACAAGAAAAACATCTTGGCACTATGGGTGCTTTATCCGGTGGTTTTAAATTACGTGTATTGCTTGCGCAAGTTTTGTTTCAAAATCCTGATATTTTATTATTGGATGAACCTACCAACCACTTGGATATTACCTCTATTCATTGGCTTGAAGAATATTTAAAAACTGAATTTGAAGGTATAGTATTATTTGTTTCGCATGATAAACACTTTTTAAATTCTGTTT
>JBAZWD010000007.1:0-134177 GCA_041660525.1 Legionellales bacterium | reverse complement strand
ACGTTTGCAGATTTTGTATGATTAAAGCCAGTCGATGCTGGCGGCGAGTGATGAGCTTATGCCATGCTTGTGCTAATCGATGACTTTGTTCATCAAGCTTTTGGGCGAAAAACTGCAAACGTTCGCGAGGATGTCGTAAGCGTTGCGTTAAACCTAACAGACGTTGTTGTATAAAAGCTATCCGATGCAACATGCGCTGTGTTAGCCGCGATTCCATTTGTTCCAAATAACCTAATAAAGCCTCGCCATCTGGGCTTGCTAATTCGGCCGCGGCAGAAGGCGTAGGCGCGCGTACGTCTGCCACAAAATCTGCAATGGTAAAATCAATTTCATGTCCAACACCGCTGATAATGGGAATTTTACTTTCAAAAATAGCTTTGGCCACAATTTCTTCATTAAAAGGCCATAAATCTTCGAGCGAGCCACCACCACGTGCAACAATTAATACATCGCAGCGTTGTTGTTGATTGGCCAATTTGATGGCCTTGGTAATTTGCGCAGCGGCAGAAGTGCCTTGCACTAAGGTTGGATAAATTATCACGGGAAGAATAGGATAACGCCGCTCAAGCACGTGTAAAATATCTTTTACCGCAGCGCCAGTGGGTGAGGTAATCACGCCTAAACATTTTGGATAAGCGGGTAAAGATTTTTTATGCTCACTGGCAAATAAACCTTCAGCTTGCAATTTAGCCTTGAGAACTTCAAATGCTTTTTGCAGCGCACCCAGCCCAGCTTCTTCTACATATTCAACAATTAGCTGATAATCCCCGCGTGGCTCATAAAGACTTACGCGTGCACAAGCTAAAACCTGCATGCCTTGCGCCCAATTATTTTGTTGATTTTTGCGGCCTTTGAAATAAGCACATTTCACTTGGGCGTTTGCATCTTTTAAAGAAAAATAAATATGCCCGGAGCTTGCGCGCACAAAATTAGAAATCTCGCCTTCCACCCAAACAGTGCCTAAGCCTTCTTCTAGCAAAAGACGGGCGCTTTGGTTTAATGATGAGACGGTATGTATCTGTTGTGTAGTCACAAATTTCCTTAATATGAGTTATTAGTTTTTATCAAAAGAATATCTTACTGCGGGTCCTCGCCCATTTCGCTTTATTTTCCCAGATTTAATTAATTGATTCAATTTACGGGTAGCTGTATTTCTGGATACGTTTAGGAATGTTTCAACATCACTTATAGAAATTTCTTTTTTAAAAGCAAATAAAGACAATATTTTTGTATTTTCATCGGGGTAGCCTTGTGTTGCCGGAAGGAAGTGAAAAATGACTTTGATGCTATCAGCATTTTCAATAAATTCAGGTTCAATAATATTTGCTTTTTTAAAGCTTTCAAAAATCATTTTAATGCCTGTACCTAATTTTTCTACAAGGCCCAACCGTCTAGCAATGCGAGCAAGGTTGGGGTTGCGTAAATAAGTGGTACCGTCTCCTAGATTATTAATATCCACAAGGCCTGGAAAGCCGCCAGGGTTAAATATTTCGAGACGATCATCATAGAGTGCAATTTTTATTGCGCCTGGAATCCAATATTTTCGATGAATAACAGCATTGGTAATAGCTTCCCGCAGGGCTATCTCGGGTATTAGTAAAGTACCGGCTAGTTTTACGCCTACAAGTGCATAGTCACGTAATAGCCAAGATCTAATCAATTGAAAGCTTATTTCAATTTGCGTTTCAATGGTGCCACGAATTTCTTCAGTTTGAATAATATCACGCCCATCTTTACCTAAGAATCGAGTACAAATAATCATGGCTTCCGGGATATAGTCATCTGGCTTTTCACAAAAAGCTAAAGTACCGGCCACGGTTGGTAAAATTTGCTTGGAGTCAGATGTGGTAGCATTGACGATTTTTTCAGCTTGTAATATGCGCTTATCTATTTTTTTATAAAGTCGATGTAGCATTTCATGAGATAAAATACTAACTTGTGCTGCAATACTTTCTTCGTCATAATGGATGCGTTTATTTTCTCGCATTAATTCTTCTATGTATTCAGAGTTTGCTTTTCTAGTATTTGATCCTGCTCTTAAATAAACACCGTTTATACTGCCTTCACTTTTGATAAATACAGGTTTTTTAATACTAGCAGGTACATCAATAATGATAACGCTGAGATCGCCAAATGATTTTTCATAAATTTCAACGAGCAGTGGTGGGCTTGTGGCGTCATAGATACTATTAGGCAGCTCATCATATACACGATTGCGGATTTCATCACTGATACCTATAATTTCGTGGGTTTTATCTTCGATGCCGATGATAATTTTCCCGCCGATTCCGTTTGCAAAAGCAACGCAAGTTTTATTCAAGTGAGAGAGGTTAGGTAATTGTGATTTAAACTCTAAAGTTTTAGATTCCCGTTCGGGATAGATGTATTGCATATCTTACCTTCAATTGCACCAATTGCACCAATTGCACCAAGTATAATACAATTGCACCAATTGCACCACTACTTTTTACGTAATTATGTGGTATCATAAGCAGCTTATTTTAGCCTATCTTCTTTAATTTAGAGGTGAACGATGAGCACTACGCTACCCACAGAAGTTGCCTTGACCTTTGATGATGTTCTTCTTGTCCCCCGGCATTCTACTTTAACGCCTGCACAGGCAGATTTATCTACAAAACTAACTGAAAACATTATATTGAATATACCTTTGTTGTCTTCAGCGATGGATACTGTTACTGAAGCACGTTTAGCAATTGCTTTAGCACAAGAAGGTGGGCTTGGGATTATTCATAAGAATTTATCGATAGAGCAACAAGCGCATGAAGTGCGGCAGGTTAAAAAATACGAAAGTGGGATTATTCGCGATCCGATTACGATATCGCCGCAAACTACGGTGCGTGAACTTTTACAATTAATTGAAAATAATCATATCTCAGGCGTGCCGGTTGTTGAAAATAAAAAATTGGTGGGTATAGTCACCAATCGTGATATTCGTTTTGAAAATCGTTTAGATATTCCTGTTTCACAAATCATGACTGGACAAGATAAATTAGTTACCGTGCAAGAAGGTACGGATAAAGAAACCGTATTGGGATTATTACATCATCATCGTATTGAAAAAATGTTAGTGGTTGATCATAACTTCAATCTCACAGGATTAATTACTGTTAAAGATATTCAAAAAGCTAAAGATAAACCCTTGGCCGCAAAAGATAGTCAAGGACATTTACGTGTCGGCGCTGCAATTGGTGTAGGCGCAGGTACCGAAGAACGTGTGATCGCTTTAGTAGAAGCGGGCGTTGATGTATTAGTTGTAGATACTGCACATGGACATGCACAAGGTGTCTTAGACAGAGTATCGATGGTGAAGAAAAATTATCCGCATATTGATGTAATCGGTGGCAATATTGCAACAGCAGATGCTGCGCTTGCTTTAGCAAAAGCGGGTGCTGATGCAGTAAAAGTAGGCATTGGCCCTGGATCAATTTGCACAACAAGAATTATTGCGGGCGTAGGTATGCCGCAAATCACAGCAATTTATCAAGTTGCGCAAGCTTTAAAAAATTCTAAAGTCTGTGTGATCGCCGATGGCGGTGTTCGTCATTCAGGTGATATTGCAAAAGCCATTGCTGCTGGCGCAAATACCGTGATGATAGGTGGATTATTTGCAGGCACAGAAGAAGCGCCTGGACAAGTAGAATTTTATCAAGGTCGTTCTTATAAATCTTATCGCGGCATGGGATCAATGGGCGCGATGAGTCAAACTTATGGATCAAGCGATCGTTATTTTCAATCCAATAAAACCAGCGATAAATTAGTACCTGAAGGTATCGAAGGTCGCGTGCCATATAAAGGCGCTATTTTAGGCATTATTCAACAACTTTTAGGCGGCTTGCGTGCAGGCATGGGTTACACCGGTTCACAAACTATTCATGATTTACGCACACAAACAAGTTTTGTTCGTGTCACCAGTGCTGGCATTAAAGAAAGTCACGTACATGATGTGACCATTACCAAAGAAGCGCCCAATTACCAAACGGATAGTTAAGATGACAAAAGATGTACACAGTGATCGAATTTTAATTCTAGATTTTGGTTCGCAATATACACAATTAATTGCAAGACGCGTGCGTGAATTAGGCGTTTTTTGCGAAGTGCATCCCTTCACAACGGATGCTGCCAAAATTAAAAAATTTGCACCCAAAGGAATCATTTTATCCGGTGGTCCAAAAACAGTAACTACAGCAAGTTCACCACGTGCCCCGGAAATTGTTTTTGAATTAGGTTGTCCTGTTCTAGGTATTTGTTATGGCATGCAAACCATGGCTGCGCAATTAGGCGGACAAGTATTAAATTCGCAAAAACGTGAATACGGTTCTGCGCAAATAATACTTGAAAATCACAGTGAATTATTTTCAGAGATCGAAGATCAGGTTAATGCAGATGGACAAGCGATTTTAGATGTATGGATGAGTCATGGTGATAAAGTTGAAAGCCTGCCATCCGGATTTCATTGCATTGCGCATTCAGGAAATTCACCTTTAGCGGCGATGGCTGATGAAAAACGTAAATTCTATGGCTTACAATTTCATCCAGAAGTATCGCATACGCCACAAGGCGCTCGTATTTTTTCAAAATTTGTAAATCATATTTGCGGTTGTGAAGCACTATGGAAAGCAGAAAGTATTATCGAAAATAGTATTGAAAACATTAAACAACAAGTGGGCAGTGATGCGGTAATTTTAGGTTTATCCGGTGGCGTAGATTCTGCAGTATTAGCAGCATTATTACATCGCGCCATCGGGGAGCAATTACATTGCGTACTGGTTGACACCGGTTTATTAAGATTAAACGAAGTTGAAAATGTTCTAGCCATTATGCAAAAAAATATGGGCATCACTGTGCATTGTGTGGACGCCAAAAATACTTTTTATGATGGCTTGAAAAATGTGACTGACCCCGAAGAAAAAAGAAAAATCATTGGTCGATTATTTGTAGAATCGTTCGAGCAACATGCTAAAGAAATTAAAAATGCAAAATGGCTTGCACAAGGCACTATTTATTCTGACGTTATTGAATCCGCGCAAGCAGGCTTAGGTGGTTCACATTTAATTAAATCCCATCACAATGTAGGTGGATTGCCCGAACGCATGGACTTAAAATTACTAGAACCATTACGCGAATTATTTAAAGACGAAGTACGCAAAATAGGCTTAGAATTAGGCCTTCCCAAAGACATGGTATTTAATCATCCATTTCCAGGCCCTGGTTTAGCCGTAAGAATTTTAGGTGAAATAAAAGAAGAATATATTCTTCTATTGCGCCGCGCCGATGCAATTTTTATCGAAGAATTGCGCAAGTCCGGTTGGTATGAAAAAGTCAGCCAAGCCTTTGTAGTTTTTATGCCGGTAAAATCCGTAGCAGTGATGGGTGATGATCGTGTTTACGATTACGTCGTGAGTTTACGCGCAGTTCAAACACAAGATTTCATGACCGCACATTGGGCGCCACTGCCTTATGAATTATTAGCGCAAGTGTCTAATCGTATTATCAATGAAGTCAAAGGTATTTCACGAGTCACTTACGATATTTCCAGTAAGCCACCCGCGACGATTGAATGGGAATAAGGATATTATATGAGAAAAATTTTATTAATAAACACTACATTTATTGCCGTTGTTACAACGAGCAGCGTTTTTGCCCATGAACAAGCAGTTGAGTGGACCGGGTTTTATGCAGGTTTGAATGCAGGTTATTTATGGTCCAATAATTCAGTAGATACAACCACTACAAATGTATCCACAATTCCTTTGCTAAATGGTGATATTGCTGGCGCAGTGGCCGCGCAGGGTACTGGTAATGTTTCCACCGATAATGAGAGTTTTATAGGTGGCGGACAAATTGGTTATAACCAGCAATACCGTGAATTTTTTGTTTTTGGTATTGAAGCGGATATTCAAGGTTTAACAAGTCCAACTAGCGAAGGCTCGATTATGAATTCAGGCCTTGTTGAAGGCGCAAACTTTGATGCAGTTTCCACAGGACTCATTGAATCATCGGAAAGTCTGGATTATTTGGGTACTGTACGTGGCCGTATGGGTGTGCTTGCAATGCCAAATTTGTTTACTTATGTTACCGGCGGACTTGCTTATGGCGGGGTTAGAACTAGTACTACTATTACCGAAATGCTTGGATTTAGTGACACTCCTGAGCCATTTGGTACTTCTGGGAATTTTTCCGATACGGAGTTTGGCTGGACAGCCGGCGCTGGTCTGGAGTGGATGTTTATACAAAATTTAAGCGCTAAGCTTGAGTATTTATATTATGATCTTGGCAGTGTAAACAATCAGCTTCCGCAAATTTTACAATACGGCCATGATGGTACTTTCTTAGAAACCGTCAGCGATGCAAGCTCCACAACACGCTTTAACGGTAATGTCATCCGTGCCGGTATTAACTATACCTTTATTGGTTTGTAATGGTTTGGAAAAAAAGTAAGGGCTATCAAACATGTATTAATGCAGTGCTAAAAGCTTATATAAAAGCACACAAGCATGCATAATTAAAATATGACAACTCAATTCGACGAACAATTTATGTCCCAAGCGCTAGAATTAGCGCGGCATGCAGCAAAACAAAATGAAGTGCCGGTGGGCGCTGTGTTAGTGCATGACGATAAAATAATTGCGATGGGTTGGAATCAACCGATTGCAAGACATGATCCCAGCGCGCATGCAGAAATGGTAGCCCTTCGCGCCGGCGGCATTTATTTAGAAAATTATCGCTTATTAAATACCACACTTTATGTCACCCTTGAACCTTGTGCCATGTGTTTAGGTGCAATTATTCACGCGCGCGTAACACGTCTTGTTTATGGTGCCCATGATCCTAAAACAGGCATGCTAGGCGGTGCTTTAAACTTATTAGATATATTGCCTTGGACGCATCCTTTAACCATTCAAGGCGGCGTATTGGCTGCTCAAAGTAAAGAATTATTGCAAGATTTTTTTAGGCAGAGAAGATAAAATCGTGGAGAGTTATGATGGCAACGAATAAACAAAAACGCCAGCTATTGAAAGCTAAGATTTATAGGCTTATCAATGTTTATGATAATCCCGAGTTAAAAGCAAAACTGCTCGCAAAAAATAATTTAGTGAATCGTGCCTGGCTTGGGCTTGCTGAAGGCGAGCTGTATCCTAGAAATACCAAAGAAATTCGTGATCGCATTGGTTTTCTTATTGAGCAATATGTAAATCAAACGAATTTTAATGAGCATCAAAAAGCCGAGAAGCCAATGGTTGTAGAATTCTCCTTCTTGGCAACATTATTCAAGCTGTTAAAGTGGAACGATAATGATAGGATTGAAGAAAAGTGGCGTTTTTATTTAGCGGCAAAGAGTTCGGGAGGGTGGCCAGGTCTTTCTCGTAGCCCTAACGAAATAGAAAGTCGCTTCAATGGTCTTAAACGCCTTGATTTTTTTATCGACACTCTTGTTTATGCCGAGGCGATTAGTGCTGCAAAAGATATCGTTGTTCAAAATCCGCAAATATATAAAGATGATAGTTCTGCATTGACTAGACTTGCAGAATTTGTCTATGAAAAAATCGTGCTACAAGGTGAGCCGGATCCCGAACAACTTCGTCATATTACCCTTGCGCTTCGCGCAAAAATTGAAGATAAAGCCATGGCCGTGGTGACCGAAGCAGACAAACTTCTTGGAAATGGTAGTATATTCCCGAAATTTATCATTCGTACTTATGGTGAATCAAAGGCGGCGCCTTTGACTGCCACGCAAATATTAGCAAATTTAGAAGGTGATTTAGTAGATAAGCAAAGCGTTCCACCGAAAACATACAAAAAAGAAATGGAGGATTATAAACTTATTGTTGGTAGAGGTATCGACGATAAGGGTAATCTCTTCCTTCGGTTCAGATATAAAAATCCAGATGATGGCAGAGAAATTCCAATTGAAGACCTTGATAACGTAGATGAATTAAAAGACGTGATTCGCGGTATACTAAACCGCATGGCCAGTCGCGAATATCTTGCTCTGGGTCAAGAGTATTCACTACTAAAAGAAATGGACACGTTAAGTTCTACTCACATGGCCACAATTCCGGTCATAGAACAATTAGCAAGCAAAGACTTGCAAACATTCAGTGACATGGAAGCTGAAAATGCACAATTACGCCAAGCGCTGGCCGTTGCACAAGCTCAAATTTTAGCAGAACGTGCGCAGCACACGCAAGAAAGAGCACAACTCACTGCCCAATTAGCACAAACTACAAATGAACTTGCTGCTTCACAAGCCCAACAGTTAGCCGCAAAAGAATTGATTGAAAATAGCCAACAAGCTTTAGAACAACAAATTACTTTAAATGAAACTAGAAGCCAAGAAATAGTGGCTACAACAGCAAGTGTTAGTATATTAGAGCAGCGTTTAGCTGTAAGTGAAAAATTAATTAGAGATAAAACTGTAGAGCTGGATCAATTAAAGCAAAGAATACAGACATTACAACAATCTACCGTTTCTTCCTTAGATCTTATCCAGCTGCAAACACAAGCACAACAATTGCAAAATGAAAAAAGACAACTAGAACATGAAAATCAACAATTATCTGCACAATGTTCATCCTTAAAAAGTCGTTTAAAAGTATTGGAAAATGAAGGTAAGGATAGTGAAGATTTGCAGCAAACGCACGGGCGCGATTTAACTCAATTACAAACAGCACTACAAGAAGCACAAGCAGAATTAGGGAAAAGGGAGTTTGAATGGCAAAATAAGTTTCATCAAGAGCAAAAAGCAAAAGATGGCCTCAAGCAAGCAAAGGCTGCAGTAGAGCATCAAGCACAGTTATTGGAAATTCACTTAAACCAATTTAAAAAACACGGATTGATGCCCAAAGAGCGTGCTTTCCAAAACTTTCTGAGTGATATTAAACGGATGATGCAAAATAGTTTTCATCATCCACTGGCTTGTTACATCAGTTATGCTTGGGAAGATGATACTACCGATGTAGGTAAAGCCGCCAACCTAGAGTTACAGTCTTTTTTGTTGCGCTTAGAGAGAGATTTAAAAACCTTAGGCGTCAAAGTATTTTTAGATGTTGTTAGTATGACGGGTAATATTACAAGTTGTATGATGGATAATATTGCTAAAAGTAATTATTTTTTATTAATTGGTTCAGAGCGTTTAAAATTACGTGCCCAAGATGATAAAACCAATGTCGGCAAAGAATGGGCCGCGATAGAAAAAAGAATGCAGCAAAATTCTAATAGCGTTATTCCGCTATTATACCAAGGTGAATTTGCTACCGCATTCCCACCTGGAATTAATCAAAATCTTATTCGTGATTGTAAAAAAGCAGATAATTATTACGATTTTATGGCAAAAATGATAAGTCCCATGAGCTTTATTCGCGCACTATTAGGTATTCATTTAAATGGACGTAATGAATCATTGCAAGATGGTTATCAATTATTGTGGGATAATCTAGAAACCAAGTTTGTTAACATTGAATTAGAGTTAAGCAATGAGACTTTAAGGATAACTCAATCAGTGCCTAGTTATGCTGGACCCACAGTGAGTAGTTCAAATCATTTAAGTGGTGGTAGTGCATCTACTACTAAAGGTGTTCATGATCGTTGGAAGGGCAAGGCATCTATAAAAAATAATATTGCTGGCATGAGTGGGTATGTACAGCCATCTAAGAAGTTTGGTTAGATATTAAATAAGGCGCAATTATTCACGCGCGTGTAACACGTCTTGTTTAAATAAGCTAAAACCCGCTCCTCTACCCAACATTGAATTTTATTAAATTTTTCGCAACGAATAAATCCTACGTGCCCCCCATGTTCTTGAATATCTAAAATCACTTTATCACTGACTTGTGCTTTGCTTGGAATAACATTTTTTGGAATCATGGGATCATCTTTTGCATGAATAATTAAAGTTGGCGTTTGAATGTTTTTCAAAAAATGAATACAGCTACTTTTTTGATAATAATCTTCTGCATTTAAAAAGCCATGCAGTGGCGCTGTGATTTTATCGTCAAAATCATAAAGTGTTTTAATTTGTGCAAGTTCTAAAGCGTTAACGGGCATTTGCATATTGTTTTTTATTTTTTCCATTGTGGATTTTTTTAAATGGCGCACAAACATTTTATTGTAAAATTTATTCATATACATAACGCTGGCTTTTAGATCAAAGGGCACGGATACGCCTATGGCTGTGTGAATATAATGTTGCGAAGATTGCTCGCCTAAATATTTTAATAAGACATTTGCACCTAAAGAAAAACCAACGCTCGCACAGAAAACGTTGGGATAAAGTGAGCGAATGTATTGCAAGACAATATCAAAATCTTCTGTTTTTCCTGCATGATAAGCTTCTGGCAACATATTCATGCGTCCGCCACTGCCACGCAAATGTGGCACAACTGCGCGCCATTGGTGTTCCCGGGCAATTTTTAACATGCCTTGAATATAAGAAGAATTTACTGATCCTTCTAAACCATGTAATAAAATGAGCAGCGGCGCATCTAGCTTTGCCGCATCGAGCCAATGTAATTCTAGGAAGTCGCCATCGGCTAGGTATAATTGCTCTAATCGCGTATTTTGTTTCGCGCGCGGCAATATAGAGCCAGCCCAGGTTTGTAGATGGCCATTCGCCAGCCACGGACAGGGGTGAAAATGATCAGACATCTTTGATCTTCCCAGTAGTTAAAAAATCCAGTATAATCGCTTTTTTCCTAACATAACCTTGTCACACCGAAATAAGTTGGGTGGCTAAAACCAGAAGGGCAAACTATGCGACATTATGAAATCGTATTTCTCGTACATCCTGATCAAAGTGAACAAGTCGGTGCGATGGTTGATCGTTACCGCAGCATGATAGAAACAGCGCAAGGTAAAGTACACCGTCTTGAAGACTGGGGTCGTCGTCAATTGGCTTATCCTATCAATAAAGTACATAAAGCCCATTACGTCTTGATGAACATTGAATGTAATGAAAATACCTTAGCAGAACTTGAAAATGCCTTTCGTTTTAACGATGCGGTTATTCGTAAATTAATTCTTCAGCGCAAAGAAGCCATTACTACACCTTCCTCTTTATCGAAGAGCAAAGAAGAAGAAGCCAAACGTGAAGCGGCTAAAATGGCGCCTGTATTTGAAGAAGAAGAAATTGCCGATTAATCAATTACAGTTAGCCGGAACTATCGCAGGCCAAGTGCAAGTGCGATACAGTCCGAGCGGAATAGGGCATGCAGAGTTTTCGTTTGAACATCGGTCTATGCAATATGAAGGTTTATTGTCTCGGCAAGCGTATTGCAAAATACGAGCCGTAGTCAGTGGAGATTTGTTTACCAAGCAAAGCTCAGAATTACAACCGGATGCGCAACTGATATTAATGGGTTTTTTAAGCGTGCGGCAACTTCGAGGCGGCGCACAAGAAATGGTTTTTTATGTACAACATTTGGAATTAAGTAAGGAGTCTCAAAATGATCAACAAGAAGCGTCCTCAAACAGCACCATGGCGCAAGAAATATTGTAAATTTACAGCTACTGATGCGACAGAAGTAGACTATAAAGATATATATATGCTGAAAGCTTATGTAACGCCTAGCGGACAAATTGTTCCTAGCCGTATTACTGGCACGCATGCGTTTTATCAAAGAAAATTATCTAAAGCGATTAAATTGGCGCGCTTTTTGGCTTTATTGCCTTATAGCGACTAATTCATAGGAGCGAGAGCTATGCGTATACAACGTATTGCTGAAAATTATTACCTCAGCTTGCCGATTGCGATAGCACTCGCGCTAGCACCCCTATTAAACTGGGTCGGTTTAGCCTGGGCTGTGTTTGCCACACTAAGACAAAATCTTTATCTTGGTATGCTTAGCCTTGGATTAGTAGGCGGTGTTAATTTTTATGTGTTTAATAATTTACGTTTTAACGGCACTATGGGTGAATTGCTAGCGTTTTTTGTTCTTGTGGCACCCTTGTGGGCCATGGCGTATAGCTTGCAGAAATTTCGCTCTTTGACTTTGAGTTTGCAGTTAGGGTTTGTCATCGTGGTGGTTTGTGCCTTATTAAGTTATGGCATAGACGGACCCATTATGTATGATGAGCTTTATCAGTATATGCATCAGCGCTTTTTTGGCGATGGTATGCCTGTCGCAAGTGCTGGGCAAACGTTCCGGGAAATGTATTTGGATACCATGACCAAGACGACCATGATCGCTTGGCCCATGATGTTATTTTTATTGCAAATATCGTTATTGCTCACGGCGCGCTATTTTCAAAGCCGTTGGTATAATCCAGGTGGATTTCGTACAGAGTTTCAAGGATTACGTTTATCGCGTTATATGGCTGCGCTTTTATTACTTAGTATTTTATGGACATTATTCATGCCGCATGTGCAAGTCGCTTTGCAACTCGCTGTGTTATGTATATTTGTTTATAGCATTGCCGGTATCGCTTGGATGCATTGGTATATGAACACGAAGCTATTAGGAACAACGTGGTTTGTATTGTTTTATATTGTTTTGTTTGGATTAAGTGCATGGATTTTACCGTTATTAGCAATGGTTGCACTGGCCGACAGTTTTTTGGATTTAAGAACACGCACAAGAGGTAAATGATGAAAATAATATTGTTAGAGAAAATAAAAAAATTAGGTAATCTAGGTGAAGCTGTTGAAGTCAAATCAGGTTATGCACGTAATTTTTTAATTCCACAAAAAAAGGCCGTTTTTGCAACAGCCGCCAATACCGCACGTTTTGAAGAAAAACGCGCAGATTTAGAAAAACACGCTGCAGAAGAATTAGCACAAGCTTCAATGCGCGCCGCTGCTTTAAATGCATTAACTGTTGTGATCAAAACCAATGCCAGTGAAGAAGGTAAATTATTCGGATCTTTAGGTGTACGTGATTTAGCGCACGCGATTACTGAAGCCGGTGTTGCCGTAGAAAATAAAGAAGTATTATTACCACAAGGTCCATTGCGGATGTTGGGTGAATATAAAGTTGATTTACAATTACACAGTGATGTGACTGCAACTGTGAACGTTAACGTTCAGTTGGAGAAAGCGAAGGATTAGATTCATGACAGATGTCGATGAATTAAAAGTTCCCCCGCATTCCATCGAAGCCGAACAATCCATATTGGGCGGTTTGATGCTCGATAACGAAGCGTGGGAACGTGTGTCTGAACGTGTGACGGAAGAAGATTTTTATCGTCACGATCATCGCCTTATTTTTCGCGCCATGCAAAACATGGTTGAAAAAATACAGCCCATTGATGTCATTACACTCTCGGAAAATTTAACTGCGCTGCAAAAATTAGATGCAGTCGGCGGTTTAGCGTATTTAATTGAACTTGCAAAAAACACCCCGGGCGCATCAAACGTTGCAGCTTATGCAGATATTATTCGTGAGCGGGGGATTTTAAGACGTCTGATTAGTGCGGGCAATGAGATTGCACAAAGTGGTTATAATCCGCGCGGTCAAGATCCCATGGGTTTAGTGGATGAAGCGGAACGTAAAGTATTTGCCATTGCAGAAGAAAAAACCCGCGGCAAAACCGGCCCGCAAAGTGTCAAAGGTTTACTTGTACGTGCCGTTGAGCGTATCGATCATTTATTCCATGCACAAAGCACCGTAACCGGTATGGCCACAGGTTATGATGATTTTGATAATCTCACCGCAGGTTTACAACATTCAGATTTAATTATTGTTGCGGGCCGGCCAAGTATGGGTAAAACAACTTTTGCGATGAATATTGTCGAAAATATTATTATTAAAGAAAAAAAACCCGCTTTAATTTTCAGCTTAGAAATGCCAGGTGAGCAATTGGCTACACGTATGATTTCATCACTTGGGCAAATTGAACAACACCGTTTGCGTACCGGAAAATTAGTGGAAGAAGATTGGCCACGCTTTAGTTCGGCTGTTTCTATTTTAAATGATACGGCATTATTTATTGATGATACGCCAGGCATGAGCCCTGGAGAAATTCGTACCCGCGCCCGCCGCGCAGTTCGCGAACATGGAGAACTCGGCGTTATAGTAGTCGATTATTTACAATTAATGACGGTGCCTGGCAATAAAGAAAATCGCACCACAGAAATTTCAGAAATCTCTCGTTCCTTAAAATTATTGGCAAAAGAATTAAAAGTCCCAGTGATTGCGTTATCCCAATTAAATCGAGAACTTGAACATCGTCCTAATAAACGCCCGATCATGTCCGACTTACGTGAATCCGGTGCTATTGAGCAAGACGCTGATTTAATTGTATTTATTTATCGTGATGAAGTTTATAACAAAGAAACACCCGATAAAAACGTAGCAGAAGTCATTATTGCTAAACAACGTAACGGCCCAACGGGTACCGTGCGCCTCACTTTTCGCGGTCAGTATTGCCGTTTTGAAAATTTCACTGCAGACAACTACAGTTACTAGAAATTTACTTGAATCTTACATTAGGATCTAGCGCTTATGACGACCCCTATCGCACAAATTAATCTGGGTGCTCTGCATCATAATTTTTCCGTAGTGAAACAATATGCACCCAAAAGTAAAGTATTAGTGGTGCTTAAAGCCAATGGTTATGGCCATGGCATTGTGCGCATTGCAAAAACCTTGTTAGAGGCCGATGCATTTGGTGTATCTCGCGTTGATGAAGCGCTAATGTTGCGAGAAGCGGGGGTGACACATCCCATAGTAGCAATGACCGGCTTTTCCGATTTAGAAGAATTAAAAGCCTGCGCACAATTTGATATACAAGTAGTCATTCATTCTGATTATCAAATTGATTATTTAGAACAAACTACATTAGCAAAACCCATTACGGTATGGTTTAAAATTGAAACAGGCTTAGGCCGTTTAGGTTTTCCAGTTGATAAGATCCAATTAGCCTATCAACGCTTAATGGCATGTTCACAAATCACAAAACCTATGACTACGTTAAGCCATTTAGCGAGCGCCGATAATGTCAGCAATCCTAAAACGTCTCAGCAATTAGCACGTTTTCAAAAAATAACCGCAACCTTTGAAGGACCGCAAAGTCTTGCACGATCAGCTGCAATTTTTTCTAACCCTGATACCCATTTAGATTGGGTGCGTCCGGGATTAATGTTATATGGTGCTTCACCTTTTCCAAATGAAGTGGGTATTGATCGGGGTTTACAAGCCGTAATGACGATGAAAAGCCAATTGATTAGTATTAATCATATTCCAAAAGGTGAAACGGTAGGTTATGGTGAAACTTGGAAATGCGAAGAAGGTATGCCCGTTGGTGTAGTAGGATTTGGTTACGCCGATGGTTATCCGCGCAATATGACCCAAGGTACGCCCGTATTAATTAATGGCGTGCGTTGCCCTTTAATTGGCCGTGTATCGATGGATATGATTACAGTTGATCTACGCGCATGTCCACATGCTAAAATTGGCGATGTTGCGATTTTATGGGGACCTGAATTACCAATAGAAATTATCGCCAGAGGCGCACATACGACGCCTTATAATCTATGGGTTAATATTTCTTCACGGGTTAAGTTTATAGAAAAGTAATTCCTATGTATGCCGACATCAAAAAATTAATCGATAGCGTTAAAGCAGTTCTTGAAAAAGAATTACAATCCAAATCAAAACCTTACGAAGCAGATATCAATACTTTGCTTCAGAAATTTAAAGATCTTAATCTTGATTTAAATAATGGTATTTTTGATAAAGAACAATTTCTTTATGCCATCGCTTGTGGCACAAGACTGCAGCAAACCCAACATATCTATTTTTTTGTACTTCTGACCATTGAGCTTTCTAAAGATTTAATCTGGAAAAACAAAAAAGAATCTGCACAAACTATTCTGCGTGCAGTTGAGGAATTTATTTTAACGAAAATAAATGATCCACTCTACGCGCCTCATTATACAAATGTTGTCACCGAACTGTTGAATATTGCTGGGACCATTGCTCAACAGCAAGCGGTTAGCTACGAAGATCTTCGTGATAAAATGAATGACCAATGGTTTCGGAATTTGACTTGGAAAGTTGAAACAGCCCTCACTGGATGTGAAAAAGATGATCATCTGAATCGTTTTCGCTGCATACGCTCCTTAGCATCTGTTTATAGAGAATTGAATGAGGACAAATTACATCAATTGATGGCCTCTTTTAACGCCTTGATTAAAGTTGAAAGCGATGACTCGGAAAAGACGCGGCGTGAATTAGTGTTAGCAATAGGCCAATTTTGTGCGATTGTTGCTAACCAAGTTAGAAAAAACCAAGCAGTGTCTAAAAAAGAGAAGAAATATATAGAAGAGATGTTTGAGTCTGCTGATCATTTTTGTCAAAAAGATGATCCCTTATGGGCGGCAATATTATTAAATCTTATTACGGTACGTATCTATGAAAATAATTTTTCTGATGCTGATCATTATATCCAGGAAGCCTATGAAGTAGTAATATTAACACCAGGAATGGAATATAATGAGACTACTCTTGGCCTAAAAACATGCGAAGCAGAACGTTATTACCGACACAGTCTAATAGCATCTGATCTATCTGAACAATTATGGACAATATCAAAAGCATTAGAATTATATCGCAAGATTTATGGCTTACATCAACAAGCACCATTTTTAAGTAATCCTGATAATGTTAACGCAAAAATAGTTGAACTTGAGGCTAGACTTAGCGCTATCAAAGAGCAAGATAAAGAAGAAGTTGAACTTGAATTAGTTGCATTATCTGAATTTAGTTCCGAAATGCGCCATTCACAAGTTGCACCTGAAGATCGCATTTTAACAGCGGAAGAATTTGCGAAGCTACCTGATGCAGGCATTATTAATCCATTTAAACTACGCGTAGCACAAAGAGGAATAAGTCCAACTTTTTCTGATAAAACAAAACTTTCAGATTTACGAGATAAGTTAGTTGCTGATCCAGCCTATACAAATAATGTTCCAGAGATTGAAATTGGGATTTATAAAGGGAAAGTATATAGTTTTGATACGAGACGATTGATAGTACATATGCAAGCACGTGAATCGAATGAGCAGGTTTTTGTTAGATACAAAAAAATTAATGGTGCGCATCTAGAGAAGCGTATAAAAAATATTTTTTCTCCGCGCCCGTGGAATGGATTAGTCACGGCACTACGTGAGGGCGGAAAAAATAGCATATCTACCGCTTATATTGCACCACCATTAAGACCTCAATTAGAAGACAATGTTAATAAAAATTTTAAAAAGCTGCCCGATGAAAGATTAAAAGGTAGTGATGACGATAATGGATTTCCCATGGCGCAGAAAAAGGCCGAAAAGATTGAAAAATATTTAGTCCCAAAAGCCAAAGAAAAACACTCTATTTATGCAGAGCAAATAATCCAAGAAACAAAAAATGCAGGTACTCAGCAAGGCGTTTATGCTGCTTATGTTGTTTTGAATGAAAAACAAAAAGAAGCTAAAGCAAAATATTCTCAGCAGCCAGGGGGACCAGCAGCGACACTTAACCCGTGAAAAATTTTATGATGGAAGCTTTGTATTAATATACAAACTTTTAAAAACCGACTCAAAACTTTCACATGAATTTAATCAAGAAATGGCACGTTTTTTACCTAAAGTGAATGATGGACATTGGGAGATGATCGTTAATTTGCTGGATTATTATCACCAAGATTTATGTAAAATGCTTTAAGAATTTTAAATCGTCGCTTGCATTTTGTGAACATTTTCATGCAATAGACAAATTTTTATATTGCCGTTATATTTATGGTCCGACATTTCAAATTGCAGCTTAAACCAATCTCGTTGTTTTTTATCTGTGATTTTTTTGATCAATCTAAGCGAGAAGGTATTGGGATCTTTTGCTTTGTAGATATGACTTTTTAACTGAAATGTTTGCGACACTGCAACCATATTTTCAAGAAAATTATCTTTGAAATGCTTGATATCGATATTGTTCTTATTGTTTAAATAAAAGAACAAAAAGCAATATACAGCCTGATTCATAATGAATAACATGTCTTCAGAATTCATAAGTTTGTCAGGCAAGACAAGATATGGGGAATTGTTGTATTTATAACGTCCTTTTAGGACTAAATTTGTTGCATCATATTCTAAAGTATCTTCCAACAAATATTGAAATTCAGGCGCATATTGTTCTTGGAAAATTTGTTCTATCATATATCTGTTAATAAATTTTTAAACTTATGCTCTAGTACAACAAAGGTAAGTACAAATCCTATGATTTCTCCCATTAGAGCATGCAAAGACATGCTTATTATATAATTGTGTTTTTTATCTACCCAGTTATGAAATTTCTCATATCCCTTATCTAGAAAGAAATTTGCTTTATGCCCAAATGTCTCTTTCACACTGATTAAATCACGGTAATCTTTAAATATGTAAAAGTTACGCATCATTAAAATATCTTTTTGTAGGGGTAGAAACAAAGAGAATCCTGCAATATTATTATTATATTTTATTAACCCTACGTAAGCATTATCAGGCAAATCTCCTGCCTCGTAGCAGTTTACACAGAATCCATGATTTTGATCTTCCGCGATCGCCAATTTCAGAAGTTCATCTAAGATTTTTAGAATTTTTTGCCGATTTTCAGGGACAATTTTATACATTTCAAGCGTCTGCATTGATACGCCCTCTATTATAAGTGGTAATGGTGTGGGACTGCTGCGCCATAGAGCTATGCGACTTGATGTTCAGCCGAATGTTTTAATTCAGCTAAAGTCTCATCAATAACTTCTTTTGCAAGACAAGCACATGTGCCACAACATGTGGCTACAGGAAGCTTTTTCTGAAGGCTTGTAAGGCACGTAGCGCCTTGGCAGACTTCGGTGCGGATTTGTTTATCCGTGATGGCATGACAGATACAAACGTACATGATACCCTTGCTTTTTAATGGCTTATGCTGTTATTATAAACGCAAATGAGAATCATTGTCAACACCATTATCAATATTTAGGAGATGCACATGAGTGACGCAATACTTGTAGGCCGCAAGGCACCTGATTTTACAGCCCCTGCTGTTAATAAAGCGGGCGAGATTATTGGCCAATATAATTTAGCTGAAAATATCAAAGGCAAATATGCCTTATTGTTCTTTTACCCTTTGGATTTTACCTTTGTTTGTCCTTCAGAGCTGATTGCCTTGGATAAACGTATGGATCAATTTAATGAGCGTAATGTGGAAGTCATCGGGATTTCTATTGATTCACATTTTACCCATAAAGCTTGGCGCGATACGCCTGTGAATGACGGCGGTATTGGGCCGGTGAATTATCCTTTGATTGCTGATATTAACCATAAAATCGCCAAAGATTATGGTGTTCAACATCAAGAAATCGGCGTTGCTTACCGCGCAGCTATTTTAATTGATAAAAATGGTGTAGTTCGGGTACAAATTATTAATGATTTGCCGATAGGCCGTAATATTGATGAATTAGTGCGTTTGGTTGATGCTTTGCAATTCCATGAAGAACACGGCGAAGTTTGTCCTGCTGGTTGGAAGAAAGGTGATAAAGGCATGAATGCAACACCGGCTGGCGTTGCGAAATATCTAGCTGAGAATTCTGGGAAATTATAAGATTGCATTACACCAAGAAGCTGGACTAGGAATTAGCCTCCAATTCGCTACACACTGTCTAGCGAATTGGATAGGCTTACCACTAACCAGGCAATTGATCTTGATATTGATAAAATGAAACAATTTTATTTTTATCAATTGTATTTGTTGAGACATCTTTGTTTATGTAAGTATAATAATAATCTTGGTTTTCGCTCGTAAACTTTTTTGCTGAATGCAGCAAACCTTTTGGCATCCAATCTTTCGGTGGTATTTCTTTATCATGTTCGGAGCGATAAGTTAAAATAAGTTTATGCTCTTTAAGTTGTCGCATTATTTCGGTGGGAAGTGCTACCTCACTATGTTCTGCGCGCGCGATATCTGCATTTAAAATAGCTTGGTTTTTTACTATGAACCAGCTAGAGTTTGCATCGTTGTCAAAGAAAATATAGCTGCCTTTATCATCGATTAAATAATATTCTGAAATATTGTGCTTCTTAATAATGCTATCTAATAGAGTCATGTATACCTCTGAATTCAGGCACGACGCTTGGTCTTTAAGAATAATATTTTTGATAATAACTGAGGTATCGCTTTTAAATTGTTCATCACACTGAGTTTTAATGGCTTCATTCAAGCGAGCTGGAAAATCATCTTCATCTTTAGTTATATATTGATCAATAATACCTTCATTGTAAGCATCTAATGCTTGTTGTATAGTTGCTGCCCCTGTTAATAATATCTTTCTAATAGGTAAATCCAAATCTTTTATTTTTCTAAATAATTCTAATCCTTTCATTTCTGGCATGTCATGGTCAGCAACTAAAGCAGAAATATGTTCGAATCTTTTTGAGTTAAATACTTCTTGTTGAATAGGCTGAATCTTGATCTCAATTTTATGGTTAAAATTAACTCTATCAATTTCACGTTCTATACATGAATTGGGTAGAGTAGGGTGTTTAGAATGTTTTTTTATGTACTCAAACACTTCGAGTGGATTATTAAAAGGCTTATATATGGCCGCATCTGTGTCTAAAATGTTTTCTAAATTCATAAGATACTTCTGATTATCATCAACTAAAAGTACGGTTGTAGGGAAATAATATGCGGCGGGTTGTAGTATCAGTTTTGTCATTTTCTGCTTCCTTAATCTTTTTTATGTTTAAATATTTATGTGAGGAAATGTTAAAACAAACTCAGTATATTCGCCTTCTACAGAGAAGCATTCAATGTCGCCATCCATGCTTTGCATAACAAATTTGCAAAATGCTAATCCGATTCCAGTGCCATTTGATTCTGTGCTAAAAAACTGATCAAAAATATGAGGTAAGATATCGTGAGGGATACCTGTTCCTGTATCTTTAAAGTGCAATATATTTGCATCCTTTCCATGTTCAAGCCAAATTTGAATAGATCCTTTTCCAGCTCTTTTGACAAAATATAAAGCGTTTTTAATTAAATTAAACAAAACATGCACTACTAATAAAGTGTCTCCATGGAAAATAAAATCTTTACCTTCACAATGAACTAATTTCTTTTCTTCAGATTGGAATGGATATCGTGATAATGCATTTTTTATACAAGTAACGATATGACAGGTTGTAAATTTATCTTTATTAATTTTGGAAAGATTACCTTTTATTAATAGCATATCTATGACTGAAAAAGCAGCGTTGGTTTCAAGTTCAATATTTTTAAGTACATTTTCTAATATTGTAATATCGCGAGGAAATAATCGAGGATAACCTTCGGGAATTTCTATGCCTTGTTCTTTGGCCTTTTTGTAAACTGCCAAAAGAGTAGGTAATTTATTAGCAGTACCGACTACTCCTGAGCTAATAGCACGCAATGGGGTACGTAACTCATGGGCAATACTCATGCCTATTAAACGAATAGTTTGTATGCTTTTTTCGGCAGCAGTTGCTTTGAGCCTAAGTGCTTCGGCTTCCTTGTCTGCTGTGATATCTACAGAGATACCAACTACGCCAATTACTTCCCCACTGTCATTTTTTAATGGAACACGACTAGATAGATAATATGTTGCTTTTCCATTCTTATCATAAACGGTAGGTTCTTCTACATTTAGCTTAGGTTGGCCAGTGTGTAAAACCTCTTCATCATCGTTTTTAAAAGATGCTATTTCTTTGGGATTCCAATTTGCCAGCGCTCCAATCTCTTCGTAACTAAGACCAATAAATTCTTCATGAGATTTTAAACCAAGCATTTTTAAAACATTATCATTACAACCTAAGCCATGTGAGTTTTGGTCGAACCAATAAACATTGTTGGGCATTGCATGAATAATATTTTGGTAATAAGCATGAATCCCTGCCGGATCACTTGGATCGTTTGGGTTGGTTGTATATTTATGTAGGGTCTTAGTATCCGATGTAGTGCTCATTTTCATATAATATACTAAGAAACTTAATTTTCAATTTTGTTATCTAACCTAATTAAAAGATATGGTATTATATTAAAGAAGAAGATGTGCTCTTATAAGTAACCACAGTTGGCATGTTCAATAACTTTATAATGATAGCAATTTCACTAAAAGTTCGATATTATTGTATATATAACTGCGCTAGATGCCATAAGAAAGATATATAACTGTATATTAAAGAATAGATCTAATAAGGTCCTGCACGGCAAAGCTTTTGCAATTGTTAGTGAAAAGTAGTAGAATATTGTAAGAAAAAGACTATTGTGCTTGTAAGATTGGCAAGATAAAGATTTTTTGTACCCTAGCTGCTGCTTTATTAAAATAATACTTAAAGGTACTGTTTATGGGAAAAAAAAAGAATTCGCAACGTACTGGGCACTCTAGTGCTAGTGCTAGTGCTAGTGCTAGTTCTGTGAACTCTGGTAATAATCAGCAACCTTCAGATGTTGCGCTTGCTAGCCCAACGTCTGCGTCGCCTATTAGCCCGCAATCCTTAAGTAATAATAACATCATTGTTAGCAACAGTAATAATAGCAGCAGTAGTACTCCTTCGCCTTCATTTCTAACTACCATATACACTGATAACACAAAAGAGATTGCAGTAGGCCATTTAGAGCTTGGTTTGCCAAGTTATCATGTTTTTGATAATCGTAATCATGTTCGTGAGGATGTTAGGCATAATAGCTTTACGTTAGGCCGTGGTGAAACCATAAGAGAAATACAATTTCATCAATTTAGTGAACCACAAGATCTTTTACGAGCCCGTAAAAAGTATGCTGTTCGAATAGATGAGGTTGATAAAACTATTGCGGGATTGAAAGATGGACAGCAGGAAATTGAAAAATCTTTACTTCAAGGACAAGCGAAACAGGAAAGTAGTCAAGCTGACGAGAAGTCAACTAAAAAAGATATCCTAAAAATTCTACACACTCATAGTGCTAGGGTTAAACATGCTCAAGAAGTGCTAAATCAGGGAGTGGTTGATCCTTTACCAAAGTCACAAATGCGGCCTATAGGGCTTTATGCAAAATTAATGGGTGCAACCCCACTACAAGTTTTATCTTTACCTTTTTTTCATAACAAAAAAAGAAGAGAAGAATTCTATTTTCCTTTTAGCGTTGATAGTGCATCAAAAGGTTTAATCGGAGGACATGTATTTCCATGGGCTGACGACGAAGTGCATGCTGTAAAAAATCTAAAATTTAACAGCTTTGTAACTGCCGGATGTTTATTTGGCGGCACTTTACAAGGAGCGACAGCGGCGGGTAAATGCTTTCCTTTAATAAAACATGATTGGGAAGCTTATACCAAAGAAAAAGTAACGTATATTGCAAATACTAAAAGCAGCCTTTATGAACAACTACAATTTCTTCAATTAGATTTAGTTGCAGGTATTGTTAATCGATTTGCGGCGACTCAAGAAGGTAAGAAAGTAATTTATCATTTACCATATTTTGATTATGTGCTTTTTGGAATAGGTGTGTTTTTAAAAAATCAAATGACACCTGGTGCCCTCAAATCATTATTTGAACATATTTATATTCGCAAAGAAGAGCATACTAAAAAAATTAAAGAGATTTTTGCAGTCTATGGTATTACAAATATTGTTATTGAGTCCCCTTTTAACAATATATTCAATGTAGAAGGTGAGACAGTTAATGATTTTGTAAATGCTATTTATGCTGCATTTCCCTTTTTATCAGAGTTAACAGCAGAAACAAAAAAGGGGTTTCATGATGAGTTTATTGAGTATTTTGGAAGCGAAAATAAAGAATTTAAAGGTTTTTATGCAACACATTTAGCCATTAAACCTCAAGAAAAAGAAACCGATAGACCTGGAGCAAGGGCAAGCTCAGAACAAGAAGCAAAAGAAGAAGCAAAAAAAACTGCAAAAGAAAAAGCTAAAAAAACTGCCAGAAAAGATGCAAAAGCTGCATATGGTGATGATTGGGAAGTTAAATGGACTGCGGGGCTTGAGAAGGCATGGGAAATTCGCTGGGACACTGAATTAGCCAAAGAATGGGATGCCCAATGGGAAAAAAACGAAGATAGAAAACTTTGGGAATCTAATTGGACGGACGAATTAGAAAAAACTTGGGAAAAAGAGTGGGAACACAAATGGGAAGAAAGAGTTAGAGAGAAAGCATTTGTTATGCTTTGTCTTGATAAACTTTTATCTCAAGATAATCACCCAGAACAAAAAAAATTATGGCAGAATTATTCTGAAAACTTTCTACAAATTATACAAATTGAAGATTTGTTTGAATATGCAAACCCTATTATGCTTGCAAGTGCTGCGAATGGCCGTGCCAATTTTGAAACATGCTCGATATTGCCAGCCACAGAAAAGCAAATTCAAGTAGGCTATGTAGATATTAACAAGAGGGTGTCTAGTGCTAGAGCAAAACCAAAAATTGTTAACTTCACCACATTAGATAGTGCTGCATATGCATTAAGCAATCAGTATAATGGTCTTGCATTTTATTTTACAGTCCCTGAAATATCAGAATGTGTTGAAAAGATCAACCAACTCGCAATAAAAGCTATGCGTACAGCGGCGCAATTGGCTTGCCCACCACAGTTAAATGGCCCTGATGAATATGGAGTGCTTGAAAATAGGCTTGAAGAATTACAATTAGAAATTGCAAAATATAACGCGGCATTACGGCTATTCGCGATATCTGATGTAAAACAAAAATCTATTTTGTCAGCAACTGCTAGTCTTCTTGTGAATCCTGATCGTAAAACATCAGGAGCATCTTCTTCATCTAGGACTGCCACCTCCGATGAGGTTATATCTGTTTCACCGCCTTCATCGGTAAGTAATTTTGGAGTAACTCCTACATTGACAGCTATCCGCAAATAGCAAAAGGATTTGATTTGTATGGAAGATAATGAAATAAAACAATTAAAGAGTGTTTTATTTTCTAAGTATAAGCATATTCTTAGCAATCAAGATCAACTTTCTATAGAAGATGCGGTTGAACAAATAGTTAATTACTATGAAGATACCATTAAATGCATGCCTGGGAACGTTTATTTATTTAATAAAGATCTTGTACCTATCACTTGTAATCAAAACGTTTTAGATATGCTAGGTTATAATTCAACTACGGAGTTTAAGAAGAAAACATTTGAGCAAATGGGTGCGGAAGGTGGTTGGTCGAAAAATGCAGAACAATCTTTTAAAAAAGATTCATTAGAAGTAATAGAAACAAAGCAGCCTAAACTTAACATTGAAGAGCCACCTATCCCTAATAAAAATGGGGAGATGATTTACTTCTTATCTAGCCGTAAACCAGTCTTTGATCGCACCGGTGAAGTATCTGGAATTGTTGGTATTTCAATTGATATTACTGAATTGAAAAAAATGTCATTTTCTTTGCAGAAAGCGCTTGATGCTGCAGAAACTGCAAGTGCTGCTAAAACAGAATTCATCCGTAATATGAGTCATGATATACGCACTCCCCTGAGCGGTATTATTGGCATGGCAAATATCATTGATTATGAAACACCATCAGAGGGTGCAAAAGATATTCGGGAAGCTGGGCAGGCATTGCTTAATTTACTTAATGAAATTATTGAGACAGTCCAATTAGAATCAGGAGACATACAACATAAAAAAGAGTGCTTTGCACTAAGAAACACAATTGATGCATTAGTTGCTATTTATAAACCCGCAATTAAGCAAAAAGGTCTACGCTTAGAAGCTTATTATGACGACGATATACCTAAAGTTTTATATGGACAAGAATTGCTATTGCATCGTATTATTCTAAATTTACTTGGCAATGCGGTTAAATTTACTAGTGAAGGAACAATTAGCTTAGAAGTAAGTTTAACAAAAAAAAATGCTGATAAAGTAAATCTTAAAATTGTTATTAGCGATACAGGTATGGGAATTCCTAAAGATAAGCAAGAGTCTATCTTTGATAAATTTAGCCGTTTGTCACCGTCATATTCAAATAATTACAAAGGTTCAGGTTTAGGTCTTTATATTGTAAAAGAATATATTAAAAAATTAGGCGGAGATATAAAAGTGAATAGCACACCTAATAAAGGTGCGCAATTTGTTTGTAATGTACAATTTAACATTCCTAGCGAAATACAACTAAAGAAATATCAGCGATTAGATGGCGAAATAACATCTTCTCTTGAGCTGGGATTAGAACGTGCGTTAAATCAAACCAAGAGAAAACGATCTAATAAACCTGAAATCTCAACAATCAAAAAATCTAAGTTTGAAGATGTAGGTGAAATGTTGCGTGCCTTAGTAGTTGAGGACTCACTCTTACCTAGAAAAATCGCAGAAGATTTATTGAAAAAAGAAGGTTATCAGGTTATAACCGCGCAAACAGCCAAAGAGGCAATAGAAAAATCGCAAGCAACTTTATTTGATATTATTTACATGGATGTTGGTCTGCCCGATGGTACTGGCATAGAGGTTGCCAAGAAAATTCGTAGCGATTCTGAAAATCCCAATAAAAACACTTTCATCGCTGCCTTGACTGCTCATTCTGATTCTAAAATTACTGAAGAATGCTTAAGTGCAGGCATGCAGGAAGTTCTTGATAAGCCATTGACACCTGAAAAAATAATAGTATCTGAAACTGCTATGAATAAACATCAGTTTAGATTTATAAAAGATGAAGAAAAGAAAAATATAAAGACGGAAGAATTACCTATTTTTGATTTTGACTGCGTTATGAATCTTACAGGTAATAATGAGCAGCTAGCTTGCGATATGCTTAATATGTTTATTGATGAGTTGCCTAATTTTCGTCAACAGATTACAGATGCATTTGAAAAACAAGATAGTACTGCTTTGCAACATTATGTACATAAATTTCATGGCGGACTGTGCTATAGCGGCATGCTTCGTTTAAAAGATATCACTAAAAGATTTGAACAGGAAATAATTAAAAAAACAGGTGATTATGAAGCAAATTATCAGGAACTGCTATTAGGAATAGATATTGCTGTTAAAGAATATAATAAATTCAACCGTAGAGTGTAAGGGCGAAAAATCTTTCGCCCTTCATTGAGATTAATTTAAAAATTTAGATTCATTAATCCATTTCTCATTCGGATAATACGCAACCACTAAACTGCCGCCTTTGATGGTATTAATCAATTCTTTATTGACATCAAGACCAACCGCTGGACAACCATGGCTACGACCTAAACGTCCGTTTTTATCAACAAAGCTTTCATTCACATAATTAGCGCCGTGGATAACAATCGCACGTTCGCGTGCTAAGTGATTAATGCCTTCTTCTAAGCCATCTAAGCGTAAAGAATAACCATTGCCACCTTGATACGTTTCATCGGTAAGAAACACACCTAAACTGGTTTGGTAGCTTTGTGGTGTATTTGAGAAGTTCTTTGCATAATTATCACCACTACCACGACCATGCGCGACTAATTCTTCAAACAGTAATTTAGACTGCGCTAAATCAAACACCCATAAGCGAGGCTCGCTAGAGGCTTTGCTGTAATCGATAACCGTAAGGATTTGACTATCGGTAATTCCCGCTTCAACAGCATTGTTAAAAGCGGTCAGTGCTTTATTTAAAACATCTGCTTCTAAATTTTCAGTTTGTGCCAATAATTTTGTAGAAGGCTTTGCGCTCACATCAGCATAAGAGCTGACAGCTGAGGCAGCGACGACTAAAAGGCTGGCTAACATCACAGGGTATTTCATCGTTTTCTTCATAATCACTCCTACATTAAGAATAGTCATTATCTCACACAGACACAAGGAGATCAAGTTGTTTGACTAATATAGGGTAACTAAAAAACCTAAGAAAATCAAGAGGCCAGTGATATTATTGGCTAAAAAGGCTTTTAAAGGGGTTTTGGATGGATAAAAAGTCCAACATGCTGATATTATTGCAAAAATTCCAAAAACAGGGCCTAAGTGATTGATTAGGCCAATGCTGAAAATGCCTGCAAAGAATAGTAAGTAAAGTATGTAGGTAATCAGCCCATCATAACGACCAAACAGTATGGCAGTGGATTTGAGGCCAATTTTAATATCATCGGCCTTATCAGTCATGGCATATAAGGTATCGTAAGCCACAGTCCAAATGACACTGACACAAAATAAGAGCCACGCCATAAAAGGCAGTTCATTTAATGAAGCGCTATAGGCCATTAACACGCCAAAGTTAAACGTAAAGCCTAATACCAATTGCGGTAAATAGGTTATGCGTTTACACAGAGGATATAACACAGTTAATCCAGCAGCAAAGCATGCGAGCATGATGGTTAATAAATTTAATTGTAAGACTAATAAAAATGCTAACAAAATTAAAATAAAAAAAGTTATCCAAGCTTGTTTTAAAGAAAGTTTATTTTGTGCAAGTGGGCGTTGTGTTGTGCGTGCAACATGCCTGTCGAATTTTCTATCGAAAATATCGTTGACCACACAACCTGCGCTACGCATGATGAGCGCACCTAAAATAAAAATAATTAATAATTTTAGCGGTGGCGCTCCATTGTTCGCAAGCCATAAGGCCCATAAAACTGGCCACAATACGAGCAGGGTGCCGATGGGTTTATCTAAGCGCATGAGGTGGATAAAATGTTTCATTTTAATAAAGGCTGTAAATAAGGCCAGACGTTATCTAGCATAACTTGTTGTGCCTCAAGGCTTGGGTGTATGCTATCGTATTGCATGTATTGTAAATAACCGCCAACGTTTTCTAGAAAAAAGGGCACGAGTGGGAGTTTATATTCACTGGCTAATTGCGGATAAATATTTTTAAAACCGTCTGTATATTGCGGGCCATAATTTGGTGGCAATTGCATACCCAGTAATAAAATTTTTAATTTATCTTGTTGTGCCAGTGTAATCATTTGCGCTAAATTATTTTGCATGTGTGCAAGCGGTAAGCCTTGTAAACCATCATTACCGCCTAATTCTAAAATTAAAATTTGTGGCTTATGTGTCGATAACCAATTCGGTAATTGGGCTAATCCCGCCGCCGTGGTTTGCCCGGAAATACTTTCATTAACAATGGTATAATCAGGAGCTTGACTCGCTAAGCGCGTGGCTAATAAACTGGCCCAACCTTCATTGCGGTCTATGCCATAAGCCGTAGAAAGACTATCGCCCACAATCAAAATTTTATTGGGGGCCGTTTGTGCAACACAAAGCCAGCTGGCGCCCAGTAATAAAAGGATACAAATAAATGAACGCATCCGCAGCAACCCCTTTAATTCAAGCCCAGCAATTAGGTAAGCATATTACGACCCCTGAAGGGGATTTGCTTATTCTAAACCATATTGATTTAAATATAAACGCGGGTGAGACCGTCGCTATTATGGGCCGTAGTGGATCTGGTAAATCTACATTATTAGGTTTATTAGCCGGTTTAGATAAACCCACGACAGGGAAAATTTCTTTAGCAGGGAAAATATTAAATGATCTTGATGAAGATGCGCGCGCACGCATTCGTTGTGCACATGTCGGCTTTGTATTTCAGCAATTTCATTTATTGCCCGTATTTACCGCCTTAGAAAATGTCATGTTACCGTTAGAATTAAAAGGTATTGCAAACGCAAAAGAACAAGCACAGTTGTGGCTTGAACGTGTGGGATTAACAAATCGCATGACCCACACACCCAAACAACTTTCCGGGGGTGAGCAACAACGTGTTGCGATTGCACGTGCATTTGCGGTGCAACCTAGCATTGTGTTTGCGGATGAACCTACAGGCAATTTAGATGCACACACCAGTGAGAAAATCGTTGAACTTATTTTTAATGTGCAACGCGAACAAAACACTACTTTGATTTTAGTCACACACGATCAACAATTAGCCAAACAATGCATGCGCAGTATCTTGCTAGAAGCAGGCGAGCTGGTGAAATCATGAAACGCTACTGGAAATTAAGCTTACACTTTTTGCATTATCAATGGCGTGAAGGTTTATTACTCACTTTAACGCTTTCTATTTTATTAGGCGTAGGTACTTTAGCTGCTGTGAATTTTTTTACGAGTAGTGTTAAACAAGAAATGGATAATCGTGCCAGTGAACTTTTGGGTGCAGATTGGTTGATTGAATCTTCTCAGCCTCTCCCTTATGAAATATGGGATCAAAAGGCGCAGGCTTTGAACTTAAAAACCGCGCATACGCTCGAATTCATGAGTATGGTATCTGCGAATAACCAATTGCAATTAGGTGCAATTAAAGCGGTAAACGCAGGTTATCCTTTGCGTGGTCAATTAAAAGTTCAAGGTGATTCTATTCTTAAACCTGGCGAAGTTTTGTTAGCACCACGTTTATTACCTGCTTTGAATATTAATATTGGCGATAGTCTTGAAATTGGCGTAGCGAAATTTAAAGTAGTGGGTGTAATAAACCACGAGCCCGATGCAGGTTTAGCGTTTATGGCCATGGCGCCACGTGTATTAATGAATTTAGATGATGTTGCGCAAACGCAATTATTGGGTTTTGGATCGCGTGTGGAATACCGATTTTTAGTGAGCGGAACTAAGCAGGCTATTGAACAATTCGCCAATGAAATAAAACCACAATTAACAGCGCAACAGGAAGTGACGGATAATATGTCTTCACGACCTGAGCTCGTACGTCCCATTGAAAGTTTATTAAATTTTCTATCGCTAACAGCATTGATTATTTTCTTATTAGCAGCGCTCGCTATGAGTTTGGCCACAAAAACTTACGCTGAAAAACAAACAGACAGTACCGCTATTTTAAGATGTTTAGGTGCAACAAAAGCCGATATTCGCGCGGCTTATTTAAGCAGTTTAATGCTATTGTCTGTGGTCGTATCGTTGATTGCATGTTTAATCGGTTATAGTGTTTGCCAATTTTTTATAATGTTAGCTGCGCGTGTTTGGGGAATTATATTACCAGCGCCTAATATTCTGGATACATTTGTTTTATCTTTATTCACGGGAATCATTTTAGTCGCGAGCTTTGCGTGGCCTTGGCTGTTAAATTTGCAACGTGTATCGCCGTTGCGTGTGTTGCAACGCCAATTGCAAACACCCATGATTTCAAGTTATTTTATTTATGGCAGTATGATTATTGCTTTATGTGTCCTTTGGAGTTTTTATCAACCGTTTTTATTAATGATTTATGCTTGGGGCGCTATTTTAATTACGGGCAGCTGTTTTATTTTATTAACCTATTTATTTTTAAAATTAGTTGCGCGCTTAGGAAAAGCAATAAAAATGCCTTGGCGTTTAGGTTTAATGCAATTAAGACATGCAAAAGGATCAAGTCTTATGCAAGTGAGTGTTTTTGCTTTTGCCTTGACGATAGTCTTTTTCTTTATGTTAATCAGGCAAGATTTTATTAATATGTGGGGAGATAAATTCCCGCCGCAAACACCCAATTATTTTGTTATTAATATATTGCCTGGGCAATTATTAGATGTTGAAAATTTCTTTGCATCCAATCAAAAAAGCGTTCCACAATTCAACCCCATGGTGCGTGCGCGCTTAGCTGCGATAAATGATCGTGAAATTAACTTACAAGATTATCCCAAAGGCGATGCACCTAATATGTTACGTCGGGATTTGAATTTATCATATGAGAATATTTTAGATAATAAATCTATGGTTTCTGTTGAAGAAAAAATGGGCAAGGATTTGAATCTGAAAGTAGGGGATACATTATCTTTTCAAGCAGGACCCGAGCGCTTTACCGTAACCATTGCTGAATTTAGAGCTGTAGATTGGTATAGCATGCGACCCAATTTTTATGTGATTTCAACACCCAGTGTTTTAGCGCATTTCCCTACGACTTATTTAGGTAGTTTTTATCTGGCAAAAAGTGAGGAGAATTTTTTAAATGAACTCGCAAAACAATTCCCAAACTTAACACTATTAGATGTTGATCAAATTATAAGTGATTTACAAAACCTCGTTTCACAAGCGTTGATTATTATCGAAACTTTATTTTTCTTAGTCTGTTTGGCTGTGTGTTTAATGTTATGGGTTATTATCCGCACTCAAGCGGATACAAGGGAATATGTGAGTGTCATTCTACGTACCCTGGGTGCAACTAAAGGACAGTTATTGCGTGGCTGGTTAAGCGAATTTGCCATTATTGGTTTGATTGCTGGATTTATAGCCATCATATTTGCACAAATTCTTAGCGCCTTAGTTGCCATCTTTGTATTTGACATGGTATTAACGATCCATGGTTTGGCTATTGTTTTAGCACCGATGATAGGTGCATTACTTTATGCAGGTTTGGGATTTTTGATGTTACAAAAGCTGGAGAATAAACATGTCACTGACCTTTGAAATATTAGAACAACTCGCAGATGGAAAATTCCATTCAGGCGAAGCATTAGCTAAACAATTTGATATCTCACGCGCGCGCGTTTGGCAAGCCGTTGATGAATTGCGTTCTTTTGGATTAGAAGTTGCTGCAGTGACAGGCAGAGGCTATAAAATTTTTGATGGCTTGGAATTATTAAATCAAGAAAAAATTCTTGCGCATATGCCGCATGAGTTAGCGCAAAAAACTCAAATCTTACTTCATGCTCAAACTGAATCAACCAATTCGGTATTATCCGAACAATTAAGAAAAAATACCATAGACAGTGGCACGGTTTGTTTAGCAGAATATCAATCCCAGGGGCGCGGACGTTTAGGACGCACTTGGGTTTCACCGATGGGCAGTAATGTTTATTGTTCCATGGCTTGGCAGTTTAATAAAGGCGCCTCCACATTAATGGGTTTAAGTTTAGTAGCCGGTCTTGCCGTTATTCATGCATTAAATCAATTAGGTGCAAAAAATATTGGTCTTAAATGGCCCAATGATATTTTTTGGCAGAATAAAAAATTAGGCGGCATTTTAGTGGAAATCGCGGGCGATGCGCTCGGTCCTTGCGATGTGATTATTGGCATTGGTTTAAATGTGAATATGCCACGCAATATTAAAATTGATCAAGCATTCTCTGATTTATCCCACGCGATGCAACGCACCATTTCACGCAATCAATTGATTGCTTATATGATTAGTGCATTAAATGATTATTTATCTGGTTTTGAACAGACGGGCTTTAATGGTTTTCTAGATGAATGGTTAAAATACGATATCTTACATAATCAAGCGGTAAAAATTACCCAGTTTGATCAAATCCTGGATGGTCTTGTAACAGGTATTGATGAGCAAGGCCAACTCAAAGTAAATATTGCGGGTGAAGAACAGCATCTAACCAGCGCGCAGGTGAGTGTCAGTTTATAATGTTATGTCCATGCCTATCACAAAAACCTTATACAGAATGCTGTGAGCCTTTTATCACAGGTAGAGCGCGTCCGCAAACGCCTGAGCAACTCATGCGTTCACGTTACACTGCTTATACACAGGCCAATACCGATTATATTGCGAATACCATGCGCGATAAAGCAGCGCTCGGTTATGATAAAGAAAGCTCTAAAATTTGGGCACAAAGTGTAAACTGGAAAGGCTTAGAAGTTCTCGATGCACCCAAAGCGCAACCCAAAAAAGGTTTTGTAGAATTTATTGCATCTTATGAAGAAAATGGTGAGTTGAAAAAAATTCACGAGCGCAGCGAATTTTCACGCATAGGAACGCGTTGGTATTATGTATCAGGCCAAGCGCCAAAAGTAGAGCGCAATGATCCGTGTCCTTGTGGCAGTGGTAAAAAATATAAAAAGTGTTGTTATAACTAAGAGATTCATTATGCAAAAACTTATATCTATTAATCCTGCAAACAATGCCATTATTGGTGAAGTAAACTTCGACACAAAAGCAGAAATAACTGCAAAAGTGCAACAAGCGCATGCAGCAAAATATGTTTGGAAAATGCTGGGCGCGATCGATCGCGTTAAAATGTTAAAGCCTTTGTATCCATTAATTGAAAAACATACTGATGAAATTGCAAGCTTGATTAGTCAAGAAATGGGAAAACCGATTACCCAATCACGTTCGGAAGTTGAATGGTCTTTGCATTATTTACAAGATTTTTTTGATAATGGTCCAAAATACTTAGCGCAGGATCAAGAAATTACGTATGAACCTATTGGTGTCGCAGCATGTATTGCGCCTTGGAATTTTCCATTTAGTAATTTTGTCATTAGTGTAATTCCACTTTTAATTACTGGAAATACAGTGGTTTTTAAACATTCAGAAGAATGTCCATTGATAGGTAAAATGGCTGATAATTTTATGCAGCAATTAAAATTACCTGAAGGTGTTTTTGCGCAAGTGTATGGTGATGGCACTGTCGGGCAACAATTGGTTGAACAAGACATTAATTTAATTAGTTTTACCGGGAGTTCAGCGACTGGAAAAAAACTTTATGAGTTAGCCGGGAAAAAATTTATCAAAGCCGTATTGGAAATGGGTGGATCAGATCCCGCTATTATTTTTGAAGATGCCCCGCTGGATGATATTATCCCACAAATTTTTTCACGTCGGTTTGATAATTGTGGCCAAGTTTGCTGCGCAGTTAAACGCTTAATTGTACATGAAGCGATTTATGATACGGTTGTTGCTGAATTAGTTGCATATTTAAAACCCATAAAAATTGGTGAGCCGGCAGATCCGCAAACACAATTAGGCCCACTTGCAGCTGCACGACAATTAGAACTATTGGAATCACAAGTCAATGCTTCAGTTAAAGCAGGTGCCGTTGTAGCGTGTGGTGGAAAAAAACCAGAAGGTTTAGCTGGCGCTTATTATTTACCCACAATATTAACGCACATTGATCGCACCATGCCAGCATGGAAAGAAGAACTTTTCGGCCCTGTATTACCTATTATCGCATTTAAGTCGGAGACTGAAGCATTAGAATTAGCCAATGATACTTCATACGGTTTAAGCGCCGTCGTTTACTCAAATGATAAAGAGCGTGCGCGTCGGATTGCTAAACAAATCGATGCCGGTTGCGTTGATATTAATTTTGCGAGCCATTGGAAACCCTGCAATCCATTCGGCGGCTATAAAGCTTCAGGCATAGGACGCATCTATGGAAAACATGGTTTTCAAGAACTATGTCAAATCAAAGTGATTGCCGAATAATCCTTTGCGTCCTATTTTTTAAATAAATCTTTTAATTTTTCTGCCATCGCTGATTGCATTTTTTCCTGAGGCTGTTTTAATGGTTTTGCAGGAAAGCTTGGTTTTGTGGGAATGCTTTTTTCAGTGTTTGAGCTGGGTTGTAAGCGCATCGATAATTGGACACGTTTGCGCTCGGCATCTGCACTCAGAACGCGTACCGTAACAATTTGTCCTGTTTTTACGACATCTCGTGGATCGGTAACAAATTTTTCTGCTAATTCTGAAATATGCACCAAACCATCTTGATGCACACCAATATCCACAAATGCGCCGAAATTAGCAACATTGGTAATCACGCCTTCTAAAATCATGCCTTCTTTCAAATCACTAATTTTTTCAACGCCCGCTTTGTATTGAACGGTTTTAAAACTAGGGCGTGGATCGCGGCCTGGTTTTTCAAGTTCTTGCATAATGTCGGTTAAAGTAATGATACCGATTTTTTCATCGACATAATTTTTAATATTTATTTTTGCTAAATTTTCTTTATGGCCGATAGCTTCCGTGATGGGTAAATGCATATCGGTTAATATTTTCTCAACAATGGGATAAGATTCAGGATGAACAGCAGAAGCATCGAGTGGATTTTTGCCACCGATAATCCGTAAAAATCCTGCCGCTTGTTGAAAAGTTTTAGGCCCCAATAAAGGCACTTTTTTAAGTGCATCACGTGTTGCAAATTTTCCATGCTCATTGCGATAAGTTAAAATAGCATTCGCTGCATTTTGATTTAATCCAGAAATGCGGCGTAAAAGTGGCGCGGATGCTGTATTCACATCAACACCGATAGCGTTTACGCAATCTTCGACAATAGCATCCAAACCTTTTGCTAAACGCATTTGATTTAAATCATGTTGGTATTGTCCTACGCCTATGGATTTAGGATCAATTTTTACTAATTCTGCGAGAGGATCTTGCAAGCGTCTAGCAATCGATGCTGCGCCGCGATAAGAAACATCGACATCTGGCATTTCAAGACTGGCTAATTCAGAAGCTGAATAAACCGATGCGCCAGCTTCACTCACCACAATATAAGATAATTTTAAATCAGGCATGGCTTGAATTAATTCTTTGACTAGCATTTCTGTTTCACGGCAGGCGGTACCATTGCCAATACTGATTAATTGCACATGATAAGTTTTACAAATTTTTGCTAATGTAACGAGCGATTCTTTATGTTTGTTTTGCGGTTGATGCGGGAAAATAGTTTCATAATGAATCAGCTTTCCTGTTTCATCAACAACAGCAGTTTTAACGCCGGTACGAAAACCAGGATCTAATCCTAAGGTTGTACGCATGCCAGCAGGTGCAGCCATTAATAAATCACGCAGATTTTCTTTAAATACACGTATTGCTTCAATTTCTGCATTTTCTCGCATGCGTGTCATGAGCGCAAGTTCAGTGCTTAATGATAATTTTATTTTCCATGTCCATTGCACAACTTCACGCAGCCATGCATCAGCCGGGCGGTTTTTAAATTGAAGGTTTGCAGCTGTTGCAATAAAATCTTCACAAGGATGTGATTTTTCATCTTCATTTTTCAAAGCGATTTTTAAATATAATATTTCTTCATTGCGTCCACGTAATAATGCTAATGCGCGATGTGAAGGAATTTTTTTAATGGCTTCGGAGAATTCATAATAATCACTGAATTTTGTTTGATCCGGTGCTTTAGGTGCGCGCGTACTGATAATGAGCGCATTTTCCCATAAGTATTCACGACACTGTTGCACCAATTCTGGGATTTCCGCAAACCTTTCCATTAAAATAGCTTTAGCGCCATCGAGTGCATCAGGAACATCATAAGCTTGCGCAGCGATTACAGGATCTTGCATCGGGTCATTTAATAATAATTCGGCCAAAGGCAATAATCCAGCTTCAATGGCAATTTGCCCTTTGGTGCGACGTTTGGGTTTAAAGGGTAAATATAAATCTTCTAATTCGGTTTTATTTAAGGTTTGGTTAATTTTTGCTTCAAGTGTTGCATCCAATTTTCCTTGCTCTTGAATAGATTTTAAAATTGTTTTTTTGCGATCCGTCAGATCGCGCAAGTAGGTTAATCGCTCTTCTAAATCGCGCAAATGCGTATCCGTTAAGCCACCGGTAACTTCTTTACGGTAACGTGAAATAAAAGGCACGGTAGCGCCACTATCGAGTAAATCAATGGCAGCTTGGACTTGGTTAACTTGCAGGGATAATTCTTGAGCAATAATAGGGGCAAACATACAACTTCCTTTTATACTATAACAACGTAGGTAATTAGAATACCATAAACACACAGGAGCTCAAAATGCGTTATTTGCACACCATGGTCAGAGTTTTAAATTTAGAGGAAACGCTAGATTTTTATGTAAATAAATTAGGGCTCAAAGAAATAAAACGCAATGAATATGAAAAAGGGCGTTTTACCTTAATTTTCTTAGCAACCGCGCCAGGCGAGCCCATGGTTGAATTAACGTATAACTGGGATCAAACACAAGCCTATTCCGTCGGCCGCAATTTTGGACATTTGGCTTATGAAGTGGACAATATTTATGAATTTTGCGAAAACCTACAGAAAAAAGGTGTAACCATCCTACGCCCACCGCGCGATGGTCGTATGGCGTTTATTCGATCCCCTGATCAAGTTTCAATTGAATTATTACAAAAAGGCGAAGCATTAGCGCCGATGGAGCCTTGGGTGTCTATGGGTAATGTAGGGGAGTGGTAAGTATTGTGCTACTTATTTTCAACATGCTATACTTTGGTAATAAAGTAATACCACAGGACATAAAGTAATGCTCACTTCAACAGTAACCCAAAAAGGCCAAATTACCATACCCGCAGCATTGCGGGAGCAGCTTGAGTTGCAACCTGGTGATAAAGTAGCCTTTTATGCGCATAACAATGAAATTGTTTTAGCTAAACAACAAGAAGATATTAATAGTTCTTTTGGCTTGCTAAGCGTGAATAAAAAAGTTACTTTAGCTGATATTGAACAAGCCATCAGTCAAGGTCCTTTAGATGATTACACTTGATACCAATGTTTTAGTACGCATTTTAATAGACGATCAAGAAGCAACACAAATGCGTGCAGCGCGTAAACTTGCACAAAAAGCTAAGCAGGTATATATCCCACAAATAGTTCAGGTAGAACTTATTTGGGTATTGGTGCGTGCGTATGGCCTTAAAAAGCCACAGGTTATGTTTATACTAAATGAACTTTACCATAATGCAGCCTATATTTTACAGCATGAAGAAGTATTTGCTAAAGCGCTGCATATATTTGAAAAGCATACTATGGATTTTTCTGATTGCTTGATTTATGCAGTGAGTGAAGAAGAACAAACTTTGCCTTTATATACGTTTGATAAAAAGTTTTTAGTCTTGAAAAATACTCAGAGTCCTTGAGTACAGTAAGATTCTATTTATGAAAATTTCACACCGCCTTTTAATTATTACCATTCTAAGCATAATTGCCTTTGGTCTTGTTTATCCTTTTGCACCGATTGCGGCTGCGCCTAAAGCGGGTTTGTGTATTTTAATTGTGATTGCGGGCCTGTGGAATAGTGAGGCTTTGCCTGTGGCTATTACGGCGTTGTTGATTCCGATATTGGCGGCATTATTTCATTTGGAAACCTTAACAGGAAGTCTGGCGCATTTTGCAAGTCCTGTGGTATTTTTAATTTTTGGTGGTTTTATTTTATCAGCTGTTTTGCAAAAGCATGAACTGGATCATTGGTTTGCTGCGGTGATTTTGCAACATTGTGGTCAGCATACAGGGAAAATATTAGTTGGCATGTTTTTAGTAACAGCATTTTTATCCATGTGGATGAGCAATGCTTCGGCTACGCTGATGATGTTGCCTATATTATTTAGTATTATTAATCGGTTGCCGCAAAACCACCATAAAAATACGCAAACTTATGCGTTATTGGGTTTAGCGTATTCTTCTTCTCTAGGCGGCATGGTTACTTTAATTGGCACGCCTGCCAATATTATTATTGGTGGACAATTAGATATTGATTTTTTTCATTGGCTTGCTTTACTAGGACCGGCTTGCGCGGTATTTTTTCCATTAATGTTATGGGTAATGGCCTGGAAATTAAAGCCTAGTCTAAATCATTTAATTGATGTCAATATCGTTGTTCCAAAACTGAGTCTTAAACAGCATGCAGTGTTATTTATTTTTGCACTCACATGTATTTCATGGATGATTTCAGGTTATTTGGCCGATAGCTTTCAAATAG
This sequence comes from Legionellales bacterium, assembly GCA_041660525.1. GTDB lineage: Bacteria > Pseudomonadota > Gammaproteobacteria > JABCZS01 > JABCZS01 > JABCZS01. The sequence goes on along the minus strand of JBAZWD010000007.1, from coordinate 94,888 downwards.
ATAGTATGGATACGTGGATTATTATGGTGACGGGCGCAATTTTAGTTTTAGTTAATTTATTAGAATGGCAGGATATTGAAAAACACACACAATGGGGCATTTTATTATTAAGCGGCGGTGGTATGTGTTTAAGTGCTTTATTACAAAGTAGTGGAGCAGGGCAGTGGTTGGCTTTTAATGTGATTGATCGAGCTGTGGATGGTGATATTTTAATTTTTGTTTTAGTCAGTATTATTTTTATTATCTTTTTAACGGAAATGATGAGCAATGCTGCAGCAGCTGCTTTGTGTATGCCGATTTTAGTAATCAGTGCTCAAAGTATTCATTTCCCACCTATTTTATTGGCGCCATTAGTGGGCTTGACTGTTAGTATGGCGTTTATGTTTCCAATTTCTACACCGCCTAACGCTATTGTTTATGGTACGGGAAAAATTAAACTAAAAGAAATGATATCTACGGGTTGGCTACTTAATTTGTTAGCGATAGTATTTATATTTGTTTACTTGATGATACTTTAATAAGAAACTTTACCAATCAATCCTGCTTGCGTCCAACCTTTTAATAAAGATGCGGCGCGAAGGCCGACTTGATCTTCGTGATGAAATTTTAATAATTTTTCGCAGATAGTGCCGAAATCTTCGCCCTTTATTAATGCATCAAATGCATAAGCGTCTTCTGTTTCAAGTGAACAATATTGATTGTCTAAATCTTTGCGCCAAAAGATCCATGGAACAGTGTATGCATTTTTAATGGTTGCATTCGGTTGTTTTTCCTCTATTAGATCTTGCCATATTTGAATTGAATTCCAATTGAGATCTAAACGTCTGACGCTGGCGTGAGGTTGTAATTTCATGTCGCTCCAAGATTCTGGGGGGATTTTTGCAAGTTCTTCTAATTGTAGTGATGCTTCATTTTTTGAATCAAACACGGAGTACATCGTCCATTCTATTTTTGCTATTTCAGCAAGATGATCGGGTAAATAGTTTGCGAATTGATCGCCAAACCAGCGGATAGAGCGATACGTGGAAGGATGTGCTTTTGCATATTCACAGCCTAATTGATAAAAATCATCGAACCCTAAATAATTTAATAAAGCCGGATAAGTGGATCCAAGTGCTTCGACTAGACGTGCGTAATATGCATTTGCATAAATATGTAAACGCTTGGCCGCAGGCATTTTTTCGGTGCTGATAATATGGGTATAAATAGTTGTATCGTTTTTATCGAGTAAATAATTTTGGAATTCATCTTGTAATTGATTAAGCGTATTCATGATGATTTAATACTTTTTTGGCGATTTCGCGTGCGTGATTAAGCTCGGTTAATAATTCTGATAGCGGTGGAATATGATCATCGCGTTCGATCATGGTGGAAACAGGACCTAAACGCTTTAATGTTTTTTCATATAAATCCCAGACTGGATCAATAATAGGGTGATCGTGTGTATCAATAATACAACCGTCTTCATAGGAATGTCCGGCTAAATGAATTTGCATAACGCGATCAACGGGCATTGCATTAATATAATCCATGGGCGAGAATTCGTGGTTATTTGCACTGACATAAACATTGTTTACATCGAGTAAAATTAAACAATCTGCTTGCTTTGCTATTTGTGCTAAAAATTCCCATTCGGGCAGAAGCGATTGTTGATAGGTAATATAGCTGGAAAGATTTTCAATTAAAATACGCTGACCTAAAAATTCTTGCACTTGTGATATTTTATTAACAATATGATCGATAGCTTCCTGCGTATAAGGTAGTGGCAGCAAGTCGTGCATGTTTTTATTATGTATGCCTGTCCAGCATAAATGATCAGAAATCCACTTGGGTTCAACGCGTTTAATTAATGCTTTTAATTCGCGTAGATAATCTAAATCAATCGGATCGGTACTGCCTAATGACATCGAAACACCGTGCATGACCATGGGATAATTTGTGCGGATTTTATCGAGAAAGTCGAGCGGTTTTCCGCCGGGTATTAAGTAATTTTCAGTTAAAATTTCAAACCAATCAACAGCAGGTTGTTCAGCAAGAATAGCATTGTAATGATCGGGCCTTAGGCCTAAACCGAAACCTAAAAATTCTTTGTGATTTGACATGGTTACTTCAATTAAAAAAGTGCGTTTAAATTATTAAACGCACTTTGTGGGTTTTACTAAATATTAATGCGTTGTTGTTGTTGTGCTAGTTGTTGTTGAGTTCATCATTGCGTTAGGATCTACAGCAACAGTACCACCAGCAGCTGCGCAATCAGCTGGAGATTTCATCATAACACCTTGACCTTTACAAGCATTTTGGCCTTTGCAAGCATTTTGAGTTGTTTTGCAAGAACCAGTACCTTTACAGCTGTTAACACCCATACATTTTACCTGAGCTGTGTTTGCAAAAACAGAAGCTGAAGCAGCAGCAGTCAAAGCAAAGGCAGCAGCAGTGGCTAAAAATTTCTTATTTAACATGATTATTTTCTCCGAATAGGTTTAAAGTTAGACTAATGGATAGCTAAGGATGAAGTTGAGATATCCATTATTAAGATTAGCTTAAGAGGGTCCAAAATCAAGACTTATAGGACTTAGGTCTTTAATGATAATTAGGGGTATAGCCTAATTGCAAAAGCCTATCAATCAGCATTTGCTTGTTTGTGCAGTTTAATTTCCGTTTTATATTTTCGATGTAATATTCGACCGTCCGGGTCGATAATCCGAGTTTATTTGCAATACATTTATAGGAATAGCCAAATAATAACAGTTCTATACAGTCAAGTTCCCTAGGTGCAAATAAGTTTTTTTCGTTTGAAATACTTTTGGGAGAAGACAAAGTTGGGAAGAGTGTTTGCGTAATATCAATAGCTTGAATAACAACGCCTAAACAAAAACCGTTATGAACTATGGGCCGTTTGCTGGCAACTACAATGCGCGTTATGATTTCTCCTTGCGGATTAGATTTTATAGTCATTTCTCTTTCATTGGTCATTACGCGTTGCCCTTTGATGACCTGATCGTCTATTGCATTAAAATACGTAGCGCAGTGACCTCCAGGTAACCAATTCATCTCTTGATCGGTTAAGCCAATGAAATCATTCAGAGGCAAACGGGTAAACTCACCTGCGTGCGAGTTGGCGCCTAGGTAACGGTAATTTCTATCTTTCCAAATAACATAACCTTCTGATTTTTCAGAAAAATTTTCTATATTTGCGAGAGTTAAGTGATCATAATGATTGAGTGCGAGCATAATAGACCTCGTAGAATCTAATAATTTAGGTATAACATAAAATTTGAGATTTTATCAACTCGTATTTTTTACGGTATATTGGGCATAAAATCATCCACCGCAATAATGCTGCGTCTTGCAGCACGCGCTTGCCTAACTTGCAAAAATTCAGCGTCGGTAATAATGCCTGCATCTTTTGCTTGTTGTAGATCATCATCTAATTTAATTTTATGAATTTCACCCGCTTTTAAAGCATGCTTAATGCGCTTTTCGAGTTCTTCTGCTTGAACGCATTTTAATAAGGTGGTTTCAAGATCAGCTAATAGATTTCCAGGAGAAGGTTGTAAGAATAAACCTTTTTTAAATAAATCATGTAAAGAGCCAGGATTTAATAAATTTTTAGCGATCAAGTGACCTTGTTGATCACTGGGAGGATTCATGCAAATACCGAATGGAAATATAAATTTGCGCATTAAAAAACCAAACAGACGATTAGGATAATTTTTCCAAAATGCTGACAATTGTATTTCGAGTTGATTGAGTAAATATTTACAACTCCAATCCAGTAATAATTTTTCATCCGGCGTGTGTTCGTCGTGATAACGTTTTAATACCGCTGAAGTTAAATATAACATGCTAAGTACATCGGCAAGACGGCCCGATAATTTTTCTAAACGTTTTAAACGTCCACCTAATAAAATTAAAGATAAATCTGCGCTGAGTGCAAATGCGCTAGATAAACGGGTTATTTGTTGATAATAGCGGCGAGCTTCTGTGCGGGGCGCAGACAGATTCGCATAACCACACGTTAGCGTTAAACAAAATGTACGTACAATATTACTTAATATAAATCCTGCATGTGCAAAAATAGCTTTATCAAAATCTTTTAAATCATGTTGTTCGGCTGCTCTTAATTCTGTTAATAAATAAGGATGCGCGCGTATAGCGCCTTGACCAAAAATCATTAACGTGCGCGTTAAAATATTTGCGCCTTCTACTGTAATGGCAACCGGAACACCTTGATAAAAACGGCCTAAATAATTATGTGGTCCTAAACAAATGCCTTTACCGCCATGAATATCCATGGCATCGAGCGAAACTTTTCGGCTCAACTCTGTGGCATGGTATTTTACTATGGCAGAAGGTACGCTAGGATTTAAGCCTAAATCTACAGCGCCTGCGGTAAATAAACGGGCTGATTCAATAATATAAGTAAATCCGGCCATGCGTACTAATGCTTCTTCAACGCCTTCAAAATAACCAATAGGCTCACCAAATTGCTGGCGAATATGTGCATAAGCAAACGTTGCAAATGTTCCAGCCCTTGCGCCACCTAATGCTAAAGAAGGTAAAGATAAAGCACGACCTGCAGATAAACATTCGACCAACATCCGCCAACCTTGGCCTATCATTTTTTCACCACCAATAATAAAATCCAGTGGAACAAATACATCATGACCTTGCGTGGGACCATTTGGAAATGCCATATTTAAAGGCATATGGCGATGACCAATGGTTATACCTGGCATATTCACTGGAATGAGCGCGCAGGTAATGCCGCGATTAACTTGATCGCTTAATAATTTATCGGGATCATATAATTTAAACGCTAATCCTAATAATGTAGCAACCGGTGCAAGCGTAATGTAACGTTTATCCCAATTGAGTTTTAAACCAATTATTTGTTTGCCTTCAAATTCACCGCGACACACAATGCCGGTATCCGGAATGCTGCCCGCATCAGATCCTGCTTCAGGGCCTGTTAATGCAAAACAGGGCACTTCTAAACCTTTTGCTAAACGCGGTAAATAATAATCTTTTTGCTCAGGCGTTCCGTAATGTAATAATAATTCACCCGGGCCTAACGAATTAGGCACAGAAACAGTAGCTGCCATGGATAAACTGCGACTGGCAATTACAGCTAAAATTTCTGAATGCGCCAGTGCGCTAAATGCTTTGCCGCCGTAAGTTTTTGGAATGATGAGGGAAAAAAATCCATTTTTTTTCATAAAATCCCAAACATCGTCTGGAATTTTACCGGTGCTGGTGATTTGCCAATCATCAATCATATCGCAAAGCTCGCGCACTTGATGATCAATAAAAGCTTGTTCTTCGGCAGATAAAGTAGGCTTAGGATAAGCTTGTAGTTGCGTAAAATCTGGCATACCAGTAAATAGCGCCGCTTCCCACCAAATATCACCCGCTTCTATGGCTGCTTTTTCAGTTTCAGAAATATGCGGCATTTGCTTTTTAAAAATGGTTAAAATAAATCGTGAGAAAATTTGCGCCCGAATTTGAGTGATATTAAAAGGTAATGCGATAGCGAGAAAAATAAGTGCACAAGTAAGTGAATGAAAGCATAATAAAACAAATACCGACAACGTGAATACTTTTAAGCTTGCACGATTATAAAGTAATAATAAAACGGCAAGTATAAAAATAAATACACTCATGACTTTGTCCTTATCGGTATAGATTCATTTCATCACGTAGTTGAGTAGCGACAGCGCGGGGATCTTGCGCATATAAAATACTGCGTGAAGCACTAATAATTAAACCACCGCCATCCGCAGTTTTGCCGTGTGTAACCACATCTTCGATCGATGCACCTTGCGCGCCAACACCGGGTACTAATAACAACATGTCGCCAATAATAGCGCGAATTTTGCTGAGCGCTTGTGGGTAAGTGCCGCCGATAACCAAAGCAATATTATTATTTTCATTCCAATGCGTTGCACAGAGCATTGCAATTTTTTCATAAAGAAAAATATCATTGACATGCAATTCTTGAATATCTTTTGAACCTTTATTCGAGGTATGACATAAAATGATCACGCCCTTATTTTTATATTCTAAAAACGGTTCTAAAGAATCATAACCTAAATAAGGATTAACGGTAACAGCGTCGGCTTGATAACGATCAAAAGCTTCAATAGCATATTGTTTGGCAGTACTGCCAACATCGCCGCGTTTTGCGTCTAAAATGACTGGAATATGCGAGTAATGTTCACGAATAAAATTGATGGTCATTTCCAGTTGATCTTCTGCACGCATGGCTGCATAAAAAGCAATTTGCGGTTTGTAGGCGCAGACTAAATCATGAGTCGCTTCAATAATCGCACGATTAAAAGCAAAAATAGGGTATTCTTCCCTCAGCACATTTTCTGGGAATTTACTGATATCAGGATCAAGGCCTACACAGAGGAGTGATTGATTGCGCTTGCTCGCCTGCGCTACTTTTTGGGCAAAAGATATTGTCTTCATAGTACCATCCATAAATCTCTAAATAATAAAAGCTTAGCATATGGCTAGTATGTTCTTGTTTTATTTTCTTAAGAATAGCGCAAAGTTACATGGATGACAAAAACTATTTCATTGAAGGTTTAGCTGGATTATTCTTTTCTTTTTCTGTGTAAAATCTTGTTTCATCTTTCATCGCAAGTACTGCATAATAATTCCGCGTCAATAAATTTCTATGCACCATATGCACAGCCTCATCGCTAGGTGTAACAACCGTTGGATGTGTTTTAACATGTCTTAACCCTGATAGAATGACCATTTTTTTATCTGGTTTTGAGAATTGTTCTACGGTTTCTATCATTTTCGTGTTTCGTTGGATCATTTTATCAGTCCAATCTTTGTCAAACGGATTGTAGGTAGCAGTACCTGAGAAGTAATTGGACTTAAATTCATCTTGATAGTCTAAAAAAATGTTATCTACACTGCGCTTTTTTTGTCGCCTTGCGCGAATTTTATTTAACTCTAAAACCATACCGGAAGATGCTTGATAAGTTGATTCTTCTTTAGTGAAATGAAATGATTTTTTTGCATTAATTTCTTTAAATTGATGAGTTTTTTCTAAGTCTTGTACTTCCTTTTGAAATTTATTAAGCAATTTTTCAAGGCTGGTGTCAAATTGTTCTTGAGATAAGTGCTGCTGCTGGTAAGCTTCATAGAATTTTTTTAAGAAATATATTACGCCAGCCCTAACACCATTTGCAACATTTTCTTCTTCCACTTCTGGCGAATCCCAGCCTATACATGTAGTGCCTGGAAGTTCTTCAGAAATTTTGAAGGTGCAATCTATAATTTGTCCTGACGGCACTGATTCGACCGCTAATATATCTGGCTTAAGATAGCGAATGCACTCTATAGATTCTTCTCGACGTGAATGTAACTCGCCTAGAAAAATTAAATTTGCGTTATTCAGATCACCTGATATCACATTAAAATTAGCAGTACATGGATTTTCTGGAACAACAGAAAAACTGTTTGAACCGCGTGAATATCGTGCAACACCAGCACCTAAAATTGCTAGCGCAAGAACACCCACTACTCCTTTGTGCTTATAAAGAGCTGTGGGAAAACTCGCAAAATAATCAGCCCATGTAGAATGATCTGCAGCTTGTTGTGGTTCTGGGTTGAGCCTGGTGTGTTTACTTTTCATTCAGTAAATTCCATAGTTTTACAAATATAATGCAAATTAACACATTTTTAGTTATCTTTCAAGTTTGGCACGCAAATAAATTGCCCAAGATTATTAAATCATTAATGATATTTAATGAAACATCCGGGCGATTTAGCCGCAATATGCTAAATCCTATCCCTGTAGTTATGTTAGGTCGATTAGCTGTGCAGATCTGAAAGCCATTATAAAACAGTAATATTAAAAATTAATGTACAACTGTTTTCGTTTTATGTAATCCAAAACTAAATCAGGTAATAAAAATTCAGGTGTAAGATGATGTTTAAGCATATTTCTTATTTGCGTAGCAGAAATATCCAATAAAGCATTTTGCGCAAAATAAACATAACCTGCGCTTTGGAATTTTAATTTTAGTGGATCATGAACTTCATTTTTTAAATTTTCTTTATTTAAAATATTATCAGGTCTACCTAAGATAATAATATGTGCGAGCTGCATGATGGTTTCGGGTTCATGCCAGGTATGGATCTGATTAAACGCATCCTCTCCTAATAACAAGCAAATAGGTTCCTCGCCGACTTCTTTTCGAATACTGGTTAAACTCGTGACGGTATAAGAAATTTCATTGGATTTTAATTCGCGGGAGTCGATAACAAAACCTGGAAAATCTTGTATCGCAAGCTTTAACATATTCATTCTATCCTGCGCGCTGGCGACTGGAGGCTCTCTATGAGGTGGGCGATTACAAGGCATAAAACGTAATTCATCTAATGCTAAGGTTTTATAGACATACTGCGCAGCATTTAAATGGCCATTATGTATCGGATCAAATGTTCCGCCAAAAATACCTAACATAGGATTAACCGCTCAAGAGCGAGCCAAGGATCACCTGGTTTGGCGCCTTTAATGTATAAATCAATTTCCGCTAATTGTTGCATAAGTTTGTGAATTTTAGCACTTGGAAAAAGTTTTAATGCTTGATGAATTAAAGCCTGACGCGAAGGCCAAACATAAGGATTTTCGCCTAACTGCATTGCATTTAAAGTGCGTAATTCGCGTGCAAGCGCCCAGATGATTAAAATAGGCTCGACACCTTGCGCTTTGAGTAGCGCTAAATGTTTTAATGTATTCGCGTTTTGTGCGTTTAAAAATATATCGACAAAAGTAAATAGATCAGTTTGTATTGCATTTTGTGCAAGTTCAGCAATATGGATCCCCGCCTGCGCGGGGATGAGGGAGAGTTGTTGCATAATTTGATCGGCTGCCAATACATTGCCTTGCGTTTGTTTGGCTAATAATTGTAAAGCAGATTGTTCAATTTTTAATTGATAATGTTCGCTGCGTGCTTTAAGCCAGCTTAAGTATTGTTGCGGATTGATCGGCCAGATGGGAACAAAATTTATTTTATTGGTAATTTCAAGAAACCATTTGGCTTTTTTGGTTTGCGCTTCAATTTTATGGCTTAAAATTAATAACAGAATGTCAGGATTTAATTTTTCACAACACGCTTGTAAGGCTTTGCGATCCGCATCTGAAAATTTATCTTGCAGAAAGCGTAATTCTACTAATTGTTTATCACTAAACAAAGATCGATTGTTAAGGGCTTGTTCGACTTGATTCCAATCAAAGCTCGCATCAATTTGAAAAACGAGCCGTTCATTAAATCCATCTTGTTTAGCTTTTGCGCGCACTTCATCTGCGGCAATTTGTTGTAGAAATACTTCATCACTGGAAAGCCAAGATCCTGCCGTTGTTTTATTCTTCATCATAAGCCGCCAAGCGTCTTATCAGTTGGAGTACAGCTTCTTGTCGCATATCTTCAGTTAAGGTACGTTGTTCACGATTCACGCTTAACAGTTGATTCTCATGAATGTATAAAATACGTTCGGTTTTAATGGATTGAGGCGGCATTAATATTTCGCCATTTTTATCGATTAATTCAAAACTTAATGTGTATGTGAGTAGCTCTTGGACAACATCACCTGAAGTATCTACAGCATATGTACTTCGCAACACTTCTTCTGGTTGTAATTTTAAAATGGCTTGGGCTTCGGATATTTCATCGGTGATTTCAACGCCGGAATAAGCGAGCGTTTCACGCACCGTGCGCTGCAGCGGACGATAAGGATCATCGGGCGTAATCGCTAATACTTGAATATGTTCAGATAACTGCACAGGTCCGCGCAAACTAAAACCGCAGCTCGCTAGCAATAAACATAATAACAGCGTTAATATACGCATTTATTCTCCTACGACGATACTGACTAAACGTTTAGGTACCACGATTACTTTTTTAATTTCTTTGCCCGTAACATATTTAGTGACGTTTTCCTCGAGCAAGGCAAGTTGTTTAATGACTTCTTCGCTTGCATCTTCATCAATTTGCAATTTTGCACGCACTTTACCATTGACTTGCACAACCAATTCATATTGTGCACGTGTTAATAAACTATTATCAAAAGCGGGCCAGGCATGATTTGCTACTGCGCCTTCATGTCCTAGCATTTGCCATAAATAATGACAAATATGCGGCGTGATCGGCGCGAGTAATAAAACAATGCTTTCAAGTGCATGCTGCATGAGTGCATAATCTGTGGCATTTTCTACACTGTATTTTTGTAAGAAATTACTAAATTCCATGACGGCAGCGATTGCTGTATTAAACGTTTTGCGCACTTGAATATCTTCAGTGACTTTTTTAATTGTAGAATGGATTTGATAACGCATTTCTTTTTGTGCGGCAGAGTAATCTGAAGATTTTTCACCTTTTATCGGTTGTTGTAGATGTACATAAACTAATTTATATAAACGTTTTAAATAACGTGATGCGCCTTCAACGCCGGCATCATTCCATTCTAAACTCAGCTCTGGTGGCGCTGCAAACATACTGAATAAACGCACAGTATCTGCACCATAAGTTTTAATCAGTGAGTTGGGATCTACGGTATTGCCTTTAGATTTTGACATTTTAGCGCCGTCTTTTAACACCATGCCTTGCGTTAATAAATTTTTAAAAGGCTCATCGCCTGGCACTAATTTTAAATCTCGCAATACTTTATAAATAAAACGTGAATACAATAAATGCATGACCGCATGTTCAATGCCGCCAATATAATAATCAACAGGTAACCAATATAAAGCGCGCTCGTCTAATATTTTAGTATTTTGTTGAGGACAAGTATAACGCGCAAAATACCAAGAAGATTCCATGAATGTATCAAAGGTATCGGTTTCACGAGTGGCTTTTTCTCCACATTTTGGGCAAGTGGCTTTTAAAAATTCTGCATGATCTTTTAATACTGAACCTTTTTCACTGGGTGTTAAACCTTCAGGTAAAATCACCGGTAAATCAGCTTCATTAACAGGTTGTGGTCCACAAGTACCACAATTAATCATGGGAATTGGTGCGCCCCAATAACGTTGTCTTGAAATACCCCAATCGCGCAGGCGAAAATTAACTTGTTTTTTATAAGGTGTTTCATCTACTTGCGTTGTAATTTCTTTAACAGGTAATTCATATTTTGCTGCAAATTGCGCATCGCGTTCATCTTGAATAGGCACCCCCATAATTGCGCCGGTGCCATAATTCATTAACACAAAATTTGCGATCCAGATCGGAAGTAATTCTTGTGTTAAAGGATGGTGCGCATAAAGACCGGTAAAAACACCACGTTTTTCCATTTGCACCAGATCAGCTTCTGCGGTTTTTCCGTGGGCACATTCATCAATAAATGCTTGCACATCAGGATTAATGCTTTTAGCAGCAAGTGGATGTTGCGCTGCAATCGCTAAATAGGTAACGCCGCTTAATGTATCTAAACGTGTGGTATAAACTTCGAGTGTGTCTTCACTGTTTTGTAATTTAAAATCTACTTGATGACCGACACTGCGTCCTATCCAATTTTTTTGCATGGTGCGTACTTGCTCGGGCCAACCATCCATTTGTGATAATTCACTTAATAATTCTTCTGCATAATCGGTAATTTTAAAAAACCATTGTGGAATTTCGCGCAGTTCAACTAATGCATCAGAACGCCAGCCGCGGCCGTTAATCACTTGCTCATTGGCTAAAACAGTTTGGTCAACAGGATCCCAGTTGACCAATGTTGATTTTTTATAAACCAAACCTTTTTTATACATTTGCAAAAATAACCATTGTTCCCAGCGATAATATGCAGGATCACAGGTCGCTAATTCGCGTGACCAATCATAAGCAAACCCTAGTTTTTGTAATTGCGCACGCATATGCGCAATATTTTCATAAGTCCATTGCGAAGGTGCGCTGCCGTGTTTAATCGCAGCATTTTCTGCAGGTAAACCAAATGCATCCCAACCCATAGGTTGCAATACATTTTTTCCATTCATACGTTCAAAACGTGCAATCACATCGCCAATTGTGTAATTACGCACATGGCCCATATGTAAATGGCCGCTTGGATAAGGCAGCATGGATAAGCAATAAAATTTATCGCGGCCTTTGTCTTCTTGGACTTGAAACGTTTTATGCGTATCCCAATATGCTTGGGCCGCAGGTTCAAGATGTTCAGCTTGGTAATGTGGATTCATCATGTTAAATATCTAATACTCTAAAAATAAAGGCATATTCAAGGGCCACTTCACGTATCATATTGTAACGTCCAGATAAGCCATAATGACCGGCTTCTAAATCTGTTTTTAATAATAATAACTGATCGTCGGTTTTATATTCACGCAATTTTGCGACCCATTTAGCGGCTTCCCAAAAAGGGACGCGCCAATCGGTTAATCCCGCTGTCACCAAAATCGCAGGGTACGCTTGTCTTGATATATTATCATAGGGGGAGTAGCTCGCGATATAGTCATGGACCTCGGATTTATTGGGATCGCCCCATTCATCGTATTCGGTAATCGATAAGGGTAAAGTGGGATCTTGCATGGTATTTAAGACATCGACAAAAGGAACATTTGCGATGCATACGCCAAATAAATCAGGACGTTTGTTCACAACGGCGCCCATCAATAAACCGCCGGCGCTGCCACCGTTAATCACTAATTGTTTTGCGCTTGTATAATTTTGTGCAATTAAATATTCGCTTGCCGCAATAAAATCATCAAACGTATTATGCTTTTTGAAAAAACGACCTTGATCGTGCCAAGGTTTACCAAACTCACCGCCGCCACGAATATGTGCAACTGCAAATGCAAAACCTCTATTTAATAAACTAATGCGTGCATTGGAAAACCACGGATCGCTGGTAATACCATAAGCGCCATAGGAATTTAAAAATAAGGGAGCGGGTTTTTTTAAACCTTTTTTATACACGAGTGAAATTGGGATTTTTACACCGTCAATAGCAGTTGCGAAAACACGTTCACTCACATAATCATCTTCATTGAAATCACCGAGCACAGGATTTTTCTTAATTAAAGTTTGCGTTTTATTATTAAGATTATAATCAAATACACTATGCGGTGTTTTTAAAGATTCATATTCAAAACGTAAAATATTGCTATCTAAAAGGCAATTATGACCCAAGCTTAAATGGTAGGTGGGTTCATCGACTTCAATTAAATAGTCTGCTTTATTATCAAAACTCAATACATGTAAAGCGGATAATCCTTCTCTTCGCTCTAATACGACAATAAAATCTTTCATGATTTCAAAGCTATCAATAGCAACTAAAGAATTATGTGCTAATACAACTTGCCAATTTTCTTTGCTCGGATTTAATACGGGCACACGTACCAATTGAAAATTTTCAGCATTTTCATTGGTATGAATAATAAAATCACCTTGATGATGTTCAATATCATACTCAATGTGAGGTGCACGCGGATATAAACATAGTAATGGCATGGTTAAGGTATGTGCATCGGTGTAATGAATTTCACTGCTGATTTTACTGTGTACATTCACCATTAAATAGGCATCATCTTTAGTACGAGAAATGGAGAGGAAAAATCGCTCATCTTTTTCGTGAAAAACTAAGGTATCTTGTTCATTAGGCGTGCCAATTTTATGTTGCCATACTTGAAAAGGGCGATGTGCATCATCTAAACGGGTATACCAAAAATGCAGGTTATCTGCAGCAAAAACAATATCACCACCCATGCCTTTAATCGTATCTGTTAATAAGGTTTGCGTGCGCAAATCTTTAATTAATAATGTGTAATATTCATCACCGGCGGTATCCACCGTATAGGCCAATAAATTTTGATCGATACTGAGTACTAAAGCATTCAGATGAAAGTAATTATGTGCTTTGGCTTCAATATTTTCATCCAGCAAAATTTCTTCCACATCTTGTCCTATTTTTTTGCGGCAAAAAATAGGATATTGCAACTCTTGAACGGTGCGAAAATAATAATCATAATCGCCATCTTGCCAAGGCGCGCCCGTATCTGTTTCTTTCATGCGGCCACGAATTTCTTGAAAGATGCGCTCTTGCAAGGCATCGGTACTTTCCAAAGTGGTCTTTGTGTATTCATTCTCCGCTTTTAAATAAGCCATGACTTCAGGATTATCTTTATCTCTGAGCCAATGGTACAGGTCGGTGCGACCATCAGGAGTTTTATAAGGAAGTTGTTTGGCTTTTGGAGGTGTCATGGCGCGTCCTTGGGGTTTGTATCAGTATTGGTCAATTATTATAATCTGAAATTGAAGATTATGGGGGCTGTTGTTTAATTGCTTTTTTTCTATTAAATATCATATGGTTATGGTGGGTGATATTTGTTTACAAATATTTTTACCTTCTGATATAATTTAAGAGACGGGTAAAGCCTAAAGCGTGCTTGCTGGATTCCTTCCATCGGTTGGATTAGAAAGCAAGAAAGGAAGAGGCGTTTTAGGGGCCGTCTTTTTTTATACTTAGAAAATCATCAACTTGAATTAATGTTAGTTTATCTTGGAAAACTTCCAGCCAACTATCATCCTTTAGTTCATAAGATCTCCTGATTCCCCAGCAAAACATATCTACAGCTTGCAATATAGGACTCTCATGAGATTTTTCATGGGATATATTATATTGGACATTTAAGGGTAACATAGCTTCCAAATGGCTTGATAAATATCTATTAAATTCATTGATCCCTTTTGCCCCTTTTCTTTTATCTACTACAAGCAATAATCTTGACTTTATTTCGATCAAGCTCACTTGTCTCAGGATTTCTTTTGAGAGGTAATTATAAATACGCCGCTCATTAGGAACAGAGATAAGCTTGCTTTTCAGAAGGTGCTTATCTAGCACAATACCATATAGATGCCAACCATTGGAATTTGAGACATTTTGATAAAAGTATTTTTTTACCGCAAGGGTCGTGTCAGTGCCTTTTAACTCGATTAAGCGGGCTTTTTTTGTTTTTAATTTATTTTTAAGCGTTCTTCTAACAGCTTTTTTAAAATTATTAGCGATCATTTCATCATAGCAAACTAAAAGTGTAATAATAAAATAACGTGAAGTTCCTTTCTTTTCAAAGTGAAATCCTAGATCGCCTGATTCATCTAAATATATACGTAAACAGTCCACTTTGAATGCCCTTAATGCTTGTGGCAATGGGAGGGTATTATAATCTTAAAATAGGCAATCGCCTAGTCGACGAAAAAACTTTCGACTTCTATAGTATTTATAGAGATTAGGAGCGATCATGAGTGATAATAAACAGCGTGGTATTAAAAAAATTTGGAAAAGCGAACCCACGGTTGAAGGCGCGGGCGTGCACTTGCATCGTGCGTTTGGGTTTCATGAATTACCGCTGCTGGATCCTTTTTTATTATTAGATGATTTTCGCTCTGAAAATCCTGCGGAATATAAAGCCGGATTTCCTTGGCATCCGCATCGTGGTATAGAAACCATTACTTATGTGTTAGATGGTGATGTCGAACATGGTGATAGCATGGGGCATGAAGGGCATATTGGTGCCGGCGATGTACAATGGATGACGGCCGGCAGCGGAATTATTCATCAAGAAATGCCACAAGGTAATCGTAAAGGTGAAATGTTTGGTTTTCAATTATGGGCTAATTTGCCCGCAGATTTTAAAATGATGGATCCGCGTTACCAAGGGATTAAACAAGAACAAATTCCTGTGGTTAAAACGCCTGATGGTGCCACCATTAAAGTGATTTGTGGAGAGGTCAATGGTACGCCAGGACCTGTGCAAAATATTATGATTGAACCGGAATATCTGGATGTTTATTTACCTGCAGGCACTTCATTTACACATACCGTAAAAAGCGATCACACCGTATTTGCATATGTCATTGAAGGCGAAGCCTATTTTGATCCGGCACGTTTGCCACTTGCGCATGATACAGTAGGGATTAATTATTTTGATATGAAACCGCCCTGTATTTGTGTGAATGGCATGTTGGTTTTGTATGAAAAAGGTGGTAATTATATTAACGTGACAACGGAAAAAAATCCTGTGCGTTTTTTATTAGTTTCAGGAAAACCGCTGAATCAACCTATTGCATGGTATGGACCTATTGTTATGAATACCCAAGAAGAATTGCGTATTGCGTTTGAAGAATTTCAAGCAGGAACTTTTATTAAATGAAATCAAAACATAAGGGTTTAAAACGTTTGCTCAAAGCCACACAAAATTCTTGGCAGGGATTTAAAGCAGCGTGGAAATTAGAAGAAGCATTTCGGCAAGAATGTGTCATGGCGTTAATATTAATACCGATCGCTTTATTTTTAAATATCACACCGCTTGAAAAACTTCTTTTAATTGTAAGTGTAATATTCGTGCTTATTGTTGAATTATTTAATTCTGCATTAGAAGCCATTGTCGATCGCTTCGGAGCTGAATTTCATGAGCTTTCGGGTCGTGCTAAAGATATGGCTTCGGCCTGCGTTACGCTCTCGCTGGTATTAATGGTTATTGTTTGGGTAGTGATTGTTCTTTAATAGAACTATAATTATTTATATTTGACATTAAATGTTCTTTTATATATCATAATAGATAATTATAGGAGTTTAGATGAATCCCAAAGACCTTGCTCATAGATTACGCCAAGCCAGAGAAGATTGTGGTATGAGTCAGCAAGCGGTGGCTGATCAGTTGAGTTTGCCACGTACGGCCATTACCCAAATAGAAGCTGGTAATCGATTGATCTCTACTTTTGAATTAATTAATCTTGCCAAACTCTATCGGCAACCTCCAGCATATTTTTTTGAAGAAGAGCCAGAAAATCAAGATGAAGTCGAAGTATTATTATATCGTGCCGAGCCATTCTTACAGAATATTCCAGAAGTAAAACAACATCTAGAATTATGTCATCAAGGTATAAATCTAGAAAAAATATTAGGTCGTCATATCAATATGCAGCCGCCGACTTATGCATTACCTATTCCGCATAATAAAATAGATGCAGCGCGTCAAGGTGAATTAATTGCAGAGCAAGAACGAAAACGTTTAGGTCTTGGCTTCATGCCAATAGCGGATATCGTTGATATTATCAATAACCAAGGAATTTGGATATCAAGTACGCGTTTACCTGATAACATGTCAGGTCTATTTTTGAATCACCCCAAAACCGGCTTAGTCATCCTAGTTAATGCAACCCATGTAATTGCGCGCAAACGTTTTTCATTTGCGCATGAATATGCACATGCATTATTGGACCGAGATAATAAAATACAAATATCTAATAAAGATAATCACAAAGATCTGATTGAAATCAGGGCCAATGCTTTCGCAGCAGCTTTTTTAATGCCACCCGAAGGTATGATAAATATATTACGTAACCTCAATAAAGGACAACCAGGCCGACAAGGGCAAGTGATTTTCGATGTGATTACCGGTGGTAAAACCAGCGCAGAAAATCGCATTAATGCAAAAGCACAAGATATCACTCACCAAGACGTAGCCTTAATCGCCCATCATTTCGGCGCAAGCTACCAAGCGACTACTTATAGACTACGTAGCTTGCGTCATATCACTGAACATGAATGCGAACAATTAATCGCCAAAGAAAACAATGGCAAAAACTATTTACGTGAACTTAATTTATATGACGATCTTGAACAAAAACAAGATAAAAAATTATGGGACAGAGAATTACGTAATCAGCTGATTCATTTAGCAATTGAAGCTTATCGACAAGAAGAGATTTCAAGGGGCAGAATTTTTGAGCTGGGCGATGCAATTGGGATTGGAGGGGAGAAGTTGTATCAGTTGGCAGATATGGCAATAAGGGATGTAAAGAAGTAAAAGAAATATGCAGGCAATTCACGTAAGTATTGTGATCACCGATACATCGGTATTGATTAATTTTTTAAATCTTGATGAAATCAAACTGCTTGCGCAGATATCTTATAAATTTATGATTACCGAGCATGTTTTTAGTGAAGTGACAGAATATTACTCTATACAACTCGAACGTTTAAAAAAAGCAATTAAAGAAGGTCACATAGAAATCATTCGCGTAGACCAGCCAGAAGAATTGGAGTTATTTGAAAAATTCAGCACACCCGGAAGACTAGGCGCTGGAGAATGTTCAGCAATTGCTTGCGCAATAAACAGATCTTATTTATTAGCGATTGATGATAGAAGAGCCCGAAAGCAAGCACTGAAACTGCATCCGGAACTTAAAATACTAACCACACAAGATTTGCTAATACAGCTTGTAAAAGAAAAAATCATTACAGCTCAAAGAGCTGATGAGATCAAAAGAGTATTGGAGAATAGGTATAGATTCACTATGAATGTTAATTCGTTTACGGAGATGGTGTCGTAATTTAAAACAGAGGAGAGTATTTATGAAAATTGTAATTATTTTGGGGTCATTGCTTATTTTTTGAGGCCGAAGGCCTCGCAGTTTTTAGCCCAGGGTCTAGGTGCGTCTTCGTGCCGTAACCCTGGGTTGAGAATAGAGATAAGGTAAAGCGCTGAAAGCGCGTTTGGGAATCTTGCGCGCTTTCAGCGCTAAATATATTAATTATTCTTACCCGGGGTTACGGCACGAGGACGTGCCTAGACCCCGGGCTATAAACTTACAGGCCTTCGGCCTGAGGATCAGGTATATAATAATATGATTAGCCAACATAAGGATATTTCATAATGACTACAATTTTACACGATACAACTGAACACAAGTTTTATATCATCTTTCCTGAAGGGGAAGCTCATTTAAGTTACGCGGTTGTCGATGAGAAAACGCTAGATTTTTACAGTACTTTTGTACCGCCCGAATTACGCGGTGGAAAAATTGCGCAAATGTTAGTGAAAGCAGGATTTGATTATGCGAAAGCGAATCATTATGATGTGATTCCTAGTTGTCCTTATGTGCAATTGTATTTAGAAAGATATTCGCATGAATAAATCGATGATTCCAGAAGACTTCCAAATTATTGATAGTTTGAAAATCAATTATGGCATCAACATTCAGACGCTCACGGAATTGCCTCTAGGTGCGGATATGAATGCGTTTGTATATCGTGCAGAAACAGCCGAGAAGATTTCTTATTTTGTAAAACTAAAACATGGCGATGATCACCATATTGGTACAGCCATTTTGAAATTGTTACATCAGGCTAATATTCAATTGATTATTCCTCCGATGACAACAAAGGATCAGCAATCTTTTGCACATATGGGAGATTTAACTTTGACCGTAGATCCTTTTATTGAAGGAAAAAATGGTTTTAATCAAAACTTAACTGATGATCACTGGGTAACCTTAGGAAAGGGTTTAAGACAAGTGCATGAACTCAAAGTTCCACTTGCTATTGCAGAGCAGTTGCGATGTGAAAATTTTTCGCCTTCATCCCGGTAAATGGTTAGGGGATTTTATCCCTTATTCGAAGGTAAGCCATTTGGTGATAACATTTCGCAAGATTTATTGGCTTTTATAAAGTCGCACATTACAGTGATTCAACAATTGGTCGAACAAAGTGAAATATATGCTCGAAAATGTCAGCATGATTCTGCTCCCTTTGTACTGTGTCACGCTGATCTTCATGCTGGAAATGTGTTAATCGCTGAGGATAATTCCCTATATATCGTTGACTGGGATGTTACCAGGCATACCATGCTTGCACCTAAAGAGCGTGATTTAATGTTTATAGGCGCGGGCATCTGTAATGTCTGGAATAAACGTGATGAAGAAGAATTGTTTTATCAAGGCTATGGTGATACCCAAATAAATATGAATTTGCTGGCGTATTATCGGCATGAACGTATTCTCGAGGATGTCGCAGAATATGTGCAGCTATTGTTGTTATCTTCAGAAGGTGGTAAAACTAGAGAAGTAATGTATCAACATTTTATTAATATGTTTGCACCTGGATGCAATGTTGAAAACGCGCAGCCCAGTCTATTTGAACAGCGATTATTATGAATGCAACTTTCCGTGAATTTCCGCACATCTTAAAATTATCCTGGCCTTTGATTTTGGCCCAGCTTGCGCAGGTCGGTATTGTATTTACCGATGTGATCATGATGGGTTTTTTAGGAACCGAAGCTTTGGCTGGTGCTGGCTTAGGTGGCACGGCATTTTCTTTTTTACAAATGTTTAGTTTTGGTGTGATTACGGTCATTACTAATTTGGTCACGTCGCATAAAGATGATGCACTGATGGTTAAAAATATAGTGCATGCGGGTTTATTGATTGCGGGTTTGTTAGCCTTATGTTTTAGTTTTATATTATGGAATATCGAGGCGATATTGGTTTTTTTAGGCCAAGAACCTATCGTTGTGCATACAGCCAGTTTATATTTGGGTGCTATTGCCTGGGGCATGTTGCCTAATCTTTTATTTATGACTTTGCGTGCATTTACGATTGGTGTTCTGCAGCCGCAGCTCGTCACCACAATTACTTTTGGGGCGATGCTTTTAAATATTATTTTAAATTTATTTTTTGTTCATACTTTTCCAAGTTTAGGCGTTATTAATTTGGGTTTGGCGAGCAGTTTAGTTTTTTTAATCATGTGTTTAGTGATGATAGCTTGTGTCTTGTTTAATCCAAAACTTAAAGCGTATGGTTTATTGCGTGATGCTAAATTTTTTATACCCAATATATTGCTTAAGATAATGCGTCTTGGTTTTCCCATGGGCATGATATTTACTTTTGAAGCTGGTTTTTTTACCTTAGGTGTATTTTTGGCTGGTTTATTTGGAGTAGTGGCTTTGGCTGCACACAATGCGGCAATTCAATTGGCATTTTTAACTTATATGGTTTCTGTGGGTATTGCGAATGCAACGTCCGTCACCGTCAGTGAAGCGTTTGGTGATAAAAATTTTAAACGCATTCATGCAATAGGCCGCGCGGGTGTATTTATCGGTTTAATCTGGATGAGCATTCCGGCATTTTATTTTTGTTTATTCCTGAGCCTTTTATTTATTTATTCACTTATTTTAATGATGCGCAAATGAGCGATGTTTTTTCACTGGCTGTAAGTTTATTAATGGTGGCCGCAGTTTTTCAGCTCTTCGATGGCATGCAAGGTATTATATTCGGAATCCTTCGCGGCTTAGAAGAAGGTTTTAAACCGATGATTATTGCGATCATTGGCTATTGGTGCATAGGCGCGCCATTGGCTTATTTATTTGCTTTTGTTTGGCAGCATGGTGTAGTCGGTGTATGGTGGGGACTAGCCACAGGATTAGCTGCAACCGGGTTATTAGGTTGGATATTTTTTGAAATTAAGATGTTTAAGCGGGCATAAGTAGCTTATAATTAGTGCTTAAAAGGAGTTCCCCATGCTAGATACATTCAAAACCCGCGCGCAATTAGACGTGAACGGAAAAAAATACACATATTGCAATCTCAGTCAGTTGCCCAAAGATAGTGGGTTAAAACATTTACCGATTTCTTTAAAAATATTACTCGAAAATTTATTGCGCCGTGAAGATGGCGTGAATGTGACTGCGCATCATATTAAAGCGTTACTTGATCATTCGCATCTTAAAAAAATAGAAGCAGAAATTCCTTTTATGCCTGCCCGGGTTTTATTGCAAGATTTTACCGGTGTGCCCGCGATTGTGGATTTAGCCGCGATGCGCGATGCCATGAAGAAAATAGGTGGCGATGTCGGCTGCATTAATCCGCTGCAACCTGTTGAGCTGGTGATTGATCATTCTGTTCAAGTGGATAAGTTTGGCAGTAAAGATGCTATGGAAATTAATGGCCAATTTGAATTTGAGCGCAATAAAGAGCGTTATGCATTTTTGCGTTGGGGACAAACAGCGCTTTCTAATTTTAAAGTCGTGCCGCCCGATACTGGGATAGTGCATCAAGTGAATTTGGAATATTTAGGCCGCGTAGCTTTTATTCAAGAATCAGACGCAGAAAATTGGGTTTATCCTGATACAGTTGTGGGCACGGATTCACATACACCGATGATTAATGGTCTAGGTGTTTTAGGTTGGGGTGTTGGCGGTATTGAAGCAGAAGCTGCAATGTTAGGTCAAGCCGTTTCCATGTTAATTCCGCAAGTAATAGGTTTTAAATTAACAGGACATTTACCCGAAGGTGCCACTGCTACCGATTTGGTATTAACCGTTACCCAAATATTAAGACAAAAAGGCGTAGTCGGAAAATTTGTTGAATTTTACGGTGAAGGCTTAAATGAATTGCCGGTTGCCGATCGTGCCACTATCGCCAATATGTCGCCTGAAAATGGTTCAACTGTAGGATTTTTTCCGGTGGATAAAGCAACCCTGGATTATTTAAAATTAACAGGTCGTGACCCTCATCAAATTGCAGTCATTGAAGCTTATTGCCGTGCGCAGGGATTATTCCGTGATGAACATTCTATCGAGCCTGCATTTAACGATACTTTATTTTTAGATTTAAGCGAAGTTGAGCCTTGTATTGCAGGTCCAAAGCGTCCACAAGATCGCATTTTATTAAGACAAGCAAAATCTATATTTTTAAGTGATTTGCAAAATTTTGCGCCCAATACAGTTTTAAATGAAGCCACGCAATTGCAAAATGGCGCTGTTGTTATTGCTGCTATTACCAGTTGCACCAATACGTCTAATCCCGCTGTCATGTTAGCCGCAGGATTAGTCGCGAAAAAAGCCCATGAAAAAGGTTTAAAAGTACCTAATTGGGTAAAAACAAGTTTAGCGCCCGGCTCGCGTGTGGTAACCGAATATTTAAATCACGCAGGTTTAACAAAACATTTAGATGCATTAGGTTTTCAATTAGTTGGTTATGGTTGCACCACATGTATTGGTAATTCCGGACCATTACCGACGCAGGTCAGTCAAATTGTTGAAGATAAAGATTTAACTGTGTGCGCCGTATTATCCGGGAATCGTAATTTTGAAGGCCGCATTCATCCGCAAGTGCAAATGAATTATTTAGCTTCGCCGCCTTTAGTTGTGGCTTATGCATTAGCAGGTCGTATGGATATGGATTGGGAGCTTGATCCGATAGGGCAAGATAGTCAAGAAAACGCGGTGTATTTACGTGATTTGTGGCCGACCCAACAAGAAATCAATGAATGTGTGGCGCGCAGTGTTCAAGCACAAATGTTCACCGATAGTTATAAAAGTGTTTATCAAGGCGATAAAAATTGGAATGCATTGCAAGTGTTAAAGGGTGAATTATATGCATGGCAAGCCGATTCAACCTATGTAAAAAATCCGCCTTATTTTGAAAATATGTCTACGAATGCTCCGGGAATTCATCCGATAGAAAGCGCACGTTGTTTAGCTTTATTGGGTGATAGTGTAACCACAGATCATATTTCACCGGCAGGTGATATCGCGAAAGATTCGCCCGCGGGTCGTTATTTAATTGCACAAGGTGTAAAAGTCAGTGATTTTAATTCTTATGGCTCACGCCGTGGCAATCATGAAGTCATGATGCGTGGTACATTTGCGAATGTGCGCTTGAAAAATCAATTAGCGCCAGGCACGCAAGGCGGCTGGACGAAACTCATGCCGAGTAATGAAATCATGTCGATATATGATGCGAGTATGCATTATAAAAAAGAAAATACGCCATTGATTATTTTAGCAGGCAGTGAATACGGTTCTGGATCGTCACGTGATTGGGCTGCAAAAGGACCTTGTTTATTAGGTGTAAAAGCGGTTATTGCGGTGAGCTTTGAACGTATCCACCGTTCCAATTTAATTGGTATGGGTATTTTGCCATTAGAATTTATCAATGGACAAAATGCAACGAACTTGGAATTAACCGGTGAAGAAGTCTTTGATATTCAAGGTTTAGGCGATGGTACTGCGTCTGAAATTACAGTAGTTGCCCACAATAAACAAGGTGGTTCATCAAGTTTTAATGTATCGGTACGTTTAGATACGCCACAAGAAATTGCTTATTATAAGCACGGTGGAATTTTACATTATGTTCTGCGCGAATTACTTCATAAAAAATAAGGAAAAAACCATGAGAAAATTATTAAGTGCATGTTTTTTGAGTCTTTGCAGTGTAACTGTTTATGCAGATAATTCTGCGCAGCCTATTACAAATTCTGATTTGGTGATCACGGGCGCTTATGTGCAACCCTTAATTCCAGGGCAAAAAAATACGGCAGCCTATATGACCATTAATAATAATACTAAACAAACTTATATCTTAAATGGCGCAGCATCATCCATGGCGCAGAATACAGAATTACATTCTGTAACCATGCAAGAGGGCATGATGAAAATGCGTCCAGTAGATTTCATCACTATTTTGCCAGGCCAGCAAGTGGTGTTTCAACCCGGTGATTTTCATATTATGTTGATGAATGTAAATACAGAATTAACAAAAGATACCTTAGTGCCGATTTGTTTGGAATTTAAAGACAGCGCAAATATCTGTACGGATGTGCCCGTTGTTGATAATCACGCTGCTGCTCACAATCATTAAACTTATTTAAAACGTGCGATGCCGCTTTTAATTTCAGCACGAGCGGCATCTAATCCAGCCCAACCGGTAATTTTCACCCATTTCCCAGGTTCTAAACTTTTGTATTGCGCAAAGAAATGTTCAATTTGAGCAATTAAAATTTGATCAACATCGGTATAAGATTTAATGTGATCATATTGGCGCGATAATTTGTTTACTGGAACAGCTAATATTTTATTATCGATTCCGGATTCATCTTCCATTTGCAATATGCCAATTGGACGTGAACGTACTACTGAACCGGGTACAACCGGAAAGGGCGTAATCACCAAACCATCTACTGGATCGCCATCTTCAGATAAGGTATTAGGAATATAGCCATAATTACAAGGATAACGCATCCCCGTAGCCACAAAACGATCCACAAACAAAGCGCCGGAATCTTTATCAATTTCATACTTTACTGGATCGCTATGTGCAGGAATCTCAATGATAATATGGATATCATCTGGAACTCCAGGCCCCGAACTGATTACATTAGGATTCATAGTTTAGTCCTCCGGCTTGTTAAATAGTGGTATAATAGGGCGCAATTTTAGCATGGAACCTTATCACAATGACAGTCCAGAATCCTTGGCAACTGAGTATCGCGCCCATGATGGCTTGGACAGATCGGCATTACCGTTATTTAATGCGTCTTATTGCGCCCAATATTCGTTTATATACCGAGATGGTCACCACAGGCGCTTTATTAAATAGCGATCCAAAACGGCATTTAGCTTTTTCACCGCAAGAGCATCCGATTGCTTTACAGCTTGGCGGGCATGATCCTGAACATTTAGCGCAATGTGCAAAAATGGGTGAAGATTTTGGTTATGATGAAATTAATATTAATATTGGTTGCCCAAGTGATCGTGTTAGCGCGGGGCGTTTTGGTGCATGCTTAATGGCCGAGCCGGAATTGGTCGCGGAGTGTGTGGCATCGATGCAACAATCTGTGAATATTCCCATAACGGTTAAAACCCGAATTGGTATTGATAAGTTTGATGATTATGCATTTTTAAAAACATTTATCGAAACAGTGCAACAAGCACCCTGTAAAACTTTTATTATTCATGCGAGAAAAGCTTGGTTAAAAGGCTTAAGTCCTAAACAAAATCGTGAAGTACCGCCCTTGCAATACGATACGGTTTATCAAATAAAAAAAGATTATCCGCATTTGGATATCATTATTAACGGTGGAATTACAACAAAAGAACAAGCCGCGCAACATTTACAACATGTAGATGGCGTGATGATAGGCCGCAGCGCTTATGAAAATCCTTGTTATTGGGCTGAAAATCCCGATTTATTACGTGATGAAATATTAAAACAATATATCGATTATATGCTAGAGCAACACCAACATGGAGAGCGCTTATGGCCCATGGCGCGGCATTTATTAAATTTATTTAATGGTCAACCAGGTGCGCGTGCTTTGCGTAGATTGCTCAGTACCCAGGTTCAAACTCAAGATGATCAGCAAGCCCTTGCCGTTTTAAATACTATTTACAAAAGCCCGCAAATTAGTTAGAATATTAGTTAACTTCAACAACAAGATAACTATGCCACCTATCATTTTTATAAACACCGGACTTTATCCACACTATAAAACAGTTGCCAATAAGGTTGTGGGTGGAGAAAAATTTAAGGACAACGAGCATATTCCTTATAAAGATTATGCCGATGTTTTATTTCCAGTCGTAATGCTAGATGGAGAGGGTGCTCAAGATGTAGATAGCTATGTGCCCTTAATACACTTGGCTGTTGCCTATAAAAATGAAGGTGCATTTAAGCAGCTATTCACGCAAAAGTGCGATTTAAATATTACCGATCCTAAATCTTATTCATTATTCCAATTTGCTATAGAAATGGCTACGGGCGATCACAGTAATCAAAAAATAGTTAATATTGTTAATTTATTACTTGATGCAAAAACAATTGATTTTAATTTAGGTGTTTTATTACGTGGTCACACACCTACACAATATTTATCTCAAAAAGGAGATAAATATCCTACATGGATGAAAAAACTACTGGCTAACGCGCCTGATTTTAGTAGTGATTTATATGGCGCTAATCCATTAACCTATAGTTTACAAGAAGCGCAATATGAAACAGCAACAGTAATATTATCTACTGCGCAAGGTCGTTTATTACTTTCACAGTCGCGCGCAGATGGTACTTTGCCTTTAAATATTGCTTGTGAATATCTGACAGAAGAAAATCAAGGTATTGCTGTATTACAGACCATGTTAAATACCGTAGATCCAAATCTTTATTATGAAAAACATGCACTGGTTTCCGCTTTTTTAAATACAAATCCCAAGTGTAGATTGCGTTTCACAGAATTATTATTACAAAAAGGTGCTGATCTTACTCTGACGAATGTTTATGGCGAATCCATATTGCAAATTGCTGTTTCATTATATATGGGCGCAGAGGAGACAGAAAATAAAACTGATGCTGATAGTTATTTCCAAATTGTTTCTTTATTGTTAAAACATATAAGGATACTTGAATTTGATGAAAATGAGAGAAATAAAGCATTATTCAATGCCGTTTTGAAAAGCAAATGGCCTCGGCTTATTAGTACGTTTAAGGAATTTTTTAAAGACGATTTACAAGTACAAAGTATTATCTCAAGTGTACCCGACAGTGAGAAAGGTACTTTTGAGTTCAGTGGTTTACAAAAAGAGTTGCATGCAGTTCGCAATGAGGAAAATAGTTTTACAAGACAACAGAATTTTCTTTCGATGCATGAAAAATATCAAGAAGATTATGAGAAAAACGTGTTTATTCATAATCTAATTTTGCAGTTTCGAGGTGGGAACTTAGCTCCAGAAAATATTATAAAGTTAATTAATCTGCTGAAAGATAAAGAAGAATTTAAAAAATATATTCCATTCTTGTACCGTGAATATTTAGGTAGAGCTATCATAGATTTTGATTTCTCCAGTGCAAATCAAGATGAGAAACAAAAAAGTTTAGTGCGATTATTTCTTTGTTTTTATCAATGGACGACTTATTTACCCTATTTAGATAATCGTGCGCGGAAGCACTTTCTTTTAGAGATAAATGATTTGGCGCAAAGAATCATTCAGCTCGCATTATTATCTGCACGAGGTAATGGCATTGACGGCTTAGATAAGTTTTTAGTTTGGATTGATAGAATTGATGGTCAATATTTTGATGATGAAACAAAGCTCATGGTTTGGCAATTAAGAATGACGGATGCTTATTTTTCATTAAATAAAGATAAATTTAATTTTTATTATCAAGATATGAATAAATATTTGCCGCAAAATCACCTTTTGCGTAGACAATATGATTATTGGAATGCTAAATTGGTTTTCAGGCAAGCAGATAAAGAAACACTTGAAACACTAGAAAGCGCGCATGATAAGTTGCAAAGCTATGATTTTGATCTCTCATTAATGCGTGAATTTAATACGACGCTTGCAGAGTTTCGGAAGAAGAAAACGGTTACTGCGTTGCCTAAAAAACCGAAAGAAAGAATAGAATATATTCCACCGCCGCCAGTTGTCACTTCTAGCTATAACAATAGCTCCAGTTCAAGCTCAAGTAGCAGCAGTTTTATTTCTAATAATAATTCTTCAGAACCTGACTTACCCCCAAAAACAAAAATAAAAACACGAGGCCCTGAATATATTGCATTGCAAAATAATGCGCTTGCAGAATTAGCACAAAGAGCAGATCCCAATATTCTTGTGCCGGTTCATAGTGAAGAAGAAGTTCGAAGAATTTTTCGCCATGTTTTAAAAGAAGGTGATGTTTTAAAACCGATTTCTTATGAAAATAAATATGGTGTTTTTTGGGCGGTCTGTAATTTTGATGAACTGCGGTTGCAAACTGCTTATGAAGAACGATTCAGAAAAGAATTTGAAAAATCAAACATTGTACGTTTTGGTGCTTCTTCAGGTTTGTCGCTTGAAAAAACATTCAGGTTAAAGCTAGGCCATAACGATCCAAGACTGCACAGTACCTTATATAAAACTCAAGAAAACACCTGTTCTTTAATCAAATTTGATGAATTTTGGCTTCATGATAGAAATGAATTTGAAAGAAGAACGGTGGATATCGCTCAGTTCCAACCTTCACCAAGCAAATCATTCAAGTTTTAATAAATATTTATTAACAATTTAAACGTAATACTTACTTTCCTAAAACAACTAATTGATTTTTCAATCTTACATATTGCGGTAAACCATTTTTATACGGCGGATAAGCTTCACCTTGTATCAGTGGCGCAATGTATTCTCTACATTTTTTTGTAATATGAAAACCATCTTGTGTAATAAAATCATCGGGCATTAATTTTTCATGATTGGCGACATCTTTTAAATCAGCTTCACCAATGTGATAACGGTAAGGATTGTCGGATTCACGTACAATAATCGGCATTAGTGCATGTTTACCTTGTTCTGCCAACTCTACCGCTGCTTTACCTAATGCGTAAGCTTGATCAACATCGACTTGCGATGCAATATGACGTGCGCTTCTTTGTAAATAATCCAGAACTGCCCAATGGTATTTATAACCTAAATTTTCTTTTACCATTTGTGCAATCACAGGTGCAACGCCACCTAATTGTTTATGACCAAAAGCGTCCAGACTTCCAACATCACTTAAGAAGTTGCCGTGTTCATCTTTGACACCTTCTGATACTGTGATGGTGCAAAATCCTATCGTTTCCACGGTGTGTTTTACTTTTGCAAGAAATGCAGCTTTATCTAACTTTCGCTCTGGGAATAAAATAATGTGTGGCGCATCAAGAGGATTTTCATGCGCAAGACCTGTGGCTGCAGCAATCCAACCGGCATGACGACCCATGACTTCCATGATAAATACTTTGGTACTACTCGAAGCCATGGCTTGAATATCATAACCTGCTTCACGCATAGAAATCGCAACGTATTTTGCAACAGATCCAAAACCCGGGCAATTATCAGTTAAGGCTAAATCATTATCAATGGTTTTGGGAATACCAATACAAGTAATAGGATGACCTAAGGTTTCACTGATTTGTGAAACTTTATAAGCGGTATCTTGCGAATCACCGCCACCATTATAGAAAAAATAACCGATATCGTATTTAATAAAGACTTCGATTAAACGCTCATACTGTTCGCGATTTTCCTCTATGCTTTTTAGTTTAAAGCGGCAAGAACCAAAAGCACCGCCAGGTGTGTATTTCAATGCCGCAATATCGGCATCTGATTCTAAACTGGTATCGATTAATTCTTCATTCAATACGCCCAAAATGCCATTGCGAGCAGCAAAAACTTTTCCAAAGTGAGAAGATTTTCGTGCAGCTTCAATGACGCCGCAAGCCGAAGCGTTAATCACCGCTGTGACACCACCTGATTGTGCATAAAGAATATTTTTGCCCGCCATATTTACTCCTGTTTAATGACTAAATTCATGCCTGATAAAATTAATAAAGTAGCTATGCATGTTATCAATGATAATTGTTCACCTAAAAATAATACGCCAAAAAATATAGCAAAAATCGGCAATAAAAATACGGAAGTTCCTAAGGCTATCGCGCCGTATTGTTGTAAAACATAAAAATAGACCACAAAGGCACATGCGGTACCCAGAAAGGCTAATAAGATAATACTGGTCCATGCGCCCCAAGTAATTTGTGAAATCGGTGTGAGGCCTTCAAAAAATAAAGCGACCGGAATCAAATACAGTGCTGAAAAACTCACTTGCAAAGCGGGTAGGGCGAGGGTTTTTGTATGACGTAAAAATAAACGACCATAAATAATGCCCACCGCATAAGATAACGCAGCTATCGCAACAGCAACAATACTCCAAGTATCCACACGGAGTTCTTTATTGATGAGAGTGGGCAACAGGAGTATGGAAAATCCTATAATGCCTAAAGTAATCCCTATTATTTTGTTACGATTTAGGCTTTCATCATGAATCAGTAGATGGGCCAATAACGCAGTGGCGATAGGCGTGAGACCATTGATAATACCCGCGAGTGCGCTATCGATATATTGTTCTGCTATATTAATCAAACAAAAGGGCAATGCGAGTGAGAAAATAGCAATCACGGCGGTATGTAAATAAATTTGTGGTGATAGCGGTAGCGAAATACGACGCCAAGCAATAAATATCCATAAAAAAATTGCAGCCAATGTTACGCGCAATGTTGCGATGGATAAAGGCGGCATTCCACCATCGAGTGCCACTTTAATGAAAAAAAATGAAGGGCCCCAGAGTGCACCTAATAAAAAAATGCATGCAAGAGATTTAATTGGTATCATACTTACATTATGAATATAAACGGCACACTTTTGCAACAAGAATTATTAGCGCCTTTAAATACGTGGCATGTTGGCGGTCCGGCTAAACAAACCTACCGTCCGACTGATTTAGGTGATCTTTGTGCATTTCTAAAAAAGTTGCCTTCGGATGAAAAAATTATTTGGCTAGGCTTAGGTAGCAATGTATTGATCCGCGATGCGGGCATTGATGGCACAGTTATCCTTACACACGATGGTTTAAATGAACTGGATAGTGAGGGTACGTTGATTCGTGCACAAGCCGGGGTTACGTGTGCAAAGTTAGCAAAGTTTTGTGCGAAGCAAGGTTTATCAGGCGGCTGTTTTTTTGCTGGAATTCCAGGAACTGTCGGCGGCGCTTTAGCCATGAATGCGGGCGCATTTGGTGGCGAAACTTGGACTTTTGTAAAAGCCGTAGAAACTGTCAATCGCCAAGGACAAATTACTTTAAGACCTGCTTCTGATTTTAAAGTAAGTTATCGTCATGTAGAATTAGCCGATGATGAATGGTTTGTCGCGGCGCATCTTGAATTTACTAAAACCGATGATGTGGAAGCAGAACAAGAAAAAATTCGCGCATTATTAAAAGAGCGACGTGAAAAACAACCCATTGGTGTATTGAGCTGCGGCTCCGTGTTTCGCAATCCTCCCGGCGGTTATGCTGCGGTATTGATTGAACAATGTGGTTTAAAAGGTTTGCAATTCGGCGATGCGATCGTATCAGAAAAACATGCTAACTTTATTGTTAATATAAAAAATGCAAAGGCAGCGGATATCGAGGCACTTATTTTGCACGTGCAAAAAGTAGTGCGTGAAAAGACAGGCATAGAATTAATACCCGAGGTAAAAGTATATGGATAAACAACAAGCAATTGATGGGTTAGGTAATTTAACACGCGATCCACGTGAATATGGAAAAGTCGCTGTATTAATGGGCGGCGAATCTGCAGAAAGGGAAGTTTCACTGAATTCTGGCCGCGCTGTTTTAGAGGGTTTACGTCGTAGGGGCGTAGATGCGCATGAAGTTGATGTGCGTCATCCTGAAATTATTTCACGCTTATTGCAAGAAAAATTTGATGCGGCATTTATTGCGCTGCATGGTCCTGGCGATGAAGACGGTCCGATTCAAGGTTTATTAGAAATTTTGCGTATTCCTTATACCGGCAGTGATTTGACGGCCAGTAGTATTGCGATGAATAAAGTAGCCAGCAAACGTATTTGGCAAGCATTAGATTATCCCGTTTTGCCTTCTAAAATTTTAGAAAAAGGTTTTGATCCTAAAGAAGTCGTTGCGCAATTAGGTTTGCCCTTGGCTGTTAAACCTGCGAGCCAGGGTTCAACGGTGGGTATTAGTAAAGTGACAACCCTCGAAGAATTAGTACCGGCTTTTGAAAAAGCTGCACAATTTAAAGGCCTTGTTTTAGCTGAACCCTGGATAGAAGGTAAAGAATTTACCGTCGGTATTGTGAATGAGGCCATATTGCCTTCTATTTATATTAAGCCAGCCGAGCCTTATTATGATTATCATGCCAAATATATTTCCAATGAAACGCAATATTTTGTACCCAGCGGCATTACGCAGGAACAAGAAGATTATTTAGGTGATATCACACAAAAATGTTACCAAGCTTTAGGTTGTACAGGTTGGGGACGTGCAGATTTTATCCAAGATAAACAAGGAAAATTTTGGATTTTAGAAATGAATACGATTCCAGGATTGACGGATCATAGCTTGGTTCCCATGGGCGTTAAAGCTTTAGGTTTAACGTTTGATGATTTAATATTAGCTATTTTAGAAAGTATTTGGCCGCGTAAACATGCTTGGCATGGTACAAAGTGATTAGTTGGCTTAGAAATAGTTTAATTTTATTCTTGTCGTTTTTGGCTATATTGCTTATTATAGGCTATACATATGTGAAGGACCCATTGGTATGGCCTATTCATGCTGTTAAAATCAGCACAGAATTGAAAAATGTAGAGCCAGAAACCATAAAAAAAATTGTGATGCCTTATGCGCAGGCCAGTTTTTTTACGATAAAAATGGATGTTTTGCAAAACGAATTACAAAGTTTACCTTGGGTTCAAAAGGTTAACATTGAAAGGATTTGGCCAGACACCTTGAAGATTGCGATCATAGAGCAAAACGCAATATTACGCTGGCAAGAGACAGGTTTTATTAATGATAAGGGTGAGTTGTTTGACCCCAAGCAAGCGCACGGCTTTCAACTGCCGAAGCTCAGTGGCGATACAGCCCGTTATCAAGAAGTGCTTTCAGAATTTAAGCGTTTAAATACGCGATTAGCAACAATCGGTTTATCGGTTGTTGAACTTGATTTAAGTCCACGTTCGGCTTGGTCTGCACGTTTGGATAATGGATTGTGGTTGTATTTAGGGCAAGATGATATAGGGACGCGTCTTGCACGGTTGATTAAGGTAATGCCAACGCTTAACCTTGAGAATCCGAAAATGATGTATGTGGATTTGCGTTACACCAATGGATGGGTATTAGGACATGGCAAAGAATAACGAAAAGAATTTAATAGTGGGACTTGACATTGGTACATCGAAAGTTGTGGCCATTATTGGTGAAGTTTCATCTGATGAAGATAAAATAGATATTATTGGTATTGGTTTACACCCTTCACGCGGCCTTAAAAAAGGCGTTGTTGTTAATATTGAATCTACAGTTGCCTCTATTCAACGCGCTATTGAAGAAGCTGAATTAATGGCAGGCTGTGAAGTCACTTCTGTTTATGCTGGTATTGCGGGTAGTCATATTCGCAGTTTAAATTCACACGGTATCGTTGCGATTCGTGATCATGAAGTAGGCCTTGCTGAAATTGAACGTGTGATTGATGCGGCTCGCGCAGTTGCAATTCCCGCTGATCAAAAAATATTACATATTATTCCCCAAGAATTTATCATTGATAGCCAAGAAGGTATTAAAGAACCTTTTGGTATGTCAGGCGTGCGCTTAGAAGCAAAAGTACATATGGTGACCGGCGGCGTAAGTGCTGCACAAAACATTGTAAAATGTGTACGACGTTGTGGTTTGCAAGTGGATGATATTATTCTTGAACAATTAGCTTCCAGCCATGCTGTATTGACTGAAGATGAAAAAGATTTAGGCGTTTGTTTAGTGGATATTGGTGGCGGTACAACAGATATTGCGATATTTACAGACGGTGCTATTCGTCATACGGCAGCGATTCCAATCGCAGGCGATCAAGTGACTAACGATGTTGCTGTTGCGCTAAGAACCCCAACACAAAGTGCAGAAGCCATTAAACGCCAACATGCTTGCGCATTAGCACATTTAGCCGATCCAGAACATTTAATTGAAGTGCCTGGCGTAGGTGAGCGTTCCGCGCGTATTTTATCACAACGCACATTAGCTGAAGTGGTTGAACCGCGCTATGAAGAATTATTTACCTTAGTACAAGCGGAAT
The DNA here is from genome assembly GCA_041660525.1 of Legionellales bacterium. Taxonomy (GTDB): domain Bacteria; phylum Pseudomonadota; class Gammaproteobacteria; order JABCZS01; family JABCZS01; genus JABCZS01. The sequence continues at coordinate 60,658 of JBAZWD010000007.1, read as the reverse complement.
TACGTCGCAGTGGTTTTTCTGATCTCATTGCTTCGGGTATTGTGATTACCGGTGGCAGTGCAAAAGTAAAAGGTTGTGTTGAATTAGCCGAAGAAGTATTTCATATGCCGGTACGTATTGGTTATCCGCAAAACATCGGCGGTTTGACAGATGTGATGAATAATCCTATCTATGCTACTGGTGTTGGCTTATTATTATATGGTTTTCACCAACAGCAAATTCGTAAAAGCGATCCACAACTGCAAAGACGCGCAAAAAATGTGTGGAAAAGAGTCAGTAATTGGTTTGAGGGACATTTCTAAAAGTGGTACAAGGAAGGGAGAAAGACATGTTTCAACTTGTTGAAGATGCATCAGAAAGAGCGGTTATTAAAGTCATTGGTGTGGGCGGCGGCGGCGGTAATGCCGTAGCACATATGGTCCATAAAAATATTGAAGGCGCTGAATTTATTTGCGCGAATACTGACGCACAAGCTTTGCAAAATTTGCCTGTGCAAATGACCATGCAACTTGGCGGTCATATGACTAAAGGTTTAGGCGCTGGCGCAAATCCAGATGTTGGACGCAGAGCAGCCGAAGAAGATAAAGAACGCATTATGCAAATGTTGCAAGGTGCAGATATGGTATTTGTGACTGCCGGTATGGGTGGCGGTACAGGTACGGGTGCAGCGCCTATTGTTGCAGAAATTGCACGCAAAATGGGTATTTTAACTGTTGCAGTTGTTACCAAACCTTTTCCCTTTGAAGGTCGTAAACGCATGCAAATTGCAGAACAAGGTATTATTGAATTAGGCAAACATGTTGATTCATTAATTACTATTCCTAATGAAAAATTATTAAATGTATTAGGAAAAGGCATTAGTTTATTAGATGCATTTAAAGCAGCTAACGATGTGTTATTAGGCGCAGTACAAGGTATCGCTGAATTAATCACGCGTCCCGGTCTTATTAACGTAGACTTTGCAGACGTACGCACCGTTATGAGTGAAATGGGTATGGCGATGATGGGTACAGGAACTGCTAGTGGTGAAGATAGAGCAAGACAGGCAGCAGAAATGGCTATATCAAGTCCTTTATTGGAAAATGTAACACTTTCAGGCGCACGCGGCGTTTTAGTGAATATTACCGCAGGTCTAGATATGTCTATTGGTGAATTTGAAGAAGTGGGTTCGATTATTAAAGAATTTACCTCTGAAGATGCCACAGTTGTTGTGGGTACCGTTGTTGATCCAGATATGACAGATGAATTACGTGTGACTGTTGTAGCCACTGGCTTAATGCAATCCGAGCTACCTACTGGTGTTAAAATTCTAGAAAGTACAAAAGCAGATGGTACCTTAGATTATCATCGTTTAGAGCGTCCTACAGTGATGCGTCGTCAAGCAGGCGCTGCGGTAAAACGTGCAGCGGTTGCTTTAGAAGCTCAGGACATGGACTATTTAGATATTCCTGCATTCTTAAGAAGGCAAGAAGACTAACCCCAAAAGGGGTTTGAGCAAGCAATACAACATGGCTTTTCTTTGCGAAATAGCCGTGTTATAATGCTTAAATTTTTAGGGTATGATTTAATGATCAAACAAAGAACACTGAAAAACGTGATTTGTGCGACCGGCGTCGGCGTACATACGGGCGATAAAATTTATTTAACACTTAAACCTGCACCGGTTGATACGGGTATAGTCTTTCGTCGGGTTGATTTAGATCCTGTGGTTGATATCTTGGCCCATCCTATGAATGTTGGCGATACAACCTTATCAACAAGTTTAGTCAAAGGTAAGGCTGTTATTTCTACGGTTGAACATCTCTTGTCTGCTTTTTCTGGCTTAGGTATCGATAATGCCTATGTTGAAGTCACTGCGCCTGAAGTTCCAATTATGGATGGCAGCGCGGGTCCTTTTGTATTTTTAATTCAATCTGCAGGGATTTGCGAGCAAAATGCACCTAAGCGTTTTATGCGCATCAAGAAGAAAGTCGTAGTTCAACAAGGCGATAAAACTGCAACCATTATGCCTTTTGATGGTTTCCGCGTTGCTTTTGATATTGATTTTGATCACCCTGTTTTTCGCGGTAGCAAACAATCCATCCATTTAGATTTCTCTGAAACTTCCTATATTAAAGAAGTTTGTCGTGCACGTACGTTCGGCTTTTTAAGTGATGCTGAAAAAATGCGTAAAATGAATTTAGCTTTAGGCGCAAGCATGGATAATACGGTTATTATTGATGAATACCGTGTTTTAAATGAAGACGGCTTAAGATACGAAGATGAATTTGTTAAGCATAAAATTCTTGATGCGATTGGTGATTTATTTTTACTCGGTAAAAATATCATAGGCGCATTTCATGGTGTTAAATCGGGTCATGCTTTAAATAATCAATTACTCCGTGCCTTATTGCAACAAGAAGATGCATGGGAAATTGTCACTTTTGAGAAACAAGAAGTAGCACTGCCTGCCTACGCACAATGGGTTGCTTTGGCCGGCCAAGCGTAACATGGATTTATTACAGGTTATACTACTCGCAGTTATACAAGGGTTGACTGAGTTTTTGCCTGTTTCAAGTTCTGCTCATCTCATTTTACTTTCAACTTTCATGCACTACAAAGATCAAGGCTTAGTCTTTGATGTGGCTTTGCATATGGGAACTTTAATAGCAGTATTATTTTATTTCCGTCGCGAATTACGCATCATGATTAGGGATTGGGTTTTAAGTTGTATGGGGCGCGGCCAAACAGCGCAAAGCCGACTCATGTGGGCGTTAGGTTTTACTACGATTCCTGTGGGTTTAGCAGGATTATTATTCAGTCAATACATCAGTACCTATTTACGCGATCCCGTTATTATCGCCTTTGGCATGATAGTCTTTGGTATTTTTTTAGGTTTTGCTGATAAATATGCCAAGCAAACACGCACGGAATATCAACTCAATTGGAAAGACATCTTAGTGATTGGTATTGCGCAAGCACTCGCATTAATCCCGGGTGCTTCACGTTCAGGCACGACCATGACCGCAGGTTTAATCATGGGATTATCCAAAGAAGCCAGCTCACGTTTTTCTTTTCTATTATCAATCCCCGTTATTGTATTAGCCGGCGGTCATGAGGCTAGCCAAATGACGCAGGCAGATTGGGCCAATACGCAGATGGGTTTATTACTATTAGCTGTAGCACTTTCAGCTGTCACAGCATTTGCGGTTATTTATATTTTTTTAAAATTAATTGAACGTATGGGCATGATGCCTTTCGTTATTTACCGTTTATTATTAGGCGCGTTATTATTATTTTTATTTTGGTAAATGTTCAGATAATTTTAATAAAGCTTGCTTGAGTGGTTCATACTGAATTTTATCCGCAACTTGTGATAATAATAAGCTGACCTTCTTGGAATAAGGTGCACGTTGTTGAATTTTTTTATCGCTAATGAGCTTAGGTGTTGAATTAGGTTTTATTTGTTGTTTAATGGAAGCAATGCTGGCAAACTCCCTATTAAGCCTTATTTGGCTGAGCAAAGTTGGAGTATAATAGCGCAATAACGTCGCTGTGCTACTATTAGAGATTTCTAATAACAGGCAACTGTTTACAAAAGATACGGCGCGTGTGTCATGCGCTAATTCCGCAGGGAGTATCTCTTGGAGCAAGGTGTTTATTTTTTTTAAGCGCAAGGCCTGATGTGTCAATTCAGACAATTCGCCTTGATGCAATAGTTGACCAATAGAGTGTTTCATTGGATGATCATACACATTAATAGATAGGAAAACAAAATTCATGGGTATTTCGAAGTTATTCAAAAAATTATTTGAAATTAAGCATGAGCGTGAATTAAGACGCTTACGTCAAGTGGTTGAAAAAATTAATGCGCAAGAAGAGAAAATGATCGCGTACTCTGATGAAGCTTTGCGCGCGCAAACTGAACATTTACGCAACCGTTTGATACAAGGTGATATGCTTGATCAATTAATACCTGAAGCATTTGCTCTAGTCAGAGAAGCGGCTAAACGCACATTGAATATGCGCCATTTTGACGTGCAATTAATGGGCGGTATCGTATTACATGAAGGCAAAATTGCTGAAATGCATACCGGTGAAGGAAAAACCTTAGTCGCAACCTTAGCTGCATATTTAAATGCATTGACCGGGAAAGGCGTACACGTGGTTACGGTTAATCCTTATCTAGCAGCGCGCGATGCCAAATGGATGGGACCTATTTATGAATTTTTAGGTTTAACAGTTGGCGTTAGCATTCCTGGCATGAGCGTTGAAGAAAAAAAACAAGCATATGCAGCCGATATTACCTATGCCACAAATAATGAATTAGGTTTTGATTTTTTACGCGATAATATGGCGTTTAGTTTAGATGAAAAAGTGCAACGTGATTTGCATTTTGTCATAGTCGATGAAGTGGATTCGGTATTAATTGATGAAGCGCGTACGCCCTTAGTTATTTCTGGTCGCATTCAAGACAGTACAGCATTGTACGGAAAAATAAATGAAGTCGTGCCCAGTCTGAAAGTTCAAATCGATGAAAGCGAGCCTGGCGATTTTGTTTTAGACGAAAAAACTAAACAAGTGCATTTGACTGAAAATGGTCAAGCACGTGTAGAAGAATTATTGCACGACGCGGGTTTATTGCTAGAAGGTGATAATTTATATAATGCTAGCCATTTAATGTTATTGCATCATATTCATGCGGCTTTGCGCGCGCATCATTTATTTCAACGTGATGTGCAATATATGGTAAAAGAAGGATCCGTCGTTATTATTGACGAACACTCTGGACGTGCAATGGCAGGACGTCGTTGGTCTGAAGGTTTGCATCAAGCCATAGAAGCAAAAGAAGGACTTGAAATTCAAAATGAAAGTCAAACTTTGGCTTCCATCACTTTCCAAAATTATTTCCGTCAATATGAAAAATTAGCGGGCATGACAGGAACAGCCTCTACAGAAGGGCAAGAATTTAGATTAATTTATAATTTAGCCGTAGTGCCGATGCCGACACATAATACGAATATTCGTGTGGATGCACCGGATTTAATTTTTGCGACAACAGAAGATAAATTCAAAGCCATTGTTGAAGATATTCAAAAGCGCCGTGCTAAACATCAACCGGTTTTATTAGGCACAACCTCGATCGAAAATTCTGAAATTTTGTCAAAATTATTAGACAAAGTAAAAATCCCTCACCAAGTATTAAATGCAAAACATCATGAAAAAGAAGCACAAATTATTGCCGCAGCTGGTGCGCCTGGTGCCGTTACAATTGCCACCAATATGGCCGGTCGTGGAACAGATATTGTTTTGGGCGGTGATATTGTTCTTAAAGCCGGTGGTTTGCATGTGATAGGTTCAGAACGTCATGAAGCAAGACGTATCGATAATCAATTACGTGGCCGTTGTGCGCGACAAGGCGATCCCGGTTCAACCCAATTTTATTTATCTCTAGAAGATAATTTAATGCGTATTTTTGCATCCGATCGCATGAAAGTGGTTATGAAAAAATTAGGTTTGCAAGGCGATCAGTCTATTGAAAGTCCTATGGTCAGTCGAGCCATTGAAAATGCACAACGTAAAGTCGAAGCACACAATTTTGATATTCGTAAACAATTACTCGAGTTTGATGATGTCGCAAATGATCAACGTCGTGTAATTTATACCAAACGCAGTGAATTGATGATGCGTGATGATGTCACTGATATAGTAGAAGATCTACGTTACGATGTTTATATGCAATTGGTTTTAAAATATTTGCCATTGGACAGTATTCAAGAGCAGTGGGATGTTGATGGTTTATTTGATGAGCTAAAAAATGAATTTGGTTTAGATTTGCCGGTTAAAGCGTGGGCAGAAAATGAAACTGCTGAGAAAATAGCTTTAAACGTAATTGAAAACGTTAAGCAACTTTACGCTGAAAAACTCACAGGTGTTAATCCTGATGTTGCAAAACGATTTGAGAAATCTTTGTTACTGCAAATTTTAGACAGCCATTGGAAAGATCACTTAGGTGCTATGGATTATTTACGTCGCAGTGTAAGTTTGCGTGGTTATGCCAATAAAGATCCTAAGCAAGAATATAAACGCGAAGCATTTTTATTATTCTCAGCAATGCTGGATGCGTTTAATTATGAAGCTTGCCAGGCTTTGGCTAAATTTAAAGTGTCTAATGCGGCAGATATTGACGCGCTAGAAGCTCAACGCCGTGAACAAACAGCTAAAGACATGAAACTCGAACATGCCGATGCACCGAGCGCAGAAGAAGATGAAATTGAAGCTTTAACACCGCAACCGATAAAACGCGAACGTAAAATTGGACGTAATGATCCTTGCCATTGTGGCTCAGGGAAGAAATATAAGAGTTGTCACGGGAAGATATAGTTCTTGCGAATATACCCGTGGGGCAAGACCAAGGTGCCATAAGATTAGTTTAAGCTTTATGAGTTACTATTTCTTCATTATGTGGCTTTTGGAGTGCGCTGATGCCTAGAAATAAAAAGAATAAATTTAGTTTACCAGCCAATTTATTCTTTGTCGAAAATCTTCAACAAGCAAAACCACAATTGCAGCGTATTATCTGGGTTAATGGTGACCATTTCCGCTCTCTCAATACATTAAAAGAAAAATACCAAATTTTTCAAAATATTCATAAAAAATATGGGAACAATCTGACCGACGAAGAAAAAAAAGTCCCAGTGATTTTTTATTTTGCTGTAGATCACATTCAAGACATTTTAGAAAAATCGAAGCTTAAAATTGATCCAACGCAAATCGCTCTAAAGCTTGCCGACATATGGCCAGAAATAATGACGCGCCTAGAAAATACACTGGCGGATCCTAGCATACTCTTTGGCACAGATATATTTTATGATATTTGCCTGCGTGCCTATCTTTATCATCAAGACACCAAAGTGTTTTTCGAAGATAAAATTCAATACTCTCAACAAATGTTAGATTTATTTAATGAAATTAATTCATTGAGCATATATTTACCCAGGTTTTATCTTGAGAGTAAATCATTCATGGGTTTCAATAATAAAATTCCTGTGAAAAAATTAACAGAACTGGGGGTGGTGAGTGAAATATCAGCCAATCCAAATAATAATATACTATTTCCTACATCAGATATCTCGTCCCCTCAAGACGGTTGGGCAAACCCATTCATTCCCTGGCGCATAAATAATGTGGCAGAGGGTAGTGCACCGGATGATTTTGAACAATTTCAGCCTATTTTAGCATTAATGAAAAATAAAAATAAAAATTTATTAAAAATGATTGGTTCACTATTTTTCTTTCAAGATAAAAGTTATTGGCAGGCATTAGAAAGATTGTTGTGGTGCTACGCAAATGCTCTTATTTATAATAAAGATGATCAGGGCTACTTTGATAAAGTAGATGATAAGAAAGTAGATGATAAAAAAGTGGTGCTTACCACATTAGTTTTTTTCTGTTTTAACGAAAGTGAAAGCATTATTTCTAAAGATTTTGTTGAATTATTTTATGGGAAAGATTCTGAAAAATCCCTATTAACAGAAGTGCTTGATTCATTTGAAAATACCAATATAGACATTGAACCGCTTGTGAATTGCTTATCCTTGATGTCTCAAGAAGAACGTTCTGACTGGATAGAGGGCATTTTATTTCTTCATGTTATCGAGAAGGGAAATATAGAGCAAATTGAAGAATCCAATAAACCTCTTTTGGCTAATATAAGAAATCATATTTTTAGTAACCCAATATTATTCAGTCAAGCGTATCGCTCGATAGAAAATAAATACAGAGAAAGATTCAAAGCCTGTAGTATAGTTGAGAAGAGTAATTTTGAAAATTTTGCACAATCAATCTACGATAAAATTTTCGGCAAACTTTCTGAAAATGGCTATGCAAACGATATTGTTTATTTAATGGATTTATCTATTCGGACGAACACCAAAAGCTGGAGTGAAACACCCACATGGCTTCTATTATGCACTGTTGAAGTGGTCTACAGTTTTTATCATTATATTTTAGAATTGTTATCTTGGTCATGGAATCATCGATTGCAGCTTTGTATTGCGATCGCATCTTCTGTCGTATTTGGTATTTTTGACCCTTTGTTTATTTTAGAATCTATAGGCCTAGAAGATCAGTTAAACAATCTGTATGAATATGCCGATGAGGCATTTGGGTATATAGGTGGGTTTATTTTGATTCGTTTTTTTGCTTCTTGTATTCAAAATGCAGTTACTCTTCCGCTTAATCATTTTGCAGATAAATTTAGTAAAAATGATCTCATGACAGAGTTGGGTATTAACCCTACAAACCCTAGTGCACATGATGGTGCTGGCTTTACTCAACCTAAAATAACCCAATACATTCCTACTGAAGGCAAAGCATACGATAATATTATTCAAGCCATTAAGAATGCCCAGAGTATTGCTGATTTAGCGCAACAATACGAAATGTTGAATAAACATCACGTACTATCTATTCCAGTTTTGGATGCTATGCGCGCAAGAGTGCTTATTTTGCTTTATGAAAAATCTGATAAGAATAATAATCATCAACTGTGCGAGATGATTAAAGAGTTTTCTCCAGAACAAGCAGAAATCGTTTCCGTTATCCTTAATCACCAAACGAAAATTCAAAAATTTTTTAGCAGCACTACCAGTGCCTATATAAGCTTTGTTAAGACAAGAGCCAATACTACTGATGAGAGTAAGCAGAATGCTGCTGCTGCACTTTACGCAGAAGCCAGTGAGAAGTATGCTTATTAGTTTTTAAAACTTTGTTGCAAAGTTTGCCAATTGATCTGGAATTTTAGTCAAATCGATGTTGATATGGTCGATAGTCTTCTGGGCATTATTTGCTATAAGTTTATTAAAGGCAAAGAGCACTGGATGTTGCTGACCAAGAATAGCTCTTGCGATCAAACCCGTGATACCGCGCGCCGTAGTTAATGAGCCCATCATTTCTAACCAAGCTGGTGTATGCCAAGTAACCTGACTAGAGATCAGTTGAAAAAGCTGTAATACCGGTTGATAGAGCGCAAGTACTTTACCAAACACTATACTGAGAATTAGCAATGTTATTACTTTACAAGGATGGTTATAGCACCAACGTAATTGATCAGCTATCCAATTACAAAAACGCTGTAAATAATTATATGTTTCGTATATCTTTATGTACTGACAGAAATTATTATCAATCGTATGCGTGTAACGATATTTTTTTAATGCTTGCGTGGTTAAATCAGTGTTACTTAATAATAATTCAATATCATCTTTCCAGCAGTTATAGGCATAATGATAGGCATCCGCTAATCGAATAGGGTCTTGGGAATTTTCATCAAAAGAAATTTTGTTGGGGTAGAGTAATGCATACTCTAATAATCCCTGATATTGTTTATAAGATAAGGTATTTCCATTTTTTTGTACAAATGCAACGAAATTATCGGGACAAGTTAATTTAGTTTTTTCACCGTGCAATATTTTGCTTAATTGAATAATATTATCGCAAGGGGAGAAATACATAAACATTAAGTCATTTGTATTTACTTCATCTTGATAATATCGATTTTCCAAACAATGTATGAGGTTTTTAAGCTCCTGGTATGAGCGTGTATGACTGAGTAGATTTAATGTCTCCAGTTGGCGTATTGATTTTCTATTTAAATTACATGTGCCATTGTGCCATTTTTTGTGTAGTGATTGTTTTAACTGCCCCTCCAGTTTTTTATCTTTTCTTTTAAATTTTTTAATTTCAAGGGTATGTGATGCGTTATATTTTTTTTGATATGTGAAGTTAGTCTTATTTTCTGGTATTTTGAAGTGATTGTAACGATGCGTTCTCATCATTTGTAATAACGCACTTGGATCATCACCCTTGTAACAAATTTTAACTAATTCATAATGCCAACGCGTATATAAAAAATCTGTACTGTTGACAAAATAAATATTTAATATGTCGGTAACATCGTTCCATATAGGAAATAATTTTTTGTAGGTTTTTTTTAATTTTTCTTGTGTAGGAGATTTATTTTCTTCTGTGGCAATAGCATATCCCCATAGATAAAATGCATAGTTGGGATCATCCTCTGAAAAGTAGTTTATTTCGAGAGTCGGGTTATAGACTTTTGCGTTCATGGCAGTGCACTCTCAAAAGTATGCTTACTTACAGAGTGCCATGAGTTGATTGTATTGTCAATTTATATCTTAATTTAAATAATGCGGCAAATTAAGTTAAATTTAACATCTGCCTAATAGGGATAGTGTTTCATTAGTCCTAATGATATTATTTTATGTTATGACACAAAAGAAATTGTATAGATAAGAATAGATAATGTGCTGCTTAAAGCAGACACTGACCGGCAATTATTGATTAATTGCTTCAACCGAAGAGCAGTTACATTAATAGTTAGATTGTTACCAAGCATTGATAAAAATTTAAAGAAGGGGATCTCAATGAAGGATTTACATTATGCCGCTTCCAGTGGAAACTTAGAAGAAGTTAAAAAATTAACAAAAACAGGTATTTTTAAGAAAAGTGCACCACTAGATGAAGTGAACCCAAGTGGGCTGACGCCTTTACTGGTGGCAGCATGGGAAGGGCATTTGCCAGTTGTTAGACATTTTATTGAAAATTGTAAAGTAAATATAAATCAAATGAGTAGTTCTGGCACTACTGCTTGGATGTACGCTGCTTATGGTGGCCGATGGGCAGACTCAAGCGATGCGGGGATGGTACGTGAGCAACAAAATCAACAGAACAGATTGGCTGTAGTGAAATATTTCCTTGAAAATTGCAATGCAAATGTGAATCAGGCAGATAATGATGGCAATACGGCAGTGATGCTTGCGGCTATTAATGGTCATTTACTGATTGTGAAATATTTAGTGGAAATACGGAAGTGTTTATTAAATAACTGTGACAAGGAAGGTAAGAGTATTATTGATTTAGCACATTCAAATGTGCGTGAATATTTAGAGGCTTATATAAAGCCAATCAAAAAAGAAATATCGGCGGGAGATAAAAGAGAAGAGCAAAGACAACGTGAGCAAACAGAGTTGCTTGAGGGTATGAAAAAGCTTAAAGCTATGCAAAACAATTCAACTTCAAGCAGCAATAATAACGCTGCACATAAGCTCACTGGTGTTATCGATAGCATGGGACAAATTTCGTTGTCTCTAGAAATTCCCTATGAAGAATTAACTGTAGGCAAAAAACTAGGCCAAGGTGGTTTTGGTGTAGTTTATCAAGCAAAATGGCAACACGCTGATGTTGCTGTAAAACAATTGCTTGGTAATAATTTTTCAGAAGAAATCATTGCTGAATTTAAACATGAAACTTCGGTGATGGCCAAACTACGGAACCCGCATATTATTCAATTATATGGCATTTGTATCAAACAACCGTATTGCATGGTGATGGAATTTGCAAGCAAAGGCTCATTGCATGCCGTATTACATAGCAATGAACAGATGGATTGGCCAGTGCGTTTAAAAATTGCAGCAGGAATAGCAAAAGGCTTAGCATTTTTACACAATCAAAAACCTATGATATTGCATCGCGATATCAAGAGTATGAACGTATTACTCAATACAGAGATGATGCCAAAACTTACAGATTTTGGTTTGGCAAAAATTAAGGACACCGCCTTGGCAACAACTTCTACAGCAGGTGGCAGTGCAGCTGGAACCTTGCATTGGATGGCACCAGAATTGTTAGATAGAGAAAATCCTCATTACACTACGGCCTGTGAAGTCTATAGCTTAGCAATTTTATTATGGGAATTAAGTTCACGTAAAATGCCTTATGAAGGCAAAACTGCAAAACAAATATTTGCAAGCGTGGTTTTACGTGAAGAGAGAGAAACCATACCTGCAGATAGTCCACCTCAATTTGCTGCTTTAATCACTAATTGCTGGAAACAAACAGCTGAAGATAGACCGCTTATTGAAACTATCATTCAAACTCTGGAGCAAAATATGACAGACAACAAACCCGCTGCTACAAAGTCTAGCTATGTGAGCTTTAGTTAAATTTTCAAGGAGTAGTCATGTTTAAAAATCAAGCAGCATTACAATTGCAGCAGGATAATCGTCAGTTACGCAGGAAGATTGAATTTACAAAATTCCTGCAAGATATCGCACGTTTTTTACCTGGCGTTAAAAAACCAAAATGCTTTATCAGCTACGCCTGGGAAGATAATACAACTGATGCAGGTAAAGCATTGAACGCTATTTGGCAAGAACGATTATCACGTTTAAAATCAGATTTAGAAAAAATTGGCGCAGAAGTTTTCTTAGATATTTATAATATGCATGGCGATATGCCTGCGCGCATGAAAGAAAACATTGATAAAAGTGATATTATTTTTTTAATCGGTACGCCGCGTTTAAAATTTCGTCTACAACAAATTCCTCAGACCAATGCCGCATTTGAATGGGCGCATATTAAAAATAAAGTAGCGCAAGATAAAGATTGTTTATTGCCGCTATGGTTTGAAGGAGATTTCGGCGCAGCATTTCCAGCCGAAGTGCAAAAAGATTTAGTGCGCGATATGCGTGAAGTAGATGCACATGAAATTATATTGGCAGCTCTTGCAAACCCAATGGGCATTATTCCTAATATATTTCAATTGCATCAGCGTGATGCGGATGATGCAATTTTACAACAATATCGTATTTGCTGGGAAAAATTAGAGGCATCTTTACGTTTGATTGATGCAATTGATGCGCAAGCAAAACCAGGCATTGACCCGCAACTGTTGATAAATTTCTTCGATATTAAACTAGAAAAAAAGTTGACTCAAAAAGCACATGAGGAATTATATTTAGGATCATGGAAAGGGAATAATGTATCTGTCAAGCGAGTTAATATTATAAATGCCGAAACCAAAAAAGAATTTATTCGTGAAGCACAAATTATGGCAAGATTACGTCACCCCAATGTTTTAACCTTATATGGTGTGAGTCTGGATATTGGCAATGAAAGCCTAGTACTGGAGCATTTGCCTAAGACCTTGGCTTTACGTTTATCGGGCCCAGCGTTACCGCCTCAATTACAACAGAAAGTTGCACTTGATATTGCCAAAGGATTACTCTATTTACACGAGCATCAAAACCATATTTTGCATCAAGATTTAAGCAGTGAAAATATTGTATTAGATGATCAATATCAAGCGAAGTTAACAGGTTTTGGTTTTGCGCAAGCGCATACTAAAAGTATTGCTAAAGGTGCCAAAGCGTCGTCATCAATAGCGTGGATGGCACCAGAGGTGATTCGTAATGAACCTTACACGGCAAAAGCAGATGTTTATAGTTATGGCGTAATTTTATGGGAAATTATTACGGGAAAAGTTCCAACGGCAACTCTAAGTTTCGATAATATTCCATCTGGTTATCTTGAATTAATTCAAGCTTGTTTGGCAGAGCAACCTCAGCGTCGGCCTAATGTGCAGGATATCATTACAAAATTAGAAACCTTATCAAGTCCGAATCAGAATAATTTTACCAGCGCAGCTTTATTAACCTCTTTACCTTTACATAATGATCAAGCAAAAAAAGCTGAGTTATTATTTTTACAAGCTAAAATACTAGAAAAATCTAATGACCACCAAGCTGCGTTTAAATTGTATATGGAAGCTGCAAAATTAGGCGATGCTAAATCAGAGGCCAATGTTGGCGCTTATCTATTACAAGGAATAGGCGGTGTTGGGATGGACAAAATATCTGCTTATCATTATTTGCTTAGCGCGGCGAATAAGGGTGAGCCTAAAGCACAATATAATTTAGCGCGGATGCTTGAAAAGGGTGATGGTGTTAGTCAAGATTTAACACAAGCAAAATACAGGTACACACAAGCGGCACAGCAAACTGTTGATACAAAAACAGCAGAACAGGCGCGTGCAAAGATACAAACTTTAACAAATAATTTGGCTTTATCAATTTAATATAAGAAGGAAAATAAAATGGGGAATATACACAAAGCGGCACTACTGGGTGATTTAGACGAAGTTAAAAAATTAGTTGAACGTGGAAGTTTATTTTCAAGTCCTGTTCCAGTTGATAGTCAAGCAACGTCGCACACAAAGATAAATGATCCGAAAAAAAGAGGTGACCATTTGTTTTGTGGCATAAATTATACTGCTTTAGATTGTGCTATACAAGAAAATCATGTGGATATTGTCCGTTATCTTCACTCTAAAGGTGCTAAAAACTATGGTAACTGGGGCGGACATGCCTTTGAATGTGCGTGTCGAGATGGGCATTCTGACGTTATAAGATATCTTCTGGAAAATCTGCCTCCGTCCAATGATGTACTTGCGAAAGGTTTATATGTGGCTGCCAAAGAGCTGAATATTGCAATGGTAAAACTTTTGATTGAAAAAGGTAAACCAAGCAAAGATCTACTTAACAAATGCTTATTTGATGGCCTTTATCGCAGCTCCTACCCTGGCAGCGTGGCTGACTCTAATGCGCTTATGACATATTTAGTTAATGTTGCTGGCGCTGATTTGAATTATCAGCATGACAAAACAAGTATATGGGAAAGAGTTATGAAGTCTCATAAAGACTTTATAAAGCACATGATACAGTTACAGGCTCAATCAGGTAAATTATTTAATGTTTCTTATTTAGACAATGTTAAAAAGGAAGATAAAGAAGAAATTTATGATTTTTATATTGCGACTTGTTCTAAACTGCGAGAGCCACAATTTGCTCTTAGTGAAGCATGTGGTTGTGGCGATATTTTTTTCTTGGAGAAATGGAAATCTAAAAAAATGCCGATGAATTTAGATATGAAGTATAAGGGTACGCTAAGAAAGAATGATGCTGCTGTAGTTGACATAAATGTGGATAGACAAGGTCTTGTAATAGCTAGCGCTGTCGCAGGGAGAAAAAATGTGCTTAAATGGCTTATTGATAATGGCGCAGATTCTAACGTTAGAACCCCCGATGGCCATGATCTCCTATATTACGTTGAACTGGGTAAAAAAAATTACATCAGCGTAGATTACCAAAATACTAAAGCTTATGTATTACCTATTCAACAACAGAATGACAGGCTAGAAGTGGAAAATAGAAAGGCCAGAGAGTTGCGTGAACAAAAAGTGCTTGAAGAGGAAAAAATGCGTGAACAAGAAGAGCTCAATGCAAATCTCAAAAAATATATGGCGATGCAAAATTCCAACAATGCTTCTTCTAGTAAATCCTCAAATAAAAATTCAAATTTTGGCGATAGTGGAATTAATAGCATGGGCCAAATCTCGCTTTCATTAGTAATCCCATACAATGATTTAACAATCGGGAAAAAGCTAGGTTCTGGCGGGTTTGGCGAAGTATATCAAGCCACATGGCAACATTCAGATGTTGCAGTGAAACAATTACGGATTGGAAATATTTCACAAGATTTAATTGATGACTTTAAACATGAAGCTACAGTTATGGCGAAGTTGCGAAATCCACATGTTATTCAGTTATACGGGATTTGCATTACTCAACCGTATTGTATGGTGATGGAGTTAGCAGCAAATGGTTCTTTGCATGGGGTTTTACACAGCGATGCGCAAATGGATTGGCCGCTGCGTTTAAAAATAGCTTCAGGCACAGCAAAAGGACTAGCATTTTTGCACGGACAAAATCCTATGATATTACATCGCGACATTAAGAGCATGAATGTTTTATTGGGTGAAGGAATGATACCGAAGCTAACAGATTTTGGTTTGGCCAAAATGAAAGATAAACTCAGCGCCAGTACATCAACTGTAAACAGCGCTGCAGGTACACTACACTGGATGGCCCCAGAGCTTTTAGATGAAGAAAATATACCTCATACCACAGCTTGTGATGTTTACAGTTTGGGAATATTATTATGGGAAATTTATAGTAGAAAGATACCTTATGATGGTAAAACAGGTAAGCAAATATATCAGCATGTGGTATTGCAAGAAAAGCGGGAGACTATTAATCAGGATTGCCCAGTGAAATTTAAAAATCTGATAACGCAATGCTGGGCGCCTGATAAAAATGCAAGGCCTGCTGCTGTTGATGTTGTTAAAGATCTGGAATCTCAACGGAATACAGCAAATTCATCAAACGCGACGTCTTCTGGATATGCGAGTTTTAGCTAGAAAACTGTGCATAAGATGGTTGGTTTAGATGTTCAGGCTATGGAGAATAACCATGAAAATATTTATTAATTTTTATTGTTGCTGCGTTTGCTGAATTTATAATCCAAAAACAGTGGGCATGTTAATTCATGCCCACTAAAAATAAAGAGCTTAATAAGAAATATAAAATAATGAAAAACAATAAATTAACCCAGCGTCAAAAAAAATATATTCAACAACTCACTGAACAACTGCTCGGTGAGTTCGATTATTTAAATGATGCAATAGCTGGGCGCACTGTTCGAAGAAGTCAGTATACCGATCATTTTTTAAGTTTAATTAAAACTATAGGTTATGCAGGATCAGCATTTAGTACATTAGGTGTATCTTTGCCTATCGTTATGGCCATCAAAGGCGGTAGTCAATTGTTGGGGAAAGGCAGTGAGTTTGCATACAGTTATTTACAAACACAAGCCATGACGTCTGTTGCGCGTGCTTCCATTGATACCTCAAAAAAAGCACGTGAACTTCTAGTATCTGAAGTCGCTATCGATGCAGCACATTTGTATGAATATGCCATTAATAATTTACTAACGGATGAAGGTGTTTATACATTTGCATTGATTGGATCGATACGCATAGTTGATTATTTAATTCGTCAAAAATCTACGTGTTTAGTAAAGCAAGAATTATTAACAGGTTTGGTTCGTGGTAACTCGGGTGCAATGATTTATAGTTTAACGAATAATGCTGTTGCCTGCCAAAATAGTCAAACGCTTGTAGCGGAAGATTTGTATGCGCGCTGCGCTTATCGCACACCCGATGGGCGTCTGTGGGCAAATGTAGATAGAATAAATACTGAAATGTATCAACGTACCCAACGTTTCGCGCAAAGAATGATTGGTCAGCCCCGAGATAGTCATTTTGGCTGGGTTAAAATTGATGAACAAAATATGCCTTTATGCGGTTATCGATGGGCAAGTTATGAAGAAGTAAAAGAACTTGAATATGAAGTATTTACTGTCTATCCGCAATCAACTTTCGCACAACAATTTGAATCATACAAACCTACAATGCGTATTGTTGATGCAACTGATATAGCAAGTTATATGCGAGCGCGAAGTAAAGGCTACTATTACGGTTTCAATCAGTATGTAGGTGCGGTTGCAAGATTCAAAGGTGTATTATCAAATGTCGATTTAAGTCATGGTAACTTTTCGCACAGTGATTTTAGTGATAGTATTTTTGTAGATTGCAAACTGGATCATGCAGATTTTTCAAATACTCAAATGCAACGTTGTCAGTTATTAGGTGCAACCTCAGCAGTAAATATTAAATTAAAAGCAGCGCAATGCGCTTATTTACAAGCTCCAGAAATTTCATTTGTACGCTCAGATTTAGATGGCGCTGATTTTTATAAAGCTAATTTTCAGGGCGCAGATATTCGGCAAACAACGCGAGTAGACAGTCGCTGGGAAGAAGCTAATGAAACCCGATTACAAAAAGGTGGTGTCTATCATCAAGAAAATACAGATCATTTCAATCCTTATGCTCATGAAGCTGCACCTATATTTACAGCATTAAAAAATAATCCTACGGATGCAAATCTTATACGACTATGGTTAGGTGCATACTTACAGCCAACATTAATTAAACACTTGGGCTCAGCCACTGCTCCATTTGCTTTATTAGGTGTAGGGGATATTGCATTTATCAATGGCCGTGCAAAAAGTCATCTGCAATGTGTGCTTATTACTTCAGAAAACAATACAAATGAACAGCAAGAACAGGTAGTTCAAATAGCGCCATCGATTAAAAAAACATTGCAAGAGGCAATGGTAATTTTAAAATCAATAAATATCACGATTGAATTAACATTTTTTAAAAAACATGATAATCCACCAGAAACATTACTTAAACTTCGTTGGCAGCAGGGATTTCTTTTAGGCGGCAATATTGAATTGTACACACAATATATCCAGATGCTAAGAAGAGAAGAAGTTAACATCCATCAAGCCTTAACTGCCCACATTCGAGAATCAAACGATCCGCAAGATACCATCTATTATTTAGCAAGTTTTTATAAAATAGAATGGGCGCCTATAAAGGAATTGTTAGCCCATTTTTCACAACGACGCTTAATACACCCTCAACTGGCAGAAGATTTAACATTTTGTTTAACAACCGCAGGTGTATGGCATGAAAGCTTTGATGGCATATGCACCATTTGGTATGACATTATTAAAGAAGCCACACAAACAACCAGTTTACAATTATTCAGTCATCATCCAACGGAAAGATTAGATACACTTAATAATTGTCAGCATTATTTCGTGTATTTTTCATTCCGCTTACAACAAGCACCGGATGAAACTGCGCGGCTTTTAGTATTGCAAGCATGGCAAATTCAATATCAAAAATTGACACAAGCACAACAATTGCAATGGATGGAGCAGTTAGAGCAACATGCCTCACCAAATGCTGCAATAAAAAATGCATTATTTAATCATCTATTAATGATAACTCGCCCCAATGGCTGGCATTATAATTTGATATATCATCGCAAACAATGGCTGAAAGATTGGCAAAGTTTATTAGCACCTGATACAAGCAATCAAGTAAAGTTACGTATTCCATCGTCAAGTCCAATAGAATCCATGCAGACACAAACATTATCATCTGAAATTACACAAAAATTTTTAGATGAGCAAGGTCATTTTAAAGCTTCGCATAGCACGCAAGCGAGTATGCATCCTGTTTATCGCATTGAACATCAAGGCCATACATTTTGGGGTAAACCCATAGCTGAACAACCCGCTATAGAATATGCTGTGGTCGAGTTAATGAAACATATAGTCGGGCAAACATTTCTACCTGAAACTTTAATCACAGCCTGCCATATTCCAGGACGAGCACCCATTGCCATACAATGGAGTCAACACATGCCTGGAAAACCATTGGAATCTTTAGATGCTAAAAGTACTTGGATAAATGATCCCTTACAAAATTTAAGCGATGAATCATTTCTAGCACATTTATTCAGAGTTATTATCACAGGCCCAGAAGATGATAGCGGAAAACATTTACATTTAGAACCACGTGAAGATGGTAAAGTAGATTTATACGCTGTTGATTTAGATAGAGCCTTTCTTACGCCTAATGATAATGGCATTTTAGGCTTTAATAAAATTTTGCAAGTTAAAAGCATGATACTGTGTTTCAATCAAATGCAGCAGCCTATTGATTTAAAAAATTCAATGATTCAGCGCTTTATGATGTTAGATGCACATGCATTATTAGAAAATTGGCTTGAGTCTCTAATTAAACAACATAAAACGTATGAGGAATTGTTTAATGATGAATCTTTTGCTACACATTTTACTTCACCTTTGAATTTATTTACTGCAGATGAAATTAAAAACTTAATGCCTGATACTAAACCCAGTGTAAGTATTTTAACATTACACTTAGGGGAAAAATTATTTACAGAGCTGAACAAACGTATTGGCCTCATGCAAAGTGTATTAAAAAGACATTGGCATGAAAATACACCGATTACTGGATTGGAGTTATTAACTGAAGTACACCCAGAATTAGGTGCAAACTATCAGTCCATATTTACTGAGGTCATTCATAATGATCGAGGATTTAAAGGTTTATCAACTGAAATTAGCAGACGTGCTGAATCTATATTTAAAAAACCGGTTTCTCAATTACCCAAATATTTATTGCCAATATTACGCTTCTGGGAACGAACAAGAAAAGAATATAAATATGTTCAGCAAAAAGGGCAACAACAATCAACACAAGCAGTATCCACAGCTCTTAGTGCCTCATTAAGACTTAATAATCCTTTGCTTTTAACGCAAGCCAAAGAGATACGAGCAGGAAAATTCATGAGTCCCTATCAAGCAAAAGAAGTTTTGCAAACTTTGCGATCGCAAAGAGGTTATGAAATAATTGCTAGATTGAAAGAAGATAAAAATTTAACCGTAGCTGAAGAGACATCTTTGATAGCGAGTTTTCATTTGCTGTCTGCTAGACAGAAAAAGCATTTGCTTAAAGATGAAATTAATAGAGTTAATAAAATTAATGATGCATACAAAGACTTTTATGAACGGTGGGAAGGAGAAAGATGGCAAGGCAAGTTGTTACGTTTAATCCCTGGGACTCCATTTCGTTTCCTAGATTTACAAGGCTTTCGAGTGATCGACGAGGAACGACTGTTCTCAATTTTAACTGTTGATAATGCGGGTGTGTATATTAAAGCACTTAATCTTGCTGGTTGCGGAAAAATAACTGATCAAAGCATTCGAAATATAGCAGCACATTGTCCAGCATTGGTCACGCTTAATTTAAATAGGACCACAATTACAAGTATACAGGCTGGGATTTTCGCCAAATTTAACTCTGTTACTGATACACAAAAGCGTAAAATATATTTTCCTAATTTAAAATATTTATCTGTTAAGGATTGTTATTGGCTAAGCACAATTGAATTTACAGCCCCAATGTTTAGGCAATTATCTGTGGGGGGAGTCTGCGAAGCCCCAGGATATTCAACTGCATTGGGGTTTCGTATAAATGAAATTTCGATTTTTACAAATTCGGGAAATATTTTAATAGATTCAATTAAACTAAATCAAATGAAGAAAGAACTCGAAGAAATGAGAATAACAGAGTCACCTGAAATTGCATTATTTCCTTCTTTTCAAACCATAATAAACGGTATTCAAGAAACCGACCAAGACTTACATGTTGCGCTATATAAATATACAATTGAGGCTGATGTTAACAACCTGTTTCAAGTTTTGAAAGAAAATAATAAAACAATTCGTTTGACTTTAAGATCTTGTTTAAACGATAATCACATTAAGAAACTTACTGAAATTCTGATAAAAAATAAAACAATTAAATTCCTTGACCTTGGTAAGAATGACCTCACTGATTCTTCTGCGCCATTTATAGCTAAGATATTAGAATCTAATAATACTTTAGAATTATTGGACTTAAGCAATAATAAGATTGGAAGCATAGGATTTAATATAATATCATCCGCTTTGAAAAAAATAAATCGCAGCTTAAAAACAATTTCATTTGAAAATAATATTTTCGATCAATCTAATGCCATCGATATTGCGGAGACTATTAAGGATAATCATTTTATAGAATCAATTTGCATGCTATGTACTGCTAACAACGCCAAATTTTCTACAGAAGAACATGTGCAAATTTTGATCCAAGCATTGTTAATAAATAGAAAAGTTAGTCTAGAGCTAGGCACTAGCTCTACCGCACTTGATTACATTACTAAATTGGATGATAGAGCGGTTGTTCCTCGAAAAGATAATATTTCAACGGTCATTCAATGGGCTGAAGAATGCGCAAAAGCAGACCTAGAGGAGAAAAGAAGGTTAAGCAATGACGCATTTGATGGTTGGATGGCCGACAATCAAGGCTTAGTTTATTGACGTAAATGACAAGGCATGCCTGAAACTCTTTTACTCTCTTAGCCAGGTGTCCGGAAGTTCGGAGCAGATCATTTTCCGAAGTAATAAATAAATGATATTATCTGCAAAGATGTCTACTATAACTCAATTAGAAAGGCGAATAACCATGAAAAAACTTATTAATTTCTACTGCTTCTGCTCCCTAGTCCTATTTTCTGCGCTAAGTTTTGCTTTCTCTGGTGGAACAGGTACGCAAGATGATCCTTATCAAATAAGTAGCTGCTCTGAATTACAAAGCATAAACGGTAGTTTGTCGTCGAGTTTTATTTTAGTTAATGATCTTGATTGTAATGGATTTGATTCTGGTGATGGTAAAGGTTTTATGCCGCTCGGTAGTGCCAATTATCATTTTCATGGGACTTTAGATGGTAATAATTATACTGTCTTTAATCTAAAAATTAATAGACCCGATTTAAATAATGCTGGATTAATAGGATATTTGGGATTAACTGGCACTATTAAAAACATATCTGTAGTCAATGGTTCTGTTACCGGCGCTGGTTACAGTGGCGGAATTGTTGGTTATGCTCAGGGGAATGGTAATTCTTCTAATGGCGTGATTACTAATTTATTTTATCAAGGTGAAGTAAAAGGCGGAGGTTATTTAGGTGGTGTTATTGGCTATGCCTATACACGATCTGTATCGCATTCTAGTGCTATTGTAAACGTAACTTCTTCGTCTAATCTTGTTGGCGGGTTCGCTGGTTATTTAAGTGGAGCAGAGATTATTGATAATCATGTTGTTTGTACAGTGGTCACGACGAGTTCTCAAGGAACTTCAATAGGCGGCTTTGCAGGTGTTCATAATGGTGGTCCTAACCAACGCTTTGATCAAAACTTTGCTGATTGTGAAGTAAAGGGTAACGTACATGTAGGCGGATTAATCGGTACTGCTCAATCCTCTAATATCACTAATAGTTATGCTCTGGGTCAAGTCACGGGTATAGAGAATGTGGGTGGTTTAATTGGTCACTCTTCAGGTGGATCCAACAAAGTAGATAATAGTTTTTCAGCTGCAAAAGTAAGCGGTACTGTCTATGTGGGTGGATTAATTGGGCGTACATATGAAGGTCAGTTTACCGATAGTTATTGGGATAAGGAAAGATCGGGTCAATCATTTTCTGCTGGCGGCACACCGAAAACTACTGCAGAAATGTACCAGCAAGCGACTTATGTGGGTTGGGACTTTAATAGTGTATGGATGATTGATGAGAATGTGAATTATCCACATTTTATTATCGCGGTAAACGAGCAGGCTTTATAAGTTCTTTCTTTACCGAGGGATATAAATTTTGGTTATTACCGCTATTTTTTAGCGGTAATACCATTTAAATTCTGATAAGTGTTGACTGTAATGAGCACTAAATAATACAACAAACCAATTCAAACTCAACATCATCCTTGGTTTGTACAGGATGACCGTGTTCGTCTAGGTTTAAAAAACGAATACTAATGCGGTGTTTGCCACCACTGATTTCTGGGAATAAATCTTTATGGGGAGTAGTAACGCGTACCAATTGGCAAGGTGAGGCACCGTCTAATGACTTTTGGAAAAATCCTTCACTAGCTGTTTGTTGTTCTTCATAAGCACTGCTACGGATCAATTCTAAAATTAAATTAGTCGTATCTTCAATCGGCGCAAAAGCTGATATCCAGGTTTTAATATCTTCATCACGTCTTGGACCATCTTCATTTAGCCAATAATGGTATTGTGGCAAATCAAAATTACAAGTTATCTGTCTACACCAAAAACTACAGCAGATAAGCATATATAAAATAAAGAAAAATAATAAATTAACCCAAAACTGCTCAGTGAGTTGAATTGTTTAAATAATCCAATAGCTAGGCGCACTGTTCGCAGAAGTCAATAATTATATTGAGCATAACGTATATCTTTGGTATTCTAGCGCCAAGGTTGAAATTTGCGATCCTGATTTTTGTTCTAAAAAATTAAATAGCATTGATATCTTGGTTAGGAGAATTCTACATGGGTAAAATACATCGCGCTGCGCGAGATGGTGATTTAGCAACTGTTAAAAAACTTGTTGAAAGTGGTGATACATTTTCAGGTCCAGTGCCAATTGATACGCCGCACTCTTATTTATTATTTGCCGATGATGACATCACCGTGGGTGACACAGCCATGTTGTGTGCAATTAAACACGGTCATCTAGATGTTGTGCGTTACTTGTATAGCAAGGGCGCGCTCCTTCCCAGTGATGGCTGGAGTATTGCTCTGGAAAGGTTAGATATAGACATGATGAAATTTTTGAAAAACGAAATAAAATTAGCAATTCCAATCTCTCTGGACGCAGATAGTGCGCTTATAAAGGCCTTTAGAACATCGTATAAAGATATATCCCTAATCAAATTTTTGATGTATGACTTAGGTGGTCAAATATGGGGCGAGAAGGACAGTTATAATACAATTTTTCTTGTTCTACACAATGTGATGGCTGGGTTACGCGAAGAAGAACCTGGCAAGGATTCTGAATTTAACAAAGAATACATCGTTATAATAAAAAAATGTCTTCAAGATCTTATAGATGTGCCAAAAATACCGCTGTTTGAAGGGGCTAATGTACTGAAACTTGATCTGAAAGCACGTGAGAAAGAAATTTATGATTTCATAATTGACTTATGCATGGGCGATGCAAAACCCAACACTCCGAATATTCTCTCCCTCATATTGCAAGCTTACATATTGAATAGAAATGTATTTTTAGACCGATGTACAGCAAAAAACTTATCGGCTGATGATCTTCTTCTTGGCGCAGCAGCAGCAGGTAAACTGAATGCGGTCAAAACTTTAATTGAAGAACAAGGCGCAAATCCTAATGTTAAGATGGCCGACGGATCCACGTTGATAGACCTGGCAAAAAAATACGAACTGAATGACTATGCTAAAGTAGTGCAATATCTTGTTGATGCTCAAAAAGCTAAAGCAAAACAAGCAAAGGTAGACCAGAGAGCACGCGATCCTTACTTGCAAAATTTAATGACCATTACGCCCCTTGAACAGCGTGCAGAAACCTTTACTCTGGAAGCCATCGCAATCATGCCTAGAATATACCAAGAACCCGCAATGATGACGCGTTATCAATTTTTATTGGAAGAGGCACTGAAAGCCCGTGCAAATTTTGCACCTGCATTATTAGCTCTACGGGCTATCATCTCTAATTTTGCACAGCGCGATCGGTTGAGTAGCCAAGTTAGATCTAGCTTTTTGCAGCAGCAAACACACGATTGGTTCTTGAAAAGGTTAGACTTAAACGCTGGAATTAATTTTTTATACGGTAGCTATTTGGAGCTGATTGAAAAAAACCTTGCAAAAGCGATAGTATTCTATTCAAAAGCTGCTCAAGAAGGGGTTGTCCAAGCTAAAAATGCGTTAGCAATTCATTATGAAACTGGAACAGGTGGTTTTAGTCCAGATGAAAAACTGGCCAGAAAACTTTATATTGAAGCTGCCGAAGGTGGACAGATTGTTGCTGCCTATAATGTGTTGCGCTGTTTTACATACGGCATTGGTGGAGACCGAGATCGCGATACTGCGCTACAATGGGGAGAAGTCGCTCTCACAGAAAAAAATCCAGATACATACTTGGTTATGGCGCATACTTATCTGCATTGCCCAGATAAAAAGAAGATGTTGGATTATCCCGAAGGTTATAAAATGCTCCGTCTGTGTGAAAGTAGTTGCGAAGCTGAACTAAAAGAAGAATACAGTGAAGCTATAGATGAAACTCTTGCCGACGCGGAATATGCACTTGCAAGGTGTCTTATTTATGGTGGGGAACATCACTTTGGATCGGATTATTTTGAGCGAGCACTCTCGTGGGCTAAATTTGCCGTAAGCCGTAAAGCTTGCAGTGATGAGACGCAGAAACAAGCAAATGCGCTTATCTCAAAGATAACACAGTTATTTGATCAAGAAGCAAAAGCAGCAACCCAAAGGCCTACTAACAACTATCGTTCTTCTAACTCATCTTCGGGTGGCAGTGTTCCGGATGGGGTTAAAGATAGAGCAGCTAGGCCAACTGTCTATAAATAATAAAATCCAAGGTCGAATAAGGAGGTTGTAGCAGGGAAGCATCAAATTTTCTGATAAGCATTGACTGTAATGAGTACTAAATAATACAACAAACCAATTCAAACTCCACATCATCCTTGGTTTGTACAGGATGACCGTGTTCGTCTAGGTTTAAAAAGCGAATACTAATGCGGTGTTTGCCACCACTGATTTCTGGAAATACACCTTCTTGCTCAGTAGTAACGCGTACCAATTGGCAAGGTGAGGCACCATCTAATGACTTTTGGAAAAACCCTTCGCTCGCTGTTTGTTGTTCTTCATAAGCACTGCTACGGATCAATTCTAAAATTAAATTAGTTGTGTCTTCAATTGGCGCAAAAGTTGATATCCAGGTTTTAATGTCTTCGTCTCGTCTTGGACCATCTTCATTTAGCCAATAATGGTATTGCGGCAAATCAAAATTACAAGCGCCGCCGGGAATAGGTAAGCGGTGCTTAATCGCGGTGATCAGTTCATGATCGCGTAGTTCTTGACCAATGCGACCTTTGATGTTTTGTAATACTTCCGCTTGGGTATCGATTTTTTTAATAATGGCTTGGAGGCGTTTACTGTCGACGTTGGGCGATTTAAATAGTTTAGTGAACTGCAGTTTTAGACGATCGCACTCTTTAAGGAATTCAGTTTTAATATCGGCGCGGTCAAAGACGCTTAAAATTTCAATTAACGTGGATACAATTTCGCGCGAGTGCCAGACGGACGGCGAAGCCTCTTGCATAAAATGCATTTGCGCAAACAAATGCTCCAAACGCAAAAATGTGCGGATACGTTCATTGAGAGGTTGTTCAAAAATAATACTCATAAGACTCTATTGCCTAAGTTTTTCAAATTATAGTCATATTTTCTTGTTTTTTCTCTATTTTTTTACATTTTTGGCGATTTGTAAATAATAACCGTGTAAATGTTGGATTTTGTTTTTCAGGCTAGCCAAAGTGTCGGTATTTTCAACAATATCATTGGCCAAGGCCAACCGCGTTTTGCGCGGGCTTTGTGCATCTAACATTAGGCGTGCCTCGGGGACAGTAATACCGTCACGGTTAGTTAATCTACTTATTTGTAGGGGTTCTGGTGCGTCGATAACCAAAATACGATTCACATAATTTTCTTTTTGGGTTTCAACCAATAAGGGAATGACAACAACTGTGTAGGGCGTAGTGGACTTGGCTATTGCCGCAATAATTTGCTCTCGGATTTTCGGATGTAGAAAATCATTGAGCCATAGGCGCTGATTTGGATCCGAAAAAATCACTTCGCGTAACTTATAGCGATTAAGCTGGCCTTGTTTATCGCAAATACTCGCGCCAAAATGGTCAATAACAGCCGCATTAATGGATGTTTGCGCCAGTAATTCTTTTGCAATCTGATCCGCATCAATGACGTTGATATTTAATTCAGAAAAAAAACGCGCAGCAGCAGATTTCCCGCTGCCAATACCACCGGTTAAACCTACAACTAACATATTAAATATCCCCAAGCGGCTAAAGCTAAAAAAGGTCCAAAAGGTATCGGTGCATTATAATCTAAGCGTTTTAACATCATTAAAATAAGTGCAATCAATAAACCTAATAAAGATGCAATCATTATAACAGGCGCAAGTGCCGAAGCACCTAACCAAGCACCTATAGCGGCTAATAATTTTTGATCACCCATCCCAATACCATCGCGTTTTCGAAATAGAGAATATAAATAATTAATCAACCAAAGTGCAGAAAATCCAATGATCGCGCCCCAGATTGCTTCAAGAGGTGTGGCCAAAACATTAAAAGAATTCAGCGCAAGACCTATCCATAATAAAGACAGCGTGATGCTATCGGGTAAAATCTGCTCATCGATATCAATAAATGTCAGGGCAATTAAAGCATAAGTAAATAACAATACCGGCAATAATAAGAGTTGCCAGCCAAATTGCATGAGTGCAACCATACTTAAGACCATAGTTAGTATTTCAATAAAGACATAACGATAAGAAATCGGCGCTTTGCATGTATGGCAGCGGCCTTTTAATATAAAAAAACTGATGATGGGAATATTTTGCCAATAACGCAGCGGTGTTTTACATTTTGGGCAATGCGATGCGGGCAGTGCCACATTCAATGAACGGGGCAGCCGATAAATAACTACATTTAAAAAACTGCCGATGACTAAACCCACAAAAACTACAATAATAAATTCCATTAATATAAAGTCCCTAATTTAAATACCGGCAAATATAACGCAATAATCAAGCTGCCCAAAATAATCCCTAAGCCTACGATCAAGATCGGTTGCAACAAACTGGTGATGCGTTGTAGATGTTGATCCACATGTTGCTCTAATACATCTGCACATTGTGCTAATAACACGGGCACGCAACTGGTTTGTTCGCCAATTGCTATTAATTGTACAACGATATCAGAAAATTGTGCAGTTTGGGTAAAGCTTTGTTTTAGGCTAAGACCGGAGGCTACTTGTTCACAGATTGAAGTAATTTTTCGTGATAAACGCGTCCCCACCATAACTTGTGCGGCCAATTGTAAAGATTGAATCAATGGTAAACCCGCTTGCATCGCTACGCTCAGACTACGCAAATAACGTGTTTGTTGATTATCATGGATAATCTTACCGATAAGGGGTAAGTAATACAGAAAATCTTGCGTTATTTGCATGCACTTATTATTTTTGCTCAAAAACTTAAAAATAAAATAACTAATTATTAACAAAACTAAAACAGACATCATGTTAATTTTTTGTAAAATATCAGATAAATGAAATACAAATTGTGTCATGGGCGGTAATGGTTCGGTGACATTAGCAAATAATAATTGAAACTGTGGGACAATGAAAATTAATAAAGCCAAAGTAATCACAAGGCTTAAGGAAAATACAAATGTGGGATACAGTAAAGCCTTTTTAAATTGTTGCGCGCGTATAAGCATTTTTTCTTGATAAGTAGCCAGCTGCCCAAGCACTTTGCCTAATTGCCCACTTTCCTCGCCGACTTGAATTAAATAAATAAAATAATACGGGAAGAGATGGGAGTATATTTGTAGCGCCGCAGTTAAATTTTTACCTTGCTGTATGAGAGGGACCATATTTTTAAAGGGTTTACCTAAAGTCGTTAAACAAAAAACCAAGGGCAATGAAGCATTAATTAAAACTGTCAATTGCTGCGTTGCGCGTAGTAAATCTTGCGCATTAAAAGAAAATCCTTGCGTAAAAATCGTACGTTTTATTTTTTTAATTAAATAACCTTGGGACTCTAAATTATTTTTAGCAATTAAAATATGTTCCGCTTCAATATGATCATGAACAGCATGCCCCTGATGATCCCAGCCTTGATAGGAAAAACGATAGATTTTTTTATTCATAAGGCACCACACGATTGACTTCTTCAAGAGTAACTAAATTTTGTGAAACTTTATCCAGCGCTGCTTCATGTAAAGTTGTCAGGCTTTCATATTTTTGTAATTCTACATAAGATAATTCTTGATGCGCTAAAATATATTTTTTTACTAAAGCTGTGATAGGTAAACATTCATAAATGCCAATACGACTGGTTTGTGTGCGTAATAAACGTTGCGCAATAATTAAATGGAGTGTGCTTAATAATTCATAACGCGAAATACCCATGTTTTCAAGCCGAGTAACAGCTTCTAATGCATTAGAAGTGTGTAGAGTGGATAACACTAAATGTCCCGTTTGTGCTGCTTGAATCGCAATTTGCGCAGTTTCTTGATCGCGAATTTCACCTATCATAATAATATCGGGATCTTGACGTAATAAACTTCGTAAAATTCTCGCAAATGATAAATTAATTTTAGCTTGCACCGGTACTTGGTTAATGCCGGGTAGTGTAATTTCTACGGGATCTTCCACGGTGGCAATGTTATGCGTTGTATGATTCAACGTATTTAAAGCACTATATAAAGTGGTTGTTTTGCCACTACCAGTAGGACCCGTTACTAAAATTAAACCATGTGGTTTAGCCAGTGCATGAGTTAATAATGTAGATTGCTCATGATTTAAACCCAATTGCACAAAATTACGAATATGCGCTTTGGGATCAAGTAAACGCAATACAATTTTTTCACCATAAAGCGTAGGGCAGCTACTCACGCGAATATCTAAAGTATGCGTTGATAAATTAAATGCAATGCGTCCATCTTGTGGCAAACGTTGTTCTGCAATATCTAATTGCGCCATCACTTTAAGTTGTGTAGTTAATCGCTGCGCATGATGTATTGGGCCTATATAAATATTTTTTAATAAACCATTAATGCGTAGACGTATCTGATAATCACCATCTTTGGGTTCAAAATGAATATCAGAGGCAAACTGTTGATGCGCATACAAAATAACATCGTGAATATGCTCAATGTGCACAAAAGGCAAAGTGTTAGTGTTCATTCGATTTCCTGCATTAATATTTTTTTAGTTCCAAACAGGTATGAAGTCATTTGCAATACCTGAAGAATTTGTTATGAAAAACTTGATTTATTCTTAAAAATAGTATGAAATATAAACGTGGGCGCCAGATGCGTGGAACATCTGACACCTCACTAACCACCAGTCAGTCTAGGACACTGCTAATGGCTACCTATATCTTACAATATTGGCACCATTCGTGCCATCCTCTTGATTGCATAAACAGACGAAGATTTGTAAATGCAATAAATAAGAAGACAGCACGAGCAGATGGCATTGGCGGAGCGTGAGTGCGCCCACACTTAAGTACGTTTAATTACTATTAAGGTGGAATAATATGTATACACGCTCTCAAAAGAAAATATTGTTGATAGAAGACGACATCATGGTTCAATTCGCTGAACGTGAGTTACTGGATCATGCGGGATTTAATGTCGATGCCGCCTGTGATGGCTCAGACGGTCTTAGCCTTTATCGTTATTACCATTATGATATGGTGCTTTTGGATATTAACTTACCCGATATCAGTGGTTTTGAAGTGGCACGTTTAATTCGTGAGTTTGAACACGCACGTAAAAAGAAACCGGTGGAAATTATTGCCTTAACCGCTACTCCGGATAAGTATCCCCCGCATCTTTTTACTGCGGCAGGGATTAATCGGGTTTTTAATAAACCGATAGATGCTGATAGTTTAGATCCGA
Organism: Legionellales bacterium; assembly: GCA_041660525.1. GTDB lineage: Bacteria > Pseudomonadota > Gammaproteobacteria > JABCZS01 > JABCZS01 > JABCZS01. The sequence goes on along the minus strand of JBAZWD010000007.1, from coordinate 29,878 downwards.
TTTTTACAGATAAGCCTACCTAAGGCAGGGCACTTTCATTCAAAGTGTAATGTTTAATTAAATCAACTATCGATTTAACGCCGAGTTTATCCATTAGATTGGCGCGATGCATTTCAACTGTAGAGATTGAAATATTGAGGCTTGAAGCAATTTGTTTGTTGAGTTGGCCTTCAACTATGCATTTTAGAACCTCTAATTCTCGGCGGGTTAGTTTAGAATATTTTTCGATGAATGCACTTGAACTCATGTGTGGTTTTTGTTTTACATTTTTTTTAAGGGCTTGATGAATAAGTTCAATTAAATTTTGATTATTAAATGGTTTGGTAATAAAATCAAAAGCGCCTGCTTTCATGGCGCGTACGGCAAGAGGAATATCACCATGACCGGTCATGAAAATAATCGGCAGCTGATTATTCAAACCATTTAAATGATCTTGTAACTCAAGACCACTCATTTGCGGCATGCGAATATCGAGTAACAAGCATCCATTCCAATTACTTTGATAGTGATTTAGAAAATCCACGCCATTGTGAAAAATGCGCGTGGGTAATGCCACTGATTTAAATAACCATTCCAATGCGGTGCAAATGCCCGGATCATCTTCGACAATAAAAACAGTATTGGGCATTATGCGTTCTCCTTGTATACAGGGATTTTGAATTGTACTTGTGCGCCACCTTCATTTGATGGGCCTAGAGTTAATTTGCCACCATGCGCTTCAATAATACTGCGACAAATAAATAAGCCTATGCCCATGCCGCTTGTTTTTGTGCTCATAATATTATCTATTTGATATTCAATTTCGGGTGGAAACCCGGGGCCATTGTCGACAATTTCTGTGGTGAGCATATTGTCATTGATTTTACAGATAACTTCTATATGAGGATTGATCGCGCGATGTTCCTGCAGTGCTTCTAATGCATTGCGTAATAAGTTAATGAGCACTTGTTGTATTTGAATTCTATCCATATTGATCAATGGGAGTTCTGGTGATGTTTGAATTTTAATTTCAATACAGTGATCATTTTTTTCATAATTGATGAATTTAATAGATTCATAAATAATTTCATTAAAATCAGCAGGCTTTAATACTAATAAGCGTTTTTGTACTGAATTTTTAATGCGGTGAATAATTTCACCTGCACGGTGGGTTTGTATAGCAGATTCTTTTAATGCAAATAAAAAATTATCAAAATTATATTTTTGATTTTCAAGCTGATTAATGCATTCTTGGGTAAACATTGAAATCGCAGCAATCGGCTGAGTTAACTCATGAGCGAGTGATGATGCTATTTCAGATATTGAACTTTGTTTGGATTGCTGGGCAAAATCAAGTTGATTTTGATGTATTAAAGTTTGAGTTTGCTTACGGTCAGTGACATCAAAACAAACGCCTATTAATTTGATATTTTTACCCGATTGATCTTTATGGTATCTACCTTTTGATATTATCGTGCGGATGGAACCATCTGGCCAAATAATACGATATTCACAGTCAAATCCTTGCTGATTTTCCATGGCAGTTTTAACCGAGTCCATGGACTTTTCACGATCTAGAGGGTGAATAATGTTGTTTTTATATTCTTCATAAGTGATAGGTAGTTTATGGTCTTTCAAGCCCAGTATTTTATAAGTATTATCATCCCAATAGAGTTTATTGTCTTTAAGATTACGGCTCCAAGTACCAATCTGTGCTGACTCTAAAGCTAATGTTAAATGCCCACTTATTTCTTCAAGGTGATTTTGTAGATTTTTATAATCGTGAATATCGGTACTGGTTCCAACCCAACCCTCAACTTGATTCAACGCATTTCGTACTGGGTAACCTCTGACTAAATGACAACGATAGGTATTATCGCTCGCGCGCTTTAAACGTGTTTCAGCTTCATACAGTTTGGGGTTTTGTATCGCTTGCGCCCATGCCTCCATAGCAATAAGAATGTCATCCGGGTGAACCACTTTATCCCATTCACCTTGAAGTGTTGCCTCAAGGCTAAGACCGGTAAATTCTACCCAGCGTTGATTGCAATACGTTAATTCACCGATTTCATTTGTGATCCACACAATCTGTGGCATGTAGTCAGCGATGTAGGCGAGCTGTTTCGACGATAAGGGCATAATTATCTTTATCTTAAGAAAATAATCATACCAATATAACATATGTGTCTTTAATAACTCTATTAACCTATGGTAAACTCCGCATACATGTGGTTTTCCTTATCTACCTAAATAAATATCTAGCGACTAAGTTTAAATATGTTTATATTTCTTATGCTCATGGAAGACTTCAAAAAATGAGGCAGCTTTATAGCCTACATAATGTTTCTGCTTATGCAAGTATGCGTCGTTGGGGTAAAAGCTTACCGGGCAGGGCACTCACCTATTTTACATTATTTTGTTTAAATTTAAGCTTTATACCTGCTGCTTATGCGCAAGAAGATGAACCTTATTTTGGTTTAGAAGAACCGATTGAATATAATAGTCTGTCTTCATTAGATGTCACGAGTTCTCAATTGGGTTTAGATGGCCCTTTCTCATTTGGTATGGGTTACGGAAGTTTAGATCGCTATAGCGTAAATGCTCAATACACCAAAGAAATAGATGAAGATTTAGCAATGTCTGTACTCGCAGAATATGGCGAAGAAATGTATCGCTTAGGTGCGACTATAGGTTTTTCAGTATTAGAACATGGTCTTGCAAAAGTTTCTGCGGAACGTTTCAGTCAATTATTACCCTTTGAATTTGACTCCGGTAATATCGATGAAGATGTTGCGCAAAATGCATATGGAATACGTTATCAGCACAGTCTTGATAATAATTTTATGCAGAATATTAATTTTGGTGCGTATTATGCGAATGCGCCTAATGTTGCTTTGGATCCAGTGATATTTGATGTCAGTGGTGTAGCTGCAATTAATTATCGCAATATTGCCGGCGCGACAAGTACGGGCCTTGATATGGGTTCGAGTTTTCGATTATCACCTTCTACTGAACTGTCTGCACAAGTTTATTATGATGACGTGCGTTATAACACGGAGTTTACCGATGATTCTTCGTTTGATGGTAGTGGTTTAGGTGGAGAATTAGGGGTCAAACAATTATTAAGCGATCGCATTGCAGTTTCAGCGGTGGGCAGTGTTAGAGAATTATATGATGTGTATACAGTGGGTATTTCTTGGTTACCACCGAGTTTGCCTTCTGCAGAAGTTGCATTATTGGGCCAACGCATCGTATCTCAAAATGAAACACCTGATAATAATATTGTTGGTCTGCAAGTCGGATTTGATTTTGGTTTAGGTGGAACTGGCCCTCGTTATGCTTTGTCTAATTTAAATACTTCAAAAGATATTGAACAATGGACCAGTACCCCTGCGGTTTATATGGAACAAGTACTAGCGGTCGCAGAGCAATACAGTGAATTTTTATCAGGTTCAAAAGTTAGCGAAGATGCAACACTGACTTCAACAGGGCCTGTTATCACAAGCATTTCTGAAACGACTGGCCCTATAGAAGGTGGAACAGAACTCATTTTGCTGGGCACAGGTTTTACTGATGCAGTAGAAGTGAAATTTGGTGAAGCCTTGGGTGTTGAGATGGTTGTGGTTGATGATACTCAAATCACTGTGATGACTCCTGCAGGGGAAGAGGGTGTGGTGAATGTGAGTGTTGCTACGCCTGTAGGGATCAGTGGGGCGCAAGAAGAAAATCAGTTTAAGTATACTCTTGCTCCTTTAGTAACTGGTCTTTCACCGAGTTCAGGTCCCATAACAGCTGGAACATCAGTTACGATTACGGGTAGTGGTTTTACTGGTTTAGTGGGCGCCGCTGCGGTTAAATTTGGAGCTACCAATGCATCCAGTTATGTTGTAAATAGTGCGACACAAATCACTGCGGTTGCACCAGCGCATGTTGCAGGAGTTGTACAAGTAATTGTCACAGGCACAGGCGGAGCAAGTCCATCGAATCCACCTTTTGATCAATACACTTATGTGGCTGTTCCGACGATTACTGGAATAAGTCCTACTTCAGGCCCTACGACAGGTGGAACATCTGTTGTGATTACAGGTGCAAATTTTGTGGGCGTTACCGCAGTTAAATTTGGTGTTAATAATGCGACGAGTTATACGGTTGATAGTGCGACACAAATCACCGCGACTGCACCTGCGGGTGCAGCGGGTGTAATCGATATTCGAGTGACAGCAGTAGGTGGAACGAGTGCGGTTGTTGCTGCGGACAAATATACCTATATAGCTGCTCCTACGGTTACAGTTGTGGCCCCCAACGCAGGACCATTAGCGGGTGGCAACTCTGTTGTGCTCACAGGTACAAGTTTTACAGGCGCGACAGTGGTTAAGTTTGGGACAGTTAATGCCACTAGTTTTACTGTAAATAGTGCGACAAAGATTACCGCGGTTGCCCCGGCAGGTACTGCGGGAACTGTGAATATCACAGTGACTACAGTAGGTGGAACGAGTGCAACTTCAGCAGCAAATCAATATACTTATGTAGCTGCTCCTTCAGTAACTGGTCTTTCACCGAGTTCAGGTCCACTAACAGCTGGAACATCGGTTGTGATCACAGGTACAAATTTTATCAATGTAAGTGGCGTTACCGCAGTTAAATTTGGAGCTACCAATGCATCCAGTTATGTTGTAAATAGTGCGACACAAATCACTGCTGTTGCACCAGCACATGTTGCAGGAGTTGTACAAGTAATCGTTAAGGCTGCAGGCGGAGCAAGTTTATCGAATCCACCTTCTGATCAATATACTTATGTGGCTGCGCCTACGGTTACGGTTGTGGCCCCCAACGCAGGACCATTAGCGGGTGGTAATTCTGTTGTGCTCACAGGTACAAATTTTACAGGCGCGACAGCGGTTAAGTTTGGAATGGTTGCTGCCACTAGTTTTACAGTAAATAGTGCGACAAAGATTACCGCGGTTGCCCCGGCGGGCACTGCGGGAACTGTGAATATCACGGTGACTACAGTAGGTGGTACGAGTGCAACTTCAGCAGCAAATCAATATACATACGCAGCCGCGCCTTCCATCACGCTCCTTACTCCTAACACAGGTCCTACGACAGGTGTAACATCGGTTGTGATCACAGGTACAAATTTTATCAATGTAAGTGGCGCCGCTGCGGTTAAATTTGGTACTACCAATGCATCAAGTTATGTTGTAAATAGTGCAACACAAATCACCGCGGTTGCACCTGCGGGTGCAGCCGGAGTAGTTGATGTTCAAGTAACAGCAGCAGGCGGGACCAGTGCAATTGTTGCCGCGGATCAATATACTTACGTGGCTGCTCCGACGATTACTGTAATAAGTCCTACTTCAGGACCTACGACAGGTGGAACAACTGTCGTGATCACGGGTACAAATTTTGTCGGTGTGACGGGTGCCGCTGCAGTTAAATTTGGTGCTAATAATGCGACGAGTTATACGGTCGATAGTGCGACACAAATTACAGCGGTTGCACCTGCGGGAGTGGCTGGTCTAGTAAATATTCGAGTGACGGGTACAGGTGGTACGAGTGCCATTGTTGCTGCGGATAGATATACCTATGTAGCTGCGCCTACGATTACGGTTGTGACTCCGAATGCAGGACCATTAGCGGGTGGCAATTCTGTTGTGCTCACAGGTACAAATTTTGTCGGTGTGACGGGAGCTGCTGCAGTTAAATTTGGTGGGAATAACGCGACGAGTTATACAGTCAATAGTGCAACAAAGATTACTGCAATTGCACCTGCGGGTGCAGCGGGAACTGTTGATATTAGTGTGACAGGAACAGGTGGTACAAGTGCTATTGTTGCCGCAGATCAGTATACCTACGCAGCTGTGCCGACTATCACACTCCTTGCCCCTAATACAGGTCCTACGACAGGTGGAAACTCTGTTGTGATCACAGGTACAAATTTTATTAATGTGAGTGGCGCTGCTGCTGTTAAATTTGGTACTACCAATGCATCAAGTTATGTTGTAAATAGTGCGACACAGATTACAGCGATTGCACCTGTGCGTGCCGCAGGTGTAGTTGATGTTCGAGTGACAGCAGCAGGCGGAACTAGCGCAATAGTTGCTGCAGATAAATACACGTATGTTGTGCCTCCTCCTACCATTACACTTGTAAATCCTAACGTGGGTCCTCTAACCGGCGCAACAACAGTGGTGATTACAGGTACAAATTTTGTGGGTGTGACTGGCGCCGCTGCAGTTAAATTTGGAGCTAATAATGCGACGAGTTATACGGTCAATAGTGCCACACAGATTACAGCGATTGCACCTGCAGGTGCAGCGGGAACTGTTGATATTCGAGTCACAGGAACTGGCGGTACGAGTGCAATTGTTGCTGCAGATCAATATACATATATTCCGGTTCCAACCATCACAAGCGTTAATCCAAACTCTGGAAATCCTGCAGGTGGAGATACCGTTACGGTATCTGGATCAGGATTTGTGGCGGGCAAAACTCAAGTGAGTTTTGGTGGAGTCTTGGGCACGAGTGTGAATGTGACAAGTCCATCTGCTTTGACAGTGACTACACCTGCGGGTGTTGGTTCAGTAAATGTTGTGGTGACAACACCAGGTGGTCAAAGTACTGATACTGTAATATTTAATTACACACCAACAGTTGCTAGCCTATCTCCAACTGCAGGTCCCGCAGCAGGTTCAACTTTAGTGACTATCTCTGGAAGCGGTTTTGTGAATGGCGCAACAACTGTTTATTTTGGTTCTGATCAAGGTGTTAATGTTAACGTCGTTAATTCTAACAATTTAACTGTAGAATCACCATCCGGTATCGGTATGGTTAATGTTACAGTTGAAACTGCTGGCGGCACAAGTACGCAAACTATTCCCTATCAATTTGTACCTTCAATCAGTAGTCTTTCTCCGACACAAGGTCCTGTTGCGGGTGGAACCCTTGTTACTATAACAGGCACAGGCTTTGAAGCAGGCAATACTATGGTTCGCTTTGGTAATTCCTCCGTGAGTGCAACTGTGTCTGTAACTAGCTCAACATCTCTTGAAGTCACATCGCCACCTGGTAGTGCGGGTTCTGTTGATGTCACCGTGACGACAAGTGGTGGTACCAGTACGGAATATATCGAATTTACTTATGATCCTGTGCCTACAGTCATTGAACTTGTACCTGCTTTTGGTCCAGAGGCCGGACAAACTTTGGTGAATATAATTGGAAGTGGATTTGTTGAAAATAATACTCAAGTTTATTTTGGAGCTGCGCAAGGAACAAATGTTAATGTTACAAGTCCAAATACATTGACGGTAACTTCTCCCGCAGGTACTGGTCCTGTGAATGTAACCGTTGAAACGCCAGGTGGCATCAGTACTCAAACTGTTATTTACACTTATACGCCTACAGTTTCTAGCCTATCGCCAACGTCTGGTCCTGCAGCAGGCTCAACATTAGTGACGGTATCTGGAAGTGGTTTTATCAATGGCGCAACAACAGTTAATTTTGGAACCGCACAAGGAACAAATGTTAATGTGACGGGCCCAAACAGTTTAACTGTATTTTCACCACCTGGTATCGGTGCTGTCAATGTTACAGTTGAAACTGCTGGTGGCATTAGCACGCAAATAGTTCCTTACAATTATGTACCTTCAATCAATAATGTTTCACCGATAGTAGGTCCATTAACGGGTGGAGAATTAGTCATTATTTCAGGCACAGGTTTTGAAACAGGAACTACAGTTAATTTTGGCAGTAACTCTATAGTCGCTAATGTCATTAGCAGCACACAATTAACGGTTAGATCTCCTGCGGGCAGTTCTGGTTCTGTTCCTTTGAGTGTTACAACTGCGGGTGGAACAAGTACTGAAAGTTTCACTTTTACTTTTGAAGGACCACCGACTGTCTCTGGTCTAACGCCAAATACAGGTCCAGTTCATGGTGGAACCTCTGTAACCATTACAGGTACTAATTTTGTAGGTGCAAGTGCTGTTAACTTTGGTGATACACCTGCGACGTTTACTTATGTAAGCCCGACACAAATTATTGCAACCTCGCCATCGCATGTAGAAGGAGCTGTATTTGTCACAGTAACAACACCTGTGGGCACAAGTGCAACAAGTATTAATTCAGAATTTGTTTACAATCCATTAGTATCAATTACGGTCACGCCTGGTAATTCTTCTATCGGTATGGATACGATCACTTCTTTTGTAGCTACAGGCATTTATCTGAATGGTGAAACTAAAGATCTCACATCACAAGTCGCTTGGTCATCGCAAAACTCACAAATCGCAAGTGTTAATTCCCAAGGATATGTTCAAGGTGTGAATGCGGGCACGACGACGATTATTGCACAAGACAGTATATTCGCACCTAAGAGCGATCCTATTATTGTTGGTACCACTGAAGTGACTGTGGTTTCATTGCCTAATTCTTCTTCATCTTCAAGTTTAGAATCAACGCGCGCCATGAATACGCCCATTCAAGCAATGAGAAAGATCGCCACGCCTAAAATTGTTGAACCATTAGTGGTAACCTTAGAAGTTGCAGAGCATATATTAATAGTAGGTGAGTCTATGCCAGTATATGCAATTGCTGCTTATGGTGATGTCACACAAAATATTGCTGATTGGGTGAGCTGGAGTAGTCTTGATCATAATATTGCTGTTATAGATAATGAAGGTAATATCACTGCAATAGCACCGGGTGAAACTGAAATTATTGCGAATTTTGTAGATATGACACAAGTGATCACAATTAAAGTGGTGTCTGAATAGCTTACGTCGAAAATGTAGAAGATTAAAATATCTTAAAGATAAAAACCTATCAACAAATACAATCCCAAACTCACAGCAGCCATCACCAGCGCATAAGGTAATTGTGTGCGCACATGTTCTAAGTGATCACAACCGCTCGCTAAGGATGCCATTAATGTCGAATCAGAAATAGGTGAGCAATGGTCACCAAATACACCGCCACCTAAAATTGCAGCTAATACCAAAGCGGGTGGCACACCTAATGTCAGCGCTAACGGTATACCCAGCGGCATCATGATCGCAAATGTGCCCCAACTTGTGCCGGTCGTAAAAGAAATAATACCCGCACATAAAAATAAAATTGGCGCTAATAAATAGGGTGGTAAAAAATCACCTACAAATAATGCAACATATTGCCCGGTGCCTAAATCAATGCATGCCATACCCAATCCCATGGATAATAAAACAATCGTAACAAGCGGCAATAAATCATTCATGCCATTAAAACTATTTTCGATAATAGTTTTAGTCCGCATTTGTTTACCCTGAAACAATAATAAGGCACACACTAACAACGCAATACCGACAGACCATAAAACTGCTTTTGTGCCTGAGCCTTGTAATAAATTTCCATCTCCGGTGTACAACATGAATAAAGGCATACCTGCGACCAAGGTCAACAGAGGAATTAAAAAATAACGTGATTTACTCGCAGGTGCTTCATCAGGCATTTGGGTTGGCATCTCAATTCGACTATGACCTGCTTTCATCGGCCCAAATACTTTGCCTGTAATCGCGGTAAAAAATACCATGATAACCGCTAATAATGCATAAAAATTAAGACCTATGGATTGTAATAAAGTCGTTGTCGTATTTTCTAAACCATAACCATCCAGCAAACCTAAAATATAAGCACCCCAACCATTGAGCAAAATCAACACACTGATCGGTGAACACGTAGAATCAATAATAAATGCTAATTGCGCACGCGAGAGTTTAAATTTATCAAATAATTTTTGCGAAATAATACCCGCAGTTAAAATACTTAAATTGGTTTCAATAAAAATCAAAGTCCCCGTAATACTCGGCAATAACGCCGCGCGCCGAGGAGTTGTTGCAAATCCAATATGCGTCAGCTGATGCACAAATGCATTAACGCCGCCGGACGTGCGAAATAAAGCGAGCAGGGCGCCCACTAATAAACTAAATAATAAAACCCGCGTACGGTCAGGATCGCTAAACACATCCACAACCCGTTCAAATAAACTCAATAAGCCTAAAAAAGGATTAAATCCCATAAGTAAAGTTTCAGCCAGCAATAAACTAACCAACAAGGCTAAAATAATATTGCGCCGCCAAATGGCAATGGTAATAGCCAATAAAGGCGGTAATAATGAATACCAAGTAACTGACATATTAATGCTTCCAAAGAAAAATCGATTAATTCTGCTGAGTATGGCAGAATAGGTGCTTATTCACTAACACAGGAGCTTATATGTCTACCACCATAGACGAGTTAACCGTAGATTATACAGAAGAAGGCCAGCTTGTTGTTAAACAACTGGATAAACAAGTCCTATCCAAAGGCGCTTGGACCACGATTATTTTCCGCTACCAAGATTGGGACAATAAAAAAGAAGCCTACGGCGCAGATAAATACACTATCCGTCGCTACCAAAAGAAAAACGGCGAATATAAGCAACGCTCAAAATTTAATATATCCAGCCCAGATCAAGCCGAAAAGATCATCACAGCCCTACAACAATGGCTAACAGACAAACCTGAATAATTAAAGTTTAAGCCCATAACTTCCGATATAACCGCTTTAGTTGTAAGCCATTATATCGGGAGTAGTTTTATTCATGCCTTTGCCGTTACAATTTCCCAAAGATGTTATTGTCAAGAGTACAACAGATTTAAAGCAATACTTTAACACCCCCGCGAATAATCTTTATTACACCAATGATTTGCTTTTTTCACCACCAGAAAAGATTTTGGTAACTTATAATGAAGCATCCGATGGCGCAGAAGTATATATCGATGAGTTTCAAAGAAAATTTCAATTAGACGAAGTACGATTTGATCTTGACCCCAATAGAACCCGCGCCACAATTGCACGCTGCCTAGGCGCGGGCATCATATCACAAACACATGCCGCCGAATTACATAGCCATTTAACCGATACAACGCCTTTAAGCACAGATGATTTTCTATCCGATTTGGCAAACGCCGCACAAGGCGCTGTATTTATAGCGCCCATGGTTTTAGTCATGTATTTTGTAATGCAATATTTTTATGTTTATTATAAAACCGGACAAACTCCGCAATGGGACAGCCCTGAACTGCGGCAAATCTTATGGGAGAGTTTAATTCTAGGCATACAAACTTGTATTATTGCGTTCAGCATTGTGCTCGCTCAAACTTTAATTCCCTTGCTATTACAAGCGCTCAATTTTCAAATAACAGGCCCTTTAATTCATCTACCGCTCGCGCCAGTATTTGGTCTTATTTACGCCAGCAGTTTATTTTTTTATGATCGAAGCGTTTGTAAAGAGGCTTATGGACAATCGCCATGGAAACGTTTTGGTAAAAATTTTATATTAGGAATGGGTTTATATTTAGGACAATTAATACCCGGTTTGACTACCGTTGCAGAAGCTATTTGCGCTTTTGCGGTACCCATTAGTATTAATTTATTATGGGGCTGGGGCGCTAAGCAACTTCCTCGCCCCGAGCCTGGCGATCAGCATGATACGATGAACGAACAAGCGGGCCACTTGCCACATTATCAAAACCCATCGCATTCCCGGCAATTGTAAAAGAATCAAATTCAGCAGGTGTCACATAACGTAATACAGGATGATGGTGTAAACTCGGTTGTAAGTATTGGCCTATAGTGACCATATTGACATCATGTTCACGTAAATCTTGCAGGGATAAAACTATTTCTTCATTGGTTTCACCTAAACCTAACATTAAACCGGATTTAGTCGGAATATGCGGCAGGGCTTGTTTAAATTCTTTTAATAAATTAAGTGACCATTGATAATCGGATCCAGGACGCACACTCGCATACAATCTAGGTATGGTTTCAATATTATGATTAAAAACATCCGGGGGTGATTTCGATAAAATATCAATCGCAATTTGCCTGCGATTTTTACCGCGAAAATCAGGTACCAAAATTTCAATTTTAGTATTTGGACAATATACACGAACTGCTGTTATGCAATTTACAAAATGTTGCGCGCCACCATCACGTAAATCATCGCGATCAACGGAGGTAATCACCACATATTTCAAACCCATTTGTTGAACGGTCTTAGCCAAATTCACAGGCTCATCTAAATCCAGGGGATCAGGACGCCCATGACCGACATCACAAAATGTACAACGACGCGTACATTTATCACCCATGATCATAAATGTTGCGGTACCGTGACTAAAACATTCGCTCAAATTAGGACAAGCTGCTTCTTCACAAACCGTATGTAAACGATTTTGCCTAAGCATTGCTTTTACTTTGTCGACTTTATCACCAGTAGGTAGGCGAATCCGAATCCAGTCGGGTTTTTTTAAAACTTCAGCTGCTTCAATTTTAACCGGAATCCGAGATAATTTATCTTGGCCGCGTTGTTTAATGAGAGGGTCTATGGTGTTATTCATGTATGTAGTGTACTGAAAACAGTCTTATGAAGCAATCTTATCGATTTATATAAAACACTAAAGTTCAAATGACTTGATTTAAAAATATAAAAAGTTGTAAAATGCCTTCAAAAATCACTAACGCAAGGAGGCTTTATGCAGGTCGCACTTTATAATACGCTGGAATATGTTAAACTTTTAATAAAAGCAGATTTTACACAATCACAGGCCGAAGCTCTTAACAAGGCACAAATCATGGCAACACAAGCCGTTTTATCACAAGTCGCAACTCCAGCAGATTTAAAAGTTCTGCATGTTGCAACGCAAGCAGATATTCATAAAGCACGTGTTGCAACACAAGTCGATATTCATGAATTACATTCAGAAATAAAACTTGAGTTCACAAATTTTCGTGTTGAAATGCAACAAGAGCTTAAAGATGTACGTACTGAGGTGCAAATTGAGTTTAGTAAAGTCCGCACCGAGATGCAGAAAGGCCAAAATGAGCTTCGTGCAGAGATGAAAAAAGGTCATGATGATCTTCGTAATGAAATGCAGAAAGGCCAAAATGAGCTTCGTGCAGAAATGCAAAAAGGGCATGATAAACTTCATAACGATATGCAAAAAACATCTGCAGAACTTAAAGAGTTTGTAGCTAAATCTGCCTTAAACACAATGATTGGAAGCTTCACTATCATGGGGCTAGGTATTGGTATTTTAGCAATTTTTTAAATGAATTAAAAATCACTGCAGCTTTTTGCGCTCTAAGCGATTGAGAATAATGCAAAAAGCGATAGCCATTAAGGTAACAGTGCCTATCATTAAAGTTGCTAACGCATTAATTTTAGGACTGACGCCCATACGTACGCTGGAATAAACTAACATAGGCAAGGTTGTGGAGTCTGGGCCTGAGGTGAAGCTGGTGATGACTAAATCATCGAATGATAGCGTGAAGGTTAATAACCAGGCACTAATGAGCGCTGGGGCAATTAAGGGTAGGGTTATTCTAAAGAAAATAGTATGTGCTCTTGCCCCTAAATCTCTTGCGGCTAAAACGAGACTGCGATCCATTTCTTGTAAGCGCGCCATAATAATTAAAGTCGCATAGGCAAAGGTGAGGGTCATGTGTGCTATCCAAATCGTGAACATGCCACGCCCAGAAGGGAAACCTATTGCATTTTCTAGAGCAACGAATAAAAGTAAAAGCGATACGCCCATAATTACTTCAGGTAAAACCATCGGTGCGCGGATTAAAATATTAAAAAATGCACCGCCGCGTTTTGAGCGATAACCTGTTAATGCATATGCTGAAAAAGTACCTAATATTGTTGCACCTGTGGCTGTTGCAAATGCAATGATTAAACTGGTGCCTGCTGCTTTAAGTAATACTTTATCTTGGAATAATTCCACATACCACTTGAAAGAGAATCCCGACCAAACCGTCACTAAACGCGATTCGTTAAAAGAATAAATAATTAAAATTAATATCGGTGCATATAAAAAAATATAACCGCCGAGGGTAATTGCTTTAATGGCAGGAGAAGTTTTAAGCATTAGTTTGTCCCCGCATTATTTTTTTCTACCCGGGTGAAAATATAAATGGGTAGTAACAAGAGTATGAGCATTAACGTTGCGATAGCTGCTGATAAAGGCCAATCGCGGTTATTGAAAAATTCTTGCCATAAAACGCGGCCGATCATATGTGTGCCTGAGCCGCCTAATAAATCGGGGATCACAAATTCACCGACGACAGGAATAAAGACTAACAAACTGCCTGTTAAAATACCGGTGTAAGTTAAAGGCACAGTGATACGCCAAAATGCTGTCCAGGGGCGCGCGCCCAAATCTGCGGCAGCTTTTAATAAAGACCAATCGATTTTACTGATAGAGACATAAATCGGTAAAACCATAAACGGTAAATACGCATAAATAATACCTAAATAAATTGCAAAATCGGTATATAAAAATTTCACGGGCGTATCCACAATATTTAAAGCCAATAAAAGTTGATTTAAATAACCCGTTTCTTGCAAAATGCCCATCCAGGCATAAACGCGTAATAAAAAAGAAGTCCAGGAAGGTAAAATCACCAACATTAATAATAATGAACGGTAAGTGGGATTAGCCCTGGCAATACAATATGCCATAGGGTAACCAATCAATAAACAACCGAGTGTTGAAAAAAATGCGATTTTTAAAGAGTTCCAATATGCTGACACGTAAAAAGGATCTAAAAATAAGGTTTGATAATTATTTAAATTAACATGCAAAGTTACAACAAAATCTTGAATGGTAACTAAAGGCAAGTAGGGCGGCAGGCTTAAGGCCATTTCGCTAAAACTTAATTTTAAAATAATTAAAAAAGGAACGATTAAAAAAGCCAATAACCACGCATAAGGAATACCGAGTATCCAAGTGCTCCCCGAAAATAACCATTGTTTAATTCGCGCGCTCATCCTTGCAGCACCACAACAGAATCGGCAGGGAAGTGAACATAAACTTGATCATCCCAAGTCAAAGGTTCAGTAACAAAACGATCGCTGTGATAAATATTCGCTTCTACTTCTTTCCCGGATTCTAAAATGACGTGATAAATTGAATGGCTGCCCATATAAGCAATATCATGCACGCGACCTTTTGCGACATTATAGGGAACATCAGGACGTTCTAAAGACAAGCTTACTTTTTCAGGACGTACAGCCACCCAGACTTGCAAACCTTGCGGTAAAAATAAACAACGATTAACTTGTACTTGCGTTTGCATCTGCGGCACATTTAGCAATGTATCTTCATTACGTTCAATGTCTATCGTGGCACTGAAAATATTCACAGATCCTAAAAACTCGGCACTGAATTTACAGTTTGGATATTCATACACTTCTTGTGGCGTACCGATTTGAATAATTTCACCTTTATCCATAATCCCAATGCGTTTGGACATAGTCATGGCTTCATCTTGATCATGTGTTACCAATAAACAGGTTGCGCCCAATTCTTCTAAAATATTCACGACTTCCAATTGCATGCGATCGCGTAAGTTTTTATCGAGCGCGCCCATGGGTTCATCGAGTAATAATAATTTAGGACGTTTGGCGAGACTGCGTGCCAGCGCGATACGTTGGCGTTGACCGCCTGACAATGTATGGGGTTTTTCATGGGCATAATCGCGCATGCTAACGATGTCTAACATTTCTTCAACGCGTTTATTAATTTCTGTGCGCGTGAGCCTATCTTGTTCTAAACCAAAGGCAATATTTTGGGCCACAGTCATATGGGGAAATAACGCATAAGATTGAAACATCATATTCACCGGACGTAAATGCGGTGGCACGTGCGTCATATCTTCACCATCAATAAATATCCGGCCGTGAGTCGGTGCTTCAAGACCGGCTAGCATTTGCAATAATGTTGATTTTCCAGAACCGGAGCTGCCCATTAAGCCAAACAATTCGCCTTTAGCTATCGATAAAGAAACATGATCAACGGCTTTAACGCGATCGTATTGTTTGGCTAATTTTTCGATGCGAATATAACTATCACTCATAGGCTTAATTCGCCTGATTTCATTCTGGCCCAATCACGGTTAACTTGTCTTTCAATGTTTAACGGTAATTCACCCTGGACAAACATTTGGTTCATCACGGCTTCGGGCGGGTAAACGCTGGTATCGTTTTGCAAATCTACAGGCAGTAATGCACGTGATGCGGGCACTGTGCTTGGGTAAAAATTAAATTTTGTTAATTCAGCCATGGTTTGTGGCTCCAACATAAAATTCATAAATTGATAAGCGGCATCGCTATTTTTTGCGCCTTTAGGAATAGCGATTACATCAAAAAATAAGGGTCCACCTTCTTTAGGATTGACATAAGCAATATTCACCGGTTTTGCTGCGAGCTTAGCGCGTTCACGTGCAATAATCAAATCACCTGAAAAACCCACGGCAACACAAACATTTCCAGTAGCCAAGTCATTAATATATTGTGAATCATGGAAATAAGTAATGCTGGGGCGAATAAGCGCAAATTGTTTCATCGCAGCGCTGTAATCTTCAGCTTTAATGCTGGTTGGATCAAGACCTAAATATTTCATCATGATAGGACCTAAATAAATAGGTGAATTCATCAGTGCGATGCCGCAAGATTTTAATTTCTCAGCATTTTTAGGATCAAAGATAAAACCCCAGCTATCGGGTTTAAAATCTTTACCGAATATAGCCTGAATTTTCTCGACATTATAAGCAACGCCGATGGTGCCCCAATTAAAAGGCACTGCATAACGTTTGCCATCTATCGTTAAAGGATCATCAAAGCGTTTATCGACGCCTTTTAGATTCGGTAGGCGCGTAGAATCAAGAGGCTCATAAATACCGGCTTTTACTTGACGTAGCAAATAAGGGAAATAAGAAGGAAACACAATATCATAACCGGTATTGCCTGCAAACAATTTGGCTTCCAGAATATCATTGCTGTCGTATAAGTCTGTGGTAATTTTAATCCCAGTTTGCTTTTCAAAGCGATCGAGGGTTTCAGGGGCGAGGTAATCCGACCATGAGTAAATATACAGCGATTTATCTTGTGCCAATACCTGTGAACTCATAGCTAAACCGAGCGCTACTAGACAAGCCGTAATACCTTGTTTCATGAAATTCTCCTAGGATTAAACAAAGTATTATTATGACAGGTTATCCCATAAATTTACAATTTTACAAAATAATTCTGCAGTACGTTCGGCATCGTAAAGTGCGCCGTGTGCTTGCGAAAGATCAAAGGGAATGTGCGCAGCGCGTAAGCTTTTGGCCAGCACGGTTTGGCCATAGACTAAAGCGCCTAGACTCGCGGTATCTAAGGTAGTAAAACGATGAAAGGGATTATTTTTTAAACCACAGCGATCACTGGCTGCCGCAATAAATCCTAAGTCAAAAAAGGCATTGTGGCCGACTAAAACCGCGCGTTGGCAATGTTGGGCTTTAGCGGCAGCGTTAATGATATTAAATAATTCATTAAGCGCAACGGACTCTTCCACAGCAAAGCGAAATGGGTGGGTCGGATCGAGATTTAAAAAAGCTAATGCAGCAGGATCAAGATTAGCGCCACTAAAAGGTTGGATATGATAGTGATGAATATTGGTCGGGACCATTTGATTATTGGCATTATAACCCAGCTCTATCGCTGCAAGCTCAAGCAAGGCATCTGTTTGGCTATTAAAGCCTGCTGTTTCAACATCCACCACGATGGGCAAAAAACCGCGAAAACGCTGTGATATTTTTTTTTCAATACTCATGTAGCAGAGTATATAATAAGTAAGAGGTGCGTGAGAATATTATTTTAATTTAATTATTTAACTAAGAAAATCCAATGAAGCATTACCTAAAGGTTTTAAAGTTTTTTTCCTGTTTACTATTATGCATAGTCAGCATGAATGCCTTGAGCCAATACGATCCTGAACAGGCCCGTATGGCAGATGTAGCCATCCTCAAACAAAAATTAGAAGATGAGCGTGCGCAATTACATTATTTACAACAACAATTAGCGAATCAAGCCGCGCAAGAACAAGCCTGGTTAGCGAACCCTGACTTGGGCAATCTTGCGTCTACGCTGATCGATAAAGCCAATCTCGAATTGAGCTTAGCGCAAATCCAACTGGAGAAAATTAATATCGCATTAAGCTTAACCCGTGAAAATATAACCAAGCTTAAAAATAATATGAGCGATCTGGAAAAGCGTTTATTGAGTTTAACCCCAGGTGCTCAAAATGAAACGCAAACCCAATATGCACAAGTCAATACCCGTCTTGCGCATGAACAAGAAAAATTAATTTTCGAAGAAGAGCGGGAAATGACATTATCCGCCTTACAAAATGTGACTGAGCAACTGATTGCTAGGGATACAGCATGGTTAAGCAATCTACGTGATTTGGCAAGAAAAAGTGCCATCGAACAATTAATGAATACGCAATTAGCCACAGAAGCCCAGTTGCATCAGCAACAACAACAATGGGAAGAAAAATTAGCGCTTACCCGCACATCAATGCTTGAATTACCGCAAGGCCAAGAACCCTCTACGCAAAAAAGTATTATTTTGCAAGATGAAATTGTCAATGCAGAAGAGAATATTCAGTTGCTCATGATACGTTTTAATTTAAGCCGAATTCATACTTACAGTTCAGTGCTGATGAATCATCCGCCCGAAGATTTAGGGCGCGATTATATGGAAACGCATGAAAAGCTGGATCGACTTTTAACTGAATTAACCACTATCGACAGTTTGATTGACGAAAAACAAATTTTATTAAAAAAACATTTAGATGTGATTAATACGGCATTTTCCAGTGGTGTTTTAGGTAAAAATTACCTTGCGCAACAACTGAATTTATTTAATAAATTAATGCAAGGCTATGGTCAAGAAAAAGAAAATGCGCAACAGCTGCGCGCCGCGATTATCAATTTTCAGCAGCAATTAGTCACAGGCTATTACGATACTTGGTCTAATCGTCAATCATTGCCGCGTACATTTTTTGAATGGAAAGCATCCCTGCAAAATTTATGGACACTACCCGAGCTGACTTTTCATACCTTGCAAGGTTTGGCGGGGCAAGTTTTTGAGCGTCTGTCACAAGCGGGTTTTTTCATCTGGTTTCAGATTATTGTTTTTCAGATGATATGGTTGTGTATGGGGGTGCATGTTTACCGCTACTTAAAAAAATCAAAATTCACCGGTAGTACCACGATTATTTTAGCGCAATTATTTTACCGTAATATCATTGGCATTGTGGTATTTGGTAGCATCATGGGCTTATTATTAATTTTGCAATTTAGCCACAGCTCTTTGATTGTACCCTTGGCGTTAGGCGTGGTTTGGTTTGTCTTTAAATTTATGATTAGCATTGCGCGTTTATCTTTATTTGAAAACATGTGGGATCTCGCAGGACAAGATGTAAAATTATACCGTGGTCTGCAATGGACTTTAGGCATTGGCGGTTTTGTAACCGCAATGGCGGTGCTTGCACATCAATTACCGGTTTCGCAACAAGTGGTTGCGATTTACGATCGTTTGTTTATGTTAGTATTGCTTGCGATTTCTTTTCCGTTATTAAAACGCTGGCGCGTGCTACCCAATTTAATAGCGCCCTATGTCAGTAAAAAAATATATGTGAAACGCGCCATTTTACTCTTAGGATTTTTAGTCCCGTTAACTATTTTCTCTAATGCCATTATTGGTTTAATTGGTTATATGAATTTAGCTTGGGAAATGGGTATCGCCGAGATTAAATTATTATGCGTGATTACACTCTGGTGGTTAATACGTGGCGTGATTGGCGATTTTATGAATTTCCTCTCAGATATTTGTATTCGTAAATTATCCAATGGTTGGGTTTGGACTGAAGCTTTATTAAAACCCTTACATAAAGTATTAAATTTATTTGTATCTTTAGGTGCTGTGGTTTTATTATTTTCATTATACGATTGGAATCAAGAATCAGTCGTCGCACAAAGGTTAATGGCTTTTAGTCAACAAACCTTATTCTCTTTTGGCGATTTGAGTATCACGATATTCAATATTGTGCAGTTTATTATTTTAGTCGGAATCATTCGTTGGGCTGCGCGTTGGAGCCGTGAATTTGCTTACCGTTGGCTTTATTCGGGTGCGAAAGATCCAGGTGTTCGTAATAGTTTATCGGTCTTCACACAATATGCGACAGTGATTATCGGTGCTTTTATTATTTTACGTGTGTTAGGTATTGATTTAACAGCGCTCGCGGTTGTTGCCGGTGCGCTCGCTGTTGGTATCGGTTTTGGTTTGCAAAACATTGCTAATAATTTAATTAGCGGCGTTTTATTATTAATCGAGCGTCCGATGCGCGCAGGCGATGTGATTACACTGGGTACTTATGAAGGTGAAGTCACCCATATTGGTATGCGTGCTACCACAATTAAAAATTGGGACAATATGGAAGTGATTATTCCCAATGCAGAAGCGGTCAGTAAACCATTGACCAACTGGACACATCATGATTCCATCGTGCGTACAGTTCTTAATTTGCGCGTTGGTTTTAATGAAAACCCACATCAAGTCCAAGCGATTATTTATCAAGTTGTGACGCGCCATCCTGCAGTCGTGGCAAATCCTAAGCCAGAAATATTTTTATTAGAATTTGCTGAGACTGCCATGATATTTGATATACGTTATTTTATTGATTTTAAATATTCCAGTTCACGCCCCTTAGTGCGCTCTGAAATTTTATTGAGTTTATGGGATAGTTTAAAAACTGCGGGTATTGAATTACCTTATCCCAAGCAAGAAGTGGAAGTATCGCAAGCGCCTACGTCGCCATTTAATCCATCCTTTAAAAATTTAGGACAAGTGTAATATCAACCATCGCAGGGCGAAAGATTTTTCGCCCCTACGGATGGTTTGTGTTCACCATGTGTGGATACACAAAAATATTTGGATATTCAAACATCCCAAAAGATTTGCAAAACATCATATCTGGATACACAAAATATACGGATATTCAACACCCAAAATGATTCACAAAACATCATATCTGGAAAACCCCAACATCCGTAGGGGCGAAAAATCTTTCGCCCTGGATGTTTCGATTCATCAGTAACTAGATTTAAACCCCGCCCTCAGTTAATTTACGCGGATCTAATAATTTATCGAGTTCTTCACTAGATAAATCTGTCATTTCCAGCGCAATTTCTTTTACGCCGCGGTGTTCTTTATAGGCACGTTTAGCAATCGCTGCACCTTTTTCATAACCAATCACACGATTTAAAGCAGTGACTAAAATAGGATTTTTATCCAAAGCCATTTTAATATGCGCTGTATTCACGGTAAAATCTTTAATTGCTTTATCGGCTAATACCCTACAGGAATTACTTAATAAATCGATGCTTTGTAATAAGTTATAAGCAATCACAGGTAGCATGACATTTAATTCAAAATTTCCAGCTTGGCCACCCATGGTAATCGTCACATCATTACCAATCACTTGCGCGCAAATCATGCAAACTGCTTCTGGAATTACAGGATTTACTTTCCCAGGCATAATACTGCTGCCAGGTTGTAAATCAGGTAGGGCGATTTCAGAT
This sequence comes from Legionellales bacterium, assembly GCA_041660525.1. Lineage (GTDB taxonomy): Bacteria > Pseudomonadota > Gammaproteobacteria > JABCZS01 > JABCZS01 > JABCZS01. The sequence continues at coordinate 8,407 of JBAZWD010000007.1, read as the reverse complement.
AAACCTGCTAACGGGCCGCTATTCATCCAACGTAAATCATTTGCAATTTTGGTTAATGTTACGGCTAATGTCTTTAATTGGCCTGATAATTCAACCGCTGTATCCTGACTACTCATTTGCACAAAATAATTATTACTGGTCACAAAATCAATTTGGGTATTTTTTGCAAGAATTTGCGCAACGCGTTGGCCAAACTCTGGATGTGCATTAATGCCTGTTCCCACCGCAGTTCCACCTAAAGCCAATTGATTCAAACGCGGCAGTGTTGCACGAATACGCATTTCACAATCGGCTAATTGCCCTTGAAACGCGTGTAAAGTTTGATCAAAACGCACCGGCATTGCATCCATTAAATGTGTGCGCCCCGTTTTAGTGATTTCTTTTAAACTTTCTGCTTTATCATGTAAGACTTGCTGAATATGTTTTAAAGCGGGTAATAATTTTTCATGAATCAATAAATTACTGCTGACATGAATCGTGGTTGGAATCACATCATTACTACTTTGACTCATATTCACATGATCATTAGCATGAATCGCCAATCCAGATTCTTGTTTAGCTAAACGGGCAATCACTTCATTCGCATTCATATTAGTACTAGTACCCGAACCCGTTTGGAAAATATCAATCGGGAAATCGGCATAATAATGCCCTTGGGCAATTTTTTGCGCGGCCGTGGTTATCGCCTTCATTTTATCTTCATCTAACAATTTTAATTCGAAATTAGCCTGCGCTGCCGCTTGCTTTACAAGCCCAAGTGCACGAATAAAAGCAGGTGGCATGGTGAGGCCGCTTAGAGGGAAATTTTCAACCGCGCGTGCAGTTTGGGCACCATAAAGTGCATGTTCAGGGACTTGTACTTCGCCCATGCTGTCTTTTTCAATACGATAATTTGTTGTGCTCATGGTTTTACCCTTCTTAGCTAATAAAACCAAGAATTGTAGCATGGCTGCGTGTATAATGTGAGCCGTATTCAACGCAAACATACTAGAGAACTTACTTATGTTAATATTGCAAGGGTTAACCCCTGATTTTTACGTTGTTAAACTTTCCCAAGCTTTAACGCAAAAAACCCAAAGTCGCTTAGAGCATTTATTACAAGCTTCAATTGTTGAACAGCTACAAGCTGATGCTTATATATTGCCGCGTTTGGGAACGGTTTCTCCATGGTCTTCAAAAGCTTTAGATATTTTAAAACTCTGTGATTTACCCATAGAGCGGATTGAAAAAGGTAGAATCAGCTCACGTAAAAATTTAACCTTTGATCGCATGACAGAATCTGTTTTATTTGATGTTGCACAGTTGCAAAACATATTTGTAGAGCAAGCACCCAAGCCTTTGCAGTATATCCAGGATATTCACGCAGCCAATCAAACCCTAGGTCTCGCACTTTCACCGGAAGATATTGATTATTTAGTAGCAGAATATAAAGCGCTAGATCGCAATCCGACAGATGCAGAACTCATGATGTTTGCACAAGTAAACTCGGAGCATTGTAGGCACAAAATTTTTAATAGCGAATTTACGATTGATGGCGTAACCATGCCCAAAAGTTTATTTGCAATGATCAAAAATACTTTTCAACAACACCCGCATGCGGTGTTATCGGCTTACAAAGATAATGCCGCTGTGATGAACGGGAATGAAGCCGCACGTTTTTATTGTGATGAAAACCATGTTTATCATTACCACAAAGAAGCGGCGCCGATTTTAATGAAAGTAGAAACCCATAATCATCCAACAGCAATCGCACCCTTTGCAGGTGCAGCAACCGGTGCAGGTGGAGAAATTCGTGATGAAGGTGCTTGCGGAAGAGGTGGAAAACCAAAAGCTGGACTTGTAGGGTTTACGGTTTCTAATTTACGCATCCCTGATTTTCCTCAATCTTTTGAAGGATTAGAAAATAAACCCGAGCATATTGCTTCGCCTCTGCAAATCATGTTAGAAGGGCCGATTGGTGCGGCACGTTATAATAATGAATTTGGTCGCCCGAGTTTATGCGGATATTTTCGTAGTTTTGAACAAACCATAAATGATACTACGCGTGCATATCATAAACCAATTATGATAGCTGGTGGCATGGGATTAGTGCAGCCGCAACATGTACAAAAACAAGAAATCACGGAAGGCAGTTTAATTATTATTTTAGGTGGACCAAGTTTTATTATTGGTTTAGGCGGTGGCGCAGCTTCTTCAAAAGCGTCTAATAGTAATGATGCTGCTTTAGATTTTGCATCTGTACAACGTGATAATGCTGAAATGCAACGCCGTTGCCAAGAAGTGATCGATAGATGTTGGGCCATGGGTGAATATAATCCAATTTTATCCATTCACGATGTAGGCGCAGGCGGTTTATCCAATGCGGTGCCGGAAATTATTCATGATGCTGGACGTGGCGGTATTTTTAATTTACGTCATATTCATTTAGGCGATCCATCTTTATCACCAATGGAAATTTGGTGTAATGAATCGCAAGAACGTTATGTGATCGCAATTGATGCGCATCAACTTGAAGCATTTACTGAAATTGCAAATCGCGAACGTTGTCCGTTTGCCATTTTAGGTGAAGCACAAGAATGGTCGCAATTACAAGTACATGATCCCTTATTAAAAGAAGATACAGTTAATATTCCTATTTTAACTTTATTTCCAAAACAACATGCTTTAAAGCGTAATGTTAAACGGCAAATAAAACCAGGTTCTGTATTTAACACAGAAAATTTAGATTTAAAAAATAATTTAGAACGTATTTTGCAACATCCAACTGTTGCTGATAAAGGTTTTTTAATTACAATAGGTGATCGCAGCGTCGGTGGATTAACTGCGCAAGATCAAATGGTTGGACCTTGGCAAGTGCCTGTTGCTGATGTTGCGGTGACATTTACGGATTTTCAAAATCAAACTGGTGAAGCAATGGCTATGGGTGAGCGCACACCGTTGGCGATATTAAATGCATCCGCTTCAGGACGCATGGCTATTGCAGAAGCCATCACCAATATTGCCGCTGCACGCATTAATAAAATCAGCGATATTAAATTATCTGCAAACTGGATGGCGGCTAGTGGCCATGATGATGCAGACTTATACGATACTGTGAAAACTGTAGGCATGGATTTATGTCCTGAATTAGGCATTTGCATTCCTGTGGGTAAAGATTCATTATCCATGCGCATGAATTGGGAAAAAAATGGGGAAGCGCAGCAAGTCGTCTCTCCTGTTTCTCTTATTATTAGCGCATTTGCGCCGGTATTAAATGCAAATGAAACGTTAACACCCGAGTTAAATACGCTGCAAGATACAGAAATTTTATTAATCGATTTAGGCCGAGGTAAAAATCGTTTAGGCGCTTCGATTTTAGCGCAAATTAATAATGAAATCGGTGAAAGCGTACCTGATTTAGATAACGCGAAGGATTTAAAAAACTTTTTTGGTTTAATTCAAAGTTTAAATAATCAAAAATTAATTTTAGCTTACCATGATCGTAGCGATGGCGGTGCTTGGGCCAGTTTATGTGAAATGGCATTTGCAGCACGCACTGGCTTAAATATTCAAGCGGATACTTTAGCTATTTTAGCTAATGAAGAATTAGGCGCGTTGCTTCAGATCAACCGTGAAAATAAAGCAGCGGTATGGGAATGTTTAACAACCTGGCAATTGGCGGATTGCACGCAAGTAATTGCGACACTGAATAATAAAAATAAAATTGTTTTATTTAAAAATGATGAGCTTGTTTGTGAGTGGGAACGATCCTATTTGCAACAACAATGGTCACGTGTGAGTTATGAATTACGTAAATTACGCGATAATCCAGAATGTGCACAACAAGAATATGATCATATTTTAGATGATACTGATAAAGGTTTATTTACCAGTTTAAGCTACGACAATAAACCTTATATTCATTCGCATCAAAAACCACGTGTTGCAATTTTACGTGAACAGGGTGTGAATGGACAAATTGAAATGGCTGCGAGCTTTGATGCGGCAGGTTTCACAGCTGTTGATGTGCACATGAGCGATATTTTATCCGGCAAAGAAGATCTAACACAATTTCATGGTCTGGCTGCTTGCGGTGGATTTTCTTATGGTGATGTTTTAGGCGCAGGTCGTGGTTGGGCGAGTACTATTTTATATAATCCTTTAGCCAAACAAGTGTTTCAGCAATTCTTTTTTAGAGAAAATACATTTACCTTAGGTGTATGTAACGGCTGCCAAATGTTATCGCAATTAAAAGATTTAATTCCTGGCGCTCAAGATTGGCCGATGTTTGCACAAAATATTTCAAAACAATTTGAAGCTAGAAAAGTCATGGTCGAAGTCACAAATAGTCCCTCGATATTTTTTACAGATATGGTAGGTTCGCGCATGCCGATTATTGTTTCTCACGGAGAAGGGCGCGCTGTATTTGCTAGTGAACCCAACATGTCGCAAACCACTTTACGTTATATTGATAATCGTTATCCCTTTAATCCTAATGGATCACCGGACGGCATAACAGCAGTAACAACGCATGATGGTCGTGCAACCATTATGATGCCACATCCAGAACGTATGATTTGTGATTCACAACGCGCATGGCGCAAAATGTTTGAAAATGCAAGGCAGTGGGTTGATTAGAGATTTTGACATCCCGCGACTTGTTCGCGGGAGTCAGAGATTATTGAGGTTGCTTTAGAAGCCTAGTCCAGCGTCAAATTCTGCTTTAACACTTAAAGTTACTTGCTGGTAAGCAGGTGCACTCAAAGCTTCAGTAGAATTAAAATCAGCCACAGTTGCAGCAGAAGAAGGCATATTGCTATTAGTGTTATTAGCAGCAGGCTCAAATTCAGTCATGCTGTAATCCAACACTAAAGATAAGTGATTGATATCTTTCAAATGATGCTCAATACCGACGCCATAACGCAGGCCTTGAAGCATAGTACTTTGGCTCAGCGCGTCGTCATATTGCACAGCGCCCATGGCAGAATCTGTTAATTCCATGCTGAAATCACCTAAAACAACACCGCCTTCTAAAAATACGCGAGTATTTTGGGTCACATTGTAACCAGGGCGTAAGCGTACGCCGGTTGCCCAATCCAAATCAGCGCGGCCATCATTTAAATCCCAGATTTCAACATCATCTGTTGAATTAACGACATATTCGTTCTGATTTTTTTGACCGAAAACTTCCAAGGCGACATTATAATCATCGTTGAAACCGTATTCATAGCCAACAGCGACTTCATTACGCATGTCGTTGTTTTTGTTAGTAATTTCACCGGCAAACACGTTGCCAGTGAATGAACCCACGACTAAAAGCGTCATAGGAAGGGAAAATTTGTTCATCATTTTATGCCTCATTAGGGTCTTATAATTAAAAAATAGCAGACAAATTAAGGTCTTGCAAAATTATAATACAAAAAACGTGCCAAAATTGCAACCGCTATTTTAATTGTAATCAAAGCCTTATATATTATTCGGCTCAAAATGTGAGCCGAATAATGGCGGTATTCGGCTCACGGGCAAGAGCGCATGCGCAGTCCAAGCTGGGCCCATGTGTGGAAAGTAAGGTTTTAATTTTTCGAGCGCATGTTCGGCAAGCACGCGATAAGTGGTAATTTTACCGCCCAATACAGATAATAAAGGCAGCTCGCCATTCATATCCGTCAGTTCAAAAGCATAATCCCGTGATAAAGATTTTGCATCTTGGCTAACATGTTTATCAAACAGTGGGCGCACGCCTGAAAAAGTCCAAACGACATCTTGATGCGAAATATTTTTTTTAAAATACATATTAATAACATCGCATAAATAATTAATTTCATCAGGTGAAATTTCAGCAGCAGCGGGATCACCAAGGTAATCAACATCGGTTGTACCAATTAACGTCCATTCGTGTTGATACGGAATTGCAAATACAATGCGTTGATCAGTTTGTTGTAAAATATAAGCATGTTCGCCTTCATATAATTTTGGAATCACGATATGACTGCCTTTGACTAAGCGGATAGTATGTTGCAGTAAATAAGGTCCAATCCATGGGCCTGTTGCATTCACAATCGCTTTTGCTTTAATAATAAAATTTTTTTGATTTATTTTATCAAAGATTTCTGCGTGCCATAAATGATCGATGCGTGTAAATTTTTCGACTTTGCAATGTGTTGAAATTTTCGCGCCCGCATCATGTGCGCTGATGGCATTTGCAATTACCAAACGTGCATCATCTACCCAACAATCCGGATACATAAAGCCGATTTTATAATTGGATTTTAATGGTTCACCGTACAGCGTATTGTTGAGCGTTAATTTTTTTGAATGCGGCAATAACGAACGCTTAGCCAAATGATCATATAAAAATAAGCCTAAGCGAATAAGCCATGCAGGCCTTAAGCCAGGATGATGTGGTAATACAAAATTTAAAGGTTTAATTAAATGCGGCGCTTTACGCAATAAAATTTCACGCTCGACTAATGATTCATGCACAAGACGAAATTGATAATATTCTAAATAGCGCAAACCACCATGGATTAACTTAGTACTTTTAGAAGATGTACCACTGGCGAGATCATTTTGTTCACATAAATAAACAGATAACCCGCGACCCGCAGCATCACAAGCAATCCCAGCGCCATTAATGCCACCGCCGATAATCAGCAAATCCACAGGATCCATTGAATACGCTCCAGATAGGATATAATAAAAGAATAATTATAGGATAGTATTTTCATATATAGACAGGGGCTAGGTGGGAATTTAAACTCAGGGTTACGGCGCCAAAATCTGAACCTAGGGTTACGACACGAAGACGTGTCTAGACACTAGGCTATAAAATATTAGGCTTTCAGCCTAAGATTGAAAAATTAAAATATAAATCTTTTAACAATAAACTTGTGCTCTTAAGACCGAAGGTCTTATATTTTTTAGCCTAGGGTCTAGGTGCGTCTTCGCACCGTAACCCTAGGTAGATATTGTAAATGTTTCGTAGTAATATATCCGAATTATAAATATAAAAGGAGGTATATTATGAGCAATAATGAAAAACATAAATCAAACAATTCAAAAACAGTGATAGCACCTAAAAATTTACAGCAAGCATTTGAATTGCTTACGCAGTTCACAGATGATTTTTTTAAAAATGATAGGGTTGACACTTTCCCACAATACAGAAATAATAGGGTTGATCATTCTTAAGGCCAAAGGCCTTGTAGTTGTTAGCCTAGGGTCTAGATGCGTCTTCGCGTCGTAACCCTGGGTAGATTTATAAAATAAAAATAGCGCACAAAGCGCGATAGAAATATAAAATGCAAATGCAGGAAAAATTATGTCGCAATCATTATCTCAATTATGGGTTCATATTATTTTTTCAACAAAAAAACGGCAACCTTTTTTAAAAGATTTCGATACTCAAGAACGAATTTATGATTATATAAGTGCGACATGCCGTAATTTACAATGTAATGTTATAGCCATAGGTGGTGTTCAAGATCACGTGCATTTGTTAGTAAATTTGAATAAAAATATAGCTTTATCTGATTTGGTTGAAAAAATAAAAAAATCCTCTTCAAAGTGGATTAAAACATTAAATGATCAAAATAGTGATTTAAATGATTTTTATTGGCAAAGAGGCTATGGTGCATTCAGTGTGAGCCAATCAAACTTAGATACTGTGAAAAAATATGTTTTGAATCAAAAAGCGCATCATATGAAGCGAAGCTTCCAAGATGAATTTAGAAAATTTTTAATTCATTATGGTATTACTTACAAAGAAGAATATGTTTGGGATTAACATGATTACGCGCTTACAGCGCTGGGATTTTTTTCACATTTTTATACGCAAGGTTACGATTCATACCTAGGGTTACGGCGTCAAAGCGCGCCTAGACCCTAGGCTAAAAACCATTAGGCTTTCAGCCTAAGATTGAAAAATTAAAATATAAATCTTTTAACAATAAACTTGTGCTTTTAAGACCGAAGGTCTTATATTTTTTCAGCCTAGGGTCTAGGCGCGCTTTGGCGCCGTAACCCTAGGTTCAGATTTCCAACACCGCGCCCGTGTCCGGCAATGCAAGTTTATCCAAATAAACTGTTTTACCTTTTAAATGTAAACGTCCTTCAGAAAACCATTTAATAACTGCAGGATAAAGAATGTGTTCTTTTTCTTGTACGCGAGATTTTAGGGATTCTTCTGTATCATTTTCGTGAATATCGATAATCATTTTGGCGATGATGGGGCCGTTGTCTAGTTCGTCGGTGACGAAATGGACGGTGCTGCCGTGTTGTTTATCGCCATGATTTAAAGCTTTAGCGTGCGTCGATAAGCCTTTATGTTTGGGTAATAGAGAAGGGTGAATATTGATTAAACGTCCCTGGTAATGCTCTACAAATTCGGAAGATAAAATACGCATAAGCCTGAAAGTACGATGAGATC
>JBAZWD010000006.1:0-151072 GCA_041660525.1 Legionellales bacterium | reverse complement strand
GCCGATGGACGATCCCGGTTTAATGGGTGATCTATTAGATAATCAGGTGCAAGTGCAGGGTAAACCGCCGGAACAACCCAGCCTTTTAATGCAAATCTTTATTAATTGGTTCCCGATTATTTTATTTATCGGTGTCTGGATATTTTTCATGCGCCAAATGCAAGGTGGCGGCGGCGGTGGTCGCGGTGCATTTTCTTTCGGTAAAAGTAAAGCGCGACTTTTAAATCCTGATCAAGTCAAAGTCACATTAGCCGACGTTGCCGGTATTGAAGAAGCAAAAGAAGAAGTGGCCGAACTCGTGGACTTCTTACGCGATCCACAAAAATTCCAACGTGTCGGTGGTCATATTCCACGCGGTATTCTAATGGTAGGTAGTCCAGGCACCGGTAAAACATTATTAGCAAAAGCCATTGCGGGTGAAGCAAAAGTTCCATTCTTTAGTATTTCCGGTTCTGATTTCGTAGAAATGTTTGTCGGTGTCGGTGCATCGCGCGTACGTGATATGTTTGAACAAGCGAAAAAACAAGCACCTTGTATTATTTTCATCGATGAGATTGATGCGGTGGGTCGTCATCGTGGCGCAGGTTTAGGCGGCGGACATGATGAACGCGAACAAACATTAAACCAATTATTAGTAGAAATGGATGGTTTTGAAGGCAATGAAGGCGTTATTGTTATTGCTGCAACCAACCGTCCTGACGTTTTGGATCCTGCATTATTACGTCCAGGCCGTTTTGATAGACAAGTGGTTGTACCATTACCTGATATTCGTGGACGTGAACAAATTTTACGTGTGCACATGAAAAAAATTACGGCAGCGCCCGATGTTAATCCTGCAGTTTTAGCACGCGGTACACCTGGATTTTCCGGTGCAGATTTAGAAAATCTTGTGAATGAAGCCGCATTATTAACAGCGCGCGCGAATAAAACCATTGTGGATATGGCGCAGTTTGAACGTGCAAAAGATAAAATCATGATGGGCGCAGAACGTCGCTCGATGGTGATGAGTGAAAAAGAGCGTGAATTGACTGCTTATCATGAATCAGGTCATACCATTATTGGTCGCAAAGTGCCTGAACATGATCCGGTTTATAAAGTCACGATTATTCCGCGTGGTCGCGCATTAGGTGTGACTATGCACTTACCAGAAGAAGATCGTTACAGTTACACTAAGCAACGACTCGAAAGCCAATTAGCGTCTTTGTTTGGCGGACGTTTAGCAGAAGAAATTATTTTTGGACCACAAGCCGTAACCACCGGTGCATCCAATGATATTGAAAAAGCCACAGAACTTGCGCGTAATATGGTGACCAAATGGGGATTATCTGAAAAATTAGGCCCGCTTGCTTATGGTCAAAAAGAGGGTGAAGTATTTTTAGGTCACTCCATGAATCAGCATAAAGAAGTTTCTGATGAAACTGCTCACGCAATTGATTTAGAAGTGCGCGCCATTATTGATAAAGCTTATGCAACAGCCAAAGAAATCTTAATTGAAAATAAAGATAAATTACACACCATGGCCGCTGCGTTATTAAAATATGAAACGTTAAACTTTGATCAAATCAATGACATCATGAATAACAAAGAACCCAAACCACCCGAAGGTTGGGATGTGCCAGATAATACCCATATGCCTACTGATAAAACATCCGTACCTACAGATGCACAAACAACAGTGGCGCCCGATGATGCAGAAAGTAAACCGGTGAAATAATGAAGGCAATGCCATTGCTGATGGGCGTTCTTAATGTAACGCCCGATTCTTTTTCTGATGGTGGCCAATTTAATTGTTTAGATAAAGCATTATTACATGCTGATTTAATGTTGGCACAAGGCGCAGACATTATCGATATTGGCGGTGAATCTACACGTCCTAATGCAACACCGATATCCGTGCAAGAAGAATTAGATCGCGTTTTACCCATTATTAGCGCATTGCGCTCACGTTTTGATATTCCCATTTCGATAGATACACGTCATGCACAAGTGATGCGTGAAGCTGTTCATATGGGTGCTTCAATAATTAATGATGTGAATGCATTGCAAGGCTTCGATACATTAAAAACAGCTGCAGAATTAAATGTTAAAATTTGTTTAATGCATATGCAAGGCACGCCGAGCACCATGCAAGAAAATCCTGTTTATCAAAATGTAGTAACCGATATTATTGAATTTTTACAAGACAGGGTTGAAGCTTGCGTGAATGCAGGAATTTTACGCGAAAATATTATTGTGGACCCAGGTTTTGGGTTTGGAAAAACTTATGAACATAATGTTATTTTATTACGCGAGCTTAAACAATTTCAACAATTGCATTTACCTTTATTAGTCGGCCTTTCACGAAAAGCATGGATAGGTTTAGCCACACAAAAACCTGCGCATGAGCGTTTAGCCGGCAGTATTGCCGCAGCTGTTTTAGCTGCGCAACATGGTGCAACAATTTTACGCGTCCATGATGTGGGTGCAACGCGCGATGCTTTAAAAGTTTTATGCGCAGTGAGTGAGAATTAAAATGACGAAAAAATATTTTGGAACAGACGGTATTCGCGGCCTTGTGGGTACAACACCAATAACCCCCGATTTTATGCTGCAATTAGGTTTTGCTGCGGGCAGCGTATTTGCAAACAATAAAACCCATACGGTATTAATCGGCAAGGATACGCGTATTTCTGGTTATATGTTTGAATCTGCATTAGAAGCAGGTCTTTCTGCTGCGGGTGTTAACGTGGGTTTAATTGGCGTATTGCCAACCCCAGGTATTGCTTATTTAACCCAACAAACCGATGCCATTGCCGGTATTGTGATTAGTGCGTCACATAATCCTTATCAAGATAACGGCATTAAATTTTTCTGCCGTGATGGACAAAAGTTATCGGACGAAGTGGAATTGGCGATAGAAGCAAAATTAAACGATCCCATCAAAACAGTGGCTTCCGATAAATTAGGTAAAGCGCATCGCGTGACTAAAGCAGTTTTACAATATCAAGAATTTTGCAAAAATTCTTGCGAGCAGTTATCACTCAAAGGCTTAAAAATTGTTTTAGATTGCGCAAATGGTGCAACCTATCATGTTGCACCTGAATTATTTGCGCAATTAGGCGCACAAGTCATCACGATTAATGCAATGCCTGATGGTTTAAATATTAATGTTGATTGCGGATCCACTTCACCTAAAACGTTGCAAGCACGTGTGATAGCCGAACAAGCGGATATAGGTATTGCTTTTGATGGTGATGGCGATCGCGTTATCATGGTCGATCATCAAGGAAATTTAATTGATGGCGATCGTATTTTATATGTACTTGCAAAATACAAAAAAAATATTGCAGGTGTAGTCGGTACTTTAATGAGTAACTTAGGTTTAGAGCAAAGTTTGCAAGCGCTTAATATCCCATTAGTGCGTGCCAACGTTGGCGATCGTTATGTATTAGAATTACTCAAACAAAAAAACTGGATCTTAGGTGGTGAACCCTCCGGCCATATGATCTGCCTTGATAAAGCTTCAACGGGTGATGGTATCATCGCAGCGCTGCAAGTATTGCAAGTGATGATGCAACAAGAACAATCCTTATATGATTTACAAAAAGATATGTTGTTTTTTCCGCAAACCTTAATCAATGTGCGTTTAGAAAAAAAATATGATGTTCTATCAGATCCAAAAATTCAATCTGCGATTAAGCAGGCTGAAAAAACTTTACAAAACAAGGGTCGTGTTTTATTGCGTTGCTCCGGAACAGAACCGGTTGTGCGCGTGATGGTGGAAGGCATCGATGCGAGTCGTGTGACAGCGATTGCTGAAGATTTAGCTAATGTTTTAAGGAAATAATAATGCTTAAAGCCCTATTGGTTGCTAACTGGAAAATGAATGGTAGTTTAGATTTGCTGACTCAAATGCAGCAAACATTATTAGCGAAATCTTATTCCAAAGTTGATATTGCAATTTGTCCGCCTTTTATATTATTACCCCAAACGCAAGATTTGTTTAAAGATAGCCAAATTGCTTATGGCGCGCAAGATGTGAGTAATGAAGATAATGGTGCGTTTACCGGGCAAATTAGTGCAAAGATGCTTAGCCAATTGGCTTGCGAATATGTTATTATTGGCCATTCTGAAAGGCGCGCTTATTGTGGCGAAACAGATGCTTTAATTGCTGCCAAATGTAAGCGGGCGCTGGATGCGAATTTAATTCCCATTTTATGCGTGGGCGAAAATGCGCAGCAAAAGCAGCGTGGGGAAACAGCAGCTATAGTTCTTTCACAAGTAAATGCCGTTGTTAAAAGTTTGACGGCTGATGAACTTGAAAGATTAGTGATTGCTTATGAGCCGATTTGGGCGATAGGAACGGGACTAGCCGCAAATCCTCAAGATGCTAATAAAGTGCATGAATTGATTCGCAATAACAGTTCGCAAACTACGCGAATTTTATATGGCGGTAGTGCGAATGCGGAAAATATACGCGAATTTTTAATGCAGCCTCATATTGATGGCGCATTGATAGGTGGAGCGGCGCTAAAGCCGGATGTATTTTTGAATATGATTCAGACTGCGAATGAAATAAATAAGTGAGGGGTTTATGTACGAAGGTGTATTAGTCGTTCATGTGATACTAGCGGCTTTGTTGATTGGTTTAGTGTTATTGCAACAAGGTAAAAGTGGCGGCATGGGCACGGCATTTGGTGGCGCAGCAGAAACGTTATTAACAACGCCGGGTGCTAGCAATATTCTGTCGCGCAGCACGGGAATGATTGCAGCATTGTTTTTTGTAACAAGTTTAAGCCTAGGCTATTTAGCCTCGCAAAAATCACGTGCAATGAATCAAGAATTAATACCTGCTGCAATACCGCAACCTGATACTGTATTAATGACGGTGCCAACAACGCAAGAAGCGGCACCTTCTGAAAATGCAATACCCAAGGACAATGCAGCACCGATTATCCCTCAATAAATAAATTAAAATTTGTTTACCGAGCCGAAGTGGTGGAATTGGTAGACACGCCATCTTGAGGGGGTGGTGGCTTAGGCTGTGCGGGTTCGAGTCCCGCCTTCGGCAATATATTATGAGGGAATCATGATTGAAAATTATTTACCGATTTTATTGTTTATTATTCTCGGACTTCTCTTTGGCGTTGTTCCATTACTATTAGGTTTTATTCTCGGCCCGAATCGCCCAAGTGTTGCAAAAAATTCTCCTTACGAATGCGGCTTTGAAGCCTTCGAAGATGCACGCATGCCATTTGATGTTCGCTTTTATCTCGTCGCGATCTTATTTATTATTTTCGATCTTGAAATTGCATTTTTATTCCCTTGGGCCATAGTCTTTGATAGTATGGGCTGGAGCGCATTTTGGGGCATGATGATGTTTTTAGGTTTACTCGTTGTCGGCTTTATTTACGAATGGAAAAAAGGGGCATTGGAGTGGGAATAGAAGGTATATTCAAACAAGGTTTTGTCACGACGTCCCTGGATAGTCTGATTAATTGGGCAAGAACCGGCTCACTATGGCCAGTATCTTTTGGTTTGGCGTGTTGCGCTGTGGAAATGATGCAAGCGGCAACATCGCGTTATGATTTAGATAGATTTGGCGTAATTTTCCGCCCAAGTCCCCGGCAATCTGATGTGTTAATTGTTGCTGGAACCTTATGTAATAAAATGGCGCCGGCCATTCGCAAAGTTTACGATCAAATGGCAGATCCCAAATGGGTGATCTCCATGGGATCATGTGCCAACGGCGGTGGTTATTACCATTATTCTTATTCAGTCGTACGCGGCTGTGATCGCATTATTCCCGTTGATGTCTATGTCCCCGGTTGTCCGCCGACTGCGGAAGCTTTGGTTTACGGCATTATGCAATTGCAAAAGAAAATTCAACAAAACGATACTATCGCGCGCTAGGAGCATTCATGTCTAGTCGATTGGCTGAAAAATTTGAAAGTAGCGTTACCGCAAACAACGAATTAACTATCGAAGTTCCTATCAAAGATTTAATATCAGTTTGCCGCTCTTTACGTGATGAAGAAGGATTCGAGCAATTAATCGATTTGTGCGGCGTGGATTATTTAACTTACGGTTGCGATGATTGGGAAACTGATGAAGCAACATACACAGGTTTTAGCCGCGGCGTAGAACGTGTGCATGAAAAATCCACTTGGAAAAAACCACGTTTTGCAGTGGTTTATCATTTATTATCATTAAAAAATAATGATCGCATCCGCATTCGGACATTATTACCCGAACAAAATTTAATTATTCCTTCCGTGATATCCATTTGGGCATCGGCACATTGGTACGAGCGCGAGGCTTTTGATTTATTCGGTATTTTATTTGAAGGTCATCCTGATTTGCGTCGTATTTTAACGGATTATGGTTTTGTCGGTCATCCGTTTCGTAAAGATTTTCCATTAAGCGGTCATGTTGAAGTGCGTTATGACACGGAACAAAAACGCGTGATCTATCAACCCGTCAGCATAGAGCCGCGTATTTTAGTACCCAAAGTTATCCGTGATGATAACCGTTATGCAGAGGATAAATAATGCCACAGATTCGCAATTACACCATGAACTTCGGCCCGCAACATCCAGCGGCGCACGGCGTATTGCGTTTAGTTTTAGAAATGGACGGCGAAACCATCGTACGTGCCGATCCGCATGTGGGTTTATTACATCGCGCCACAGAAAAATTAGCCGAAACAAAACCGTTTAATCAAAACATCGGTTATATGGATAGACTCGATTACGTTTCCATGATGTGTAACGAACATGCTTATGTGCGCGCCATCGAAAAATTATTAAACATTGAAGCACCCATACGTGCGCAATATATCCGCACCATGTTTGATGAAATCACCCGTATTTTAAATCATTTATTATGGCTAGGTGCACACGCGATTGATATTGGCGCCATGAGTGTATTGTTATACACATTCCGTGAGCGTGAAGATTTATTAGATTGTTACGAAGCTGCAAGCGGCGCACGCATGCATGCCAATTATTATCGCCCCGGCGGTGTTTACCGTGATTTACCGGATGAAATGCCAAAATATGCCGCAGCGCAATTTTCAAAAAAAGATTTAGAAAGACGCAACGCCAATCGCCAAGGATCATTACTTGATTTTATTTGGGATTTCACCGAACGTTTTCCAAAATGTGTGGATGATTACGAAACATTATTAACCGATAATCGTATTTGGAAACAACGCACCGTCGGTATTGGTGTTGTAACACTTGAGCGTGCATTACAATTAGGTTTTACCGGCCCGATGTTACGAGGTTCAGGTTTAGCTTGGGATTTACGTAAAAAACAACCGTATGCCGCTTACGATAAAATGGATTTTTCTATTCCTATTGGTAAAGAAGGCGATTGTTACGATCGTTATTTAGTGCGCATGGAAGAAATGCGACAATCCAATAGTATTATTCGCCAATGCGTGCAATGGTTAAAAGCCAACCCAGGTCCTGTAATTTTAGCGGATCATAAAGTTGTGCCACCGACACGTGTGGAAATGAAAGAAGACATGGAAGCCATGATTCATCATTTTAAATTATTCACCGAAGGTTACAGCGTGCCAGCAGGTGAAGCGTATGCGGCTGTTGAACATCCGAAAGGCGAATTCGGCATTTATTTAATATCAGATGGTGCAAATAAGCCTTATCGCGTAAAAATTCGCGCCGCAGGTTTTGCACATTTATCAGCAATGGATGAAATGGTACGCGGGCATATGCTCGCTGACGTGGTGGCGATTATCGGCACACAAGATATAGTATTTGGGGAAATTGATCGCTAATGGAAATAAATACGACATTTAATTTAACGCAAGAAATGCGCACATCAATCGATGCGTGGGTTGCTAAATTTCCGCTTGAGCAAAAATCATCTGCAACGATTGCAGCACTTACCATTGTGCAAAAACAACAAGGTTGGTTAAGCGATGACATGATGAATGCCGTTGCAAATTATTTACAAATGCCAAAAAGCGCCGTTTATGAAGTCGCTACATTTTATTCTATGTTTAATTTAAAGCCGACCGGCAAATACCGCATTGATGTTTGCACGAACGTTTCTTGCATGTTGTGCGGCTCAGAAAAAGTCGTAGAACAACTTCAGAACCGTTTAGGTATTAACTTAGGTGAAACCACCAGCGATAATCGTTTTACTTTAAAAGAAGTGGAATGTTTAGCAGCCTGTGGGGGTGCACCTTGCATGCAAATTGACGGTCAATATTATGAACATTTAACTGCTTCGAGCGTCGACACGATAATCAGTGAATGGGAGAAGCGCGCATGAGTATTTCTCTCAACGAAGTTTGTTTTAGAACCTTAGGCGCAAGTGAACCTTGGACCATGGCCGCTTATGAAAAAGTTGGCGGTTATCAAATCTGGCGTAAAATTTTAAAAGAAAAAATGCCACCCGAAGAAATTATTGAACAACTCAAATTAGCGAATTTACGAGGCCGCGGCGGCGCAGGATTTCCAACGGGTTTGAAATGGAGCTTTATGTCGCGCAATACACCCGGACAAAAATATGTCGTGTGTAATTCCGATGAAGGTGAACCTGGCACATTTAAAGATCGCGATATTTTACGTTTTAATCCGCATCAAGTCATAGAAGGTATGGCGATTGCAGGTTATGTCATGGGCGCAACGGTAGGTTACAATTATTTGCGCGGCGAATTTATAGAACCTTTCGAGCGTTGCGAACAAGCGTTAAAAGATGCGCGCGCAGCCGGACTTATAGGTAAAAATATTTTAGGATCAGGTGTTGATTTTGAACTGCATCACTTCTTAGGTGCAGGCGCTTATATTTGCGGTGAAGAAACTGCGCTTTTAGAATCTCTCGAAGGTAAAAAAGGTTTCCCGCGTTTTAAACCACCATTTCCTGCAAATTATGGTTTATATGGCCGTCCGACCAATATTAACAACACCGAAAGTTTTGCATCTGTGCCAGTTATTTTAGCTAAAGGCGGACAATGGTTTTTAGATTTAGGTATTCCTAATAATGGTGGTACGAAAATTTTTTGTATCTCTGGGCATGTGAATAAACCCGGTAATTATGAAATTCCTTTAGGCACGCCGTTTAAAACGCTACTTGAAATGGCCGGCGGTGTGCGTAATGGTAAAAAATTAAAAGCGGTTATTCCCGGTGGATCGTCAGTACCGGTTTTACCCGGTGATGTGATGATGCAATTGAATATGGATTATGATTCTATTGCAAAAGCTGGCAGCATGTTAGGTTCTGGCGGTGTCATTTGTATGGATGAAGATACCGACATGGTAAAAGTATTAGAACGTATTTCTTATTTTTACTACGAAGAATCTTGCGGTCAATGCACACCTTGTCGTGAAGGCACTGGTTGGTTAATGCGTACGATTAAACGTATTATTAACGGCCAAGGCAAAATGCAAGATCTAGAATTATTAAACAGCATTTCTAATAATATTATGGGACGCACAATTTGCGCCCTAGGTGATGCGGCAGCAATGCCTGTTTTAAGTTTTATTAAAAATTTTAAAAGCGAATTTGAGGCTTATATTCAACATGATTGAAATTGAAATCAATGGCAAAAAAGTCAGCGCGCAGCCTGGTTCGATGATTATCGAAGTCGCCGATCAAATCGACGTGCGTATTCCACGTTTTTGTTACCATAAAAAATTATCTGTGGCTGCAAACTGCCGCATGTGTTTGGTGGAAGTAGGGGACGTACGTAAACCTTTGCCTGCTTGCGCAACACCGGTTAGCCAAGGGATGAAAGTTTTCACTCGCTCAAAATTAGCACTCGATGCACAACGCGCAGTGATGGAATTTTTACTCATTAATCATCCACTTGATTGCCCCGTTTGCGATCAAGGTGGCGAATGTGAATTACAAGATGTGTCTGTTGGATATGGTCGCGACATTTCCAGATTTAATTTAGGTAAGCGTTCAGTTAAAGATCAAGATATAGGCCCACTGATTGAAACTGAAATGACACGTTGCATTCATTGCACACGTTGCGTTCGCTTTGGAAAAGAAGTTGCAGGATTACATGAATTAGGTGTGATGAATCGCGGGGAGCATTTAGAAATTTCAACATTGGTTGAGCGCACCGTCACATCAGAATTATCCGGTAATATGATAGATTTATGCCCTGTAGGTGCCTTAACTTCAAAACCTTATCGTTTTACCGCGCGTGCATGGGAATTAAGCCAACGTCCAACCATAGCGGCGCATGATGCGGTAGGTTCACATATTTATGCGCATGTCATTCATAATCAAGTTAAACGGGTCGTACCCAAAGAATGTGAATCTATAAATGAAACTTGGATTTCCGATCGCGATCGTTTCAGTTATGAAGGCTTATATCATGCCGATCGTATTTTAACACCGAAAGTGAAACGTAATAACAAATGGGAAAGCGTTGATTGGCAAACCGCTTTAGAATTTGCAGCTGAAAAATTACGCGCAGTTAAGCCTGAGGCAATCGGTAGTTTAGTGACATCGAATGCCACCAATGAAGAATTTTATTTATTGCAAAAATTAATGCGTACATTAGGCAGCTCCAACATTGATCATCGTCTGCAAGAGCAAGATTTTTCTGATCAAGAACAATTCCCCGATGCTCCTTTAATGAATATTACCTTAGACGAACTCGCGCAAGCAGATGTTATTTTGCTTGTGGGCTCGCATGTCAATAAAGAACAACCCATTGTTGCCCATCGTATTCGTAAAGCAACTTTAAATTCGGGCCAAGTCGTCGTCGTTAATCCGATTGATTATAAATTTAATTTTAAAGTGGCTGATAAAGAAATCGTAACAGGCGGTGATCTAGTAAGCGGTTTAGAGAAAATGCTGAAATCAACTATTGTTGGCAAAGCAAAACAAGGCATTATTTTATTAGGCGCACACGCCTTAAATCATCCACAAGCTGCAAGTATTCGTGCATTGGCTGCTTCATCTGATTTGAAAATGGGATTTTTAACCCAAGGCGCAAATGCTGCTGGTGCATGGTTAATGGGCGCAGTGCCGCATCGTTTAGCGGGAGGTCAGGCCGCTTCTGGAAAAAATGCGCAACAAATGTTTCAAGAAAAAATGAAAGCATTTGTATTATTAGGTGTTGAGCCTGAATATGATGCACAAGATTCTGGTGTGGCTTATAAAGCGTTAAAAGAAGCTTCATGCGTGATTGCAATGAATACATTTCAAACACATGCGATGTTAGAATACGCCGATGTGATGTTACCGATTACGCCACATGCAGAAATGTCTGGCACTATGATTAATGGTCAAGGCATGGAGCAAAAGTTTTCAGCTGTGACAGATCCACAAGGTGAAAGTCGCCCCGCATGGAAAGTCATGCGCGTATTAGCGAATTTATTAGAATTAGATGGATTTGAATATCAAACTTTAGAAGATGTGCAACATGAAATATCGCATATTACTCTAGAGAAAAAATCTGCAAACTTTAAAGGCACAACTTCTAAACATAAGTTAGCTGAACTTGTTCGTATTTCCGGTTTGCCGATTTATGCACAAGATGCGCTTGTGCGTCGTGCAGAATCATTACAAAAAACTGTGGATGGTACATTTACCGGACTTCACATTAATGCTGCGCAAGCAAAACGTTTAGGTTTAAACACAGAATATGTAAAAGCAAAACAAGATGATTTTGCAATAACAGCGCCATTAATTATCGATGAAACTATTCCAGATGGCGCGGTTTATTTAGCCAGTGGTTTACGTGAAACAGCAGGATTAGGCGCAGCCTATCAAGCAATACAACTAGAAGCGGTGAATCATGCATGAAATGATCGTAACAGTTTTATTAACCTTGGGTAAAATACTATTAGTGGTACTGCCACTTTTTGGTGCCGTTGCGTATTTAACTTTTTTTGAACGCAAAGTTATTGGTTATATGCAAGGACGTCTGGGTCCTAATCGTGTAGGTTATAAAGGTTTCTTGCAACCCATAGCTGACGTTTTAAAAATGTTTTTCAAAGAAGTGATTATTCCGACGAACGCGAACCGTTATTTATTTTTATTAGCACCCATTTTTGCTTTAGCACCCGCGCTAGCAGCTTGGGCTGTTATTCCTTTTTCTGCAAATTTTGTGATAGCGAATATTAATGCCGGTGTATTGTATGTATTAGCGATCACCTCTTTAGGTGTTTATGGGATTATCATCGCTGGTTGGGCATCTAATTCTAAATATGCATTTTTAGGTGCACTGCGTTCAAGTGCACAAATTATTTCTTATGAAATTGCCATGGGTTTTGCACTTGTTGGTGTATTAATGGCTGCGGGCAGTTTAAATTTAAATGAAATTATAAAAGCGCAACAAGGTGGCATTTTAAATTGGTATTGGTTACCGCTATTTCCTTTATTTGTTGTGCATTGGATATCTGCTGTAGCAGAAACCAATCGTGCACCTTTTGATTTAGCTGAAGGTGAATCTGAAATTGTGGCAGGTTTTCATGTGGAATATGCCGGCATAAGCTTTGGTTTATTTTTCTTAGCTGAATATGCCAACATGATTTTAATGGCGTTTTTAGCGGCGGTTTTTTATTTGGGCGGTTGGTTATCACCATTTCAAGGTATTCCGGTTTTAGAAGATTGGTTTGCATTTGTGCCCGGCTTCGTTTGGTTATTTATTAAAGCTGGATTTTTTATATTTTTATATTTGTGGTTAAGAGCAACATTTCCTCGTTACCGTTATGATCAACTGATGCGCTTAGGCTGGAAAGTCTTTATTCCGGTCACTATTGTTTGGGTCGTCGTTCTAGCGGTCATGATTAAATTTAATATAGGGCCATGGTTTTCATGATAAAAAACATTAAACATTGGATTAAAAGTTTTACTTTATGGGAATTGCTAAAAGGCATGTCCGTGACGCTGCGTTATTTTTTCGCACCTAAAGTGACCGTGCAATATCCTGAACAAAAAACACCGAAATCACCACGTTTTCGCGGTCTTCATGCCTTGCGTCGTTATCCTAATGGTGAAGAGCGTTGTATTGCTTGTAAATTATGCGAAGCCGTTTGTCCTGCTTTAGCGATTACGATTGATTCAGAAGAGCGTGAAGATGGTACGCGTCGTACAACACGTTATGATATCGATTTATTTAAGTGTGTTTATTGCGGTTTATGCGAAGAAGCCTGTCCCGTGGATTCCATAGTGTTAACACGTACAGATGATTTTTATATGGATGCACGTGGGCAACAAGTGATTAATAAAACACAATTGTTAGCACTGGGTGATAAAAATGAAGCGCAAATTGCAGCGGATCGTGCTCAAGATGCAAAATACCGGTAATGGAGAATTAAATGTCCGTTGAGAAAATCATATTTTATTGTTTTGCTGCATTGATGTTAGTTGCGGCCGCGATGGTGATTACCTCACGTCAACCTGTGCGCGCGGTATTATTTTTAGTCTTGGCGTTTGTGAGCGCTAGCGGTTTGTGGTTATTACTGGAAGCAGAATTTTTAGCGATTATTTTAGTATTGGTTTACGTCGGCGCGGTGATGGTTTTATTTTTATTTGTCGTCATGATGTTAAATTTAAACACGGCGCCGCTAACGCAAGGCTTTATTCGTTATTTACCTTTAGGCATATTGATTGGTGTATTATTTATCGGTCAAGTCATTTGGTTGTTTGTTCATGATAAAGCCATTATTCCAGAGTTTGCAGCACTGCCGCGCCAAGGATTAGATTATAATAACACTAAAGAATTAGGCTTAGCCCTTTATCAACATTATTTATATCCCTTTGAAATTGCGGGCGTCATTTTATTAGTCGCCATCGTTGCAGCTATTGCCTTGACTTATCGTGGTGCAAAAAATTCACGCAAACAAAATGTGAGTGAACAAGTCAAAGTGACAAAGGCCGATCGCTTAACAATAGTGAAGGACAAATAAACATGCTTACAGCCCTCGATTTTTTAATAGTCAGCGCTTTACTTTTTGGCATCGGCATTTTAGGCATTATCATTAATCGCAAAAATGTGATTGTGTTATTGATGTGCATAGAGCTTATTTTATTAGCGGTTAATACTAATTTAATTACCTTCTCAAGATTCTCTGGAAATATAACCGGCGAAATATTTGTATTCTTTATTCTAACGGTTGCTGCTGCTGAAGCGGCAATAGGTTTGGCCATACTCGTGGTGTTATACCGCAATCGCCAAACGATTAATGTGCAAGATTTAAACTTATTACAAGGATAATCCGGTGACTCAGGCTTTGTATTTATTTTCATTAATTGCCGTAGGCTCGCCATTATTGGCGTCTATCGTAACGGGCTTATACGGCCATCGTTTAGGCACAACATTATCGCATCGCATTGCGGTCAGCGGCGTCGCGATTGCTTTTGTTTGCGCTGTTATCATTATGAAAATAATTGTTGATAATAATATTAGCATGCAAGAAATGCCTTTATACACCTGGGCAGTCAGTTCAAATATTGTTTTTGAAGTTGGGTTTTTAATGGACCCGCTGACAGCACTTATGATGATCGTTGTTACGTTTGTATCATTCATGGTGCATGTGTATACCATCGGTTATATGCACGATGATCCCGGTTATGCACGCTTTTTCAGTTATATTTCCTTGTTTACATTTTCCATGCTGATGTTGGTGATGGCCAATAACTTCTTACAATTATTTTTCGGCTGGGAAGCAGTAGGCGTTGTTTCTTATTTATTAATCGGCTTTTGGTTTAAACGCGACACAGCAATTTTTGCCAATATGAAAGCGTTTTTAGTAAACCGTGTTGGCGATTTAGGATTTTTATTAGGCATCGCCGCGATATACATGTTATTTGGCAGCTTAAATTATTTAGAAGTTTTTGCCAAAATCGCTACATTTAATTTGGATTTAACGATTACGCTTTGGGGCGATGTGAAAGTTAATGCCATTACCGTGGCTTGTATTTTATTATTTATCGGTGCAATGGGTAAATCTGCACAAATTCCTTTGCATGTTTGGTTGCCCGATTCCATGGAAGGCCCGACTCCGATTTCTGCATTAATCCACGCGGCCACTATGGTTACGGCTGGCGTATTTATGGTGGCTCGCTTATCACCTTTATTTGAACTTTCTGAAGTGGCCAGAAGTTTTATTGTTTGTATCGGCGCATTGACAGCGCTATCCATGGGTTTAGTGGGCATAGTCCAAAATGATATTAAACGCGTGATTGCATATTCCACATTATCGCAATTAGGTTACATGATTGTTGCGGTCGGTATCTCAGCTTACGCTGTAGGTATGTTTCATTTAATGACACACGCATTTTTCAAAGCATTATTATTCTTGGCCGCAGGTAGTATTATTATGGCCTTGCATCACCAACAAGATTTACGGCATATGGGCGGCTTGCGTCGTTATATGCCGATTACTTATATCACCGCACTAATTGGTGCATTGGCCTTATGCGGTATTCCGCCGTTTGCAGGATTTTATTCCAAAGATATTTTAATTGAAGCGGTACATTTCTCTGCATTGCCTGGTGCAAATCTGGCCTATTATGCGTTATTAGCCGGTGTATTTGTCACTGCGCTTTATACATTCCGCTTAATTTTCTTAGCATTTTTTGGCAAAGAGCGCTGGCACCATGATAAAGATCATCCGATGCATGAACCGGACTGGGTCGTTACGCTGCCATTGATTTTATTAGCAATCCCCTCCGTCATTATTGGTTTTGCGACGATAAGTCCAATGTTACTCGAAGCCGATGGCTTTTTTAAACAATCAATCACCGTTTTATCTGCGCATGATGTGATGGGTAAAATTGCTGCGCATTATCCCGGTACTTTTTGGTTTACATTACATGCAGTAGTCACTAAACCATTTTGGTTAGCGATAGCTGGTATATTTACCGCTTATTTATGTTATGTACGTTATCCGCAATGGCCCGCAAAAATTGCTGCGAATTTATCTGGATTGCAAAAAGTATTAATTCATAAATATGGTTTTGATGAGTTCTATCAACTTGTTTTTATGAAAGGCACGCAAAAATTAAGTCTATGGTGCTGGCAAGAAGTGGATGTGAATGTCATTGATAAAGGCATGGTCGGCGGCGTTGCTAAATCCTGGGAAGCTTGCGCACGTTTATTACGTCATTTACAAACAGGGTATTTAAATCAGTATGCGTTTGCAATGATTTTAGGTTTAGTGGGATTAATTAGCTTTTGGTTGTGGGGCTAGCATATGATGATACCTTGGTTAAGTTTATTGATTTGGATTCCAATTTTAGGCGGTAGCAGCTTATTTTTTCTGCGTGACAAACCAGAAATAGCGCGCCCCTTTGCAGTCTTGATCGCAGCTATTAGTTTATTACTTTCATTGATTGTGTATGCGCATTTTGATTCCAGTATCAGCACCATGCAATTTCAAGAAAAATTAACATGGATCCCGCAGTTTAAAATTTATTATGCGCTGGGTATTGATGGCATTGCGCTACCTTTAATTTTATTAACCTGTATTTGTACGTTATTAGTAGTTATTGCAAGTTATTGGGCGATACAAAAAAATGTTGCGAGTTA
Source organism: Legionellales bacterium (assembly GCA_041660525.1). Classification (GTDB taxonomy): domain Bacteria; phylum Pseudomonadota; class Gammaproteobacteria; order JABCZS01; family JABCZS01; genus JABCZS01. The sequence continues at coordinate 134,565 of JBAZWD010000006.1, read as the reverse complement.
TTTAGCAATATTTTTAATGATGAGTGGGTTTATTTGCGGCGTATTCGCAGCAACCGATGCTGTATTGTTTTATGTATTCTGGGAAGCGATGTTAATTCCCATGTTTTTAATCATTGGTATTTGGGGCGGTGCAAATCGTATTTATGCCACGATTAAATTTTTCTTGTATACGTTTTTAGGTTCTATTTTAATGTTGGTTGCATTGGTCTATTTATATTTAGTGGCGGGCAGCGCGCAGATCAGTGATTTTTACAATCTAGGGCTGACGCAAAATACCCAGATTTGGATATTCCTCGCATTTTTTGCCGCATTTGCAGTGAAAATCCCGATGTTTCCAGTGCATACTTGGTTGCCCGATGCACACGTTGAAGCGCCCACTGGTGGCTCAGTTATTTTAGCCGCGATTATGTTAAAAATTGGTGCGTATGGATTTTTACGTTTTAGTTTACCCATCACGCCTTTAGCTGGACAATTTTTTGCAGATTTGATGATCGGCTTATCCTTAGTAGCTGTTGTTTATATTGGGTTAGTGGCTGTTATGCAAAAAGATTTGAAAAAATTAATTGCTTATTCATCTATTGCGCATATGGGATTTGCTACCTTAGGTATATTTTTAGTATTTCCTTTACTGGAACATGCGCAAGATATGTCTACTGCGGTGTTAGCCGTTGAAGGTGCGATGGTACAATTAGTGTCACACGGATTTATTTCAGCAGCATTATTCTTTTGCGTGGGTGTTTTATATGAACGTATGCATACTCGCAATATTGCAGACTTTGGAGGCGTTGCTAATGTGATGCCGGCATTTGCTGGATTTTTTATGTTATTTTCTCTTGCGAACGTTGGCTTGCCTGGAACTTCAGGTTTTGTCGGCGAATTATTTGTCATTTTAAGTGCGTTCAAAGTGCATTTTATGATTGCTTTATTGGCAAGTCTCACACTGATTTTGTCACCTGCTTATACCTTATGGATGTACAAACGCGTATTATTTGGAACCGTAGTCAATAAACAGGTTGAACAGTTAACAGATATTACTTCTGGTGAGCGTGGTATTTTTATTGTTTTAGCTGGATTTATTTTATTAATCGGTATTTGGCCAGCGCCCTTAGTTGACATGACGCATGCCACGATTTCGCATCTTTTAACACAAATACAATAGAGTACATATTATGTTAAGTTATTTTAGCACTGTCTTGCCCGAACTCTTTGTTTTAACAATGGCTTGCGGCATTTTATTATTAGATGTATTTTTAGTCAGCAAATACCGCACGCTTATTCTTGTTTTAGCGCAATTCACATTAGTCGGTGCTTTTATATTGACGTTGCAATTATGGAATGTACAACCCGGTTTACATTTTTCAGGACATTTTTTACTCGATCATCTTTCCATCGCTTTAAAATTAGGCGCTTATATTTTAACGTTTTTTGTTTTTACGTATGCCTTTGATTATTTAAGGCAATCAAAATTACCGGTCGGTGAATTTTATGTCCTCGGTTTATTTTCATTATTAGGCATTATGGTTTTATCATCCGCGGGCAGTTTATTGACCGTATATCTAGGTTTAGAATTATTATCCTTGCCCTTATATGCATTAGTTGCTTTATCGCGCGATTCAAAATTGGCAAGTGAAGCCGCGATGAAGTATTTCGTTATGGGCGCACTCGCTTCAGGTTTATTGTTATACGGTATTTCTTTGTTATATGGCATGACTGGGGAATTAGGTATTTTTGATGTTGCGCGCGGCATTATGGCGCAAAGTGGCGCATCACAAACTGTTGCCGGTTTAGGTGTTGTATTTTTAGTTGTTGGCATAGCCTTTAAATTCGGTGCTGTACCTTTTCATATGTGGATTCCAGATGTATACAGCGGCGCTACAACGGCGGCGACTTTATTTATTGCCTCAAGTTCAAAAATAGCGGCATTTGCTTTAGCTACACGTCTTTTATTTGATAGCGTCTGGCCCTTATTTCACGAATGGCAAAGCATGGTGTTAATTTTAGCCGTATTATCCGTGGTTATTGGTAATGTGGTGGCTTTGGTGCAAACCAATATCAAGCGTTTATTGGGTTATTCAACCATAGGCCATATGGGTTTTGTGTTTTTTGCATTTGCTGCGGGAAGTTTGCCTGCAGGATTATTTTACATCGGTGTTTATGGCTTAATGGCAGTCGCAAGTTTTGGCGCCATTATATTATTAAACCATGCCGGTCATGAATTAGAATCGATCGGCGATTTAAAAGGCTTAAACAAATCGCATCCTTGGTTTGCTTTTTTAATTTTATTATTGATGTTTTCATTAGCGGGCGTGCCGCCTCTCGTCGGCTTTTACGCAAAATTCGTAGTCCTGGGTGCATTAGTAGAAGGGGGCTTAACACCCTACGCCATTATCGGCGTACTGTTCTCAGTCGTTGGCGCATTTTATTATTTGCGTATTGTGAAAACCATGTATTTTGATGAAGCCACTGATAATTCATTAACAGTCAATGCTTCAGGCCCGATAAAATTTATTTTTAGTGTAAATGGCTTGGCGTTTTTAGCGTTAGGGATATTCCCTGGTTTGCTGTTGTCATTTTGTTACCGTATTTTAACTTAAGAAGTTATCTAATATATTTAGCAATAGCTTGCCCAGAAGGGTTAAAGTTAATGCTAAGATATAAAATATTATTATATTCATTGCCTGAGTCATTAAACACCGTTTGTTGAATATAGCCGGTCTCAAGAAATGAGGTGTTGGACGTGGGAATGGCGAGTCCAATAAACAAGCGATTTTCTTCAAATGTATCGGTATCGGACCATGAAGTCTGATTAAGTTTTATAAAAAATTCATTATAAATAATCGGTGTATATATATTAAATAATTGGTCAGGGAAAAAGGCGGTAATTCTTTCTCTGAAAAGATTTCCCCATTCGTTTTGATGCAAACGGTTTTTTTGCTCAAAACGCGTTCGCGTTCTAATGACCATAGTCTCATTTTCAAATATCTGCCAAACCATTTGTTCCCAAATAATATTTTCAGGCGCAGCACCACTGATTTCATTTTGAGTATCGCGCTGATAACCCGCCCAAAAGCTTAAATTAGGTGTTTCTCGATAGCCTAAAGCTGCGGAAGCATAACTGAACTCGTAGTAATCTTTTTCATCGACAAAACGTGTTTGTAATTCCAATGAATAATTTAACTTCTCATGTTGTTGAAAATAATCATTAATACTCGCATCCAACCATAATTCAGAGCTTTGGCTGGATGCGAGGACAGGTGATGAAAAAAAACCTATCAATAAATAAAATATCTTTTTTATGTGCATTATGGCGTTACAATATTAAACCATACATCAAATGTATCCAGCATTCCAAAAAATGTAGTGAGTTTGTTTGAATCGCCATCGACTTTTATAGAACCGTCTTTTACAGCATCTGCAAAAGTTTGTTCACCTAAGAATAGTGCGTTTACTTTTTCACGGTTTAAAGTAATGCTGACATCGGCTTTATCATTTTTATTCGGAAAATAATTAAGTACGCCATTTTTAATAACCACGAGGTATTGCTCATTAATATCTGGGAATTGCCAATTCATTGTCGCTTCAAAGTCAGCAGCTTTAGGACCGTTTAAACGAATAGACATGTAATCCAAAATCATATGCACGGGCATTGCGGCAATAATATCAGGTGATACAGTATTCGCTGCGCCTTGGGTTTTAACACCGTTTCTTAATTCTTGCGCACCTGTGAGATAAAAATTTCGCCAAGGCGCACTTTCGGCTTGATAACCCATTTGTTCAAGTGTATCAGCGAGTAAATTTTTAGCTTTAATATTATTGGGCTCGGCAAAAACCAGATGATTTAAAACTTCTGCAACAAAGCGGTATTCACCGTTATCAAAATCTTTTTGTGCCTTTTCAAGAATAGCTTCTGAACCACCCATATATTCTACAGTTTTTTGACTGCTTTCAACGGGTGGCAGAGGATGCAGATTAGAAGGATTACCATCAAACCAGCCTAAATAACGCTGATATACAGCTTTTACGTTATGATTAACGGTACCGTAATAACCACGATTGGCCCAAACTTTCGCGAGTTGTGGAGGCAGGGTGATCATTTCTGCAATTTCATTCATCACATAACCATGGTTTGCTAAACGCAATGTTTGATCGTGAATGTATTTATAAGCATCGCGTTGTGCTTCCATGAGTTTAACAATTTCATCTTTGCCCCATGTTGGCCAATGATGGCTTGAAAAAATCACATCTGTTTTATCAACAAATAAGGCGAGTGCTTCATTAATATGGTTAACCCAGCTGACCGCATCTCTAACTTGTGCGCCACGCAAACTGTATAAATTATGTAAAGTGTGCGTAACATTTTCAGCTAAACAAAGTGCAGAGAGTTGTGGAATATAAAAATTCATTTCACTCGGTGCTTCTGTATCGGGTGTTAACTGAAATTCAAATGATAAATTACCGAGTTTTAAAGTTTCTCCGGTTTTAGAAATCGTGTCTGTAGGATCAATTAACGTTAAAGTTCCACTCGACGTACCTTTGCCTAAGCCGGCGTCCACATTACCTTCCGCAGTTTTGGGTAATAAACTACCGTACATATACATCGCACGTCGTGACATCGCTGTGCCAGCCATGACATTTTCACTAATTGCATGTTCTAAAAATCCTGCGGGTGCAATGATTTTAATTTTGCCACTTTTTACATCGGCTTCATCTACAACGCCGCGCACACCACCAAAATGATCAACATGGCTGTGTGTATAAATAACAGCAAGAACAGGTTTTTCACCTTTAGTTTTATACATTAACTCTATGCCTGCTTTTGCAGTCTCGGCACTAATCAGCGGATCCACAATCACATAACCATCGCCGGCATCAATAATACTCATGACAGACAAATCATAACCACGAATTTGATAAATATTTTGAGTCACTTCAAATAAACCGTATTGAGTATTTAATAAGGCCATGCGCCATAAACTAGGATTCACAGTATCCGGCACAGCTTCACCTATTTTCTCAAAGGCCAAAAAAGGTTCTAATGTCCACACAATTTCGCCTTGCGCATTATTAATCGTTAAAACATCAGGTTTTGCAAGTAAACCTTTGGCGGTTAAATCAAAATCTTTTTGTTCTGAAAAGGGCAATGCTTGTAGGTATCTAGCATTCTCATTTATCGTGACTTGCGTAGCTTGCGCGAGGGCAATGCCAGTAAAAGAGAGGGATAAAACAGTGTAAATTATTTTAGGATAAGACATGATGTTTCCCAGTTCTAGAAAATATACTTAAATATAGCATAATCGCTTCATTTTTTTGCAATCATAAGAATACGATCGCTTTTAGTTTCCATGAATTTTTTACCATCAATTGCAAATTTACCAATGACTTTAAATTCATTCTGCTGTAGGATTTCTGTAAGTTGCGAAGCTGTGTACACTTGTAAAGTTTGTGCTTGCTTAATAATTTTAGGCTGCGCATCATTTTTTTGAATATAAGATGTCGTATAAGAAGCAAGAATACCTGCTTTATTAATCGTGCTGTATTGAATTTCACGTATTTTTTTATTACCCGTTGCTTCTTGCCAGTCGATCGTTAAGTGCGTAATGTTATTACCTTTAAGTAAATAATTTAAATTATTAATATCAAAAATATATAAACCGCCGGGTTTCAAATTGTTATAAATATTACGTACCGCTTTTTCAAAATCTCTTTTTGTTAAATGACCAATGGCATTAAATATAGTGATCACGGCATCGAATTCACCCAGCTGCGCTGTACGTATATCTTTTTTGAAAAATTCAACAGGGTATTTTTTTACCAAAGCTTTACGTTTAGCAATCGTTAGCATTTTAGAGTTAATGTCAGAGCCAGTCACTTCAAAGCCACGTTTTGCTAGCCAAAAAACCTGGGATCCTGTGCCACAAGTCATATCTAATACGGTATGAACTTTATATTTTTTAAGAATTTTTTCTATCGTATGATTGATAATGGCTGAATTTTTTTCGTTGAATATATCGTATTGGGCAGCGTCTTTATCATAATGTGACGCTTTGGCGCTGGAATGGTTCATGCTTATAGCTCATCTGTAGTATAATAAATTTTAGTTTAGCATACCCACAGGTTCTTATGATTAACTTCAACTGGCTAGCCCAGTATAAAAAAAGACGACAAGCGATGGCTGTATGCCATAAACTTTACTATAACGTACCTGGCTTTAACTTAGCCAAACAAGGACGAGCCGATCAGCAATTATTTTCTTATGAATATATTTACGGTGAAATTAACTATAAAAGCTTTATTAAACTTTTAGATCAATGTGAAATAAATAAAGAAAGTATTTTTTATGATTTAGGATCTGGTGTTGGAAAAGCCGTAGTATGTGCAGCTTTATTATATGATTTTAAAAAAACATGTGGCATTGAACAATTGGAGCTATTGCACAACAGTGCAATATCAATTCAACAATCAGAATTATTGAAAAATAAAACCATTCATTTCATTCAAGCCGATTTATTAACAAGCGATTGGTCAGAGGCCAATATTATTTTTATTAATGCAAGCGCATTCATAGCTGATTTTTGGCAGAATATTTTAGAAAAACTAAAGCAACTAAAGCCAGGCACACAAATCATAATCATCAGTAAATTATTACCCTCGGATCACTTTGCTATGCATTACAGTGATTTTTTACCCATGAGTTGTGGTATAGTGCGTGTAGGTATTTATGTTCGCCATTAAATTATAACGAAAGGGTCAAGCTATGCTCCCAAAAACAGATTACCTAAAATTAAAACCCATGCACATTAATGCTAGCCCAGAAGATTTTAAAGGCAATGGCACCTTAGGCCGCTACGTTTTTTTAACTGGTTGTACTTCCCGCGCAGAAAAAATTGCTGAACATTTTCAAGATCGCAAACAGAAAAAACATCAACGCGGACATAATCTATATTTAGGTTATATCATGGATGGTAATAGCAAAATTGACGTTGCAGCTATTTCTACAGGCATGGGCGCCGCAAGTGCAGATATTATTTTTCATGAACTCTGTATCTTAGGTGCAAAACGCTTTTTACGGGTAGGCACAGCAGGTTCGCTGCAATCGAATTTTGTAAAAGTTGGCGATGTTGTCATAGCCACCGCAGCGGTGCGCGATGAAGATACCTCAGGAAATTACATGCCCTCAGAATTTCCAGCAACGGCATCCATAGAAATGATAACAGCTGCATTAGAAGCTGCAAAAAATAACGAAAGAGTACATGCCGGAATTATCCATTCAAAAGGTTCATTTTATGCCCGCGAAATTAAATGTTCTTTTTTGAAAGAAAACGAGGACTACGTGCAATATTTAAAAAAAGCAGGTGTTTTAGCTTCTGAAATGGAGTGTTCCATACTTTTTATTTTATCATCGATTATGGGTTTTCATTTAGCAGAAGATTTTAAATTACCCCAGCATAAAATAATTACGGGCGCGATCTTAGCCATAGTAGGAACCGACGAAGATGCGGTTTGTGAAACACAAGAAGCTGGCCAGTCTATTGAGCGAGCTATCGATTTAGCGTTTGAGACGTTTAAGCAACTATATGTAAAAGAAGCCAATATAATCAAATAGTTACATAATGTGTAATATGCATATTACAAAATAACTCTATTATTGTAATCTCCATATTGCAATAAATTGCATATTTTGTAAGGTATATCTTACAATTTGCTCTATTGAGCTTATATACTAAGCCGCTGAGCCGATTGATGTTTTTCATGTAATTTTAAATCCGCTTTTGTGTAAATATCCCGCATCAATTCAAGATGTGTGACAATTCCTTGTATTTTTTTTCTATAAAGCGGTGAATGATCATGGCTGAATGTCTGTTGAAACAATTTACGAATGACTGTGCCGTCATTTAATAAGTGTGCAATATCGTGAATAATTTTTAAACGAATTGGATCGCGGGTATTAATGTGTTCTTGATGCAAATCCATTTTTTTACCAAAAGGTGTAAATACATTTGCCCGAATAAGGCTTTCTACTTCTTCGTCAATAATTTTGTTTCTTTGCTCTGGATTGTCGAGTTGCCCTAAGTGGCGTTCAAAACTGTGTTCATGATCAATTGTTTTTACCGCTAAAGGTTCTATTTCATCCAGTACCACGCCGATATTTTGTGGATTACCATCGCGCTCACCTAGAAGATGTTGGGCAATTTTTATGGCTAGGCGGCCGTAAGTTTCGTATTCTTTATTGTTAATGGTAATAAATGTTTTACCGTTTTTAACTGTGAAATTATTCTCCAATAAACTTGTTAGATCGCCCACAGATTCGGAAGCCACGAGTATGGATTCAAGCCCATTTTCAATACGTTTTACCGGGTGAATACTAGCTGGCGTATGTTTATCACCTAAAATATGTTTCATTATACTTGTTGCAAAGACTTCTTTTGCGATACGAAATTTTTGTTCTTCCAAAGAATAACCAATGCCATCCGTAGATTTGCCTTCTTCTTCTGCTTTAATGCGCATTTCGTCAAATTGCGCATTGTTGCTAATATTTTTTAAAAAAAATAATTTATTACTGGGGGTATGTATGGCTTCTGAAACTTCATTTTTGCCAGCTTTATGCAGTTCTGTTACTCTACGGATTATTTTAAATTCATGATAATGAAGTGAAAAGGAAGATTTGATAAAACTTGCAAATGCTCTTGAGCCTTTATAGGCATTTAATATTGTTAACCCCATGGAACTTCCTACTCACAAATTTATGGGAATTTAAGTCGCAAGCCCGCTAAGATTGTTTGCGTATTAATATCAAATTCTGTGCTGGCTACGTCGGCTGTATAATCATTATTGTCTTGATCTATTTTGACATCCAAAATGCCGGCATATAAATATTCTACAGAAATAGCAACAGAATCTAATAGTGCATAAGAAACGCCGCCGCCAAATTCATAAGCCATACTGCTGCTGTGTTGGCCGTATAATTCAAAGGGATCGACGTCATTATCCATGCCTTCTGGTGTGGGATTAGCTTTAAAATCAATGCTATTCCATGACATACCCACACCCGCAAGTGCATAGATTGAAAACCTATCAATGGCTAAAACTGTGATGCCTAAATCAAACATGGCGCGGATATTATCGTAATCCATCGTATAATCTAAATTATTCACATTTGTGGGTTGTTCATACATATTACCGACAATTTCGCCGCTATCGATAAAATAAACATTGATTTGCGGCATAATGCTTGGAAACCAGTCCACGACGCCGGTTGAGAAATCAGCTAAAGGATAAACATAGCTAACACCGACTTGACCGGTGAAAAAATTCCAATCGCTTTGATTGGTTTGTTCTAATTCTTGAAAACTAAATGTCTCTAAGGTAGCATTTTCAGAATCTGTCGTGGTGACACCCGCCATTAATAAGAGCTCAACATAAGGATCAACGTCATAGTCAGCCCATGCAGTAGTGCTGGCTATTAACATTAGACCTGAAGTGAGCGCGTATTGATATCGGTTCATTTTATCCATCCCTGGGTTCAGATTGTATTAAAAAATTTTATTCCGTATCTGCAGCATTTTGTATCGCTTCGCCACCTTCAGAAACATCAGCGCCTACGCCGTGCATGGTGTTGCAAGCAGATACTAAAAGAGTTAATACAGCGATTAGTAATGGATATTTCATTTCAACACTCCTTGTTTAAATTAACGGGTTACGAGAACAGGCTTTTGCGCAATTAAACTGGCAAGTTGTGATTCATAAGCTTTCGCGCTGGTTTCATCTTTAAAAGGTCCAACTTGTACGCGGTAAAAATCAGATGAATTCTTTTGACTGATTTGCATGGGCTCATCAATAATGTTTTCAAGATCCCTCATCATTTTTTCAGCATAGGTTTTATCGCCAAAAGCAGCAACTTGTAAATAATATTGATCGCTAGCAGGAGCGGGTGCTTTTTTATTTTCTGCGGACATAATCGTCGGTATGGGTGCAGATTTATGCGTGTTGGGATCAATGGCTTCCACTTTCACATGACCGACGCCTTGATTTAAAATACCAATTCTGGCTGCGGCTGCATAAGATAAATCGATAATTCTGTCACTGTGAAAAGGACCGCGATCATTGATTTTTACAATAACACTTTTGCCATTGGCGGTATTGGTCACACGTGCATAAGTCGGTAGTGGCAAAGTAGTATGCGCAGCAGTCATTTCATACATATCATATGTTTCACCGCTGGATGTACGAGCGCCATGAAATTTCGTGCCATACCAAGATGCTTTGCCTTGAGCAACGTAACCGCTGCTGGAATCTTTGGTGTAATAACGTTTACCAAAGACTTCATAAGAATCCATATTGCCATATTTGCTTTTAGGTTCATGCTTGGGAACAGCATCAGGAACATCTTTGACGTCTTTAGGTTCACCCGGTGCGCTATCATGTTCTTGCGCATAGCGACTATTTGTTTTTGTGACACTACCGCAGCCAATAAGCAATGTTGACAATGTAAAAATAATGATTAGGCGCAATTTATTATCCATGTAATTCTTTAATTTTTTGACTTAATTCAAAAACGGCCATTGCATACATGACTCTTGGATTATAGCGCATGATGGTTTCAAAATTATTTAAGCCTATCCAATATTCATTGCCATCTTTAGCTTTTAATTCAATTAATGTAGCAAGTTGGTTAGGATCAAGGTTAATTTTTTCACGCGGTGTTACGCCTTTATCTTTAAGCGCAGCGATGGAAATAAAAGGATCAATTTGATTTACAGCGATGTCTTTATAAGCATTGCCAGTCGTATTAGCTTGAAAAGCTACAGGTTCACCACGTTTCCAGCCACGGGCTTTGAAATAATTAGCGACGCTACCAATAACATCGGTATTATTGTGCCAAATATCACGTTTGCCATTACCGGAAAAATCAATCGCATAACTACGGTAACTGCTAGGCATAAATTGTGGGGTACCCATAGCGCCGGCATAAGAACCCATTAAGCTTGTTGGATCAACACCTTCTTCACGTGTTAATAGAAAGAATTGTTTTAATTCACTGGTGAAAAATGGGCTGCGTCTGGGGTATTCAAATGATAATGTTGACAGCGCCGTTAATACAGAATATCCACCGGTATTTTGGCCAAAGCGCGTTTCTACGCCCAAAATGGCAAGAATAATTTCAGGCGGTACACCGTATTCTTTTTCTGCTTTTGCTAAAGCAGCTTCATTTTCTTTCCAGAATTTAACACCCGCAATCACGGAAGCGTTAGTGACAAACATGGCCTCATATTCATACCAGGGTTTTGTTTTTTCAGCAGGGCGATCCATCGCATCAATAATACCTTGATTGATGGTGACTTTTTTAAATGCCGCGTTTAATTCTGCTTCTGAGAAGCCATGTTCTTTGACCATGTCTTGAATAAAAGCTTGAACATCTTTGCGCTCGCTAATATCGGCATAAGCCGGGCTCATGATGAAACATAAAACTACTAAACACCATTTTTTTATCGTCATGATAACTCCCTTCATTAACCTACTAATTTACGATGCGTATGAATAGACATTAGGATACCAAATCCTGCAAGTAAAGTCACAATCGATGTTCCGCCGTAGCTAATTAAAGGCAGCGGTACACCGACAACAGGAAATAAGCCCATGACCATGCCAATGTTAATAAATACATAAAAACAAAAGGTTAAAATTAAACTACCAGCTAAAAGCCTCGAAAATGTATCTTGTGCATGAACACTAATGTATAAACCGCGCAGTATGATGCAGGCATAAAGTATCAGCATTAATAATGAACCCAGCAAACCGAATTCTTCGCCTAAGACTGCAAACACAAAATCCGTATGCGCTTCAGGCAAAAATTCTAAATGCGATTGCGTACCATTCATCCAACCTTTACCAAATAAACCACCTGAACCTATAGCGATTTTAGATTGAATAATTTGATAACCGCTACCGAGCGGATCACTTTCAGGATTTAAAAAAGTCAGCACGCGACCGCGTTGATATTCATGCAACACATTCCATAAAATAGGTGCAAGCGCGGCAGCGGCAATTAACGCGCCGAGAATATAGCGCCAACGTAGACCGGCAAGAAATAATACAAAACAGCCACTCGCCGCAATCATTGTGGTTGTGCCTAAGTCGGGTTGTTTAGCAATCAAAAAACAGGGAATGGCAATTAATACTAAGCCTACACATGCTTCTTTAAAGCTACAGGGTAATTGTTTTTTAGAAAAATAATAAGCGATCAACATCGGCAAGGCGAGCTTCATAAGCTCCGATGGTTGAAAACGAATAAAGCCTAAATTCAACCAGCTTTTGGCACCATTGCTGGTATAGCCAATTAATAAAACAGCAATTAATAACAGCAAACTAATGCCATAAAGCCAGGGCACTGCAAGGGAGTAATAGCGAATCGGAATTTGGGCTACAACCACCATTAAAAAAAGTGCTAAACCAATACGCATCAATTGTCTTTGCATTAAACCAGGATCTTGCGCGTCTGAGCTGGCTAGCACCACTAAACCTAAAGAAATTAAAGCAATTAACAAGCCTAATAATAAAGGGTCAAGGTGAATTTGCTGCCAGAAACGATTTTGCAAGGTATGGTTTCGACCATAACTTGAAAGTCCTAAAAGTGATTTCATTGGTTTATCCTTGCTAAATAGCTTTCAAATATTTTTTGCGCAACATCTGCAGCGCCGGTATTATTTTCTAAAACAATTGCCAGTGCAATTTGTGGATCGTCTGCGGGCGCATAACCAATAAATAATGAATGATCGCGTAAATGTTCTTTTAATAAATTGGCGTTGTATTTTTCATTTTGACCCAAGGTAAAGACTTGCGCAGTTCCTGTTTTTCCGGCAATAGCAAAATCAGGATTATTAATACGACGCGCTGTACCGCGAGCACCGCCGACGACATCACGTGTGGCTTGTTGAATTAAAGCCCAATGTTTTTCTTCTTTTGGGGGTAGGGAATCTAAATGTACGGGCTCATTTTTAATGATCTCACCTTCAGGTGTTTTAATATAATCTACCAAACGTGGTTGAATACGCTCGCCTTTATTGGCTAGCATCATAGACATTTGCGCAAGCTGCAAAGGTGTTGTGAGCGTAAATCCTTGACCAATGGCGGTAATTAAGGTTTCGCCGGGATACCAAGGTTCATTTAAATTAGCGCGTTTCCATTCTTTGCCCGGTAAAACGCCTTTTAATTCACCGACGAGATCTATCCCTGTAATTTCACCAAAACCAAATTGTTTCATAATGTCAGTGATAGGATCGATGCCCATGCGATTAGAAATCGCATAAAAATAAGTATCACAGGATTCGACTATCGCTTTATGGACATTAACCATACCATGTCCTGGCTTCCACCAATCGCGATAAGCGCGTTTAACATTGGGTAAGCGATAAAATCCAGGATCGCTAATTTGATATTCTGGAGTAACAAATCCGAGTTGCAATGCTTGCAGCGCAATCATGGGTTTTACGGTAGAAGCAGGTGGGTATTGACCGCGCAATACACGATTAAATAAAGGTCTCTCCCAAGAATTTAATAAATCTTGATAAGTGTTTTGGCCTATGCCTTCTACAAATAAATTTGGATCAAAACCGGGTGCGCTAATAAACGTTAAAATCGCACCGGTTTTAGGATCTAAAGCGACAACGGTTCCGCGTTTACCTTCCATAGCGATGATGCTATCAATCTGTAGCGGGTGATCAATGGTTAAATATAAATCATTACCATGTGTGGGTGCTTCATTTTTTAAAATACGCACGATGCGTCCGCGAACATTAGTTTCCGCATGTTGATAGCCAGGCATGCCACGCAACTGCGCTTCGTAATATTGTTCAATACCGGTTTTACCTATGTATTGCGTAGCGCTATAAATGGTTTTATCAATCTGCGTCATTTCTTGTTCATTGATGCGGCCAACATAACCAATGGAATGTGAAAAAATATCTTGGTAAGGATAGCGGCGCATTAATTCTGCAGAAATTTTAACGCCGGGGAATTTATAACTGTTCACAGAAAATTTCGCGGCTGTTTGTTCGTCCAAATTGACTTTTAAAGGCACGCCTTCAAAGCGGCGGCGCAGTTTTAATTGTTGATAAAAGTTTTTTTGTTCATCCTCTGTGATAGGAATGATTTCGTTGAGTGCATTAATGGTTTCGGAAATATTATTAACTTTTTCCGGAATAATTTGTAAACTGTAAGCGGGAATATTTTCAACCAATAAAACCCCGTTGCGATCATAAATAAGACCCCGATTGGGCGCCACCGGTAATAAAGTCACACGGTTTTGCTCGGATAAGGTTGAATAAGTTGTAAATTGCTGGATTTGTAAATAATAAAGTCGGCCGACCAGCAATAAGAAAAAAACGATAATAACGATACCAGCCACAAAAACTCGGTTACGAAATAATTGGCTTTCGGCCAAATGATTTTTTAAGTATGGGTTTCTCATGATCGGTGATAAGGGTGCTTATTTAATAGGGTCCAAGCACGGTAAATTTGTTCTGCAAGTATAACGCGGATAAGTGCATGTGGCAAAGTGAGTTTTGATAAAGACCAAGTTTCATGCACGCTTTCACGAATGGATGAATGAAAGCCATCTGGCCCACCAATTAGCAAGCAGATGATTTGGTTTTGCACTTGCCAGTTATTTAATTTTTCCGATAATTGCACGCTATCCCAAAGACCGCCGCGTTCATCTAACGCAATAACATGCGCATGTTTTGGAATAGCGGCTAATAAAAGTTTTGCTTCGATTTCTAAGCATTTAGCAACCGGATTTGTGGCACGGCTTGCAGCAGGAATTTCTTTTAAAGTCAGCGGAATTTCTTTGGGTAAACGTTTTGTGTAAGTAGTAAAGCCTTCTTGTACCCAGGTGGGCGCTTTGCCGCAAACACTGAGGATATGAATTTGCATTAAACTAACCAGAGTTTTTCAAGCTGATAATATTCGCGCACAGCAGGTTGCATCGCGTGAACAATAATGTCGCCTAAATCCACGAGTACCCATTCGCTGCCAGCTTCACCTTCGACGCCGATGGGCTTAACACCTAATTTTTTAGCAGCTTCAGTAACATGATCGGCAATGGCTTGTAAATGGCGCGTCGAGCGACCGCTGGTAACAATAATATAATCTGCCAAAGGCGTAAGTGCTTTAACATCAATAACGACGGTATCAATCGCTTTAATATCTTCGAGTGCTGCAAGGACTGCGGTTTTTAAAGTTTCTGCTGACATGAAGTTCCCATATATAAAGGGATTATTGTAGCATTTTTTGCTACTATTATGTTTATGAATAAGTTGTCTTTGGTTCAAATTCTCTCCCTCTTAACACAGCGCCGCATGATTGTGATGATCTTGTTAGGTTTTTCTTCTGGTTTACCATTAGTCATAACCGGTAGCACCTTAGAAGCCTGGTTTGCACACAGTGGCGCGAGTTATACCGCGATTGGTTGGGTTACATTAATTGGCCAGCCTTATATTTATAAATTTCTTTGGGCACCGCTAATTGATCGTTATGTGTGGCCATTTTTAGGGCATAGACGCGGTTGGATGTTGGTAACACAATTATTATTATTGTGCGCAATTGCTGCGATGGCTTTTTTTAATCCTATTAATAGCGCGTGGACTTTATGTTTGATTGCGGTATTTGCAGCATTTGTTGCAGCCACACAAGATATTGCGATTGATGCTTATCGGGCAGAAATTTTAAAACCCGAGGAGCGTGGTTTAGGAGCGGCCGTTTTTGTGGGCGCTTATCGTTTAGCATTAGTCATAGCAGGTGGAGTAGCGTTATTAATGGCCGATCAAATTGGCTGGCGCGATACTTATCTTGTTATGGCAGCACTTATGGCTGTTGGTATTATTGCGACAGTGATAGCTCGAGAACCTAAACATGAAAAAGGTGAGCCGCAAAGTTTAGCTGAAGCATTTATTCAACCACTTAAAGAATTTTTAACAAGGCCTATGGCGTTATGGTTATTAGCGCTCATTATTTTTTATAAATTTGGTGATGCATTTATTGCGAAAATGTTTTCAGCGTTTTTGATTAAAGGATTAGGCTTTACTTTAACCGATGTGGGTAGTGTTCTTAAAATCGGTGGTATGGCGGCCAGTATTCTCGGCGCAATCGTTGCTGGTTTTTTTATGCTACGTATGCGTTTATTTACCGCACTGATGACGTTTGGTATTTTACAAGCCTTGTCGAATTTAATGTTTTTAGTATTAGCAATAGTCGGTAAAGATTATACGATGATGGCTATTACCATAGTGGTGGAAAATTTCTGCGGCGGTTTAGGTACAGCTGCATTTTTAGCGTTATTAATGTCCTTATGTAATCCGCGTTTTACGGCAACACAATTTACGGCTCTAGCTGCTTTAACGGCAATTGGCCGAGAATCTTTAGGGCCATTGGCGGGTTACATCGTTGAGCATTATGGTTTTATTCCGTTTTTCCTCACCACGTTTATTGCGTCGTTTCCAGGATTAATTATCTTATATCTCGTGCGCAATCAGATTGATCGTTATCAAACTCCATGGTCATCCAAATAGTTTGACCCAAATTTCTAGATTGTGTTAGCATTAAGACATAACTATGGAGCATTAAAAGATTGGAAATCGATCCCCATTTATATTATATCTATGGTGTTAACCCTCTGTTAGACTCGGGGGCAATTTATGCATTATATAGAGAATATATAGATACTATCCCAGAGCCTGTTCTTATTGCACCCTCAAAACTAGAAGATTCATTAAATTCTTGGCGGATGTTTTGTCAAAAACAAAGACTGACATTGAATTATACATCGAATAAAGAAACTGAAATGATTAAGCTTTTTTCAAAGAAATAATTTCCAATCTATATTCTCGCCCGCGCGAAATGGAATCAATTGCGTATTTTGGTAGAGAATTGATTCTGGCACTTGCCAGCTTGATCGTTGCAAGGTGATTTTCTTTTCATTACGCGGCAAACCATAAAAATCTGCACCGTAAAAACTCGCAAAACCTTCGAGTTTATCTAAAGCGTTGGCTTTATCAAATATCTCAGCATAAAGCTCAATTGCAGCATGCGCGGTAAAAATACCTGCGGCGCAACAGGCATTTTCTTTTTTACCTTTTGGATGTGGCGCGCTGTCTGTGCCTAAGAAAAATTTTGGATTGCCGCTGATAGCAGCTTTAATTAAGGCTTGTTGATCGTGTTTAGTTTTAATTACAGGTAAACAATAGTGATGGGGGTGAAGACCGCCGACTAATAAATCATTGCGGGTTAATAATAAATGATGCACGGTAATTGTTGCCGCGATATTGTTGCTGTTTTCTAATACAAAATCTACTGCATTTGCAGTGCTAATATGTTCAATCACAATTTTAAGATTAGGAAATTTTTTGATGATAGGCGCCAAAATGGTATCAATGAATACTGTCTCGCGATCAAAGACATCTACGCTAGGATCAACCACTTCGCCGTGGACTAATAAATTTAAACCGCATTTTTCCATGGCTTCAAAAATAGGGTAAGCTTTTTCAATATCAACTATGCCATGACCAGAACCAGTGGTTGCGCCTCTGGGATATAATTTTACGCCATAAATACCGGCAGCTTTTGCATGTAAAATACTTTCAATGGATAAATGTTCTGTCAGATACAATGTCATTAAAGGCGTGAAATGGGTATTCTCAGGCAGCGCTTTTAAAATCTGCTCACGATAACTGTTAGCTAAAATAATATTATCAATAGGTTGTGGCAAATTTGGCATTACAATTGCGCGTGCAAAACAGCGTGCTGTGGCTTTTGCAGTAACATTTAAAGCATCACCGTCACGCAAATGCACATGCCAATCATCGGGCATTGTTAAAGTGATTTTATCCAAAGAAAATCCTTAATGTGAAAAAACGTATTTTTCGCGACGCACGTTTTGTTTATCAAAGCCAACATCGATTAATAATTTATAGGCATCATCAACCATATGTGGATTGCCGCACAGATAAACAATATCATCATTTGGCATTAAATCCAGCTCGGCAAATGCTTCTTGCACATAACCTTTGCGCTGGTAAGTTTGTAAAGGATCCGTTGCACGACTGCAACAACCGTAAAATTTAAACTGCGGATGCAATTGCATAAAATCGACAAATTCCGCTTGATACAATAATTCATCGGATGTGCGTGAACCTAAGACGACAATCACTTCCGTATTATTCGCTTTCATCCGTTTAGATAATTCAGGCAACATGGCGCGATAAGGTGTAACACCAGTTCCTGTTGCCACTAAAATATAACGTTTAGGTTTTTCATCATCACGTAAAATCAAACGTCCAAAAGGCCCGCTGGCTTCTATCGATGCGCCAATTTCCATATTAAATAAAAATCCAGACGCCCGACCATTAGAAACATGTGATAAGGCTAACTCTATTTGATGGGCATTTTCAGTAGCAACAGTCGCAATACTGTAACTGCGTTGTAAAACCTCTTCGCCCACAGAAAAATGCAAATTAATAAATTGCCCGGGAATAAACGTAAAAGTTTGTTCATCCGCACGGACAAAGGTTAAATGCCGCACACCTTGGGCAATTTCTTGGCTATCCACCAATGTAATCGGAAATTGGACTCTGGACATGGTTTACTCGTATCAATAAATGGCTATTTTACCTGAGAGTAGACTATTTTGGCTATACTGTTTGGATGAAAGATTTCTTATTACTTGATGAACAATTAAGCGTAACCGAGCGTCAAATCCGGGATAATGTCCGGGAATTTGTGGCCGAGCACGCTTTGCCTAAAATGGCAAAAGCGTTTGAAGATGCTGTTTTCCCTGAAGAACTCACTGCTCAGATGGCGCAGCTAGGTTTATTCGGCATGACTTTACCGACGGAATATGGCGGCGCTAATGCAAATTATGTGAGTTATGGTTTGGCCTGCCAGGAATTAGAATACGGTGATAGCAGTTTACGCAGTTTTGTTTCGGTGCAATCTTCGTTGGTGATGTTTCCTATTTTTCATTATGGAAGTACTGATCAAAAAAAATATTTTTTACCTAAATTAGCGAGCGCGCAATTTATTGGTTGTTTTGGTTTAACAGAACCTGATTCTGGATCTGATCCGGCTAGTATGCAAACAACGGCGCAGCCTGTTCAAGATGGTTATATATTAAACGGTAATAAAATGTGGATTACCAATGGCGATATTGCCGATATCGCTATTGTTTGGGCGAAAACTCCGGACGGCATTCGTGGATTTATCGTTGAAAAAAATTCCCCAGGCTTTATTCAAAAAACTGTAAAACATAAAATGTCGTTGCGTGCGTCGCATACCGGCGAGCTTATTTTAAATGATTGCTTTGTACCGCAGTCGCATTATTTAGCGGGAACGCAAACCGGTTTATCGGCCGCGTTAAAATGTTTAACACAAGCACGCTATGGCATTGCTTGGGGTGCAAATGGCGCCGCACAAGCTTGCTATGATACCGCTTTGGAATATTGCCAATTGCGCAAACAATTTAATCAACCTTTAGCTAGTTTTCAATTGGTGCAAAAAGATTTAGTGGATATGTTAAATGAAATTGTTAAAGCACAAACATTAAATTTACATCTCGGCCGCTTGATGGATAAACAACAAGCGCATTTTGCGATGATTTCTCTAGCCAAAATGAATGCTTGTCAAAATGCATTAAACATCGCTAGAAGCGCAAGAAATTTATTAGGCGCTAATGGTATCAGCTTAGAATACCCGGTCATTCGCCATATGAATAATCTAGAATCGGTTTTTACATATGAAGGCACAGATAATATTCACCATTTAATCGTAGGTCGACATATTACAGGGCTTTAAAGCTTCAAAGACAAAAATAAATAATGCACTATTATTAATTAATATCATTCTATTAATTGAGGCCCATTATGCGATTATTTTTTAAGTATTTGATCTTATTGTCAATAACAGTTTCTGCACCTGTTTTTGCAAAAACATTCCCCTTAAATGGCAATGAAGTCTTTGGCGAAGTTTTTACTGTCACGCCTAAAAAGAATGATACATTTAGCTATTATGCGCATACGTATGATGTGGGCGCTTCTGCCATTCAAATTGCTAATCCTGGCGTAAATGAAGATTATCCTGATAAACAAAAACACGATATCACCATTCCTGCAGAATTTATATTGCCATCCCAGCGTAATGGGATTGTGATTAATTTGCCTGAAATTCGTCTTTATTATTTTAACCAATCTGAATTTATGACCTATCCCGTTAGTATTGGAAAAGTGGGTTGGAAAACACCGATAAGAGAAGGAAAAGTTGTTGATAAAGAAGCTAATCCTAGTTGGCATGTGCCTAAGAGTATTCTTGCAGAAAATGCAGCACGTGGTGTTCATACTCCAGCTGTTGTAGGACCCGGACCTAATAATCCTTTAGGTAAATATGCTTTGCGTTTGAGTATTCCAGGTTATTTAATCCATGGTACAAGTAATCCAACCAGTATTGGCCGCCGTGTATCGCACGGTTGTATCCGTATGTTTCCTATGGATATTGAAGAGCTCTTTAATAACGTTCCCGTTGGAACACCGGTTTCATTAATTAATGAACCGATTAAAGCAGGCTGGAAAGGGAATAAACTTTATTTAGAAGTGCATCCTTTATTGGCGGAATATCCAATGTCTGAAGATGCACGTCAAGCGATGGCTAAAGATAAAATCAATGCGGCGCTTGCAGTTAGAAGTACGCAAGTGGATTGGTCTAAAGTGGATCAAGTGATGCGTGCGCAAAATGGTGTTGTAGAGATGATTTCAAAATAATCTAAAATAAGTTTTTTTTAGTTTAGGATTTAAATCATTTTGAATAGTTTCTAGTTTTTCAGCCAATTTGCTTTTGCCTATGGTGCTGAACTTGTTTAAGTTGTTAATGCAGGACTGTAATTTAATGCAAAGATCATTAGCATCTGTTGCTTCACTACAGTTCTGCAAAATTTCTCTACATAATGATCTGCGTTCACTTGTTTTATGACAGCGAAAATAGTGCAAGGGCAGTTTTTCATTCTCTCTGCGGGTTAAGACACTTTCATAAGCTTCAATGGCCTGAATAATTTGCAATAATCCACCACGAATTTCTTGCAAGCCATATCCTGTTCCTTTTCTTTGATTGATTATATTTCTAGCAACTTGAGTCGATAGGTATTTACCATCACCGGTGCTGACGCCATGCCATTTGAGTACATGGCGTGCTAATTTTTCATCAATGGCCTTATTAATTAGAATGTGTGAATTAATAAATTTTGTAAATAAATCATTTGAATCTTCAGGTTTCCAGAATGCAAAAGCAATATCCGCTGCGCATTGGGGATTTTGTTCAAATAAAGTCTCAAGAGCAATAACTCTATTCTCATAAACAGGTTTAAGCGCTGCTATTTTTTCAGCATTATTTTCATTATAGGCATCAAGCATTATTGCATTGAGTTTCTCATCAGGAATATTTTTTAAAAAAATATTTTTTTTATAAGGAAATTTTTGCCATAAGTGCTCGAATGCACGAATATATACACTATCATCATGCAGTGGTTCTTCGTACGAGGCTGTCGTCTGGGTGGGCATATTCCATATGCTAAAAAACAACCCTAAAAATGGGAACCCTAATAGTGTATTGGAGTTGGAAAGCAGTGGTAACTGTTTAGCACAAGGCCATAAATGTCTATTCAAAACTTCTGCTGTTGCTTTAATTTCTGGAATAGTTTCTTGTTCTGCAAGCGCTGGTCTAGCACAATAAAGACTGGTGCGTTGATCTTCATCTAAATCTGCAAGAGATACATTTTCATCATTATTTGATTCTAAATGATGTAACTCATCAAGCCGATGATTTTGTGCATGAATTTGAATTGCTTTAGGAGTGCTATATTCTACTCCTGCATGAAGTGCAACTTCGATAAAATGATCATCTGCGGGCGTGTTTGTTATTTCTGTTTTAACTAATCTGGCTAAATCGTCAAATAGAGTAGTACTCCCTTTTTTATTTTCATGTGCATCAATAAGCAACTTGTTCACTGATTCGCTTTCAACATGATTCATTCTAAGTAACGTTTTGCACAGCAAGCGCGTATCGTTTATTTTATCTTGGTTATTGTCTGACTTTTTAAGAAACGGCGTATTCTTTTTTTGCAAAATGGGTAAATAGTATTGGCCTATAGGTTTGAGTTGGACACTATCTTCATCAACACCACCTAGATAAATATTTTGTTCATGCAATGTTTTTAAGAGGTTAGCCAAAGAACAAGCAATTAATAAAAACTGTTTTTCAGATAAGTTATGGCCTACGTTTTCCATATCGAACATGTTTGTACAAGAAGTTAAATCTTCATCTGTAAAACAAGGATGAGTGATATTTTCTAAACTGGGCAACATGAATATTTTTCCCCGTTATCTTCCTGATGTTTTACCATTGTGCCATTAACATTAATAAGCAGCGGTGCGCCTGGATTGTTTTCTCCGGCATTCCCAAATAATTTACGCAGCGCAGGCAGCGTTGTTGCAGAAAAAGTAGTGACGAGATCAGGTACGCCAAATACAAAACCACTTACACAAGTCAAAGCGCTATGGGTTTTTTTATCCAATTTTTTTCCGCCTAACATTTCAATTAATCTTGGGAATGCCACTGCTTCTGGAATCACGTGGAAAAAATTAGAGCATTTAGCGGCGCAAGCAATTGTAATGAATAAACTTTTTTTCCAAAGATCAAGACTCACGTAAGTTCCTTGCAGACGTCGTAGACCCACTTTTACGGTTTTATAGGCTTGAATTTCACTGACTGAATGTGAGATTGCGCCAATTGGAATAATAAAATAAAGCGGAATTTTGATCGCAGAAGGTATCGCATAACCCAATGACGATTTATCGTCGGTCAAAGGGTAAAGCCCACCTAATGTATGAGATCCTAAAATCCCTGCGGCAACCCAAAATACGAGAATTTTTTGCAAGCCTTCTTCTTTTGCAACATCTGTTACTAAACAATTATACAGAGCAGAGAAAATGGATAAGTTACTTTCTTGCGTTGCTGCATTGAGGTTAGATTCGTGCAGCGCTAATTCACATTTACCATAGATATAACCAACAACTGTAGCTAAGGCATGTCGACCTGCAAAGGCCAAATCAGATTCGGATTCATTTTCTTCTGGTTTAAGAAAAGAAGCCACCGCAACAAAGGTCAGTACAAAATTATAAAAAAAGATGCCAATGGTATGACTAGTAAATTCCCCAAGTCGGTCAGAAAAACGCTCACTTTCAGAGTCAAAGTCTTCTCGAAGATCAATCTCTGATTCTTCTTTGGGAGGGGATATTTTTTGGTAATGCAGAACTGCTGCTTGAAGAATAAGTGCGCTTACTGCGCCTAAACACATTCCTAAAGGAACTAAAGGGTTATTAACGCTATAATCAACATCTTCTTCGCCTGTTAAGCTCGCGCCTAAATCAGGAAGTAGGTGACCTGCTAGGGGTACTGCCGCAATCCAATAAACATGCAAGCAATAGTCTTCTACAGTTTGATCAACTTTTGCTAGGCCTAATTTTTTAGATAGATAATGGGCCCCGTCAAATAAGCGGTTACCGACAAAACCCAGAGAATTAGCCGCGGAACTTGCATAACTGGATAAATTACTGGAATTAAAAAAACTTGGCATCGTCAAACCTCGATAAGATGAATACAACTTATCGAGAATGATAACGATTCTCATTTAGATTTGCAAGCTAATTTTCTAAAAGTATCCAATAGCTATTCATAGGGCCATGGGATGGATCAAATGATAAGTATTACTGTAAGTCATGTTCTAATAGATCACTAAAATCAATTATTTTTGAAAAAAATCGACTATGGGTTAATTCCTCAGTCACTCCATTGACATGAATGAGTACCGGGCGGCAGGAAAAACGAGAAGATAGATGAATACGTTTAATTTTTTCTTCCATTTCTGGAATAATATCCATATTAATTTGCCGTTTTGAAAATTTAATCTCACCAATATATAAAGTATCAAATCTAGTTTGAATGAGATAATCTACTTGGCAAGATTCTTGTCGTAAAGTTTTATTTTGAAAATAAGGATTATCATAAATAACATCATTGGCGTCAATATTAAGCAATCGCATGATTTTTTTTCTATTATTTAAAACTAGGTTTTCAAATTGTAAACCTATCATACATTCCCATCCTGGTAGCGCATTGAGTGATACGTTTTCAAAAACTCCTCTTATCACTTTATCTTTATTAGGTAAAATATACTTCAAATAGAATCTTAAATAATTATCACTGATTCGATAATGGCTTAATTTGGAAGCTTTTCCAGTTTCTACTTTCCAAGTGAAATCTCGTTTTATAAAGCCAGATTCAACTAATTCATTTAAACATTGGCTTAAAAATCCACTTTTTTTGACATTGAGTTTTTTACAAATATCTTCATATTTGCTATGGTTATCTGCGATGCTTAATACAATCTTTTTATATTCTTCACTGCGATTAGAAAATATGTCTGTGAATATCTGATCAAATTCATTAAATAATAAACCGGATGTATCAAAACATAAGTTTTTTATATTTTCTTCTGCCGGTAAGAAAGATTGAATTTCTTCAAGATATTTTGGAATTCCGCCTATTACGGATAATATTTTAAATTTTTCATAAGCGCAGATATACTTTTCATTATCCCAAAATTGATTGCATTCCTCTAAAGGTAATTCTTCAAGTGTTAATTTTAATGAAATTCGACCTAAGAATCCTGTATTGCTTAGAATATTTTTTTCAATCCATGATGATACAGAACCACATAATATTAGAATTAATTCAGGATTTTTTTTAAACTCCAAATCCCAGGCATTTTTTAATTTTCCAAGAAAATTGCGATCTTTGGAACCCATCCAAGTAATCTCATCCAGTAATATAATAACAGGACCTTGCCGAGTATGAGATGCAAGACGTAAAAATAAATCATTCCAGTCGTTATCTTTAAATGCAGGTTGACCTATCAAATTACCTAATTGCCAACCAAATTCATTTAACTGATCTTGTCGTGTCGTTTTTTTTGTGGGTGCAATACCAGAAAGCACGTAAAGTTTATGGTGTTTCCCAAACTCTTCTATCAACCGGCTTTTTCCTATTCGGCGACGTCCTTTGACGACCACCAAGCTTGCTGTGGTTTTTTTTAATAATAGGTTTAGCTTTTTAAGTTCACGCTTGCGGCCAATAAAGCCATTTTCAGCAGTCATAATATTACACCAATTAGCACATTGTTGATTTAGTGTAACATATTTTTTTTAAAAAAACTACACTAAATCGACAGAATGCGATTTAGTGCAGCTTTTAATTAGGCTTTATAAATTTCTTACTCTAATTTATTGATTTTATTATATTTATTATTTTTGCTTTGTATGCTGCATCGCTTTTTCTACCCATTTCTGTGCAAGGTCTTCAAACTCATCGCTGGTATTGCTTAGCCTACGGAAATTTTCTCCGCTGCTGATAGTGAGGATTTCGGCAATCAGTTCATTGCTGACACTATCGGTAATCAATAACTCGACGATTAACACGGGTTTCTTGCTTTCATTGCCGGAAGCATGAGCAGCCAGTGTGATTGCGGCGGAGACGGGAATAATATTCCAAGGTTTCAAACCTTCTTTTTCAAGCAATGCGCCAGTAATAGCGGTGCGTACACGAAACACGCCGGGTCCTGCTGTATTCGTTAATGTATATTTATTTTTGATAATGGTTCGCAACCCTTGAGTAAGACCACGTCTGGCATCTTCGATTTGTTCTTGCGTGAGATTATCATCTTCAAGTGCGCCCTCATAAATAAAAACAGGCTCGACTATGGCTGCAAAATAATCTTCTTTATTCATTTCTGGATTAACATAAGTGTACACTTGAAAGTCTTCAGGGCTTTCTATGGGTTTGAGTAAATCATAGTTAAGCAAAAACCCAGAAGATTCTTCGTTAAAATCTGTCTTATCAGGTTTGCTCGCGCAACCGGTGAGTAATAAAACCGCTAAAGCAGATGCAAAAAAATATTTTTTAATCACGAGTTTGTCCATTTCCATAAATAATGTATTTGTAAGTGGTGAGTTCTTCTAATCCCATCGGCCCACGCGCATGAAGTTTATCGGTACTAATCCCGATTTCTGCGCCCATGCCAAATTCACCGCCGTCCGTAAAACGTGTAGAAGCATTAATATAAACAGCGGCAGAATCAACTTGTGCTGTAAATAATTGTTGCGCGTTTGAATCTTCAGAGACAATTGTATCAGAATGATGCGAGCCGTAAAAATTAATATGCGCAATTGCGGCATGCACATCTTTAACTACGCGTATCGATAAAATTAAATCTAAGTATTCGGTTTTCCAATCTTCTTCAGTGGCTAATTCAATGTTTGGTAAAATATGACGGCTTGTGCTATCACCCTTAAGTTTAACGCCGCGCTCTAACATACGTTTTGCAAGTTCAGGTAAAAATTTATCGGCAATCGCTTCATGCACTAATAAAGATTCCATCGCATTGCATACGCCTGGGCGTTGGCATTTTGCATTTTCGCAAATATCCACCGCCATTTGAATGTTTGCACTTTGATCGACATAAGTATGACAAAGACCCTTATCGTGCTTAATGACAGGTACGCGGGCGTGTTCAATGACCATATTAATTAAACTACTGCCGCCTCTGGGAATAGCTAAATCAATGTATTCGGGCATTTGTAATAATAGTTTTACAGCTTCATGTTCAGGAATCGTAATCAATTGCAAAGCATGTTCGGGTAATCCTGCTTTATAAGCCGCTGCTAATAAAATTTCTAGAATGGCTTGATTCGAATGCAGGGCTTCTTTGCCGCCGCGTAAAATGGCAGCATTACCTGTTTTTAAACATAAAGCGCTGACATCGGCGGTGACATTGGGGCGTGATTCGTAAATCATTGCAATAACACCTATGGGTGTTCTTATTTTTTTAATTAATAAACCGTTGGTTTTTTCAAATTCATGCAGAATTTTTCCGACGGGATCAGGTAGCATCGCAACGCGCCTAATGCTCGCTATCATATTATCGATACGCGTATCATCCAGTACAAGTCTATCAATTAAAGCATCTGAAAGTTGCGCGGTTTTTGCAAGTTCTACATCTTTTAGATTCTCACGCTTTATTATTTCGCGATGCTCATCAACTGCGCTGGCCATGGCTTGTAAAATAAAGTTTTTTTGATCCGTAGTTAATGATGCTAAATGTGTACTGGCCGCTTTTGCACGCTCAGCTATAGCGCGAATGTGTTGTTCAATAGTCATTCTTGTTCCTCATCTATATCGAGCACTAAGTTTTTACGGTGGATCACTTCGTCATAATATTTATGACCTAAAATATCAGCAATTTGCGTGGTATTTTTACCTTTAATTTTTTGCAGCTCATCACTGGAATATTGGCTGAATCCTTTTGCGATAGGATGATTTCCTTCATCAAAAACATCGACTAAGGATCCTTGAATAAAATCACCTTTGATTTGGGTAATGCCTATCGGTAATAAACTTTTCCCTTTATCACGCAAAGCTTCAACGGCACAGTCATTAATAATAATTTGCCCTTGCGGTTTGTGAAAAAAGGCTATCCATTGCTTGCGTTGGTGTTTAATATGATTTTTCGTATTTTCATGACCAATCAAAGTGCCTACGTCTTCACCTTGTATAATTTTAGTAATAATATTTTTTTGTGAACCACTGGCAATCACGGCAAATGCGCCGATGCGATTAGCATTTTGCGCGGCTGTAAATTTGGTTTGCATACCGCCGGTGGAAAGTGCATTTTTCTTAGGTTGCACGAGGGCAAATGTTTTTTGCGTAATTTCTGCAATATACGGAATGCGGCGCATACTTCTTGCGTTAATCGGCTCGAGTACGCCATTAGGCGTGGTGAGTAAAATTAATAAATCCGCATTGATAAGCGCTGCAACCAGAGAAGACAAAATATCATTATCGCCGAATTTAATTTCGTCCACTGAGACAACATCGTTCTCATTGATAATCGGAATGATTTTTCGTGCTAATAAAGCTTGCAAGGTATTGCGGGCATTTAAATGGCGTGTACGATTTTTTAGATCATCATGCGTTAATAATACTTGCGAGGTAATAACACCATGTTTAGCAAAATGTTTTTGGTAGATCACTTGTAAGCGCGTTTGGCCAATGGCGGCGGCCATTTGTAAATCGGGTAAATTGGTGGGGCGACGTTTTAAACCTAAAGTATGTAAACCCGTGCCAATGGCACCACTGGATACTAAAATAACTTCATGATTTTCTTGCAGCTGTGCAATTTCTTTAGCAAGCGCCGCGATGCGTTGTACATTCGGGCCACCTAATTTATTAATTAAGATATGCGTCCCGACTTTAATGACTATGCGTTTAGCCTTACAAAGGCGTGCGCGGTAAGCTAATTCTTTTGAGTTATCCATAGTCTGTTGAGTTTATACGAATAAGATAACGACTGCAAAGGTGCTGATCATCAGCCAAAGCCACAAAGCACCGCCTAAGTAAAAAGGTTTTAAACCTAAGGTGGCTAAAGCTTTAAATTGCGTATTTAATCCTAAAGCGCTCATGGCCATAGTCAGCAAAAATAAATCAAAGGCTTGAATCATTTCAGTATGTGCAAAGGAGACGACTCTTAAGGAATTAATGCCAATACAAATAATAAAACCCAGCACAAACCAAGGAATGTAAAGCGCAGGGCGTTTTGAGTCCGTTGAAATTTTATTAAAATAAATGCCGGCTAAAATTAAAATAGGTGCCAGTAATAAAACGCGGGTCATTTTTACTATGACCGCAATTTCTGCAGAGGCTGATCCGCCTGCTTCGCCTGCCGCTAAGACTTGTGCGACTTCATGGATAGATCCGCCCGTAAAAAAACCATATTGCCAAGGTGATAAAACGAGTAAAGCGGCGGGATATAACAACATCGCAAGCGTGCCAAATAATACAACAGTTGCAACGGCAACGGCGGCTTGATGTGATTTTGCACGCGTAGTGGTTTCAGCAGCAAGTACTGCGGCAGCACCACAAATGGCTGCACCTATGGCGGTTAAAAAAGAAGTTTGTTTATCCAGCTTAAATAATTTTTCGCCTAAATAACAACCTAAATATAATGTTGAAATCGTTACAAATAAACTTAAACCTAAACCGATCCAGCCAACGGCAAATAAGCCATCAACGGTAATACGAAAGCCGTATAAAATAACGCCTAAGCGTAAAATTTGTTTGGTGCAAATACCTAAACCTTTTTGCGTACGTGTATGTAAAGGCTTACCGAATAAATTGCCTATGATTAAGCCGAGTAAAACGCCGATAATAAGAGGGCTAATTGCGAGCGCAGGAAATAAAGTGGCGAGCCATAATGCGATAGTGGCTAATAAAGCGGAAAGGGTAATTCCAAATAGGTATGCATGCATAAGATTATCCAAGATGCCGCTCTTGTGAAGTCACAAGAGCGGCGATTCATTATTTACGCATCATTTCATCTTGGTAAGCCATTACTTTTTCCATTTGTTCGTCCGTTAAAATTTTAGCTAAATCGCCTTGTGTTTTTTTATGTAACGCTTCAACATCAGGACGCATCGCTTTCATTTTTTCAGGACCACGCATGTTTTCATATTTTTTCATGATGGCTTCACGTTCAGCATGGCTTTGACTCATAACTGCATCGACTTGTGTTTGTTGTTCAGCAGTCAGATTTAAACTTTTGAGCATTTCATCTTTTTTTGCTTGATAATCATTAGCAAAAACGCTACCTGCAAATAAAACACCTACAGCAGCCAAGCCAATTACTTTACTTACTTTTTTAACGATGTTCATATCAAATTTCCTTTTATAGAGAGTTAATGAATAACACACCTAGATATTATACCGTTTTATCTGAATATTCGCACAAATCTTTTATTAAACATTCTGGGCATTTAGGCTTACGTGCAACGCAAACATAACGGCCGTGTAAGATTAGCCAATGGTGGGCATCCAGCTTGTATTCATTGGGAATGATTTCAAGTAATTGTTTTTCAACAGCCAGTGGCGTAGTGCCATGCGCTAAGCCTATGCGCTTAGCCACACGGAAAATATGGGTATCGACAGCAATTGTCGGTTCACCAAATGCAGTGTTTAAAATAACATTGGCAGTTTTACGGCCAACGCCGGGCAGTGCTTCTAGGGATAGGCGATCGTGTGGCACATGACCATTGTGTTGTTCTAATAAAATTTTACACATGGCCATAATATTTTTCGCTTTGTTATTATAAAGGCCGATAGTCTTAATGTATTTTTTTAAATTGACTAAACCTAAGTCGATTATTTGTTGCGGCGTATTAGCGTGTTTGAATAATAGAGCGGTGGCTTTATTCACACTGGAATCTAAAGCTTGTGCTGATAAAATCACAGCGACTAATAATTCAAAGGTGCTGTGGTAAATAAGTTCTGTTGTGGGTTTGGGGTTTTGCTCTTTAAAACGTTTAAATATCGCACGGACTTTTGGGGGAGTCATGAATTTTTCCATCCACGGCGCTCGAGAGTTCTTTTTATGGCGTCATTAATATTTTGTTTTATGTCCCCGTCATTGCGAGCATAGCGAAGCAAACCAGGTTCGGTGTTAACATCTGCTTCTAAACCTGGATTGCTTTGCCGCGCTCGCAATGACGAGGATTCAACCATTTCAATACAATCCACCGGGCAAACAGCAATACAATCTTCACATCCCGTACACAAATCGGTGATGATTGTATGCATTTGTTTACGCGCACCTAAAATTGCATTATCAGAACAGGCTTTAATGCATTTAATACAACCTATGCATTCTGCTTCACGAATAAAAGCAAT
Organism: Legionellales bacterium; assembly: GCA_041660525.1. Taxonomy (GTDB): domain Bacteria; phylum Pseudomonadota; class Gammaproteobacteria; order JABCZS01; family JABCZS01; genus JABCZS01. The sequence continues at coordinate 103,701 of JBAZWD010000006.1, read as the reverse complement.
TTTACTGGTCATTATCGAACCGCTGTGCCAGTGGCAACAGTTGTTTGTGGTTGTACGATGCAAAGTTGTTCACCCGATGCGCATAACACCATGCCTTCTGATAAACCAAAACGCATTTGTCTGGGTTTTAAATTGGCTACAACGATCACTTGTTGTCCAACCAAATTTTCAGGTTGATAAGCGGATTTAATGCCAGCAAAAATTTGTCTTGTATGGCCATCTAATTCAACATGTAATTGAATCAGTTTATCTGCGCCTTCAACATGCGCGGCGGAGATCACTTTTGCAACGCGCAAATCAATTTTATTAAAATCATCAATCGTAATTTCAGGTTTGGCATCTTTTAATACCGGCGCTAAAACTTCGGGCTTTTCTGTTTCCATCACTGCGTTCACCTGTTTAATATCAATGCGTTGTAATAAAGGTTCATATACATTTATCGTATGATTCAGTAAGGGTTTTTCGTAATCATCCCACGTCAGTGGTGCGATTTCCAAAAAGTCTTCAGCTTTTGCGGCAAGTTCTGGTAAAACGGGTTTTAAAAATACGACGAGCTGCCGGAATAAATTAAGCGCTAAAGTACACACTTGATGCGCTTCATTTTTGGTTTCAGGATTTTTAATTAAAGCCCAAGGTTTATGTGTGTCTATTATTTGATTAGCACTGTCAGCAAGTGCCATAATTTCACGCATGGCTTTAGAAAAATCACGTTGCTCGTATAATTTTTCTATTTGCTGGCCCACATGCACAAAATGATTAAAAAGTTCAGGCGAAATTAATTCTGTGCTTAAATGATTGTCAAATTGGCTATTAATGATTTTTGCGCAGCGACTCGCAATATTAACAAATTTGCCGACTAAATCGGAATTCACGCGCGCGATAAAATCATCCGTATTAAAATCTAAATCATCGATATTGCGATTTAATTTGGTGGCAAAATAATAACGTAAATATTCCGCGTCAAGATGTTCAAGATAACTGCGCGCTTTAATAAACGTACCGCGTGATTTTGACATCTTGAGGCCATTAACCGTTAAAAAGCCATTCGCGAAAATACTATTGGGCAAGCGATAACCTGCGCCATGTAATACGGCAGGCCAAAATAGCGCATGAAAATACATAATATCTTTGCCGATAAAATGATGTAATTCCATGGGCGAATCTTTATTCCAAATTTTTGGAAAATCGAGCAGCGCATTACGTTTACTTAAATTTAATAAACTCGCCATATAACCAATCGGCGCATCGAGCCAAACGTAAAAATATTTACCCGGCGCATCAGGAATTTCAAAACCAAAATACGGCGCATCACGGCTAATATCCCAAGCTTGTAAGCCTGCTTCAAACCATTCATTTAATTTATTGCGCACTTCATCTTGCAAATGACCTTCGTTTAACCATTCGCGTAACATTGTTTCAAATTGAGGTAAATCAAAAAAGAAATGTGTCGATTCTTTTTCAATAGGTGTTGCGCCAGATAATGCTGACACAGGATTAATTAAATCTGTAGGACTATAAGTAGCACCACACACTTCACAATTATCGCCGTATTGATCTTTAGCATGACAACGCGGACATTCGCCTTTGACATAACGATCGGGCAAAAACATATTTTTTTCAGGATCGAAGGCTTGTTTAATCGTTTTCTCAAAAATATGTTTGTGTTCTTTTAAGCGTAAATAAATGTGCTCTGTGAGCTGTTTATTTTCTTCGCAGTGTGTTGTATGAAAATTATCAAAGGCAATTTTAAAATCATTAAAATCTTTTTCATGCGCTACTTTAATTTGCGCTACCAGCTCAATAGGCGCAATCCCTAATTTTTCAGCATGTAACATGATCGGTGTGCCGTGCGCATCATCGCCGCAAACATGCCAAACAGTGTGACCTTGTAAGCGCAAGAATCTTGCCCAAATATCGGCTTGGATATAACCCAGCATATGGCCTAAATGTAGAGGGCCGTTGGCATAGGGTAGGGCATTGGTAATTACAATTTCGCGCATAGGGTTATGGTATAATAATTCCCTTTAGAATTAAAGAGATAAATATGCATATTCCAGGTGTGAAAACCATTATTGCGATTGCCAGCGGTAAAGGTGGTGTGGGTAAATCTACCGTTACGACCAATGTAGCTTTGGCCTTGCAAGCCCAAGGCGCACGCGTTGGGATTCTAGATGCCGATATTTATGGCCCTAGTCAGCCACACTTATTAGGCTTGAGCGGCAAACCGGAAATTATTAATAATAAAATGCAGCCGTTGCAAGCCTATGGTTTACAAGTCATGTCCATTGGTTTTTTGGTGGATGAAAGTGCTGCGATGATTTGGCGTGGGCCGATGGTTAGTGGTGCGTTAATGCAATTATTAAATGATACGGCTTGGGATAAATTAGATTATTTATTATTAGATTTACCGCCTGGAACGGGCGATATTCAACTCACTATGGCGCAAAAGATTCCGGTGAATGCGGCGGTTTTGGTGACTACGCCTCAGGATTTAGCGTTGTTGGATGTTTTGCGTGCGCAGCAAATGTTTAATAAAGTGAATGTGCCCGTTTTAGGTGTCATTGAAAATATGAGCGGACATACATGTTCGGCTTGTGGCCATCATGAAGCGATTTTTGGGGAAGGTGGGGCTGCAGAGTTTGCAAAAAACCATGCGCTGACTTTATTAGGAAAAGTGCCATTAGATATTCATATTCGCGAAGCCGCAGATGCCGGCAAGCCAGTCGTGATGCCTATTTATTTAGAAATAAGCCAGCAGATTAAAGCGCAGTTAGCGTTGCAAAAACCGAGTTTTGCACATATTCTTCCGAAAGTAGTCGTTGAACATAAAAAGGGATAAAACATGTCAATTAAAGCAGATAAGTGGATTATTAAAATGGCGAAAACCGGCATGATTGAGCCATTTACGCCTTCGCAAATTCGTCATGATAATGATAAACGGGTTATTTCTTATGGCACGTCCAGTTATGGTTATGATGTGCGATGCGCGGATGAATTTAAAATATTTACCAATATTAATTCCGCTATTGTTGATCCTAAAAACTTTGATGCTAATAGCTTTGTAGATGTGAAATCCGATGTTTGTATTATTCCGCCAAATTCTTTTGCCTTGGCCAGAACGGTTGAATATTTTCGTATCCCTCGTAATATATTAACCATTTGTTTAGGCAAATCGACTTATGCCCGTTGTGGTATTATTGTGAATGTGACGCCGCTTGAGCCTGAATGGGAAGGGCATGTGACCTTAGAGTTTTCCAATACGACACCGCTGCCTGCAAAAATATATGCGAACGAAGGTGTCGCGCAGATGCTATTCTTACAAGCAGATGAAGAATGCGCCGTTTCTTATTTAGATAGAGGCGGAAAATACCAAGGGCAAAAAGGTGTAACATTGCCGCAAGCTTAATGGAGAATACTATGCGCTTACTATTAAAACAAAGTTTAATCATCAGCATCAGTTTATTTTATTTCAATATTGCGGGCGCAAGCGAACGCGTTGCGCTTAAAGATTCAAGCGAAGTGAATACAGATGATATTGATGAAGTGCATGAGATGTTATTTGAGCAAAGCGTTTTAGAACAATTATTTCTTAAAAAACCTGATATAAAAGTCACACCTTATTATGATCACTATGGTCGCGCAGGCGCCAAAGTCGTTCCAAGTGATGGTGAGCCTTATTATGTCGATCCTTATTTTGATGATCCGATGACAACGAATCGTCATAGCGATGAAGCCAATACCAGTTCCAACTGGCGTGCAATTACCTGGGGCGAATAGTTTATAGTGTTGGGTATTGTCCTACTTCAAAATACCACACCTCGGGATCCCAACCTTCATAAATAGATTCACTGCTATCGATAAGTTTCATTTGGTTTGTAGTGCGACCTTCGCCTTCTGCAGAAACAACTGTTCCAGAAGTTTCTGTATCCCAATAAACAGCAGAAGCCAAATTGGAACCTAGAGAATTGCCTACTAAACCACCTAAACCTTGACTGTCAGTTGATCCAATGATTTTCCCTATAGCATAACTGTCTTTTATTGTGCTAAAACCTAACTCACCGATCAAGCCTCCTGTATTGAAACGGCCGACTACATCTCCTGAGGCATAACTATTAGAAATTTCAACATCATTGTATGCAAAACCAATTAATCCGCCGGTGTCATATTGGGATTCAACACGCCCAGAAGCATAAGATTTAGAAATAATGCTGGGTCCATCATAACCTCCGGTAGCAGATCCTATTAACCCCCCAGTATAGTTTTGACTAAACACATCACTAGTTGTATCTGTGTTGCTGACAGCGGTTGAGAAAATTTGGCCGATTAAACCACCCGTATTGTTAGTGCCTTTGACGATTCCATTTCTTGCATAGCTTTCATCAATAATGGAATGTTCTGCATAACCAATTAAAGCGCCTGTTGCTTCATAATAGGCAGTTCCAGGGCCGGTGCCTCCGGTAATCTCGTAATCGACTAAACCTACAAAAGAAATATGGGCACCTGATATAAAACCAAATAAGCCAGTAGAAGTCGTGTTGTTAATTGTTAATCCTGTTATTTCATGGCCTAATCCATTGTAATATCCAGTGAATGGAAACAAGGCATCGCCAATAGGCGTGAAATTTGGAATTTCAGAGCAATCTATATCAGCACTTTGTAAATAATAGCCATTTAAAGTTTCTGAAGTTAATCCTATATCCTGTAATTGTTCACAGTTTTCAATATAAATAGTACTGGCGGTTGCGGCAACAGAAAATCCCATGATTCCAAGGCCAGTAAGGATAAATTTAAACATTGGTATATTCCTAAGGTTTGAGTACGTAAACTATATGACGGGTGATATTGTAAGTCAATTAATTTCTTGTTGCCACACTTGTTTAGCGCATAGATGCGTTATAAATCAAGAAAATAAACAGCATAAATGAATCAAAATGTGTAAACGTGCAAAAAAAAATAAAGGTTTTACCTTTTTAGAACTTTTAATCGCGCTTGCGATATTCTCTGCTGGATTATTGGCATATTCGATATGATTTTTTATTGCGTCCAAATTTTCACTGGCGCGCGATTACTTGGGGGGTAAGGTTTAAATCATAGGTATTGACCCCCTGGAATAATTGTGTTAGAATACTTAATTATAGGAGATTATATGGCTATTAATTTAACAGACGTGCTCACAGATTGGGTAAACAATCCCCCTAGTGATTTGGCAGAATATGCTAAATATTTAGATATACAAGATGATAATGGCGATACATTATTACATCTGGCGCTTCGAGCAGTTGCCATTCCCAACCTTGATACACAAAAAAACATTAATTTAAATACGATTTTAGAGCATTTAAATAAGATCGGATATAACTATTTTATAAAAAATGATCAACAACAAACGGCGTATACATTGATGTCGTTAAATCCAAACCATAGTATTCGATTGCAATATTTTAATAGGGATCACAATCCATTTTTTATGGGAGAAGGAAAGCATTTTGCTGCTATCAATGCATTAATCACAAAAGATTGGCAAAATTTTGCAATGCAAGATCCAGATGGCAGTGATAGTGTTATAAGATTTTTATCTGAAAGAGAATGGCCTTTAGATGAAAAGATTTATAAAATTTCTCCTAATGGTCCGGTTTTATCGATTCATGATCTTTTAGTCAGAACAGGACAAACAGAAAAACTAAAAGCTTTGATTTTGATGAAAGAACAAGCCTTAGCTAAGCCTTTTCAAGCTGAAGAATATATTGAACTTTCTAATGATGTAATTGAAAAGAGAATAAATCGTGTTAAAAATGGAATGAATGAAGCCTCTAATCCGGTTGAAGAAGAACAGAATGTTCCACCGGAACAAGAACAACGAAATAATCTTTATGGCCTTGTTGCAGCACATCCTTTTGTATCTGAGACGCTGCAAACGCCTGAATTTCATCAAGGGATCCATTTAATCTATCATGAGACAATTCAGAAACAACGCATGCAGCAATATGATGCTCAACTGGTTGTCTATGCTCAAACAAATTTAGCAAATCCACAACAAAGCAGCACTACACGTGGCATGTTCGGTTTATGGATGACGCCCGCTGAGGACAGTAACAGTCGATTGTATAAACAAGAAAAAGTTAAAGATGCACTTCAATACTTGGAACCTTTTGATGTGCAAAGCTTTGTTGATGCGCTTATAGATTTGAAAAACAATCCGTTAATTGCCTCAAAACGCAGTATTTTTTCATCTAAAACGCTAGGTTATATCGAAGATATATTAAATAATATACCTAAAGATCCTAATGGAGGCTATCTCTTAGAGGGAATAACATCGCTTCAAGAACTCACTCAAAATAATAGCATTCGCAGAGAGGCTATTAATACGCTTGCAGAATATGTAAAACTAGGTCCATATTATTGTGAAAGATTGACGACAAAACAACAGCCTCCACAGCTAAACTAAAGTCTACTTTTATACTTGGCCACAGCAAAAGCTTAAGGCCACTGCAAAATCAAAACTTTAAAAATGCTTGTTTATCCTCGCATAGACTTTAATTTTATGGGTTGCAATGGAGTTTTCTCCTGTCTATTTATGACCGAAAGTTCTTTAGTTTGTTTCGGTCCTACAAACTTAACCTGGGTTAAACAAGGATACTGGGTAGCTTTAGGCGTTGAATTTTCATTGTTTTCATTTGCCTTTAGCAAAGATGCGTCATTTGTTTGATCAAACTTTTCTACAAAAGATGTAGCGCTTACAAAAACGTTTGATTCTAGCTTAAATGCTTGCTGCAGCTTCTCTAGAGGATCTAGATCCTCTTGGGCGTGTTTAGCCTCAAAGGTGTCATTGGCAGTTAAATACTTTTGAGGATTATGTATTTTAAGAGACACATCATATTTAGAAAGATCGCTCTGCAGTTCCTCCAGAGCGGCTGGGTCGCGTTTAGTCTCAAAAGTGCCATTGGCAGTTAAAGTATACTTTTGAGGATTATATATTTTAAGAGACTTGCCATATTTCTCAAGACTGATCATTTCAGGTGGAGTAGAACATCCAAACAAATAATAGGGTTGAGTAATTTGCACAATGTCTTGAATTAAATTTTCAGCAAAAAGAGTTATTTCTTCATCAGCTTTATTAAGCGCCGCATTATTTTCTTGCGTATTCTTCATCCTTAGCTTTTCTAATAAGGCTTCTCTTTTTTGTAATAGACGTGTTAAGTAGATTTTTTTGATAAAAATTTCTTGTGGGATCATGATGTCAACTTCCATATAAATTATAATAATTTCAATATAGTAGCACATGTATCTTAACTTACAAAAATTATGTATTTCTTATATTGCTTGTTTATTCTATTTTCGTATGCTAGATTCGCGCAAAAATAATATGAATGGGTTGTATGCAGGTATCTCAACGTAATATGAAAGGTTTCACTTTTCTAGAACTCTTAATTGCACTCGCAATTTTTTCTGCCGGGTTATTGGGTGTTTTGCAATTACAATTTTTAGCGCAGCGGCAATTGTATGAAGCAGTTTATGTTTCACGCGCTGTTCAACAAGCTTATAATTTATCTGCTTTATTGATGATGTTTGATGCGCAGCCTAACAGTGCGCGCGCAAGACAATTGCAAGAAGATTGGAATCTTATGAATGCGCAATTATTGCCAGAAGGCGCCGGGAATCTTGAGCATTCTAAAATTACGGTGTTTTGGAAAAATCCTTTGAGCGTTGAAGCGATGTTTGTGCAGATGGGATATGAGATAACACCATGAACAAACAAGCAGGCTTTTCCTTATTAGAACTACTTTTAGTCCTAGCCGCCAGCAGTACTTTTTTATTCGCTGTTTATCAATTATTTTTTCATCAGCAGCAACAATACCATTTGCAACAAGATTTGCTTCAAACGCAGGAGAATTCGCGCCTGGCTTTGCATATTTTAAAAAACAATATTGAAACAGCTGGGGAGGCTGGGTGTGGGTCACTTGAGAATCTAATTTTGCATGATCATGTTGGCCATCATCCGCGCGCGATTTATGAGGAAAATTCAAAAATATACATTGAAAAAGCTTCTTATGAGCGATCAAATCTGTCGCAGGCTATGGGATTTACCTATGAACCCATTTATATTACGCAAAAAAATTTATTTGAAAGTGGTGATATTTTATTAATCTCAGATTGTACGCATGGCGATTTATTTCAGGTCACGGATGTGAATGGACATGTTTTACAGCATAACGGTTTAAGCCGTATGTATGGAATGGATGCAATCGTTGCGCGCTGGCAAGTGGATACCTTTTATTTTAAATCGGGGTTATATCAAAAAACCTTATTGCCCGAAAAGTCGGCGATAGAGTTGGTTTCAGGGATTGAAGATGTGGATGTGCGCTATGGCATTTTAAAAAACAATACGCCGGTGTTTTTAATAGCAGAAGATATTAGCGATTGGGACAGTGTGCGCGGGGTTGCGTTTAAACATTTTAATGTGGTGCTTTATAATGCCGCGCGGTAATATTTTAATGACGGTGCTTATTATTTTAACGTTGTTAAGCATAACGACACTTTATGCTGCGCGGGAAAGTTTGTGGGCGGCTAAGACCAGTCATACTGAAAAAGATAATTTACAGTTGGATATGCGGGTTGCGGAAGTTTTATTAAAAGTTGAACAGCTTATAAATGGTTTACCCTTAGAAATTATTCCCAATTCCATAGAAAATTGCCTTTCTAGTTGTATTGTCGTGGCTTATGAGGGGAATTTTTTTCTTGAGCAAGATTTACAAGCATTACCCGCCGCTTATGTTTTATCCATGTCCGGCATGCAAGTTTGGGTGGTGTTAGAATATTTGCAGCCAGATTATTTTCGCAGCAGTTTTTTGATTGTATCTGAGAATAAACAAGTATATAAACGTATGCAGGCCAACTGGAAGCGGACTACACTTAGAAGCATATTGCAAAGTTTACGGTAAAACATGACCACTTATAAGGCTCTACTGAAAAGAAAAGACTTTTCTGCTTTTCTTTGCACTCAATTTTTGGGTGCTTTTAATGATAATTTTTATCGCATGGTCGTCTCCTTGCTGATCGTGCATGATGCGATGACCGGCGAGCCTTTATCGATCGCAGCGATGATTTTCATTATTCCAGGTTTACTCTTTTCCGGCTACGCGGGATTTTTGGCCGATCGTTTTAGCAAACGCAGCGTACTGATTTGGGTAAGGGTTGCGAGCTTGCTGACGGTATTTATGGCTTTATTCGCCTTAAATTTACAGAGCAGTTTTTTAATGTTGGCTATTTTATTTGCGATTGCCACAGAAGCTGCTTTTTTTAGTCCTGCAAAATATGGCATTTTGCCAGAATCAGTGGCTTTATCAGAATTATCGTATGCCAATGGTTTATTACAAACAACAACCTATATTGCAATTTTATTGGGTAGCGTATGCGGGGGTGTATTAGTCGATTTATGGGGAACTGCTCTATATAAAATCGGCTTTGTATTAATTGGCATTGCAGCATGTGCGGTAATTTGTAGTTTAGGTATACCACGTGTAGTTGCATCCAGCGCCCGGACACTCGCGATAAATCCTTGGTCAGAAATTATTTTAGGTTTTAAACATTTTTTTAAACACCCTTTATTATTTTGGGTGATTATGGCGATTGCTTATTTTTGGGCCTTGGGTTTGGCTATGCAGGTGAATATGATTGCCTGGGGACATTTTACTTTAAGTTGGAGCCCTTCAGCGATTGCACTGATGCAAGTGATGTTGGGTTTAGGTATTGGTGTGGGCAGTTTAATCGCCGGCAAAATGTCGGGTGATCAAATTGAACCTGGATTAATTCCTCTGGGTGCCTTATTAATGGCTGTTTTTTTATTGTTTATGACCAAGTCTTCTTCTGTATCGCCTTATGCTGTTTATTTTGTATTATTTTGCGTGGGCACTTCTGCAGGATTTTATATTGTACCCTTGAATGCATTATTACAAGAATTGCCAGCACACGATCAAAAAGGGCGCATGATTGCTACTGGGAATTTTGTCACAGCCTTAGGCATGTTATTTGCTGCAGGTATTACTTGGTTGTGTTATACCTATTTGCAATTAAACCCCACACATTTATTTTTGATTTTTGGTGTGGGTACTTTTACTTTATTTATATTAACAGTCAAAGTATTTCCTGATTTTTTCTTACGTTTTTTAATTTGGTTGGTAACCCATACTTTGTATCGCGTGCGTTTGGTAGGTTATGAAAATTTCCCTAAAAACGGCCCGGTATTAATTGTATGCAATCATGTCTCTTATATCGATGGCTTAATCTTAAGTGGCAGTACGCCAAGATTTATTCGTTATTTAATTTTAAAAGAAATTTATGAAAATAAATTATTTAATTGGGTGTTTAAATTAGCGCATGCTATCCCGATTAAAGAAGGCGAATATGATATGGTGCTGGCTGCGTTTGAAAAAGCGCGTGAAGAATTACGCCAAGGCCACGTTGTGTGTATTTTTGCGGAAGGAACCATTACCCGCACGGGTCAATTATTGCCTTTTCGCAAAGGCTTTGAACGTATCATGGAAGGACTCGATAATGTGCCTATTATTCCCGTGCATATTGACGCTTTGTGGAATAGTATTTTTGCTTATCGCGGTGGGCGTGCCTTTTGGAAATTACCAATACAAATGCCAATTAAAGTCACAGTTTCTTTTGGCGCTGCAATGCCAGCCAATAGTAAAGCAACTGCAGTGCGACAAGCAGTGCAAGAATTAGGCGCGGCAGTTAAGTTTTTTACAAAAGATCCACGCGATACTTTATCACGGCGCCTGTTGCACACGGCCGCAAAACGTTATTTTAAATTTTGCATGGCTGATCCTTTAATTCCGCATTTAACCTACGGTCAATTTATTGGGCGAGCTTTATTATTAGCGCGCTATTTTCGCAATCAATACCAAGGTGAAACATTCATCGGTGTATTAATGCCACCCAGTACGCATGCAGCGTTAATCAATGTCGCGATTACTTTAGCCGGCAAAGCAGCCATTAATTTTCCTTACACCAATGCCATCAGTGATTGGCAATATTTTATTGATAAAAGTCAGGTGACAGTTATTATTTCCAATCGCGCTTTTTTACAACATATTCAGCAAGCGCCTCTGGATGAAGTGATTTATTATGAAGATTTACATTTTATTGCTAAAGATTTACAACGCAGATTGGCGCAATGGGCGGTATTTTGGTTACCGAAAAACTGGATATTAAAAATATATGGTTGCACAGTTCACACGACAGATACAACCGCAGCCGTTTGTTTTTCTAAAGGCAATAAAACATCCACACAAGGTGCACTTCTTTCTCATAATAATATTATTGCCAATGTGCAAAGTTATTCGAGTATTTTGCATTTAAAACCCAAAGATCGCGTCATGGGCGTTTTACCCTTTGAAGGTGCTTACGGTTATAGTTTAAATTTATGGTTACCACTCATTAACGGCATGGGTGTTGCGTATCATCCTGAACCCTCAATCGCTTACGAAAAAATAGGCGCGATGATGAGTCAATATAAAACCACGCTGATTTTTGACAACATTGCGCATTACACACAATATATTAATGAAATTCGCCCTTCACGCTTTAGTTATATTCGCAATGCGGTTGTGGCAGGTGAAGCATTACCGGACGTGTTAGCCAGCGCTTTTGCAGAACAATTTGCTTTAGAATTATTGGATAGTTATGGCTGCGTTGAAATGGGACCTGGTATTGCCATGAATGTGCCGGATATTCGTCATCCTGGACGTTTGCAACGTGGTATGCAACCGGGATCAGTGGGGCGGCCTTTGCCTGGATTTGCAGTAAAAATTGTAGATCCCAATACCTTTAAAACCTTAGACGCAGGACAAGAAGGTTTGTTACTGGTGCGTGGTTTAGGTATGATGATCGGATATTTAGGTGAACCGCGTGCAACACAAGCCGCGTTTCATGAGGGATGGTATATTACCGGTGATTTGTTTGTTTTAAATAATGATGGTTTTTTATTTTATAAGGGACGTCTCTAGCATGCAACGATTTAAAAAAATAGTTTTTTCTTTATTGTTAATTTTATCTGCGAATGTTTGGGCAGCGCCCATAACCCAAGAACAAATCCCACCCGTTTTGCAGCCTTGGGAAAATTGGGTGCTGTATGATGAAACACAATACCATTGTCCTTTTTTATATGATCAACAAACATCACGTTTTTGTGCATGGCCTTCGACAGTAACACTCGACGTACAATTTAACAAAATTTATTTCACGCAAAATTGGCAAGTGTTTGCGCCGTCTTTGGTTGCATTACCTGGCGATTTAAATTTATGGCCGCAACAAGTACAAGTCAATGGCGAATATTATCCAATTACTGAACACAATCAAACGCCGATGATGGCCTTAGATCCCGGTGTTTATACGATCCAAGGCGTATTATCTTATGGTGAAACCTTACCTGAATTTATAAAAATTCCTAAACAAACAGGATTAGTGGCATTGACTCAAGATAATAAAAGTATTGCACATCCAAGATTTGATGAAACTGGACAACTTTGGTTACAACAAGCCGATGCTAAATTGGGCAATGCCGCATTAGCGTTACGCGTATTTCGTAAAATTAATCAAGGCGTTCCGTTAACAGTACAAAGTGTTATTGAATTAGACGTGAGCGGACCTGCGCGCGAAGTGCAATTAGGCCCAGTATTATTGCCAGGTACATTGGCTATGCGTTTAGATAGTTCGCTGCCCGCACAATTAGATGACAAAGGTATTTTACGCGTGCAATTGCGCCCAGGAAAATGGCAAATTGAAATTAGCGAACGTTTTCCTGAGAAAGTAGATACATTAACACGCTCAGAAGTAGGACCACCTTGGCCCGCAGAAGAAATTTGGTCTTTTGAACCCGATCCACAGCTAGGTATAATGAGTGTTTCCGGTGTGCCGAGTGTTGATCCATCGCAAACATTATTGCCCGATGATTGGCGCAATCTTCCTGCCTACCGGGTTTTAGTGGCTGATCCTGTTTTGCTAACATCCTCAGATAATATTCAAGCGTCCAATAATCAATTTAGTTTAACACGGCATATGTGGTTGGATTTTTCTGGAAAATCATGGACCGTAGAAGATACGCTGCAAGGACAGATTTTATCCACTGGGCGTTTATCATTAAAACAACCTTATTTATTGGGGCAATTTAATTTAAACGGTCAACCGCAATTGATTACCATTCTAGAAAATGCACAAGGCACGCAAATACCAGGTGTTGAAGTAAGACAAGGATTTTTAAACGCACAAGCATTAAGTGTGGTTGAAAATAAATGGCGTTTAAATGCGACGGGTTGGGAAGAAAATTTCGATCATGTCAGTACGACTTTATCCTTACCGCCAGGTTGGGAATTGTTAACGGCGTTTGGCGTTGATCAAATTGCAGGAAGTGTATTGTCCACATGGTCACTATGGGATATTTTTATTGTTCTATTATTAACGTTAGCGCTGGCTACCGTGTTAGATAAAAAATGGGCATTGATGGCATTTTTTGTATTATTGATGAGCTATCATCCAAAAGCTGCGCCTTTGTTATTTTGGTTAAATATTGTATTGGCTTTGTGGGCTGTGCAATGGTTTAAAGGTTTGCGATTCTTAAAAATTTATCGGGATTTAAGTTTTGTTGTTTTAGCGGTAATGATAGTTTGGTTAGGAAGTGTGAGTTTAATCGATAGTTTATATCCGCAAGTGATTGCAAAAGCTCAACCCGTACATGCGGAAAAAATGTTAATGGAAGCAAGGCCACGCACACTCGCAGCTGCAGCTGATCAATTTGCTGTGCCTGTTGATGCAAAAACACAAACAGGTCCTGCGCGTCCACAATGGGAGGCTACACAAATCAATATGGAATGGTCATCACCTGTCAATAAAGATCAAAATATTTATTTATTTTTATTATCGCCTTTAATGTTATTAGTATTAACTTTGTTAAAAATTATTTTTTCGATTGCCATTGGTTTACGTTTATGGAAAAAACGCGCAGAAAAATTACATATGAAATTTAATTTTATGCCGGCTTTAGCGATTCTTTTTTTAAGCACAAGCCCTGATTTTGCGCAAGCCAATGATATTCCTGATCCAGCGCTGTTGGATACCTTAAAAACACGTCTTTTAGAACCCGCATCCTGTTTGCCGCAATGTGCCAGTATTGGTGCGGCTTTTGTGAATGTGCCGCATGATGATATTTATATCAGTTTACAAATTGATGCTCTTGAACCCGTTGCTGTGCCTATTCCAGGGCGTTCAGCTTATTGGCAAGCTGATCAAATATTTGTAAATCAGCAGCCGGCAAAAGGATTATTTTGGCAGGATAATACCTTAATGGTTCAGCTGGATGAAGGTCATCATACAGTGATGATTTACGGTCGCGCATTTAATATGGATAAAGTTTCTTTAGATTTCCCGCTTAATCCGCATTGGGTTGAAGTCACAGCACCTGCTTGGTTTGTGGAAGGTTTAGATAATCATCGTTTAACAGGCAATACCTTAGATTTATTACGTCGTGAGCGTGGCACACAAAATCAAAGTGTATCGGCTATTCAACCTTTTGTACGCGTGATTCGTAATTTAAATTTAGGATTAAAAGGCGAAGTGACAACGCAGGTTGAACGTATTGCACCAGTTGCAGGCGCAATTCAATTAAATATTCCGCTACTTGCGCATGAATCGGTAACAACGCCAGGCATGATCGTGCAAAACAATGAAGTACAAGTTTCATTTGCACCGCATCAACGCGAAGTCACTTGGGAATCGACTTTAGCAGATTATGACGATTTAACATTATTAGCGCCGGAAACAACGAGTTGGATAGAAGAGTGGCGTGTGAATATTGCCTCTATTTGGCATCCGAGTATTACCGGTATTCCTTCCGAATTATTGCAATGGCAACCTTGGCCTTCGCAATCTGTGCATATTCAATTAAATCGTTTGCCCGCTATGTTGGGATCAACAGTGACTTTGGATCAAGTTAATTTATTAACGAATGCCACAACACGCGGCAGTGAAATAATCTTGCAAGCTTTATTGCGCAGCACGCTGGGCAGTCAACAAACCTTGAAATTACCTAGCGATGTCACAGTAAAAGAAGTAAAAGTAAATGGTGTTTTGCAAGTGCTACAAAATAATAATGAAATTATTTTACCGATTAGCCCGGGCAATAATTGGGTGGATATTGTTTTACAAACAAAACAATCCGCAGGATTTTTTACCCGCACACCAAAATTAGATTGGGGAATTCCCGCTTATAATATCAATTTAGGTTTAAACTTACCTAATGATCGTTTTGTTTTAGCATTAGGTGGGCAAGGTTATGGTCCGGCATTGTTATATTGGATCTGGGTAGTCGGCGCTATTATTTTAGCCCTAGTATTAGGAAAAATGGCCAACTCACCCTTAAAAACAAGCCAATGGTTAATATTGCTTACGGGTTTAAGTTTACTCACACCGCATTTAGGATTATGGGTTGTTGTTGCGTTAGTGTTATGCAGTTTATATCCGAAATTTATTCGCAACATTCCGAAAAAATTAAAACGCATTGTGCAAGCATTACTGGTCATAATTCTTATCGCAGCATTGGGCATATTAATTTTTGCAATGATTCAAGGTTTACACTATGCGCCCAATATGCAATTAATCCCAAGCGCATTAACGAGCCAGCTGCATGCAGATTTTGTTTGGTTGCAAGACATCAGCACAAAAACTTGGCCACGTGCTTGGATAATCTCATTACCCATGTGGGTTTATCGCGGCTTGATGTTGCTATGGTCGCTGTGGGTTGTGATGAGCGCGATACAACTAATTCATGCTGTGAATAAAAAAAATATTATTCATTAGTTGTTATAATTGTTCATCTTGGCTTTATAAAACTTTTCAATATTTTCTTCCTCTTCAAATTGTGAAGAAGTAGCGCCCGTGTAATGCAAATCTTTAGCAATAGCACGCAACCTTCTTTGTGATAAACGTAATGTATCGTATTTTTCCATGGCTACAGGGTCGGTATAAGCAGAAGAATTAGAGATGATTTCACCGCCATTTTTCCGAATATGATCAATTAAATCTCCGATAAACAAAGCATTTAAATCATTTTCATGTAAGAGCAGAATATGTTTAGGGCTTCTACCTAAAACCTTTTGGGCTAAGTTATCATAAAAAACAATGCTATCCCATAATATTTCTATATAAATTTCACGTAGTTTTTTGAAATTTACAGGGACACCATTTTTAATATCTTCTGACAATAAATGATCTAAATGCCAATCATACGTTTCAACCGTAACATACCCATGTTTATATTTTTCTTTTAAAAGATGGTTTTGAATTTGAATATCATTTTCATCAAAAATTGTCCGTGCTTGTCTTAAATAAGGATAACGAAACCAACGATGATAAGTTTTAAATTGACTTAATTTTTTATCCGCCTCATCTATATCGTCAATATAAAGTTCGGGAGTTATATTTTCATCGTGAAGATTTAAATGATGGGCCGTATGATTGGCAATAATATGGCCGGCGTCTGCATATTGTTCCAGTCTTGCTTGATCCTGTTCTGTAAAATCATGTGTATTAGCAAAAATCGCAACTTCTGTTACATTTTTTTCATTTAGTATATCGATGAGCTGTTGTGTACGTGCTCCTCCTGTAAATATAGCTCCATCGGGTCGTGGCGCATCATCAAAGCTCAATGCAATTTCTAGAGCATAGCTATTTAAGGGTAATAACAAGGCAAATATTATGTAAAGTGACTTAAAATTTAAAATCATTTGGCAATCCTATTTTGTCGAAATTATTTAATTAAAGGGGGATTTAATTTTGCCATGATATCACGAGAAACTAGGCTTTTTTTAACTGATGCGTTGTAAGCTAAATCGCACACAAAGTCACAGTGATCTCTTATTGTGTCATTTATTCAACTATGTTAACTTGAAGCTAAGAAGTAACAAATAAGGAAATAAAATCATGCCAAGAAAAACTGACAAACGCGTTCGCTTAGTTGACGCAGCAAAAGCCTTAATTCATAGACAAGGATTTAATTTAACAACCCTAGCGGATATTGCTCAAGAAGCGGATGTGCCATTAGGTAACGTATACTATTACTATAAAACTAAAGAAGCTATTGGTGAAGCAGTGATTATTAATCGTGGCCGTGAGTTGCATGAAGCGCTACAAGCTTTTGAAGCATCAGCAAATGCCAAAGATCGCTTATTAGCTTATGTGCAATTTGAAGTTGATAACGCTGAAGAAACAGCTAAAAGTGGTTGCCCTATCGGAGGTTTATGCCAAGAGTTGGCCAAAGAAGGTGGATTACTTGCAGATGCTGCAGCAAAATTGCTGCTAGATACAGTATTATGGACTGAAAAGCAATTCCATAGCATGGGCATGGGTGATGCTTCTCGCAGCTTAGCCGTACAATTTGTAGCAACTGTGCAAGGTAATGCTTTATTAACCAATACCTTTAATGATCCAAAAATACTCACTCAATTAAAATCTACTTTGAGCAACTATCTAGATAAGATAGCGCAGACTAAAAATGCCAGTAAAAAAATTGAGAAAGTGGAAGAATACGTGTAAGTTTTTGACCTAACGAAAAAGCATAAAAGAATAATCTATTATGCTTTTTCATCATTGCCTATAAGAGATTTTCCAAACCATAAACAAGGTGCTTAAGTTCAAGCACCTTTTTACAAGCCATGAGTACACCCGGCATAAATGATTTGCGATCAAAATTATCTTGTTTAATTTCAAGCGATTCATAATAGCCGCCGAAAATAATTTGCTGATGCGCAATAAGGCCGGGGAGGCGCACGGAATGGATGGGAGTTTGTTCAACAATCGAACCACGTGCAGGCTCATTTGGATAGGGAACATTGATATCAGGGTGAACACGATTTTGTGCGATAACTTGTGCAGTTTTAATTGCAGTGCCGGAAGGCGAATCTTTTTTCTTGTCATGATGAAGTTCAATAATTTCCGCTTGTGGAAAATATTGTGCGGCTAATGCGGCCATTTTAATCATTAACATCACACTTAAAGAAAAATTGGGTGCAATAATTCCGCCTAGTTGTTTTTGCAAGCACAATTGTTGGAGATGCTCAATTTGCTGCGCAGTTAAACCTGTGGTGCCAATGACAGGGCGAACATTATGCGCGATAATGGTTTCACAGTTTTGATAAACCGTATCGGGCGTTGTCAGGTCTAATACCACATCGGGTCTATGCAGATTTATTTTATCGGATAAATTATCGCCACGCAGGCAAACACCAATAAGTTCTAATGCTGGATCTTCGTGAATGGCATTTACCGCTTCTTTTCCCATACGCCCGTTCGCGCCACAAATTAATATTTTAATCATATGCTGATAATCTCTCCATTAACATCCCGACTATCGGGACCCATTAAATATAAATAATAATGCATATAAATACTCGGATCTTGAATGGCCTCATGCAAAATAGCAGGATAAGCTTGTTTGCGTATACGCGTAGCGGTTGCCGGTGGAACAATAGCATTGACGCGTATCGATGTATTCATTTCCAATTCATCGGCCAAAATTTGCATAAAATTAATCAGCCCGGCTTTTGCGACACCATAAGCGCCCCAATAAGCTTTACCGTGTATGCCCACTGAATCCGCGGTAAATAAAATGCGTGCATCTTTTGATTTTTTAAGTAAAGGTAATAACGCTTGTGTTAACAAAAAAGGTGCATGTAAATTGGTTTGAATAATATCCAGCCATTTTTTAACATCTTGCAATTCTACGGTGGTGAGTCCGCCTAAAACCGCAGCGTTATGTAAAATACCATCTAAGCGCCCAAATTCTTTTTCGATGAGTTCACTGATATTGCGATAATCATCAACATTCGCACCTTTTAGATCGAGTGGTAAAATAATCGCTTCAGGTGATCCTTGTGCTTTTATTTCATCATACACATTTTCTAATTTATGAATGGTGCGTCCTAATAAAATAATCGTAGCACCGTGCGCAGCTAACGTTTTTGCAGCGGTTTTACCTATGCCTTCGCCAGCGCCGGTGACGAGAATAACGCGATCTTTAAGTAAATCGGGGGCAGCAGAATAATGTTCTAAGGTTTTCATAACGAGATGATAATATAAATTGCCCAGGGTATCTAGATCAACGTGTCCAAAAGTTTAACAGTGCTTGATTGATAAGCGTTGGACTTTCCCAGCCAAGACTGTGGCCAGCTTTGGGAATAATGGTGAATTGCGCATTAGGAATGGCCAATAAATCTTCCATGTTTTGAGGTGGGAAAATTTTATCTTTCTCTCCAGCGAGTATGAGCGTTGGCACTTGAATTTGTTGAAGATATTGCGTGAATCCCGCACGTTTATTGATAGCCGCTATATTATTGTTCGCAGAAGAATCCAGGCTCAAAAACTGTTGTTTCCAAAATTCATGTTCGCAACCCTTAGCAAAAATCGTATGGCAAATGGATTCGGCTACCACGGTATTTAAGCCCATACGTAATCCAAGCATGAGGAGTTGAATTTTTAAGTTAAATAACCAATCATCTACTTTGCTACTGCTGGCAACTAATGTGAGTGTTTTGATGAGTTCAGGACGCCTTTGCGCCAAACGCATACCAATAAAACCACCCATGGATTGCCCTACAAAATGTACAGGCTTATCCGCTAACTGCTCAATTAAACTTACCGTATCCTCGTATAAATCTTCTAAAGATAGGTTAGTGGTCGTTACATTTTTGCTTAGTCCTTGCCCACGATGGTCATAGCTAATACATTGATATTTATTTTCAAAAAAAGCGATTTGTTTTGAAAATAAATCATTCGTCATCAGCAAGCCTGGGCTAAAAAAAGCCATCTCATCGCCAAGACCTTGTTTTTTATAGAATAGTTCTTGATTGTTTATTGTTATATAAGGCATGTCAATTTTTTTTATAGTAAGTAATGTTACATTATAACATAAAATATTCATGCTAATAATTTGCGACCATACACGAAAAATTGTTACACTCAACCCTTGTGAACATTATAAGGATCATCTATGAATTACGTCGAAACCGTATTAATGCCTGGCGAAACCATTATCGAAAAAGCGCAAATCCATTGGTTTATTTTTGTGCTGGATGTGATGATGTTGTTAGCGGCCTTGTTATTAATGGATAACTATTTGATGATGGCTATGGCATTAGGTGCAGTAGGGATTTATGCGACGTTAAAAGACTTAATTTATTATTTAACCACGGAGCTTGCGCTGACCAATAAACGCGTGATTGCCAAATTTGGCTGGATACAACGTCATACGATAGAACTGAGTTTATCTCGCGTTGAAAGTTTAACTGTGAATCAAAGTCTTGTGGGCCGCGCTTTTAATTTTGGTACATTGACGATCAATGGTATCGGCGGCATACAAACACCGATTCCTATTATTGCTGATCCTTTAAAGTTTCGCAGTAATACTTTAAGTTTACTTGATAAAGTTTAGGTTGGTCATGAAGGAATTTCTAAGACCGCGCTATTTTGTCACTTGGATAGGTTTAGCTTTTGCTTATCTGATTGCGCGCATGCCTTTTAAAGTTCAACAAATCGTTGGTCGTGCGTTTGGTCGTTGTGTTTATTATATAATGCCCAAGCGCCGACATATTGCGATCACCAATATTCGTTTATGTTTTCCAGAATTTTCTGAACAGCACGTTAAAAAAATTGCGAAACAAAGTTTTGCAGAAGTCGGTTTAGGTGCTATCGAAGCGTCGGTTACTATTTTGGGTCATCCAGAAAAATTAGTGAACAAAGTAAAAGTCGACGGCATGGAATATGTGAATGCAGCATTGGCGCAAAAGCGTGGCATTATCATTATGGGCGCGCACTTTGCATCTTTAGAATTAGCCGGATATTTAGCAGCAAAATTAGTACCTATGCATGCCACATATCGTCCACTTAAAAACAAATTAATTGATCATTTAGTATTAGAACAGCGTAAAGCGCATTTTCATGGCGTCCTTCATCGCAGCGATATTCGCGGTATGGTTGCCGCACTTAAAAAAGGTGAAGCGATTTGGTATGCACCGGATCAAGATTACGGCGCGAAACACAGTGTGTTTGCACCATTTTTTGGTATCCCGACTGCCACAGTCACAGGACTTTCGCGTTTAGCGAAAATGAGTAATGCGGTTGTCATTCCCGGTTTTCAATTTCGCGAAGGGAATGGTTATCGTTTTATCGGATTACCACCTTTAGAAAATTTCCCATCGGGAGATTATGTGCAAGATGCTATACAAATTAATCAGATTTTAGAACATATGATCAGAATGTATCCGGAGCAATATCTTTGGCAACATCGTCGTTTTAAAACTCGCCCTGAAGGTCAAGCGCAAGTATATTAAAATTCTTAATAAAATCTTAACAAACTTTATTTTTAAATAAACATTCACAAACTATTATAGCTAGTTGCATTGAATCAATTTTTTCCCATAAGATGATTTTATTTTTTTCTATAAGGAAATCATCATGGCGTTTAAATTAATTACTACCAATGTCTATAGGGATTTTGTACAAGGACTTTACGGCAATCGTATTCCGCTAGATGATGAAGATGTATTGGAGTTTTTAAAACTCTGGGACGAGTTAGTTGCAGAAAGTTTAAATGACGATGAAGCTTCCATTATTTATGATGATTACGAAATAGGCGGTGCGCACCCACAAGTCACGGCTGAATTTACTAATCGTGACTTCATGGAAGTTTATAGAATTCTACGTAAATATGCACCGCATACAGCTTTTCGTCCGCTTGATCGCTCTGCCAATGTGTTTATGCTCGCGCCGATGAGCGAAGAAGATATTGAACACATTATCAAACAATTAGCACAAGATACTGCAAATCCTGCATATGCTGAAAAAGTCAAAGAAAAAATAAAAAAATTCTTAAATATAAAAGTATTCGACTCGCAAGGCATTATTGAAGAAGCTCAATCCACATTCAATATCATTGGCAAATTACGCCGCGGTGAATATAAAGATGAACTAGGCAACAGCGTAGAATATCTAATCAATGCAGAAAGTGCAATTCCCTATGGTAAGGGCCCATTCTATCCAAATGCAATATACCTTAAAAAAGTAGAAGACTCATACAATGCATTACTTGCTGCTGGCTTACCTATCAATGAATCCCGTATCAGTTTAAAAGATATGATAGGACAACTCGATGCAAAAGCAGTATCTGAATTATTACCTGCTATCATCAAAAAATTAAAAGAATTGCAAAAAGATCTTGGCACAGAAATTCCTATCGGTTTACATTTACATGATACCGGTTGTGCAAAAGCAGCTTATTTAGAAGCAATTAAAATCTGTAAACAAGAAGATTATCCAATCGCTATTGATACAGTAGAGTGCGATCCATACCAATCAGAATACGTAGGTGAAAATGCTTATCGCAATACAGGATTTGTGAGCTTACGCGATTTAAATAAAGCCTGTAATGAAATAGGTATAGATCTTGGTATAAAACCATCACACTCCGCAAAACTCGATAAAATGGGTGCAATTGCCTTAAAAGTTGCGAAAAAATACAGCGTGCGCCGTGTTGAATCGTTATTTTCAGGCGAAGAATTACGTGACTTTGATATTCCAGGCGGCGCGTTTGCAAGTTTTAGCGATGCGGTCACTCATGCAGAACTGGGCAAAAAATTAGGCTTAAATGAGCGAGATGCATTATTGCTTGCGGGTAATGGCTTAAAAGCAGTTGCAAAATTAATGGGTTACCCATTTGCAGTGACACCCGGATTTCAGAATAAACAAATCGCCGCATTAAATTTAATTAATAACTTAATTAATAATTTAGCTGAAGGTGGCAAAAAATTAAAATCGGGTATGTCTAATGATGAGATGATAAAACTTCTTTTGCAAGATTTATCTAATGAAGAAGTTGAAAAATTATTCTTAAATAATTTAAGTGGAGTTGTAAAGGAGTTTTTGCGCGGTGAAATGCCAGCTGATACTTTACGCAAAATGGGTATTGAAACTACTGCGCAAGTACATCCTGTGATTAGAGAAAAATTGGGACGACGTACAAAATTATTAACAGATATAGAACCAAAACACAAAGAAGCGCGCTCGGTTGTAGAAAGATTAGATAAAGAGGGTTTAATTAAACCTACGCAAACGCAAATCGAAGCAGTTAATCATGAGTTTCAAGGACAGCCTGATGCTGTGATTCAAAGAATATTAAAAGAGCGTGCTATTCAAACGCATATCACTTGGGCACTTGAATTAGGCGATCCTAATCGCTTAGAGGCAGCGCTTAAAAAACCATGGTTACGTGAACCTGATCCCAAAAATTATCAAGGCGATAAAGCAGGTTACTTGCGTGCATTGGCGAAAACCAAAAAAGGTAAAAATCCTGTTGCGGATGAAATGGAAATAAGATTAACGCAAATGCAGCAAGGGAAAATATCACTAGATACCTTGTACGATTATACGCAGTTAGTACAAGAAAAAGAACGTCTAGAAATTTGGCGTTCGGTATTAGTATTTATGAAAGTAAATTTAGACATTATAGAAGCCGCGCTAGTCAGTGACAATAAGCAAGGCATGGATAAGATTTATGAGGATTTATATAACTTCCAAAATAAAATAATCCGTAGCAAGGAAAATAAAGGTGAATATTATATTACCTTCAATAAACGCAGACACGATATGGCCCTTGATTTTTTTGCCCAGCAGTTAACGCAACTCAATAATTCTCAAAGTGAAATTAATTTTCATGAACAATCTCATCATAAACGTGAAGAGATTGAAGCGATTACTATTAACGCATTCATGGGTGCTCGTGTTGAGTCAGTATCCGTTAAACCTGGTGATGAAGTAAAGGTTGGAGATGAGCTCTTTGTTCTGCAAGCAATGAAAATCTATAATACTTTTAAAGCGAGTATATCTGGCATAATAGATAAAGTAACGATAAAAGCGGGAGATATGGTTGAAAAAGATGCTCTGTTAGTATCTTATGTAAAAGAAGAACCAATTATCGCGCAGCAACAAAACATTACTGTCAATAACAAAAAAATTGATCCATCTCCGATAGAAGCGAGTTTGCACAAATATCGACAAGACAGCGTAGATCTTATGGACAAGATTAGTGATATGCAAAAAGAAATGGATCAACAAGTCGCAAAATACGAACCTGCCAATGCTGCTGAATATGATTTAATGAAGGAGTTACAAAAACGTGGATATTTTGGACCACCTTTATCCCTCACCGAAGAGGCAAAACAAGGACACGAAAACGAAATTCAGGTGATAGGTAATCGTGATACGAGTGGTATCAAATTATTAACAGATTTAACACAAGCTAATTATGATGTGCGTCTTTTATATGCAGCAACTGATAAAGACACTAATTTAGTTAAGCATGCCAAAGACTCAGAAAAAATAGTAATCACTAAATATGATGATGAGAAATCAATCATTAGTGCGCTTCTTAAGCTCGCGAATGATAATCCAGATAAAACAATTTATTATCATCCAGGCTGGGGATTTGTATCTGAAAGTGCAGACTTTGTAAATGCATTTGAGACTCAATTACCCTCTAATGTGGTGTTTGTAGGACCGCCAAGTAATCCTATGCGCATTGTCGGTGGCAAAGCTACGTGTCGCGAAATGATAGATAAAGTAGTGCCTGAGTTTAATCCTAAACACTTCAAATTGCCTCTGTTTTCTTCTGCACAAATTCAAGAGTATATTGCAAGTGGATTTAATCCAACTCATTCCTTGCATAAAAAACTACAACATGAATATGACGAAGTTGCCAAAATCGGTGGTGATGTGATGATTAAAGCCACACTGGGTGGTGGTGGCAATGGGATTCATCATTTTATTATCGATGAAAAACATCAATATCAATCTTTTGTTACAGAACTTTGTAAAAATATTGGTTTAGCTGAAACAGAATTTAAGAGCGGCGAGATGTTGATTGAGGAATTTATTGGCGGCAAAACCAGACACCTCGAAGTGCAGCTGGTAGTCAATGACATGGGCGCAATAGTTTTGGGCACGCGTGATTGTACCTCGCAACACATTAAAGCTAAAACGAATGAAATGAATGTTATTCAAGGAGATTATCCCGCGGATGTGATATCTGATACGCGATCAGCTATTGATAAATTAGGTAAAGAAATGTCTGACATTGGTTATCGTGGTTTATGTACAGTAGAATTATTGATTGCATCTGACGGCAGCATTATTAAAAAACGTATTTTGGAAAAAAATCCACGTTTACAAGTTGAGCATTGCGTTACAGAAGAAGATATTCGGATTAAAACCGGTAAAAATATTTCTTTGCCATTACTCAATTTAGCTTGTGTGCGCGAGAAAAATATTCCACTTGCGCAAATTTTAAAACGTGATTTTGGTTTTACGGATGCGGATATAATGAGCGCATTAGCATTGGGTACAGAGCGTGTTGAACATGTGCGTTTGAACTCATTTGAAATTGACGTACTCACTGGCAATCATGGGGCGTCATTTTTCTGGGGTTATATGTGGCCAGGACAAGATATTATTGCAAAAATTGCAAAAGATACAGGCGCACATATTATTATCGGCGATATTGGCGCGGGTAATTATAATAGGCAAACTGGCGCAGTATGGGGTAGCACAGCGCAAGTGCATGCGGCATTAAAGCAAATTCATAAAATGATGGAAGTAGCAAAATTATGTACGCGTGAAGATGGGACACTCAGTCTTAACTCCGTATTTGCTTTCCATGAATTAGTGTTTGATGAAAAAGGTAATTTTAGCAAAGAGTTTACCACTCTAACCCAAGATGAATTTTTAGAAGCTGTAAAAAATAAGTCGATTAAAGTTGAAATGGATAAGCAACATCTTAGCACTGCGCCCGCACTTAAGCCAGGTGCGATGGGGCAAGCCTTTCAAAAATTCTTGGAAAAACAAGCAGAAAATATTGCCAAACAACAGCAAGAAAATACTGCTTATGTAACTGCAGGCAGTGTGGCAACATTTGTCAAATAAATGATTTGGGGTCAAGCTTGACCCCTTTTTTTAGGCTAAATTCGCACTTAGCAAATAATTCACATCACAATCAGCGCTTAATTTAAACTCTTGATTCAAGGGGTTATAACTCATCCCTTGAATCTTTTCGAGCTCAAAATTTTGCTCGCGTAATAAACGTGACAATTCGGCCGGCGTTATAAATTTCGCATATTCATGCGTGCCTTTAGGAACTAAATTCAAAACATATTCTGCGCCGATAATGGCGAGTAAAAAAGATTTTAAATTACGATTTAATGTGGATAAAAATAAAGTGCCATTGGGTTTAAGCAATTGTGCACAGGCTTTTATCACGACGCTCGGATCAGGAACATGCTCTAACATTTCCATACAGGTAATGACATCAAATTGCCCGGTATGCTGCTGTGCAAAATCTTCGACGTTCATGCAATGGTAATTGATGGTTAAATTTTGCGATTGCGCATGTTCACGCGCAATGTCTAAGACATCAGACGCTAAATCAAGACCACTCGCTACCGCCCCCGCTTTTGCCAAACTTTCCGTTAAAATTCCACCACCACAACCCACATCTAAAACTTGTTTACCCGTTAAATTAACTTGGTCTTGAATAAATTTTAAACGCAAAGGATTAAGACCATGTAAAGGTTTAAGCGGACCTTGTGGATCCCACCAATCTTGGGCTAATTGATTGAATTTGTTGATTTCATTATTCATGCTTTGATGTCCTCTATATTTCTAAAAGTTTAGCGCCATGAATAATACGCAAAATGTAAACAGTATTTTTATTAATTTTAAAAATAGTTCGATATTGTTTGTAAATTAAATGTTTATATTGCGTTTTTAAAATTTCATTTTCCGGTATAGATGCACAGCGTTCCGGATGAACAGATAAGGATTCAATTTGTTCAACAAGTTGATGAATAAAACGATCAGCTGCGCTCTGATTGTCTTGCTGAATATATTTCCAAATCTCTTTAACGTCTTTTGTTGCTACTTTTGTGATCTCAACCTGATATTTTGTTTTCATCTTTAAATTGCTTAATAAATTCCCTTGCATCCATTGTACGATTTGCTTTTATATCTTCCTCGGCTTCCTGTAAAAGGGCCGCCATATTTTTTGCCATTATATACTTTTCAAATAAATTAACATCCATCATCACCGCATTGGCTTTACCATTTTGAGTTAAAACAATAGGTCGCCCAGTTTGATGCATTTGGTCAAGTAATGCTTTAGTATTACGTTTTAGCTCGGTAATGGAATGGATATCTTCACTTAGGCTTATATTCATGGTTTAAACACTTTTTTTGATATTAAATTAAGTGTTAAATATAGCATTATTTTAAATGAAAGGCAATATATACTACTTTATCATGACGCATTCATACTATTGGGTTTACATATTACATTGCAATAATAATTCGTATTATACGGGCTATACGCACGATCTTGAAAAACGCTATTTAGCCCATGTAAATGGCACTGCAAAATGTAAATATACGCAAAGCTTTAAACCTCTGTGCATTGCCCAATCTTGGAAAATTGAGGGTGATAAAGCCTGCGCTATGCGTATTGAGCGTTATATAAAAACCTTATCGCGGGCTGAAAAAGAAAGCTTGATTGCTGAACCATCAAGGTTGGATATAAAGTAACCCTATGGAAACCTATGAACACTACTACCACTATTATTAGCATTGATTGGGACCATACTTTTAGGAATATGGCAGGCATTGATCTGGGTATTTTGGCGCTGGCATTATATGCAAAATCTAAGCATATTCCAGTCGGTCTTACCACCCATAGAGATCTTGAAAATACAACTTTATATACTTTATATCATTGGCAATATCAAAAACCAGATGATATCCATGATGCACTCGCTGCAGCCATTAGTTACTGGGATCAACATTTATTTAAACCCTTAAATATGACTTTTGATTTTATTAATGCTAGATATCAACCGCGGTATGAAACAGGTAATTATTATCACGATAAACTCCACGGGCTCGAAAAAATATTAGCGCAGGAAATTCTTCAAAATCATATTTTAGATAATCCGATAAATGTGCAAGAAAAAATCAAGCAATATGCACAAGCAGAAGAGCCGCTTTTAAATAATGAATATAAAGAAGCCCAAATATTATGGATAAGCGAGCAGTATGCAAAAGAGGGCAAATTACCCATGATTTATCATATTGATGACGACCATGGCGTCTGTCAACAATTACCCCATCAATTTCCTAATGTTCACACTATTTTTTATGAGCATTCACCGTTCTTTTCAAATCAAAACAGTATTGAGTTTTTATCTACAATAGGTTTATTAAGTGATATGCAAAGTTTTATTCATCAACCCCATCTTGATAATCCGCAGCGCTGTTTATCATTATGTTTAGCTTTATTACAAGTGGTAACTGTTGATGATGCTTTATTTGCGAGTATAGAAACAGTGATTCAAGATATGAAATCAAGCGTGTCATTTGATTTGATTCATTTGTATCAGTTAATCGAAAGTTTATTAAGAACTATAAAAACTACCGGGCAGCCGGTTTATCTTCTGAATAATCATTTATAAGATTTGCGGTAAACTAGACTTCTTCAGAATGATAAACTATCGTGTTGTAAAGCCCTTATTTTTAGCTTGCCAATAATTTTGTTTATAATCAATTTGTTACAGTATGCCCCATTTAATAAATAATTCCTTGTCATGTGGAATTATGCTATCATATGACACAATAACCTATAATTAGAACAACGCAATAACCTAATAACGGTACAAACTATGACCACTCCGCATGAAAGGCTGGCTCAATCTTTAGAGGTATTACAGGCGTTGCAACTCCAAGGGGTTATTGCTATTCGCTCCAGAGATTTGAGTCGTTTGCACCGTGAACGCTTGATGAAAAATGGATTTTTACAAGAAGTTATGAAGGGATGGTATATACCTGCTCGTCTTGATGCGAGTAGTGGAGAAAGTACCTCATGGTATGCTTCATTCTGGGATTTTTGTGGAGCTTATTTAAATAAGCGCTTTGGGGATAATTGGTGTTTATCTCCTGAGCAATCATTATTATTACATGCTGAAAACTGGACAATCCCACAGCAAGTATTAGTGCGTTCTTCCAAAGCCTCCCAAAAAAATTCTTACGCCAGAAGAATATCTTAAAAATCTAGATATACAATATGTTAATGATGCTTATCATTCATTATCTATTGAAGGCTATCATGTCAGTACAGAATTCATTGAACGAGTTCGTCGTGGTCAATGGAATTCAGATCTTTTTGAAAATGATAAGAACCATAAAGATGCTTTGGCTGCACGAGGATATTGGCAAGCATTTTTGGCTGTGAAAAAAAGTATAGATTCTGTTATTCATGGCAAAAATGCAGGCGATGTTGCTTGGCATGATCACGGCGATTGGTTTCGCGAATTATTTGGAGCAAGTGTTACCGCTGGTTTATTAAAACCATCAGATTTGGCGGGTTATCGCAATCATCCTGTTTATATTCGCAATTCAATGCATGTACCTCCAAGTGTCAATGCCGTACGCGATCTCATGCCAGCCTTTTTTGATTTATTAAAAGAAGAAAAAGAAGCTTGCGTACGCATAGTGCTGGGACATTTTTTCTTTGTATATATTCATCCCTATATGGATGGAAATGGCCGTATCGGTCGCTTTTTGATGAATGTGATGTGTGCTTCTGGTGGATATGATTGGATCATTATTCGCGTAGAAGAACGACAGGCTTATATGGCATCTTTAGAAAAAGCTTCTTGCGATGGTAATATTAAACCATTTGTTGAATTTATTTTAGCATCGATGAAATATAAGTTTAAGGAATAACAATATGCGAATAGCCATTTCCGGTACCCATTATATGGGTAAAAGTACATTAATATCAGACTTTTTAAAACTTCACCCTGAATATAAGTCGCCCATTGAACCTTATTATTTATTACAAGAACAACAGGACGTCGAATCGTCCTTAGAACCAAGCCTGGATAGTTTGTTAGAACAGCTCAATTGTAGTATTCAACAACTGATGAGCAATGAAGAGAATGTTATTTTCGATAGATGCCCCGTAGATTATCTTGCATATGCTATGGTTTGCCTTGCAGAAGATGATATTGATATCAATGACAGTGAAGTAGCCGATTTATTTTCAGATATAAAAATTGCATTGGATACTTTAGATTTAATTGTATTTTTACCTATCACAAAAGAACATCCAATCGACTATCCAGAAGAAAATCCTGCTTATCGAAAAGCAGCAGATAGAAATTTTAAAAAAATCTACCGCGATGATAAATGCGATATATTCCCAAGCTTCAATCATCCTAAAATTATTGAAATTTACGGTAATCCTATAGCTCGGTTAAAGATCTTAATGAGCTATTTTTATTAAGTTATATACTATGGATTTACATATTACATTGCAATAATAATTCGTATTATACAGGCTATACGCACGATCTTGAAAAATGCTATTTAGCCCATGCGAATGGCACTGCAAAATGTAAATATACACAAGCTTTAAACCCCTACGCAAGTATCAGATTTATGAGCGATCTCTACAAGATACCTCTCTTTGAGCTAAATTGATAGCTAAAACAGAAATATATTTTATCTTCTTGATATTCAAAACTGCAGCACACAGTAGTAGCCACTCGACAAAGACGCATCATTTCAATAGAATGACATAGTCTGCAAAATAGGACTTTTATTAAAAACAGGAAGAATAATGTTAATACTCCAAATGATAAAAAAAACAACTTCAACAGATGAAATAAGCATTACTATTCAAAGTGGCGTAGATAATAAGTACAAATCGATTGCAGAGTTTACTGTACATTCGAGTCAACCATTTGACAGCAAAATGCCGTTTAATATTAGGCAAAAAACCTGGAAGCAAGTACAGTGGCCAATGATTAGTAATACAGATCAAATTACATCTATTACCATTAATGATGTTATAGATGTATCTGATAAATGTATAACAGTTTGGATAAAAGTTGAGACTTTAAAACAAAATTTGCAGCTATTAGATGTAGAAATTTCAGCAGTGCACAATGGTGAAAAATTAGTAAAGCTTATAAAAGAAGAACGTCTTTTAGTAAGAACGACAAATACTTTTCCTTATAATACAAATAGCACTAATCAAATGCTACTCGCTATTCGTCACAATAATCTTCAAACTATTGAGACTAGTTTAATAAATGATGCTGATCCTAACGCGAATGAAAGATCGTTTTTTTCATACATGCCACTGTACTTAGCAATTACTTCAGGCTTAGATATGGTTAGAATTTTGGTCAAGCATGGCGCAAGAGTTAATGCTGTATCCGGCCAAACCCCACTTTACAGAGCCGCAGAACTTGGGAAATTGGATATTGTTCAATATTTGGTATCACAAAATGCTGATGTAGACTACTTGGGTACTAAAGGACCAGCATTATTGGTCGCCATACAAAATCATCATAGAAAAGTTGTTGAGTATTTATTATCAAAAACAAGTCAACATATTAGAGTAAAAGTAGTACGGCAAATTACAAATGAAGAATATAAAACGTTAATTCAACATTCAATAACACAAAAAACCGTTCCTTCTATCCCTGTTATTTCTGGTGAAACGGGTGATGTAGCTATCAATAAAATCGTTTTACCTATCCAAAAAATTGTAAGTCTTTTGCGGGTTCACAACACTAGTGAAGCGTTATATGAATTAATGCACGTAAAGAATTTACTTTTCAATTTATTGCCAGAAAGGAAAGAAACTATTATTTTGAGTTTCATGGATTGTTTGGCAGGGAACAATACAGCTAATCTTTCAAAAGAGCTGAAAAATGAATTATTTTCTTGTCTAAAATTAATGGTATTGTCAAATTTAAAAGAGACAAGATCTTCGATACAGTTTAATGATACTAGAGACAAAATTATTTCACCAATCCTTGCCCATAAGTCTAGTATTGAAAAAAGCATGAAGCTTGAATTATCTAAAAAAAGAGATTGCAAGGATATCTTTTTTGGTTATAAAAATATATATGAATTGTCCGTGTGTGAAATTTATTTAAACATACAGCTTGATTATATAGACAACCCTAGATTCTCTTATAAAATAAAAGTAAATTTTAGCGATGTAGTTGAGCAGTTAATTAAAGTAGCAGCTGGTAACCCTGTTGCGGCAATCTGGCTCGTAACTGTGGGCGCTGCAAGACTTATTGAACTAGGCTATAAAATCACTGAAGATAAATTAAATGCGGTTGTTGCTGTTATAGAGATGTATAATAATGTTGTTATTTACTCATCAAGTCTTGAAGAAGAGACTGCATTTAAAATTCTTGCGGATACCCAAGATGTTTTTGAGGAGTATTCTAAAAATATTACTTTAGAAAGATCTTGGTTGATTTTTTATGGTTGCATAGATGTACTTATAAATCTTTCGTTTAGAACATTCCCACATGGAGGGCATGAATTAAAAAGTAGGATTCTATCTTTTTTAACGAGAAAAATTCCATTTAAAGCTGAAGGATTATTTGCAAATACATTGATTGTTAACCAAGAATTTAAGTTACGTATTGAGGCAAAAATAATTGAAGCCATATCTATACTAAGTAGGAATACAGAAGTTCAAAAACTTGCAATAGAATCTTTGCGAGCTCTTTTGAATTATAATACATACTCAACAGAGCATCAAATTGGTGAAGAGTGGGTTAACTTAGAGACATTCACTTCATTTTTAACCATTGTGGAATCAGCAGAAGAACACGAAAAAATATCAAGTAACTTATGCGCCAATGCCCCTAATGCGCTTTATCAAAGTAAAGTATGGCCAAGTTTATGTAAAGAAATGCTTGAGCAGCTCCTAATTCTTCGCCCTTCCATATTAGCTGAAATTAAAAATATAAGATCAATGTATGCTTTAACTGATGACCAACAAGTAAATGACATACTTAAAAGGTTTTTAAGCACAGATGAAATTAAAGAAAAAATAATGAGTAAAATCACTCATTTTTGTAAAAGTCTATCTAGCGAGCATGTCGTTAATTATCAGAAAATGTTTTCTCGTTATTTAGTCACTGTAAGCGCTACTCCTTTTCAGCAGATATCTCATCAGACCAGTGATAATTATAATATAGATAGCTATCAAGCAGAAAATGTAGAGGACTATAAAATCTCAGAAATAACATCTGAAGATCAAGGAGAAAAACTTGTCAAGGATGAGAACACTGAACAATCTATAAACAAAATACTTAATTTAATTACACCTGACACTTATTATGATATAGCTTCTGATAACAAAGATTTAGCGATGCTTCTAGGTACCACAGGTGTGGGGAAAAGCACATATGTTAACTTCCTGATGGGTTGCGATATGGAGTTGGTCCAATTAGATAATGGAGCTAATGTAGTTAAAGTAAAAGATATTAATGAAGGAGAGCATTTTTCAGCAGTGGCAGAAATAGGTCATAATTTAGCATCGCAGACTTCCGTATTAAATTCTTATCTCGTGCCAAATACAGAGATTAATATCTGTGATACTCCTGGTTTTCTAGATAATAGACTTGCTGAACAGAATATAGCAAATGCAGTAAATTTAAGAAGAGGTCTTAGTCACGCTAAAAGCGTACGTTTTATCGTATTCATTTCTTATTCCGAGCTTGACACTAGAGCGCTAAATGTCGTTCAAACAATTGCAATTTTAAATCAAGTTTTTGGTTCGGAATTAAGTAACTATAAGCAAAGTATATTAGTGGGAATAACACATTTACCTGAGAAATATGGTGATCGTTTTAAAGACTTTCCTGCTTTGCAAAAATTCATGTCAAGTATAGCTGCAAAAAATAGCTGGTCATTAGATATAGATAAAATAGTTCCGTTGAGTCCTATGCCAGAGACTCGGCATCAGAGCTTATCTAAAGATTTATTTCTTCAAGAAGTAGAAAAATTATCGCCAGTCACTAGAAAAGATAATTTATACCGTACAGTTCTCGATGATAAGAGCATTATTCTGCTCAATAAAGTTTCAAAAGAGATTTCAAGACAAATACAGTGGTATTTGAAAATTGAAAATCTTAGAATGGAGAATGTGGATTTTGCAATAGAACGTTTCAATCAATTAAAATCACTACAATTTATTGAGCACCCTCAAATCGATGCAGAGATCAGAAACGTACAAGAATATATTATCACACTAGTTAATAATCTTAAACAAGATGTTATTACTATGTTCAGGGGGACAAAACAACAGCGCGCACTTTTTAAAGCGAAAATGTTAGAGTTAGAACAAGCATGTCATAAATTAGATTTTTGTTGCGCACCATCAAGCAGTACAAAAGCAATATACACAGAGTTGCGACAATACATTGTGACAATAGAAGAAAATCTACAGCAACAAGCTAATGCTTCTATTGAAGGTGAGATTAATTTTTATATTAATGCACTCAAAGAACGTTTAAATGCTATGCTGCTTAAAAGTTCAGATGTCGTGTGTCGAATCGATACGGTTAGACGAGACATTAATTTGCTTGGTGAGATTGTTAATAAAGCAAACATTAATGAAGCTCGTAAATTACAAGAGCTTTTTAAACAGATCGATAAAGAAATCGCGGTTCGACCCCTCAAATATTATATGCCCGACACTGAAATACTTACGACGCTTAAAATCACTAAGTTATCTGAAATTCACCAAGCTGTCCACTTGATTGTTCAGAATGCGCAACTTTCCGGTTTATGGGGAAGGTTTGAAAAACATTGGAATAATTTAATACAGCACAAAACGATTTGGCTGCAAAACATTGAAGATGTTGTTATTTTATCTAGTAGCAGTCCTTTACTATTAAGCACATTAGACCAATTAAAATTTGATTCAAAACCTTTATTGGAAATAAGAGAAGAGTTGATCAGAATGAATTCACCTGAAGGTGGTGAATCTTATGATCGACAAATTAATGAATTCTTAGGTACGTTGCATCAAGATGCCGTTATTAAACGAAAAGAGAGAGTTAATCATACAATTAAAGATTATCTTTCTAAATTGACAAAATATGTTGAAGGGACAGAACACAGTGATTTACCCGATCTGATTACTAGCCTCAATAAAGAATTAACATTGATGTCTGTCATAGATGGGGCTCAAGGTCGTGTATTTTTGGCATTAAAAAATGAAGTAAGAGATTTCTTTACTGTAAAAGTAACGGGAATGCTTCATGCAGTCCCCAGTCCACCTGGTAATAAAAACTATATTTCTAATTTAAATAAATTATTAAGTATGATCAGTCTTATAAAGAAATTGCCAATTTGTTTTTTAGAGGAAGAAACAAATATTATAAATGACATAAATAGCAGCATAGAAGCTCGAGAGACAGAGCGGATGAAGAAACGCTACGGTGATTTTGCCGATAAGTTTGAAATTGCTAAAGCAGCGATTAGTGATCAACTGAATAAGGGTTTCTCACAACCTATTTATAAACTTAATCTGGAACTCTCAAGACCAGAAGAATGTTTGAGAGAATTAGCTAAAATAATTGATAATGTAAAACTATATTATAGCTCATATGTTGCGTTATCAGAAGATATTGCAGAGCATAGTATCCGGTATAAGTTTATTGATATTAATGTTTTTATAAATGAAAAAAACATGCAGCTACAAGCCCTAAAGAGCTTTTTAAACAATGTAGTAAGTAAAGTTTTAAATCAAAAAAAGGCAGAAGATATTAGACTAAAAATTAAAAACTTATTAGACGGCTCATTGAATCAAAGTGAAGTAAAATTTTTAAATGCATATTTTGTTGATCTTGAAATTCTGGATGAGCAAAGGTTTTTAAGCTGCATTCCGATGGCTGAAAAAATATTAATAAATGAGACGGAGGAGCAGTTAACAAATATATTAAGAGAAACGCCT
The DNA here is from genome assembly GCA_041660525.1 of Legionellales bacterium. Classification (GTDB taxonomy): domain Bacteria; phylum Pseudomonadota; class Gammaproteobacteria; order JABCZS01; family JABCZS01; genus JABCZS01. The sequence goes on along the minus strand of JBAZWD010000006.1, from coordinate 67,775 downwards.
GGAAACTACATATCAATATTAAGTCAAATATTTAATAAAATGGATTGTGCAATAAAATTGACTGGTTGTTTTAAAGATAGAGCCATGGATGGAATTAAAGCTAAAATTGAAAAAAATAAGAAGAGAGTAGAAGAACATGAAAATTCACGACATATACAAAAGCATAAGGATCTAACGGATAGACTGAATACACGCTTTGGCGAAACAAAACTTGCAATTAATCAATATAATATCGAGAATTATAGAGAGATTGCAGGGCTTGCCTTGAATCAGTATGATGCAAGAATATCTCTTAAGAAGTTGACTAAACATATTCCCGTTGTAAATCAATATCTGAGCACGCTAAATGATTTACAGGAAGCTATTGATAAGCATTCACAGCAATATTATTTTATCAATGAATCAAATCTAATTAATCTCGCCGATCCAGAATATAAAAAATTAAAAGAATTTTTCAATGAAGTATCTGAAGAGGTGTTAAAAAAATCTTTGTTACATGAATTCCATGATAATCTTCACCTTTTAAATGAAAATCTTATTGATTATGTCGAAAATATAAATCACTCTGAAAAGATATGGCGTAGCAGTCCTCTCACATTAAGTAAGCTCAAAATGCTCAATTATAGTGTATCTGTTGTTGCAGATATTGAGGGTGCGCTTGCTCTATTGAAAGGTGGAAATCATGCACTATTGCAGGATATTAATCAAAAATTAGATGATTTTTTTAAAAAAATGCAAGTATATGCTATCAGTAAAATCATACGCGATACTTGTGCTAAAGCAACTTATAGTTCAAATAAAAATGATATGCATCTTTATTTAGATAAGCTGAAAGAATTAGATCCTGCCGATATTTATAAAAAATCAATTGCTGATTTACAAGCAAGTATAGATAAATATGGAGGTGAACGAGATGTAACTACATTGAGCGATAATGGTGATTATAATCAACTTGATACAATTAATAAGGTTTTGATTAGTTACTCCGAAACAATTCATAAACGACATATTGATGTTAAGCTGGAGGCATTTAAAGTCTTAATGAAAAAACATATTAACGATCTCATAGAAGAATCCGAGAAGGAGATTATCAATAATCTTAGTTTAGATACAGCATTAGAAAAGAAAAATATAAACAATATTACGCAGATTTCTAAAACAAGTTTAGATAATTATTCAGGTCATCCATCAGGTGCGCTGGCTAATATTTTTAAAGCAAAAATTGTTTCCGCACTCAAGGAATCTTTACATAAAATTAGTACGGATATTCTCAAGGTAACAGGGAATGATAGAGAAAAGCTAATACGCAGTTTCACCTTGGCGATGATCAAAAGTTATGAAATGGGTACAATTCTAAAGAATTTAATAGAAATACGCCTAGTTATGCAAGGTTATCTGAGTGAATTGATTAAATCTAATGGTGAAGCAATAAGGAATGGCTACAAATTCTCTCTAGTAGCCGAATTGCCGGATCAAAATATTGCAGAAAAAAACGTATTGTATATCAATTCTTTTGATGGTCAATATGCTGTTTTTGATAGTGTAGATGAATTTAAAATAGATTTTCTAAGTGCTTCTGAAATTGATTTTCGAGATGTCCATCAAAAATTTATGACAAGAGAATTTCAAGATGCTGTGCTCAACATCACCTCAAGACGAGGTCACACGAAAAAGAATAACATGGAACAGATTCTCTCAAAAGCGATGTTAGAACAGCTGGATAATAAAATTTTTGCAGAAACTGTGAAAGCATTAATAAGTGAATTTAAAGCTTATCAAAATCTTGATATTGGATTATTTAATGAAAAAATCTGTGTTACATTCGAAGATGCTTTGTCAAAAGTTAAACTTGAACCAAATATCAACAGTGCATCCATCCAGAGGCTTCGTAAGATTCACGAAGTGTATGAGAAAACATATTCTGAATATATTAATAAATTTATTCAAAATAATTTTAGTGAGATCGAATTAGATAACCATATAAGCCGACTAAAAACACTACTCAGATCGACACCTTTTGCATTGTCTCGCTCGGTAGAAACAATTATGCATACTGGTGAACTGTTGGCTTGTATTTGTGCCTTATGGTCATATTTAAGTGCTGATAGAATTTGGCCTGGAGAGCGGAAAAATTTACTTCAACCACATTCAACACAACTGCTCGCTATTTTCAGCCTTCTTGGTATTGATGATGGCGCAGAATTAAAGAATAATTTATGTGAAATACTGACCGGCCAAGGTAAATCAGTAGCGCTCGCAATTACCTCCAGCTTTTATGCATTGCTTGATCATGAGGTTGATGTGGTTTGTTATAGTTCATATTTATCTGGGCGTGATCGAAAACAATTTGATTCACTCTTTAAAGAACTAAAATTAGATGCTAATAAAATTAACTACAGTACAATTGATAATCTTGCTAATTTAACCATGAAACGGTCTCTACCGCCGTTGCGAGACTTGGTTCCTAATTTTTTACGTGGAAGAAAAATTACGCCTACTAATAAATATAACGATAAGAGAATTCTATTAATTGATGAGGTTGATGTTTTTTTTGGGAAAAATTTTTATGGAGATTCCTACAATCCTGTTGTAAGCCTCGACTCTTCTTCAGGAGAGATACTTAAATATTTATGGACCCTGTGGGATAAGCAAGGTGAAAATCCTTTACCAGCTTTAAATGTAATAATTGCACAAGTAAGAGCTTTAGAGGCAAGCAAAGAATTATTAAGAAAATATCCTAAATATGCAGAACTATTCGATCAGGCTATAGAGGAAATCTTCACAGATCTTTCTTCTGCATTTCCTTACATTGATGGCGTTACAATTAAGCATGAATGTATTTGTGAAAATAATAGCATTGGATATTTAGATAAGAAGACAGGGCATATAAATTTTAACACTAGACATGGATATAAAACAGCTTTTGCATATTTATTTTATGCAGGGCAGGGTAAAATTGTAAATGACATAAATTTTGAGAGCGAACTATCAATACATGTATATTGTGGTCATATCCTATATTCTTTACTTCCTACATTTTATCCCAAAATACTAGGTGTTACAGGTACGTTGCAGACCTTAAGTAGAACGGAGAATATAATTTTATCTCAATATGGTTTTCAGAAAAAAACATTTATACCTTCGGCTTTTAGGCGTGATGATTCTAACGCTTTTGTTAAGGAAAATACAGTGGTTTTCAAGGATTATGATGATTATTTTTTTGCAATTAAATCTGACATTGAAAATAAAGTAAAAGCAAAACGTGCGGTTTTAGTTGTATTTGAGACTTATGAGTTATTAGAAATTTTTCGAACGGAGTTAGATAAAACGCCTCTTGGAATAAATTATGCTTTAGAGATCTTAACAGAAAGATGTGAGGAATCAGTGCGTGACGCAGCTATTTCCCGTGCAATATCAAAAGCCACCATCACTTTAATGACAAGAACATATGGTCGAGGTACTGATTTTGTTTGTAGAGATGAATATTTAATTCGTAATAAAGGGGTTCATATTGCTTTGACTTTTGCCCCTGAGAGTCTAGTAGAGGAAATTCAAATATATGGTAGAACATGCCGCCAAGATAATCCGGGCAGTGGTAGAATGATCTTATGTGCTCAGCATTTATTAAAACAAGGATTTTTAAGTCCGGTTTCTTATATGAATAGAACTCCTAATCTAGATGAACGCGGTGAAATGTCATGGGATGATTTCATTCAAATGAAAAGAAATGATTTAGATGAAAAGAGATATGCTGCAATCAATAACAATCTTAGCTATAACACCATAAGGTACGATAATACTTTAGCCATGGTAAATGAAATGGTTTCGGGGAATGATCAGCGAGTGATAGAAATACTAAAACATGAATTTAATCCACCGGCAGTAGATACTACTATCAAAAAAAACATGACTAAATAACAACTCGTAGGGGTTTTTGAGAGTTCTGGACAAGATGCCCCTCCTTGAAAAGAAAGCTGATTGCAGAGCCTTCAATGGCGTACAATTTCTTGATAATAAATAGAAAATGGCGTACAATTTCTATTGTAATAGCTGAAAATGGCGGACAATATGATCCCAAGACTCCTTCAACTACCCGAAAAACATAGTTTTTTTCTTTTCGGACCTCGCGGATGTGGTAAAACCACATTATTACAGCATATGCCGTTCTTTAAAAAACATGGTTTATTGATTAATTTATTATTGCCTGAACAGTCTATAGCCCTGCAAAGACAGCCGGGTTCGCTGCAACAAATAGTGTCAGCGTTGCCTCATGATATTACCCATGTAGTGATTGATGAAGTCCAAAAAATTCCAAAGCTTTTAGACGTAGTGCATCATTTAATTGAAACCACAGATAAAAAATTTATTCTCACAGGCTCAAGTGCGCGTAAATTAAAATATGGTGGCGCAAATTTATTAGCGGGTAGGGCGTTTGTGTATCATTTATTTCCGCTCAATGTTTTAGAAATTGAAGCTGAATTTAATTTAAATGAATGTTTATCTTATGGCACTTTGCCGCAACAATTTGCATATAAATCTACCGATGAAAAACAGCGCTACCTATGGGCTTATACAAATACTTATTTGAAAGAAGAAATTTGGGAAGAACAATTTATTCATGAATTAGATCCGTTTCGAAGGTTTTTAGAAGTTGCTGCACAAATGAATGGGAAAATATTAAATTTTGCTAATATAGCGCGGGATGTGGGCATTATGGATGCGACGATTCAGAAATATTATCATTTATTAGAAGATACTTTAATGGGGTTTTTTCTAGAGCCTTTCCAGCATTCTTTTCGGAAACGTTTAAGTAAAAAACCGAAATTTTATTTCTTCGATACTGGTATTACCCGTGCGTTATCTGCACAATTATCCATACCTTTAATGGAAAGCACCAGCGCTTATGGTGAAGCCTTTGAACATTTTATCATTCTACAAATCATGCAGCTTGCGAGTTATTATCACCCTGAGTATCGCTTTTCTTATATCAGAACAAAAGATGACTTAGAAATCGATCTAGTCGTTGAGCGTCCAGGTAAACCTATATTATTAATTGAAATCAAAAGTGCAACACTTGTACATCCAGAACAATTGCGTAATTTAAGATCGGCTGCACAAGATATTGAAAATTCAGAAGCAATTTGTTTATGTAGAGAACCCTTTGCTAAACGGTATGATAATATTACTGTTTATCCATGGTTAGAAGGGTTGAAGTTGTTTTTTGGCATACATATAGAAAACAAGGCTTAGATTTATAAGTTATTAAGCAAACATCCGCTTGCATTATTTTGAATGCCCAGCCTCTATTTATGGTAAAATAACCCAGTTTTACCGGTCCTAATAACAGGGGTTATAAAGTCATATGAGCACCTTTGCTAAAGAAATTTTTCCGATCAATATTGAAGACGAATTAAAACAGTCCTACCTCGACTATGCCATGAGCGTTATCGTCGGACGGGCTTTGCCTGATGTCCGAGATGGCTTAAAACCGGTGCACAGACGTGTTTTATACGCCATGCATGAATTAGGTAATGATTGGAATAAACCCCATAAAAAATCTGCGCGTATCGTCGGTGACGTGATTGGTAAATACCATCCCCATGGTGATACTGCGGTTTATGACACGATTGTTCGTATGGCCCAGCCTTTTTCTTTGCGTTATTTATTAGTCGATGGTCAAGGGAACTTCGGTTCTGTTGATGGTGATCCTCCAGCCGCTATGCGTTATACCGAAGTGCGTATGAGCAAAATGGCGCATCAATTATTGGCAGATTTAGATAAAGAAACTGTTGATTTTGTGCCTAACTATGATGAAACTGAATTTGCGCCTACTGTATTACCTACGCGTGTTCCTAATTTATTAGTGAATGGATCTTCGGGTATTGCTGTGGGTATGGCGACCAATATTCCACCCCATAATTTAATTGAAGTGATTAATGCTTGTTTAGCGTTAATCGATGATTCTGAAATTACTTTAGATGAGCTCATGAATCATATTCCCGGGCCTGATTTTCCAACAGCTGGAATAATCAATGGTCGCGCAGGAATTGTGGAAGCTTATCGCACCGGTCGTGGACGTATTTATGTGCGCGCCAAAACCCATATTGAAGTGGATGAAAAAAATCAAAAGCAAAGCATTATTATTGATGAATTACCCTATCAAGTAAATAAAGCAAAACTCATTGAACGTATTGCTGAATTAATTAAAGAACATAAAGTCGAAGGTATTACTGCATTACGTGATGAGTCTGATAAAGACGGTATGCGCGTAGTGATAGAAGTGCGTCGCAATGATAATGCAGAAGTATTATTAAATAATTTATTTACCTTAACACCAATGCAAAATGTGTTTGGTATAAACTTGGTTGCACTCGACCAAGGTCAACCGCGATTATTTACCTTAAAACGTTTATTGCAAGCATTTGTTGCACACAGACGCGAAGTGGTGACACGTCGTACAATTTATGATTTACGTAAAGCACGTGAACGCGCACATATTTTAGAAGGTTTGGCAGTTGCTTTAACCAATATTGATGAAATGATCCAGTTGATTAAAACATCGGCAAGTCCACAGCAAGCCAAAGAAAGATTGCTTGCCCATGATTGGCAGCCTTCAGGTTTTATTCAACATACAGAACCCACTTATCGTTTATCTGACATCCAAGCGCAAGCGATTTTAGATTTGCGTCTACATCGTTTAACGGGTTTAGAACAAGATAAAATTTTAAGTGAATATCAAGAACTACAAATTTTAATTAAAAATTTACTGGAAATCTTAGAAAGCCCTTCGCGCTTAATGACAGTCATTCGTGAAGAATTAGTCGCTATCCAAAGCGAATTTGGCGATAAAAGACGTACTGAAATTTTATCCAGCCAGCAAGATTTAGTGACAGAAGATTTAATTCCTGAAGAAAATGTTGTGGTCACATTATCACAACAAGGTTATGTGAAATACCAACCGCTGGATGTTTATCAAGCACAACGTCGCGGTGGTCGTGGAAAATCAGCGGCACAAGTCAAAGAAGAAGATGAAGTTGATCAATTATTAGTGGCTAGCACGCACGATACGATTTTATGTTTCTCAAGTATCGGCAAACTCTACTGGCTTAAAGTTTATCAATTACCACAAGCAGGTCGCTCCTCACGTGGTCGTCCTATTATTAATTTATTACCGCTTAGCGAAAATGAAAAAATTAATACTTTATTGCCAGTACGTGAATTTGATGCGGAACATTATGTGGTGATGGCAACCAGCACCGGTACGATTAAGAAAACAGCCTTAAGCGAATTTTCACGCCCACGTGCGAGCGGTATTATCGCTGTCGATTTATTTGATGATGATAAACTCGTGCAAGCTGCTATCACCAAAGGAGCGGAAGATATCTTATTATTTACCAATGCTGGTAAAGTCATTCGCTTTAACGAATCGCAATTACGTCCGATGGGTCGCTCCGCTCGCGGCGTGCGCGGTATTAAACTAGGCGCACATCAAAAAGTTATTTCATTAATCATTCCACAAGAAGGCGGCGCAATTTTAACCGCAACGCGTAATGGTTATGGTAAACGTACACCGGTTGCAGATTATCCAACCCATGGCCGCGGTGGCCAAGGTGTTATTTCTATTCAAGTCACCGAACGTAATGGTGATGTTGTAGATGCACTTCAAGTTTTTGATGCGGATGATATTATGTTAATTTCTGATCAAGGAACTTTAGTACGCACACGTGTTGATGAAATTTCTGTGATTGGTCGTAATACCCAAGGCGTAAGATTAATTCAACTTGCAACTGAAGAACATTTGGTTGGCTTAAGCCGAATTGCAGGATTAGAAGATACAGAATAAACCATGACGAAATCCATACTTATCGCAGCAGGAGGCACGGGCGGACATGTATTTCCAGGTTTAGCTCTAGCGCATGCATTTCAAGCACGTGGTTATACTGTTACTTGGATAGGCACTAAAAAAGGTATTGAAGCCAAAGTTATTCCTAATGCCAATATTCCCATTGATTTTTTACAAGTCGTGGGATTGCGTGGCAAAGATCTTAAATCACTTTTACTTGCGCCTTTTCGCTTAACGCGCGCTTTATATCAAACTTATAAAATTTTCAAAAAAAGAAAACCTGATTTAGTTCTAGGTTTAGGTGGTTTTGTTTCAGGTCCTGCGGGGATTATTGCTTTTTTAACAGGCACGCCTTATGTTCTGCATGAGCAAAATGCTGTAGCAGGTTTAACCAATCGTTATTTAGCGCATATCGCAAAACGTATATTTTCTTCGTTTCCCGATGCCTTTAAATCTACAAAAAATATCATAGTTACTGGGAATCCTGTGCGAGAACAAATTCTTGCTCTGCAAGATCCGCAAACACGCTTTGCGCAGCATACGGGCCCATTAAGAATTTTAGTATTAGGTGGAAGCTTAGGTGCTATGCGCTTAAATGAAGTATTACCAGAAGCAATTGCAAAATTAAACATGCCTGTGATTGTTAAGCACCAAAATGGTGAACATCATTTTGAAAAAACATTGCAGGCTTATCAAGCAATAGCACCTGAACACGAAGTTTTAAAATTTATCGATAATATGGCTGATGCTTATGCATGGGCGGATTTAATTGTTTGTCGCGCAGGTGCAACAACAATTGCCGAATTGATGGTGGTAGGATTAGGCGCAATATTTATTCCTTATCCTTCTGCAGTCGATGATCATCAAACAAAAAATGGTTTATATTTAGTAAAAGCGAATGCAGCACGCATGATCTTACAAAAAGATTTAACGCCAGATTTATTGGCAACAACACTTCAAGAATTAGGACAACGTGAGCGCTGCTTACAAATGGCCATCGCTGCAAAAGATATTTATGCAGGCGATGCCGTAGGACAAATTATAAATAGCTGTGAGGAACTTTTAAATGGACAATAAAGTGCTAGCCATGCGCAAAATTAAAAACATACATTTTGTGGGCATAGGCGGGGCAGGGATGAGCGGTATCGCTGCAGTATTATTAAATCAAGGTTACCATGTCAGTGGTTCTGATTTAAATGCAAGTCGCACAACGGAACAACTTAAAAATTTAGGCGTTGATATTTTCATTGGCCATGATGCCAAGCAAATTGATAATGCGCAAGTAGTGGTGCAATCTACCGCAATTAAAGATGATAATCCTGAAATTATTGCTGCCCGCGCGGCACGTATTCCCGTTGTGCCACGTGCACAAATGTTGGCTGAACTCATGCGTTTTCGTTATGGCATTGCAATTGCCGGCACACATGGCAAAACAACTACGACAAGTTTAGTCGCAAGTTTATTTAGCAAAGGCGGTTTAGATCCGACTTATGTTATCGGTGGTTTATTAAATAGTTCAGGCACGCACGCAAGTTTAGGTCAAAGTCATTATTTAATTGCTGAAGCCGATGAAAGCGATGCTTCATTTTTATACTTGAATCCAATGATAGCAGTGGTTACTAACATTGATCCTGATCATATGGATACCTATCAAGGTGATTTTAATAAGCTTAAACAAACATTTTTAGATTTTTTACATCGCGTTCCGTTTTATGGTTTAGTGGTTTTATGTTGGGATGAACCGGTATTGCGAGAACTTTATCCGCAAATTAATCGTGCAGTGACTACTTATGGTTTTCATGAAGATGCAGATTTACGTGTGATTGATTACAAACAAATTGGCACGCAAAGTCATTTTACAGTACGCTTTAAAAATGGCGAACCTGATCTGCCGATCATTTTGAATTTACCCGGACAACATAATGCCAGCAATGCATTATCTGCGATTGCCATTGCCAAAGAAGAAGGCATTTCTGATAAAGCGATACAAGAATGTTTGACTGAATTTTCTGGCGTAGGTCGTCGTTTTCAAGTTAAAGAAAACGTCAAATTCGCTGGTAAAAATATTACCGTTGTGGATGATTACGGTCACCATCCTCGTGAATTAGCCGTAACATTACAAGCAGTAAGACAAGCATGGCCCGATAAACGTTTAGTACTTATTTTCCAACCACATCGTTTTAGCAGAACGCGCGATTGCTTCGAAGATTTTGCACAAGTTCTAGCTCTTGCGGATCAATTATTATTACTCGAAATTTATTCCGCAGGGGAGCAACCCATTCCCGGAATCGATAGCCGCGCATTATGCCGCGCGATTCGCGAACGCGGACAATTAGAACCGATTTATGTTCCCGATGTAGACAGCGTGCAAGAAGTATTAAGTAATATTATTCAAGATAATGATATCGTCTTATTACAAGGCGCGGGGAATGTGGGGCAATTGGCAGGGCAGTTTTGTTAATCAAGAACTTTACAAACTTGAGGTCACAATTTGTGACCTCAAGTTAAGTTGAATGGGGTTATTCATTTGATACTGAAAGGAATGAAAAAATGCATATTTATATTCTAGGTATCGCTGGCACTTTCATGGCAGGCATCGCACGCATTGCAAAAGAAGCGGGATTTAAAGTAAGCGGTGTCGATGAAGCGATTTATCCACCCATGAGCACGCAACTTGAAGAAGATGGCATTACTATTTTTCAAGGCTATGACGCAGAACATTTAAAAATAAAACCAGATTTAGTGATCATCGGCAATGCCATGAAACGTGGCAATGTTGAAGTGGAAGCCGTTTTATCCCAACAATTACGCTTTATTTCTGCGCCACAATGGTTGTATGAACACGTATTGTGTAATCGTCATGTATTAGCTGTTTCTGGTACACACGGAAAAACAACGACTACTAATATGCTGGCATTAATTTTAACTGTTGCCGGGAAAAATCCTGGTTATTTAATCGGCGGCGTACCCAAATTATTAAAAGGCTCGGCCATATTGGGCGATTCACCATTTTTTGTGATTGAAGCGGATGAATATGACACCGCATTTTTTGATAAGCGCTCGAAATTTATTCATTATCATCCACAAACATTGCTTATTAATAATTTAGAATTTGATCATGCCGATATTTTTAATAATCTGGATGAAATTAAAAAACAATTCCATTATTTAATTCGCACTATTCCGAACAATGGTAATATTATTTATGCACATGATGATGAAAATATTCGCGATACGTTAAAGATGGGTTGTTGGAGTCCCACTGAAACTGTAGGTTTAAATCAAGGCGATTGGTCTGCAAAAAATGTAAAAGAAGACGGCAGTCAATTTACCATTTGTCATCAAGGCAAAGAATTGGGTCAAGTCACTTGGAATATTTTAGGTTTACATAACGTACAAAATGCCATTAGTGCAGCTGCGTGTGCCTATACAGTAGGCGTAACAAGTACAGATATTATCACAGCGTTAGAATCTTTTGAACTTCCCGCACGTCGCATGGAAATCAAAGGCGTTGTAAAAGATATTACGATTTACGATGATTTCGCGCATCATCCCACAGCCATGAAAACAACACTCGCAGGATTACGTGCCAAAGTTGGAAAAGATGCACGCATCATAGTATGTGTAGAAATGCGCTCTTACACGATGCGTCATAATGTCCACGGCGCAAAAATCATTGATAGCTTAGCTGCCGCAAATCAAATCTTAATTAAAAAGCCTGAAGAAATCAGCCTTGCTGATATGCAAGCAATGGCCAAGCATCATCCCGATTGCCAAATTTTTGATGATACTCCAGCGCTGATCGCACAATTAGCCAAAACTGCGAAACCTCAGGATCATATTTTGATTATGAGTAATGGTGCGTTTGATGGGATTTATGGCACATTACTTACAGCTTTAGCGTAAACTCTGCGTTATTATAAGCTTATTGACAGGCTTTATATCTGGTATTACTATTACTTTTAAAAGTAATACTTTAAGATGAGGAGCTGTTTATGCGTATCACACAAAAAGGGCAGGTCACAATCCCCGAAGAAATAAGACAAAAGTATGGCTTTTTGCCTTATTCTGAAGTTGATTTTATTGAAGAAAAAGGCAAAGTTTACTTGTGTACCATACCTGGGAAAAGTAAACAACGCGGGCAAAATATCGTTGCACATTTGCGAAAAACGGCAACGGTTAAGATGAGTACAGATGAAATACTAGCTTTAACACGAGGCGAGAAATAAATGCAGGGTGTATTAGTCGATTCTTGTGTTATTTTGGATATTATAACGGAAGATCCGGTTTGGTTTAATTGGTCTGCAGAAGCGCTAGAAAATGCCGCTAACAATGAACAGCTATTTATTAATCCTATTATTTATAGTGAAGTCTCGATAGGCTATCAAAAAATTGAAGAACTTGAAGCCGTATTGCCATCAAATGTATTTGTAAGATTAAATTTACCTTGGGAAGCTGCCTTTTTAGCAGGTAAAGCCTTTTTAAAATATCGTAAAGCCGGTGGTGCACGCAGTTTGCCTTTACCTGATTTCTTTATTGGGGCACATGCAATGGTTTCACAGTTACAACTATTGACGCGTGATCCGCGAAAATTTAAAAACTATTACCCAAAAATTGATATTATTTCTCCTAAATCTCATAAATAACTATCGGCAAATGAATCGGCAAAAAATATTCCAAAATCTGATTATTTTTAAGATATTCTTCGTAATATCAATATATTACACATAAATATAGCGGAAAGTTAACCGGCAAGTATACATATATATTATGCGGTCCTTGCGCAAGGTGATTTACCAAGACAAGGTAATTTATATGATAAGGGTTTACAATTCGTCTTAATAATCATTTAATTATAATTTTATTTAATGCATTAATTAGTTGTATTTATAGCATTAGTTGTATAGAATGGGTTTGCTTTCTTTCTATATACGGTGAATAAATGTCTTTTAAAGATTTAACACGATACACATGGGGCATTCCCACTGAAAACGACGCAATCTTGTTTGTAAACAACAATTTTGGCTCCCATGGTGATTCTAACCAGATTCAACGTGATTTATCTAGCCCAACGGGCGTGAATGAAATATGCCTAGCCATACAAATAATGATTAATATTGATGTGAGTGGCGCCCCTAGAGGAAAAAAACTTTTTCCAGCTCTAAGCACTATTTTTGCAATTTCTCTAAAGAGCATTAGCAGCTCAAATGAATTATTTGTCCCAGCGCTTATGAGAATGTATTTTTTAATGTTAAACTCTGCTGAACAAAAAAGATTATTTATATATTACTTAAAAAATAATTTTATTCATTTTTTTACTGATGATTATAAAACAATATTGCAGGGCCTGATTGATGATTTTATCCAATCTCTAGCGCGATATGATCAAATTGAATATATCATAAATGATTATTATCAATATATACAACTATCACAAAAATTTATATTAGATAGTGCGACATTTGGGTTATTCCCTCAAGATAGAACTAAACAACTTTCAATAGTACTATCTTCTGCATTGCAACAAGTGCAAACAGAAAATCAAAAAATAGAGATTGCTGCTCACATTGTGCGTAAATTAACCGGAGATTTTCATTTAAATAATAAAACTCCCCATCTGAATATTTTTTCTTATGATTTCCTACTCTCAGTCAGTGATGCAGTATGGAAACTCAAACATGATAATGTCATGCAAATGAACATCATGACAAAAATCGCATATGCTACGATTGGTAAATATCTAAATAAACACGAAGAGAAAAATCTTGAAGCTGTTACGATTATTTTGCAATATTTTATAGCGGAAAATATGTCTGAAAATTCCATATCAACTCACCAATTCGCGATGAGACAGAAAGCCTTACAGTTACTAGATGAACAGTCTAGTCATTTAAATGCAGCATTTAAATCTTTAAGTAAGCAATTCTCTTCTGAGGAAAATAAAGAAAAGTTATTATTGCAATTAAAACTAGTTCAGCAACATTTTAGAGAAGATAGCCCAACTTATGTTTGGATAGATAAAGTAACCACGCCTATGCAGGAAGCAGATAATGATTCTCTTTCTTTGATGCCGTGGTCTCCGAGATCTTCTGAAGAACAGTATTTACGAAATTCACCGTATGATAAATTTAACGTGGATTTGGCAACAACTTCTGCTACGCAAATCCCAACGATTAGTTTTATAGTGCGCGAGATACCTGCGGGTAGCTTCTTTTCTGTTCCGGTTGAAAATACAGTTTTAGCTGAGGCACCCAAGGCAAAACATTCTATAAACGGCTAAATTATCGCCTTATAACTGCTCACCGAACTTATTTTTAATCAGTTCAATAATCGCATTCATCGCATCTTTTTCATCAGCACCATATATATTAATTTTTTACATCTACTGATCAAATTAAAGTGAATTGTGGCTTGAACTTGAACTTGAACTTGCATTGCTTTGACGAATTAATTTTTGAAGAGTGATATTAACAGGTGCATTAACTTCATCAAAATAAGAGCAATCTTCGCGAGTCACCGGGCATATTAACAATCTATCTCTATGTGCTGCTCTTGTGTTAATAAGCGTTTGTCGTGAATAAGTGTGCCCTGATGGTAATGTGACAGGGTCTACTAATGTCGTCATTGTCACAGGATCATTAAGGAATTCATTTGGGTTTTCGTTATCAGAGTTATTGTTATTAGCTTGCTGATGATATGAAGGAACAGTGGCAGCAATGCGGGGAATGCCGTTGTTAGCATTTGCAGCAGAAGCTGCCGTAAGCAATGCAGTGCGTAAATTTTTTATTTTCTCTAAATAACTAAAACTTATTAGTCCAGAAATATAATCTAACCCGCGTTCATCTTGAAATAGTTGTGTTAAGGGGAAAATATCTGTCATCTGTGGATTAACAATTTTTTCAAGCAGGGCAATAGCTTCTTCCATATTGTTTTGTCTCATTTGTTCGATTTCAGCAATTAAACATTCATATATACCACCTTTAAATTCCTGAGCAAAATCGATAAATTCAGCAATTGGCTTCTGTGATAAAGGTAACAGGTAAGTAAATAATACTTTGCCAAACACTGCTTGGCAGACTTCTTTTCCATATGATTTTTTAATCACTTGGTTAGCCCAATCCATTAAGTAGAGTAAGGCTTTGTCACTTATTTCTGAAAATCTATAAAGTAAGCTATGTGATAAGCCCTTATGAAAACATAGTTCAAAATGCTTTGACGTAGACGATGGATCATGTGCTTTTTTTCCCGCAGCTATTTTTTCATTACCTGTGACAATAATATCATTCATGCTAGTTGGATTAAGGCCAGGGTTTAAAAATAAAAGATCTTCAGCTAACCATTCTAAACCATATTGATTTTTACATTGTTCTATAATCAGTTGTCGCCGATCCAGTGGGAAGAGTTTTAAAGTCGAAATAAGAAATTTTTCATCTGCTAACGTTCTAGAGTTAAAATAACGAAAATACTCTATAATTTTCGCTATATTTTGTTTAAATATCTCCATGGGCATTTTTTTCATCAGTTCAATATAAACTAAAAAAAGATCAGGAATTATTTTTTTGAAAACAGTATTATAAGTAGAGCATGATGTTGATATATCGATTATTATAGACATTTTTTCTAACAATTTTCCATTAAAATCACCAGCAAAATTAAGCTGTATGATGTGGCCAAGAAGAACAGGATACTCATTCAAATGTGTACCTTTATTGTGCCTATTTAAATCTTCTATAATTTTATCAACAAAGCTGATGAGTACTGACGGGATGTCTAATTCACTATTGTTAAGTTCTGGGTTGTTAGGTGTGCAATGCATTAATAGACGGGGAAGCAAATAATAATGTTCCACTTTGAGATGGAGTACAGATAGATTTTTAAGTAAAATTAATCGATTCACATCTGAAATATTTGGCGCTATAAAAGTTAATATTTTTGCGAAAATTATTGTTGTATTATACGTTGACAACGCCATTCCTGAAGAGGGAGTGGATTGCATTTTTTTCAAGACTTCACTAAAGAATTGATCGGGATAGTTTTCATAATTTCTATCGTTGCTGATTTTATGAATGAGCAACTTAATCAATTGCATTACATCGTGTAATTCATTTTCATTATGACTATAGCTATAATAATGAGCGCACTCGTTTAGAATTTGTCGCAAAAGGGCAATGGCTTTATTTGTGCTGAATTGGTCAATTAATGCAATTAATAATTTTGTTATATTAAAAGAAAATGATTTATTGAGTGCACTTTTAGTGAGTTTTTCTTTAAATTCACCTGGTATATGCGGCATTGCCTGAATTAAAATATCAAGCTGAGTTGCGCTCCAGTCAAGTACTCGAGCTGGATTATTACCCTCATTCATCATTGCAGAAATTTCTGCTACTAATGTTTGGGGAGAAGCAAAAGCACAGACACTGTGGAATAGTTTAAACCTTGTTGGATTACGTTCAACTGTTTTTAATGCTTCAGTGATTTCCCTTTTATGTTCAGTGCTAAGTTGGTTTACGATTTGCAGTTCAATTTTCATCATTATATTTATGACTTCACCCACTGAAGATGTAGCGGTCATGAGTTTGAAAAAAGTATGAATATTCTGTATTTGTGATGATGATAAATATTGATAGGTAGGTGCTGTTTTAATAGACGCCTCGAACATAATAGATGCAAGAAGAAAACCAGGCCTGTTTTGTTGCGCAGCGTAATCAGGATTTAGCTGCACTTCTTGGAAAAGTTGATTTATTATCAAATATGTAGCAGGAGGACTGATCGCAGGTACACAGGCACGAAGGATAGCATTTCCATTTTTACGCGTACGAAAATCTTCTATTTTAAATATATTTGTAGCGAAGATATCATAGCCCATGCGCCCCATAAATATTAATGATTTTTCTAGAATATGTTCATGATCATTACCAAGATTCGTATTATCATATAGCCTTTTTAGGAAGAACAAAAAATTTTGAAAACTATTATTACGGCTATTAATTGTGTTTGCTTGATTTGCAGGTGGCTGTTGTTCTGGAGTAATTGCCATTAAGGCCTTTGTTCTGAGTGCAATTGGATAGTTGTTGTCACCTCTAAAAGGGCAACAGGTTACTATATATAACATTTCTCTCGCATAATTTTCATCACGAAAATAATAACTTGGGTTATTATTCGTTGGCATTTTTGCTTGTGCAATGATTAATGCGTCTATAAATTTCTCTTGTTGTGCTGCAGGAATTGCCATTACAATTTGAAACAATGTTTCAGTTTCATTGACCAGATGAGAAGATTCAGGAAATTTATTAGTGGTTATAATATCTTGTGATAGTTTAAATAAGTAATCCGTCATTTCAGCTGTTGCTTTTGGATTTTGCGGTGTTAAAGCAGTTAAGCCAATTGCAAGAGAAGTAGGCCGTCTATAAGGAAATGAAGTTTGATCTAAAGGTGCATCGTTAGTATTACACAGTGCTAAGAGTAAAAGAAGCTGTAATGGATGTGCATCTTTTCGTCCATGCAAGAGTAAAGTGAGACGATGGCTAATGTCTTGTTCAACAGGGGAAATACCTTGATACAGCATAATACCCACTTCTAAGATAATTCATCATAAAGTACGAATATATACTCTCACAATATTATATGATTTGCAATTTATAACTGCTCACCGAACTTATTTTTAATCAGCTCAATAATCGCATCCATCGCATCTTTTTCATCAGCACCATCGACATTAATTTCAATTTCGGTATTTTGACTTGCCGCTAGCATCATCACCGCCATAATACTTTTTGCATTGGCGGATTTGCCTTTGCAATGCAGTGTTACTTCTGATTCAAAACGTGCGCTGCAAGCGACTAATTTCGCAGCGGCTCTTGCGTGTAGGCCTAGTTTGTTGATAATCAAGGTTTGTTCTTTAATCATGTCTCACCTTGGTTAAATCGCGGTGGCGGATTTGTACTTGTGGGTATTTTTGTTGGTAATATCGGGCTAAACGTTCTGCAAAGTAAACACTGCGATGTTGACCACCAGTACAACCTAAATTAATGGTGAGATAACTGCGCTTATCTTTTTCATAACAAGGGATCCACGCATCTAAAAACTGGGTGATTTCGCTGAACATTTTATTGACCAAATGGTTTTCTTCTAAGAAATTAATAACCGCTTGATCTTGACCGGTCAGACCGCGAAGTGAATCTTGCCAATAAGGATTAGGCAGACAACGTAAATCAAATACATAATCTGCGTCGGCCGGTATGCCATTTTTATAGCCGAATGATTGAAATAATATCGATAAGTGATCGGTTGAGCGTGCAGCGATGCGCTCACGAATTAAATGCCGTAATTGCACGTCAGATAAGTGCGACGTATCGACAAATAATGTGGCGGCATTGGCTACGGCTTCTAGTAATGTTTTTTCTTCTTTGATGGCTTCTTGCAAACTGGTTTCATTATCACTTAAAGGATGTTTACGTCTTGTTTCACTAAAACGTTTTAATAAAATATTATCATCCGCATCAAAATAAAGAATCTCCCAATGCGGGTGTTGTTTGATTTGTAATAAAATCGCATGCAATTCTTCTTTGCCGGGTAAATTGCGTGCATCTAAACTTACGGCAATGCGGTTTTGATGTAAATCAGCATTATCGATCAATGCGGGAAATAAAGTCATAGGCAAATTATCGATGCAATAAAAACCCAGATCTTCAAGCGAGCGCAAACACACGGTTTTTCCTGAGCCGGAGCGACCGCTGATAATCAGCCATTTTTTATCGGTATTATTCGGCATGTTGAAACTCGGTAAATAATTGATAAACATCATCCACAGTTTGCGCAGTTTTTATTTTCTCTCTAAATAGCGTTTGCGAAAAAAGTCCTGCTAATTGCGCTAAAAATTCTAAATGCGTTTGAATAGCGCCTTCGGGCACAAATAAACCAAATATCAGATCAACAGGCTGATTATCCGGTGCTTGAAAATCAATACCGTCTTGGAGGCGGATAAAACAAGCCACACTTTGCTTTAACGTAGGCACACGGCAATGGGGCAGGGCAACACCTTCTCCTAATGCCGTAGAACCTAATTTTTCGCGACTAATTAATAAATGATAAAACAATTCGATTTCATCAGGTGCGGCACAATGCTCGCAAATTTCTTCGAGTACGCGTTTTTTACTACGTGCATTAGAATCGAGTACAATACGCTTTTGTGTTAAAACATCTGCAAGTTTAGTCATGAGTTTCTTTGTGTTTTACTGCTTGTTTATCTAGTTTATGCGCAAGGCTATCAATAGCAGCATACATATCGTCTTCAACGGCTTTTGCAAAGAGTTGACCGCCAGGAATATTAATTTTTGCTTCGGCGGTATGCTGATGCTTATTAACTGATAATACCGCTTGCACTTGGGTAATGCCAGAAATATGACGATTGATGCGTTCTAATTTTTCAGTGACATAATCTCTTAACGCAGGCGTAATTTCTAAATGTTGTCCGGTTAAATTAATTTGCATTTTTTTGTCCTTCTTTGGGCCAATGTTGGCGTTTACGTTCATTCGACGATACGATAAATAATGATTCACGGTATTTCGCAATGGTTCTTCTCGCAATATTAATGCCTTGTGATTTTAAAACGTCTGCGAGTTTACTATCGCTTAAAGGGGCAGTTGGGTCTTCTGCCGCCACCAATTTTTTAATCAAGGCACGTATTGCTGTAGAAGAACATTCCCCGCCATGTTGCATATGCACGTGGCTTGAGAAGAAGTATTTTAACTCAAATACGCCGCGATGGGTATGGACATATTTTTGGGTGGTAATTCGAGAAATCGTCGATTCATGCATTTCAACTTCTAAGGCTATATCCGATAAAACCAAAGGGCGCATCGCTTCTTCACCAAATTCTAAAAATTCTTGTTGGCGAGCGATAATGGCACATCCTACTTTAAGTAAGGTGTCATAGCGATTTTCTAGGCTTTTTAATAACCAGCGTGCATCTTGTAAATGTTCTTTTAAAAAAACCTGGTCAGTTTGATTTTGGCTTTGTTTAATTAAATCGGTATATAAGGTATTAATGCGAACTTTCGGGCTATTATCGGGGTTTAACATCACTTCCCAGGCATTTTTTTGTTTATAAACTAATAAATCGGGAATGATGTATTCGGTTTGTTCACAGTCAAAAGCTAAACCGGGTTTAGGATTAAGTGATTTAATCAGTTTTACAATTTCAAGCAATAAGCCATCGGTTAAACGATAATTCCGTTTGAGCGCGGCGTAACCATGATCAGCCAAAAGCGCTAAATCATCGGAAATGATTTCAATGGCCAAACGTGTTTGTTCAGGAGGCAATTTACGGCGTTTAATTTGTAAAATAAGGCATTCTTGCAAGGTGCGTGCGGCAACACCGGGTGGATCAAATTGTTGGATGTGTTTAACGACATTTTCTATATCATCCAAAGCTACACGTAAATCCGGTTGTAATACTTCTTGAATCTCGCCTGGCGAAAGTGGCAAATAACCTTCATCACTAATGGCATCAATAATCGTATGTGCCACGGTTTGCTCAATAGGCGTTAGCCCAGAAAAGCGCAGCTGCCAAAGCAGATGATCATACAAGCTTTCTTCTTTTATTCGGTTTTCAGTAATGTAATCAAAATTATCACCGCTATTATTTTTATTTTTAGAGGGTGTGTTTAAATTATAAATACTCGGATGCTCTGGAATATCTTCAGACATTTCCAATAAAGGATTAGTTTCCAACGCCGTCGCAATTTCTTGCTGCAATTCCAAGGTCGACAACTGCAATAAGCGTATCGCTTGTTGCAACTGCGGGGTCATTGTAAGTTGGTTACTTAGTTTGAGCTGTAAATTTTGCTTCATGGTCTAATTGTAATCTACAGACCTTCGACTGCAAGTAGGTTATCAAAATATGTAGGTTTGGTTAGGAAATTTGCTACTTCGCCCTCTGGTGTTTGCATTAGGAAGTAAACGAAAACGTTAAAACAAACTCTACCATCTTACCGTCATCTTCAGTATGACAAGTAATATCCCCTTGCATCTGTTGCATTGCTTGTTTACAAAATGTAAGTCCTAAACCAATATGCGAAGTTTTTTTAGTTGTGATGGGTGAAAATCCGTATGCAGAATGGTATGGCGATATTCATGTCAGTGATGATTTGAGTCAAACGCAAACGATTGCATATAAAACCCTACGCGATCATTACGCACAAGATGAAGCATTGGTTCAAGAATTAAAGGCGCGTGGTTATGAAGTAACCACTGTATTTTTTTCTGGCCGCCCATTAGCGGTTGAAGCACTTGATCACAGTGATGCTTTTATTGCAGGATTTTTACCTGGCAGTCAAGGTGGTGTTGCGCTGGCGGATTTATTGTTTGCAAAACAAAACATTAATTTTGAAGGCCGATTACCTTTGTTCTTAATACTAACCCCGGACATTTTGAAGGGACAGATGCGCAATGGTTAGCAAAGTTATCTCAGGGTAATTCCAAATAGGTGTTAGTGAAATCCAGTCATCCATATCCATACAGGTATGGTTTAAATTATTAAAACAGCGGGCTTTGCAAATGACAGCGATTATTATTTGTTGTTAAGCGGAGCAACAGCGCAAGGTGCACATTGGAGTGGGATGCATTCTTGGTTGTCTGAAAAAGACTATAAAGGTCAAACCAACGCTGATGTATTTATTCCTGCAAATATTAAAGATAAAATAAATAATTATGCGATTAATGTACATCAGTATTTTGATGCCGACCACAGCGGTACTAACGTGCAATGTACAAACTTACCAGAAAGTAAAATAAAAGATTTTATCCACTGGGCGCAAAAGCATGATCTGCGTTTTATGGTGACTGAGTTTGGTGGTGCCGATGCCGGTAATTGTCATGGCATGATTCAAGAATTTTTAAACTTGATTCATGATAGCAAACAATTATTAGGTTAGACCTTATGGTCAGGTGGCCGTCACTGGGGTGATTACATGCTCAGTAATTATAAAAATGGCGGCGCGATACAATTACCAGGCGCATTGGTAGAAGCGGACTTTCTAGCGCCTTAGTAGGAAAACGTTACTCACTGGGTAAATACACATATTCCGGCCAATACAAAGGAATAAACGTATCATACCCAGTGATAAGGGTTGCAGAAAATCATTAGTAGACTAATTATTTTTTGAGGCACATTCTTTTATAATTTATTTTTCCAATATTTTCATTATCGTTCTCATTCATCGTCCGATATTTTTTGTTTTCTTTATCGAGGTTTTCACTATTATTGTTAACGTTTATGTCATCGAAATTTGCTTGAACTTGATTGTTCACATCACTACAGCTACTATCTACCATTAATAATTTTTCATCATGTGTGTCAAATTTAATGCTCCGAAATAGCGTACTATTTCAGCTGAGCGTTATTCCGGGGGAGGGTGGTCTTAGCATATCATCGCATTGTTTAATTTGCTCTACAAATCTATTTTTTAATGAAATATTTTGATCGGCTTGCTCTAAACCCTTTTTATAAAAAATTGTTGCAATATTAAAACGTCGTTTATCGAAATATAAATTGCCAATCATTATATAAGAGTTAACATTTTCAATGCTTTTCATATAATGCTTTTTAGCTAAGCGAAAATAATCTTCAGAATTGCTTTTGAAATAAATATCAGCTAATTTTTTATGATATTCTTCAATGCTGTCCATGTCACAGTGCTTAGAGTACTTTCCCAAGCTGGTAATTTTTAATAGAATATTTTGATGTGTTTGATCGTCCCAAGATTTTGAGTCTCTGTTGACATGGATTCTAAAGTTTCAATCCCTGCTATATTGAGATAATTGCAATTATATTCTTCATCTATGTATTTTTGCTGCAATTTGCAGATATACTTAACTATTTCTAATTTTTTGTCGTCATTTACTTCATTGTCATAACCAATAGATTTCTTTTTTGCATCTATACTTTCTAGGTCCCATTCTTGGTGATAATTATGGAATTCATCAAAGACTACTTGATGATCATTTTCATACCTGTATTTTAACTCAAAGGCCAATTCACTCATTCTTTGGTAAATTTCTGCAAGAAGCTTATAGTCTCTTACAGTGATTTTAACTCTTGATTCTGATTTTAAAAGCGCAACTGCTTGTTGATAATATGAAATACGTTTTAAGTTAATTTTTAACATTTCATGATTTATATATTCAGATGGGATGAATTCTTTTTCATTGATATTGTCGTTTTTATCTTTTACTTCCGTAATATTTGATGCTGTTATGTAAAGATCATCTGCGTTTATATTATCATTTTTATTGTCTCCAAATTGCTTGAGTTTTTGAGCATGAAAATATTGTGCATTAGACGCCATGTTTTATTTCCTTATAAGCAATGTTAGAAAGTTCACAAAGTATCACGCGATCAATTATAAGTCAACTTACTGGAGCTAGTTAGTTTTATTAAATGATTATGATGGTGATGAAATAACTGGCTATAGTTTTACTTTTTTGATGTTGATTTGTTTATGGGCATTGTGAATTTATAAGAGCTGTAAATTGCGACGTAAGCGTTTCCATAACAGACTTTAGCTAATAGTGTTAGTATGTTAAAATTCTGCAAATAAAATTAAATAACCATTTACCAATGGAACAAATATGCCTAAATTTTTAAATTCTGCAGAAAAACAGATTAATCCTATTCTTTTTGACGCGCCTATTGACAATGGGCTAGCTATACTCTCGAACCTAATTAAAGATTTCAGAGAAAGACTTAGCAGCGGGATATTTTTGGTTCCTGGATGGCAAATCAAGCAAGAAAAACTTAAAGATAAAACACCACGAGGCTATATATTTACACTGACTTATCAGCCAAATAAAGCTGATCAACAGCAAATTGAGGAAGCGCCTATTTTACAAGGTGGGCTGAATATTTATAAGCTAAGTATTAAAAGATATAATATTAAACCAGAATTAACAGCCTATATTATTTTTACTGTGGATAGTAATAAGGATAGTAATAACTTCAGCATTAATGGCCTTGCAACTAATTTAGATCCAGAATCTTTTAGAAAATTAATGTGCCTAAGTTTCTCTTCTACGTATTTTTATGAAAAACTTGAGTTTACAGAATATTGGTTACCCGACATGGATTCAGTTTGGAGTAAAAAAAACTTAACAGATTGTTTTAATGCTCTCGGT
Organism: Legionellales bacterium; assembly: GCA_041660525.1. Taxonomy (GTDB): domain Bacteria; phylum Pseudomonadota; class Gammaproteobacteria; order JABCZS01; family JABCZS01; genus JABCZS01. The sequence goes on along the minus strand of JBAZWD010000006.1, from coordinate 43,758 downwards.
AATCCCACGCTGCTGAAAGCAGAACACATGGCTGGAGCCATCGAGTGGATGCATAATTATTCTGTGCAATCAAAAAAGCTGGATGATGCCAAAGCTCAGCCAAATTGGCGACAAAATTTTGATCGTGCTTATGCTCAAGCTAAGGTTCAAGGCTTTCCTGGCACTGAAGATGATTTCTGGGATCCTATCTGCGAGAAGAGTACTCAATTTGTAGCAAAACAATTTGTTCCACTGTTAGTCAAAAATAAGATTGTGCCTGATGTGCCGCCAGTAAATGATAAGCGATTAGTTTTATTTGTGGGTGAAGGTGATGGACAGAATATGCAAGCTTTTAAAAACCATTATCCACAATATGAATGTTTTGGCATAGAGCCACTTACTGAATATGCTATTAAAGCGAAAGAAAAGCTAGGTAAGAATAGAATTTTTGAAATGACTGCGGATGAATTCGCAATTTTACTTCCTTCAGCGTTGATGAAACAGTTTCACTTGGTTCTTGTTTCAAATTTTAATGTTAATTCACAAATTTCTTGTTTTATGAAAGCTTTAGATCATTGTGTAATGGAAGCGGGGCAAGTCGTTATTGGTGTTTCCTTTGTTGACCAAGAATATATTGGGAGCAATTTTTCTATCCGCAAGAATATGGACAAAGTATTCCGTAATGATACTGTAGAAAGTCTTAGTCTTGATTATAATTTTACACAACGATTATACACTGCAAAAGGATCATCTGTTACAGCCTATAATGAAGCTAACGAAAAAAATACACAAGCTTTAGAAAAGCATCCACTCACAAAAAAAATCAATGATCTTAACATGAAAGCTAGAGAAGAAAATTTTCAAGCGTTGCGAACAAATAATAAATCTGCGTTTGATGAACTGGCGCGTGTGTTTCAAAAACTTAAGTCAAGCAACGATTCAAGCGCAAGTTCCAACCTTTTGATTTCAATGGGGAAAAAGACACCTGAAAATGATAGCAATAATTTTAGCAATACTATAACCAAAAAACCTCATTGTAGTTGAGTTCTGAAAGAGATGATGATAGTCAACATGAGCACAGTTATTCAGCTTCAAACAGTGTATAATTAATTTAGACAACAGCAAGCCTGACCCGTTACCTTTACGTTACTGTTACCGCGGCCAATTTAATTTAGCCATTAATCTACTCGCAGCTTCCAATGAAGCTGCGTCGTTTTTTGCAGTAGCGGCAAAAAAGTCGCGATGCGTAGCTGTTTCTTGCTGATATCCCGGCAGATACCATAAACAATTGTCTAAGCCTACTTGAAGTCTATGGTTAAGTAATTGATCCAATTCATCGCTACATTTTTGTTGTTCTGCTTCTTGTTTAAGCTCCAGCAATGCTTTTTGAAAATTTTGAGGTGTAACACCACCATTATCTGCAACGCTAGCCCGCTTATATGCAATTGCTAACAATTGTTTTTTAGTGCTTTTAATGATTCTTCAGAAGGTCCTTGATGCGGCACGTTGGGATCATTAATTACATTAAGCGCTCTAAATGTTTTATAAATATTTGTTAATTGTTTCATATTTTTCACCTCTGTAATTTTGTGAAAATGCTGGATATGTTCAAGGTGTTTGTCAACGGTGGATGCATCCAATCGTTTGTTTTTATCGACGACTGTCATTTGTTTAGACAGCGCCCATACCGCCTTTTCTATAACAGTTTTAGGTTCAGTATTCAGATATTTGACTGCGTGGGGCAGGGGCCCCTTACTTTTTTCTTTAGGAAGAACGCGTGCATCTTGAGTAAAAATATCGGCGCCGACAAGTCCTAGCGCATAAATATCGCCTTCTTTAGTAACACCTTCGTTTTCTGGTGCTTTATACGAAGCTGTTTGCATCGCTTCTAGGCTTATTAAGCCAGGTATTTTTTGATTAAGCATCCGAGCGCCATCTTTATCAATCGGTATTACCCGCTGGTCTTTTGTTATAAAATTTTCTGGTTTAATGTCACCCAGTGCCCAATCTTTCATGTGATAAACATTCACTCCTTGCACACAAGAACGAAAATAGGCCAATTGATCTTCAAGAGAAATATCTTTTTTCTTATTTTTGTTTTCATCAAATAATTTAGCACGTAAAAGCGTACCGTTTTCGAAAGGTATTACCAATTCAACCATTGTAAATACATTATAATTAAGACGATTGTCTGCTAAAGCACGCAGGGCATCTTTTAATTCAGGTGAAACATCTGGATTCACTGCTTTGTTTTTGAGCGCATCGATTGATTGAATTCCAGAATATTTATTCACAAGCAGGGTACATGTTGCGCAAGAAAGCTTATCGGCAAAAGGCTCCAAAGAAGCAATGTCATCATTACCATCAACTAATGCTTAAGTACGGTTTGGTTACAGGCATAATCAGAAAAGCCTGCGAACAAATGTACGAGAATATATTTATCAACATCTTCGATAATTTCTTGAGAATTATACATAAGACGTAGAATATCTGTAGGCGCTAATACATCTTGATAATTTTTTATAATATAAGAAATGTCTGTAGAGTTTAGCTCGGTAAGACTAAACGTTTTTTGCTCGACTGTTCCACGCAGTTTCCATTGAAGATTAAAACTATGTTCTTTTCGAGAAAACAAACGAGTGATCAATGCCTTCCTTTTCTTTTGGGAAGCGGCGTACTGCCCATTCTGCTCAAGGAATTTTTTTATTATGCTCATAAAGCGATCTTCCAGCAGTATAATTAATACACCTAACTACTTAAGTAATAGCATATATTTAAACAAAAGTAACTTATAATGGAGGAGAGCAAGACAAGGGGCATGCTCAATCTTTTTAAATAACCCTATTAATAGGTATCCTAATGAAATTTATACTTATATTTTTGTGCTTAGTGTTAACGAGCCCATCCTACGCACTAGAAGCAGTGCCACACGTGGATCTTGCGCGTTATTTAGGTACATGGTATGAAATTGCTAAATACCCTAATGTATTTCAAAAAGATTGCGTAGTGTCAAAAGCTGATTATTCTCTTTTGCAAGATGGCGTCATTGAAGTCAATAATCGTTGCATTGAAACCAATGGCAAAATTGAAAAGGCCATGGGTAGAGCCTATGTGGATGCTACTTCCTCTGCGAAATTAAAGGTCCAGTTTTTTTTAAAATTTTTGAATTTATCATTTTTACAAGGCGATTACTGGATCATTAAACTTGATAGCGATTATCGCTATGCCATAGTCAGTGAACCTTCGCAAAAATACTTATGGATCTTATCTCGCACACCCACGATGGATGATGCACTCTATCAGGAATTATTAGCTTGGTTGCATTCAGAAGGTTTTGATATTTCAGCAATTATTAAAGATGATTGGAGCGCACAACAGCGTATCGATTTTTAATGATGGGGTTACATATTACTCCTTGACATATAAGTCAACTTTCTTATATAATGACCAGCCCAAGAGATATAATATGAAACGCCACAGCTTCGGCAATAAAAAAACGACACAACGAACAACTGCAAAACCACAGCCTGGTTTCTTTAGTTCTAATCTTAATTGGTTATCTGCCCCTGCAGGATTGCTGATGATGATGGTTGTTTATTATTTTGTTGGGCGTCAGGGGCAAAATGCTCCAGATGCTTTGCGCGGTGGCGAAAGCACTTTACCCCATGATGCGTACGCTCATCAATATGGGTCAATCTGTCAGAACTCACTGTTGCTTTTTTCAAATCGCGTGCCTAACACCCATAACAATAATGCCTATTATCCCGTGAGTTGTTGGGCTACAAATGACGGGGAATTTAGAGTAGGCACTAATTTTACTACCGAAGAAGAAAAGGAAGATTTTGCTCAGGCAGACAGTACACGACTATGGAAAAATCAGGATGCTGCATCGACAATCCGTAAAAAAACAGAAGAACTGCGTTCACAGTACTTTGAAAATTACCTGAAGTTTCAGACTCTTTTGCAGGCAGATAATCCTCCTGCGCCATTAAAATATCGTTTTCAACTCGAGCCGGTAAGCCAGCTTTTGCAAAAAGCCTATACGCTGTATCACACTAGAGAAGACGTTCAATGTGGGGATAGTGTAGAGTTAACCATTGTGAAAATTTTAATGCAGAATTTTCCATCACTAGAAAACCTCCCTGTTTTTTTAAGATTGCATGCTGGGCTTTCTCACGATGAATCTGTCGTACCCGATTTTATACATTATAGTGAGCATTCCACTCTAATTTTATTAGAGCCAGGCACAGCGCTTACACAAAATATTGCAAACATTTTAGCAAAAAATACTGTTAAAATCGGTGATTATATTATTGAGCGATTTGAACATGGAAGTGTTTATGCAAGCCATAGTCCAGGGTTTAGAGAAGCTAAAAATGAAATCGTTGCTCAAGTGATGAAGTTAGGAGAGGGAATAGAGTGTGACGCCTGGGCCCAAGTGGTAGGAAAGTTTCCAGCACATTGCGTGAGTCAAGCATTTATCGCTAATGAGAATCCAATCACACGTATTCAATTTTTAAATTTAAATGATAATCCACTTATTCCTCGTCTTTTAGAATTTTTCACCACCACGTACGCTAAAGAATATCAATGGTTATTAGAGTCTAAGCTTGAAGCAAAAGATGTCAGCGCTCCAAGACTTGCTAGAATTTGAACAGCGTCATCTTATTTGCTGCCACAAAGTCTGATTTTTTATAATTAAGACCATTGGTATTTTGTTAAACTATCCAACTAGATTTAGGAGGTGTAATATGTTGACCCAAGCTCAGTTATATAAAAAATTAGAGGATTCACAAGAACTTTCTATAGAGGAATTTCAGTCAATTTGTGAGGAGTTAAAAAATAACACGCTTGTTACACATTTAGATTTTAGCGAATTTGAATTAAGTGCACTCAATCAAAAAGAAGTTGGTGCAGCATTGGGTTCATTATTATCTATAAACAAAACAATTACTCATTTATATCTATACGACACAGGTATTTCAAGGAGCGTTAAAGACAATATTGTAAATGCGATCAATAAAAATGAGGACTCAGCGATCAAAAGTTTGGACTTGCTTTTTTTTGACAGGATATGGACGCAGCAGCAATTAAATAACCATTTGCAAGGTTGGAAATCACAAGACTCGGAAAAACTGACAATTCATGATTTTAAGTTTATTTTTGAGGAGCTGCAAGATAATACTAACGTTACTCATCTGGATCTTAGCGCTTTTTCATTTGCCTGTCTAGAACAAGAAGAAGTCGGTCAAATGTTTTATGATTTATTAAGTGTAAATACAGGAATCACTGATTTGAATCTGGATTCAACAGGTATTAACGAGGAAGTTGTAAAGCGCATCTCACAAGCGATTGAAGATAATGATGAAACAGCGATCACGAATCTTAATTTAAAAGGGGCTAGAAATTATCGCGAAAATGATAGTGAATTTAATCAGTATATTGAAGTGTTATTAGATTGCCCAAAAATTCGCCATCTCAATTTAGCTTTTGAGACCGAGGTGGATGCTAATGCAGCAAAAATCATTGGCATACGTTTACGATTCAATAATGGTCTTGAGTCATTAACGCTGCCTGTTATCGATAATGATTTTGCACCTATATTTGAAGGACTGCTAGATAACCAAACACTTAAACGTCTAGATATGAGCAACAGCATCATGTCTGATATCAGCATGTATATTCTTAAAAAACTGTTAGAGGAAAATCAACATATTGTTTCTTTGGTTTTTGCAAGCATTAATAAAAGCATTTGTCCTCCGGGTGAAACAGGCATAACTTATAAAGGCCTTGAATATTTGTGTGAAGGTTTGAAGAAGAATAGGCACGTAACAGAATTAAATTTTTCTGATTGTAATATCACTGATGAAAAATTAATACTGATTTGTGGTTTAATAAATGACAAAATTTCTTGTGTGAAAAAAATTAATTTATCAAAGAATACGTTTACAATCAATGGATTCAGATCATTTGTACTTGCGCTTGCGGGAAATACTAAGGAGGTTGAGATTTGTACATCTGAAGACAATGTTAATGCAGCAGCAAGTCAATGGAATCTACCTAATCTTAGCCAGCAATCTCAAATTGATAAAGAACAAAATCTCATAATTAAAAGCATTAATGCGGGAATTAATGCAGGTGCTTGCACAACATCAACTTTTCAACCCATAGAGAAAGTGCAAGTGCTGAAATATTATTTGCAGCTTGCAAAAGATCGAATTGACGATAAACATCAGGATAAAGCTAAACTTATTACAAGAATCGAAGCTGAAATAGAGAAAAATTCTCCTAATGATATCAAGGTCAAGCTTAAATCTTCTTAGCTTTAGCTGATAACAAGTTAATTGCAAAAGGGCTGTCATCGATTATTAAATTTTTAGAATCCAATAAAAATATTGTAACTCTAGATCTTAGCGAAAACGATTTTTCCAAAAAGGAAATTACTGACATTTCAAGTGTAAGTTGGTTTTTAGTTGAGTTGTAAATTTTGCTTCATCGGTTGATTGTAATTTACAACCCTTCGACTGCAAGTGGGTTATAAAAATATGTAAGTCTAGAAATCATATTGCCAGTGTTTGGCTATTGTTTGCTGAAGTGATACAATGAAATTGCCATCACAAATTTTAGATGCTTAAGCCGTTGAAATTTTTATTCAAGACGGGAGCGTAAGCTTTCCGCCGCGATTTTTCAAATGTTATCTAACTATAATTTATATGAATTAGGTGAAGTATCACATGATGGGTGTAATTGAGATTGGACAATAGAATAAAAAAATGAACAATATAGCCAATGGTCTTGAAGGAATTATAGGACATGTACCTACTATCAGACTTAATCGCGTACATCCTGTATGCACGCAGCAAGATTTATTTTTAAAACTCGAGGCTTGCAATCCAGGTGGCAGCATCAAAGAAAAAAATGCTATTTATTTGGTACAAGATGCTATTAAAAGCGGAAAACTAAAACCTGGCGGCACCATTATAGAAGCAAGTAGCGGCAATTTTGGCATCGGTCTTGCCATGGTGGGTGCTGCATTAGGCTATAAAGTCATCATTGTTGTAGATGCCACAATTCCACCTTCTATTAGACGCATTATATCTGCTCATGGCACACAGCTAGTTGAGATCTCTTTTGATCAAGCTGATATTCATGGTTCAATGCAAATCGCTCGCATGAAAAAGGCAAATGAATTAGCACAAACAATTCCTGGCGCTTGGTATGCTTGCCAGCACCTAAATCCAGATAATCCATTAGCCCACTCGGAGTTTACAGCAAAAGAAATTGTCAACGATTTTGGTGGTAGCGCACCTGATGCCATCGTCATTGGGGTCAGTACATCAGGACAATTAACAGGAATAGGAAGTTTTTTTAGAGCTCATTTTCCGAAAACAAAATTAATAGCCGTTGATGCAGATGGCTCTGCTGTTTTTGGCACGCCTAGACGTTCTTATAAAATGACCGGTATGGGGCTTTCATTTACACCACCGCAATTTAATCATGACTATATCGATGAAGCTTATCTTGTTGATGATGAACTTTCATTTTCAATGTGTAGAATCATAGCCTCTCAAGAAGGCTTATTATTGGGCGCTTCCACAGGCGCTATTGTAGCTGCTGGATTAAGTTATGCTTGCCGCCAATCGACACGACAAAAAATTTTAATGATTAATCCTGATCACGGTGATCGTTATCTTGAAACTATTTATAATGATGAGTGGATGAAAAAGCAAAAATTAAAAGTGCTCGACAAGGAACAATGCGCACATATAATTGAAAAATTAATTCCCGTTGATGGCTCTTATTTTAAGCCCTTAGCACAAAGTAGTTGATGATGCGCTCTCATTTAATACAAAAAATGTGGCAATTGTGGAAGCAATTTCTCCCTTTAAGCGTTAGTGATGTCACAATGGCTGCAGGTGATCCTGCTGTTAATGCTGCTTTGTCCATGTCCGCATCACCACAACCTTTATTTGCAGGGTTAGGTGTTGCTAAATCAATCGCCATATTTTTTGAAAGTCCGATTATTATGATTTTGCACGCCTCTAATAAACTTGCTGAGGATGCAAATGCTGCAAAAGCAATGTGGCGTTTTATGCTACTGTGTGGATTGACTCTCACCTTATGTCTAATATTGATTAATTTACCACCCGTTTTCAATTATCTAGCCAAAAATATTTTTAATTTAACAGAAGATATTGCGGTTTATACGCATATTATACTTTCTTGTTTTATTTTTTGGCCAGCTATGATTGCATGGCGTAGGTATTTTCAAGGTATTTTAATCCATGTGCATCAGATGAAGCCTATTGTCTATGGTGGTTTTTTAAGATTGATTGTGTTAATCACGGCTTTATTTGCTGGTTATTTTTTAGGTATTAATCCAGCACTGACGACGGGGATTGCCATGATTCTTGGGGTATTTTCAGAAGCAATTTTTGTAACGTTATATGGCTGGAATTATAAAAAAGCAATTTTTTCGAATAGTTCGGCCAAAACCTACGCTTTAAATAAACCACACACATTAAAGCAAATTTTTAAATTTTATTGGCCACTTGCGCATTCTATGGTATTGGTTTGGGGAGGACGTGCTCTTTTAATTGTTATTATTGCGCATGCAATTGACCCCAATATTTCACTTGCGGTTTGGCCTGTTGCATGGGCATTAGTTTTATTATTTGCCAATGCCTCTCGCATGATACAACAAGTGGTGATTAAAAATAAAAATGCATATGAGACTTGCGACTATTTTATATTTGGTCTAAGCGTGGGCGGGATACTTTCACTTTGCATTTTTCTATTAGTACTCACTCCTGCATCAGAATTTATACTCGATTTTTTTATAGGTTATGATAACGATTTCAATCACCATATATGTAATGTTTTATTAATTTGCGCATTGACTCCAATCCTTGTTGCTATCCAAAATATATTGCAGGGATTTCTGATTATTGAAAATAAAACAAAAGAAATTAACATGACCACACTTTATGGTGTAGCTGTACTTTTAATTTTATCATCGGTAGGGATTTTTTTAGATTATAGTGGTGCATTAGTTGCAAGCTTATCTACGATAATTTCGTTAGGAGTAGAAACTTTATTTTTATACTATTTCTTTATGGTGAGCCATTATGGAGCTAAAATATCCTGATACTTTGCAAAGATTAGAAAAGTTATAACGGAAATTCATCGATGGATTTTTTGTTATCGATCAGATAGTATCTACAAAAAAGGAGGTGCATTATGTTCGCATACGGTCAAGATCCAATCATCAGAAAACACTTGTTTACTGCAGAACCTGATTTAACTGAATTTGATAAAGATCTTAGTGAATTTAATTCGATACAACTGTCTGCATTAAAATTTAGAAATCATTTAATGCCCCTGATTTTAGAAGTTGCCTGCGGACAATATGGATTTCGCAGTGCGCAGTATGCAGCTGGGGTGCATACTGAAGCTTTCGCTCATTTGCTGAAAAAAGCGGATATTAGATTATTGATTGCTTATAATGACCCGCTTACCATTGCTTTTTACAATGCTTCAGCCGAAGTCGCAAAATCCTTTTTTGAACATTATATGTTTCTTAACAATAAAGATGAGCGCATACTATCCTCTATCATATCTGCCATTTATGCAGTCAAACAACGTCCGGATGGTGATGACAAAACTGAAATACTACGCTTTCTTGAAGAAAACAGATCCGTTTTGATTCAAGGTCAAACAATCGGTACGTTTTTGGATATGCCTGCTGACAAATTAAAACAGCATGAAAAATTTAATTCTCTGATTGCAGTAGACAGAACAGTTGATCAAATTGCTTCTGACCATATTATGAATGAACTGGGTGGCAGTTTGCCTTATGCAGAGCCAGAAAAGATGGACTCACCTATTGTCCAACGTTTTCCCAGTTTTGAAATGTCCAGTCATCCTAAAAGAACTCTAGATGAAGAATGTTGTTACCGTTTTAAACATTCTAAAAAAAATGACGTCACTTATGGTGATCTTATTGACGCAATTGAACACAGAACCAGGATATCTAGGCAGGATGATGATGCCCCCAATCATTTATTGGTGTATTTACCTAAGGTCACTGCCTGTCTTTTCCGCAATATCCGTGAAGAAACGACAGGGCAACCTTTGTTGGTTTATGCAGTTAATAAAGGCTTACGTTCGGCCACTAATCCAGAAGGCATCAGAAGAGAAAATCTGGATGAATTGTTGCGCAGATTACAAGACGATATGACTGTCCCTAATAATCCCAATGATCCACTGATGGCCGCGTGTTATAAGGGCGATCAAGAAATGTTTGTTTACTTTTTCGAAAAATACCTTGGCTATCGTAATTTACGTGTACATTATCCCACCGATATACATGGTAAAGAATTTATTTTGAATGATTATATCAAAAATGCGATTCAATATTTTGCTCATAATAAGCAAGCAACCAATCGTGATGCGATATTAGAGTACTTATGGAAATTCGATGGTATAGGCATATTAATAGGTTCTAATGCTACTATCAGCGTCAAAGATTTTTTAATTCAAAACAAATGTGTTGTAGATGTTAGCGCAGCAAAAGTGACATTTAACTAATTTACCTATAACGAAAACTCATCGCCCAAATAAAGACGTCTTGCGTCGGGATTGTTAAGAATTTCTGTGGGAGTGCCTTGGGCGATGAGAGTGCCGTGGCCCATGATGTAGGCGTGTTCGCAAATGTCGAGAGTTTCGCGGACATTATGATCGGTAATTAAAATGCCGATACCGCGGCTGCTTAAGTATTGGATCATTTTTTTAATATCATTAATGGAAATTGGATCTACGCCGGCGAAAGGTTCATCTAATAAAATAAATTGCGGAGAACGTGCAACTGCGCGTGCAATTTCTACGCGACGACGTTCACCGCCGGATAAACTAATCCCCATATTATTTTTAATATGTTCGATATTAAATTCTTCTAAAAGTGCTGCAAGTTTTTCTTGACGCTCATATTTATTTAAATCGAGTGTTTCTAAAATAGCGAGAATATTTTCTGCAACGGTGAGTTTGCGGAAGATAGAAGGTTCTTGTGGTAAATAACCGATACCGCATTTTGCGCGTTGATCCATTGTGAAAGCAGTTATATTTTGATGATTTAAAAATACTTGGCCTTTATCCGCCGCAATAAGTCCGACGAGCATGTAAAAATAAGTTGTTTTCCCTGCGCCATTTGGGCCTAATAAACCAATGATTTGACCGCTGGTTAAACCTATGGAAACGCCATTCACAATTTTCCGACCTTTGAAACTTTTGCTTAAATTTTCGGCTCTAAATTCCGGCATCGTTGATGTCCTTTAAAATAATGGTTGTTTGGCCCTGTTTCGAGGCGGGTGAATACACTGTATCTTTGATACCATCGTATTCGATAATGTGCGAGCGGTAAATATCATCTTCTTGTTTTACTTCGGCATTGCCGGTTAATGTTAAAAATTTTGTGGGAATGTGATACGTAATTTCATTGGCTTTCGCAAATACGGGTGGTTTGCCTTCTTCAACACTGCCTTGATATTTTGCAGGTTTGCCGAATATTTTAATTAAATCCATTTTTCCGGTTTTTTCATCGCGATAAATTTCTAAACGATCGCCTGTGAGTTCGCGATCTTTTTGGGTGGCGTGAACATTGCCAAGGTAAGTGGCGATGCCAGTTTTATTATCATAATGAAAGCTATCAGAATTAATGGTTAAATCTTGCGCGCGTGCAGAGTGGTTAATGAACAAGAGAATACACATGGTTATTATTAACAAAAGATCTGTCGCCAGACCCCGCAACAAGTGCGGGGTGACAGATTGGGGATTAACTCGCATCATCATGAGTGCTGCTCACATTATTAAGTAAATAAAACTTTTGCGTTGGGAAAAATATTTCCATGCCATCGCCAGACATTTGCTGACCTTCTTGTTTAACGACTGCGAATTGATCGGTATGCGCATATTCTTTATCAGGAAAAATAGCTAATGTTGATGTATTAATCGTTACGGTAGATTCCGTCGCATTTTCGGGACGCACTAATTCCACATGATGCCATAAATCAATGCGTGTAATGTCTTGTTTTTTTTCACCGTGAAATAAACGGCCCTTATCACTTTTAAGTTGCCATTCATGTGGTTGTTCGGTATTTGAAAAAACTTGCACATCGACTTGCGATAAATCGGTTATATTATCTGGAACATAATGCTTGAGGGTTTGCGCTGTAATGCGTTGTTTTAAATGTCCTTGCGTATCCATTTCAGTCAAAATAATATTTTTTCCAAACCATTCCACATATTGCGTGGGGGCGGGAGGTTTCAAAGGTGTGTTTTGTGACGATACTTGGAGAATAAGCCATGCAGCACTCATAAAAACCGCAACGCTGATGACAAAACGTTTCATGATAAATAAGTTTCGATGATGGCATCAAACGTGCCTTGCGTTTGCATGATGAGTTCACATAGTTCACGCACAGCGCCTTCGCCACCGCGCTTTGTTGTTTGTATATCCGCGTAAGATTTTAATGTAGACGCCGCATTTGCAGGAATAACACCTAAGCCTGCGCGACGAATGAGTGCTAAATCCGGTAAATCATCGCCCATATAAGCAATCTGTTCATCACGTAATTGGTATTTAGTTAATAATTCTTGGTAGGCAGCGCGTTTATCTTTTTGACCTAAAAACACATCATCAAAACCCAAACCTTCAAGACGCACTTGATTGAGTTTTGCCACGCAAGTGGTGATGGCTGCAATTTTAACGCCGGATTTTTTAAGTAATTGTAAACCTAAACCATCGTGTACATGAAAAGCTTTTAAGGTTAAGCCTTCGTGGCCGTAAACTAAATGACCGGCAGTTAAAACACCGTCGACATCGACGATTAATAATTTAATATGTTTTGCTTTTTCATTAAATGCATTCATGGTTAGATCACCTGTGCGCGAAGTAAATCGTGCATATTAAATGCGCCGATGAGTTTATTATCTGCATCTGTTACGAGCAGTGCATTGATTTTTTTATTTTGCATTAAGTTCAGTGCTTCAACGGCTAACATATCTGCGCTAACACTCGCGCAGGGATAGGTCATGTTGTTATGCATTTTTTCTAAATGAATATTTAAATTCTGGCTAATTGCGCGACGTAAATCGCCGTCGGTAAAAATTCCGCAGACGTGATTGTTTTCATCAACCACAGCGGTCATGCCTAATTTTTTTTGTGTCATTTCAATTAGCGCTTCGCTTAAATAAGCAGTTTTTAAAACTTTTGGTAATTCATCGCCATGATGCATAATATCGCTAATTTTTAATAATAAGCGTCGACCTAGCGCACCGGCAGGATGTGAGCGTGCAAAATCTTCTTCTGTAAATCCGCGTGCTTGTAATAAAGCTACGGCTAAGGCATCGCCCATGGCTAATGTTGCAGTTGTGCTGGCGGTAGGCGCTAAACCTAAAGGGCAAGCTTCTTGTTCTACGGCAATATTAAGATGTACATCACAAGCTTGTGCAAGCGCAGAATTAGGATTTCCCGTTAAGGCGATTAAAGGAACTTGTAAACGTTTAATCGCAGGAATAAGGGTTAATAATTCTTGGGTATAACCTGAATAAGAAATAGCTAAAACCACATCTTTAGCGGTAATCATGCCCATATCGCCGTGGGAAGCTTCGCCAGGGTGAACAAAAAATGCGGGTGTTCCCGTACTGGCCATGGTTGCGGCAATTTTTTCGCCTATATGGCCGGATTTTCCCATGCCTATGACTACAGTTCGGCCTTCGCAGTTTAAAATGGTGGTGCAGGCTTTTACAAAAGATTCATCTATGCGAGAGCGCAAGGCCATAATGCCAGCGGCTTCGATTTCCAGGACGGATTGGGCTAAATGTTGTAGTTTCGTAGTGTCATAAGTCATGAAACAATTTTAACACAATCCGTTGGGTGTTGGGGTAGGTGTATTTATTTTGATAATATGGCAGCGTTTATATTGTTATTGTTATTGTTTGTATCGGTATTGTTATTACCTAGGTTATTATTGACACTCAAGCTTCCTTGACCACCTGCACTCATTCCTGGACTCTTTATTACCGTTGCGTTAGTACTCTGTATCTTTACTGTACAGTTGAAATAAACCAAGCAAAGGCACATGGCAGCCCCAAGAACGCCAAGACCAATGATAACTTCTGGCCCACTTGGACCAAAGCCATTTTCATTGCCTTGAGTTTGATCGCTGTTACTGGCGCTAGGACTTTGGCTGAACGTGGTATTTGTAGCATTGATAACATTCATCAAAGCATCTTGAATGTGGGCTGGAATAATCATAGGGTTTTCCTTCAAATTAAAAAAAAGTACTTTACCTGAATTTATTTGGTTATTCAACTTATTATTGGCATTCTATAGACCGCGTGCGGAATATCGCATACAATTCAATACTTACTTATATGGATATTCAAATGCTCCAAACCCCAGCCACTGAACCTAAAGTCCGTATGCGTGGGATCCATTTTTCGCGTGGGGATCGGGTTATCTTTGATGGTGTCGATGTGGATATTTATCCCGGAAAAATCACAGCCATCATGGGACCTAGCGGTACAGGCAAAACAACATTATTGCGCTTGATGACCGGCTTGCTAAAACCTGACAGCGGGCAAATTTTTGTCAATGGCGAAAATATTAAGAATTATTCAGAAGCACAATTAAATCGCATGCGCCGCTCTATGGGCATGTTGTTTCAAAGCGGTGCTTTATTTACCGATATGAGTGTGTTTGATAATGTAGCTTTTGCATTGCGTGAACATACCGATTTACCGGAATCCATGATTCGTGATTTAGTGTTAATGAAATTAGAAGCGGTGGGTTTGCGCGGCGCGCGTGATTTAATGCCGCGGGAATTATCAGGCGGCATGAATCGTCGTGTTGCACTGGCACGCAGTATTGCACTTGATCCCGATATTATTTTGTATGATGAACCTTTTGCCGGACAAGATCCCATTACCATGGGCATGTTAGTAAAACTGATTCGTTTATTGAATGATACTTTGAATTTAACCACCGTGATTGTTTCGCACGATATTAATGAAACCGCTGAAATTGCAGATTATATTTATTTATTATCAGACGGCAAAGTCGTGGCACAAGGTACGCCCAGTGAGATGCAAAACAATGCGTCTGCTCATGCTGAACAATTTATGCACGGTAAGGCCGATGGTCCCGTTCCTTTTCATTATCCTGCACCTGATTATTATCAGGATCTCATGCGCATAGGCGAGGAATAAATCATGAATTTTTTTGGCGCAATCGGACAGAGTATTTTAAAATTCCTACAAGCACTTGGGTTTGCGAGTTTGTTTCTATTTCAAGCGTTATTCACTAAACCACGTTTGAAATCATTCCATTTATTATTAAAACAATTTTATGTGGTGGGCGTGCTTTCCTTGCCGATTATTATTTTCGCGAGCTTTTTTGTCGGTATGGTTTTAGCCTTGCAAGGTTATACCGTCATGGTTAAATTTGGTGCTGAAAGTGCACTCGGGCAATTAATTGCTTTAAGTTTAGTGCGAGAATTAGGGCCTGTTCTAGGTGGTTTATTATTTGCCGGACGTGCGTGTTCTGCCTTAACCGCTGAAATTGCATTATTAAAAACAACCGAACAACTCGATAGCCTACGCTTATTAGGTGTGGATCCGATTCATCGCATTATCGCACCGCGTCTATGGGCCGGATTTATTTGTTTACCCATGTTAGTGATTATTTTTAATGCAGTGGCTATTTACGGCGGTTATTGGGTCAGCGTCGATTGGCTTGGTATTGATAGCGGTAGTTTTTGGTCCAGCATGCAAAGTTCTGTAAATTATCGCGAAGATATTATTAATGGTGTGATAAAAAGTATTGTCTTTGCATTAGCCGTAACTTGGATTGCGGTTTATCAAGGTTATGTCGCTATGCCAACTTCCGAAGGCATAGGTTATGCAACCACGCGCACAGTGGTGTATTCTTCATTAGTGATTTTGGCGTTAGATTTTATTTTAACAGCAGTGATGTTTACCGGTTTGAAATAAGGAGCAATATAATGCGCTATGCAGCATTAGAAGTGTGGGTAGGTTTATTTATTTTATTTACGCTTTTGGCGTTTACCGCGCTGGCTTTTCAGGTCAGTGGTTTAACGACATTTTATGAAAAAGATAAAGGTTATGAAGTCTCGGCTTATTTTGAAGAAGTCGGTGGTTTAAAGCCTCGCTCGCGTGTCACCATCGCCGGCGTACAAGTAGGGCGTGTGCAAAGCATTACCTTGGATCCTAAATCTTTTAGTGCAAAAATAAAGCTAAATATTTTTTCGCAGTTTAAAGATTTAATTCCCATTGACAGTTCAGCCAGCATCGTCACTTCAGGTCTTATTGGCGATAACTATATCATGATCGATCCAGGTGCAGATTTTGAAACTGTGCAAGACGGCGGTTTTATTGATGAAACTAATTCTGCCATTATTTTAGAACGCTTAATTGGACAATTGATCTTTAATCAAAATAACGAAACTGAATAAGGAAATAAACATGTTGAAAAAAATAAGTAGTGTATTGATCGGGTTACTGTTCTCTTTTTGTGTATGGGCAGCGCAATCACCTGACCAAATTACCCGCATGGTGACTGATGATTTGTTTGCACAACTTAAGGCTGACCAAGCTGCGATTAAAACGGATTCCAGTCGTTTAGTTGCGATAGTCAATAGTACAATTATGCCACATACGGATCTACAAGAAACTTCAAAGCGTGTATTAGCTAAACACTGGCGTGATTTAACGCCTGCGCAACAACAAGAATTTCAAACAGAGTTTGAGAAATTATTGATCCGCACTTACGCAGTTTCATTTCGCTCTTATGATAAGCAAGTAGTTGATATCGTCGAGACGCGCGAGAATCCTAACAATCCAAATATGGTAGAAGTGCGCACCGTGATTAAAGAGCCTGGCAAACCAAATTTGCCGGTGAATTATCGTTTTCTCAAAGAAGCCGATGGCACTTGGAAAGTCTATGATATTAATGTTGAAAACGTGAGTTTAGTCAGTAGTTTTCGCAACCAAATTGGCGATGCGATTAGTCGCGATGGTTTTGATGGCATGATGGCAAATATGCGCGCGAAAAACCAAGAGAAATTTTAAGTGTCGCTTTTTTTAAATATAGCCAATGATCATGAGTGGGTTTTACAAGGCCCACTCAATGTACAAACAATTCGTCATATTTGGCGTAAAGGTTTGCATTCACTCGATAAAACATCTGCGCGAGAAATCACCCTTAATTTAAAAGATCTCACCCATTCTGATAGCGCAAGCGTCGCTTTATTAATTGATTGGCTACGTTACGCTAAAACAAAAAATAAAACTTTGCGCTTAAACCATGTGCCACAAAAAATCCAGGATATTATTCGTTTGTCTAATTTGCAAAATATATTAGATTATGAATGATAGAGTACGTCCTTTCTTAAAATGGCCTGGTGGCAAATTTCGATTATTAGATAAAATTTTACCGCGATTGCCAAAAGGATCTATTTGGGTTGAACCTTTCGTAGGCGCTGGCGCCGTGTTTTTAAATGTAAATGCGCCGCATGCTATTTTAAATGATATCAACCCTGATTTAATTCATTTATACCAATTGATTAAAACCGAAGGTAAAACATTTATTGATCATGCCTCACAATTTTTTTCTAAAAAAAATAATCAAAAAAATCGTTATTATGATTTGCGCGCAGAATTTAATGACAGCTCCGATATTGTGTTACGCAGCGCTTTATTTTTATATTTGAATAAACACGGCTATAACGGTTTGTGCCGTTACAATCAAAGCGGTGGTTTTAATGTTCCTTTTGGACAATACAAAAATCCTAAATTCCCAGAACAAGCCTTATTATTTTTTCACCAAAAATCCCAGCATGCCGTATTTACGTGTCAAGATTATCGGCAAACGTTAAATAATCTTGGTAAAGATAGCGTGGTGTATTGTGATCCACCTTATGTGCCCATCAGTAAAAGCGCCAGCTTTACGCAATACAGCGGGAAAATATTTACCTGGCAAGATCAACAAGATTTGGCGCATATGGCAAAAACATTAGCTAAGAAGGGAACGAAAGTACTCATTTCTAACCATGATATCAAGGTCTTACGCGAGATTTACCAAGGCGCGCGCATCCATTCATTTCCCGTCGCACGTACGATCAGCTGTAATATCCATAATCGCAAACCCGTTAAAGAATTACTGGCTTTATTTGCCTAGCTATTTTCTATATAATCACCTTACTGGAGAGATGGCCGAGTGGTTGAAGGCGCACGCCTGGAAAGTGTGTGTACGTGTAACCCATGTACCGAGGGTTCGAATCCCTCTCTCTCCGATTAAAACTGCGGCATCCCACCTTGACCAGCCATACTTTGCATTTGGCGCATCATATTTTGCATATTGCCTTTTTTGCTAAATTTCTTCAGCATTTTTTCCATTTGCATAAATTGTTTCAGCATGCGATTCACATCAGGCACTTGTGTACCCGAACCATTAGCAATGCGGATTTTGCGTGAGCCTTTAATCAACGCGGGGTAGCGGCGCTCTTGCGGCGTCATGGAATCGATAATGGCACTGTATTGCGAAAACATTTTTTCATCCACTGAATTTTGTGGCAGTTTAAGTCCTGTCGGTAATTTTTTCAAAAGACCGCCTAAGCCGCCCATGTTTTGCATTTGTTTAATTTGTTCTTGAAAATCTTGTAAATCAAATTGTCCTTTTTGAATTTTCTTGGCAGTTTTTGCAGCTTGTTTTTCATCAATTTTACGTTTGGCTTCTTCAACCAAGCTCACCACATCACCCATACCTAAAATACGCGATGCCATTCTTTCAGGATAAAAAGCTTCCAGCGCATCAATTTTCTCGCCAACGCCTAAAAATTTAATCGGCTTGCCGGTAATATGACGAATCGATAAAGCTGCGCCGCCTCTCGCATCACCGTCAGTTTTTGTTAAAATCACACCGGTTAAAGGCAGGGCATCATTAAATGCTTTTGCAGTATTTGCGGCATCTTGACCGGTCATGCTGTCAACAACAAATAAAGTTTCAGTTGGATTGATGGCGGCATGCAGCGCTTTAATTTCCGACATCATGTCTTGATCAACATGTAAACGGCCGGCGGTATCAATTAATAAAACATCACAACCTTGTTTGGTAGCAGCATTCAGGGCAGCTTTAGCAATATGAATGGGGTTCTCGCCACTATGACTTGGGAAAAACGGTGTATTTAATTGTTGCGCTAAAGTTTCAAGTTGTTTAATCGCAGCAGGACGATAAATATCGCAACTGGTGACCATGACTTTCTTCTTATCAAAGTCAATTAAATAACGCGCTAATTTTGCCACGCTGGTGGTTTT
Source organism: Legionellales bacterium (assembly GCA_041660525.1). Taxonomy (GTDB): domain Bacteria; phylum Pseudomonadota; class Gammaproteobacteria; order JABCZS01; family JABCZS01; genus JABCZS01. The sequence continues at coordinate 24,387 of JBAZWD010000006.1, read as the reverse complement.
ACCCGAACCTTGTAAACCCGCCATCAGCACTACAACAGGTGGTTGAGCTTTTAAATCTAAAGTTGTATTGACATCGCCCATCACATGAATGAGTTCATCATTCACAATTTTAATAAAGGCTTGCCCAGGTTGCAGGGAAGTTTCAACTTCCGCACCGATGGCACGGGCTTTAACTGTTTCCAGAAAATCTTTAATGACAGGCAAAGCCACATCGGCTTCCAATAAGGCCATCCGCACACTGCGCAGCGCATCTTCAATATTTTCTTGCGTTAAGCGACCTTTGCCTGAAAGCTGTTGTATGGTTTGTTGTAAGCGTGAACTTAGATTTTCAAACATAATGACCCCAAGTTAGGTTAAATAGCCCGATCATGACATATGTCTTGATAAATATCCACATAGGCTTTCGCCATTTTTTCTGCGGTAAAATGTTGCTCATAGCGTGCTCTGGCATTAGTTCCCATTCGTAGGGCTTCATCTGGATTATCGAGTAAATACTGCATGGCTTGTCGTAATGCTATTGAGTCATTCGGTGGGACAACCTGGCCGGTTTCGTTATGAATATTAATATAAGTAGTGCCCGTACCCAGTTCGCAGGAAACTAAAGGCTTACTAAACATGGCGCCTTCGAGTAGGGCGATGCCAAAAGCTTCTGATCGCACGTTGGAAGATAAGACTACGCCATAAGCGAGGGTCAATAAAGCAATTTTATCTTCTTCAGAAACTGCGCCGAGAAAATGTATATTCGGATTATTTTGTTGATCGACATTTGCGCCTTTGCCTATTACAATAATCGGCGCGCCCAGTTCTTTTGCTGCGGTAATTAAAATATCAATACCTTTGTAGTAGCGAATAACACCTATAAAAACAAAAAATTTAAAATTAAATTTTTCACGCCAATAATCCAAACGTTGGATGCTCGGGGTTGGATAAGAGTTTTGGCTAAGCCCAATAGGAATAATTTTTAATTTATCTGAAAATCTAGATAATACCTTACTGGTTTTAGCATAATGAGAAGAAGTCGCGGTAATGCAATTCATGTCGGATAAAAAAGCGTTCATTAACGGCCTGTAAAAGGGCAGTACTATTTTTTGTTTAATAATGTCGGCATGGTAAGTTACAAGTCTAGGCTTCTTGATCCGCGTTATGAAATGTAGTAAATCAGCTAAAGGCCATGGGAAATGGTAATGAATAATATCTGCCTGTTCTGCTAATGCTTTAAAGTGCTTAAATATTTTGATAGAAACAGGCGTAGAGGCTAACGTAAATAATTGTGGCACGCGATGTACTTGATAACCATTTAACATCATAGTGGATTCATTTTTTTCTGGCGTTAAACAAATAACTTGCGATTCAATACCCAATGCAGCGGTATTGGCGGCAATTTGATCAATTACTTTTTCTACGCCTCCAAGCGTATCAGGATAATAAGATTTATAAATGTGTAAGACTTTCATTTTTTTCATGTAACTTCCGAGCAGTTTACTTCTAACATATGTTGCGATACTTCTTGCGCATACTGCTTCCAAGTTTTAAATGAAAGTGACAGGGCTTCCTGACTAAGCTGTTGTTGTAATTGTGTATTTTCTGCAAGTTGTACTATCGTGTCGGCTAAGGTCTGCATATCATGCATGTTGATTAATAAACAGCCACCTGCTTGCGCAACTTCCAGCATCGCACCAAAGTTTGCGCAAATACACGGTTTGCCATGCCATAAACTTTCTAATATGGGTAAACCAAAACCTTCTTCTATGGAAGGGTAAATAGTAAAATCACATTCTTTTAAGAGTTGATGGACACGCGCATCATCGGCGTTTTTCTCCCAACTTATCTCGGGATTTTGCAGTATAAATTTCTGAATAAGCCCAGTTAAATTTGGATCTGTGGGTCGACCTATAATAATGAGCTCTAAGTTTATCTTAGAATTTTCTTTTGCGCGCATGAAAGCTTCCAGTAAATATTTATGATTTTTACGTGGTTCTATTGTACACAAAGTGACTATTTTACAAGTGGTTGTTGATTTAATGGTTTTCTGCATCACGCGAGGTGCTGCAGGAAATTCACCGGGTAGCAAAGCTGTTATGACTTTGGCATTTTGCTGTTTATTGAGTAAGTGGTTATTTAAAACATTCACGAGATCTGTTTTGCTAAAATCAGATATCGCTAAAATAAGATCATAATCAGCCAGTCCAACCATATATTCACAGTGCGCATCAGATAAGTAGCGTGGATAAAATTCCGGATAAATAGAATGCAGTTTATAAGGGGTTGCATCATGAAAAATCCCCATGCTACGTAAACCATGACTATGGACAAAATTCAGAAGTTTTCTTCTTTGCGCATCAGGCATATAAAGCAGCAATTCCGTCATCATAAACCAGGAATTTTTTTGTAAAAGTGTAGGCGGGATCCATGGATGCCATGAGTGAGCACTTGGCCCATGCCATTGCGAAAAATGTTCAAGCGCTTCTAAACTTGCAGGAATCAGCTGCTCTTGAAATCCTGTTACCGGAATAAGGCGTAAGCCAGATTCCATCATGGCTTTTGCTAACTGGCGACAAACACGTTGTATCCCAGTGTTTTTTGAAAACTGTGCGGTATTTTCAATCCAGTAATAAATTAAATTTAAATCATTGGATTTTGTATCGAAAGTGTTCATCGATTTTTTAATGGCCGAAGCATAATCTTGCCAAGTAGCGATCGGACGCGTAAGTGCTTCTTGGGTTAATTGTAAGCGATACGATTCATTTTCAATCAAGTGTGCAATTGCTTGTTCAAGCTCAATTTTGTCCCAGGTATTAATTCTTAAACAACCTCCTTGTTGGGCAACTTCTTCCATAGCACCAAAATTGGCGCAAATACAAGGTTTTCCATACCATAAACTTTCCAAGATGGGTAAACCAAATCCTTCTTCTGTGGAAGGATAAACAGTAAACGCACAGCTATTATATAAAGCATTCAGCTTTTCATCAGGAAGGTGGCCTAAATATTTAATACTAGAATTCGTCGTTGCTTTTTCGACTTCGTCTTTTATTAATGGATGAAGATGGCCTATGAGCAATAATTGCCAGTCAGTATCAGGATTTTTTTGCTGGTAAGCTTGAAAAGCTTTTATGAGCGTAGTTTGATTTTTTCGTGGCTCGATGGCACCAACGGATAATATTATTTTTTTACTGGGATTGTGGGTTTTGACTCTTTGTGTAAGTGAAGATTCACCCGAGAGTAAACAAGTATTAATTTGAGGAAGCGCGGCATTTTCTTTTCCATTTTGTTTCCAGTAAGACAGTAAATCTTGTGCCGACCATTGAGAATTGGGCCAGATCATATCCGCAAGCAAAAGATCGCGCATGTATTGTGAATGTTCGAGGGCTTTATCTTGATATGCTGCAAGTTTAATTGGAATAGCATCATGAAATATAAATCCTACTTTAAATCCTGTAGATTTAGCCCATTGAATTAAGTTAGCAGTTACTGGCTTAGCGTGAACTGTTAAGTGCGTAACCTCCGGTATAATAAACCAGTTGCTTTTTTGCAGCGCGGGAATATTATTTTTATGATAAATCTCCTGTTCATGCTCCTGTATAGCTGGGCCGCCCCAGCATGCTAGATTTTCACGCTGTGCCATGCTAATCAGAATAACTTTTTTAAGTGTATCCTCCCATCTTACAAAACGAACGGGCTCGCCAAGTTCGACAAGGGCTTTCGACAATTTTCTAACAACCCGCTGGATGCCTGTATTTCCAGGCCAATTGACAGTATGTTCTACATAAATATATATCACGCGTTGTTGCTCATAATAATTATCTAGATTAATGAGCGCACTTCGTTTGCTACCTTGCATTTGAGTATGAAGGTAAATATATTTTAATTTTCTAGATATTTTCGGATATTGGTTAACTATACTTAATAGCTTAATTTTCACATGTGGTTGTTGATCTATCCATTTTATTGGGGAGAGCAATACGCGATAACATAAATTTTTAAAGTATGAATTCATTTTGTAAACTCTCTAGGCGTAACTGCTCTGCCATAAATATCGTCAAAGCGCACGATATCATCTTCACCGATGTAATTGCCGCTTTGAACTTCAAGCACGATAAGTTGCGCATTGCTTTTATTGCTTAAACGATGAAATGTTTTACTCGGAATAAAAATTGATTGATTATGTTCTAAAATAAATTCTTCATCTGCTTTTTGGACCCATGCTTGACCGCTTAAGATGACCCAATGTTCGCAGCGGTGTTGATGCATTTGTAAACTTAAACTCGCGCCACTATCTACTTTGATCAGTTTAACTTTATATCCCTCATTTTCTTGCAAAACAGTGTAAGATCCCCATGGTCTTTCTACAGTTTTATGCAGCTTGTGAGCATCATGTTGTGAATTTTTTAATTGATTGTATATATGTTTTACATCTTGGGTATTGTTTTGGTGCGCTACTAATAAAGCATCGGGCGTATCGACGATCACTAAATTCTCTACGCCTACTGTGCTGATCAAACGAGAATCAGATTCGATATAACAATTTTTAGTTTGGTGTGCAATGACTTTACCATTGAAACAATTGCCATTTGCATCAGAATCTTTTAATTGGTGTATCGCCTTCCAAGTGCCGACATCACTCCATGCAATATCACAAGGCACAACAGCCGCTTTTTGGGTTTTTTCCATGAGTGCATAATCGATAGAATTTTCTTCGAGCAAAGCGAATGTTTGCGCATCCAATTCAAGCCGTGTTGCATCTTGATTATCGCGTTGCGAGTTTGATAAACATTTTTTTGCGAGCGCTACAATGTGCGGACTATGGTGTTGCATTTCTTGTAATACAGTTTGCGCGGTAAAGCAAAAAATCCCAGCATTCCATACAAATTTATCATTTTTAAAATAAATTTGCGCAAGTTCTAAAGAAGGTTTTTCAACAAATCGCAATACTTCATTATTTTGAAATTCAATATAACCATAACCTGTTTCAGGGCCTGTAGGTTTAATGCCAAAAGTAACCAGTTTGCCGGCATGAGCGAGTTGTGCTGCGTTTTTTATTGCTGCATGAAATGCCGTAGAATTTCCAATAATATGATCAGCAGGTAGCACGATCATTAAAGCGTCACTGCCATATAAATTTGCGATTTCGTGGGCAGCGATAGCGATCGCAGCTGCGGTATTTTTCCCGAAAGGTTCTAAAATATAATGCTGATTAAAAACAGTAGTGATTTTATCGGCACATAAGGCATATTCTTTTTGAGTTCTTAAAAGTAAATCTTTGTTGGTTACCGTAGTAATGCTTTTAAGATGCGGAATTTGCGTACTGCGCAGGTATACTTTTTGTAGAAGGCTTTCGCCGTCATTGTCTAATTTTAAAAAAGGTTTTGGTGCATCATCGCGAGAAACAGGCCATAGGCGACTTCCTACCCCACCAGACAGAATTACTACATGCATTTATTAAATCTCGTCCCTTGAATTTCTACGTCTTTATAGCATGGTGATATGTTTAAAATCAACAGAGGCCACTTGCTTATTGGCTCATTATTTGCTAAAAAGTAAGTTCATAAGTAATAAAAGGTAACCTTCCACTTGCAAAATCTTCCCCTGATAGTTTCAGTTACTATTCTTATTATTCTACTGTTTTTTTCTGCTTTTTTCTCGAGCTCTGAAACAGCGATGATGACGTTGAATCGTTATCGGCTGCGCCATTTGGCTAAATCACATAAAAACAAAAGTGCACAACGTGCTGAACGTTTGCTAAGACGTCCGGACCGGCTTTTGGGTACGATTTTAATTGGTAATACTTTTAGTAATATTTTAGCTTCAGCGCTTGCGACAGTCATTGCAGTTCAACTCATGGGTGAAGTGGGTGTTTTAGTATCTGCGATCGTTTTAACCTTAATTGTTTTGATTTTTGGTGAGATCATGCCAAAAACGGTGGCCGCGCATTATCCTGAACGTTTAGCCTTTATATTGTGTTGGCCTTTAGGTTGGATTTTCATGCTGCTTTATCCTTTGGTCATTTTAACCAATGGTGTGGTGAATGGCATTTTATATATGTTTGGTATGCGTAAACCGGCTTTGGGGGGGGAACATGTCACCATCGAAGAATTGCGTACCATAGTTGCGGAACATAGCAAAAGTATTCCTACACAAAGTAAAAATATTTTATTAGGATTAATTGATCTTAAAGAAGTGACGGTGGATGAAATCATGGTGCCGCGTAATGAAATTACCGGTATTGATTTACAAGAAGATTGGTCTGAAATCAGCACGCAATTGACACACAGTCAGCATACGCGTTTACCTTTATTCCAAGATACCATTGATAACGTAACAGGAATGTTACATATGCGTAATTTGACGGGCTTATTTAATAAGAATGGTTTTAATAAAGAAGGTTTAATCAACAGCGCCGAAGAAGTATATTTTATTCCAGAAGGTACGTCATTGATGACGCAGTTGATGAATTTTCAAAACAGTAAAAAACGTATTGGTTTAGTGGTGGATGAGTACGGTGATATTCAAGGTTTAGTGACACTTGAAGATATTCTAGAACAAGTCATTGGTAAATACACCACGGGTATCGCATCGGATACAAAATTTGTGCACCCGCAACAAGATGGGACTTTTATTATTGATGCAAGTATGGCGATACGGGAATTAAACCGTACCATGACTTGGGAATTGCCGACAGAAGGCGCAAAAACTTTAAGTGGTGTGATTATTGAATACTTGGAAGTGATCCCGCATCCTGGCACTTGCGTGCGCTTAAATGGTTATCCCTTAGAAGTTTTAGCGGTGAAAGATAATAAAATTGAAACCGTGCGTGTGTTTCCCGATTTACGTATAGAATCAAATGAATAAACCGGCGATGACTCTTCTTCCTTCATTGGCGAGCAGATTATAAGTTCTGCAAGCTGCTTGTGTGTTCATGACTTCTACACCGATATTTTTTTCATAAAAAATAACGAGTTGTTCAGGCGTGATGATTTTATTTGTTCCAATCAATACTAATTCTGTTTCAAATGCTAATAATCCTGATAGATTTTCATCCCAAGATTTTACTTGCTCGGGTGTTAAAATAATCGAATGAGAATAGGGCATATGATTGACCCAAATAGTATCAGGCTCATAAGCTGTGACTAGAAATTGCGTGAGTGGTGTGTCTTCGTTTAATTGCATTTGATTTTATAACTCTTTTGTCGGATCAATAATATTTAAAGATTTAAAGTACTGTTTAAAAAAACCACGATCACGGGTAATTAACCCTTCACATTGTTCCATGGCATGAGCACCAATTAAAAAATCCGGAATCATATAATGTTTTTTTCCGCCAGCTTTTCTATATTGTCGCCAAATTCGCGCAGCAGTGAGCGAGGCATCCTGAGTCATGCTGACAAAATCAATATTGAGTTCTTGCATGGCTTGGGTAAAAGCATCTTGATTATTAAATGCGGCAGCTGTTTCTGCAAAAACTACTTCACAAACACAGATGCCATGGTGTTGCATACAGTGGCGTAAGGTTTTTGCTGAAAGTGCACCATAATTAGGATCGGAAGTGAAAATATCAATTAGTATATTGGAGTCAACGGCTATCATATAAAATCCTGCATTAAGTTATTCTTTGGGCCCGCGAATTTCTTCGATAAATTCGTCAGTGGTTTGTGCCATTTTAAGGCAACCCATAACTTTTGCAACTGGATCTGTTGTGATTACTTTTTTTGCGATGAGTGCGCCGTGTTCAATTTTAAAATCGAGGATGGCGCCAGGGTGGATACCTAGCTTTTCCCTAAGCGTTTTGGGAATAGTGACCTGGCCTCGTTCAGCTACTTTTGATAACATAAGTATTCCTGGATTAAGTACGTATTGTATATTATGATATCATACTTTTCCAGTATGTAAACAAGACAAGGACGTTTATGCAAAAGATTATTATCCATCGCCTCGTTCCCCAAATCCCACAAGTCTTTGCGCAAATGCATCCTGTGTTGGCACGTATTTATGCATCTCGAGGGATTAGTGCGCCTATGGAATTAAAAACCCAGCACTTATTGCCTTATCAAGAATTAAAAGGAATACAGGAAAGTATTGTTATTTTAGCGGATGCTTTAAAACAGCAAAAACGTATTTTGTTTGTGGGTGATTTTGATGCTGATGGTGCTACGAGCGTCGCTGTCGGCGTGCGTTGTTTACGCATGATGGGGGCTGCGCATATTGAATATTTAGTGCCGAATCGTTTTGAATATGGTTATGGTTTAACACCTGAAATTGTTAAAGTTGCGCAAACTTATCATCCAGATTTAATTATTACTGTTGATAATGGTATCTCGAGTGTTGAAGGTGTTGCTTATGCCAAATCACAAGGAATACAGGTTTTAATTACTGATCATCATTTACCGCCGGCAGAATTACCCAATGCCGATGCTATTGTTAATCCTAACCAGCACGGCGATTTGTTTGCGAGTAAACATTTAGCAGGTGTGGGCGTTATTTTTTATGTGATGCTGGCATTGCGTGCGCATTTGCGCGAACTTAATTGGTTTGTCGAAAAAGATATTCCAGAGCCTAATTTAGCTGTTATTTTAGATTTAGTAGCATTGGGCACGGTGGCAGATGTTGTAGCATTGGATGCCAATAATCGTATTTTAGTTCATCAAGGTTTACAACGTATAAAAGCAGGACATGCATGTGTGGGCATTCAAGCACTGATACAAGTTGCGCAAAGAAATTGTGAAAAAATTTCTGCAAGTGATTTGGGTTTTGCGATCGCGCCACGTTTAAATGCAGCCGGTAGATTGCAAGATATGTCTTTAGGCATTGCCTGTTTATTATCCGATAATTTACAAGAAGCCATTGATATGGCGCTGCAATTAGATACATTAAATCAACAACGTCGCAGTCTTGAAGCGCAAATGAAAAGTGAAGCGATGGCCATGATAGATGATATCGCTTTAGGCGATAGAGAAAAATTGCCTACAGGGGTATGTTTATATGATGAAAAATGGCATCAAGGTGTAGTCGGTATTTTAGCAGGGCGTATTAAGGAACGTTTACAACGTCCGGTGATTTGTTTTGCAAAAATTAGCGATCAAGAATTAAAAGGTTCTGCGCGATCAATTCCGGGTTTACATATTCGTGATTTATTAGAACACATCACTTGTGTAAAACCTGAACTGATTATGAAATTTGGTGGACACGCGATGGCGGCGGGTTTGAGTATTCTGCCTGAACATTTTCTTGAGTTTGCCAAAACATTTGATGAGCATGTTGCGCAATTAATCAGTGTAGAGCAATTAAATGGTTTTATTGAAACAGATGGTGAACTTGCATCTGAAGCTTTTTCCCTTGAATTAGCTGAAACTTTAAAACATGCAGGTCCGTGGGGGCAAGCATTTCCAGAGCCTTTATTTGATGGCGAATTTGAAATATTGAACCAACAAATTTTAAGCGAAAAACATGTTAAGTGTCATTTGCGCCCCATTGGCTCTGATATTTTATTAGAAGCAATTTCTTTCTTTGTAGATTTTGAGACCTGGCCCAAAGGCGCAGGCAATGTCCGCGCTGTGTATCGCTTAGACGTCAACGAATTCCGCGGCCAAAAGAAGCTACAATTGATGATAGAGCATTGTTTTTTTGCTTAAATAAGTCTAGGCTATAGCCATTAGAGTTTCCGAAGAAATTAGTTATTAAACTTTACATAAAAAGGATTTTGTCATGAGCGAACAAGAAGTTTTAGTAGTTGTATCAAAAGTTAAAAATTACATCCGCGATCAATCAGAAATGAACACAGCGGGTTCAGTTGCCCCAAAAATCTCTGATATCGTCCGTAAACTCTGTGACGAAGCTATCGCTTCAGCACGTAAAGATGGCCGTAAAACTGTTATGGAAAAGGATTTTTCTTAAGTCTTGGTAGTGTCACCCCGCACTTGCTGCGGGGTAGGCTCATCATCTTACATCTGTGCTTGTTGATAGTTCTCTATACCCACACGATCAATCAAATCTAACTGTGTTTCTAGCCAATCAATATGCTCTTCTTCGCTCGTCAAGATACTGCTTAACAAATCACGGGAAACATAGTCTTGCACTTGTTCACAATAAGCGATGCCGGCTTTTAGATCGGCTACGGCTTTTTGTTCAAGTTTTAGATCACAAACAAAAACTTCTTTGGTATTCTCACCAATTAATAATTTGCCGTAATCTTGTAAGTTAGGTAAGCCATCTAAAAATAAAATACGCTCAATTAATTTATCGGCGTGTTTCATTTCATCTATGGATTCTGCATATTCTTTCTCATTTAATTTACTTAAACCCCAGTGATTAAAGATACGTGCATGGAGAAAATATTGGTTAATTGCGACAAGCTCATTACCTAATGCGGTATTTAAATGTTGGATAACTGTTTTATCGCCTTGCATATTGATTTCTCCAAAAGTGAGGTTAGTATCGCTAGTTTAAAGAGATGGAGATGAGAGTCAAGTAGCATTTGCGCTTTTTCGATGAAACGAGTACATTAGTCGCTTTGGATAATCAAAGAGAGGCCATGATGAATTTTTTAGATCTTTTTATTAATACAGCTGTTGCCGCTGATACAGCCGCAGCGCCAGCCAGTTCTGGTTATTTAGAAATCGGTATGTTGGTATTTTTTGTGGTTATTTTTTATTTAATGATTTGGCGCCCACAAGCTAAACGTGCAAAAGATCACCGTAATTTAATGGGCTCTTTATCAGTAGGTGATGAAGTGGTCACGAGTGGTGGTTTAGTTGGTAAAATCAATGAAATTAAAGAAGATTTATTAGTATTAACTGTCGGTGATAATGTGAATGTTTATTGCCAAAAGCATGCAATAACATCTGTATTACCCAAAGGTACTTTGAAATCTTTAGAGAAATAACGGCACAAAATGGCACTTAATCAATATCCACTTTGGAAAAATATTCTCATCACGCTCGTTGTGGTATTGGGTGCCCTTTATGCTTTACCCAATTTATTTGGTGAAGATCCGGCCATACAAATCTCATCTTCAAAAGGTGATGTAAATGATAAAACTGTTGCGCAAGTCGAAACGGTTTTAACTAACGCTCATATTCCTTATCAAATTGAATCCGCAGATGAACGTATTCTGGTTAGATTTAATAGCGCCGATGATCAACTCACCGCGCGTGATTTAGTTGCAAAAGATTTAGGCGAGACTATGGTTGTGGCTTTGAATCTTGCGCCGAGCACGCCGAATTGGTTACGTATGTTGCATGCAACGCCGATGAAATTAGGTTTAGATTTACGTGGCGGCGTTCACTTTTTATTAGAAATTGATACGGCTTCCGTTGAAGCGCGACGTTTAGAAAGTTATTTAAGCGATGTACGTACACGTCTTCGCGATGACAAAATTCGTTACCGTGGTATTGAAGTTAACTCTGAAAAACAATTAGTGATTCGTTTTGATAATGAAGCTGATCAGCGCGCTGCTTTGACTATGCTGAATTTAGATTTCCCGGGTTTAGAATTAACTGCGCGCCCTTCAGGAGATATTTTTACACTGCAAGGCGGGTTATCGGATTTAGAAATGCGTGAAACGCTAAACTTTGCCGTGGATCAAACCATGACCACATTGCGCAATCGCGTCAATGAATTAGGCGTATCCGAAGCACTCGTTCAACGTCAAGGTGCAAATCGTATTGTTGTAGAATTACCCGGCGTACAAGATACCGCCATGGCTAAAGATATTCTCGACAAAATGGCAACGGTTGAATTTCGTTTGGTGAATACGGAATCTAATGTAGGCGGGGAAATATTGTATGAGCGTAATGGCACGCCTGTAAATTTACAAAGACAAATTGTTTTAACGGGTGATTCTGTTGTGGGCGCGCAATCAGGTTTTGATGAATTCAGTAAACCCGCAGTATTTATCCAATTAGGTGGTGATGCCCGTGGTTTCTCTCGTATTACCGGCCAGAATGTGGGCCGCCCGATGGCAACGATTTATATTGAAAGTCGCTTTGTCGATAAAGTTGTTGATGGACAAACCGTTCGCACCATAGAACAAAATAAAGAAGTGGTCAGTGTTGCAACCATTAATACGGCGCTGGGAAACCGTTTTCAAATTACCGGCCTTGCAAGCAGTGAAGAAGCACGGACATTAGCATTATTATTACGCGCAGGTGCATTGCCCGCGCCCATTGATATCGTTGAAGAGCGTACTGTCGGTCCAAGCTTGGGTATTGATAATATTAAAGCGGGTATTTGGTCAACGCTTGCGGGTTTAACCTTAGTCTTATTATTTATGATATTTTATTACCGCACTTTTGGCATCATTGCCAATATTGCTTTAATCATTAATTTAATTTTAATTATTGCAATTTTATCAGTATTGGGTGCAACCTTAACCTTGCCTGGTATTGCGGCGATAGTATTAACCTTAGGTATGGCCGTTGATGCCAATGTGTTAATTTTTGAAAGGATTAAAGAGGAAGTTACACAAGGAAATTCGCCACAAAATAGCATTAGCGCGGGTTTTGAAAAAGCTTTTGTGACGATAGTCGATGCGCAGCTGACCACATTTATTGCCGCGCTTGCTTTATTTTCTTTAGGTAGTGGTCCTGTTAAAGGTTTCGCGGTAACGTTAATCATTGGTTTAGTGACTTCTGTATTTACGGCAGTTATGGTTTCGCGCATGATTGTCAATCGCTGGTACGGTCATCGTAATATCGAAAAATTATCCATAGGAATATAAGCGCAATGCGATTATTTGCATCCCCCATAGATTTTTTAAAATACCGTAAATTAACGGCGCTGGTTTCAGTCGTATTAATTCTAGGTTCAGTTTTCTTTTTAGTGACTCGCGGCTTGAATTTCAGTTTAGATTTCACGGGTGGTACGGTTGTTGAAGTCGCTTATCCAGAATCTGTACAAGTATCACTGGTGCGCGATACCCTCGCACAAGCGGGTTTTCAAGATGCCGTAGTACAACATTACGGATCAACACAATCTGTATTAATTCGCCTCGCGCCGCAAGATACACAAGGTGTTGCAGTAGGGCAAGCCATTTTATCGGTATTAAAAGCACAAAATCCCAATGTTGTATTAATGCGCGCAGATGAAGTCGGCGCACAAATCGGTAAAGAAATGGCCGAACAAGGTGCGCTTGCCATTTTAATTGCACTGCTTGGCACAGCGATTTATATCGCAATGCGTTATGAATACCGTTTTGCAATTGGCGCTGCCGTAGCTTTAATGCATGATCCTTTGGTTATCTTAGGTATATTTGCCATGTTGCAAATTGAATTTGATTTACCAGCGCTTGCAGCTATTTTAGCAATCATCGGTTATTCATTAAACGATACGATAGTCGTATTTGATCGCATCAAAGAAAATTTCTTAAAAATGCATAAAAATACCACAGAAGAAATTGTAAATGCATCACTCAATCAAACTTTAACACGTACGATCATGACATCGTTTTTAACTTTATTAGTCGTAGTCGCATTATTACTGTTTGGCGGCAAATCATTATTCGGTTTTTCATTAGCTTTAACGATAGGTATTATTGTCGGTACTTATTCTTCAATTTATATCGCCAGCAGTTTATCTTTGGCTTTAGGATTAAGTCGTCAGGATTTAATTCGAGTTAAAGAGAAGAATCCTGAGGATGATCGGCCTTAGTCCTTCCACTGTTGCTGCCAAGCATGAAATTGATCCACAGTAATTTTATAAATCGCAATATTTCCTTCATGCAAACTCATTAATTCACGGTCGATAATTTCAATAAATCTTTTCCTGTCTGTTTCTTTAACATGTTTATTTGCAGTGTCAGCAATATACAGGATAGTTTGAGATTTATTCATTTTCTGGGAGACACTTTCTCGAATAGTATTAATGACGAGATCAAGATAATTAAAATGAATCAAATCAGGCTGACCAACAAGATGCTGTACTGTAGAATATTTTTCACATGAGCGTTGATAAGCCCAAATAAAAATATCTTTTAATAATTCAATTTTGTTTAATTCATAGATACCCAATATGCCTTCTATATAAGCTTTTTCTGGCACATCAATAAAAGATAATGGACATAGGTTTTCGCGAATAAATGGAATATTAGCGGCTAATCGGGAGACGCGTTTATTGACATCTTCAAAAGGTTGTAAATAGGGCAAATGAACCATTAAGAAAAATGCTTGTTCAAAAGGATCCAAAATAGCGTGTGCTAAAGTTAATATTTGCCCAAAGCATTCTTGAATGATTTGTGGAATTGTACTCGGATGATATACAGTTTTAGAAATACCTACCGGAATAGATCTTATTCTACCGCAGGCACTCGGATTTCCTAATAAATTATAGGACAATAAAGCATGTAAGTTTAAAATAGTAGGTGAGTTAATTTGCAAATAGGCTTGTTGATCCACCAAAAATTCTATCGCCGCTTTATGATTCAATAACATTTGTGCATCCAGTGGATTTTTATTTTCGGCAATTTTCCCTGTATTTAATAATTGCTCAGTTTCTAATAGTGAATAAGTATTTCCTTCTAAACGACTTGAGTTCCATGATAGATCTAAGAGTAAGTGATTGAAAATATTTTTAACAAATGTTCCTGTTTTTTTCTCTGAAGCAAATGGTGTTCCCATTTCCAATAATAATTCGCGTTCAAAAACAGAAAGATAATAAGTGATATTAGGCTGATAGCTCGTTAAAAATGATCGATTATATTCCACAGAAGTTCTATTTTTAATATCTTGAGTGACTTTTCGCGCAATGACTTTAGCGATAGCTGACAATGGAATAATAGAAGGGGATGTTTGCTCAGTTAATATTAGCTCAGGAGGTAAAAAATAACGGCGCGCGCGCGTCTCGCCCACAAAATCTATTTGCCCAGCCTCAGAAAGACTTTTTAACCGCCTCTGGAGCGCTTTGGGATGTAGCAATATTCCTGAGATTTCTTTTATTTCCTGTAAGCTAGCTCCTTCAGGAAAGGTCGCAATGGCTTTTAATATAGCGCCATTTTCTGTCTCAATTGACATATTAGCCTCGTTATAACGCATTAGGACACATTAGGACATATTAGGACATATTAGGACAAAATGGTAGTGTTTTTGGTTTGAAAAACGGAAATGATAGGCAGACATTTTTTAAATATTTCAAAGATAAGATCAGGCACATTCATTTGTATTATCAGAGGTGCAAATTAAGTACTAATCGCCTGCATCAATGGCGCGATCAAAATTGCATTACCCGCAATAATACAACCCGAATCAAGAAAATGTGCTTGTCCAGGTGGCTCAGTAATAACGCCGCCGGCTTCTTGGACTAATAATACACCTGCAGCAATATCCCAAGGCGATAAATGCCAATCGATATAACCATCTAAACGCCCGGCAGCAACATAGGCTAAATCTAAAGCCGCTGATCCACTGCGACGCAAACCAGCCGCTCTTTTTGCTAATTCTTGACGCATTTTGTCGGCTTTTTCAGATTGCGAGGGATGTTTAAGAAAACTTACGCTAATTAAGGAGCCATCAAGTTTACGACGTGAACTTACACGCATACGACGATTATTCACTTGTGAGCCGCGTCCACGCGTTGCAGTAAATAATTCTTGTCGAATCGGATCCCAAATAACACCATGTTCAATATTATCGCCATGTTTTAAGGCAATCGACACACAAAAATGTGGATAACCATGAATAAAATTGGTCGTCCCATCTAGCGGATCCACTATCCAGGTATATTCACTGTCGCTTTGAATTTCCCCAGATTCTTCACACAAAAATCCATAATCCGGATAAGAGCGCTGCAAAGTCTTAATAATCACCTGTTCAGCTTTCTGATCCACATCAGTCGTAACCCCATGCTTACCTTTAGAAATGACCTTAACTTCCTCTAAACGCTCCAAAGCGCGCGTAATCACATCGCCAGCCTTGCGGGCGGCATCGATAGCAATATTAACAACTGGGTGGTGCATAAGGGTTTTCCTAAAAGACACACATGATACCATAAAGACATTTTAAATGTCCTAAAGGCATATAATTTAGGTTAAAATACCCCTCATGACACAAAACAACATCCGTATCATTCTTCATCAAACCTCCCATCCTGGCAATATTGGTGCAACTGCTCGGGCGATGTGGACTATGGGATTGGACTGCCTATGTTTAGTTTCACCGAAGTCCTTCCCGGATCCTATTGCGGTAAGTCGTGCGGCCGGGTCAGAGCATATTTTAGAAAAAGCTTTGATTGTTGAAACATTAGATGAGGCGCTTGCCGATTGTGGGATTATTATTGGTACAAGCGCGCAAAATCGGCATTTACCTTGGCCGCAATTATCACCTAAAGAATGTGCGCAAAAGGTGGCGAGTGAATCTAGCCAGCAAATGGTGGGTATTTTATTTGGCCCCGAGCGTACGGGTTTATCCAATGAAGATTTGCAACGCTGCCATTATCAAGTCGCAATCCCGGCAAATCCTGAGTACAGTTCATTAAATTTAGCGATGGCGGTGCAAGTGATTTGTTATGAAATTTATGGGGCATTATTAGATCCTACAGAGCAAGAATCACGGTTATTAGCTAATGATGCGCAAATGCAAAGCTTTTTTTTACATTTAGATAAATTATTAGATGCTATTCATTTTCGCAAACCGACTTCATCACCTGATTTAATGCCGAAATTAAAACGTATTTTTAATCGTGCGCAATTGGATGAAGATGATATTAATTTACTACGAGGTGTATTTAAAAAAATATGCAACGACCAATCTACTTAGATTATGCAGCGACAACACCAGTTGACCCCCGCGTTGCTGCGATGATGTCGCAGTGTTTAACGCTAGATGGCAATTTTGGCAATCCATCATCTACCACGCATATTTATGGCGCAATGGCGCTTGCTGCAGTTGAAGAAGCAGCTGATAACGTGGCAGCATTAATTAATGCTGATGCGAGCGAAATTATTTGGACGAGCGGTGCAACAGAAGCTAATAATTTAGCGATCCAAGGTGTAGCGCATTTTTATCAACATAAAAAAAATCATATTATTACCGTAAAAACCGAGCATAAAGCTGTACTCGATGTTTGTTATGCATTAGCCGAACAAGGCTTCAAAATAGATTTTTTATCTGTGCAAAAAAATGGCTTAATTGATTTTGATGAATTAAACAGCTTGCTAAACGATAAAACCTTATTGGTATCTATCATGCACGTCAATAATGAAATTGGCGTGATTCAAAATCTAGAAAAAATAGGGCGATTGGTTAAACAGCATCAAGCGTTATTTCATGTCGACGCCGCGCAAAGTGCAGGGCGAGTGCCTATTGATGTTGAAAAAATGCAAATCGATTTATTATCATTATCAGCACATAAAATGTATGGTCCTAAAGGGATAGGCGCATTATATGTGCGCAAAAAACCGCGTGTACGTTTACAACCGTTAATGTATGGCGGTGGCCATCAACAAGGTTTACGTCCGGGTACATTAGCAACACATCAAATTGTTGGTATGGGTGAAGCCGCACGTTTAGCCAAAATTGAAATGTGTGAAGATATGCAACGTATAAAAAATTTGCGTGATGAATTATGGAATCACATTAAACATTTACCCAACATTTATTTAAATACCGATTTTGCACATTGCGCAGCTAATTATTTAAATATCAGTTTTGAAAATATAGATGGTGAAGTATTATTGCAAAAATTAGCGGATATCGCTGTATCTATGGGATCTGCATGTACTTCTGCGCAGCCGACGCCATCCCATGTTTTAAAAGCGATCGGTGTTGGTGATCAATTAGCACAAAGCACACTCCGCATTACGCTTGGGCGCTTTACGACCGATGAGGAAATTGCTAAAACCGGACAATTAATTCATAAGGTTATGGTATAATCGTTGTCAACTAAAATTGAGGTTTTGTATGAGCATTTCAATGACACCTGCTGCCGCGCAACATATTGATAACGTTATTAAAAAACGCGGATCTGGCATAGGCTTTAAATTAGCCGTCAAAGATACCGGTTGTTCGGGTTATTCTTATGTCATGGGCATCGCTGATGAAATTGGTGCGCAAGATGCGGTTTATCAAAGTGAAGGCATTCAAGTGATAGTACCCAAAGACAGTGTGGATTATTTACAAGGCACAGAAATTGATTTATCCGTTTCTGGCTTGAATCGTAAATTAGTTTTCCATAATCCTAATGCAGTTGATGCATGTGGTTGTGGTGAGAGTTTTAATTTAAAAGAAGGAGCAGCGTAATGGCATTAGAATATACTTTATCAATTATCAAACCCGATGCGGTTGAGAAAAATTATATCGGTAAAATTTATCAACGTTTTGAAGACAATGGTTTGCATGTGATTGCAGCAAAAATGATGCATTTAAGTCCTAAACAAGCTGGGCAATTTTATGCGGTACATGCTGCGCGTCCTTTTTATAAAGATTTAGTAGAATTCATGAGCCGTGGTCCGGTAATGGTACAAGTTTTAGCCGGTGAAAATGCAGTTGCAAAACACCGTGAAATCATGGGTGCAACGAATCCTAAAGATGCAGCGCCTGGTACAATTCGTGCGGATTTTGCATCTTCTATTGATGAAAATGCGGTGCATGGTTCTGATGCTGCAGATACTGCGGCACAAGAAATTGCATTTTTCTTTGCACAAAAAGAGATTTGTCCGCGTAGCTAGATTGTAAATCATCCGTAGGGGCGAAAAATCTTTCGCCCGCGATTTTTAATGTGCCTTGTCGATCAGCTACATGGGCTTTAGAGATCTTGGGCGAAAGATTTTTCGCCCCTACGGATGATGTTTTTTTGTGTGCAGGAATAATAACTTTGAATAAAATAATAATCATTATCGCAGCGTTATTGCTTAACGCTTGCTCTACCAAACATACGCCTGAAAATACTACAGCTGCAGGTTATAACGTGCAGCTGGGTTTAGGTTATTTGGAAAAGGGCGATACTGCGCGTGCCAAAGAAAAACTATTGCGCGCAACCGATCAAGCCCCAGATTTCATTGATGCGCATTTAGCGCTTGCGTATTATTACGAAAATATTGGTCAGCTGGATTTTGCACAAAAAACTTACCAAGAAGCCTTAAAAATGATGCCCAAATCTGGGCAAGTGAATAATAATTACGGGGCATTTTTATGCAGTCATGGGCATTATGAGCAATCCATGGTTTATTTTCAGCGTGCTATAGAAGACGTTTATTATAATCAAACGGCTAGTGCTTATGAAAATGCGGCGCTTTGCAGTGCAAAAATGAACGATACAGAGGCGGCGCAGCGATATGCTCATTTAGCCGTTGCGCAAGATGCAAGCAAACAAGACATCTTTATCAAATTAAGTTATTTGTTAGAACAAAACGCCATTTAAATCCTTATTTGCAGACAAAATCGTGGTAGAATCCTTCCTATGATCCAAATCCAAGCCATACGCGGTATGCATGATATTATGCCTGCCCAAATCGGTGACTGGCAGTATATTGAAAATATAGTGCGCCGGTTAACGGCAGCCTATGGTTATCAAGAAATTCGTTTTCCTGTCCTGGAAATGACCGCTTTATTTAAGCGCACCGTGGGTGAAGAATCTGATATTGTCACCAAAGAAATGTATACATTTTCTGATCGTAGTGATGAATCTGTGACATTACGCCCCGAAGGTACGGTAGGTTGTGTGCGCGCTGCGCTCGAGCAAGGCATATTATTCAAACAAAGCCAACGTCTTTGGTATATGGGCCCCATGTTTCGTTATGAACGTCCACAAAAAGGACGCCTACGGCAATTTCATCAATTTGGCTTAGAAGCTTTTGGTATGCCCGGTCCTGATATTGACGCAGAAATTATTGCGCTCACGGCGCGTTTATGGGAAATATTGGGCGTGCGCGATCGCGTTTACTTAGAAATTAATTCATTAGGCACATCCAGTGCGCGTGCTGCGCATCGTGAAGCTTTAGTGACTTATTTTAAACAACATGCAGATGTTTTAGATGAGGACAGTCAACGACGTTTAGTCACCAATCCTTTACGCATTTTAGACAGCAAAAATCCAGCAATGCGGACTATGCTCGATGCTGCGCCCGCGTTACTGGATTATTTAGATGAAGAATCTGCGCTGCATTTTAAACAATTACAAGCCATGTTAGATGAGATGGGTATTACTTATAAAGTAAATCCACGTTTGGTGCGCGGTTTAGATTATTATACTAAAACTGTGTTTGAATGGATGACGCACGATTTAGGCGCACAAGGTACGATTTGTGCGGGTGGTCGTTATGATGGTTTAGTAGAACAATTGGGCGGCGAAGCTACGCCTGCCATAGGTTTTGCACTCGGGTTAGAACGCTTAATTGATTTAGTTCATTTAGTGCAAAAACCACAAACGCCATTAGCACCCCATGCATATTTTGTATTATTGGGTGAAAGTACAGTACAATCAGCTTTGGTTATGGCGGAACGCTTACGCGATCGTTTGCCATCTTTGCGCTTATTAACGAATACAGGTTCAGGCAGCGCAAAAAGCCAATTTAAACGAGCAGATAAAAGCGGTGCTCAATTTGCTTTGATTTTGGGTGACGATGAAATGCAAGCAAATGTGATCGCAGTTAAAGATTTGCGTGGTGATTTTAGTGCAAAATTTTCTTGGGATGAGTTGATTAATTTTTTAGGAGGCATTTGTGAACGCGATCGCAACGGATGATGAAAACGTAATCATGTTAAAAGCTTGGTGGCAGAAAAACCGTTCTTGGTTTTTAACGCTAGTGATTGTATTAGCAGTTGGATTTGCTGGGTATAAATATTACGCCCATAAACAACTTAAAACCACAGAAGCAGCCAGCATTTTATTTACAGAATTTTTTGGCGCACACGAAGAAGGTAATACTGAATTAACCGCTTCTTTAGCGCAACAATTACAAAAAGATTATTCGCATACACCTTATGCCAATACAGTTGCCTTAATGCTTGCACATGATGCAGTCAATAAAAATGATTTAGCGCAAGCCGATACACAATTATCTTGGATAGTGGATAAAGGTTCAGCGTTTGCAAAAGATATTGCACGTGCACGTCTTGCACAAGTGAAAATTGCACAAAATGATCCACAAGCTGCTTTGAAATTACTCGAAGGTATTGCTGCCGGTGAATATCAACCTTTGCATGATGAAATTAAAGGCGACGCTTATTTTGCACTCAAAAATTATCCGGATGCTAGAACTGCTTATACGCAAGCGGCAGAAGGTTATGTCAAAGTAGGATTAGAAACACATTTATTACAATTTAAATTGGATGCGCTACCTCTATGATGCAGCGTTCCATTGTAATTTTGTCACTGAGCATTTTTATGCTCAGTGCCTGTAACAAGTCAAAAACTGTGCAAAACCCGCCAGAAGAATTGACGACATATCCTGAAGTGATTGCTTGGCAGGATCGTGACTCCATGGATGTAGGCAGTGGTGATGGTGATATGTATTTGCGTTTAGAACCTGCCTTTGAAAGATATGACGATCAAGTGTTAAGTTTTACCACGGATTATAAAGGTCGTATTAGCGCTATTGCTTGGGATGATGATGCGCAGCGTTTATGGCGTGAGCGACCTGATGATATTGATGTAACCGGTGGTATTGGCGCAGGCTCAGGTATTGTTTTAGTCGGAACGCAAAAAGGTGAAGTCGTTGCACTTTCGCAAAGTGAAGGTGAAGAATTATGGCGCACACGTTTAAGCAGTGATATTTTATCCGCTCCACAAAGCGCAGAAAACACCGTAGTGGTATTAACGGAAGATAGTCGTGTTTATGGTTTGAAAGCACAAAACGGCGAAATCATTTGGAGCTATAAACATACTGCGCCTTTATTACAATTACGCGGTAGTGCGCCCGTTATTATTGATGACGGAAAAGTTTATGTTGGTTTTGCAAATGGTTTCGTTTCTGCTCTGGATTTAAAAACCGGGCAATTGTTATGGCAGCAAGCGGTAAGTTATCCGCGTGGTCGTTCCGAAATTGATCGCGTTGTGGATGTTAATGGTCGCATGGCCATAAAAAATGACATACTTTATGCGGTTAATTATCAAGGACGTGTGGTGGCTATTGATACACGTTCACAACGTTTATTGTGGGAAAAAGAATTTTCATCCTATGCAGGTTTAACTGTGAATGATGAAGCGGTATTTATTACTGACGATGAAAGTGTTATTTGGGCACTTGATCGCGATACAGGCGATACGCTTTGGAAACAACCGGATTTATTATTCCGCGAAGTAACGGCACCTGCTGTATTCCACAATATGATTGTTGTGGGTGATTATGAAGGTTATGTGCATATGATCCAAGCGGACAACGGACAATTATTAGGTCGCACCCAAGTAGGTGGCGCGCCTATACATACGCCTGTGGTGACGATAGGTAATGAGATTTTTATCTTAAGTAGTAGTGGCGATTTGACACGTTTAACCCCTGTGCGTAAATTATGATTCCAGTTATTGCTATTGTCGGACAACCGAATGTGGGTAAATCCACATTATTTAATCGTTTAACGGCAGCACGTCATGCCATCGTTGCAGATTTTTCCGGTGTTACGCGGGATCGGCATTATGGCCATGCTACTTTTAATGATCAAGCGGTATTATTAATTGATACTGGTGGTTTTACTGGTGATGAAGTGGGCGTAGCTACACAAGTTGTGCGTCAAGTTGAACAAGCTATTGATGAAGCGCAAGTTGTATTATTTGTCGTCGATGCGCGTTTAGGATTAACACCCGCAGATCAATACATCGCACGTTATTTACGTCAAATTAATAAAACTCCAATTTTAGTTGTGAATAAAGTCGATGGCTTAGAAGTTAATTCCGT
Organism: Legionellales bacterium; assembly: GCA_041660525.1. GTDB lineage: Bacteria > Pseudomonadota > Gammaproteobacteria > JABCZS01 > JABCZS01 > JABCZS01. The sequence goes on along the minus strand of JBAZWD010000006.1, from coordinate 1,577 downwards.
CGTCGCTGATTTTCATGCTTTAGGATTTTCCTATGTAACGCCTATTGCCGCCAGTCATGGTACAGGCATCAGTGCGCTGCAAGAAGAAGTATTAAGTTTATTACCAGAACATGAACCTGAACAAATCGATATCCCTGAAGGTATTAAAATTGCAATTGTAGGTCGACCGAATGTCGGTAAATCTACTTTAGTAAATCGCATGTTGGGTTTTGAGCGCGTGATTGCTTATGATGAGCCGGGAACTACACGTGATAGTATTTTTATTCCGCTCGAGCGTATGGGTGTTTATTACACATTAATTGATACTGCTGGGGTACGTCGCCGCGGTCGCATTCATCAAGACATAGAAAAAATATCGGTGATTAAAACCTTGCAAGCCATCGATGTTGCTGACGTGTGTATTTTATTAATTGATAGTCATGAAAATTTAACGGATCAAGATTTGCATTTGTTGGCTTATATTCTAGAAGCCGGACGCTCAATTGTGATTGCCGTGAATAAATGGGATGGCCTAGATGATTATGAACGCGCACAAATTAAAACCAAGCTTGAGCGCAAATTAAATTTTGTTGATTTTGCAAAAATATTTTTTATTTCTGCTACGCACGGTACCAATGTGGGTAATCTATTTCCTGCTGTAAATGAAGCCTATCAATCGGCCACTAAAGAATTGCCTACTTCTTTGTTAACCAGTTTGCTTGAAAAAGCGATTGCGCAACATGCGCCGCCTTTAGTATCAGGACGACGCATTAAATTACGTTACGCTCATGCCGGTGGTCATAGTCCTCCCGTTATTGTGATTCATGGTAATCAGGTGGATCATGTCCCCGTTTCTTACCAACGCTATTTAGTTAATACCTTTCGGAAATATTTAAAACTGGTCGGTACGCCGATAAAGTTGGTATTTAAATCAGGTGAGAATCCATTTGCTGGGCGTAGAAATCTACTTACACCCAGACAAATGAAAAAAAGAGAACGTGCAAAACGGATTTTTAAGAAGGATTGACTTGTTGTAAACGTTTCAAAACTTCTTCTTCCGTGATATTTAATTGCTTAGCAAAATAAGAGCTGCATTCTTTAGTTTCTATCTGTTTGTGGAATGGATCAAGGGGTGAGTCAGCCATTAAATAACCAATAAGACCAACCGCCGCACCTAGAATAAAAAGTAAACTTCCTTTCATGATTGTGCTCCTGTGTGAGTTACTCTCCATACGCCCCAGTTAAACTAGGGCGTTTAGAGCATAAGGCTTAGTGGCTGCCTTGAGTAGTAGCATCTGTGTGAGCAGGTGCTTGTGCTGGCATAACGGGTTGACCTTGGTTATCACCCATTGTAGGCGCGCTATAAGTTTCAATAACTTCATCAACTTGTAAAGTTTTTTCGCTAGATTTTTGCATAAACCACATGCCGCCTGCACCAATGATAATACCGAGGACTAAAGTTACAAAAGTTTTCATTTGATATCTCCATATATTCAAGTTGTTAAAAAAATACAATTAATGAAGAAGTATAGCAGGACTTGTGTAAAACTCTATTCGACGCGACTAACTATTTCGCCCGCAGAAAGACTGGTGAAAAT
>JBAZWD010000005.1:96440-164510 GCA_041660525.1 Legionellales bacterium | reverse complement strand
CGGTTCCAAAAAGTATTAGTGGAAGAACCCACTGTTGAAGATACGATTGCTATTTTACGTGGTTTAAAACAACGTTATGAAGTGCATCATGGTGTGGAAATCACCGATCCTGCCATTATTGCTGCATCAAATTTATCACACCGTTATATTACTGATCGTAATTTACCGGATAAAGCCATTGATTTAATCGATGAATCTGGCAGTTTAATCCGTATGGAAATTGATTCTAAACCAGAGGAAATGGATAAGCTCGATAGACGTTTAATTCAATTAAAAATCGAACGCGAAGCTTTAAAAAAAGAAAAAGATGAAGCTTCCAAAAAACGTTTAAAAGATCTTGAAGATGAAATAAAACATTTAGAAAAAGAATATGCTGATTTAGATGAAGTATTAACCGCAGAAAAAGCATCTTTGCAAGGTTCAGCAAAAATTAAAGAATCACTCGAGCAAGCACAAATTGCAATGGAGGCTGCGCAACGTGAAGGTGATTTAGCAAAAATGTCTGAAATTCAATACGGCAAAATTCCTGAACTGCAAAAGCAATTAGCGGCTGTTGCGAATCAAAAATCCAAGCCGTTTAAATTATTACGTAATAAAGTTACCGAAGAAGAAATCGCACAAGTCGTTTCACGCTGGACAGGTATTCCCGTTTCAAAAATGCTAGAAGGCGAAAAAGAAAAATTATTACAGATGGAAGATGCGCTTCATAAACGTGTAATCGGACAAGATCAAGCGATCAGTGCAGTTTCCAATGCTATTCGCCGCTCGCGCGCTGGATTATCCGATCCAAAACGCCCAATAGGTTCATTTATGTTTTTAGGACCAACAGGCGTGGGTAAAACAGAATTGTGCCGTGCATTAGCAGAATTTATGTTTGATACAGAAGATGCGCTTGTGCGCATTGATATGTCTGAATACATGGAAAAACATGCAGTCGCACGTTTAATTGGTGCACCTCCTGGTTATGTGGGTTATGAAGAAGGCGGTTATTTAACCGAAGTGATTCGTCGCAAACCTTATGCGGTGATTTTATTTGATGAAATTGAAAAAGCGCATCCTGATGTGTTTAATATTTTATTACAAGTTTTAGATGATGGACGATTAACCGATGGCCAAGGTCGCACTGTTGATTTTAGAAATACTGTGATCGTGATGACGTCTAATTTAGGTTCTGATTTATTGCAAAGTTTAAAAATAAACGATGATATTAAAGCCGTAAAAGAAGCGGTGATGAGTGTAGTCGAACGCGAATTTAAACCGGAATTTTTAAATCGTATCGATGATTTTGTAGTCTTCCATGGTTTAGATAAAAAACAAATTCATGAAATTGCACATATTCAAGTACAAATTTTACAACAACGTTTAAAAGAGCGTGATTTAAAACTAGATGTGAGCGATGCTGCCTTAGATCAATTAGCAGAACAAGGCTTTGATCCTGTTTATGGCGCAAGACCTCTAAAACGTGTCATCGGTATCGAATTAGAAAATCCTTTAGCGCAAGCGATTTTGTCTGGGAAGTTTATGCCTGGGGATACGATTTTAGTAGATGTAAAAGATGGGAAGTTTATATTTACTAACAAGAAGTGATTTATTGATTAAAACGGTATTTAGTATTTTGGACCAACTGGGCATCCACATTGAATTGATTGGATTCAACAGGATCTTGTCTTGCAATAATGCCTTGTTGAATTAATTCAATATGCTTATTAATAGTCGATGACCGTGAATTTACACCTGACCATGTAGCGCTAGAACTTGCAGGGCTATGTAAAAACCTGGATAAACCATGCGCATATTTATTTTCAGTTTTGCGAATATATTCTGCTAAAACATCAGCCTCTGGCGTTTGTAATGCAATCTCAACGATGAGCTCGCGATACGGCTCTGCATCTTGTATTAACTGCGGCGTCATTTGTTCTGATTTCAGGTTCTGAAAATCTTTTAAATATCTCATGGCGATGTTTTTCTCATCAGATACAGTAAGGCTTTGCATTTTAGTGGGTTTTGTTTTTTCAATTTTATCTTGTATTCTATTAAAGCTATCATCTTTTGATTCTGAAGGTTCAGGATTCATAGTATGTAAAAATTTTGACAGGCCGTTCGCATAGCGATTTTCAATAATGGCTATTGAAGATTCTATAATCGTATCATTTTGTTTTAGTAATTCATCAACAATATATTCTTCATATGGTTTTGCTGCATTAATAAAATTCTCGTTAATTTTATCTGCAGGTTTAGCTAGCAATACTTTTAGATATGATCTTGCAATTAATATTTCGGATAAATAAGGGATGGAAAATGGATGATTGCGCTGTATCACATCTTGCCAACTCCTTAAATGACAAAATGTAGGTTCTCCTACTTCAACCATGAGATAAATTAATTTATTAGCAAGCTTGTACTCTTGTGTATTTAATGCATCAATAATTAAACCATTAAGTGTGAGTAGATGTGGTTTATCTTGCAAAACTAGTAACTGGCATAATAATAACATGTGCTGATTTTCGACTGCTTTTTTTATCAGGGCAGGCAGCTCATCTTGAATATCATTAGGATCATAGTTTTTATCTTGTATGCAACCTGATAAAAGACGTAATGCTAGCTGTTCAATATCATGACTAATTTGTGGATAAGATACTATATGACTTAATGTGATAAGACAAGCCCAATATTGTTTAAAAGTATATTGATGTTTGTTCAATAGAAATTGTGCGATGCTAAATTTTCTAAAAAATATTGTTAAAGATAATAAAGCATTTGGATCATATTCTAAGCCAGGAATTGCCATAACATTTTGGACAAATTCAAGATTAGTATGCTCTACTGCTTTCATGATCAAGGTTTCACCTTGTTCGTTTACCTGCTTAATATTTGCACCATATTCAAGCAATATATTAATAGCTAAAATATTTTTATTTTCTGCTGCTGCAAATAACGCTGTTTTTCCACTGGTTTTATTTTCATAGTTAATATTGATTTTGTCTTTATGTTTTTTGCTCGACAATATTTTTTTTAAAAACTCAGGGCAGTTCGCACCCTTGATGAATATGGTATCGCCAAATTCATCCACACTATTAATATCAGGCTTTTGCAAATATAATACACCCATGACTTCATAAGGATCAACCTGAGTATCAGATTGTTGATTCGCTGTTTGTTGTATTTTTTCAATAGCGTATGCACCAGCATGTACAAATGCTCGCTCAATATTTTGAGGAGTGGTTTTATATGTGAGTAATTTTTCTACGATATTTTTTTGACCGTGGCGTGCTGCTAACATTAATGCGCTGTTTTCATATCTGTCCACCGCGTTGATATCAATTTTTTGCTCGCACAGAAATGAAACCAAGGCTAATTGTCCATATTGCGCTGCTGATCTTAATGCTTGCTCAAGACATTCTTTTAATAACGCAGCAGTAGCGGGAGTCCAGTTTGCCACCAAGTGTTCAATGGTATTTTGATTGCCTTGTTGTCCCAAAAGAGAAAATTTAGCTGTATTTTTAATCGAAGCTGTATCAGCACCTGCATCTAATAATAGTTGTGTCATAACATTGAGTTGAAATATTATGGCTATGTCTAAGGGGCTTTTTTGTTCATTTTTATTAAGTAGATTAATCAGTTGAGGGTTTTTTGATCGATATTTTTCGAGCAGCCAAGTTGTCGCAAGGATATTATTATAGTAAACCGCATGAAATAATAGTGTATGACCGCTTTTGGATACTTCGTAGGGATCTATCTTTGCCAGCAGGCGATTGCGTTCACTTTCGTTTTCTGTTTCAAGGGCAGCGCTTAACTTTTTATAATTTTCTTCTATCATAGCGTTTTACTGGGAAACTTAAGAATTCTCATCCTCAATCTCATCACAAACCACTAAATGATTGTCTTTAGCAAAAACAATCAATTGGTCATAAAGTTCTGGATCGGTATTTTTTAAGGTTTCATCAACAATGACGCATTTGTGGCCATTTTTTATACTAGGAGTCAGTAGGGGAGAATAAACAACGCGGTTACCTTTAAAAGTCGCTAACTGACCGCTAATCCTCTCCGCCCAGTCGCTGGGACGGAATTCATTACCTTCAGTGGTAATGCCTTCAATAATAATGTTATGTTTATCGCTCATCCACGCAGTATATCTGTTGCATAGTTAACTGTCTATTTAATTTGGCCTTGGGGACATAGTGTTTGATTTTTGTGCGCTAGCATCAGGCACAGGCTCTGGAGCAATACCCATATCTGCTAAGGCGGTATTTACAACATTATAGGTCTGTGTTGCAACACCCAATAATTCACCAGATTTAGTATGAACTTGAGTTAATGCGACAGTATCAGGCGGCAGCGTACGAGCACATTGTTTTGTGGCATCATAGTTTTTTTCAGCAGCATTATGCTTTTCTTCTAAAAATTTCTTTTGTACATCTAGCCCCGCTTCTTCTTTGGGGGAGAGTGCTAATGTTAAAGCAACGGCGGGAATTTGTTGTTTAACATCTTCTTTTATGGCCATAGATCTTGGATCTATACCAGGATAAATTTTATTGAGGAGCTCGTTAAGTTCATCCATTAACCCCACGGCTTCTGCTTTTAGTATTAATCCGGGCGTACGTGGATTATCATCTTTGCGTTCCAAGGGTAAGTGTCTAGTTCTTTGCGAATGATCTTTTGCTGCTGCTTCTGCCAGCACTCCTTTACCAAATTTTTCGAAATCAATATCATTAGGTTTGATTTTGCCCGCTAATAAGTCATTTTGGAGCTTAGCAATTTCAGGATTAGTGCTCGCTATTTGATATGGATTTTCGTCCCGTTGATCTGTAAATGTTTGGGTTAATATGCCTTGCATTTTGACGCCATGATCTCGCTTAATATTTTGTTGCGTTGTTTGAAATTGTGTAAGAGAACATGAGACAGAAGATACAGCTTGCTCGGGTGTTAATACAGTTTCTGTGGTGACCTTAGATCTTTCTACCATAGCGTCAATCATCTTATCAAGAATAGCGCCGCCATTTTGATGGCCATTTTCATCACGTGCATCATCAAGACTTTTATTACCCATTGCCAGCGCTAACGCTGTATTGTGAAATTGTCTCTTTACAAACGCTCTTTGAGGAGGACGTAAATCAGAGTTATTTTCAGGATAGCGATTATTAAAACGTTCCATAAAGTGTTGTTCTATAAATTTTGCATCACCATTTTGCTCTGGCGTTAGATTTAATGATGCTGCTGTCATTTGGAATTTGCTCTGACCAAAGAGTAAATTTTCTTGCATACTCCGAATACCTGGATCGGAATTAAATAATCCATTTGTTTCTAATAGGCTCGATGTATCTGTTTTATAGGTGGCCACAGCAGCTTGACGTTCTGGGGAAAATTGTCGGTTAATAGCTGCAGCTAAAGTAGGGGGGATACCAAAGCTTATGATTTCATTTCCCCTTTGTATTGTATTGTCAGGAGCTGAAGCGTAGTCCCTAGAATTTATCATCTGTATTTGCTGACCTAGAGTGTTTCTACAGTCTAGGAAGAAATTAAGCAGGTAAGCTGAGAGTCTTTTAAAGCTAAAACCATACTCTTGCTCATCTTGAGAAAATAATAAGGTTTCTTCAACGCCATTGGCTTGTTCCGCATCGATTTTATCAATGACAGCTTGTTGTTCTTGGGTAAATTCAGGCATGTGGCTTCTCTTATGTTTAGTATAAGTTTAGCTTACTAATGAATTTTAATAAACACGCCAGTTTTCGCATTGCAGTCCAGGGGCACGAGTAAATTCTTTACTATTGGATGTGACTAGAATTAAATCATGATGTAGAGCGCAGGCAGCAATGAGTAGATCATAACTGCCTATGGGTTTGCCTTCTTGATGCAAAAAAGCACGTAGCAGTGCCGCATGTTGTGCATCACCTTGTTTAAAATCAAGAATTTTGATGGTGCTTAAAAAAGCGTCTAAAACAGGTTTTATTTTCTTTGCTCGATCTTTATTGTGAGCAAGACCGTATTGTATCTCCATCAGGGAAATGACAGAAAGCCCGAGATCCACTGGTGAACAATTTTTTAGTTTTGACATCGTTGGGCTATCGCCTTTTACAAAATCACTGACCGTACAGGTATCTAGTAAATATTTCATGCTAATGGATCTTCCTTGGGTAGTTGTAATTTATCACGGTATGTTTCAAAAGCAGGAAAATCTGCTTCACCTTTAAATTTAAGTATGACTTCTGGCCATTGTTGTTGCTTGCGATGTTCTAGCCACTCATGGATAGCTTCGCGAATAATCGCATTACGATTTTGCCCTGATGCTTTTGACCAGTGGGCGAGTTCGTGAGCAAGGGGATCTTCTAGGTAAATGGTTACATTCATGGCAGCCTCTTTTAGATATAATATAACATATTATATCATATAATAGTCAAATATCCTGAATCTACTATATTATGTATATTCCTCTTTGTGCTAGAATCCGCCCATGACAACACAAAGCCCAACACCCAATAAACGAGCGCCGCGCGGGATATATTTGCTCCCCAATGCGATTACCACGTGTGCCTTATTCGCAGGTTTTTATGCTGTGGTTGCAGCAATGAAAGGTATATTTGATGTGGCTGCGATGGCCATTTTTATTGCCATGGTGGCAGATACTCTCGATGGCAGAGTAGCGCGTTTAACTAAAACTCAAAGTGAGTTTGGTGCTCAATATGATAGTTTGTCTGATTTGCTCGCATTTGGCGTAGCACCTGCCTTGGTGATTTATAACTGGGCTTTAATAGATTTAGGTAAATTAGGCTGGTTGGCTGCATTTTTTTATGCGGCAACGGGCGCGATGCGTTTAGCTCGTTTTAATACTTTGCCCAATACCTTGCCTTATTTTTTAGGTTTACCCATTCCTGCGGCCGCAGCAGTAATTGCCAGCGTTGTTTGGCTTGGACATGATTTAGGTATTCCGGGCCATCAAATCGATATTTTGACTGCAATATTAACCGTGGGTATTGGTGGCTTGATGGTCAGTAATTTTCATTATGAAAGTTTTAAAAAAATTGATTTTAATGGTCGAGTGCCATTTATGTTTTTATTGGTTTTATTATTGATTTTGGTCAGTGTTGCCATTGATCCTCCAAAAGTATTATTCATAGTCTTTTTAAGTTACGCCCTGTCTGGGCCTATTATGTATATTGTTAATTACTTCAGAGTCAGAAGGAAAAAAAATGGAACATGATCAAAGCACGGATCGCATCGCCAAATTAGCGCAATTGCGCGCACAAGGGCAAGCTTATCCTAATGATTTTAAGCGTGAACACTTAGCGCAAGACTTACATGATGCATACCAAGAAAAAGATGCAGCGTTTTTTGAATCACATCCTGTAGCGGTTAAACTTGCTGGTCGCATCATGACTAGACGTATGATGGGTAAAGCCAGTTTTGTGCATATTCAAGATATGTCAGGACAAATGCAGCTTTATATTAAACAAGAAACTTTGCCGCAAGATTTGTATGAGCAATTTAAAACTTGGGATTTAGGCGATATTATTGGGGTAGAAGGGCATTTATTTAAAACTAAAACCAATGAATTATCGGTAAAAGCTACAAATATTCGCTTACTTGCAAAATCTTTACATCCCATGCCGGATAAATTTCATGGTCTTGTTGATCATGAAGCGCGTGCGCGGCAACGTTATTTAGATTTAATTTGTAATGAAGACACACGGAAAGTTTTTAAAGCCCGTTCTCAAATTTTAAAAAATATTCGTGATTTTATGAGCGGGGAAGGATTTACAGAAGTTGAAACACCCATGATGCAAGCCATCGCAGGTGGCGCTGCTGCAAAACCTTTTGTGACGCATCACAATGCGCTGGATATGAATTTATTTTTGCGCATCGCGCCAGAGTTATATTTAAAACGTTTAGTCGTTGGCGGCTTTGAAAAAGTTTATGAAATTAATCGTAATTTTAGAAACGAGGGCGTATCCACGCGCCATAATCCAGAATTCACGATGATCGAATGGTATCAAGCGTATGCCACTTATATTGAAGCGATGGAGATGACGGAAAACTTTATTCGTTATGCCGCGCAAAATACTTTAGGCACACTGCAGATAGTGTATCAAGAAAAAACTTATGATTTAAGTGTGCCTTTTAAACGTATCAGCGTTGTAGATTCTATCGTAGAACGCAATCCGGATGTAAAACACTCCGAACTTGCTACCCTCGAATCTGCACGTGCCTTAGCACAACGTTTGTCTATTCCCATTGAAAAACATTATGGTTTAGGCAAAGTACAAATTGAGATCTTTGAAAAAACGGTTGAGCCTTATTTATTTGAACCTACTTTTATCACTGAATATCCGGCAGAAGTTTCACCACTTGCGCGTCCGAATGATGAAAACCCATTTATCACCGATCGCTTTGAATTATTTATTGCGGGCCGTGAATTAGCTAATGGTTTTTCTGAGTTAAATGATGCGCAAGAACAAGCCCGTATTTTCCGCGCGCAATCCGAATTAAAAGCCAATGGTGATGAAGAAGCGATGTCTTTTGATCAAGACTTTATTACTGCGCTTGAATACGGCATGCCGCCGACAGCAGGCGTGGGTGTGGGCATCGATCGACTGGTTATGTTTTTGACGGATGCCATGTCGATTCGCGATGTTTTATTATTTCCTCATATGCGCAGCGTGGAATGATTTATCTATTACTGACTTTTGTTTTTACTTTTATTTATACCTATGTAATGGTTTATTTAAGTAATAATTATGCCAAGCGCTATTTAATGCAAGCGCCGCATTTAAGAGGTACGCATACCCGTTCAATTCCACGGGGTGTGGGTGTTGCGATAGTCATACTGTGTTTAATTGCTATTTGTGCTTTAAGTTTCGGTGATGTTTATTTTTCGAATGCGTTTGCGCATGGCTTATTGCTAGGTGGTTTATTGGTCGCAGGAATAGGATTTGTAGATGATCATCAACATGTCGATCCTAAAATACGTTTAGTCATACAAGCCCTTGCTGTGGGCATAGTATTATATCAAATCGGTGGATTTCCAGAGTTTTATATTTTAAATCATGTTTTTTATTTGGGTTGGTTGGGTCATATCTTGGCATTTTTTGGCATGATTTGGTTGATCAATTTATATAATTTTATCGATGGCCTCGATGGACAAGCAGGGACGGAAACTGTATTTGTCAGTCTTAATCTAGTGGCCATGACTTACTTACTGGGCTTTTTAAGTTTGAGTTGGTTGCTCTTTGTTTTGGCCAGCAGTATGGTGGCTTTTTTATGCTGGAATTGGCAGCCTGCTAAAGTATTTATGGGTGATGTTTGCAGTGGGTTTTTAGGATTTTTCTTTGCGGCTTTAATGGCCTATACCGCGCGAGATAATATGATTCCTTTAATAAGCTGGCTTATTTTATTGGCATTACCGATTGCGGATATGAGTTACACCTTAATTGTGCGTTTGTTAAAAGGGCATGCTTATGATGAAACTCACTGTACATTTGCTTATCATCACGCCATGGTGCGCTTAGGAAGTCATCAAGCTGTGGTCCTGCGAACTTTAATGCTCAATATACTTTGGCTAGCACCTTTTGCTTGGGCTGCATTCTTATGGCCAGAGTATGATTTATGGTTTTTCTTAGTGGCTATATCTTTGGTGTTTTATATCGTCATTAAATTGGGGGCAGGGAAAGAGAACGATATTTCTAAATTGAGAAAAGCTTAAGAAGTATTGGCTCCCCGGGACAGGTTCGAACTGCCGACCAAGTGATTAACAGTCACCTGCTCTACCACTGAGCTACCGGGGAATAGCTGGAAAGGGCTAATGATAGTACGTCTACGGCCCTTTTGTAAAGAGGGATTTATTGTCCAGCAGCACTTAAACGTTTAATTGCTTCTCGCAAATTATCCATACTCGTTGCATAAGACAAACGTAAATACCCAGGCATTCCAAAAGCGCTCCCTGGCACTAAGGCCACGTGTGCTTTTTCAATTAAATAATTTGCCAATTCCACATCATCTTTCATGTGATGTTGATTAATAAAATCCTGCGCATGAAAAAATGCATAAAAAGCACCTTGCCCAGGCACGCAAGTAAATCCAGGAATTTTATTCAAGGCATCAACAATATAATCATGACGTTCTTTAAATATTTTCACCATATCTTGAATCAGACTTTGATCCATATTCAGCGCAGCCACAGAAGCCTTTTGTGCAATTGCACAAGGATTAGAAGTACTTTGTGATTGAATCTTATTCATCGCTTGAATTAACACTTCAGGACCTGCTGCATAACCAATACGCCAACCCGTCATGCAATAGGCTTTTGACATGCCATTAATAATTACGGTGCGATCATAAAGTTCAGGACATGCATTTAAAATATTCGCAAAAGGCTCATCGCCCCAGAAAATATGCTCATAGATATCATCACTGGCAATAATAATATGCGGATGTTCTTTTAACACTTCGCCCAAAGCTTTTAATTCAGCCAATGTATAAGTCACACCTGTAGGATTCGAAGGACTATTCAAAAATAGCAATTTAGTCTTAGGCGTAATTGCACCCGCTAATTGTTTGGGTGTAATTTTAAAATCTTGTTTAATATCGGCATCAATAAACACAGGCTCGGCATCTGCAAGACGCGCAAACTCTGGATAAGATACCCAATAAGGTGCGGCCACTATCACTTCATCGCCAGAATTTAATAAGGCCTGGGTTAAATTATATAAACTGTGTTTTGCGCCAACAGAGACCAAAATTTGTTTCGGCGTATAAGTGAGCTTATTATCGCGCGCAAATTTAGCAATAATCGCTTGCTTTAATTCTGGAATACCATCAACGGGCGTGTATTTAGTAAAGCCGTCTTGTATGGCTTTAATCGCAGCATCTTTGGCAATATCTGGCGTATCAAAATCAGGCTCACCTAATCCTAAATCTATCATATCCACACCTTGAGCACGCATTTGGGCGGCTTTAGCGGCAACGGCTAAGGTTGCGGAAGGTTTAACGCGCAAAGTTCGATCAGCCAACTGTATAGACATAGCAAAACTCCTTTAACAATTAAATATCGGGCTATTATACAAGAAAAGCGGGAATATAGCTTAGTAAGGTTTAAGAAAAAGTGCTAGCGCACCCATGCCTAACCCTATTACTGTAAGATTAGTGAGCATAAAGTAGCGGAAGTGTGTTTTTTATTAGATAATAAGCCCATGAGTAATCAAACCTTTCAGCTCCAATCCAAATTCCAGCCCGCGGGCGATCAAGTTCAAGCGATTAAGACGTTAACTGAAGGCTTAACTGATGGTTTGGCTAAACAAATTTTATTAGGGGTGACTGGATCTGGGAAAACTTTTACGATTGCCCATGTCATTCAAACCATTCAACGTCCCACCTTGATTTTGGCGCCCAATAAAACTTTGGCGGCGCAATTGTATGGTGAGATGAAAGAATTTTTCCCGAATAATGCTGTGGAATATTTTGTTTCTTATTACGATTACTATCAACCTGAAGCGTATGTGCCTGCGTCGGATACGTATATCGCAAAAGATTCTTCGATTAATGAGCATATTGAACAAATGCGTTTGTCTGCGACCAAAGCTTTATTAGAGCGCCCCGATGTTGTGATAGTGGCGAGTGTTTCAGCGATTTATGGTTTGGGCGATCCGCAAGCTTATTTGAGCATGGTGTTGCATTTGGATAGGGGCGATAAAGTTGATCAACGTTTTTTATTAAAACGTTTAGCGCAATTGCAATATGCGCGTAATGATGTGGCGCTGGTGCGTGCTACTTATCGCGTGCATGGGGATGTGATTGATGTGTTTCCTGCGGAATCTGATAAAGAAGCTGTTCGCATCGAATTATTTGATGATGAAATTGAACAGCTCAGTTTCTTTGATCCACTCACCGGCGAGATCTTGCATCGTGTGCCGCGCGTAACGATTTATCCTAAAACGCATTATGTTACGCCGCGTGAAACGCTACTTAAAGCAGTTGATGATATTCGCATTGAATTAAAACAACGTTTGAAAATTTTAAATGAACAAAATAAATTGGTAGAAGCACAACGCATAGAGCAGCGCACACAATTTGATTTGGAAATGATTTTACAATTGGGTTATTGTAACGGCATTGAAAATTATTCACGCTATTTATCGGGCAATGCACCCGGTGAAGCGCCACCGACTTTATTTGATTATTTACCTAAAAATGCCTTATTAGTGATTGATGAATCGCATGTCACCGTTCCACAATTAGGCGCGATGTATAAAGGCGATCGCGCGCGCAAAGAAACGTTGGTGGAATATGGATTTCGCTTACTTTCGGCACTTGATAATCGCCCGATGAAATTCGATGAGTTTGAACAACGCTCACCACAAACTATTTATGTTTCTGCAACGCCAGGCCCGTATGAATTTGAACACACTGATGCGATTGCTGAACAAGTGGTGCGCCCGACAGGATTGATTGATCCAGAAATAGAAATTAGACCGATTAAATCGCAAGTCGATGATTTACTCTCAGAAGCGCGTTTACGTATTGAAAAAAATGAACGCGTACTTGTCACCACATTAACCAAACGGATGGCGGAAGATTTAACGGAATACCTTGCTGAACATCATGTGCGGGTCCGTTATTTGCATTCGGATATTGATACGATTGAGCGCATGGAAATTTTGCGCGATTTACGTTTAGGAAAATTCGATGTATTAGTGGGGATCAACTTATTACGTGAAGGTTTAGATTTACCTGAAGTGTCCTTGGTCGCTATTTTAGATGCAGACAAAGAAGGATTTTTGCGATCCGAGCGCTCTTTAATTCAAACGATAGGACGCGCTGCACGCCACATTCATGGCAAAGTTATTTTATACGCAGACACAATGACCAAATCCATGCGCGCCGCGATTGATGAAACGGACAGACGTCGTGAAAAACAAATTGCACATAATATAGCTAATGGCATCACACCCAAAACTATAGAAAAAGCCATACATGACGTCATGGAAGGCGCACGTTTTTCTGTTTCAAAAGATAAAAATAAACTCGAATATTCTTATGATTATTCAAAAATGAATACTAAAGAACTCAATAAGAAAATAAAAGAACTCGAAGATAAAATGCAAAAACATGCGCAGAATTTAGAATTCGAAGAAGCTGCAAAATTGCGTGATGAGATTTTGAAAGTGAAAGAAGAGTTTATCGAGATACTATAGCTTGTAACCAAGAACCATCTTCATTTAACGCCGGAATCAAGGTTAATTCTTCACCACCATAATCAAGCCAAGTTTGTTTTGCACGAATGCCGATTTCTTCTAATGTTTCCAAGCAGTCAGTGACAAAGGAAGGGCAGGTGATGGCGATGTTTTTAATGCCTAGAAATGCTAAATCTTGTAATATTTTTTCTGTGTATGGACCTGTCCAAGTTAAACGTCCTAAGCGAGATTGAAAACACGTTAGCGTTTTGGTTTCATCTAAAGCTAATTTTTCAGTGATAAGCCGTGAAGTTTCATAACATTGGGCGCGATAACAATCGCGATTTTTTTCTTGAATGGCTGGGCAGGGGTTGTTAATGCAACTTTTACAAATATCCCCCGATGTTTTATACAATTGCCGCATCGGTAAACCGTGATAACTGAATAATAAATATTCGGGTTGTTTTTGAGTTAATGTTTCTTGAATTTTGTTGGTCATCGCTTGAATGTAATGTTCATCATTATAAAAATCTTTGATAATTTCTAAAGGCTTTGATGTTAATGATTTTACTTTTTCTAAAATAGATTCTGTAACAGCAGAAGAATATTGCGGAAATAAAGGAACAACAATTAGTTTATCGCAATCTTTTAATTCCTCTAAAGCACTTTTGATGCTTGGTTCACCATAATTCATCCCTAAGCTGACAGGGCAATCTAATTTTAAAGATTCTTTTAAAGCTAAACTATTCACCAAAAGTGGGGAGCCATCTTTTGTCCAAATTTGTTGGTAAGCATGTGCAGATTTTTTTGCACGAAAAGGCGTAATTAAACCGCGCACTAATAATGTGCGCCAAGGATTGGGAATATCAATAACTTTTGGATCAGTTAAAAATTCGTCTAAATAACGCTTTACACTCGCAGCATCTGATGCGCTGGGTGTGCCGAGGTTAATTAATAAAATACCAGTATGAGTGTTCATCTATCACTTAATTTAACATATAAGCCATTGCGCCTAATATAATGCCCATAAAAGTTAAGTTAATGATCACATTATTAATAAATAGCTGATGTATATCTTTACGTAAGTCATCACGGAGTTGATGCATTTCATTGCGCAAATTAGCAGTCATGGCAATCAAATCATTCTGCGTGGCAGTATGCGTGAGTAGGGATTGTGATGCCATCATTTGTGCCTTACTTAATCCTTCAGCTTGATGCTGCTCATAAAATTAACTTGTCTTAATAGTTTAACATATTCTAATGTGTCAAAAAGTGCGTGTGCCATTTATTTCATCCCTGCATAATGATAATAGCAGCTATTTTAAATCATATAAATTTAAAATACAACTATATTTATGAATCACTAATGATTCGAATACCAGAGGGCGAAAGATTTTTCGCCCCTACGGATGTTGGGTTTTTAATAAAATTTATGTTATTCTGTTCCCTGCGGTTCTTTTTGGTCCCCGTGCGACGTTAGGCTGTTAACCCTGTCAGATCCGGAAGGAAGCAGCAGTCGCAGCTGATCGGGTGTTCGGTGTGGCGATAAAGAGCCGCTTTCTATATTTTCTCATCCTGTTATAATCATTCCCATGAGTTACCAAGTCTTAGCCCGAAAATGGCGTCCACAAAATTTTACCGAAATGGTCGGGCAAAATCATGTTTTGCGCGCACTGGTCAATGCACTGGATAATCAGCAATTACATCATGCGTATTTATTTACCGGCACGCGCGGCGTAGGTAAAACAACGATTGCACGTATTTTAGCTAAAAGTCTTAATTGTGAAACCGGCATTACTTCTAAGCCTTGCGGCACATGCAGTGCCTGTATGGATATTCGTGATGGCAAATTTGTCGATTTAATTGAAGTTGATGCAGCTTCACGCACCAAAGTAGAACAAACACGTGATTTACTCGAAAATGTGGCTTATGCGCCTACGCGTGGTCGTTTTAAAATTTATTTAATCGATGAAGTGCACATGTTATCGACGCACAGTTTTAATGCGCTGTTAAAAACCTTAGAAGAACCACCCGAACATGTTAAATTTTTATTAGCAACAACCGATCCTGATCGTTTGCCGATGACGGTTTTATCACGTTGTTTACATTTTCATTTAAAAAATATGTCGGTAGAAACAATTAGCAGACAATTGGCGCATATTTTAACGCAAGAAAAAATTACCTTTGAACCCATGGCTTTAGATTTATTAGCATTTGCTGCGCAAGGCAGTATGCGTGATTCTTTAAGTTTATTGGATCAAGCCATTGCTTATGGTGCAGGCCAAGTGAATGTTGCGCAGGTGCGTGAATTATTAGGCCATATTGATCCACAAATTGTGTTACATATTTTACAAGCATTAAAGGATCAACAAGGTGATCTACTGTTAACAACAATTCAAGGTGAGCAGCCGCAAGTTATTTTAGATGAATTAATTCAGGCCTTGCATCATATTGCGGTCATGCAATTAGTATCAGCGCGCGCTGCAGAACATGCAGAATTAAAACCATTTGCAGATTATTTTTCTGCGCAAGATATTCAATTGTTTTATCAAATTGCAGTGAATGGTCGACGTGATTTACCGTGGGTTGCGAATCAGCAATTAGGTTTAGAAATGATTTTGCTGCGCATGTTAGCATTTACTCCCGTAAGCACGGGTTCCCGCGAGCCAGTCGCGGAACGTAAGATTGAACAAGTCGTGAAAAATAAAATTGAACCAACCGCAACACTTGAGAAAAAAGCAACAGCACATTCATGGGCCGATATTGCACCAAATTTAGGTTTATCAGGACTTGCAATGGCACTCGCTTCTCATTGCGTATTAATTTCCCAAGAAGAACATTTGATTCAATTAGCCTTAGCGCCACAACATGCACCTTTATTGAATACGTCTTCAACACAACGTTTGTGTGACGCGGTGAGCACTTATTATGGCCGTAAAATAAATGTTAAAATTAATTTAGAAGAAACAGGCGAAGAGACACCGGCATTAGCGCAAGCGCAAAAACAAGCGCAGGCGCAAACGCAAGCCGAAGAAGGCATTAAGACTGACCCACAAGTGCAAGCGATGATGGCGAGTTTGGGCGCAAGCATTATTAATGACAGTATTATTGCCCGCTAAATGCTTGACGCGAAGCTTATTTTAAGTTAACCTTCTTAAATGTCAACCCAGTAAAGAGGAATAGAACATGAGTGATCCTGATTTTCAAAAAATTATGCAGCAAGCGCAAAAAATGCAAGCCAATATTCAAAAAGCACAAGAAGAAATTGTTGCGCTAACAGTCGTCGGTCAAGCCGGTGGTGGTTTGGTTAAAATTAAAATGAATGGTCGCCATGATGTGATGCGCGTTTTTGTTGCACCGAGTTTATTAGGTCTTAAAGATCCTACTAAAGAGGAAGAAGTCGGTAGTGAAGAAGGTAGCGGCACAGTGGATAAAGGCATGATTGAAGATTTAATTGCTGCAGCGGTGAATGATGCTGTACGTAAAGTAGAAACAGCTTCGCGTGAAAAAATGACCGGTTTAATGAGCGGTTTAAATTTACCGCCGGAAATGTTGCCTTTTGGTGGTGAAAACAGATAATAATGAGTTTAAGCCCGCTGATTCAACAACTGATACAATCCCTACGTTGCTTACCCGGCGTAGGGGCTAAATCAGCACAGCGTATGGCTTTTTATTTGTTAGAACGCGATCAAAATGGCGGTCGCAATTTAAGTCAGGCTTTATTAAAAGCAATAGAACAAGTCGGATTTTGTGATTCATGTCGCATGCTTAGCGAAGTTAATATTTGTCTTATTTGCAGCAATCCCAAACGTGATGAAAGTCAATTATGCATTGTTGAATCCCCCGCAGATGTTTTAGCCATCGAACAATCTGGTCAATACCGTGGTTATTATTTTGTTCTCAAAGGTCATTTATCACCACTCGATGGCATAGGTCCTGATGATATTGGCCTTGATTTATTATTAAAGCGCCTCCAAATATGTCCCATTAAAGAAGTAATATTAGCCACCAACACTACAGTTGAAGGCGGCGCAACAGCGCATTATATTGCACAATTAATTAAGCCTTCCGGTATTACCGTGAGTCGTATTGCACACGGTGTACCGATGGGTGGGGAATTAGAATATGTGGATGGAAACACTTTAGTCCAAGCATTAAATGGTCGAACCGTAGTTACATAGGAGTAGTGAAATGGTTGCAGCAGCGCAGAAGCAAACTTTAAATTTTCAAGCTGAAGTTAAGCAAGTTTTACAGTTAATGATACATTCGCTTTATAGTAATAAAGAAATATTTTTACGCGAGCTTATTTCCAATTCCTCAGATGCGCTCGACAAATTACGTTTTGGCGCGTTAAACGATGCAATTTTGGCGCAAAAAAACCAAGATTTAAAAATCCTCGTTGATATTGATAAAGACCAACGCACGATCACCATTTCAGATAATGGCATAGGCATGACGCGTGATGAAGTGATGTCTAATCTTGGTACCATTGCTAAATCAGGCACACGCGAATTTTTAAAAAATTTAACCGGCGATCAAGCTAAAGATGCAAATTTAATTGGTCAATTTGGCGTAGGGTTTTATTCGACATTTATTGTTGCAGATAAAGTAAGCGTTTTAACCCGTCACGCTGGTAGTGATGAAGCAGTATTGTGGGAATCTGATGGTCAAGGTGACTATACATTAGAAGATGCACAAAAACCTGAACACGGCACACAAGTGACTTTACATTTAAAAGCAGACGAAGATGAATTTTTAGATGAGCACCGCTTGCAAAATATTATTAGCAAATACTCCGATCACATTTCATTTCCCGTACTCATGCAAAAAGACGGTCAATATGAAGCCGTGAACAAAGCAACGGCGTTATGGACTTGTAATAAATCTGAAATCAGTGATGAAGATTATAAAAGCTTTTATAAACATATTTCTCACGATTTTGCTGATCCACTTGCATGGACACATAATCGTGTGGAAGGCACAACGTCTTATATCAATTTATTATATATACCAAGCCAGGCGCCATTTGATTTATGGAATCGTGATTACCGTCGTGGCATAAAACTGTATGTGCAACGCGTATTTATTATGGATGAAGCAGAAAACTTTATGCCGCATTATTTACGGTTTATACGTGGCGTGATTGACTCTAGCGATTTACCTTTAAACGTTTCGCGTGAAATTTTACAAAATAATAAAGTCGTTGAAACAATCCGTAAAGGTTCGGTTAAAAAAATATTAAATTTACTGGACGATTTAGCGAAAAATTCTCCAGAAAAATACCAGCAATTCTGGAATGCATTTGGGGAAGTGTTTAAAGAGGGCACAGGTGAAGATTTTGCGAATAAAGATCAAATTGCGCAATTGCTGCGTTTTGCGAGCACGCATGATGCAAGCCCTGATCAAAAAGTAACCTTGAAAGACTATGTTGCGCGCATGCAGGCCTCCCAAAAACATATTTATTATGTGACCGCCGATACATTAGCGGGCGCAAAAAGCAGCCCGCATTTAGAAATCTTCCGTAAGAAAAATATTGAAGTCTTATTGCTGCATCACCGTGTCGATGAATGGTTGGTTTCGCATTTAACAGAATTTGAAGGTAAAACCCTGCAATCCATTACCAAAGGTGAATTGGATTTAGGCGATATAGAAAAACCTGAAGATGATAAATCCTTTACCGATTTAATTACTAAATTTAAAGAAGTATTAGGCGATCGCGTGAAAGATGTGCGTATGACGTATCGTTTAACGGAATCACCCGCTTGTGTCGTGACCGATGAATTTGATATGGGCCGTCATATGCAAAAAATCTTAGAATCCGCAGGACAAGCGGTGCCGGAATCTAAACCTATTTTAGAATTAAATCCTGAACATCCTTTAGTTAAAAAGTTGCATGAAAATTTAAATCAGCCACAATTAAATGATTGGGCGCAGGTGTTATTGGATCAAGCATTATTGACGGAAGGTAGTGCTTTACCCGATCCGGCTGCATTTGTGAAAAGGTTGAATCAATTACTTGTAGGTTAACATGGAAAAAATATGGTTGCAAAGCTACCCAAAGCATATTTCTGCAACCATAGATATTCCGGAAAATATTACCCTTGTTGATTTATTCACGCAGGCTTGCGAAAAATACAATACGTGTACGGCCTACAGTTCTTTTAATACCGTGTTGTCTTATCAGCAACTTGCACAGCAAACTAAAACGATAGCGGCTTATTTCCAGCAAAAACTGCAGTTAAAACCAGGCGATCGCATTGCGATCATGATTCCTAATCTATTGCAATTTCCATTGGTGTTTTTTGCAGCATTACAAGCAGGGCTCGTGGTTGTTCCCGTTAATCCCATGTACACGCCACGCGAATTAAATTTGCAATTAAAAGATGCACAACCCGAAGCTATTGTTGTACTCGAGCAAATGGCTTATAAATTAGAAGCTATCGAAACTAAAGTAAAACATGTGATTATCACAGAATTTGGCGATGGTTTTGGTTTTTTTAAAAAATTATTTTTTAAATTATTCATTAGAACGCAAAAATTTAATCTTAAATCTGTTATTTATTTTAAAGATATACTCTCTGAAAAATTAGATTTTGAACCCATTACCATTAAAACAAACGATCTGGCTTTGTTGCAATATACAGGCGGCACAACCGGTTTACCCAAAGGCGTGATGTTAACGCATCGTAATATTGCAGCCAATGTATTGCAAACAAAAACTTGGGTAGGAGATTTTATTAATTCAGCAAAAAATAAATATGCGCTTGCACCATTGCCGATGTACCATATTTTTTCGCTAATGGCGAATAATATTTTATTGTTGCATTTGGGTTTTGAAAATATGTTAATTGTTGATCCGCGGCGCATCGGATCATTGATCAAATTATTACGCAAAAAACCTTTAGTGTTAATGACGGGTGTTAATACATTATATCATGCACTCTTGCAAAATCCTGGGTTTAAACACCTAGATTTTAGTCAGCAAAAAGTATCATTAGCCGGCGGTATGGCTTTGCAAAAAGCCACTGCCGAGCAATGGCGTCAAATCACGGGCAAAACATTGATCGAAGCTTATGGCTTAACCGAGAGTTCGCCAGCCGCCATTATTAATCCCTTGGACATAGTCGATTACAATGGAGCTATGGGTTTACCGTTACCTAATATGGATGTCAAAATATGCGATGAAGAGAACCAAGAAGTTCCATTAGGTGATGTGGGTGAATTATGGTTATATGGTCCACAAATTACCCAAGGCTATTGGAATAATCCTGTTGAGACTCAAAACGCTTTAGTAGACGGTTGGTTAAAAACCGGCGATTTAGTGAAAATGGATGAAAAGGGTTTTGTTTATTTTGTGGATCGCAAAAAAAACATGCTGGTCATCTCAGGCTTTAATGTCTATCCTACAGAAATAGAAGATGTCATTTGCTCACATCCTATGGTGGCTAATGCTGCAGTCATTGGGCTTGCCGACCCCGTACATGGCCAAAAAATTAAATGTTTTGTTGTTAAAAAAGATAAACATTTAACCGAGGTCATGTTGCGTGATTATTTACATCAACAGTTGACCGGTTATAAACGGCCGGAAATAATAGAATTTTGTGACACACTACCGACTAATGCAGTAGGTAAAGTTTTGCATAGAGAATTAAGGTAGCTTATGAAAACAAAACATTGTGAAATACCGATCACGCGAAAATTACTCAACCGCGTGTTTGTTGTTTATTTATTACTGACTGTGTTTTTAACTGCTAATGAATTGTATACAGAATATGTGCATGAGCGCGCGGAACTCGTCAGTAATTTTGAAACACTCAGAAAATTCATAGGCCCCGCCTTGGGCGATGCTTTAATCCATCACAGCGAAAAACGCGTCCAGTATATTATGGAAGGTGTGATGCAAGGCCCAGCGATTACGGGTGTTATCGTGGAACCCAAGTTTAATTATAAAACTTTTGCATCAGGTGATGTGACACTGGATAGAAATTTAGTGCTTCGCGAAAAATTAGCACTCCACACGCAACGCACCTGGTATTTATGGTTTGCTAAACCGATCGAACGTATTTTCCCGCTTTATGACAAAGACGGCAAACAATTGCTTGCAAACGTTACAGTTTATACGAATCGCTCCATTATTATTGCTAAGTTTTTTGATATCTACGCTTTAATTATTATCAACGAATTAATAAAAGCTATATTATTATGGTTTTTTATTTTATGGGTAGGGCAGAAAATTTTAAGTAGGCCACTGGAAAAATTAACCCGTGCAACCCTTGAAATGGCCAAAGGCAATAGCGCAAAAGTCTCCCTTAAAAAATACAAAAAATCCACAGAATTAGATGTTTTAGCCGAATCTTTTAATACCATGGTCGATAAAATTCAAACGGCGCAAACCGGTTTAATGCATACCAAACGTCATTTGGCCGATATTATTGATGCGATGCCTTCTGCATTACTAGCGATCACCATAGAGGGCGTAGTCACCGATTGTAATTTACAAGCGCAAAAAATGACACAAGTTGATCGTAAAAAAGCCATCGGTATGCAATACACAGATTTATTACCGTTATTAAAAAATTACCAAGATGTATTAGTGCAAGTGATTTCTAAAAACCAAGCTGAAAAAGTACAAAATATTTTAATTCAAGAAAAAACCGGTCGTCGTTATGTCGATATTATTTTATATCCATTATTAGATGAAGATCCCCCAGGCATTGTAATTCGTCTTGACGATATAACCAGTCAAGTAAAAATTCAAGAAAAATTATTAAAACAAGAAAAACTGCAATCCACATTAAAATTAGCATCAGGCATTGCGCATGAAATTAATAACCCTTTAGGCGCAGTATTACAAGGTGTGCAAACGGTTAAACGTCGCTTAAGCTCTGAGCTAGATAAAAATAAAGAAGTAGCCGAGGGTTTACAATTAGATTTACAAAAATTAATTGCGTATTGCGATAGCCGTGAAATTTTTAAATTTTTAGAAAGCATTCAATTATCGGGTGAGCAAGCCGCAAAAGTCATTGCAACATTATTAGATTTCACGCCGCGCGCTGAAGTCAATTACCAGCCCTATAGTTTAGAAAAAATAATTGAACGTGCATTAAGCCATTTGCCACAAGATCCTTTATTACGGAAAACACAACTACTTAATCAAATCACCTTTGATAAACAATACGCAGCAGATTTGCCCGATATTAAATGTCAACCTTTAGAGATTGAACGCGTATTGTTAGGCATATTAAAAAATGCTGTTCAAGCCACAGAAGCTACCCAAAATGAACGCCCACCCGAAGTGATTATTAGCACTTATACAGAAAATGGTTGGGTCGGTATTGATATTGAAGATAATGGTATCGGTATGAATGATGAAGAAAAATCGCATTTATTTGAATTATTTTTTACTACCAAAGGGGTAGGGATAGGAACGGGTTTAGATTTAGCGATGGCTTATCATATTATCAAAGTTTCGCATCAAGGTAAGATTAAAGTGGATAGTGTCAAAGGCAGAGGAACGAAAGTCACCATACAATTCCCACAGGTTTTGGTGAAGGAATAGGCTTTTGACAGACCCCCAATACTTGCCTATGATATAAGTTATAACAATAAATTTAAACCGGAGCAGCCGATTATGAAACACGAAAACCATGAAATTCAGTCTGAAATTGATGAATTAAAACGTAATATCAAAGAGTTAAAAGATCAATACCTTAAGAAAATGATCAATCTCGCGGATAGAGTCCCAGAAGCTTATCACGAAGGTGAAGATCGCATTAGAGCACAAGTTGAAGCGCATCCTCTTCATAGTGTAGGTTTCGCCGCTGCTATAGGATTTATTTTAGGTGCTTTATTTACTAACAAAATTAAATAACAAGGCCGTTATGAAAGAGCTACGCACGCTACCCAAGGATTATATAAAATTTCTGGTTGTAGCTGTCATGCTCGCTGTCATGATCACTGTTTCCATTGGCATATTATTTGTCGGTGGAATCAGCGCTTATTTACATCATGAAAATTATTCACTCGCAAGTATTTTGCTGTATGCCATTATTGTGTGGGTTGTTTATATTTTATTACTGGTCGGTTTATTGTTGTGGAATAAAAAACGCATCAAACAAAAACAAGCAAAACTGATGCATGTAATGGAAGCTGAATTTATGGCAGCTGTTGCGCTGCGTGGCATCAATGTAATGTTACGCAAATGGCGTAAACATGAAACTCCTTAACTCCCCCAAAAAAATTATCCCGTATTCTATAGCAGCTCTTGGTGTCGTATATGGCGACATTGGTACCAGTGTTTTGTATGCCATGCGCCTATCTTTACAAGGCATAGCGGTTAATCCTGAAAATGTATTAGGTGTTTTATCACTGATTTTTTGGGCATTGATACTCATAGTCTCTGTTAAATATTTATGTTTTATTTTACGCGCAGATAATGATGGTGAAGGCGGTGTATTAGCATTATTTGCATTATTAAAAGCTTCAAGCATGCAGCATCGGCGTTTATTTTTTTTATTAGGTATTTTAGGCACCGGCCTTTTACTGGGCGATGGTATGTTAACACCGGCTATATCGGTGATGAGTGCGGTGGAAGGTTTACATGTGATTTCCCCAGGATTTTCACATTTAGTTTTGCCATTGACCTTGATTATTTTAGTAGGCCTTTTTTTTATTCAACACAACGGCACCGGGAAAATTGGTTATTATTTTGGTCCTATTGTTTTGTTGTGGTTTATTGTGATTGGTGTATTAGGTGCGCATCATATTTTTCAAAATTTAACCGTTATAAATGCGATTAATCCTTATTACGCTTATCAGTTTTTTGTGAATAATACCTGGACGGGATATGCTTTATTAGGCGGGGTATTTTTAGTATTGACCGGAGCAGAAGCTTTATATGCTGATTTAGGCCATTTCGGGAAAGGACCGATACGCTTGAGTTGGTTTACCGTAGCGCTGCCTGCATTATTATTAAATTACTTTGGACAAGGCGCACACTTATTACAAGATCCGAGCGCAATTTCAAATCCATTTTATGCATTGGCACCCACATGGTTTGAATATCCTTTATTAATTTTGGCAACGCTAGCAACCATCATTGCTTCCCAAGCGGTTATTTCAGCCATATTTTCTTTAACACGCCAAGCGATATTACTCGATCTTTATCCACGCATTCCCATTATTCAAACATCAAATACGCAATTTGGACAAATTTACGTGCCGCAGATGAATATTATTTTAGCCATAGGTACGATTGCGCTCGTTATTATTTTCCAAAGCAGTGGTGCACTCGCAAATGCTTACGGTATTGCAGTAAATTTAGTGATGGTCGGTGTGACACTGATGGTTATGCGTTTAGCCAATCAATATTGGCGCTGGAGTGTAGTCAAAGTGATTGCTGTATTTGGGCTATTTTTAATTA
Source organism: Legionellales bacterium (assembly GCA_041660525.1). Taxonomy (GTDB): domain Bacteria; phylum Pseudomonadota; class Gammaproteobacteria; order JABCZS01; family JABCZS01; genus JABCZS01. The sequence continues at coordinate 139,928 of JBAZWD010000005.1, read as the reverse complement.
TTGAATTAGCATTTTTAGGGGCTAATTTAGAAAAAATCATGAACGGTGGTTGGATCCCCTTGTTGTTAGCAGCCTTGGCAATGTTCGTGATGTTAACCTGGTATCAAGGTATGAAATATCTACGCACCAATTATTATATGGAAAAAGTAAGTTTGATGGAAATCATTAAACACTTTGATGCTAAAGATTTAAACATACTCAAAAATACCACTTCGGTATTTGTGACCGATCCTTATGATAATAGCGGTGGCTGCTTTTTGCATTATTTAAAATTAAGCCATATGATCCCAGAGCATGTGCTAATGGTCAGTATTATGATCGAAACAAGACCTGTTGTTCCAACCAATGAACGTTATAAATTAACCGCCGTAGGTAAAAATATTTATCGTATCGTTTTGCATTATGGATTTACTGAAATTATTAATATTCCAGAAGCGCTTGAAAAAGCTGATCGTTTAAAAATATTTCCATTTTATTTAGATGTAGATCAAGTCAATTATTTAGTGGAAATCACCCACATTTTAGTAAGCCGCCGCAAGCATACTTTATTTTTCCATTGGCAGGAGCAATTGTTTGCATTTTTAATGCGTAATGCAGTGCTCGATATTGATTTTTTACACTTGCCTTACAATCGCACGACTGCCATGGGAACATATTGCGAGATTTAACGTGATAAGAATTTCATACCCAACAGGCATATTAAAAAAGCCGCGCTAGAAGTCATAAAAGCTAAAAGACTGCTGCCTGTGAATCCTAAGACTAAGAATCCTAATCCTGCAATTAATGCGATCAATAAAGCATAAGGCAATTGCGTAATCACATGATCCATATGATTGGCACCTGCGCCGGTTGCCGATAAAATTGTAGTATCGGAAATAGGTGAGCAATGATCGCCAAATACAGAACCGGCTAATACTGCAGCAAATGCAGGCATTAATAAACCAGGCTCACTAACCATGGCAATATCTGCAGCTAATGGCAGCATAATTCCAAATGTTCCCCAACTAGTCCCGGTGGAAAATGCAGTAATACCTGCTACTAAAAATAATAATAAAGGCAAATAAGCCAAGCTTAAATTAATATCATTGATTAAATGCGCAAGGTATAAGCCGGTATTTAATTCGTTAATGACGTGAATAATTGTCCACGCAAATAATAAAATATAAATAGCGGGCGACATCGCTTTTATACCGCTTTTAATGGCGATACTATAATCTTGTGCACGTAATTGTTTTTTCAAATATAAAATAAGCGTAACCAATAAACCTATGCCTGCGCCAGTCACGAGTGCGAGCGCAACATCCGTATTTTCAAGTAATTTAAAGAAAGTAATTGCATTATGATCGGTATTTAAATAACCATAAAATAATAATGAAAATACCGTAGCAATAATTAATGTAGCAATGGGTATAATTAAATCATACACAAAACCATTGTCGTATTCGGGCAAACCTTCAATCGCGCCTAAGATTGCGCCTTTACTTTTATCATAAAGCTCACCATTTTTAGCGCGGTGATAATGTTTTTTCATCGCAAAAATATCCCAACCTAAATAAGCCATGGCAATAGCCATCAGCAGTGCAAAAATAGGGTATAAATTCATGGGAATAATGGTAATAAAAGCTGTCAGCGCAGAAAAATCAGTGACTTGATGCGTAATCAATAGGGCACTCATAATCCCCATAATATACGCGCCCCAGCTGGAAAATGGGCATAACATACAAATAGAGGCTGCAACCGAATCCACTAAATAAGCGAGTTTTGCACGCGGTACATGTTGGGCATCCGTTAAGGGTCTTGCAATATTGCCCACCGTGAGGGTATTAAAATAATCATCGATAAATAAAAACATGCCTAAAAAAACCGTAAACAAACGCGCGCCGCGTTTTGATTTTACATGTAATAACGCCCATTCCGTAAACGCACGTTTGCCACCTGAAATTGAAATCAAACAAGCTAAAATACCCAGCAAACATAAAAATAAAATAATTAAAATATTCCAAAGATTGAATTGTCCGTCTTCCCAAACAAGTAAGGTAACAATAGAAATTAAATAAGTGAATGTATTTTGAATATCAAACTGATTAATGAGTGCGGCGCCCACAACTATCCCTGCGCCTAACGATATTAAAACGCGATGTGTGATTACTGCCATTAAAATAGCAACAAGTGGCGGCAATAAAGACCAGGCAGTGCCCACAAAAGTAAAGTTTTCCATGGGCGTATTTTACCTGATTGAACCGTAAAAAAGTAGGCTTCGAATAGTATTTGTCAGTCTTCTATAATATAGCCTTAAGTATTTATCGCTATAATACGATACATATTAAGAGGTAAATATGGCTTATTTAAGCTCATCAGATTTTACAGGCAGTGTATCGCATTTGACCTGGTGGAATAGGATTCGTATGAATCTTTTCCTTAGCGCTTGTGGCGAAGCCCCGAGCAGTTTTTTGTATTTTACCGATAAAGCGAACTTAGCGCAGGACGAATTTAATAAAAAATGGGGTCATCTCCAGCAGGACTCCTCTACTGAAGATTTTAAAGCGCTGCAAGAAAGACTGTCTAGAAATGAAAGACTTTTCAATCAATTTTATAAAGGTAGTGCTGATTCTGGCACTTTTAAGGATGTTAACGTCCTGGCCGCTTGCTTTAAAGCAGGCTTTGCAGATACGGGCTGGGGACGGTTGCGTTGGGCTTATAAGTGGCTGACAGTTCCTTTAACCTTAGTCACAGAACTGGCAGTGAGCGCCGTTAGTGAGACTTTTATCAATAAATATTGGCCTAAATAACCTAAAACCTAGTGGTGAGGGCATGTTTGGGGCCGCTTTATTGAATGTTTGGAAAGCTGCCAAGGGCTTTATGTGGGTTGTGGGTGAAATTGTAGATGCTATATCCGATGTATTTCGTCCTACTTTTTGGACTCATGATAATTTAATACACCCAAGCGAACTTCACTCTCGTAGCACTATTAGAATAAGTAGTGTCAGCGAAGACGTTGATTATGCTTTTACAACGGTAAAGAGCGGGTTTGATAATCTCTTTAAAAAAGAAAAGAAAGCAGCGCCAGTACAACAAGAATCTACTTCGCAAAGTACAAAGAGTTTAACTCCCTTTTGGAATATGCAGAAGGAGCTGACTTTGGGTTCCACTAAGCCCTCTGTTGAAATAGAAATGAAAGAGCTTCCTACTCAAAAACTTCGTTAAGCCTTGCACCTATGCATTTAATCCTATTACTGCAGGATTAAATTAATTAATGGAAAATTTATTATATAAATCCTATCTTTCTAGGATTTATATGGCTTTTCCAGTTAAAATACACTATAATCCTATATTAATAGGATTATAGTATGGCCAAAAAGCTTAAAATCATCTCAAAACCCAGTGCTCAAAAGACCTTAACTGCTGAGCTTTTAGGTCAATATGTCCGCGCTAAAAGGACGCAGTTGGGATTGACCATAGAGGAAGCGGCTGCTTTTTGTGGGGTGGCAAAAGATACTTTGATGAAAGTAGAACATGGTCATGCCAAAACTCAACTATGCAGCGTGCTAGAGATTTGTAAGGGCTTAGGCATTCAATTAGAAGTCTCAGAGGAAAATGAAGATGAAAACGTCTGGGTCTAATAATAAACTGGATGTTTATCTTGGCGAGGAATGTATAGGCGATTTGATTTTAAGCTCTGAGCAACAGTTACATTTTTATTATCAAGAATCATGGCAACAACAGGGGTTTGCTATTTCACCTCATTTGCCGCTAGATAATAGTGCTGCAAGCAATCAATTTTCTATTCGGGTATTTTTTCAAAATTTATTTCCCGAAGGCGAGAACCTTGAGATTTTACTCGAGACTTTTCATTTGAGTCGTCATAATATTTTTGCAATCACCCAAACGTTGGGTTTGGATTTACCGGGTGCTTTACAAGGAGTGTTACACAAAAGTAGTTTACCGCAGAGTGCACTATTTCGCCCTATAGCATCGAAAGAGATTATCCAGAGGTTAAAACATGATAATCCACGTGATTTAATGATATGGGATGGCAAGCCTAGATTATCTGTTGCGGGCGTACATCAAAAAATTAATGTTGTAGTGAATCAAAATGGCGAATTAGGATTAGGCGATGGACAGCTTTGCTCTACGCATATTTTAAAATTCCAACGATCATCCGTAAAAAATTTAATTATCAATGAATTTTTAATGATGCAATTAGCGCAAAATATTGGGATGAATGTTGCACAAGTTGAGTTAAAATATTTTGGACAATATCCAACTTTATTAGTGAAGCGATTTGATAGAACTTGGCAAAATGATATTGTGCAACGTCGCCATATGATAGATGGCTGCCAAGCACTGAATTTAATGCCTGATTATAAATATGAGCGTCATTTAGGCAGTGGGCGCGATGTAAAGCATATGCGTGATGGCGCGAATCTTCCTGCACTCTTTGCTTGGTGTGATATATGTAAAAATCCAGCCATTACTAAAAAACAATTATTAATATGGGTATTATTTAATTTAATCATAGGCAATTCTGATGCACATGGTAAAAATATCAGCTTCTTTATTTCAAAAAATGGCATAGAGATGACGCCGATTTATGATTTAATTTCTATACGTGTATACCCGGATTTTTCTCATGAGTTAGCTATGGCCTTAGGCGATGAATTTGAATCTGATAAAATCAATGCATATCAATTAGCAGACTTTGCAGATAGCTGTCAGCTCCCAAGAAGCGTAGTTACAAAAACGCTTTTGCAGTTATGCAAACAAGTTTCATCTGCTTTCCCACAATGGTTGCAACTAGCCAATAGCCTCAATGAACCAGGTTTAACTCAACAATTAATAGATGGTATCACAGCACAAATAACGCATTTAGAACAACAAGCAGTGATGATTAATTCAATAGAATTATGAAGAGAGTTTATTTTAAAATATCTTTCAAAAACTGCCCCGTATAAGAAGCTTTGCATTTTACCACGTCTTCTGGTGTGCCTTCTGCAACGATCATTCCGCCGCCGTTTCCGCCTTCTGGGCCAAGATCAATAATCCAATCTGCAGTTTTGATCACATCTAAATTATGTTCAATAACCACTATGGTATTACCTTTATCGCGCAAGCGATGGATCACATCTAATAACATTTGCACGTCATTAAAATGTAAACCGGTGGTGGGTTCATCGAGAATATATAACGTATTACCGGTGTCGCGTTTAGCGAGCTCTTTGGCAAGTTTTACGCGTTGTGCTTCACCGCCGGAAAGTGTAATCGCACTTTGACCGAGTTGAATATAACCTAAACCTACATCCATTAGCGTTTGTAATTTTTTCGCTAATAAAGGTACAGGCGAGAAAAATTCTAATGCAGCTTCAACAGTCATGTTTAACACATCTAAAACTGTTCTGCCTTTGTAATGTACTTCTAAAGTTTCGCGATTATAACGCTGGCCTTTACAAACATCGCAGGGCACATAAATATCAGGCAAGAAATGCATTTCTACTTTAATCATGCCGCCGCCTTGGCAAGCTTCACATCTTCCGCCTTTAACATTAAAACTAAATCTGCCAATTTGATAACCGCGCGCGCGAGCTTCTAATGTGCCGGCAAATAATTCGCGAATGATATTAAAAATACCCGTATAAGTTGCAGGATTGGACCGCGGTGTTCTGCCGATGGGGCTTTGATCAATATCGATGACATTGTCTAATAAATTTAAACCTTGAATACTCGAATACGCTTTTGCTGATAATTGTGTCGCTTGATTTAATTGTATGGCCGCAAGCGGATACAGTGTATCGTTGATTAATGTTGATTTTCCAGAGCCGGAAACGCCGGTAACACAGGTCAGTAATCCTAAAGGAATATCGACATCTAAATTTTGTAAATTATTACCGCGCGCGCCCGTGATGGATAATACATAATCTTTATCGCGTGGCGTACGTTTTTGTGGAATTGCGATTTTTTTGCGGCCTGATAAATAATCGCCGGTTAACGTATGCGCTTTCATAATAACATCAGGTGTACCTTCAGCGACAATTTGTCCACCATGAACGCCCGCGCCAGGGCCGATATCCACAATATAATCTGCTAAACGCATGGTGTCTTCATCGTGTTCTACTACAATAACGGTATTGCCGATATCGCGTAAATGCACGAGGGTTTTTAATAATCTTTCATTATCGCGTTGATGTAAACCAATTGTGGGTTCATCTAACACATACATAACACCCACTAATCCCGCGCCAATTTGGCTGGCGAGTCGAATGCGTTGTGCTTCACCGCCGGATAATGTTTCGGCGCTGCGATCGAGTGTTAAATATTCTAAACCTACATTCACTAAGAAATTTAAACGCGCGGTTAATTCTTTTAAAATTTTATCTGCAATTTCACCACGTTTGCCGGGTAGTTTTAAATTTAGAAAAAAGTCATGAGCCGTATTAATCGGTAATTGGGTAATATTGGGTAAATTTTTATCTTCAATGAAAACGTTGCGTGCTTCTTTTTTAAGGCGTGAACCATTGCAATCGGGGCAGGGTTGTTCGCCCAAATATTTTGCCAGTTCTTGACGAATTAAATCAGATTCAGTTTCTTGATAACGTCTTTCCATATTTGGCATCACGCCTTCAAAATCATGGGTTCTGCGCATCAAGCGACCTTTGCTATTATGGTAACGGAATTTTATTTCTTCACCGTCATTACCATAAAGAATAATGTTTTGAATTTTTTGTGATAATTTTTCAAAAGGTTTTTCGAGATCAAATTTATAATGTTCTGCAAGGGATAATAATAATTGAAAATAATAATGATGACGTGCATCCCAACCGCGAATTGCGCCTTGGGTTAAACTTAAACTTGGATCGGGTACAACACGTTTTTTATCAAAAAATAATTGCTGACCTAAGCCTTCGCAAGTAGGGCACGCGCCGGCTGGGTTATTAAATGAAAATAAACGTGGCTCCAACTCCGTTAAACTGTATCCACATTGCGTGCAAGCAAACTTGCTTGAGAAGGTTATTTCTTTAAAAGTTCCGGCTTCCATAGGTGCTACATAAGCTAAACCGTCGGCTAATTTTAAAGCCGTTTCAAAGGATTCCGCTAAACGTTGTCCACTATCTGGTTTAACTTTAATTCTATCAACCACAATTTCAATCGTGTGTTTTTGTTTTGGATTTAATTTAGGTGCAGAATCGAGTTCACAGAGCTCACCATCAATACGCGCGCGAATAAAACCTTTATGTGATAATTCGGATAATAATTTTTCATGCTCACCTTTTCGATCAACGACTATGGGTGCAAGCAATAAAATTGCAGTCTCGATCGGCAGCGCTAAAACTTGATCCACCATTTGACTCACAGTTTGTGCAGCCAAAACCGTATGATGTTCAGGACAACGCGGCTCGCCCGCACGCGCAAATAATAATCTTAAATAATCATAAATTTCAGTAATCGTACCCACGGTTGAACGTGGATTGTGAGAAGTAGATTTTTGCTCAATAGAAATCGCCGGCGATAAACCTTCAATTAAATCCACATCTGGCTTTTCCATCATGGATAAGAATTGTCTGGCATAAGCAGACAAAGATTCCACATAACGTCTTTGCCCTTCCGCATACAAGGTATCAAAAGCAAGTGATGATTTGCCAGACCCAGAAGGCCCTGTAATCACTATAAGCTTGTCTCTGGGCAGTTCAAGGTCAATATTCTTAAGATTATGGGTTCTAGCCCCACGGATGGTTATTTTATTCATAGTTGATCATTGTACCTCAAAAGCACGGTGTTGAGGCAATGTAGTATTAAGTTTGTTTTCTTAATGCTATTTTAATAATTAAATATTATAACACGATAAATTAAATTTATGAGGCTAGGCCAGATGAATTTTGAAGAAATACAAAGCATAAAGTCTGAGGTTAAGGCCAATATTGACCAATTACAACGTTTTGCAACATTGCTACCCATGTTGAAGGTAGTCAGAGAAAAGGCCACAAAGCAGTTTTCTTTATTGCAAGGAATCATGCATAAGCAGGTTTTACAGCGTATATCTGCCATTGAGCAGCAAATTGAACCCCATCTGCTTTTATTGGTGAACTCAGAAAAATTATTGCATGATGCAATGGATGCTCATCAAGCCTCGTGTATAGGTGAAGACATGACGGATGAGGCAATCGAAGCGTCCTTACAGGAATTAAATGAGCTCACAAAAACCATAGAAGAAGTGCGCATTTTACTATTTTATGCCATTGATAGCGCCACAAATTGGCAAAGATATGACTTACAGTATAAATATCCACAATATGAACCAGTTTTGAATAGAAAACGAGAGGCTTTAAACGCTGGCTTAGATTTTGGAAATACTTCTTTATACAGTTATGACGTTAAAAGGTATCGCCAGGACACAACACAGCTTGCTGATGATATCGATCTAACGTGCGATGAAGATCTTGATGATGATAATCCAGTTTTCACCTTAAAAAAGTAAGGTACCTTAACTCTATTTTAATAATTTCTAATTATAATGCGGATTAATTAAATTTATTGGAGGTTGACGGTTATGACACATGAAGAGTTGTTTGAGAAATCTCAGAGTGAGTTGGATGTAAAGATTGCGCAGCATAAGATGGGAATAACATTTTCTGTACATCAGATGCAGTCTATTAGAGTTGCTATGGCAAATATGAATTTTGCTGCTTCACAGCTTGGCGGCGAATATTTGAGCATCGCAGATAATTATAATATCGAAGTTAAGGATATTGAAGTTGCTAATCAAAATAATAGTGATAAGCGTAATTATCTTCATGAACAGAATTCTCCTCAAAGATACGGAAAAAAGAAGCCTGCACCACCACCCTTATTTACGCCGCAACTTGCCATTGTTAAAGCATCGTCCTCATCAAGCACCAAAAAGCTTGCGCTCTATGCATTGAAAATGAATAGCTTGGCTGCGCAGGTAGAAAATATGTCTATCTCCACTCAAAATCCTGAGCAGCTCGCTGCTCAGTTAGATTCCATGAAATTACAATAAATTCCATTGCGCGCCTATGATATTTTTGCCATCATAGGCGCATGTCGCAAATCTCTAAAAGTAACACCAAACCCATAGTCCTCGCATTGTCGAGTTTATATGCGCTGCGTATGTTGGGTTTATTTCTCATTTATCCTGTGTTTGCTGTTTATGGCATGCAATTACCTGGCGCTACACCGTTTTTAATTGGCTTAGCTTTGGGCGTTTATGGTTTAAGCCAGGCTATTCTACAAATTCCTTTTGGGATGCTTTCAGATAAATTTGGACGTAAGCCTATCATTATTATAGGATTATTGCTATTTGCTTTAGGCAGTATCATTGCTGCTTTAAGTGAAGATATATATGGTTTGATTTGGGGGCGGATATTACAAGGTACTGGCGCCATTACCGCAGTGATCACGGCGTTGCTTGCAGATTTATTACCCTCCGAGCAACGGTCTAAAGCCATGGCCATGGTGGGTCTTACCATTGGTTTGGCATTTGGCTTATCTTTAATTTTAGCGCCGCTTTTAGCTGCCGCTGTGGGTTTAAGCGGTATGTTTTGGATGATTACCGGATTAATTTTTTTATCGTTATTGGTATTAATCTTTTTTGTACCCGAACCACTGAAAATGCACAAACCCATCACACAAGGTGAATGGCGCGCTGTTTTTCAAAATAAGCAATTATGGATACTCAACATCAGTGTGTTTTTTTTACATGCATTGCTAACCAGTTCATTTTTATGGTTGCCCCAACAACTTAATGAAGTGACCAGCGCTTTATATCAACAATCCTTAGTTTATTTATTTTTATTGATGGGATCTTATATGTTGATGATGCCTATTTTAATCCGCGCAGAAAAAACCTATCAACAAAAAAGAGTTGTACAAGCGTGTATTCTGGGTTTTGCCGTTGCGATGTTATATTTTGCTTTTATGCCTAGCACTTTAGGCTATTTATTGTTAGGGTTATTATTATTTCTTATTCCCTTTAATTTACTCGAAGCCATATTACCTGCGTGGGTGTCACGCCTTGTGCCGCAACATACACGTGGCGCAGCGATGGGAATGTATGCGACTTGGCAATTTTTAGGTATATTTACCGGTGGTATTGTGACGGGTTGGGTATTAAATTATTTTTCTATTTATTGGGTATTTTTAAGTTTTAGTGTTCTCATGTTAATATGGTTTATAATTGTGCGGGGCTTAAAACGACTAACAAAACAGGAGTAATGATTATGGCAAAAGGGATCAATAAAGTAATTATCATTGGTAATTTAGGCGCCGACCCAGAAGTGCGTTATATGCCTAGTGGTGGCGCAGCAACGACTTTGAGCATTGCAACTTCAGAATCTTGGAAAGATAAAGAGAGCAATCAAATGGTTGAGCGCACAGAATGGCATCGCGTTGTCATGTATCAACGTTTAGCCGAAATTGCGGGCGAATATTTGAAAAAAGGTTCAAAAGTTTACATCGAAGGATCATTACGTACGCGTAAATGGGCAGATAAAACATCTGGACAAGATCGTTACACCACAGAAATTATTGCCAATAATATGCAAATGTTAGATGGTCGCGGTGGTCAAGGCGGGGGTGATTTTGAACAAGCTGCACCATCTTATGATGCACCGATGAGCGCACCTAAAAATAATAATGCGCCTATGGCAGTTGCGTCTGCGGATGATTTTGATGATGAGATTCCGTTTTAATGAAGCATACGCAGTTAGCACGCAATGTTTTAATTGCGATGTTGCTGGGATTTAGTTTAGGCTTAGTCTTATATTTTATACCAGAAACACAATACCCTTGGGTGAATGCATATATCACCCAAGGTGTATTGGCCATTGGCTCCATGTTATTTATTACCAGTATTAAACTTTTAGTTGTACCTTTAATTGCAGTTTCTCTCATGTATGCCATGACGCGGTTAGATTTAACCCATGTTGGCCGCTTAAGTTTTAAAACCCTCAGTCTTTATCTTTTAACCAGCGTATTAGCCATCGTTTTGGCTATATTTTTTGCGAGCGTTTTTCAATTAGGTCACGGCTTAGAAATGTCTGAGCAAGTTTTTGCACCGCAAAAATCCGGAGCTATGATAGGGCAGTTTTTTGCAGATTTGATTCCCAAACCCATACTCGATGTCATTATGGGACGTAAATTAATAGCTTTAATTATTGTTTCTCTCATAGTGGGTTACGCTTTACATTTTATGGGACAACTCGGAAAACAGCTAACGCATGGTGTAGAAAAATTAAATGCTGGCATTTTACGTTTATTAACCATTTTAATTTATCTTACACCGGTGGGTGTGTTTTGTTTAACCGCGCAATCATTTGCTTATTTTGGCTTAGAAATGGTGGGCGTGTTATTAAAATATATGTTGGTGATGATTTTTGTTTTGTGCGTACATGTTGGCATTACCTCAACAATTTTATTGCGCTGGATGTCGGGCTTAAACATTAAAACATTTTTTAAAAAAATGTCGACAGCGATGCTTGTTGCATTTAGTACCACTAGTAGTAATGTGGCATTGCCTGTCAGTTTAGATACCGTGGAAAATAAATTAGGTGTCTCAAAACCCATTGCTTCTTTTGCTATGCCCATGGGTGCAACATTAAATATGGATGGTGGTGCTGTATTACAAGGTATGGCGACAATTTTTATTGCCAATTATTATGGCATCGATTTTTCCTTAATTGATTATGGCATGATCGTGATTGCCGCTTTAATTGCTACTGTGGGTACAGCCGGCGTACCCAGTGTTGGCCCGGTCATGTTAGTTTTTGTTTTACAATGGATGGGATTACCACTCGAAGGCATAGGTTTAATTTTAGGTGTTGATAAATTTTTAGAAATGTTTCGCACCACAGTGAATATTACCGGCGATGCGATGGTTGCTTGCGCTGTGGCTAGTTCAGAAAATGCTTTGGATAGAAAAATTTATAATGCGCCCTAGGGAATAATGAATATGGAACATTTATTTACGATCTTGCCTTTACTCATCATGGTTATCATTGGTTTTTTAGCACAACGTTTTTATCAAGTGCAATCAAAAAGCTTAGCATCGCTTGCGATCTATATTTTAAGTCCCGCGGTAATGCTTTTAGGTGTTTTAGATGAACATTTAAACTTAAGTATTTTATATATGCCATTAATTGTTTTATTAATCGGCATTATTATCAGCGCAGTTTTTTATCCATTGGCAGGTTTGATTTGGAGCGATGCACGCAAACAAATGGTGGGCTTTTCTGCGGGCACGGCGAATACAAGTTATTTTGGTATACCCGTTTGTGCCGCAATTTTAGGTGTAGAAAGTGTGCCTATCGCTATTATGTTTGCATTAGGGCAAACTTTATTTGAAGCTACCGTCGGCTATTATCTTGCTGCACGTGGCCAAGCGGACGCAAAGCAATCCATTCTAAAATTGATTAAATTGCCGATGTTATATGCTTTATTATTAGCATTAATTTTACGTTCGCAATATTGGGAATTGCCAGCAGTCGCGGCTGATAGCGTGGAGTTATTAGCCAGCGCATTTACGCCGATAGGCATGATGTTAATCGGTGTAGGTTTAGCAGAATCAAAGCTGCTGGTTCGCCCCGATATCAAATTTATGAGTATGGTTTTATTCATTAAATTTGCAGTATGGTTGGGTATGGTTTTAGGCTTTGTTTGGCTGGATCAAAATATATTTCATTTGTTTAATCCCCTAGCGCATCAAGTAATGTTGATACAAGCGGTCGCCCCCGTTGCGGTCAGCACGGTTGCGTATGCCGCTGAATTTAAATTATTCCCTGAAAAGATGTCGATGACAGTAGTGGTCAGTTTGGCTATTGTTATTCCGATATTGTCTTTGGTGCTTGCTTACTTCTAGAAAAGTTTGATTTCTATATAAAAAGTTGGTAAACTAGCAATTTTTTAATAGGGGGGACTTATGTACACCGATTTGCTTGAATTACTCAGTAAACCACAGAAGAGCTCTGAAGAAGAAATCTTAAAAGCCCTAGAGTATTATCCTGATAACGACCCGCACACTGTACAGATGACCAAAGAGTTATTTGAAAAACAGAGCGAGTTGAACACCTACTGCTATTACAATAAAAATGCATTATATCATGCCATCGAATCTGGTTATTCTGATAATGTCATCCGTATTCTCTTGCGCAAAGGAGCACTTCCTTACATTGCGGCTAACCATGCGGTAGAAATAAATGACAACGCCATGTTTGAAAAAATTTATGAGAAAACACAAATAAAAATCGAACCCATCGAACCTGACGCAAGGAAAATATTGCAAAAAGTAAAGCAAAATTTTTATGAAGGATGTATGTTAAATTTTAAAGCAGATCAACATAGCAACTATTCACCACAAAGTTTAAAAACGTATCTTACAGAATACATACGATCAACAGAAAATATCGAGAAATTGTTTCTTCTAAATAGATTCTATAATGCAAGAAAATACTATGGCAATCAGCTAAAAAACAATCCAGAACTCAGTCTTGAATCTGAAAAATTAATTGAAATTTATAAAATTAAATATTATAAATTCTTTTGTGTATGCAAAGAGCGATTTGTAGCAGCTCTTAACAAAATTAACGATCCAGTTGATTGGAATTTAGAGAAGCGATTGACTGAATATCAATTATATAAAGATCCTACAAAGGATGATATCAAGAGAGTTGCTAAACTAGCGGTTGAGCAAGAAGTTAAGATTTTAGAAGATTTAAAAAATTTAGATAAGTCAGATAAGTCAGCAGCCAAAGGCTTGCTTAATCTTTATCAAAATGGCTCAAAAAATGCAACAAATGCAACAAATGCAACAAATGATAAGCAAAATAAACGATATAAAAAAGGTTAACTTTTAATAGCAGCTTCTACTAGGCTTTATGCCCAACAATTGAAATGAATCGAATCAGTTATTTGCCCTTAATGCGGAATAAGCTAGCATCTTGGGCATAAAAGGATTATGCTTAACCAGCATTAAACTAATTTTATAAAGGACTTGATCCATGAGACAGGTACCGTATTATTTGATTATTGGCGATGGCCGCATGGCGCGGCATATGGCTTGTTATTTTGACTTTTTAAGTCTTTCCTATCATACATGGGCGCGACGCTCCCATGATATTTCGCAATTGCCTGATCTTATTTCAAAGTCTACGCATGTTTTAATTTTAATCTCAGATAATGCAATTGATGATTTTATTTGCACGCATTTAGCTGGTACAGATAAAACACTGGTGCATTTTTCTGGAAGTTTAAATACGACGCTTGCGCATATGGCCCACCCTTTGATGAGTTTTACGCCCAGCGTTTATACACACGATATTTACCAAAGCATTTGGTTTGTGATTGAACAAGAAGGGCCAGAATTTTCTAGTTTATTACCAGGCGTGCCTAATGCGCATGCTGCTATTCCTACAAAAGATAAAAATTTTTATCACAGTTTGTGCGTATTAAGCAGCAACTTCACTTGTTTATTATGGCAAAAATTATTTACAACATTGGAGCAGCAATGGCAAATTCCGTCAGTCGCCGCGCAGCCGATATTGAAACAAGTCATGGCTAATTTAATTCACAATCCACAATCTGCATTAACAGGCCCGCTTGCGCGTGATGATCAACAAACCATACAACGTAATTTACAAGCTTTAGAAAACGATGCTTATCAAGAAGTTTATCAAGCTTTTGTGAACGCTTATCAACAGGAGAGAAAATGAATATTTTAAAATTAAAAAAAATGAAACAAGACAAACAGAAGATTACTATGGTGACTTGTTATGATTATTGCATGGCCAATATTTTAAAAAATACTAATGTAGATTGTATTTTGGTCGGTGATTCTGGCGCCATGATTATGCACGGATTTGAAAACACCATTTCCGCAGACATGAACATGATGATTGCACACACAAGGGCGGTTGCTATGGCAAAACCCAAACAACTACTTGTTGCTGATATGCCATTTCTTTCTTATTGCATCGATCAATCCACAACTATGCGCAATGCACAAGCTTTGATGCAAGCGGGCGCACATGCAATTAAAATTGAAGGCGTAGAAGGGCACGAAGACAGTATTCAACATTTAGTACAATCCGGCGTTCCTGTCATGGGACATTTAGGTTTAACGCCGCAAATGTTGCATCAATTAGGCGGTTATAAAATACAAGGCCGGGAAAATGATGCAGCAGATCAATTGTTAAATCAAGCAAAAACTCTGGAAAAATTAGGTTGTTTTGCAGTGGTTCTAGAATGCATTTCTGAGGCAGTTGCGAACAAGATAACAGAAACTATTTCTATTCCCACTATCGGTATAGGCGCAGGCGCGCATACAGATGGCCAAGTATTAGTGATGCATGATCTCTTAGGGTTACAAACACACTTAAAACCAAAGTTTTTAAAAACTTATTTGGATGGCGCAGCGTTATTTAATCAAGCATTGAATACGTTTGTTGCTGAAGTAAAATCGGGAGAATTCCCCACAAAAGAGCATAGTTATTAATCATGACACATATTATCCGTGATTTAAACGCTTGGCGTGAATTAAGAAATAATGCTTATGCAAATAAAACCATAGGTTTTGTATCGACCATGGGCAATTTACATGCAGGACATCAAAGTTTATTAGAGCGATCAAAACAAGAAAATGAAATCAACGTGCTCAGTATTTTCGTTAATCCCACGCAATTTAATGATAAAAATGATCTCGCTCATTACCCACGCACCGAAGCTGCAGATCTTGCTATGGCAGAAAGATTAAAAATAGACGTCGTATTTATTCCAAGCGTAGAGCTTATGTACCCTGATGATTACCATTATCAAGTACAAGAAAATAATATCAGTCAAATTCTAGAAGGCGTGATTCGCCCTGGACATTTTAATGGCATGTTAACGGTCGTATTAAAATTATTACAAATAATCAAAGCAACACACGCTTATTTTGGTGAAAAAGATTTTCAGCAATTTTTATTAATAAAAGGTTTAGTAAACGCTTTTTTTATTGAGACAGAAATTATAGCTTGTCCAATTGTTAGAATGAAAGAAGGTTTACCTTTAAGCTCACGCAATAGCCGCTTATCGCCAGAAGATTTACAATTAGCCGCAAAGTTTTCACAAATTTTACAACAAAAAAAATCGATAGATCAAATCAAACAAGAATTAATTGCTCAAGGTTTTGAGATTGACTACGTAGAAGAGCAATTTAATCGTCGTTTAGCTGCAGTTAAATTTAAAAATGTGAGGTTGTTAGATAATGTTTATTAATGTATTAAAGTCAAAAATTTCTTATGCCACGATTACCGATAAAAGTTTGCGCTATGTAGGCAGTATTACCATCGATGAAGATATCATGGATAAAGCCAGTTTGCGGGAAAATGAAAAGGTCCATATCGTTAATTTAAACAACGGTGAGCGCTTGGAGACTTATGTGATAAAAGGCGAGCGCGGTAGTAAAACTTTCGCCCTAAACGGCCCAGCGGCCCGTAAAGGCGAAATAGGGGACGAGATTTTCATATTGTCCTATGCCTTAATTGATAATAAAGAAGTTTTACAACCCATTTTAGTGGATTTGCTTCATTAACCCATTATAAATGTTGACAAGAAATTATTGCGAGGTAGAATAGTTTCTCCACGGGTCTGTAGCTCAGCTGGTTAGAGCGCACCCCTGATAAGGGTGAGGCCGGTGGTTCGAGTCCACCCAGACCCAGGATATATTTTTTCTCATAATCAATTTATGGGGCCATAGCTCAACTGGGAGAGCGCCTGCCTTGCACGCAGGAGGTTGGCGGTTCGATCCCGCCTGGCTCCAGTTCTGTTCATGTTTATTTTCATCTATTTACATTTAAAAATCAATAAAAAATCTTACAAATCATGTTGTTACAAATCAGCTTGTAGGTTATTGTCTTTTACTCGTGTTCATTAAAAAATTAGCAGTGAGGGTGTAAGCTTAAGCATTTGGTTACCCCAGTGTTACCCCAAAATGTGGGGTGAACAATTTTTTAACCGTTCGCTGTTCGCGAACAGCGAACTGCATGCTATACTTTCTTTTATAAAATTCATTGAAAAGGTTGCTATGCTGAAGCCACAAGATTGTGTTGTCTTAATAAAAATATTAGCTAACCCAAACATAGAGTGGTCTCAACGACAGCTATCTAGGGTGTTGTCTATTAGTTTGGCTGAAATTAACGGCGGCATAAAGCGGTTGAATGAAGCAGGGTTGCTAAGAAAGAATGAAGATGGCGCATTTTCCCCGAATATAAATGCTGCTGAAGAATTCTTAATCAGCAGTATTAAATTCCTTTTTCCTGCAAAATTGGGTGAGTATACGCGCGGCATGCCAACTTCTATCGCGGCGCCTATATTTCATGAAAAAATTGCAATAGGGAATGATCCTATTCCTGTTTGGCCTGATGCTTTTGGAGAAAAAAAAGGCGTTGCCTTAGAGCCGCTTTATCATACAATTCCCAAAGCGCTACATGAAAACCCTGATCAATCTTTTTATGAATTCTTGGTATTAATTGATGCGATACGCTCAGGGCGCCCACGTGAGCGTAATTTAGCGATAGCGCTTTTAAAGGAAAAATTACAACATGCAAAATAATCAATCAGTACAACTAGCAAATATTAGAATGCTAGAGTTTGTGGCTACTAAATTGGAAGAAATGTGTGATGATTTTGTATTCATAGGCGGATGTACGACAGGCTTATTAATCACAGATCCTTTATTCCCAGATGTACGATATACATTAGACGTAGATTGTATTGTAGATGTTATTTCATTAAGGCAATATCATCAGCTTGAAAGTAAATTAACAAAAAAAGGATTTAAAAAATCTTTAACTGAAGAGGTAATATGTCGCTGGTTTTATGATGATATTATTTTAGATGTAATGCCTACAGATGAAAATATTTTAGGATTTGGTAATCGTTGGTATAAACAAGCTATTGCTGCGGCAGTCATTTATAATTTAACACCCAATATAAGCATCAAGGTAGTCACTGCCCCTCATTTTCTTGCAACCAAACTAGAAGCTTTCAAATCTCGTGGGAAATCAGATTATTATGCAAGTCATGATTTTGAAGATATCATGTCCATTTTAGATGGCCGAGTAGAAATAGTGGAAGAAATTCATCAGGCGGTTCCTGATTTGCGAAATTATTTGATTCAGGCTTTTATCGAAATGGATAGTAGCTCAGCGTTTAAGGGCGCAATTCCAGGGCATTTTGTGCAGTATGGTAATTATGCAAATGATCGTATTACAATGGTAGAAAGAAGAATTAAAGAAATAATAGGTAAATAAATGCAGTATGCGTGGATAACTGATATACATCTCAATTTTATTGAACATGATGATCGTCAAAAATTTTATCAAGAAATTATTAATACAAATTGCGGTGGCGTATTCATTAGTGGTGATATAGCCGAGGCAGATTGTCTGGCTTCTCTTTTATTAGAAATGGAAAGAGAAATTAATAAGCCTATTTATTTTGTGCTCGGTAATCATGACTATTACCGAGGCCAAGTGAATGAAGTGCGCGAAGCAATGACTACTTTGACTAAAGATCACGATAAATTACATTGGCTGCCGGCCGCAGGCATTCAGAAATTAAATGATAATACCTACTTGATTGGTCAAGATGGATGGGCAGATGGTCGCTTAGGCGATTATCAAAACACTAGAGTTGTGCTCAATGACAGTAGGCTGATTGCAGATTTATTTGAGGGGAGAATTCTGGGTAAATTTCAGCTATTAGAAAAAATGCAGCAACTAGCCGACGCTGACGCACTTGGACTGCAGAAAAATTTAGAGCAAGCAATACACCAAAATCCTAAAGAAATTATTGTATTAACCCATGTGCCACCATTTAAAGATGCTTGCATGCATCAAGAAAAAATCAGCGACGATGATTGGTTGCCTTATTTTTCTTCAAAAATTATGGGAGATGTATTATTGGAAGCTGCGCAGAAAAATCCATCTATCAATTTTTTGGCATTATGTGGCCATACGCATAGTGCAGCAAAATATCAACCGGTAAATAATTTAATTGTTGAAGTAGGTAATGCTGAATATTCTCAACCAGCAGTGCAAAAAATAATAAAGTTATCTATATAAAATAATCTTTGGAACATTTAATTTTTAAACAATCAAACGTAAAATAGCATTTTCATTTTTTTGGGATGAAATTATGTCGGAAAAAAGAATAATACGATTTTTAGATAAAAATGGATTGCTAACTTCTTTAGGATTAAAAAGAGATTCGTTACCAAAGTATTCGGATGTGCATCCTTCTTTTATATTGAGGTCTTTGCGATATTATCAAGAGTTAGAATCTGGTGGTTTTAAAGGAGACAATAATGAAAGTAAAATTATCAAAGATGGCCTGACTTTTGAGAATGGGACAAGAGCCTTAATATCATGTTGGTCTCATCCAGAGCATGATTTACTTAAACAATCACAGTGCGTTAACGATCCTGGTGATGATACTATTGTTGGAGCAATTGAATCCAATGTAGATGAAATAAAAAAAATAATCGACCTAATTACTAATGATAAATTTTATGGTTCGATAAGGACTTGTGGAACATCACATCGGTCAGTTGATTATAGCAAGCCGCACCCATCAAAGATTAATGATCAGGAAAATGAACATGCACGCCACTGTACATATTTTTATAAAGATGAGAAATTTTTGTGCCAGAAAGAGTATCGGTTTGTTATTCTTTTGAACTCAACCTATGATTTTTCACCCGAAACTTATATCGCACGATTGAGCAATAGAGAATTTATAAAAAAAATCCACTTATTCGATAAAAAGTCTTTTAAAGACATCGAAATTCAGGCTATCAATATGTGTTATCCGAGCATAATTTCAGCATTTTAATGTATATAAGTCTAAAGGCACCATTTAAGAAAGGAAAATGCAGCGGTTAAAAAACATCAGCAACAACGCCACAGGAAATACAACAGTACAGTCCATTGAATAGATAAATTATTTTAAGTTAATTAGGAGAATTATGATAGGCTATTTTCTGTGTGTTGATTTGCTTGGTTTCAGTGAAATTATTAAAAATTTAAGTCCAGAGAAAGCAAATTCAAAAATAGAATCTTGGGTAGCACTAATCGAAGAACTTGTAGGGTACTATGAAATTGAAAAATATCAGCTTGTATCAGATACATTATTCATCGGATTAGGAGATGCGGCGGAAGATCTTAATAAAATAATTAAATTCGCACATGATTTATTGAACAGGAGTATTCCACAGTCATTAATAATTCGCGGATCAATTACATTAGGAGAATATGTTTGGGGAAAACTTGTTTACGGGCCCGCTGTTATTAAAGCCCATACCCTGGAAAAAAGTCAAAATTGGATTGGGATAGTATTGGATAATGATATAAAAATTGAGGATGTTTATTACATCCAAAAGATCATTACTTATCCTGTGCCAATGAATTCAAATCAAATGATAATTTTATATAATACTATTTCATGGCAAGTACCATCATATAGTGATTTAGCATCACTTACTTGTCGAGATGGATTAGGTGGTGTTCCTGGTGAAGGGAAGCCATTAAATTGGGATTGGGCAACTAAAATATCTAATACGGTTTTGTTTGGTTGTTATAGCAGAGCAATTACGATTATGGGAAAAGACAGGAGTAAATTTTATGGTTTGCATCCAGTGCAATTTGTAGAGTTAACCTTGCAAAACATAATGAATTCCTAATGGGTTAACATTTGTATGATCGCAGAAATGTTATCCATAACTCTATTCTTGCTCATTCCAGTCTATTATTACGATAGCTTAAAACTTGCCGGAGTTCGCCGGAATTTGCCGAAATCAGGCGTCGTAATTGCAAGTAGATTTTTTTTAATTCCAAAACATGGGATTCACCTGTTTGAATAAGTCTTTGGGCTTCATTTAAATTCGTAAAAATTCCTTTTTAAGAAGACTTAGATTTTAAGAGGGAATAACTAAAAATCCATCACATATAGAGCGAGATTAAAGTTAAAAAAAATTTGGTGACCCCATGGTGACCCCAGGGCATTTTCGATAATAAATAATTGAAAAGTTGATTGTAAAATCCTCAGCCAATTAGTAGTTTTATAAATATTTTTGGTTGCCTTGTTGTCATTTTATATTCTTAAAAAACAGAGGCTTAGCTTAATGGTTTGACGAAAATTAAGTAATATGCGAGACTTTTGGAAGGTTATACAGAGGTGTTCAGCACCTTGATTTTGATCATAGATTGGGAACCGTAGCGCCTGCCTTGCACGCAGGAGGTTGGCGGTTCGATCCCGCCTGGCTCCATTTCTGTTAAGATTCGCTTTTATTCAAAATAAAATCTTTATATTCTAATAAGTTAAACCTTAACACGGTTTAGGCAGGTTCCTTTGACCGCTTTTTTTCGTCATTCGCTATTCGCGATTCGCGAATAGCGAATGGATGTATATTAATAGGGGCAGGCATACCTGAGCTCAGAGTTGCCAGCCTATATTGTTTCTGTTAATAAACGAGCTAATCGGCCTGCTTCAATGCGAGATAGTCTTTGTGGCGGTGGCCAGCTAAAAGATGCAGTAATAGGATAAAGCTGGATAGCAGAGTGAGGGCTTTCAAAATCAAAATTAGCTAAAGTACTATGACGAACATGTACAATTATTTTACCAACACTAAAGGTAACAATTTGTATATTTCTACTTTCCTGCCCTAAAGTTACCGTTAGTAAATTGTTATTTAGTTCATTTAATGAGGTATCTGCTGATAAGATTCTGCATGTATTAGTTTCACGAACATAAGCAACCCCTTCATTGCCATCATCAAACTTTGCAAGCCATATATTAAAATTTGGAGGAATAGTTAATGAGGATTTAAATTCTTTGCGTTGTTCATTCGGAGTCACAACATAATCGCCCCCATCATGTTCTGCAACTATAACTTTGAGTGTTATCCACTGTGCTAGAATCAGAACCTCATCCTGGTTTAATATAATTGGTGTATCTGCCATCAATGAAAGAAGTATTGGCTTGGTTTCAGATTCAAGCTGACTCATCCATTGATTATTACAAAATTCACAAACCTTTTTCCTTTTTTAATCGAGTGTCCAGCCCGAATGATTTCATATTCACGTTGAGTATCTGAGGAAGAGGGCAGATAGTCATGTAGCCATTCAGACCATATATGCTCTTTACTAAGTGGTGTGCCTCCGCAAAAAATGCACCTTTTTGTTGTGGACTGGGAGTCATGTTTCATATGGATCATACTTCCTTAATTTCTTAATGTAACAAGAAAATCAATTAACTCATGGACATTAGTATAAGGCTCCTTCCCATCATAAGCATCGTGGTTTTTAGCCAAGCTAAGAGCTCTTTGCCGAGCGGAATCAATTTTACTTCTTGTTGTAATAAAGATCCCCTGTGTATTCTTTGTATAGTTAGGTAAATGTTTCTTGAGGCGTTTTACTACCTCATTTCTGTGTATTGGATGTAAAACATCTTCAAAATGCAACAATAACCAGAGTTCAAAACTAGGGACGGAAGCAATGATGCAGAATCCTATTTTTTGCTTTAAGTTATTTGTTAATTTATTGTGTAATGAATTTGCTCGTTGTAAAGCATCATGATAATTAAGATGATCATCACGATCTATGACTACAAACACATGATCAAAATCTTTTGGAAGAATGTCTCTATGATGATCACCATTTATGAATAAATCATGTGCATATTGAACAACTTGCAACGGTGAAGTTCCATATTCGCTGGGGCGTATCTGAATATTAGCTGTATGTAACCGGTGCACACTGCGAATTTCGCCAAAGTATGATGGCTCAGTTTTACTTCCTTCACAAATAATCAATGCGCGATCATAACTAGTGCGTTGTTTTTTGTTTCGATGAAGATTATTACGACGGGTTACCACTTTACAAAATCCTTTTACTTATGCCACTCCCTGAAAAGTGGCAAACCACCATAGCGCCCTTTAAAATAGCCGCTTTCTAACGCTTCATTTTTACGTGGACTAAATTCTGAGAGAGAATAAAGCTTTGAAGCTTGTTCGTTATCTTTTTCTACAAACCAAATTTGATCTCGACGAAATAAATTTGAACTCAGTAATGAAGTATCATGAGTAGTGAAAATTAATTGTGCACCTTTTGTGTTAAGAGATGGTGTGTGAAATAATTTTACTAATCGCTGCACTAACAATGGGTGCAAGCTGCTATCTAATTCATCAATAATTAAAATCAGACCTTTATCAATAATATCAAATATGGGGCCGGTAAGAAATAATAACTGTCTTGTTCCCTTAGATTCATCTGGGAGATTGAAGGTTGCTTCACCTTTTTCAGTTTTATGATAAAAATGAAGCTCGTTTGTATCTACCTCTCCCGTTATCTTTTCTGTTTTGCCAGTTTGCAAATCAAAATGTAGTGTTTGTCCTGGGACCTTCCGGGGAACAACATTGATAGCAGCAATACTGATATCAGCAGCGTTAAGAAAATCACAGATTTTGTGGTTACTCTCTGGTTGTTTTAACATATCGATAGTAACTAGAGGGTTCAATGGCGTATCGTCACCGACTATGATTAATTTAGTTACAAAAAAATCAAAGATAGGGCGTAGTTGTTCGCTATTGAGATGAACAGCCATGGATAAAAAAAGTGAATTAGGTCGAGTAGTACTTTCCCATACGCTTTTTTTTCCTTTAAGACCCGCGCCAAACTCATAATGATATTGGTTAGTTTTAGAGTCATAATGCCGTGCAAACCATTGCTGTGGTTTAAAAGCTTTATAGACTAAAAGATACTCACTGAGAATTCGTTCAGAATTTAATGAAAATCCATATTGATGGCGAATTCCATCTAAAAGAAATGAGACTTCAAATACTGTGGGCTTCTTATTTGATTCAGTATCTAGCCGAAAAGCTTGAACATTAAAAGCGTGACCTGCCTGCAAATTTGCTGATTCTGCAATGACTCGGCACATATACTGTAACGCTTTAATAATATTAGATTTGCCCGCAGCATTTGGGCCATAAAGCGCCATGCTGCGCAATAATTGGGGCGCAGCTTTGATCCCTGATGGAAACGTATTTTGATTCAATAGGGTATTATCCGTTGTGGCTACAAAGCTTAGAACTTGCTCATCACGCAAAGATCGAAAATTCTGAACCCGGAACTCAATAAGCATGTTATTCACCATCCAGTACAATAATATATTAATATTATGACATTTTTCTGCAAATAGTCAATATATTAATGTTTTTTTAATTAAATCAAGGATGAATATGCAAAAATAAGGATTCAGGCTCGAGGAAAGATCATGGCCATTTATATTTTTGCTATGTGAGTTTGATTTTTGGTATCAATGACAAGATTCTCCTGACAGTATCGGGAGAATTTGCTCCCTCAGTGCTCCCCGAGAGCAATTAGCGATGTGAGAGTATTTTCTTAGGTAAAACAAGGACAATTAGCCCCTTGATTTCTGATACCAGAAAGGAATTAAAACCATCTGCCTTGCACGCAGGAGGTTGGCGGTTCGATCCCGCCTGGCTCCAGTTTTCAATTAATTCTAAACAGTATTACTTCATCACAAACTTAAATATTTCTTGTATAATTTCTATTATTCGATAATAATAGAAATATGGAAACAATAACTGTCATTACAGCCTTAGCGGCGCTTGCTCAAGAATCTCGACTTACCATTTTTCGTTTACTGGTTCAGGCAGGTAGTGCGGGAATTTCTGTTGGAGAGATTAAGGAGATAACCGGAATACCAGGATCATCACTTTCTTTCCATTTAAAAGAACTTACTCATGCAGGTTTAATCCATGCACGACAAGAAAGTCGCTTCATTTATTATTCCGCTGATTATACAGCCATGAATGCTTTATTAGGATTTTTAACTAAAAATTGTTGCGCTGGCGCAAGTTGTAAGACGGAGTGTGAAACGTGAAAAAATTAGCTTTTGTTGAGCGATATTTAACATTATGGATATTTTTGGCAATGATGCTGGGCGTTTTATTGGGGAATTTAATTCCAACTATGCCGGAGTTTATCAATAGCTATAATGTGGGCACAACAAATATTCCTATTGCGATTGGTTTGATTTTAATGATGTATCCTCCCTTAGCAAAAGTTAATTATGGCGAAATGCCTTTAGTTTTCAAAGATATTAAAATCTTGTGGGTTTCGTTGCTTTTAAATTGGGTCATTGGGCCGGTATTGATGTTCAGCTTGGCTTTTTTATTTTTGCATGATGAACCGCAGTATATGGTTGGCGTGATTTTGATTGGTATCGCGCGTTGTATTGCGATGGTAATCGTTTGGAATGATCTAGCCGGTGGGAACCGTGAATATTGTGCTGGTCTTGTCGCGTTTAATAGTATTTTTCAAATTTTATTGTTTAGCGGTTACGCTTGGTTTTTTATTTATTGGTTACCGCAAGAACTAGGCATGCATGCTTTTGAGATTAATATTAGTGTCGCTGATATTTCGCATAGTGTGCTTATATATCTGGGCATACCTTTTGCCGCAGGATTTTTGACCCGCTGGCTATTAGTGAAGCAAAAGGGATTAAGTTGGTACGAAAATGAATTTTGTAGTCGAATAGGCTATTTGACGCTGTTCGCTTTGCTGTTCACTATTGTGGTGATGTTCAGTCTCAAAGGTGATGCCATTTTATCTATCCCCATGGATGTTTTGAAAATTGCTATTCCTTTGGCAATCTATTTTGCGATTATGTTTTTATTGGGAATGTTTATTAGCAAATGGATGGGCGTTGATTATGCACGTTCAACCACTTTGGCTTTTACAGCTGCGGGAAACAATTTTGAATTAGCAATTGCTGTGGCTATTGCTACTTTTGGCCTGAGTTCTCCTGAAGCATTTGCTGGCGTTATCGGCCCTCTAGTTGAAGTACCTGCGCTGATCATTTTGGTTAATGTAGCTTTGAGAATGAAGCGTATGTTTAATAAAAAATATTAAACCTATGCCTAACCCCATTCTGAGTTGGCTTTATAATAAACTGAATCATTAAAATTAAATTATTACGGTAAATAATCAAGTCAGATCTTGATTCAACCATAATTTTGATTGTGCACGCACCATATCAGCCAATGATTTTTCTTGAGCGAAACAATTACGCAGCCAGGTGGCATCATTTATTTTTGCAGATGCTTCTAATTTAATTTGTTCCAGTGCTTCAACAGTATTAAGATTTTGCGCATATTCATTAATTTTTTTACACGTATCGATAATATCATCAGCGAGTGGTAAACGTAACTCTTGAATAGGGTCAACTATTTCAGCATCTAGGCCATAGCGTGTGGCACTAAAACGATTGATAATATATGTTAAATAAACTTCTTTAGATATGATAGGTTTTTCATGCAATAAGTAAGCAGCCAGCGTTTGCGCATACGCTGCTAATATTGCAGATTTCTCAACAGTTAAAGGCGTATCGCAGATCCTAATCTCAACCGTACCGTATTCTGGTTTTGGTCGAATATCCCAATAAAAATCTTTTGTACTTTTTACAACGCCAAGATCGGACATCTTTCTAAAATAGGCTACAAACTCATCCCATTCTGATATCCAAGGTGGGGTTCCGCTTAATGGGAAGGCGCTAATTACATTAAGTCTTGAACAATCAAAAGTTGTATCCATGCCTTCATAAAAAGGAGAAGATGCGGATAAGGCAACAAAATGTGGCATATACCTTGCCAAGGCATGACAGAGATAAAGTGCATCATTGCCATTGGCGCAACCGATATGAATATGTTGACCGAACACTGAGAATTTTTTTGCTAAATAACCATACTGCTCTGAACGAGATTTAAAATGTGCAGAAGGGAAAATTCTTTGTTGATTCCATTTTTGAAAAGGATGTGTCCCGCCGCCACAAATACCAATATGTGTTTTCAAAGCTTCATTGGCTAGAAAATCTCTTGTAGCTTGTAACTCAATAATTAAAGAACGATAATTTTGATGAATTGAGGAATTAATTTCAATCATCGATTGCGTAATCTCGGGTTTTATTTCACCAAAATGCGGCAGTGGTAAAATGCGTTGCAGAAAATCTTCTGCTTCCATGGCTAAATCCATGGTGTAGAGATCGATTAATTGCAGTTCAATTTCTATACCCAGGCTTATTGTTTCATTATGTTTAAATATCATGTTATCCATTAGCAATTACTCTTTTTCTGTTTCGTTGGCGCGAATAAAGGCAAATTGTGCTGCGATAGGACCAACAAGATTTAAAACAGTTAACACGGCAGTAATAATAATGGCCAGTTGATGCGTCAGCTCAGGACTGCCCATTTCTAAAATACTATACATACCAATGGCAGCTCCACCCATAGGCGTTAATGCTAGCGCAATATTAGAACTTTGTTGTTTTGATATCCTGCTGCTTTTAGCAAATAAATAAACACCGACAAACTTAGCCAGCATCCGCACCAGAATAAATGCAATCACCACTGCGCTCGTTAACCATAGGCCTTGAAATTGTAAATAAAATCCAGAAATAACAAATAATATAATAATGAAAGGGCGTGCAAGCCATGCAATATCAATTTCCATTAAATTATGATGTTTATCAAAATTCCTAACCGCTACGCCTAAAACAAATAAAGAAAGTAATGTTGATAATTGCAATAAATTAGCTAATCCTATGGTGAGCATAACAATACCGATGACCAACACAAATTGTTTTATTTGAATTTTCTGCGTTAAGTGTGCAATATATTTAATTAATAAAAAAGTAGTCAATCCTAAAATAATAGAGCCTATAAGACGGTATCCAGCGTGAAAGGGATAAAGCTCACTCGGGACCGATGTTAAAGTAAATGGCAGAAGAATAGAAAATAAGACCATGCTAAAAAAGTTATTGAGACTAGTTAAAATTAAAGTTCTGCGAGTAACAGGGCCATTTGCGTTTAAGTCACGTGCAACCAACATAACGACCGCAGGTGATGTTGCGATCGCAAATGTAGCTGCTAAAAGCGCAGGTAACATAGGAAAATCAAAAAATCTCAGTAATATATAAACTAAAATAAATGTTAATAGAGATTCAGTTAATGAAGAATATAATATGCCTAGATCATGTCGTAACCATCTGAAATCTAGATAGCGCCCCAAATCAAACATAATAAGACCTAGCGAAATCTGAATAAAAATACGTGTTTCTTCGATTGCCGTTTGATTGATAATATTTAAAACGCTAGGACTTAATAAAAAGCCTGCAATGGTGTAGCCAAAAATCTGGGGTAAGAACTTTATACGTCTTGTAATTTCACCAAAGATAAGACCTGCTAATAGCAAAATGCCAAATAATACTAGGGCATTAAGCTGTAATGGCAATTCAGGGATAAAATACATCCGGTCAATATCCTCCAGTTGTTTTCTACAATTGATACAACGGTAACATAATGAGCCAAGATGGGGAACCCCAAAGATATAATTATTGATTTTTTCACAAAAATCATTTAAATTTTAATAATATCCAAATTTCAACCAAGGTGGAATCATGAAAATATCTGCTTAAGCCCAATTACCCTTTGTAATACTTAAGAGAGATATATCATGCATGAAGTTATTCAACTTAAAAATATCAGCCTTTCATTTCCACATAAAGTTTGTTTTACAGATTTTAGCGTTGAAGTTCCCTATGGGAGTCGGATTGCTATTATCGGACGTAATGGTAGTGGAAAATCAAGTTTGCTTAAAATGTTGCTAGAAATAGCATCAAAAGATATACGTGTAGGATACGTGCCACAAATTGTTGAAGACTTTGCATCATTAAGCGGTGGTCAGCGTTTTAATGCAGTGCTGTCACAGGCCTTAAGTATAGACCCTGATTTATTGTTATTAGACGAGCCAACCAATCATTAGTTTTTATTCACGGCAGCAGATGTTGAGAAAAAAATGTTAGTGTCTATCAGTGATGGTGCTATCGCTTATGTTCCAGATCAATATATTTTGAGCCATATTAATTTTTTTATTTTTAGTGGTGAGCGTGTTGCTATATTAGGTGATAATGGCAGCGGCAAATCTACTTTAATTAAAGCGATATTAGCTGAAAGCCAAGTGATTAAAACAGGAGATTGGCACGTGCCAAAATCTCAAGATATCGGTTATCTTGATCAACACTATGGGACACTCAATACACAGCAATCCGTACTTGAATGCATAGAAACTTGCATACCTGCTTGGACGCATATTGAAGTGCGACGTCATTTAAATGATTTTTTATTTCGCACTAATGAAGAAGTGAACGCAAAAATATCGATCCTCTCAGGTGGAGAAAAAGCGCGGCTTAGTCTTGCGCAAATTGCTGCAAAAACACCAAAAATATTGATCCTGGATGAAATGACTAATAATCTTGATTTTGAAACTCGAGAACATGCGATCCAGGTTTTAAAAGTTTATCCAGGAGGAATTATTGCCATTTCGCATGATCAGGATTTTTTGCAGGCAATAAATGTGGGTAGCACTTATTCTTGTAAAGATGGATCAATCACTTAGCAATTTTATTAGATGCAAGAAAGAAGAATAGACTGACCCCATATCCTATATTGAAAAGCCACAGTGATTTTTTGGGGGAAATTGAACTTCTTTAAACCCATGCCTGACACCAGAGCCTTGTCATGATCAAAATTTTGACTTAAATTCTTTTTTCCAATCTATTTGTAATTGTTTCAAATTTATTTCTGACTGTGGCAGAGATAGTTGAGTTGCATTTGGCGCTGGAGTTAATTGATCAACACCTGTTTGTAAGAATTTTTGTGAATTTTTCCACAAATTAACAATGATGGGATCAGGATTATTTTTTTTTCTTATCGTTTGTGCCATCGTTTGCATATGCTGATCGGCTATTTGGGTAATACTCGCATGAAAATCTCGATTTACTTGGGTAAAATCTTGATATCGACTATAGATGATACTCACAGCGAAATATATCAATAGTGCATAAGCTATAAATGTTAGGATCTGATACAAAGTGTCTTTATTATGAATGTTGCTTAAAGATGATAAGATAGGAGCTAATATTAAAACTATTGCTTGTATGGATCCTACCATCTGCGTGGCTTTTCCCAGATAAGCCATCAATGTGTGTTCTCTGAGCTCATTATCAACATTTACCTTAACTTCTTGCACAATTGGCTCTTGATTTGAATGATGAAATTTCACTAGACGCTCGATTTCTAACATTTCATTATTAATTTGTTGCGCTAATTCAGTTGAACTTATCTGCGGTTTTACTTTTAATAGAGATGTTATAATCGCAGCAAATGGATCAGCTCTCGCTTCTATATAGTTGTAATATTTGAAGGCGTGAAGAAATATTTGTTTACTGCTTCTTAACTGTAGAACAGTAAAGTGATGGCCTGCAATCACGGTATCAATATGGTCTCTAAAAGCTTTATTGGTACTGCGCAAAGTCAGTAGATCATGCAGGTTTAAATTTTTATAGATCAGTTCTTTGATCTCTAGGGGAAGTTCATTTAGTTGCATAGGCATATTATATAACCGTCAGTAGTGATTATTAGTCTAGTGACTGGCATTTTATACAAAATGACTCTAAATGTCTAGCTCGATAAATAATTATCGAATAACAGTAAAATTATATTGACATACAGTTATCGAAGGTTATAATCCTACTATCAAATCTTAGATAAGGTGAAAATAACCATGCAAAATTCAGTTCAAAAAATCAGCCACAAGTTTTTATTTTTATTTTTATTTCGTTTCTTGTTAATTATTATTCCGCTACTAGTCATTTTACAATGGTTTTTTATTGATATCCCTGTTGTTAAAAGTTGGGTTAAATTATTTGGTTTTTTTGATCCTATAAAACTAGGTGGTCTTGACCCTGTGCAAATTTCAGATCATCTATTTTCATGGCCGGAAAAATGGATTGGATTTATCGGGACTTTAATAGGTTTATCCCCGTATTTTTTAGCGTTTTTGGTGTTAAATTGTATTTTTAAAAATTATTGTCTGAATAATATTTTTACATTAGAAAATGCAAAATATTATCAGAGATTAGGCTATATATTTTTCTT
The DNA here is from genome assembly GCA_041660525.1 of Legionellales bacterium. Taxonomy (GTDB): domain Bacteria; phylum Pseudomonadota; class Gammaproteobacteria; order JABCZS01; family JABCZS01; genus JABCZS01. Next base: position 108,868 of record JBAZWD010000005.1, on the reverse strand, counting down.
TAATAGTCTTCTTGCAAATCCTTTATGCCAAGCTTTATTAACGGCAGCTGCAACATTATCCAACCCACCCGGGCAAAAACAAATTACAATTACTTTTGGTATGATTAATTTAGAATCCCTATTTTGTGGCGCAATTATTATCATTATCGCGCGCGTGATGTATATGGGCAGTAAATTACAAGAAGAACAACGCTTAGTGATATAAGGATATAAAATGGCAATTATTATAGAGCTGGATGTGATGATGGCAAAACGAAAAATGAAATTGCAAGATTTGGCTGATAAGGTCGGAATCACTGCGCAAAATTTGTCGGTACTTAAAACCGGTAAAGCTAAAGCGATTCGATTTTCTACCTTAGAGGCGATTTGTGTGGCATTAGATTGTCAGCCTGGGGATATTCTTTTATATGTTAATGCCCAAGAAGTTTGATCAATAGCTTATGTTCAGCTATACTTAAAATAAGCATTGATATATACGTTTTTTAATTTATAAATTGTTACGGAGCTAAGTATATGAAATTATTAAAAAGCCAAAATAGTTTTGGTGACGAAAGATTTACAATTAGTGTAGAAGAACAAAATTGTATAGTGACTGCTCAAACATTGGTCTCTCACGTAGGGGAAGGTGAAAAAGTGATTTCCCATTCAGATCAAGATTATTTAAATTGTTTCTTTAAGAACGCAGCGCCCATTTACAAGAAAAGTTCTACATGGCTTGGAACACCGAACGATATTATTACTTTGGAATTTAGAACAGGCGACAATGATAAAAATATCAAGAATTTATTTGCTATACAATCACTTTTGCAAGATCCAGAAAATGGTATAAAAGATAAAGAAAATTTAGAAGCAGCTAAACAGATTGTCAATCAAGAATTAAAGAAATATACAAGCGAACAAAAAAAACCTATAGAAGACTCTGTTAAAGAAAAAGTAAAAGAAGCAAAAGATAAATATAGTGTCAATCATCAACCTGTTGTGAATAAAAGATAAAAGCGCAGTTAAAATAAATATAAGTGTATTTGGGTCAGGCAGGGAGTATTCTTTAATATGTTAAGGATTCTTGATTAAAAATCAATGCCTGATTTTCGGCTACCTGATGTGAATTAGCCTGTATAATGCACTTTATGAACTTATCTAACAACATAAAACAAACCTATTATTCAGCGCTTCTTGCTAAAGATAAAACCTATGAAGGTGTATTTTACGTCGGCGTTAAAACCACCGGCGTATTTTGTCGCCCGACTTGCCCAGCAAGAAAACCCAAGTTCGAAAATTGTGAATTTTATCAAACAGCGCAAGAAGCATTGTTGGCATCATTTAGGCCGTGTATGCGTTGTCGTCCGTTGTCGCATCCTAATCATGTGTCGGACTTGGTACGTAAATTAGTTGAAGCAATAGAATCAAATCCAGAAAAACGCTGGAAAGATAGTGATTTTGAAGCATTATCTGTAGATGCGTCTACAGCGCGAAGACAATTTATAAAAAGATTTGGTATGACATTTGTTGCTTATGCTAGAGCAAGGCGTATGGGTATTGCAATGAAACAGATTAGAAAAGGCGATGCAGTTATAGATGCACAATTATCGACAGGTTATGAATCTAGCAGTGGATTTAGAGATGCATTTTCTAAAATCATGGGCGCAGCTCCTACACATTTTATTAAACAATCAAATGTATTAAAAGCCTCTTGGATAGATACGCCATTAGGCCCAATGTTGGCAATTGCAGATGAAATAGCATTATATTTATTAGAATTTGTCGATAGACGTGGATTAGAAAAGGAAGTAGAGCGCCTGCGTATTAAAACTAAATCAGCGATTATTCCAGGCTCTACAAAGCCCATCGCATCCATTGAAGCAGAACTTCATGCTTATTTTAACGGCCAATTAAAAGTATTTAAAACCCCGCTTAATTTATTAGGCAGTCCTTTTCAAAAAATGGTTTGGGATGCATTAACAAAAATACCCTACGGTGAAACGCGAAGTTATACAGAACAAGCTCATGCATTAGGTAAACCAAATGCAGCCAGAGCAGTTGCTAATGCCAATGGCGCTAATCAGATTGCGATAGTGATACCTTGTCATCGTATTATTAATAGTAATGGTGAGCTTGGTGGTTATGGTGGTGGAATCTCACGTAAACAATGGCTGATTAATCATGAAAAACAAATTATTTTTGCTTAAATTGCTTACGAATTGTTTTAGACTCCGAATATAAGCATATCCAATTAGGTATCGAAATATTTTTATGCTAAATTTTACACAGAATGCCTACGCATTGTTGGTAATTAAAACGCTCAAGGAAATAAGATGTTTAATAAAATTCTAGTTTTAATAAATCTATGCCTTTTAGGTATTAGTTCAGCTTATAGCGCCAACTTGCTATAACGCAAAGCGTAAGCCTAATAATACAGCCTGACTGTTGATATCTAAGTCTTGGCTCTCAATATCAAATTCATCTGAATCATTACCCAATTCAACATCAGTAAATCCGGTATAAAGATATTCTAGGGAAATGGCAAGATTATCCATTGCTGCATAAGTCATACCGCCACCAAATTCATATGCAAAACTACTGCTGGTTTTTGAATCTATATCAAATCCGATTGCACCACAGTCTATGCCTTGTTGATTGGGGTTTGCATTCAAATCAGTTTTATTCCAAGCAATACCCGCACCGGCTATCGCATATACAGAAAAACGATCAATAGCGGCAAGCGTTAATCCTAAATCAAACATTAAACGCGTGCTTTGAAAATCCATGTTGTAATCTAAATTATCAAAATCAGCACTTTCAAATTGATAAACATCACCTTGAATATCATCACCATCTAAATAATACAAATTAATTTGCGGTGTAATCAGTGGGAACCACTGTACATCACCTGTTTGCAACTCATGTGTTAATGGGGATACATAACCTACACCGACTTGTCCTGTCCAAGATTCCCAATTACCATCATTGGTTTGAATGAGTTTATCGGTTTCACTGTCACTAATTTGCAAGCTCGTATCAGTTGCATCCAGGGTGGCAATCCCGCCCATGACTAAAATTTCAAAAAATGGTTCAGTAGCCGCAAAGGCAAAATTCGTGCTCGTTGCTAAAATGGTTGTTGCGGTTAGTAATGGCCAGGATATATTCATGCTTTGCCTTTTCTTGGTTAAAATCTAAGTTATTTGATTCTTATTCACGCACTAATTCAATATGTACATTACCCCAAAAATCATCATCTTCATAATGTCCAGCATATAAAGTTTTGTATTTTAATTTTGGGTTGACGGTGATGGTAATATTTTCCGGAAGGAGCTTATTTTCAAGGACGATTTTCTTAATTAATTTTTCGAAAAGTTTATAGATAATAGGAACGTGTTCTTCTTCAACATTATGCATGGAAAGCTCTGGTTGTCCGAATTTAATTAAACCTTGGGTCCGAATCCATATTAATCCATTATCATCGTGGACTGCTATGGTTGCTGTTTGCATTGTTAAGTCGGGGCTTGGAGTTAACAAAGGTGCATAGACCATTTCTTCCCATGTCTGCGCTCTGATGATCTGGCCTGTGAGCGGGTCAACCACTGCAATAGCACCTTCGCAGGATGCAAGACAATCGACAAATTGCATGATATCTAAGTAGTTTTGGAAGGCATTTTCAGCGCCCACAGACTGTCCAACTACGCTTACCGCATTTCTTGCCTGCTTTGATTCTATAACGGCATGGGGATCAAGTTTATAAAGCTCGTCTGACATAGGAGGTTGATTTAAAGGCCATCTCATTTTTTCATTTGTATCTTCAAAATCGACAAAATACCATCTATTTTGTGCTAAATCCCTCATGATTTCTATATTTTTGTCACTAAAGTTTCCATAAACAAAAAAGAATATATTTTGCTGGAGTGTGTCTTTTGTAAACAAAGCCATGTCTATTCCTAAATTGTATAATCAATACACGTATAATATTCAAATAAAGAGTTAATGTACAGCATGATTAGCTAGCTTGATTGTTTTTAGTATTATAAGTTGGTATACTGGCCTTTTATTTGCTGGAGCTTACAGTGATTACAAAACTTATTCAATTACTCAACGCCACACCTAAAACGCCAGAAACTGAAATTTTACAAGTCTTAGAGCATTATCCTAATATTTACCCACTCAGCGAAATCACGCCCGAACTTTTGGAAAATGTAAATGAGATCAATACACTCCATGATGCTAAAAATGCATTATGCCTTGCGTTAGAACTTGATTATTCTGCCGACGTAATCAATACGTTTTTGCGCAAAGGAGCGGATATGTATCAAGCTGCTGTATATGCAGCGCTAAGTCATGATGATCGTATGCTTGAAAAAATCAATAAGACTCCAGTCATTGGTTTTCAGGATATTAACTATAAAGAATTTTTTGAAAAAAATAAGCTACCAGTACCCACATCTCCCCAAGCTGTAGATATAAGTCTACGCTTGCTTGAAGTGATAAATATTTTACGAAGCCCCTCCACTGAATCGCATAGTCATTTTTTTACCAAATTTGATGAGCTATCACAGGAGGAAAAGGCTCAATTACTTGCATATATGCCTACATTACAACAAGAAGTTGAATCAATTATATCAATGCAGCAAGCGTTGGTTAATACTCTGATAATACATTCGTGTTATCTGCAACAAACGAGTCATTACATTAATAAAAACATAGTGACAAATGAAACATTAAAACAAAATCAAATTCATGAATTACAGCTTCGACAAATGCAATTAATTAATTCAACGACTGCGGCCCCATCTGAAATGCCACAACAGAAAATACAAGATCGTAATAAAATAATTCACACACTTGCAAGAAGCCATGTTAATGATGGAACACTGTGCGATTTCAGCTTAACTAATTATATTCATTACTCTAGTGCAGACATAAAAGAATACCTAAGCTATCATCTAAAAAAGGTGAGCGATGTAGAAGTTTTATATTATAAAAATGCATACCGAAAAGGAAGAAAAAAAAGGGAACTTAATGGTACATATGACCCTGATAAATTGATTACTGAATATCAGGACGGCTTCAAAATATTCAAGGAAAAAATCCAAAAGAGACTCTTAAGTATTATCGAAAAAAGTGACATGCTAGACGATTGGAAAGAAGATCCTATATTAAAAATATATACAAAAGATAATTTAGAAGAATTATATAAAACAAATGTAGCTGTAACATTAGAGCGCTTAACAACGATAGCAAAGCAGGCGGCTGATCGCTTTGTTGATGGGTATGAAGGTAACTTAAATAAGAAATCTGCAAATCCTACTGGCCCGAGTATTACGGGAAGCAAGCGAAAAGAACCTGAATCTTCAGATGATGAAGACAATGATAAAGAAATAGCAAAAAACAATTCTAGCAGTGTAAGTGATATTAAGAAAACTGTTTTAACTCGGTTTCAGAATGCGTCAAAAAAAGAGCCTAAAGCAGTTTTTCCTATGCCCAATGTACTTAAGAAGTAATTAAACTGATACCCTTATTTTTTGACTGACCGCATATTAGTTAAAAAAATGATGTTTTTTATTTAAATTAGGCGTATCGTAAATTGAATTTTTTAAAAATAGAGTTGCGCTGCACGATAAATCATTATCTTTTTCTTTAAATAGTTCAGAAAGCTTATCTACGTTAACTTCAAACAAAACCGCACTATAAATATCAGCATTCAGATCACGAAACTCATTATTATGTGTGTACCTGGATCCACAGCATGAAGAATTTTCTAATAAATGTGTCACTTCATGGGATAATGTACCTAGAAGTTCGTTGATTAGAGTTTCACGCACTTGCTGATCTGTAAAGGCTTTTGCAAGCGTAGCTTCAAATTGAAATGGATTAAAATAAATATCATAAACTCTGATTCCATTGTATACAGTAAAATCCCATGGTTTAACAAAAGCACGCGCATCACTATTTTCAGCACTATACTGTATATTTAATTTGAGCTGATAATGCTTTTCAAAATGCACACATAGTGATTCTAAAATAGTATTGAACACTAGCCAATTACTCGGTGGGTCTTCAGATAAACGCCAAGGCTTCATGATTTCATGCTGTTGGAAACGATCATTAACTAATTCATTTATGACAGGCTTAAAGTTATTCTTAGCTTCAAGCGAATCGGAATGAGCTTTGATTCTTTTTTGGATAAAATAAGGCAATCGATCAATATCAATTTTTGTTTTACCGATTAAACCAGCAAGCTCGATAATACTAAAAGTTTTAGAGCTGTCTCGATAAGGTATAAATGAAAGATGTAGTAGTAAGCTAATAAATCTATCTTGATTGAAATAATATGTAAATGAAGAAGGTTGCCCACCATTATTGATAGTTTCTGCATCACGAGCAATAACAGGATCATTTGCACATATTGGCTGATATGAGCCTTCTAAGTAATCAAAAATATCATCTGGCAATTCTTCAAATTTGAGTTCTTTGCTACACAGCAAACGACAATAGGCTTGCAAACATAAGCATGCAAATAAGGGCTTAAAAAATCTTTGAAACTCATCAGCAGATTGAAAGTCAGAGCGTTCTCGAGTCAAACTTACTTTGGGTGGTAAATCAATTAAAATACCATATTTTTGGATAATATTTTTAATAATGGGCGGCATGTCCTGCCAATAAACATCATCAATATATTTAATAAAAAGCCCATTTGCAGTAAATATCGCTTCACTATGTTGGTAGATTTTGCACAGTCCGAAATTTTCAATATTCACTGAAGCCAAATGAGTTAAATAGGAATTAATCTGTATATCATTAAAATAGATTTCAACATTTTCACTCGGCACAAATCTACCGAAATGTCTTATTGCGTTCATTGCTTTAATGGTTTCTAGTTTTAAATGTTGCGTATTGGATATACGTTGGATCAAAGTACCCTTGCTGCTTTCGTTGGTTTTATACCATTTGATGTGAATATCATAAATGCGATGTGATGCATCATATTGAGGTAAAAACTGAAGGTAATAAGTTTCACCGTCGCCTTTGCTAGTTTTGATCAATACTTCTTTTGCATCATGAAAAATAGTGAATAAACCAACGCCTCGTCCGCCTATAAACTCACCGCGTCCACGTTTGCTTGAGTGCTCTGGAAGTATTAAATACTTGAAAATTTCCTCTAAGGACATTCCCTTACCTGTATCAGTAATCTGAAAAACATGTTCATTATCAGAAAGTTGGTAACTGTGAGCTCTGATTTCTTTATTACTACCTTCAACACAGGCATCAATTGCATTTTGAATTAATTCTCTGATATAGATGGGATGCGATGGATCGCTTAAATGATAGATTGCGTGCCTTAGTCTTCTTTGTGATAATGTATCAAGAGTCGCCTTGGAAACTGAATTAAATGTTTCATTGAATGCTCCAGTATCATGCACTTTATCTATTAAGTCATTTTGTAAAGTGATTGCAGTAATGAGTTGTACCATACTATATGATGAAGATAAGGCTAATGGATTTTGTTCAATCGTCATCGTGCCAGATGGTAGATAGGCCGTACTACAAAATAAGTAATAAAATCCTTCGCGCACATCATCAGGGAAGTTCGAGATGATAGTTGTGATATCTGCGCCTTGAGAAATTCTTTCAAGAAATATTAGAAAATGTTCTGAAATACCCCATAAGATTTGAATCCCAAATAGCTTAATCAAATCAGTAAAATTAACGTTCATATTGAGATCAGGTCTGTACTTCAAAATACTTTGAAATGTATGAAATGCAATAATTCCTTCTTTAATAAAACTTTTATCTGTACACATAATAACATCATAAATTTCATCATAAGCTGCAAGCTGTTGCTCATCAGGGATAAATTGAAAATATGGGAAATAAGAAAATAATTTTTGAAAAACTAGATGTGGACAATGCACAAATCGTAAATAGGATGAATATATTTCGAAATTAGAAATTGTATTATTCATAAAATTAAGATTTTTAATTACGTTAGAATTTTTTAGTTGCCAAGCCTCTAATATTTTAAGAATAGGATATTTTTCATATCCTCCGTCATATTTATACATTCCCGATCTATTAGTGACTATATAATCTTTCAAGTCACTGCGCATGTATTGTTTACCCTCTGAAAGTGGAAATTTATAGGGATACACAGCATATCCTTCATTCGAGAAAAATAATCCTGGATCTTCTTGCCATATAACGCCGTTGTCAGTGATATGAAAATACCGTTTTTGATTATTAATTTCGAGTGCGCCACTAATATAAGTTTTGTCTTCATCACTAGAATCAAAAGATTTGATTTGACCTTCTTTAAAAATAGATTTCCCATCAAGACCAACTAAATCACAGAAGTTAGCTTTGCCTGTGATCTCTATCATTTTAAGGTGCATATGGACTTTAAAATTATAAATTCCTTTTTTTGAATATATGCATTTATTTTCAAGGTATAAGTTTTCATTGTTGATAATAATACAATTATCTTGCTTATTGTTACTTAAACGTGCCGACTCATAAACAGTGTGTTGACCATGTTTATCAACAACTATATATTGAGCATCTTTTTCAAATATACAGTAATAATTATTTGAATCTATATAACGACTTTGTGCACATAGAGTAGGGTAATGCCAGCATCTTCCATCTTGCGTAACAAAATAATGTTTATCATTATTATCATAAATGAAAGATTGCACCCAAGAATCTACCGAAGCAGATTGAGCATCCCAGGATGAGATATATTTAGAGATCAGTTTCCCATGATAAACTGATATATTTTGATCGTTTACCAGATATACTTTATCATTTTCAACAAAGGCAATTAATTTGTCTTTGCTTAGCATTATATCCCTGAATTGCACTTGCTGATTTTGCTTTGAAGTAATCAAAGCATTAATGTTTTTCTCTTTTGGAATATTGATATAATATGTATCATTGTTGTGATGAAAAATTTCTGTACCATATTTCTCTTTATCAGCAATATTAGATAGTTGATGAAGTGCATGTTGTTGCAATGGTATACATTTTTCTGCGCTCACATATTGAAAATGTTCGTCAAAAAATGTATATCTTGAATCATCGTTCGCGTAAAAACTATAATCATACAAAACGTAGTAAACTTTGTTTTCGTGTAAAATACGGTATATTTTTTGATTCTGATGAATATCAAATGGAAAATCAACTTTCCTGAAGGTTTTCAATAATGTGGGGCATTGCACTAGAATTTCCATATCGTTTTTGGGTATTGAATCTAAAAATTCATCTGAAAGATAAGACAGACAACCATGCTTTAAAAACAATTCGTGATATTTGGGTTTTTTGTAATTTACATCAAATTTCACTAAGGATTCTAATTGCGCACTAATTCTTCTAAAATCATACCACACGCCTGGTATATTAAATATTTCAGTAGTAATTATATTGGCTTGGACATATCTTTTTTCACGCACGATTTTATCGTAAAACGATTGGTCAATATATAAAATCTGATTTGGATAGTCATGATAAATTTTTCTTGAGGGATGCAGCTTTGCAATCATTACGTCGTGTGTTTTACTTTCAAATAATGAGCAATGTTCTCCAATGCGCATTTTCCAATCTATCGGTAGGATTTGGTGATGCACCACTTGCGTATCATCATTTGAAAATATTTTCTTGAGGTAATTATCAGGAATAGGAATTTTACCTAGAATAGATAAATATTTTTTTAATACATGAGACAAATGCTCTAATAAATTACTATCATTGCTGATAAAGACATTATGCCTTTGAAAAAGATACACTGCTGGCGCTAATGAGTTCAGGTAAGGTATTTTTTCATCATCCGCTAATTGGTGACATAGATCGATAATTTTGCATACTTCTGCAAGCATTGCTTCGCTATCGATCAAAATCTTATCTCTGCTCTCCATTAATGTTGCATTTTTGGGTAAGCTTAATATTATATCCAGGTGATTTTCAGTGTTAAATGTTTCAAATTCTGAAATTAAAATATTTGCCAAACTAATGTAGCATCTGTTTGTTTGTGTCTTGCGAATATATACTTTTGATAAACCTAGATCATATTGCCTATAATCTTCTTCAATCAAAATCGTAGTACCATTAATCATTAAGCCCACATGTTGATTACAGTTCATATACTGCTTAGCATATGATTCGTAAAGACTCGCTTCTATATTGTTATCTACAACAGTGATTGTGGTTCCATGATTGTTTTTAGTGCTTTCTTCTATGCTGATAAAGATATTTTTATTAATATTTTTAAATTTTAGTATATATCCAGCTTTGTTTTGAGATTTTGTTTCAAGTGTGACAGATCCATTTGGGTCTTTTAATACATGGCTAAGGCTAGTAAAAAACCCTAACCCAAATCTTCCAATAGAATCTTCAATCTTATTTTTTGTGCTGTTTTTAGGGACTAGCAACGATCTGAAAATTATTTCAATATCCATCCCGTCGCCATCATCTTCTATTGTATATTTCCCATCAGTAATTTCGACTCTAATGTTATTTGATTTCGCATCGATGCTGTTTGAAATTAATTCGATGATGGATCGTTTTGAATCCGGATTTTGCCTGATAATATCATCACATAATGAGCCTCTTAATGAGGTATTATATTGTTCTATCGTTAATTCAATAATTTTTTCTTTTAATAATTCTGGATTGTTTGCAAATAAAATAAGATCTGCTGTTTGATAACAATCTGATCGCATATTGTCAATTTCTAAAAAATGAATCAAAATATCTAAGGGAATATCAGCGGCAGGGCTTTGCTTAAAATGATCTAATGATGAGTTTTGATAATCGATAATTTTGGGCACTAATGCATTATTAAAAGTATCATAAAACGACTTTGTCTCTTTTCTGTGAGTGCTACGTTGAACAAGCAGAGCACTACGCATACTGATCGCATCATTTGCTGGTGGCTGCGCATGCCGAGTCGAATATTGATGATCTTCAACTTCTTCTATTAATGTTTGCCATTTTTTATTTTTTTTGATAAAAACTTCTGGATTTCTTTTATCTTGCAAATTTTGACTTGATTCAAAAACTGCGTTGATATCTTCGAGATAATATTGTCCCCAATGTTGAAGAATTAAAGAAATCTCATTTTTTTGATTTTTAGCATAACCCAGAACTAGTGCACTATGTTCGCGAACCCCATTGAATTTGCCAGGTGAACCTTTATCGTCGGCATCAAAAAATACAGTCAGCAAATCATTATTTTGCACTGCATTGATGATATGCGTCTCAAAGTCGTTCACCGTTATGCATTTTAAATATGAAATATTGTTTTCATATCCATATTCTTGTGCAAGTTTCGTAAACTCACGCATATCGTAAATTTCCCCGACTTTTGATCCATGTTTTTTAGCAGTGTGGCGCACACTCTGCAGTTGAACATTCGGACCCATAATCTTGTGAGCATCACGTTTTGTCGGAAAAGGTGGGTATGGATGCTGGCTCGGATCAGACTGATACAGCCAGTGCAAAGCGCTCGCAAAGCTGACTATCTTGCTGGATTCGCCAATTTGATCAAAAAGAGGGGGAAGATCAGTCAATAACTGTAGAGTCCAACTAGTGCGCTGTAATTCACTTTTTAACTCATTGATATTTATATACATTTATTTCTTTTAGGGACGATATAAGTTGGTATTCATACTACCTGTAAACTAAGCCTAAGTCAATTCCACAATAATAGGTGCTGTTTGATTTTTTAATGTTTTGAAATGATTCAACTGTTACTCAAATTCTGTACGGCAGTTTTCTTGATCACGGTTTCTTTAAACTCATGCCTGACTCCATTTATATCATTTATATAAGATGGAAGTGTTGAAGGTAAAGAACTCGGCTTCATTTGTTGAATTTGTTGTAAATGTTGATAAAGTGTTTCTATGTTTTGAATTTTAGCTGTTTCATATTCGCGTGAAAATACATCATGCATTGTTCCTTTAAATGTCATTTTTTGCGCATTTTCCACAACGCTTACTTCTATGGTATATGTAAAAGAGTGATCTGTATTATTTTTAAAATCTTTAAGCTCGACTGTAACATCATTCATTCCAGCAAAATACGCTAGTTCCTTATAGGTATTTATCATAAACTCTTTGATTACTGGCTCTTTATCAATAGCCAAAGTGTAACCAAGATTATTCAGTTGATCAATAAGACGATTAGCTGCACGTGGATTACCTGCCCGCGCACATGCATTTGCAATGATAGCTACTATTTGCAAATAATGCTCTTGTTTCTCTTTCGTGTTACAAACATTCGCTATATCTTTTATATCTTGATTAAAATGCACATAATCATGTTCTACAGGTAACGCAGGCCCCATGTCGGTACCATGTACAATCATAGGATTATTATTTCCGTTTGGTAAAAAAGCATGCATAGGTCTTCCAAAGGCTAATGCACCTGCTAAAAAATGCTCGTAATTT